>NZ_CP108381.1:5055478-6420957 GCF_035956715.1 Nocardia sp. NBC_01329 | reverse complement strand
CGACGAATCCAGCGCCCGGCCGGTCGCGTTACGTTCCTCGAGCGCATCCCGCTCGGTCGCGGACAGGATCTCCATATCCCCGACCGGCACCGACGGATCCGCCACGATCGCGGACAGCAACCGCACGAACCGATCCACGAATCCGTTCGCCGTCTCCCGGTCGAACAGATCGGTGGCAAAGGTCAGGTACCCGGCCACTCCCTGGGCGCGGCCTGTCTCGTCGTAGCTGTCTCCGACGATCAGATGGAGATCGAACTGCGAGATCTCGATATCGAGGTCGACGCCCGACACCGTCAAACCCGGCAACTCCAGGCTCGACTGCGCCAGGTTCTGGAACGACAACCCCACCTGGAACAGCGGATGCCGCGACTGCGACCGCGCTGGATTCAACACCTCCACCAGGCGCTCGAACGGCACATCCGCGTGCGCGAACGCCTGGATATCCACCTCACGCTGCCGCGCCAGCAGATCCGTGAACGCCTCGCCGCGATCCAGTTCGGTGCGGAACACCAGGGTATTGACGAACATACCGATCAGATCGTCGAGCGCCTGCTCACCTCGACCCGCCATCGGCGTACCGATCGTGATGTCATCAGTGCCCGACAAACGCGACAACAACACGGCCCACGCCGAATGCACCACCATGAACAAGGTCGCGCCCTGCTGCTGCGCCAAGCGCAGCAAACCGGAATGGATCTCGGCATCGATCCGCACCTCGACCCGGCCACCCGCATACGACTGCACCGCAGGCCGCGGCCGATCGGCCGGCATATCCAACTGGTCCGGCACCCCCGCCAGCGTCGACCGCCAATATCCGATCTGCTCGGCCGCCAGGGAGTCCGGATCCGATTCGTCACCGAGCAGTTCCCGCTGCCACAACGCGTAATCGGCATACTGCACCGCCAACGGTGCCCACCCCGGTGCCTCACCCGCGGTACGCGCCGCGTACGCCATCATCACGTCACGGACCAACGGGCCCATCGACGAACCGTCACCGGCGATATGGTGCACCACCATCGCCAACACGAACTCGCCGGAGGTCACGTCTACCGCGGTGTTCCGCGCGATCACATCGTCCGAACCGGCTTCACCGTGAACGTCGCCGCCGGGCAGGTCGCTCATTTGGAACAGGGTCACCCGCAACGGCACTTCGGCCGTGACATCGAACCCGGTCGCCGCCAGCTCCGCTACCGCCGCCACAATCCCATCAGCGGCCACCGACCGTACCTGTAGCCGCGGTACCGCCTGCCCGGCCGCCAACACGACCTGCACCGGTCCCGAATCGGTCTCCGGATACACCGTTCGCAACACCTCGTGCCGCGCAACAACATCAGCGACGGCCTCCCGCAACGCATCCACATCGAGATCACCCGAGAGACGAATCGCGAACGGCAGGTTGTACGCCGCCGACTGCTGATCGAACCGGTTGAGGAACCACATCCGCTGCTGAGCCAGCGACAACGGCACCCGCTCCGGACGCGGTTGCGGCATCAACGCCGCACGCCCACCCGAACCGGCCTGCTCCTGAACCCGCACCGCCAACCCCGCCACGGTCGAAGCCTCGAACAACACCCGCACCGGAACCTGGGTATCCAACGCCGCACCCAACCGAGCAGCGACCTGAGTCGCGATCAGCGAATTACCACCCAAAGCGAAGAAATCATCATCCACACCAACCCGACCCACACCCAGAACCTCAGCGAACACCCCGGCCACGATCTCCTCGATCGGCGTCGACGCCGCCCGGAACTCCCGCGCCTGGAACACCGGCTCCGGCAACGCCTTCCGATCCAACTTCCCGGACGTGTTCAACGGGAACGCCTCGAGCTCCACTAGGGCGGCCGGGACCATGTAGACCGGCAGCACCCCACGCACCGCTTCCAGCAGCTCGGCCGACACAACCCGCTGCCCCGGCACCGGCACCACATACGCGACCAGCTGCTCACCCAACTGCGAACCCACAACCGCCACCACAGCCTGACTCACCAACGGCTGCGCCAAAAACGCCGACTCGATCTCACCCAACTCGATCCGCTGACCACGGAACTTCACCTGGAAATCAGTACGACCCAAATACTCCAACACCGGCCGCGACCCCGCCGAATCACCAGCAACCCCTTCGGTCCCGGCAGCCACCCGCGTCCACCGCACCAGATCACCCGTGCGATACATCCGCGAACCCGCATCGAACGGACTCGCCACAAAACGATCCGCACTCAAATCCGGACGCGTCACATACCCACGCGCCAACTGACCACCCGCCAAATACAACTCACCCGTCACACCCTCGGGCACCGGACGCAACCGAGAATCCAACACATACACCCGAGAATTCCACTGCGGCACACCGATCGGCACACTCCCGACCTCCTCACCGGACGCCTCCCAATACGTCACCGACACCGCAGCCTCGGTCGGACCATAAAGGTTATGCACCACAGCACCAGAAACCGCACGCATCGCCGACACCGTCTCCAACGGCAACGCCTCACCGATCACGAACACATGCCTCAAAGACGGAACCGAACCCGCCACAACATTCGCCGCGAACACCGTCAACATCGACGGCACGAAATCAGTCACCGTCACACGCTGCTCAGCAATCACCCCCGCCAAATACCCAGGATCACGATGACCATCCGCAGTCGCCACCACCAAACGCGCACCCACAGCCAACGGCAAGAAATAACCCCACAACGACACATCGAACGTCGTCGCCGTCTTCTGCAAATACACATCCCCAGCACCCAACCCATACTGAGACAACATCCACGCCACCTGATTACCGATCGCCGAATGCGACACAGCAACACCCTTAGGACGACCCGTCGAACCCGACGTGAAAATCACATACGCCGTATTGCTCGACCGCACCCGACCCAGCCGATCAACATCAACCACCGGCGACGCGTCATAACCACTGACATCCAGCGTGTCCAACGCCACCACCGGCACACCCGCAATCGCACCCAGAGCGCCACCGCCGATCGCACCCAGGACGCCACCATCGATCGCATTCGCCCCGGCACCATCGACCGAATCGGCACAATCGACCGAATCGAGTCCGACAGCCACCGCGTCCGCCGTCGTCGACAACAAACACACCGGTCCCGCCGTATCCAGGATGTAACCGATCCGCTCCACCGGATGCGCCGGATCCAACGGCACATACCCACCACCAGCAGCCACCACCGCATACATCCCGACCACCAAATCCAGCGACCGCGACACCAACAACCCGACCAACGACTCCGGACCCACACCCTGCGCGACCAGATACCGCGCCAACCGATTCACCCGACCCGAGAACTCCGCATACGACAGACTCGTCCCCTCGAACGACACCGCCACCCGATCCGGGAACTCCGCCACCATCCGAGTGAAACCGTCCAACAACAACCCCTCCGGCAACACATGCCCGGTCGCGTTCCACTCCGACAACACCCGCACCCGCTCAACCGGAGCGAGAATCTCGAGATCACCCACCGGCCGCGAAGGGTCACTGACGATCTCACGCAGCAATCGAGTGAACCGGTCCACGAATCCCTGCACAGTGCCCTGATCGAATAGGGCGGTGGCATAGGTGAAATACCCGGCCACACCTACAGCCGTGCCGGTCTCGTCATAGTTGTCGCCCAGGATCACGTTCAGATCGAACTGCGAGATCTCGGTATCGAAGTCGACGCCCGCCACCGTCAAACCCGGCAACTCGAGGCTCGACTGCGCCAGGTTCTGGAACGACAACCCCACCTGGAACAGCGGATGCCGCGACTGCGACCGCGCCGGGTTCAACACCTCGACCAGCCGCTCGAACGGCACGTCGCCGTGCTCGTAAGCCGCGATATCGATCTCACGCTGCCGTGCCAGCAGGTCCCGGAACGATTCACCCCGATCGAGTTCGGTGCGGAACACCAGCGTGTTCACGAACATACCGATCAAGTCGTCGAGCGCCTGCTCACCACGACCCGCCACCGGTGTACCCACGGTGATGTCATCACTACCCGACAAACGCGACAGCAGCACGGCAAGCGCCGAATGCACCACCATGAACAGAGTCGTGTGCTGCTGCTGCGCGATCCGCAGCAATCCGGCATGGACCTCCGCGTCGACCCACACCTCGGCCCGGCCGCCCGCAAACGACTGCGCGGCCGGACGCGGATGGTCCATCGGCAGATCCAGCTGATCGGGTATCCCGGCCAATGCCGACCGCCAGTACTCGATCTGCTTCGCTGCCAACGACTCCGGATCGGATTCGTCCCCCAGCAACTCACGCTGCCAGATGCTGTAATCGGCATACTGCACCGGCAACGGCGTCCATGCCGGCGCCTCGCCCGCCGCACGCGCCACATAGGCGGTCATCAGGTCCCGCGTCATCGGGCCCACCGACGCACCATCCGCCGCGACATGGTGCACGACCACCGCCAACACGAACTCGCCCGCCGGACCTTCCACGCCGGGTGTGTCGTGCACCTCGAACAATGCCGCCCGCAATGGCACCTCGGACGTCACATCGAAACCGCCCGAAACCAGCTCCGAAACCGCCGGAACGATATTCGCGCTGTCGATCGACCGCACGATCAGATCCGGAACCGCCTCGGCCGGCAACACCACCTGCACCGGACCGGACTCCGTTTCCGGATACACCGTCCTCAGCACCTCGTGGCGCGCCACCACATCCGCGACCGCCAGCCGTAATGCGTCCACATCCAGCTCACCCGACAGCCGGATGGCCAGCGGAATGTTGTACGTCGCCGAACCCTCGTCGAAACGGTTCAAGAACCACATTCGCTGCTGTGCCAGCGACAACGGCACGAACTCCGGCCGCGGACCGGCGGTGAGCGCCAGCCGGCCACCCGAATTCCCGATCTCGGCAAGCCGTTCGGCGAGACCGGCCACGGTGGAGGCCTCGAAGATCATGCGGGTCGGGACCGACGCGTCCACGGCGGCACCCAGCCGGGCCGCCACCTGGGTGGCGATCAGCGAGTTACCGCCGAGTTCGAAGAAATCGTCGTCGGCGCCGACGGGGTCCACCGGCCGCAGCAGATCGGAGAAAACGGCAGCGACCTGCTTCTCCAAGGAAGTCTCCGGCTCGCGATATTCCTTGCTGCGCAGCTGCGGTTCGGGCAGCGCACGGCGGTCGAGTTTTCCGACGGGCGTCAGCGGGATCCGGTCCAGCACAGTGATGCTCGCCGGGACCATATGCGCGGGCATCCGGCTCGCGGCCAGGGCGAGCAGTTCGTCGGTATCGACGGTGGCTCCGTCGGCCGGATGCACGTAGGCGGCGAGGATCGTGGCACCGCCGGCGCGCTCGTAACCGACAGTGACGGCGAAGCCCACCGATTCGTGTTCGGCCAGTACCGCGTCGATCTCGCCCAACTCGATCCGAAAACCCCGGATCTTCAACTGGAAGTCGTTGCGGCCCAGATACTCCAGTGAACCATCGGCCAGCCAGCGGACCAGGTCGCCGGTGCGGTAGAGACGGGAACCGTCCTCGGCGAAGGGGTTCGCCACGAAACGTTCCGCGGTCAGGCCCAGCCGGGCGTGGTAACCGCGGGCCAGTTGGGCGCCGGCCACATACAGTTCGCCGGTGACTCCGGTGGGCAGCGGCGCCAGCCGTTCGTCCAGCACGTATTCGGTGACGCCGCGGATCGGCGCACCGATGGTGACCGTTTCGTCAGGCTTCAGCGGATCACTGATATTGACCACAATGGTGGTCTCGGTCGGACCGTACCCGTTGTAGAAATCACGAGAACGGCCGTCGGACAGGGTTCCGGCCCAGCGACGCACCAGTTCCGGCGGGCACGCTTCGCCACCGACGATCACCATACGCAGATCGTTCAGACCCGCCGGGTCGACAGAGGCCAGCGTGGCCGGCGTGAAGACGGCATGGGTCACCTGCTCCCGCCGCATCAGACCGGCCAATTCTTCGCCGCCGTACACGGTGGGCGAGACAACAACCAAAGTCGCCGCCGCACCCACCGTCAGCAGCAGCTCGAACATCGACGCGTCGAAGGACAGGGAGACGAAATGCATCGTACGAGCCGTGCTCTCGACCCGGAAGCGTTCCCGCTGTTCGGCGCAGAACCCGGCCAATCCGGCATGGGTGACCACGACTCCCTTCGGAGTGCCGGTCGAACCCGAGGTGTAGATGACATATGCCGGGTGGTCGACGCGCAGCGGCCGCACCCGTTCGTCGAAGGACACCGGTTCGGCCGGGTACTGCGTGAGCCCGGCCGTGAAATCCGGATCGTCGACGATGAGCCACCCCACCTCATCGGGCAGCTCGGCGACGTATTCCTGCACGGTCAGGCCCAAGACGGCGCCCGAATCGGTGATCATGTGCGTGATGCGGTCGATCGGATAGGTCGGGTCTACCGGCAGGTACCCGGCGCCGGTCTTGGCCACGGCCCAGACCGCGACGACCGAGTCGATCGAGCGGGTGATCCCGATCGCCACCAGATCCTCCGGGCCGATACCGCGCGCGATGAGCAGGCGGGCCAGCCGATTGGAGCGTTCATCCAGTTCCGCATAGGTGAGCCGGCCCAAGTTACCGGAGGCATCCGCGTAACTGACCGCTACACCCGTAGGGTTGGTCTCGACCGCCCTAGCCATGAGCTGGGGCAGGGTGGTTCCGCGGGGACGTCGGGTGCGGGTGGGTCGGGTACGCGCCGTTCGGGTCATGCCTACATCACTTCCTGTTGGTGGTCACACTGCTCACCGACAACCGAACCCATCAACCCTGCCTTGTCTGCTTTGCGCTTGCCGGAGGTGCACCCGCGGACGGCGCGAACCACACCGGCGTACCGGGCCGCACCGCGCAAAGAGCACGATTGCCCGTCACCGGGTTATCCATCGTCCAACATTACATGGGCCGCCGACACCGATCTGTTACCACCGGCGGCCCGAAATCCCGCCTGTACAGCCCTGACGTCCGGCGTGGACCACGCCGGACGTCAGGGATCCGGGGGCCGTGCATCGACCCCCACCGTTCAGTCGAGTGACTCGGTCAACTCGAGCACATGTTCCACCTGCGACCAGGACCCATCCGGCTGCCCGGCCTCCTCGAGGACGAGCCCGGACAAATCCTCCAGGGCCTCCGGGTCCAGCTCGGCAAGTCCGGCCCGATCGACCCACAGGTGTGTGACCCATTCGTCGGCGAGCGCGTCGCTGGTCACCTCGGAGACCAGCACCACGGCCGCCGCGGCGGCGCCGGCCGCCACGATCTCCACGACCGCGGCCGGGCCGTCGGTACGCCCGTACCGGAAGGTACGGGATTCGTAGGTCAGCTCGGTGCCGGTGTGTACGTCCGCCACCAGGGCCGCCAGCGCATCGTAGGAGACGATACGACCGTCGGCCCCGGCATACGCCGGATCGCTGCCCTGCAGTGGGCGAACCCGATGAGCGTAGGTGACCGGACGCGGCGACTCCGCGGCGATCTCCTCAGCAGTCGCCGGATCGTCGAGCACGAGCCAGTCCGCGGCGGAAGCAGCGGGCGGGGAACCGACCACGATTCCGGCCACGGCAGTCAGGCCCGCCGCCGCGGCGGCATCCAACGCGCCGACGGGGACCAGCGCCGCACCCGCTTTGAGCACGGCCCAGGTCGAGACCGCGGCGTCGACGCCGCGTTCGAGCCGGACCCCGATACCGGTACCCGGCCCGTAACCGCGCGCGATCAGGACCCGGGCCAGGCGGGAGGAACGCGCGTCCAGCTCCTGATAGGTGAGCTCGTTCTCGCCCCACACGATCGCAGGGGCTTCGGGATCGTCTTCGACCGAGGTGCGCAGCGTCTGCGGCAGTGCGGTACCTGACGTCGCCGCGGGCGCCACCTGCTGCGCGGGGACGGCCATCCGATCGCGCTCCGCGGTATCGAGGATATCGATATCACCCACCCGGACCTGTGGATCGGCGGCCACCGCGGCCAGGATACGTGCGAACCTGCGACCGAAGGACTGCACGGTCGACTCGTCGAACAGGTCCACCGCGTAGTTGAACACGGTCCACAACTCGCCGAAGCCGCCCTCGGGGTCGCGGCGGGGATCGATACCGATCCCCAGATCGAATTTCGCGGCCAGCACATCCTCGTCCAGCGCCTGCACGGTGAGTCCGGGCAGATCCAGCGCGGGCCGCTCGGTGTTCCGGAACGACAGCACCACATCGAGGAGCTGATTGTTCGCGGTCGCCCGGTCCGGCAGCACTGCTTGCACCACACGCTCGAAGGGGACGTCTCCGTTGGCGAAGGCGGACAGGTCCACCTCCCGCACCTGATCCAGCACATCGGCGAAGGTCATCGCGGGTTTCACCGTGGTACGCAATGCCAGCGTATTCACGAACATACCGACCAGATCGTCCAGCTCACGTTCACCGCGGCCGGCTATCGGGGTGCCGACCAGAACGTCACCGGTATTGGTGAGCCGGGACAGCAGCACGGCTACCGCGGCATGCATCACCATGAACATGGTCACGCCACTCGCCCGCGCGGACTCGTCCAGCGACCGGTGTACATCGGCGTCCACAGCGAAACCGGTGACACCACCACGCATCGACGGTATCGGCGGACGCGGCCGGTCCAGCGGCAGTCCGGCCTCACCGCTGATCCCGTCGAGCTGCTTCTGCCAGTACGCCAACTGCGCGGCGGCGACCGAGTCCTCGTCGTTTTCGTCGCCGATTATCGCTCGCTGCCAGAGAGCGAAGTCCGCGTACTGGACCGGCAACGGCGCCCAGCTGGGTACCTCGCCGCCGACTCGGGCGAGATAGGCGGTCATCAGGTCCCGGGCCAGCGGCGCCATCGACGCGCCATCGGCCGCGATGTGGTGGGCGACGACCGCCAGCACATGCTCTTCGGGCCCTGTCGCGAGCAGCAACGCCCGCACCGGAACCTCCTGGCTGACATCGAAGCCCGCCGACAGCAGCTCAGCGACCCGGGGCAGCACATCGTCCGGGGAAACAGTAACCGGTTCCCGGGGCATAACCTCCGCGACCGGCAAAATCTCCTGGTACGGAACTCCGTCCGAATCGGCGGGGTACCGGGTCCGCAGCGACTCGTGCCGTTGCACGACATCGGAAACCGCTCGGTATACCGCTGTCTCATCGAGTGCGCCGGTGAGACGAATAGCCATCGGGATGTTGTACGCGGCCGAGCTGGGATCGAACCGGTTGATCAGCCACATCCGCTGCTGCGCCAGCGACAACGGCACCCGCTCCGGACGCGGCTGCGCCACCAACGCCGCACGCCCACCCGAACCGGCCTGCTCCTGAACCCGCACCGCCAACCCCGCCACGGTCGAAGCCTCGAACAACACCCGCACCGGAACCTGGGTATCCAGTGCCACACCGAGACGCGCGGCAACCTGGGTCGCGATCAGCGAGTTACCACCCAAAGCGAAGAAATCATCATCCACACCGACCCGACCCACACCCAGAACATCAGCGAAGACCCCGGCCACGATCTCCTCGATCGGAGTCGACGCAGCCCGGAACTCCCGCGCCTGGAACACCGGCTCCGGCAACGCCTTCCGATCCAACTTCCCCGAAGTATTCAACGGGAACGCGTCCAGCTCCACCACAGCCGCCGGAACCATATAAACCGGCAGCACCCCACGCACCGACTCCAGCAGCTCGGCCGACACGACCTGCTGCCCCGGCACCGGAACAACGTAGGCGACCAGCTGCTCACCCAACTGCGAACCCACAACCGCCACCACAGCCTGACTCACCAACGGCTGCGCCAAAAACGCCGACTCGATCTCACCCAACTCGATCCGCTGACCACGGAACTTCACCTGGAAATCAGTACGACCCAAATACTCCAACACCGGCCGCCCATCGACCCGCGTCCACCGCACCAGATCACCCGTGCGATACATCCGCGAACCCGCATCGAACGGACTCGCCACAAAACGATCCGCACTCAAATCCGGACGCATCACATACCCACGCGCCAACTGACCACCCGCCAAATACAACTCACCCGTCACACCCTCGGGCACCGGACGCAACCGAGAATCCAACACATACACCCGAGAATTCCACTGCGGCACACCGATCGGCACACTCCCGACCTCCTCACCCGACGCCTCCCAATACGTCACCGACACCGCAGCCTCGGTCGGACCATAAAGGTTATGCACCACAGCACCAGAAACCGCACGCATCGCCGACACCGTCTCCAACGGCAACGCCTCACCGATCACGAACACATGCCTCAAAGACGGAACCGAACCCGCCACAACATTCGCCGCGAACACCGTCAACATCGACGGCACGAAATCAGTCACCGTCACCCGCTGCTCAGCAATCACCCCCGCCAAATACCCAGGATCACGATGACCATCCGCCGTCGCCACCACCAAACGCGCACCCACAGCCAACGGCAAGAAATAACCCCACAACGACACATCGAACGTCGTCGCCGTCTTCTGCAAATACACATCCCCAGCACCCAACCCATACTGAGACAACATCCACGCCACCTGATTACCGATCGCCGAATGCGACACAGCAACACCCTTAGGACGACCCGTCGAACCCGACGTGAAAATCACATACGCCGTATTCGACGACCGCACCCGACCCAGCCGATCAACATCAACCACCGGCGACGCGTCATAACCACTGACATCCAAGACATCCAGTTCCAACACGGGCACACTCGTCCCCTCGGGAACCGCACCCACATCACCGGTCGTGGTCAGCACACACACCGGCCCCGCCGTATCCAGGATGTAACCGATCCGCTCCACCGGATGCGCCGGATCCAACGGCACATACCCACCACCAGCAGCCACCACCGCATACATCCCGACCACCAAATCCAGCGACCGCGACACCAACAACCCGACCAACGACTCCGGACCCACACCCTGCGCGACCAGATACCGCGCCAACCGATTCACCCGCGCATCCAACTCCGCGTACGTGACCTCGACACCCTCGAACACCAGAGCCACCCGATCCGGGAACTCCGCCACCATCCGAGTGAAACCGTCCAGCAACAACCCCTCCGGCAACACCTGCCCGGTCGCGTTCCACTCCGACAACACCCGCACCCGCTCAACCGGGGAAAGAATCTCCAGATCACCCACCGGCCGCGAAGGGTCACTGACGATCTCACGCAGCAATCGAGTGAACCGGTCCACGAATCCCTGCACAGTGCCCTGATCGAACAGGGCGGTGGCATAGGTCAGATACCCGGCCACGCCCTGCGGCGCGCCTGCCTCGTCGTAGGAGTCGCCGAGCAGGAAGTTCAGATCGAACTGCGAGATCTCGGTATCGACCTCCACACCCGACACGGTCAGGCCCGGCAACTCCAGACTCGACCCACCGAGGTTCTGGAAGGTGAATCCGACCTGGAACAGCGGATGCCGCGCGGTCGAACGCGCCGGGTTCAACACCTCCACCAGGCGTTCGAACGGCACGTCCGCGTTCGCGAACGCCTGGATATCCACCTGACGCTGGCGAGCCAGCAGATCGGTGAACGCCTCCCCGCGATCGAGCTCGGTCCGGAACACCAGGGTGTTCACGAACATACCGATCAGATCGTCCAGAGCCTGGTCACCACGACCCGCCACCGGGGTACCGATGGTGATGTCGTCGGTACCGGACAGACGCGACAGCAGCACCGCCAGCGCCGAATGCACGACCATGAACAGAGTCGCGCCCTGCTCCTGGGCCACCCTCAGCAGACCGGCGTGCGTCTCGGCATCGATACCGAGCTGCACCCGGCCACCGGCGAACGACTGCGCCGCCGGACGCGGCCGGTCTACCGGCAGGTCGAGCTGGTCCGGGACTCCGGCCAGCGCCGACTGCCAGTAGCCGATCTGCCGGGCAGCCAGCGATTCCGGATCGGATTCGTCGCCCAGCAGATCGCGCTGCCAGATGCTGTAGTCGGCGTACTGAACCGGCAGCGGCGTCCGAGCCGGCGCCCCACCCGTCGTACGCGCCGCGTAGGCGGTCATCACGTCACGGGTCAGCGGACCCACCGACAAACCGTCGCCGGCGATATGGTGCACCACCATCGCCAACACGAACTCGCCGGCCGCGTCGTCTCCGCCGGGCAGGTCGCTCACCTGGATCAGCGCTACCCGCAGCGGTACCTCGGTGGTGACATCGAAACCGGCCGACGCCAGCTCGGCCACCGCGGCCACCACCCCGTCGGCAGCCACCGACCGCAACTCCAACTGCGGTGCGGCCTGCCCCGCGGGCAGCACCACCTGAACCGGACCCGAATCGGTCTCCGGATACACCGTCCGCAACACCTCGTGCCGCGCCACCACATCGGCGACCGCCGCACGCAGGGCTTCCACATCCAGCGCACCCGACAGCCGGATCGCCAGCGGCAGGTTGTACGCCGCCGACGCATCGTCGAAGCGGTTCAGGAACCACATCCGCTGCTGCGCCAGCGACAACGGCGCGGCCTCGACGACCTCACCCGACAACAGCACCTGCTCCGGACGCGGTTGCGGCACCAACGCCGCACGCCCACCCGAACCGGCCTGCTCCTGAACCCGCACCGCCAACCCCGCCACGGTCGAAGCCTCGAACAACACCCGCACCGGAACCTGGGTATCCAGTGCCACACCGAGACGCGCGGCAACCTGGGTCGCGATCAGCGAATTACCACCCAAAGCGAAGAAATCATCATCCACACCGACCCGCTGCACACCCAGAACATCGGCGAAGACCCCGGCCACGATCTCCTCGATCGGCGTCGACGCCGCCCGGAACTCCCGCGCCTGGAACACCGGCTCCGGCAACGCCTTCCGATCCAACTTCCCCGAAGTATTCAACGGGAACGCGTCCAGCTCCACCACAGCCGCCGGAACCATATAAACCGGCAGCACCCCACGCACCGCTTCGAGCAGCTCGGCCGACACGACCTGCTGCCCCGGCACCGGCACCACATAGGCGACCAGCTGCTCACCCAACTGCGAACCCACAACCGCCACCACAGCCTGACTCACCAACGGCTGCGCCAAAAACGCCGACTCGATCTCACCCAACTCGATCCGCTGACCACGGAACTTCACCTGGAAATCAGTACGACCCAAATACTCCAACACCGGCCGCGACCCCGCCGAATCACCAGCAACCCCTTCGGTCCCGGCAACGACCCGCGTCCACCGCACCAGATCACCCGTGCGATACATCCGCGAACCCGCATCGAACGGACTCGCCACAAAACGATCCGCACTCAAATCCGGACGCGTCACATACCCACGCGCCAACTGACCACCCGCCAAATACAACTCACCCGTCACACCCTCGGGCACCGGACGCAACCGAGAATCCAACACATACACCCGAGAATTCCACTGCGGCACACCGATCGGCACACTCCCGACCTCCTCACCGGACGCCTCCCAATACGTCACCGACACCGCAGCCTCGGTCGGACCATAAAGGTTATGCACCACAGCACCAGAAACCGCACGCATCGCCGACACCGTCTCCAACGGCAACGCCTCACCGATCACGAACACATGCCTCAAAGACGGAACCGAACCCGCCACAACATTCGCCGCGAACACCGTCAACATCGACGGCACGAAATCAGTCACCGTCACACGCTGCTCAGCAATCACCCCCGCCAAATACCCAGGATCACGATGACCATCCGCCGTCGCCACCACCAAACGCGCACCCACAGCCAACGGCAAGAAATAACCCCACAACGACACATCGAACGTCGTCGCCGTCTTCTGCAAATACACATCCCCAGCACCCAACCCATACTGAGACAACATCCACGCCACCTGATTACCGATCGCCGAATGCGACACAGCAACACCCTTAGGACGACCCGTCGAACCCGACGTGAAAATCACATACGCCGTATTGCTCGACCGCACCCGACCCAGCCGATCCACATCAACCACCGGCGACGCGTCATAACCACTGACATCCAGCGTGTCCAACGCCAACACCGGCACACCCTCGGCCACAACACCATCGACTGCCCGCATATCGGCCGTGGTCGTCAGCACACACACCGGACCCGCCGTATCCAGGATGTAACCGATCCGCTCCACCGGATGCGCCGGATCCAACGGCACATACCCACCACCAGCAGCAACCACCGCATACATCCCGACCACCAAATCCAGCGACCGCGACACCAACAACCCGACCAACGACTCCGGACCCACACCCTGCGCGACCAGATACCGCGCCAACCGATTCACCCGCGCATCCAACTCCGCGTACGTGACCTCGACACCCTCGAACACCAGAGCCACCCGATCCGGGAACTCCGCCACCGCACCAGCGAAACCGTCCAGCAACAACCGCTCCGGCAACACCTGCTCGGTCGCGTTCCACTCCGACAACACCCGCACCCGCTCGACCGGAGCGAGAATCTCGAGATCACCCACCGCCGTCGACGGCTCGGCAACAATCGCCGCCAGCAACCGCGCGAAACGATCCGCGAAACCCTGCACCGTCGCGACATCGAAAAGATCGGTCGCATAGATGAACTTCGCACTCACCCCACGAGCCGTGGGCGCCCCGCCGGCCGCATGGTCCGGGTCGATGCGCTCCGCGAGTTCCAGCTGCAGGTCGAACTTCGCTGTCTCGATGGGTGATTCGATACCGCTGATCGCCAGCCCCGGCAGCTCGCCGTTGACTTGCGGATTGTTGTTCTGCAGCGACAGCATCACCTGGAACAGCGGGTGCCGGGCCTGCGACCGGACCGGGTTCAGCACCTCGACCAGCCGCTCGAACGGCAGATCCGCATGCCCGAACGCGGTCACATCGCTGGTGCGGACGGTCTCCAGCAGGTCAGCGAAACCGGTGCCGGAGTCGATCGGCGTACGCAGTGCGAGAGTGTTCACGAACATACCGATGACATCGTCGAGCGCCCGCTCACCACGCCCGGCGACCGGCGTGCCGACGACGATGTCGGATTCGCCCGACAACCGCGACAGCAATACCGCGAACGCGGCGTGCACGACCATGAAGAAGGTCACGCCGCGGGTGCGCGCCAGTTCGACGAGTTCGGCGTGCACCGCATGGTCGATCTCGAAGGACAGACTGGCGCCCTGGCCGGTGGCCACGGCGGGCCGCGGCCGGTCGGCCGGCAGATCCAGCTGCTCCGGGATACTCGCCAATTCCGTGGACCAGTATGCGATCTGCGCCGCGATCACCGAATCCGGATCGTCCTCCGAGCCCAGTACCTGCCGCTGCCACAGTGTGTAGTCGGCATACTGCACCTCGAGCGGGAGCCAGCCCGGCTCACCGCCTTCGATACGGGCGCTGTAGGCGATGACCACATCCCGGGCCAGCGGTCCCATGGAGAAACCGTCCGACGAAATGTGGTGTACGACGATCACCAGCACGTGCTCGGTCGGGTCCACCTCGAACAGCCGGACTCGGAACGGCACACCGGCGGTGACATCGAAACCCGTGGAGACGAATTCGGACACCCGCGCGAAGAGGTCGGTTTCCGAAACGTCCACCGGGGTCAGATCCGGGATCACCGCCGAGGTCGGCACCACCTGCTGGAACGGTGTCCCGTCCACTTCGGGGTAGTACGTCCGCAACGATTCGTGGCGCGCCAGCACATCGGCGATGGCGATCTGCATGGCCTGGCGGTCGAGCAGACCCGACAATCGCACCGCGATCGGCATATTGTCCGCGGCCGACCCCGGATCGAACCGGTTCAGGAACCACATCCGCTGCTGCGCCAGCGACAGCGGCACCCGCTCGACGACTTCACCCGAGGGCAGGGTCTGCGTCGGACGCGGCTGCGGCACCAACGGCACCCGGCCACCCGCACCCGAATGGGTCTCGGCACGAGCCGCCAGCGCGGTCACCGTCGAGGCTTCGAACAGTTCCCGCACGGCGAGATCGGTGTCCAGCGCCGCCGACAACCGCGCGGCCACCCGGGTCGCGCTCAGCGAGTTACCGCCGAGGGCGAAGAAATCGTCATCCGCGCCGACCCGCTCCACCCCGAGTACCTCGGCGAACGTATTCGCCACGATCTCCTCGATCGGGGTGGACGGCGCCCGGAACACCCGAGCCTCGAACACCGGCGCCGGAAGCGCCCGACGATCGAGTTTGCCACTGGCATTGAGCGGCAGCGCGTCGAGCACCACGAACGCGGCAGGCACCATGTACGACGGCAAGCGCGCGGACAGGTCTTCCCGCACATCTTCGATATCCAGCGCTCCCGCGGCGGGCACCAGGTAGCCGACGAGCTGATCACCGGTGTGCGCGTCACCGCGCAGGACCACCACGGCCTGCGCGACCTCGGCCACACCGGTCAACGCGGACTCGATCTCACCCAACTCGATCCGCAGACCACGCAACTTCACCTGGAAATCAGAACGACCCACATACTCCAGCTCGCCCGTGGAGTTCCACCGCACCACATCACCAGTGCGATACATCCGCTCACCCGCACCGAACGGACTCGCCACAAAACGATCCGCCGACAAATCCGGACGCGCCACATAACCACGCGCCAACTGCACACCCGCCAAATACAACTCACCCGCAACACCCACCGGCACCGGCCGCAACCGACCATCCAGCACATACACCCGCGTATTGAAAACCGGACCACCGATCGGCACCATCGACGAATCCGCATCCGTCACCTCATGGAAAGTGACATCGACCGCAGCCTCGGTCGGACCATACAAATTGTGCACAGCCGCACCCGTCAACTCCCGCAACCGCTGCGCAGGCCCCGCAGCCAACGCCTCACCCGAAGAGAACACCAACCGCAGCGAACCACACGACACCACACCCGGCTCGGCAGGCAGCGCACCCACGAACACGCTCAACATCGACGGCACAAAATGCGCCACCGACACACCCTCAGCATCGACCACCTCGGCCAAATACCCCGGATCCCGATGACCATCAGGCTTGGCCACCACCAACCTGGCACCCACCTGCAACGGCCAGAAGAACTCCCACACCGACACATCGAACGTCGACGGCGTCTTCTGCAACACCACATCCGCAACCCCGAGCCCATACTCGGACTGCATCCACACCAAACGATTCACAATCGCCCCGTGCGAAACCGCCACACCCTTCGGCCGACCCGTCGAACCCGACGTGAAAATCACATACGCCGTATTCGCAGCCCGCAACGGCGCCACCCGATCGGCATCGGTGACCGCGGCACCCGCATAACCGGACAGATCCAGTTTGTCGATCCGCACCTGGGCGGTATCGATCGGCAGATCGTCGCCGGAGGTCAGCACGCAGACCGGGTCCGCGGTGGCCAGGATGTATTCCGTGCGCTCGGCCGGATGATCCGGATCGAGGGGCACATACGCGCCGCCGGCCATGGTGACCGCGTACATACCGACCACCAGATCGATCGAACGCCGCATCCCCAGCGCCACAAAGGATTCCGGGCCCACGCCGCGGTGGATCAGCCACCGCGCGAGGAGGTTCGCCCGAGCGGCGAACTCGGCGTAGGACAGGGTCTGTTCGTCGAAGGTCAGCGCGGGCGCGTCCGGGGTGCGGGCGAGCTGCGCGTCGAACATGGACACCAGGGTCGCGGCGGAGTCGACGGTGCGCGCGGTGTCGTTCCACCGGCGCAGGACGAGCTCGCGTTCCGCGTCGTCGAGCAGGTCGACCTCACCGAGCGGCCGGTCCGGTGCGGCCGTGATGGCGGTGAGCACCCGAACCAGCTGGTCGGCGATGCGCCGCACACCGGACTCGTCGAACATGTCCTGCAGATACCCGGCGCGAATCCGCAGCGTGCTGCCCAGCGAGGCGATCAGGCTCAGCGGATAATGGGTAGCGTCGACCGTGCTCAGCCCGGTCACCGCCATCCCGTCGATATCGGTGGCCTGGGCCTGGATGCCCTCGGCGTCCACCGGATACGACTCGAACACCAACAGGGTGTCGAACAGGGTTGCCATCCCGGCCGCCGCCTGGATATCCGCCAGACCCACATAGTGGTGATCCAGTAGATCGGCCTGCTCGCCCTGGGTCCGGGTGAGCAGCTCACGCGCGGGTTCGCTCTGGTCGAACCGCACCCGGACCGGGACAGTGTTGATGAACAGCCCGACCATGGTCTCGACCCCGGTCAGCTGCGGCGGACGTCCGGATACGGTCGCACCGAAGATCACGTCGTCGCGGTGGGTGATCCGGCCCAGCAGAACCGCCCATGCCACCTGCAGGACCGTGTTGGCGGTGATACCGAGCTCGGCGGCCAGCGCGGTGATCCGCGCGGTGGCCGCGGTATCCAGCTCGAAGACGTATTCGCCCGACAGGGCCTCGATCTCGTGCGCGGAATCGCCGCCCCCGGACTCCGGGCGGGTGAGCAGGGTCGGTTCGGTCACCCCGGACAGCGCGCCGCCCCACGCCGCCAGCGACGCGTCGTGATCCTGCCGGCCGACCCAGTCCAGGAAGTGCCGGTAGGAGCGGGCCGCGGGCAGCGCGGTGCTGTCGGCGCGGACCGCGTACAGCGCCAGCAGATCCCGCATGAGCAGCGGCATGGACCAGCCGTCGAGCAGGATGTGATGGTTCGACACCACGAACTGCCAGGTGCTCGGTCCGGTCTCGATCAGGGTGAACCTGATCAGTCGCGGCTCGGCGAGGTCGAAGCGCCGCAGCCGGTCCGCCTCGATGAGGTCGTCGGCGGTGCCGGTGGCGGAGCGGTCGTACTCGGTCCAGTCGGCCCGCACATCGTTCAGGACGACCTGCACCGAGTTGCCCTCGCGGTCGGTGACGAAGGCGGTACGCAGGTTCTCGTAACGGTCCACCAGGGCCTGCGCGGCCGCTCGTAGCCGTTCGGCGTCCAACCGGCCGGTCAGCGTGAGCACCGCCTGACCGGTGTACACGTCCACCGACATGGCGGCGAGTTGCGCGTGGAACAGCAGTCCGGACTGCAGCGAGGACAGCGGCCACACGTCGGCGACCGGCATCGGGAACCGCTTCTCGATACCGTCGACGTCCTGCTGCGACAGCGAGACCAGCGAGAAATCGGACGGCGTATGCCCGCCCGCACCCGCGGAATCGGCATGGCGGGCCACCGCTTCCAGCGCCTGTACCCACAGGTCACCGAATTCGCGGGCCTCGTCCGGCGACAGCAGCGTGGACGGGTAGCCGATCCGCGCGGTCAGCGTATCGCCGACCACGATGGCGTTGATGTCCAGCGGCGCCATGGCCGGCATATCCGAGTCGTAGGAGACGCTGAGACCGGCCAGGTCGCCCGCCGGGATCCAGCCGAAACCGTGCATTTCGTCGGGGATCTCGCCCCCGCCGACACGGCCCAGGTAGTTGAAGTTCACCTGACCCGGCATCTCCCGCGGGAGCTCGACCGCGGTCTCGGAGTTCATATAGCGCAGCAGACCGTAGCCGACACCCTTGTCCGGGACCGCGAGCAGCTGTTCCTTCACGAGTTTCAGCGCGGCGCCCAGTGCCGGACCACCGGTGAGGGCGGCCTCGATATCGATCCCGGCCGGTTCGAACCGCACCGGGAACAGCGCGGTGAACCAGCCGACCGTGCGGGACAGATCGGCCCCGGGTGCGAGCTCTTCTTCACGGCCGTGGCCCTCGAGCCGGATCAGCAGCGGATCGTCCACCCGGATCCCGGGCACGCGCCGGGCCCGCCAGGCGGCCGTCGCCAGTACGAGCGCGGTGAGCAGGCCGTCGTTCACGCTGCCGTGGAACAGCGATGGCACCGTGGTGAGCAGGGTCCGGGTGACCTCCGGCGATACCCGCACCGCGTGAATATCGGTGACACCGGCGGTATCCACCGATACATCCAGACGGCGCTCGGTGAGCAGCGGGTCGGCGGTGCCGGCAACGGTCCGCCAGTACTCCAGTTCGGCGAGCCGCTCGCCGCTGTACGCGTCTTGCTCGAGCGCGTGCGCCCAGGTTCGCATGGAGGTGACGGGGGCGGGCAGTTCGGGAATCTGCCCCGCACTGTGCGCTACCGCGGACAGTACGAAATCGGGCACCAGGACCCGCCACGACACACCGTCGACGACCAGGTGGTGCGCGATGACCACCAGGCGGCCGGATCGGTCGGTCGTATCGGGGTCCAGCCAGACGAACCGGACCACCACGCCGTTTTCGGGATCGAGCCGGTCCAGCGCGGAATCGACAGCGGCCGAGGCGATCTCGAGGAGTTCGTCCTCACCGACGGCACTGTCGAACACGGTGTGGTCGATCAGTGCGTCCACCTCGACGCTGCCCGGTTCGGCCGTCTCCACGACCCAGTCGCCGTCCGCGGCGTACAACCGCGCCCGCAACATATCGTGCCGGTCGAGGACCGGTCCCACGATGGCGGCGATGGTTCCGCGGTCGATGCCGACCGGCAGTTCCACTGCCATGAGCTGGTGGAACCGGCCGAAGGAACCGGATCGTTCGGCCATGAACCGCACGATCGGCGTAAGCGCCATGGTGCCGACGCCGCCGCCGGGCAGCTCGACCAGCGTGCGCACCACGCTGTCGGCTTCCGCGGATTCGGCGATCGAAGCCAGCCCGGCCACCGTCCGCTGTTCGAAGACGTGCCGCGGTGTGAAGACCACGCCGCGCGCCTTGGCGCGGGACACCAGCTGAATGGAGACGATGCTGTCGCCGCCGAGGGCGAAGAACGAATCGTCCACACCGACCCGGTCCACGCCCAGGACCTCGGCGAAGACTTCGGCGATGATCTGCTCGACCGGGTTGCGCGGCCCGCGGTAGGAGGTGCGGGCCTGGAACACCGGTTCCGGCAGGGCTCTACGGTCCAGCTTACCGGCGGGGGTCAGCGGGATCCGGTCGATGACCATGACGGCCGCGGGCACCATGTAGTCGGGCAGCCGCTCCGCGACGTACCCGGTCAGCGCCGTGGCGTCCACCGAAACCCCGGCCGCGGCCACCACATACGACACCAGCGAAACCGCACCCGCGGGGGTCTTGTGGCCTGTTGTGACGGCGAAATCGACGCTGTCGTGCGCGGTGAGGGCGGCGTCGATCTCGCCGAGCTCGATGCGGAAACCGCGAATCTTCACCTGGAAGTCGTTGCGGCCCACATACTCCACCGCGGGGTCGCCGGCGCTGTCGCGACGCCAGCGCACCACGTCACCCGTGCGGTAAAGCCGGGTACCCGGTTCACCGTGGGGATCGGCGACGAAGCGGTCCGCGGTGAGGCCGGGGCGCGCATGGTAGCCACGGGCCAGCTGCACACCTGCGACGTACAACTCCCCGGCTACACCCTCCGGCACCGGGTTCATCCGGTCGTCGAGCACCAGCGCACGCATACCCCGCACCGGGCCACCGATGGTTACCCGATCACCCGGCCGCAACACGCCACTGATATTCGTGGCGACAGTGGCCTCGGTCGGACCGTAGGCATTGTGGAACCGTCGCCGGCCACCACCCTCGGCAGCTGTCGACCACTTCGCCACCAGATCCGCGGAAATGGCCTCACCACCGGCGATGATGACCTGCATCCCCGCCAGATCGGCCGGATCCAGCGACGCCAGCACCGACGGGGTGATCAAACCGGCCGTGACGCCCTCGCGAGCGATCAGCTCACCCAACTCCGCGCCACCGTAGGTACCCGTCGGCACGACCACCAGCGCACCCGCCGACCCGACAGCCAGCAACAGTTCCAGGATCGAGGCATCGAAGGACGGTGACGCGAAGGCCAGTGCCCGCGAATCCGGGGTCAACCGGTAGCGCTCGACCTGCTCGGCGCTGAAGTTCGCCAAACCGGCGTGCGACACCACAACGCCCTTGGGCACACCGGTCGACCCGGAGGTGTAGATGACATACGCCGTATTCGCCGGGGTCACCGGCCGCACCCGATCCGCATCGGTGAGCGCCGCGGCCGAATAGCCCTCGAGATCGAGCTCGTCGAGCACCAGCCAGTCCACCGAATCCGGCAGATCCGACCGCAGCACCGAGAGCGTCACACCCACCGGCGCACCGGAATCGGTGAGCATATGCGCGATCCGGTCCTCCGGGTAGCTCGGATCGATCGGCAGGAACGCCGCACCGGCTTTCGCGACAGCCCACTCGGCGAGAACCGAATCCGCCGACCGCGGTACCGCCACCGCCACCAGATCCTCAGCGCCGAGACCCCGCGCGATCAGCTCCCGCGCCAGGCGGTTGGACCGCTCGTCGAATTCTCCGTAGGTGAACCGTTCGCCTTCGAACACCACCGCCGTCGCCGACCGATCGACTGCCACCGCCGCCGCCAGCAGCTCCGGCAACGTGCGCGCCGGCACCGCCGGACCACCCGAACGCGACAGGATCTCGGCGCGTTCGGGCTCGTCCAGGATCTCGACCGCGCCCAGCACGATATTCGGATCCGCCGCGACCACGGCCAGCAACCGCTGCCAACGGGTCAGCAGGGCATGCGCGGTCGCTTCGTCGAAGAGTTCCGTCGCGTAGTTGAGCGTCAGATCCATTCCGCCCGAGGCGTTCTCACCGAGGTTGAACTGCAGATCGAACCGGGCGACGTCGGCCGCGAGGTCGAGTCCGGATACTTCCAGCCCGGCCAGATCCAGGGTCGGCTGCTGGTTGTTCTCGAACGACAGCGCCACCTGGAACAACGGGTTGCGGGCCTGGCTGCGTTCCGGCGCCAGCAAGTCCACCAGTCGTTCGAACGGCACATCGGCGTGACCGAACGCGTCCAGATCGGCCTGCTTGGCCTGCTCGACCAGATCCGCGAACGTCGCACCGGAGCGGACCTCGGTCCGCAGCACCAGGGTGTTGACGAACATGCCGACCAGATCGTCGAGCGCCCGCTCACCACGACCCGCGATCGGCGTACCGACGGCGATATCGTCGCTACCGGACATCCGCGCCAGCAACGCCGCCAAACCGGCGTGCAGCACCATGAACATCGAGGCACCGCGTTCGCGGGCCAGCGCCTCCAGGCCCCGCACCAGTTCGGATCCGATTTCGCCGCGCACTGTCGCACCCCGCATCGACGCCACCGCGGGACGCGGGCGGTCGGCCGGGAGCACCAGCTCGTCGGGCAGATCCGCGAGAGTGCGCTGCCAGTACGCGATCTGGCGCGCCATCGGCGAATCCGGATCGTCCTCGGCGCCCAGCAGCTGCCGCTGCCAGAGCGTGAAGTCCGCGTACTGCACCGCCAGCGGTTCCCAGCTCGGCACACCGCCCTGGGCACGCGCGGCGTACGCGGTCATCACGTCCCGGGCCAGCGGCGCCATCGAGAAACCGTCCGCGGCGATATGGTGCACGACCACGACGAGCGCGTACTCGTCCGGACCGGCGGCGAACAACCGGGCCCGCATCGGCACGGCCGCGGCCACATCGAAGCCGGTACTCACGAATTCGGTGACCTTCGCGGGTACTTCGTCCGGGGCCACCTGCTCCGGAACAAGATCCAGTTCGACCTGTCCGGCCGGCAGGACGGCCTGCACCGGAGTACCACCGTGCTCCGGGTAGCGGGTGCGCAGCGATTCGTGGCGGCGCACGACATCGGTCATCGCCGCCTGCAGCGCCGCCACATCCAGGGCGCCGGAGAGCCGGATCGCCATCGGCAGGTTGTAGGCCACCGACGAGGTGTCGTACTGGTTGAGGAACCACATGCGCTGCTGGGCATACGACAGCGGCACCAGCTCCGGTCGCGGACCGGCGACCAGCGGCTGACGCGCGCGCTCCCCGGTGTGTTCGGCCCGCACGGCCAGCGCCGCGACCGTCGGTGCCTCGAACAGGGCACGCACCGGCAAGCTCACGTCGAGTGCCGCGCCGATGCGGGCCGCGACCTGGGTCGCGATCAGCGAGTTACCGCCGAGGGCGAAGAAATCGTCATCCGCGCCGACCCGCTCCACCCCGAGTACCTCGGCGAACGTATTCGCCACGATCTCCTCGATCGGGGTGGACGGCGCCCGGAACACCCGAGCCTCGAACACCGGCGCCGGAAGCGCCCGACGATCGAGTTTGCCACTGGCATTGAGCGGCAGCGCGTCGAGCACCACGAACGCGGCGGGCACCATGTACGAGGGCAACCGGCCCGACAGATGAGTCCGCAGCGCGTCGATGTCGACCACCGCACCGGACGCCGGTACCAGGTAGCCGACGAGCTGATCACCGGTCCGCGCGTCACCGCGCAGGACCACCACGGCCTGCGCGACCTCGGCCACACCGGTCAACGCCGATTCGATCTCACCGAGTTCGATGCGCAGACCACGCAACTTCACCTGGAAATCGGTACGACCCAGATACTCCAACTCCCCTGCGGAGTTCCAGCGCACCAGGTCACCGGTGCGATACATCCGCGCATCGGTCTCGAACGGGTCAGCGACGAACCGATCCGCCGACAAATCCGGACGCGCCACATAACCACGCGCCAACTGCACACCCGCCAAATACAACTCACCCGCAACACCCACCGGCACCGGCCGCAACCGACCATCCAGCACATACACCCGCGTATTGAAAACCGGACCACCGATCGGCACCATCGACGAATCCGCATCCGTCACCTCATGGAAAGTGACATCGACCGCAGCCTCGGTCGGACCATACAAATTGTGCACAGCCGCACCCGTCAACTCCCGCAACCGCTGCGCAGGCCCCGCAGGCAACGCCTCACCCGAAGAGAACACCAACCGCAGCGAACCACACGACACCACACCCGGCTCGGCAGGCAGCGCACCCACGAACACGCTCAACATCGACGGCACAAAATGCGCCACCGACACACCCTCAGCATCGACCACCTCGGCCAAATACCCCGGATCCCGATGACCATCAGGCTTGGCCACCACCAACCTGGCACCCACCTGCAACGGCCAGAAGAACTCCCACACCGACACATCGAACGTCGACGGCGTCTTCTGCAACACCACATCCGCAACCCCGAGCCCATACTCGGACTGCATCCACACCAAACGATTCACAATCGCCCCGTGCGAAACCGCCACACCCTTCGGCCGACCCGTCGAACCCGACGTGAAAATCACATACGCCGTATTCGCAGCCCGCAACGGGCCCACCCGATCAGCATCAGTGACCGGATCCTCCGACAACGCCGAAAGATCGATCTCATCGACCACCACCACCGAACGACCGACCGGAGCGAACCCATCAGCCCGACTGGTCAGCACACACACCGGTGCCGCCGTATCCAGCACATAATCGACCCGCTCGACCGGCTGCTCCAGATCCAACGGCACATACGCACCACCCGCGGTGACGACCGCGTACATCGCCACCACCAGATCCAGCGACCGCCGCATCCCCAACGCCACCGCGACATCCGGACCCACACCCAGCGCAACCAGATGCCGCGCCAAACGATTCACCCGACCCGCGAACTCCGCATAGGACAGACTCGTCCCCTCGAACACCACTGCGGGCGCCGCCGGGGTCCGGACGACCTGATCGGCGAACATTCCGGCCAATGTCGCGGCCGGATCGACCGTCCCGGCCGGCCCGTATCCACCGCGCAGGACAGACGACACCTCGCCCGCGTCCAATAGCGGTAGTTCGCCCAGCGGCCGCTCGGGGGTCTTGACTATGGCCTTCAGCAACCGGACGAATCGCCGGCCGAACTGCGCCACCGTCGCCGGTTCGAACAGATCGGTCGCGTAGGTGAAGGTCGCGGCGATCCCGGCGGCGCCGGTCCGCTCGCTCAAGTCCAGCTGCAGATCGAACTTCGCCGTCTCCAACGGCATATCGACCGCGCTGATCGCCAGTCCGGGCAGCGCCGCGTCTACCCGCGGCGTGTTCTGCAGCGACAACATCACCTGGAACAGTGGATGCCGGGCCTGCGATCGCACCGGATTGAGGATTTCCACCAACCGTTCGAACGGCAGATCGGCATGCCCGAAGGCGGCGATATCGGTACCGCGCACCGAATCCAGCAGCTCGGTGAACCCGGCGCCGGAATCGACCGGCGTCCGCAACACCAACGTGTTCACGAACATACCGATCAGGTCGTCGAGGGCACGTTCACCGCGGCCCGCGATCGGGGTGCCGATCGCGATATCGGTTTCGCCGGACAACCGCGACAGCAGCACCGCGAACGCCGAGTGCACGACCATGAACAGGGTCGCGCCCTCGGCTCGTGCCAGCTCGGTCAGCCCGGCATGGGTCTCCGCGTCGATCTCGAACACCTGCGTCGCGCCCCGGCCCGAGGCCACCGCGGGCCGGGCCCGGTCGGCCGGGAGATCCAGTTGATCCGGAAGCCCGGCCAGCGCCCCCGACCAGTACCCGGCCTGCTCGGCGATCACCGATTCGGGATCGTCCTCCGAGCCCAGTACCTGCCGCTGCCACAGCGCGAAATCGGCGTACTGCACTTCCAGCGGCGACCAGCCGGGAACATCGCCCTCGGTCCGCGCCACATACGCGGTCACCAGATCGCGGAGCAGCGGTGACATCGAGAAACCGTCGCCGGAGATGTGATGAACGACGAAACCGAGCACGTGTTCGGTCGCGTCCACCTGGAACAGCCCGGCGCGGAACGGCACGCGCGTGGTGACGTCGAATCCTGTCGTCACCAGCTCCGCGAGCCGGCCCGGCAGCTCGGCCACCGTCGTCTCGACCGGAGTCAGCTCCGCCGTGACTTCGACCGCCGGCACCACCTGCTGATATGGGGTTCCGTCCACCTCGGGATAGAAGGTCCGCAACGATTCGTGTCGCGCCAGTACATCGGCGACCGCGGCGTGCAACGCGGCCACATCCAGCGCCCCCGACAGCCGCACCGCGACCGGGATATTGTCCACGAACGAATCGGGGTCGAAGCGGTTCAGGAACCACATCCGCTGCTGCGCCAGCGACAGCGGCACCCGCTCGACGACCTCACCCGAGGGCAGGGTCTGCGTCGGACGCGGCTGCGGCACCAGTGGCGCCCGCCCGCCGGCACCGGCGTGCAGACCGGCCCGCGCGGCGAGACCGGCCACGGTGGACGCCTCGAACACCAGCCGCACCGGCAGCGTGGTCTGCAAAGCGGTCCCGAGCCGGGCCACGACCTGGGTCGCGATCAGCGAGTTACCGCCGAGGGCGAAGAAGTCGTCGTCGGCGCCGACCCGATCCACCCCGAGTACCTCGGCGAAGGTCGCCGCAACGATCTCCTCGACCGGAGTGGACGGCGCCCGGAACGCCCGGGCCGCGAACTCCGGCTCGGGCAATGCCCGGCGATCCAGCTTGCCGGAAGCGTTCAGCGGGAAGGCATCGACCACCATGAGCGTCGCCGGAACCATGTAGCCGGGCAGCTGCGCGGCGAGCTCACCGCGCACCCGGTCGGGATCGACCTGCGCGTCGGCCGCGGGCACCGCGTAACCGATGAGCTGGTCGCCGGTGCGCGGGTCGTTGCGCAGGACCACCACGGCCTGGCCCACCTCGGGCAGGGCCGCGAGCGCCGATTCGATCTCACCGAGTTCGATGCGCAGACCACGCAACTTCACCTGGAAATCGGTACGACCCAGATACTCCAACTCCCCTGCGGAGTTCCAGCGCACCAGGTCACCGGTGCGATACATCCGCGCATCGGTCTCGAACGGGTCAGCGACGAACCGATCCGCCGACAAATCCGGACGCGCCACATAACCACGCGCCAACTGCACACCCGCCAAATACAACTCACCCGCAACACCCACCGGCACCGGCCGCAACCGACCATCCAGCACATACACCCGCGTATTGAAAACCGGACCACCGATCGGCACCATCGACGAATCCGCATCCGTCACCTCATGGAAAGTGACATCGACCGCAGCCTCGGTCGGACCATACAAATTGTGCACAGCCGCACCCGTCAACTCCCGCAACCGCTGCGCAGGCCCCGCAGGCAACGCCTCACCCGAAGAGAACACCAACCGCAGCGAACCACACGACACCACACCCGGCTCGGCAGGCAGCGCACCCACGAACACGCTCAACATCGACGGCACAAAATGCGCCACCGACACACCCTCAGCATCGACCACCTCGGCCAAATACCCCGGATCCCGATGACCATCAGGCTTGGCCACCACCAACCTGGCACCCACCTGCAACGGCCAGAAGAACTCCCACACCGACACATCGAACGTCGACGGCGTCTTCTGCAACACCACATCCGCAACCCCGAGCCCATACTCGGACTGCATCCACACCAAACGATTCACAATCGCCCCGTGCGAAACCGCCACACCCTTCGGCCGACCCGTCGAACCCGACGTGAAAATCACATACGCCGTATTCGCAGCCCGCAACGGGCCCACCCGATCAGCATCAGTGACCGGATCCTCCGACAACGCCGAAAGATCGATCTCATCGACCACCACCACCGAACGACCGACCGGAGCGAACCCATCAACCCGACTGGTCAGCACACACACCGGTGCCGCCGTATCCAGCACATAATCGACCCGCTCGACCGGCTGCTCCAGATCCAACGGCACATACGCACCACCCGCGGTGACGACCGCGTACATCGCCACCACCAGATCCAGCGACCGCCGCATCCCCAACGCCACCGCGACATCCGGACCCACACCCAGCGCAACCAGATGCCGCGCCAAACGATTCACCCGACCCGCGAACTCCGCATAGGACAGACTCGTCCCCTCGAACACCACTGCGACCCGATCCGGGTACGCGGCCGCCGTACGGGCGAAACCGTCGAGAAGCAGTTGCGGCGCCACCGAATGATCGGTGGCATTCCACTGCGCCAACACCCGGGTCCGTTCGACCGGGGCGAGGATCTCCAGATCACCCACCGGCACCGACGGATCCGCCACGATCCCACCCAGCACACGCAGGAACCGATCCACGAAACTCTGCGCCGTCGCATGCTCGAACAGATCGCTGGCATAGGTCATATGACCGGCCAGCCCGTTCGGCGCGCCGGTGGTGTCGTAGCTGTCGCCGACCATGAGGTGCAGGTCGTACTGCGAGGACGCGGTATCGATATCGACACCGGAAATCGTCAGACCGGGCAACTCCAGACTCGACATCCCCAGGTTCTGGAACGTCAAGCCCACCTGGAACAGCGGGTGCCGGGCAGTCGAACGCGCCGGGTTGAGGACCTCCACCAGGCGTTCGAACGGTACATCCGCGTTCGCGAACGCCTCGATATCCACCTGCCGCTGCCGCGCCAGCAGATCGGTGAACGACTCACCACGATCCAGCTCGGTCCGGAACACCAGAGTGTTCACGAACATACCGATCAGATCGTCCAACGCCTGCTCACCACGACCCGCCACCGGCGTACCGATGGTGATGTCGTCGGTGCCGGAGAGCCGGGCCAGCAGCACGGCCAGTGCCGAATGCACCACCATGAACAGGGTCGCGCCCTGCTGTTGCGCCAACCGCTGCAACCCCGCATGGATCTCGGCATCGATACCGATCTCCACCCGGCCACCGGCGAAGGACTGCACCGCAGGCCGCGGACGGTCCGCGGGCAGGTCCAGCTGATCCGCAATACCGGCCAGCCGCGACTGCCAATAGGAGACCTGACTCGCGGCCAGCGACTCCGGATCGGCTTCGTCACCCAGCAACGCCCGCTGCCACAACGCGAAATCCGCGTACTGCACATGAAGAGGTGCCCAGCCCGGCGCCCCACCCGCGGCCCGCGCCGCATACGCGGTCATCAGATCCCGCGTCAACGGCGCCACCGAGGAACCGTCACCGGCGATATGGTGCATCACCATCGCCAGCACATGCTCGTCGGCCGCACCGTCGACAGCGAACAGCGCCACCCGCCACGGCACCTCATCGGTCACGTCGAAAGAGGTGGACACGAGGTCGAGCACAGCGGATTCCAGATCCCCGGCGGCGACCGACCGCACGAGGAGTTCCGGTGCCGCGCCGCCGGCCGGGAGGATCACCTGCACCGGGCCCTGCTCAGTTTCCGGGTAGTAGGTGCGCAAGATTTCGTGCCGGTCGACCAGGTCACCGATCGCGGCCCGCAGTGCGAGCACATCCAGCGCGCCGGTCAACCGGATGGCCAGGGGGATGCTGTAGGCGGCGGATTGCTGATCGAAGCGGTTGAGGAACCACATCCGTTGCTGCGCCAACGACAACGGCACCCGATCCGGACGCGGCTGCGGCACCAGCGCCGCACGCCCACCCGAGCCCGCATGCTGTTCGACCCGCACCGCCAAACCGGCCACCGTGGACGCCTCGAACAACGCCCGCACCGGCACCGATGTATCCAGCGCCTTACCCAACCGAGCAGCGACCTGGGTCGCGATCAGCGAGTTACCACCCAGCGCGAAGAAATCATCATCCGCACCGACCCGGTCCGCACCGAGGACCTCCGCGAACGTATTCGCCACGATCTCCTCGATCGGAGTCGACGCCGCCCGGAACTCCCGCGCCTCGAACACCGGCTCCGGCAACGCCTTACGATCGAGTTTCCCGTTCACGGTCAACGGCAACGCATCGAGCTCCACGAACGCCGACGGCACCATATACGACGGCAACCGCTGCCCCAACTCGGACTGGATACGAACCAGATCCAAACCAGCACCCACAGCCGGAACAACGTAGCCGACCAACCGGTCACCGGTCCGCGGATCCGACACCGCCAACACCACAGCCCGCGCAACCTCCGGCAACACCAACAACGCCGCCTCGATCTCACCCAACTCGATCCGGAACCCACGAATCTTCACCTGGAAATCGGAACGACCCAGATACTCCAGCTCCCCCACGGAGTTCCAGCGCACCAAGTCACCCGTGCGATACATCCGCACACCCGGCACAAACGGATCCGCCACAAACCGCTCCGCACTCAACTCCGCACGACCGAAATACCCCACCGCCAACTGAACACCCGCCAAATACAACTCACCCGACACACCATCAGGCACCGGCCGCAAACGACCATCCAACACATACACACGCGAATTCCACTGCGGCACACCGATCGGCACCGACACCACATCCACCGAAGTCACCCGATGAGTCGTCACCGACACCGCAGCCTCGGTCGGACCATACAAATTGAACAACCCAACACCCGGATACTCCGACAACACCCGCCCCGCCGTCACCACCGGCAAAGCCTCACCGATCGCCAACACCCGCCGCAAAGACCCGGACACACCCCCATCCACACCCAACAACGCATCCAACATCGACGGCACCACCGTCAACGTCGTCACACCCTCACCACGCATCAAACCACTCAAATACACCGGATCCCGATGCCCCTCCGGCGACGCGATCACCAACCGACCACCACAAACCACCGCAGCCCAGAACTCCCACACCGACAAATCGAACGTCGCCGCAGTCTTCAACAGAACCGCATCCGTGCCATCCAACCCGAATTCACTGATCAGATACCGCAACTGGTTCACCACCGCCACATGCGGCACCGCCACACCCTTCGGGCGACCCGTCGACCCGGACGTGAAAATCACATACGCCGTATTCGAGGAACGCAACGAGGCGACCCGCTCGCCATCCGACACCGGCGAGCCGTCGAAGGCATCGAGGTCCAGATCGTCGAGCACCACAACCGGCGTATCCGGCCCCGCACCGACACCGAATCCGGTTTCGGAATTCGTCAGCACACAGACCGGTCCCGCGGTGGCCAGGATGTACTCGCTGCGTTCGGCGGCTTGATCGGGATCGACAGGCACATACACACCGCCTGCCACCGACACCGCGTACATCGCGACAACCAGATCCACCGACCGGCGAATCGCCAACGCGACCCGATCCTCCGGGCCGACCCCACGACCGATCAGATACCGCGCCAGACGATTGACCCGCGCACCCAACTGGGCATAGGTCACCTGCGTACCGTCGGCACCCACCAACGCCACCGCAGAACCGTTCGCCGCGACCGAGGCGTCCAACAGTGATACCAGCGTCGCAGCCGAATCCAGCTCCCGGACAGTCGAATTCCGCTCCGCCAGCACCGCCCGCTCGGCGGGCGCCAGGATCTCCAGATCACCCACCGGCACCGACGGATCCGCCACGATCGCGCGCAGCAACCGCACGAACCGACCCGCGAAACCGTCCACGGTCGGCTGGTCGAAGAGCGCGGTGGCATAGGTCAGGTAACCGGCCACGCCTTCGGGGGCGCCCGACGGATCGTATTTGTCACCGACGATCAAGTGCAGATCGAACTGCGAGATCGCGGTATCGAAGTCCACACCCGACACCGTCAGATCGGGCAACCGCAACTCGGTCTGCGCCAGGTTCTGGAACGAGAAGCCCACCTGGAACAGCGGATGCCGCGCGGTCGAACGAACCGGGTTCAGCACCTCCACCAGCCGCTCGAACGGCACATCCGCGTGCGCGAACGCCGCGATATCCACCTCGCGCTGCCGCGCCAGCAGATCCGCGAACGACTCGCCCCGATCCAGCTGCGACCGGAAGACCAGCGTGTTGACGAACATACCGATCAGATCGTCGAGCGCCTGCTCACCACGACCCGCCACCGGTGTACCCACCGTGATGTCATCGACGCCCGACAGCCGCGACAGCAGCACCGCGAATGCCGAATGCACCACCATGAACAAGGTGGCGCCCTGCTGCTGCGCCAACCGCACCAAACCGGCATGGGTCTCGGCGTCGATTTCGACCGCCGCCCGGCCACCGGCGTAGGACTGTACCGCCGGACGCGGCCGATCCGCCGGCAGATCCAGCTGATCCGGCACACCTGCCAGCGCCGACCGCCAATACCCGATCTGCGCGGCCGCCAGCGACAGCGGATCGGACTCCGCACCCAGCAACTCACGTTGCCAGATGCTGTAGTCGGCGTACTGCACCGCCAACGGCGCCCAACCCGGTTCCACACCGGCGGCCCGCGCGGCATACGAGGTCATGATGTCCCGGGTCAACGGCACCATCGACGAACCGTCACCGGAGATGTGGTGTACGACCATCGCCAGCACGAATTCGTCTGCCGCATCATCGATCCGCAGCAGCGTGACCCGCAACGGCACCTCCGCGGTCACATCGAATCCGGTCGCGGCGAGTTCCGAAACGGCCGCGACCACGTCGGCGGCAGCGACCGAGCGAATATCCAACTGCGGTACGGCATCCCCGGCCGAGAGCACCACCTGCACCGGACCGGATTCCGTCTCCGGATACACCGTCCGCAGCACCTCGTGCCGCGCCACCACATCGGAGATCGCGACCCGCAACGCATCCACATCCAGTGCACCGGACAACCGGATCGCCATCGGAATGTGATAAGCCGCCGAATTCTCGTCGAAGCGGTTCAAGAACCACATCCGCTGCTGCGCCAGCGACAGCGGCGCCGCCTGCACGGCCTCACCCGAGGACAGCACCTGCCGCGACCGCGGCTGCGGCACCAGTTCCGCACGCCCCCCCGAACCGGCCTGCTCCTGGATCCGGGCAGCGACGGCGGTCACGGTGGAGGCTTCGAACAGCACCCGCACCGGCACCTGGGTATCGAGTGCTGCGCCCAGGCGCGCCACGACCTGGGTCGCGATCAGCGAGTTACCACCGAGCGCGAAGAAGTCGTCGTCCGCGCCGACCCGGTCCACACCGAGGACATCGGCGAACACGCCGGCCACGATCTCCTCGATCGGAGTGGCCGGGGCCCGGAACTCGCGGGTCTCGAACACCGGCTCCGGCAACGCCTTACGATCCAGCTTGCCGACCGGGGTCAGCGGGATCGAGTCCAGCACCATGATGGCCGACGGCACCATGTAACCGGGCAGCCGATCCTCGACGTACGCGGTGAGTGCCGCGACATCGACCGAATAACCGGTCGCGGCGACGACATACGACACCAGCGAGACCGCGCCCGCGGCGCTCTCGTGCCCGATCGTCACCGCGAAATCGACGGCGGCGTAGGAGGTGAGCGCGTTGTCGATCTCGCCGAGCTCGATGCGGAAACCGCGGACCTTGACCTGGAAATCGGACCGACCCACATATTCGAGCCGGTATTCGATTTCACCGGAGATGAGTTCGCGGGAGGCCCAGCGCACCACGTCACCGGTGCGGTACATACGTTCGCCCGACGCATAGGGGTCGGCTACGAACCGGTCGGCGGTGAGGCCGGGGCGGTCGTGATAACCGCGGGTCACCTGGGTACCGGACACATAGAGTTCGCCCGCCACACCGTCGGGTACCGGCTGCAGCCGGTCGTCGAGCACCAGCGAACGGATACCGCGGTTCGGCCCGCCGATGGTGAGTGCCTCGCCAGCCACCAGCGATTCACCGATATTGACCACGATGGTGGTTTCGGTGGGGCCGTAAACATTGTGGAATGCACGGACCGGGCCGTCCGGGCCACCCAGCGGAACCGCCCACTTCGCCAGCAGCTCGGGCGAATACGCCTCACCACCGACCGCCAACACCCGCAAACTGTCCAAGCCGGTCGGATCGAAGGTGGCCAGCGCCGCCGGGGTGATGAACAGATGGGTCACCTGTTCGTCCCGGATCAGACCGTAGAGCTCGGCACCACCGTAGGTACCCGGGGGCACCACCACCAGCGCGCCACCCGATCCGATCGCCAGCAGCAGCTCCATGATGGAGGCGTCGAAGCTCGGCGAGGAGAAGTGCAGGGTCCGGGTATCGGAGTCCATCCGGTACCGATGCACCTGTTCGGCGCTGAAATTCGCCAGACCGGCATGCGGAACCACCACGCCCTTGGGCACACCGGTGGAACCGGAGGTGTAGATGATGTAGGCGATATTCGCCGGCGTCAGCGGCCGCACCCGGTCCGCGTCGGTCACCGGTTCGGCCGAATGCTCGTCGAGCACCAGCTCGTCGAGCACCAGCCAGTCCACCGTGCCGGGCAGATCCGCCCGCACCCGCGACACCGTCACGCCCATCCGCACACCCGAATCGGCGAGCATATGGGCGATTCGCTCGGCCGGATAGGTCGGGTCGATCGGGACGAACGCCGCACCCGACTTCGTCACCGCCCACTCGGCCAGCACCGAATCCGCCGACCGCGGCACCGCGATCGCCACCAGATCCTCGGCCCCCAGCCCGGCAGCGATCAGCTCCCGCGCCAACCGGTTCGAGTGCTCGTCTGCCTGCCCGTACGTCCACCGCTCACCGGCGAACACCAGAGCCGGCGCCGACGGATCCACCGCCACCGCCGCGGCCAGCAACTCCGGCAACGTGCGGGCCGGTACCGCCGGGCCGCCGGTGCGGGTCAGCGCCGCCGCACGTTCACTTTCGTCCAGGATCTCGACCGCACCCAGCACCACGTCCGGGTCGGCGGCGACCGCGTCGAGCAACCGCTGCCACCGGGTGAGGAGGACCTTCGCGGTGGTTTCGTCGAACAGTTCTGTCGCGTAGTTCAGCGCCAGATCCATCCCGCCCGAGGCGTTCTCGCCCAATGTGAACTGCAGATCGAATCGGGCGACGTCTTCCGCGAGCTCCAGTCCGGACACTTCGAGACCCGCCAGATCCAGCACCGCCTGCTGGGCGTTCTGCAGCGACAGCGCGACCTGGAAGAGCGGATTACGCGCCTGCGACCGCTCCGGCGCCAGCAGATCCACCAGTCGCTCGAACGGCACATCGGCGTGGCCGAACGCATCCAGGTCGGCCTGTTTGGCACGATCCAGTAGTGCGGTGAAGGTTTCGCCCGAACGGACGGATGTCCGCAGTACGAGGGTGTTGACGAACATGCCGACCAGATCGTCGAGCGCCTGCTCACCACGACCCGCGATCGGCGTACCGACGGCGATATCGTCGCTACCGGACATCCGTGCCAGCAGCGCGGCCAGCGCCGCGTGCAGCACCATGAACATCGAGGCACCGCGCCCGCGGGCCAGCTCGTCCAGGGTGCGGGTCAGCTCGGCCGGCAGCTCACTGTGCACCGTCGCGCCGCGCAGCGAGGCCACCGCGGGACGCGGCCGGTCGGTCGGCAACGCCAGCTCGTCGGGCAGATCCGCGAGGGTGCGCTGCCAGAACGCGATCTGCCGCGCCATCGGCGAATCCGGATCGTCCTCGGCACCGAGCACCTGCCGCTGCCACAGCGTGAAGTCGGCGTACTGCACCGCCAGCGGTTCCCAGCTCGGCACACTCCGCTGAGCGCGCGCCGCGTACGCGGTCATCACATCCCGGGCCAGCGGCGCCATCGAGAAACCGTCCGCGGCGATATGGTGCACAACCACAACCAGCACATGCGCGTCCGGTGCGGCTTCGAACAGCCGCATCCGCAGCGGCACCGCGGCGGCCACATCGAAACCGGTGGCCACGAACTCGGTGACCGCCGCCACCACCTCGGCCGCGGCGACCGCGACCGGCTCCAGATCCAGCTCTACCTGCCCGGCGGGCACGATCACCTGCGCCGGGGCACCGTCGACCTCCGGGAAACGGGTGCGCAGCGACTCATGGCGCCACACCACATCGGCCACGGCCGCACGCAGGGCCGCCACATCGAGGTCACCGGAGAGCCGGATCGCCATCGGCAGGTTGTAGGCCACCGACGAGGTGTCGTACTGGTTGAGGAACCACATACGCTGCTGCGCGAACGACAGCGGCACCCGCGCCGGCCGCGGACCCGCTACCAGCGCCGGGCGTGCACTCTCCCCAGCCTGTTCGGCCCGCACGGCCAGCGCCGCGACCGTCGGCGCCTCGAACAGGGCGCGCACCGGCACACTCGCACCCAGCGCGGCGCTGAGCCGCGCCGCGACCTGGGTCGCGACCAGTGAATTACCACCGAGCTCGAAGAAATCGTCGTCCGCGCCGACCTGCTCCACCCCGAGGACGTCGGCGAACGTATTCGCCACGATCTCCTCGATCGGCGTGGACGCCGCGCGGAACACCCGGGCCTCGAACACCGGCTCCGGCAATGCTTTCTGGTCCAGCTTGCCCGAGGCGTTCAGCGGGAACGCCGCCAGCACCACGAACGCCGACGGCACCATGTACGACGGCAGCCGGCCACGCAGCTCGGCGCGCAACTCGTCGGTGTCGATCTCGTCGCCGGTAGCCGGCACCACGTACGCCACCAGATGGTCACCGGTCCGCGCGTGACTGCGCATGACGACCAGCGCCTGGGCGACGCTCGCCAGTTCGGTGAGCGCGTGCTCTATCTCGCCGGGCTCGATCCGCAGACCGTGCAGTTTCACCTGGAAATCGCTGCGGCCCAGGTACTCCAGCTCCCCGTCGGGAGACCACCGGACCACATCGCCGGTGCGGTACATGCGTTCCCCCGCGCGCAACGGGTTCGCGACGAAACGCGTGGTGGTCAGATCGGGGCGGCCCAGATAGCCGTGCGCCAATTGCGCACCACCGATGTAGAGCTCACCCGGAACACCCACCGGAACCGGCCGCACCCGGTCGTCGAGCACATAGGTCTGCGTATTGAAGCCGGGAACACCGATGGGCACCGCGCCGGACTCGACATCGGTCACCTCGTAATTGGTGACGTCGATCGTGGTCTCGGTCGGACCGTACTTGTTGTGCAGGCGCGCGCCGGTGCGTTCCCGCAACCGCTGTGCGATATCACCGGACAGCATTTCCCCGCCGACGACGATATCGCGCAGTCCGGCCCAGGCTCCGGGCTCGGACTCGGTGAGGAACACCGACAGCATCGACGGCACGAACTGCGCCATGGTGACGCCCTCGTCGGCGATCAGCCGGGTGAGATAGACCGCGTCACGATGACCTTCCGAACGTGCGATGACCAGGCGAGCACCCACCTGCAGCGGCAGGAAGAACTCCACCACGGACGGGTCGAAGGTCGCCAGGGTCCGCTGCAGCAGCACATCGTCGGCACCGACACCGTGCCGCGCATGTGCGTTCACCAGGTAATTGACCACTGCCCGATGCGATACCGCGACACCCTTCGGCCGGCCGGTCGATCCCGATGTGAAGATCACGTACGCGGTGTTGTCCGGGCGTAGTGGCCGGTTCCGATCGGCATCGGTGAGCGGGGTGTCCGCGAAATCGGAAAGGTCCAGGTGGTCGATGCGCACCTGATGCTCGATCCCCGGGTCGAGATCTTCCCCGGAGGTGAGTACACAGACCGGCCGCGCAGCATCGACGATGTACTCGAGGCGGTCGAGAGGCTGGTCCGGGTCCAAGGGCACATATGCGCCGCCCGCCGCCACCACCGCGTAGAGACCGGTGAGAAGATCGAAGGATCGGCGCATTCCGAGCGCCACACGGGACTCCGGGCCCACTCCGGCATCGCGCAGCCGGCGCGCCAGTCGGTGTACCCGGCTCGCGAACTCGCCGTAGGACAGACTGGTGCCCTCGAACGTGAGCGCCACCGCCTCGGGGGTCCGGGCGACCTGCGCCTCGAACAACGACACCAGCGTCATGATGGTGTTGCCCGGGGTCTCGGTGAGTGTCGTCTCCACGGGGAACTCCGTGGCATTCCACCGATCCAGTACCAGCGATCGCTCGACGGAATCCATGATCTCGATATCGCCGACCGGGACCTCCGGCTCAGCGACCACAGCACGCAGGATCCGCACGAAACGCCGGCCGAATTCGGCCGTGAACGATTCATCGAAGAGATCTGTGGCGTAGACGATCGCGGCGCCCATACCCGATCCATCGGCAGGCGCGTTGCTCAGCGTGAGCACCAAATCGTACTTCGTGGTCGGCGCTTCCACGTTCAGGTCGGTCATGGTCAGACCCGGCAGTTCCAGGCTCGAATCACCGAGATTCTGGAATGCCAGCATCACCTGGAACAGCGGCTGCCGCGACTGCGACCGCACCGGGTTCAGCACCTCGACCAGCCGTTCGAACGGCACATCGGCATGCGCGAACGCGTGCAGGTCGCGATCGCGCACCTGCGCGAGCAGCTCGGTGAACGGTACGCCCACATCGACCTGAGTGCGCAGCACCAGGGTGTTGACGAACATGCCGACCATATCGTCGAGCACGCGTTCACCGCGTCCGGCGATCGGAATACCGACCGCGATATCGGTGGTTCCGCTGAGCCGGGCGAGCAAGGCGGCGAAACTGCTGTGCAACAGCATGAACAGGGTAGTGCCCTGTGCTTTGGCCAGCTCGTCGAGCGGATCGATCAGTTCGCCGGGCACGACGAACCGGTGCGTCGCCGACTGTTCACTGGCCACCGCGGGACGAGTGCGCGTGGACAATCGGAGTTCGTCGGGTAGCCCGTCGAGCTCCGCGCGCCAGAAGTCGAGCTGGCGGGCGGCCAGCGACGCCGGATCGTCCTCGGAACCGAGGAGTTCGCGCTGCCAGATCGCATAGTCGATGTACTGGACCGGCATCGGCGTCCAGTCCGGAGCCTGACCGGCGGTCCGCGCCGCATAGGCGATCATCAGGTCACGGCTCAGCGGATGCATCGAGAAACCGTCGGCCGCGATATGGTGCACCACTCCGACCAGCACATGGTCGTCGGCGGCCAGGCGATAGACCCGCATCCGCACGGGCGGCTCGACCGTGAGATCGAACCCGAGGCAGACGAACTCGAGAATCGACGCGAGCAGCTCCCCACCGAGCTCGTTCACAGTTCCGGCGCCCGCGGAGACTTCGACTGTCTCCACATCCGGAACCACCTCGGCCGGCGGCAACACCTGCTGGTAGCCGACACCGTCGTACGACGGGTAGACGGTGCGCAGCGATTCGTGCCGAGCGATCACATCGCCGACCGCCTCGATCATCGCCGGCACATCGAGTGCGCCGCGCAGCCGGAGGACCACCGGGATGTTGTCGACCGGCGATTCCGGTTCGAAGCGGTTGAGGAACCATAGGCGCTGCTGTGCCTGCGACAGCGGTGGACGCTCCGGCCGGGGGCGGGGCGCGAGCACCGGACGCCCACCGGCGCCGGCCTGCTGCTCCACCCGGGCTGCCAGGGCGGCCACGGTGGAATCCTCGAACAGCATCCGCACCGGAACCTGAGTGTCGAGCGCGGCGCCGATCCGGGCGGCGACCTGGGTCGCGATCAGCGAATTACCACCGAGCGCGAAGAAATCGTCATCGGCGCCGACCCGTTCGGCGCCGAGCAGCTCGGCGAACACCCCGGCCACGATCTCCTCGATCGGTGTCGAGGCAGCCCGCGCCCCCCCTGATTCGAGCACAGGCGCCGGCAGCGCCCGCCGATCCAGTTTTCCGTTGATGGTCAACGGGATCCGGTCCAGCACCACCAGCGCCGACGGAACCATATAGGACGGCAGCCGCTGTGCCGCGCCCTCACGGACGGCGTCCGGATCGGTTTCGGCTCCGGTCTCCGGGACCACATAGCCGACGATCCGGTGATCGCCCGGCTTGTCCTCACGGACGATCACAGCGGCCTGCGCGACACCCGGCTGCGCGAGCACCGCGGCTTCTATCTCACCGAGCTCGATCCGGAATCCGCGCACCTTGACCTGGTCGTCGGCGCGGCCCAGATACTCGAGTTCGCCGGAGCGGTTCCAGCGGGCGAGGTCGCCGGAACGGTACAGACGGGCGCCGGGTTCGCCCAGCGGGTCGGCGACGAAACGTGCCGCCGTCAGATCCGGGCGGCCCCGGTAACCGCGCGACAGTTGCACACCGGAGACGTACAGTTCACCCGCGACACCCACGGGCACCGGCCGCAACCGATTGTCCAGCACATAGGTTTTCAGGCCGGCCAGCGCGCGGCCCACCACGCTGCCGGCCGCACCGGCGATCGTGGCCGCGTCGAGGGCGCGGTAGGACACATGCACCGTGGTCTCGGTGATGCCGTACATGTTCACCAGCAGCGGCGAGGCGGTTTCCCGGCCGTCGACCACCTGGGTACGTCCGGCCGTACCGTCACCGTGCCGTTCGACCCAGTCGGCGAGCCGGCGCAATTCCAGTGCCTCACCGCCGAACACCACATAGCGCAGCGCCAGCGGACGGTCGTCGGCCGCGATGCGATCGGCCTCGGCCAGCTGATAGAACGCCGACGGAGTCTGGTTCAACACCGTGACCCGTTCGGCGCGCAGCAGTTCCAGGAATTGCTGCGGCGAACGCGAGACGTAGTAGTCGACGACCACGAGGGTGCCGCCGAACAGCAGCGGTCCCCACAGCTCCCACACCGAGAAATCGAAGGCATAGGAGTGGAACAGTGTCCACACATCGTCGGCGCCGAAACCGAATTCGCGTTCGGTATTGGCGAACAACCGCACCACGTTCCGATGAGGCACCGCGACGCCCTTGGGGCGGCCGGTGGAACCGGAGGTGTAGATAACGTAGGCGGTGTTGTCCGGCCGCAGCGGCGCGAGCCGATCGGCGTCGGTGATCGGACCGTCGTCGGCGTCCTCGATATCGCCGGCTTCCACCGCGTAACCGTCCACCGCGACCCACGAGATACCGGCGGGAAGTCGCACCGGCACAGTGGAGTCGAGCACCACGGTCGCCGGATCGGCGTCACCGAGCACATACGCGAGGCGTTCGGCCGGCGAATCCGGATCCACCGGTACATAGCCGGCGCCCGATTTGATCACCGCGAGCAACGCGACCACCAGATCCAGCGAACGCGGCAGCAGAACCGCGACCAGACTCTCGGGCCCGGCGCCTTCGGCGATCAACCGCCGGGCCAGCACATTCGCCCGGCGATCCAACTCGGCGTAGCTGAGCCGATCGTCGCCGAACTTCACCGCGGTCCGCTGTGGATGCTCGCGGGCCGCCACCTCGAACAGGCTTGCCAGGGTGGCGCTCTCGGGCCGATCGACCGCCTGTCCGTCGACGCTGAACACACCCGCGGCCGCGTCGGCGCCGGTACCCGTCCAGCGCCGCACTACATCGGTGCGCTCGGATTCACCGAGCAGATCGATATCGCCGACCGCGACACCCGGATCCCGGGCGATCGCACGCAGGATCCGAACCAGTCGCTCGGCGAAGCCGGCCACCGTCTCCGGATCGAACAGGTCGGTGGCATACGCCCACTGCATGAGCAGGCTGCCGTCGGTGGCACTGTCCGTGCCGACCGTCAGCTGCAGATCGAATTTCGCATGTCCGGGATCGAATTCGACGACCTCGAGCTCCAGGCCCGGCAGCGCCACGGCCCGGGTATCGGCCGCCGACGCCGCTTCGAAGGACAGCGCCACCTGGAACAGCGGGTGATGTGCCTGCGAGCGGCGCGGATTCAGAATGTCGACCAGCCGCTCGAACGGGATATCGGCATGGCTGAAGGCCGCCAGGTCGGTCCGCCGTACCTGCGCCAGCAGTTCGGTGAACGGCATTGCCGGGGACACTTCGGTGCGCAGGACAAGGGTGTTCACGAACATCCCGACCAGATCGTCGAGCGCCTGCTCACCACGGCCTGCGATCGGAGTGCCGATCGCGATATCGCTGCGGGCGGCCATCCTGCTCGACCAGGCCGCCAGCGCGGCGTGCACCAGCATGAACAGCGTGGTGCCCTGCGCGCGGGACAGATTCTCGAGTTCGGCCCGCAGCGCCGGGTCCACGGCGAAATCGTGGACGGCACCAGAATAGGAGGCGATCTCCGGACGCGGCCGATCGGTCGGGAGTTCCAGCTGATCGGGCAGATCCCGCAACGTGTCGACCCAGTAGGCGACCTGCTGGGCGGCGACCGATTCCGGATCGTCCTCCGAGCCGAGCACCGCACGCTGCCAGAGCGTGTAATCGGCGTACTGCACCGGCAATGGTGCCCAGCCGGGCGCCACACCGCGACTGCGCTCGCTGTAGGCGACGACGAGATCGCGCAGCAGTGGTCGCGGCGAGAAACCGTCAGCGCTGATGTGATGCGCGACGAGAACGAAAACATAGGTGTTCTCGTCCAACCGCAGCAGGGTCGTCCGGAACGGCGGCGTATCGGTGACGTCGAAGAACACCCCGATCAATTCCAGAATCCGGGTGGGCAATTCCGCCGCGGCGACCGGTTCGGGGGTGAGGTCGAAGACCACTTCGTCGGCGGGCAGTACCTGCTGGTGGCCGATCCCGTCCACTTCGGGGTAAACGGTGCGCAAGACCTCGTGCCGGGCGACGACATCGGCGATGGCGGCGCGCAGCGCGTCCACCTCGAGATCGCCGGTCAGCCGGATGGCGAACGGAATGTTGTACGCCGCCGAGGCGTGGTCGAACCGGTTGAGGAACCACATCCGCTGCTGAGCCAGCGACAACGGCACCTGCTCCGGACGCGGCTGCGCCACCAGCGCCGCACGACCGCCTACGCCCACATGTTCCTGAACCTGCGCGGCCAACCCCGCCACGGTCGAAGCCTCGAACAACACCCGCACCGGAACCTGGGTATCCAACGCCGCACCCAACCGAGCAGCGACCTGAGTCGCGATCAGCGAATTACCACCCAACGCGAAGAAATCATCATCCACACCGACCCGCTGCACACCCAGAACATCGGCGAAGACGCCGGCCACGATCTCCTCGATCGGCGTCGACGCCGCCCGGAACTCCCGCGCCTGGAACACCGGCTCCGGCAACGCCTTCCGATCCAACTTCCCCGAAGTATTCAACGGGAACGCGTCCAGCTCCACCACAGCCGCCGGAACCATATAAACCGGCAGCACCCCACGCACCGACTCCAGCACAGAGGCCTGAACGATCTGCTGCCCCGGAGCCGGAACGACGTAGGCGACCAGCTGCTCACCCAACTGCGAACCCACAACCGCCACCACAGCCTGACTCACCAACGGCTGCGCCAAAAACGCCGACTCGATCTCACCCAACTCGATCCGCTGACCACGGAACTTCACCTGGAAATCAGTACGACCCAAATACTCCAACACCGGCCGCTCATCGACCCGCGTCCACCGCACCAGATCACCCGTGCGATACATCCGCGAACCCGCATCGAACGGACTCGCCACAAAACGATCCGCACTCAAATCCGGACGCGTCACATACCCACGCGCCAACTGACCACCCGCCAAATACAACTCACCCGTCACACCCTCGGGCACCGGACGCAACCGAGAATCCAACACATACACCCGAGAATTCCACTGCGGCACACCGATCGGCACACTCCCGACCTCCTCACCCGACGCCTCCCAATACGTCACCGACACCGCAGCCTCGGTCGGACCATAAAGGTTATGCACCACAGCACCAGAAACCGCACGCATCGCCGACACCGTCTCCAACGGCAACGCCTCACCGATCACGAACACATGCCTCAAAGACGGAACCGAACCCGCCACAACATTCGCCGCGAACACCGTCAACATCGACGGCACGAAATCAGTCACCGTCACCCGCTGCTCAGCAATCACCCCCGCCAAATACCCAGGATCACGATGACCATCCGCCGTCGCCACCACCAAACGCGCACCCACAGCCAACGGCAAGAAATAACCCCACAACGACACATCGAACGTCGTCGCCGTCTTCTGCAAATACACATCCCCAGCACCCAACCCATACTGAGACAACATCCACGCCACCTGATTACCGATCGCCGAATGCGACACAGCAACACCCTTAGGACGACCCGTCGAACCCGACGTGAAAATCACATACGCCGTATTGCTCGACCGCACCCGACCCAGCCGATCAACATCAACCACCGGCGACGCGTCATAACCACTGACATCCAAGACATCCAGTTCCAACACGGGCACACTCGTCCCCTCGGGAACCGCACCCACATCACCGGTCGTGGTCAGCACACACACCGGACCCGCCGTATCCAGGATGTAACCGATCCGCTCCACCGGATGCGCCGGATCCAACGGCACATACCCACCACCAGCAGCCACCACCGCATACATCCCGACCACCAAATCCAGCGACCGCGACACCAACAACCCGACCAACGACTCCGGACCCACACCCTGCGCGACCAGATACCGCGCCAACCGATTCACCCGACCCGAGAACTCCGCATACGACAGACTCGTCCCCTCGAACGACACCGCCACCCGATCCGGGAACTCCACCACCATCCGAGTGAAACCGTCCAGCAACAACCCCTCCGGCACCACCTGCCCGGTCGCGTTCCACTCCGACAACACCCGCACCCGCTCAACCGGAGCGAGAATCTCCAGATCACCCACCGCCGTCGACGGCTCGGCAACAATCGCCGCCAGCAACCGCACGAAACGATCCGCGAAACCCTGCACCGTGCCCTGATCGAACAAGTCAGTGGCGTAGGTCAGATAACCCCCGACCCCCTGCGGTGCACCGGAGGAGTCATAGCTGTCGCCCACGATCAGGTTCAGATCGAACTGCGAGACCTCGGCGTCGACCTCCACACCCGACACGGTCAGGCCCGGCAACTCGAGGCTGGACTGGGCCAGGTTCTGGAAGGTGAATCCGACCTGGAACAGCGGATGCCGCGCGGTCGAACGCGCCGGGTTCAACACCTCCACCAGACGCTCGAACGGCACATCCGCATGCGCGAACGCCTGGATATCCACCTGACGCTGACGGGCCAGCAACGCGGCGAAGGATTCCCCACGATCGAGCTCGGTCCGGAACACCAGCGTGTTCACGAACATACCGATCAGATCGTCCAGAGCCTGTTCACCACGACCCGCCACCGGCGTACCGATGGTGATGTCATCGGTCCCGGACAGACGCGACAGCAGTACCGCGAATGCCGAATGCACCACCATGAACATGGTGGCGCCCTGCTGCTGCGCCAAGCGCAGCAATCCGCCATGGAGTTCCGCGGTGATATGTATTTCGACGCGGCGCCCCGCGAACGATTGCGCCGGCGGGCGCGGACGATCGACAGGCAGATCCAGTTGGTCGGGGACCCCGGCCAGCGCCGACTTCCAGTAGGCGATCTGCTGGGCAGCCAGCGATTCCGGATCGTTCTCGTCACCGAGCAGTTCCCGCTGCCACAGCGCATAGTCGGCGTACTGCACCGCCAACGGCGTCCAACCCGGCACCATCCCGGCCGCGCGGGCCGTGTAGGCGGTCATCAGGTCTCGCATCAGCGGGAGCGCCGACGAACCGTCACCGGCGATATGGTGCGCCACCACCACCAATACGAACTCGCGCGCGTCGTCGGCCGAGTCGTCGATCTCGAACAGCGCCATCCGCAACGGCACCTCGGCCGTCACATCGAAGCCGGTGGAAACCAGCTCCGAAACCGCCGGAACGATATTCGCGCTGTCGATCGACCGCACGATCAGATCCGGAACCGCCTCGGCCGCCGGCAACACCACCTGCACGGGCCCGGACTCGGTTTCCGGGTAGAGGGTCCGCAGCACCTCATGCCGACCCACCAGATCACCGATAGCGGCACGCAGCGCGTCCACGTCCAGGTCTCCGGCCAACCGACTGGCCCACGGAATGTTGTAGACAGCCGACCGCTGATCGAACCGATTGAGGAACCACATCCGCTGTTGCGCCAGCGACAGCGGAATCCGAGTCGGGCGCGACACCGCTACCAAGGGCTGACGCCCACCGGATCCGGCCTGCTGCTCCACCCGCGCGGCCAGCGATGCCACAGTGGACGCCTCGAACAGCATCCGCACCGGCACATGGGTGTTCAACGCCCGGCCGAGACGGGCCGCCACCTGGGTGGCGATCAGCGAGTTACCACCCAGATCGAAGAAGTCGTCGTCCATACCGACGCGCTGGATATCGAGAACCTCGGCGAAGGCGCCCGCCACGATCTCCTCGATCGGGGTGGACGGCGCGCGGAACGCGCGGGTTTCGAAGACCGGTTCGGGCAACGCCCGGCGATCCAACTTGCCGCCCGGAGTCAGTGGGATCTCGTCGATCACCACAATCGATGCCGGCACCATATACGACGGCAACCGCTCACCGAGGAACTCACGCACCTGCGCGACATCGGCCGGGAAGCCCGGCACCGCAACGATATAGGACACCAGCGACACCGCACCCGCGGCGCCCTCATGACCGACCGTCACCGCGAAGTCCACATCACCGTGCGCGGTCAGAGCGGCGTCGATCTCGCCCAGTTCGATGCGATAGCCACGGATCTTGACCTGGAAGTCGTTACGACCCACATACTCCAGCGCCGGGTCACCGGCACTGTCACGCCGCCAGCGCACCACATCACCGGTGCGATACAACCGCGAGCCCGGGGTGTACGGATCGGCCACGAATCGCTGCGCGGACAGTCCCGGGCGGGCATGGTAGCCGCGGGCCAGCTGGATTCCGCCGACGTACAGTTCACCGGCGACTCCCTCGGGCACCGGCTGGAGCCGATCGTCGAGAACCAGCGTCCGCATACCTCGCACCGGACCGCCGATGGTCACCGGATCACCCGGCAACAGGACCGCGCTGATATTGGTGGCGATGGTCGCTTCGGTCGGGCCGTAGGCATTGTGGAAGCGACGGTCGGCACCGGCCTCGGTGACCGTGGACCAGCGTGCCACCAGGTCCGCCGAAACAGCTTCGCCACCGGCGATGATGACCTGCATACCGGCCAGATCCGCCGGATCCAGCGACGCCAGTACCGACGGCGTGATCAGTCCCACGGTCACCCGCTCGCGCGCGATGAGTCCGCCCAGTTCGGCGCCACCGTAGGTACCGGTCGGCACCACCACCAGCGCACCCGCCGACCCCACAGCGAGCAACAACTCCAGGATCGAGGCATCGAAACTCGGGGACGCGAACGCCAAAGTCCGCGAATCCGGCGTCAATCGGTACCGCTCGACCTGCTCGGCACTGAAATTCGCCAAACCGGCATGGCTGACCACCACGCCCTTGGGCACACCGGTAGAACCGGAGGTGTAGATGACATAGGCGGTGTTGGCCGCGGTCAACGGCCGCACACGGTCGGCATCGGTAATGGAGTCGCCGGAATATCCGTCCAGAACCAGCTCGTCGAGCACGATCCAATCCACCGAATCCGGCAGATCACCCCGTACCGCCGCGACCGTGATACCCATCGGCGCACCGGAATCGGTGAGCATATGCGCGATCCGGTCGGCTGGATAGGTCGGATCGATCGGCAGGAACGCCGCACCCGACTTGGATACCGCCCATTCGGCCAGCACCGAATCCGCCGACCGCGGTACGGCTACCGCCACCAGCTCCTCGGTACCCAGGCCGGCGGCGATCAGCACCCGGGCCAGGCGGTTCGACCGCTCGTCGAACTCCCCGTAGGAGAACCGTTCGCCCTCGAACACCACCGCCGGTGCTGTCGGATCCACGGCCACCGCATCCGACAGCAACTCCGGCAGCGTCCGAGCAGGCATCGCCGGCCCACCCGAACGGGACAGGATCTCGGTGCGCTCGGCCTCGTCCAGGATCTCGACCGCACCCAGTTCGAGAGCAGGATCGGAGACCACGGCCGACAGCAACCGCACGAACCGGTTCACGAATCCGCGCACCGTGTCCTGATCGAACAGATCGGTGGCATAGGTGAGGAACCCGGTCACCCCGTCGGGCTCGCCCGCAGTGTTGTACGAATCGCTGAGGATCAAGTTCAGATCGAACTGATATACCTCGGTATCGACCTCGACACCGGACACCGTGAGTCCAGGCAGATCCAGGCTCCACTGCGCCAGGTTCTGGAACGTCAACCCCACCTGGAACAACGGATTCCGCGCCTGTGAACGCGCCGGGTTCAGCACCTCTACCAGGCGCTCGAACGGCACATCCGCATGCGCGAACGCCTCGATATCCACCTGCCGCTGGTGAGCCAGCAAATCGGTGAACGACGCGCCACGATCCAGCTCGGTCCGGAACACCAGCGTGTTCACGAACATACCGATCAGCTCGTCCAGGGCCGACTCACCACGACCCGCCACCGGCGTACCGATCGTGATGTCGTCACTACCCGACAACCGCGACAACAACAGCGCGAACGCCGCGTGCACCACCATGAACAACGTCGCGCCCTGCTCCCGCGCGACCCGCAGCAACCCGGCATGGACCTCAGCGTCGATTCGCACATCGACGCGCGCGCCGCGGTAGGACTGCACGGCGGGACGGGGCCGATCCACCGGTAGATCCAGCTGACCGGGGATACCGGCCAGCCTCGACTGCCAGTAGCCCAGCTGCTCGGCCGCCAGCGACCCGGGATCGCTCTCGTCGCCCAGCAGTTCCCGCTGCCACAGCGCGTAGTCGGCGTACTGCACCGGCAACGGCGCCCACCCGGGAGCCTCACCCGCTGTCCGAGCCGCGTACGCGGTCATCAGATCACGCGTCACCGGCCCCGTCGAGAAACCGTCACCGGCGATATGGTGCACCACCAACGCCAGCACGAAAACGCTCGGCACGCTGTCTGTCGCATCGATATCATCGGACGTTGCGCCGGCGTCGCCTGCCTCGTTCAATCGGAACAGCGCCACCCGCATCGGCACTTCGGCGGTCACATCGAAAACGGTCCCGGCGAACTCCGTCACCGCAGCCACGACGTCCGGTGCGGCCACCGGCCGCACCTCCAGTCGCGGCACCGCGTCGCCGACCGGCAACACCAGCTGCACCGGACCCGACTCCGTCTCCGGATACACGGTCCGCAGCACCTCGTGCCGGCTCACCAGATCGGCGACGGCGGCGCGCAAGGCGTCCACATCGAGGTCGCCGGTCAGCCGGATCGCCAGCGGAATGTTGTATGCCGCGGTGGCACCGTCGAACCGGTTGAGGAACCACATCCGCTGCTGCGCCAGCGACAACGGCGCAGCCTCGACGACCTCACCCGACAACAGCACCTGCTCCGGACGCGGCTGCGCCACCAACGCCTTACGCCCACCCGAACCGGCCTGCTCCTGAACCCGCACCGCCAACCCCGCCACGGTCGAAGCCTCGAACAACACCCGCACCGGAACCTGGGTATCCAACGCCGCACCCAACCGAGCAGCGACCTGAGTCGCGATCAGCGAATTACCACCCAAAGCGAAGAAATCATCATCCACACCAACCCGACCCACACCCAGAACATCAGCGAACACCCCCGCCACGATCTCCTCGATCGGAGTCGACGCCGCCCGGAACTCCCGCGCCTGGAACACCGGCTCCGGCAACGCCTTCCGATCCAACTTCCCCGAAGTATTCAACGGAAACGCATCCAGCTCCACCACAGCCGCCGGAACCATATAAACCGGCAGCACCCCACGCACCGACTCCAGCAGCTCGGCCGGCACGATCCGCTGCCCCGGCACCGGAACAACGTAGGCAACCAGCTGCTCACCCAACTGCGAACCCACAACCGCCACCACAGCCTGACTCACCAACGGCTGCGCCAAAAACGCCGACTCGATCTCACCCAACTCGATCCGCTGACCACGGAACTTCACCTGGAAATCAGTACGACCCAAATACTCCAACACCGGCCGCGACCCCGCCGAATCACCAGCAACCCCTTCGGTCCCGGCAGCCACCCGCGTCCACCGCACCAGATCACCCGTGCGATACATCCGCGAACCCGCATCGAACGGACTCGCCACAAAACGATCCGCACTCAAATCCGGACGCGTCACATACCCACGCGCCAACTGACCACCCGCCAAATACAACTCACCCGTCACACCCTCGGGCACCGGACGCAACCGAGAATCCAACACATACACCCGAGAATTCCACTGCGGCACACCGATCGGCACACTCCCGACCTCCTCACCCGACGCCTCCCAATACGTCACCGACACCGCAGCCTCGGTCGGACCATAAAGGTTATGCACCACAGCACCAGAAACCGCACGCATCGCCGACACCGTCTCCAACGGCAACGCCTCACCGATCACGAACACATGCCTCAAAGACGGAACCGAACCCGCCACAACATTCGCCGCGAACACCGTCAACATCGACGGCACGAAATCAGTCACCGTCACCCGCTGCTCAGCAATCACCCCCGCCAAATACCCAGGATCACGATGACCATCCGCCGTCGCCACCACCAAACGCGCACCCACAGCCAACGGCAAGAAATAACCCCACAACGACACATCGAACGTCGTCGCCGTCTTCTGCAAATACACATCCCCAGCACCCAACCCATACTGAGACAACATCCACGCCACCTGATTACCGATCGCCGAATGCGACACAGCAACACCCTTAGGACGACCCGTCGAACCCGACGTGAAAATCACATACGCCGTATTGCTCGACCGCACCCGACCCAGCCGATCCACATCAACCACCGGCGACGCGTCATAACCACTGACATCCAAGACATCCAGTTCCAACACGGGCACACTCGTCCCCTCGGGAACCGCACCCACATCACCGGTCGTGGTCAGCACACACACCGGACCCGCCGTATCCAGGATGTAACCGATCCGCTCCACCGGATGCGCCGGATCCAACGGCACATACCCACCACCAGCAGCCACCACCGCATACATCCCGACCACCAAATCCAGCGACCGCGACACCAACAACCCGACCAACGACTCCGGACCCACACCCTGCGCGACCAGATACCGCGCCAACCGATTCACCCGACCCGAGAACTCCGCATACGACAGACTCGCCCCCTCGAACGACACCGCCACCCGATCCGGGAACTCCGCCACCATCCGAGTGAAACCGTCCAGCAACAACCCCTCCGGCACCACATGCCCGGTCGCGTTCCACTCCGACAACACACGCACCCGCTCAACCGGAGCGAGAACCTCGAAATCACCCACCGCCGAAGCCGGGTCCGTCACCGCCGCTTCCAGCAACCGCACGAACCGGTCGGCGAACGATGCGGCAGTCGCGGGATCGAACAGGTCCCGGGAGAACGACAGTTCGCCCAGCATCCCGGATTCCGTATCCTCGCCCATTCCTCGGAAATTGAACGACAGGTCGAATTTCTCGAGCCCGATTTCGTACTCGACCGGGGCCACTCGCAATTCCGGCAGTTCGAAATGCCGATCCGGCAGGTTCTCGAACGACAACGCCACTTGGAAGAACGGGTGCCGAGCCTGGGAGCGGGTGGGGTTCAGTACCTCGACAAGACGCTCGAATGGCACATCGGCGTGCGCGAACGCCTGCAGATCCGTGTTGCGGGCCTCTGCCAGCAGTTCGGTGAAACTCATACTGCCCTGGACCTGAGTGCGCAAGACCAGCGTGTTGACGAACATGCCGACCAGGTTCTCCAGCGCGGCTTCGCCACGCCCGGCAACCGGAGTACCGACGGAGATATCGGATTCACCGGTCAGCCTGGCCAGTAGTGCGGCCAGCGCACTGTGCACCACCATGAACGGTGAGGCATTGTGCCGGCGGCCGAGTTCTATGATCCCGCGCCGCACCTCCGCACTGATCACGAACGAATGGACGCCGCCCAGATAGGACGACACCGCGGGGCGCGGTCGATCCGCGGGCAGTGCCAGTTCATCCGGGAGCCCGGCCAGTTTCTGCTTCCAGTACCGGACCTGACCCGAGATCAGCGATTCCGGATCGTCCTCCGATCCCAGTACCTCCCGCTGCCAGAGCGCGTAGTCCGCGTATTGCACCGGAAGCTGCACCCAGGCCGGTGATTCCCAGCTGATGCGTGCCGCGTAGGCAGCCATGACATCCCGCGCCAGCGGGCCGATCGACCAGCCGTCAGCGGAGATATGGTGCACCACCATACCGAGCACGTACTCGGTATCGCTGATCTCGAAGAGCCGGGCGTGCAGGGGCACTTCGCTGGTGACATCGAAGGCCATCGACGCCAGATCGATCAGATAATCGATCAGCTTGTCCTGGCGGATCCGGAACGGGGTCAGATCCGGAACCACCTGCGCCGCGTCCAGGATCACCTGGATGGGCGCGTGCCCGGTCTCCGGGAACACAGTTCGCAGGGATTCGTGCCGGTCGATCACATCGATAACCGCCACCTGGAGTGCGGCCACATCGAGTTCACCGGACATCCGGATGGCGATCGGGATGTTGTTGACCGCTGATCCGGTGTCGTAGCGGTTGAGGAACCACATCCGCTGCTGAGCCAGCGACAGCGGGATATCCTCCTGCCGGCTCCGGGCGACCAATGCCTGGCGCGCTCCCTCACCGACATGGGATTCGACCCGCGCCGCCAGCGCCATCACGCTGGACGCCTCGAACAGCAGGCGCACCGGCACCCGGGTATCCAGCGCGGCACCGAGTCGCGCCGCGACCTGCGTCGCGACCAGTGAATTACCGCCGAGTTCGAAGAAGTCGTCGTCGATACCGACCCGCTCGACGTCGAGTACCTCAGCGAAGACCGCCGCCACGATCTCTTCGATGGGTGTGACGGGCGCCCGGAACGCCTGCGTCTGGAATTGCGGTGCCGGAAGCGCCTTCCGATCCAGTTTCCCGGACGGGGTCAGCGGGATCTCGTCCAGCTCCATGATCGAGGACGGCACCATATAGGCGGGCAGCCGGTCCTGGACATGTGCCGTCAGCGCGGGCACATCGATCGAGTCCCCCGGCACGGCGACGACATACGACACCAGCGACATCGCACCGGAGACGTTCTCGTGGCCGATCGTCACCGCGAAGTCGACAGCGCCGTAGGAGGTCAGCGCGGTGTCGATCTCGCCCAGCTCGATGCGGAAACCGCGAACCTTGACCTGGAAGTCGTTGCGGCCCACGTATTCCACGGTCAGCGCACCGGAGCCGTCCCGGCGCCAGCGCACGACATCGCCGGTTCGGTAGAGGCGATCGCCCTGCTCGCCGAAGGGATCGGCGACAAACCGGCCGGCAGTCAATGCGGACCGGGAATGATAGCCGCGGGCCAGTTGGATTCCGCCGATGTACAGTTCGCCGGTGACGCCCTCCGGTACCGGATTCAACCGGCCGTCCAATATTAGTGACCGCATCCCGCGTACCGGACCACCGATGGTGACCGGTCCCCCGGGAACAAGCGGCGCGCTGATATTGGACATGATCGTGGTCTCGGTCGGACCGTATCCGTTGTAGAACTCACGCCCGGGCATAGCGGACCAGCGCGCGGTCAGATCGGGCGGGACGGCCTCACCACCGGCAACGATCGCCCGCATACCCGACAACGCGTGCGGGTCGAGCGATGCCAGCACCGACGGGGTGATGAAGGCATGGGTCACCCCTGCCGTCTCGATCAGATCGGCCAATTCCGCACCGCCGTACATCATCGGCGGCACCACCACCAACGTTCCAGCGGACCCGACAGCCAGCAACAACTCCAGCATCGAGGCATCGAACGACGGAGACGCGAAAGCCAAGGCGCGGGTGGAAGTATCCAGGCCGTACCGCTGGACCTGTTCGACACTGAAGTTCCGCAAACCCGCATGCGTGACCGCGACGCCCTTGGGCAAACCGGTCGAACCGGAGGTATAGATCATGTACGCCGTATTCGACGTGCGCAGCGGCGCGCGCCGCTCCGCGTCGGTGATCGCGTCCGCCGAACTCACCATGATCTCGGCGCTGAACTCCGGATCGTCCACGCTGATCCAGCCGCCGGACAGCACCGGCAGTTCCGCCAGCTCGGCGTCCTCGGTGAGCCCGAAGGCAGCGCCGGAATCGGTGACCATGTACACGATGCGGTCGGGCGGATAGGTCGGATCGATCGGGACCAGCACCGCTCCGGACTTGGCGATCGCCCACAGCGTCAGCTGATAACGCCACGAACGGCTCATCGCGAGCGCGACCGAGACCTCCGGTCCGGCTCCCCGTTCGATCAGGACCCGCGCCAGCTGGTTCGACGCCGCGTCGAGCTCGGCATAGGTGTAGGACCTGTCATCGGCGAAAACCGCCGTGCCCTCGGGGTTGGTGACCGCCGCGGCGGCGAGCAGGCCCGCCAGGGTATCCGGCTGTTCGGCCGGTCCACCGCTGCAGGAGGTGAGTTCGGCGCGCTCGGCGGCATCGAGCAGTCCGATGGCTCCTACGCGGAACTCCGGGTCGTCGACGATCGCGGAGAGCAACCACTGCCAGCGAGTGACGAACGATCGCACGGTGGACTCGTCGAACAGATCGGTGGCATAGGAGAGGACAAGCCCCATCCCCGTCGGTTCGCCCCGGCTGCCGCGCTTCTCGGTGATCGTCCAGAGGAGGTCGAACTTGGCGATATCGAGCTCGATCTCCTCCGCGCTGATCGAGAGCCCCGGAACCTCCAGGGTCGCGTGTGAGATCTCCTGGAACGACAACACCACCTGCGCCAGCGGATGCGCGGCCTGCGAACGCACCGGGTGGACGATCTCGGCGATCCGCTCGAACGGCACATCCGCGTTCGCGAACGCTGCCAGGTCCCGTTTGCGGGTTTCGGCGAGCAGTTCGGTAAATGTCTGCTCGTCCTCGATCTCCGAGCGCAGCACCAGGGTATTGACGAACATACCGATCAGGTCATCGAGCGCGGCCTCACCACGTCCGCCGACCGGTGTGCCGACCCCGATGTCGGTGTTTCCCGAGAGCCGTGACAGCAGCACTGCCAGCGACGCGTGCAACAGCATGAACAGGGTGGCTCCCTGTTGCCGCGCCAAGGCATCGAGGCGATTGTGCATCTCGGCGTCGATATCGGCCGCCACCCGGCTGCCGCGGAAACTCTGCGCCGCCGGCCGCGGCCGGTCGGTGGGAAGTTCGAGTTGGTCGGGCAAACCCGCGAGCTGTTCACGGTGGTAGGCGATCTGACGCGCGGCAACGGAATCCGGGTCCGACTCCGAACCGAGCATCTCGCGCTGCCAGATGCTGTAGTCCTGGTACTGCACCGGCAGCGGCGACAGTTGTGGCTCCGAGCCCGCGGCGCGCGCCAGATAAGCGGCAGCGACATCGCGGGACAGCGGCCCCATCGACCATCCGTCGGCGGCGATATGGTGCAGCACGAACGCGACGGCGTACTCCGCCATGCCGTTGGTACGGCTGCCCATCACCTCGTAGACCCGCCAACGGAACGGTATCTCCTGGGTGACGTCGAAGCCGACGGCCGCGAATTCGGTGAGTGCGGTGGACAGGTGCGCCGAGTCGATCGGCTCGACCGCGACATCTGTCCGGATCTCGTCCATCGGCAGCACCAACTGGTAGCCGCCGTCCTCCGATTCGGGGTGAACGGTCCGCAGCGACTGTTGACGCGCCATGACATCACGCACGGCGGCGTGCAGCGCCGCCAGGTCGACCCGGCCCTTCATCCGGATCACGAAGGGCACGTTGTAGGCCGGAATCGTCGGGTCGAACTGGTTGATGAACCACATGCGCTGCTGCGCCGGGGACAACGGCACCGCCTCGACGACCTCGCCGGATGCGGTGATCCTGGTCGGCCGCGGCCGCGGCAGCAACGGCTGACGCCGGCCGGACCCGGCCTCTTCCTGTAGCCGGCGGGCCAGTGCGGCCACGGTCGAGGATTCGAACAGCATCCGCACCGGCACCTGGGTATCCAGCGCCGCACCGAGCCGGGCCGCGACCTGCGTCGCGATCAGCGAATTACCGCCCAACTCGAAGAAGTCGTCATCTGCCCCCACTCGCTCGAGACCCACGACCTCGGCGAATGTCGCGGCAACGATCTCCTCGACCGGAGTCGACGGCGCGCGGAACTCCCGCTGCCGGAACACCGGCTCCGGCAACGCTTTGCGATCCAGCTTCCCGGAGGCGTTCAGCGGCAAATCGTCGAGCACCATGAGCGCCGACGGCACCATATAGGTGGGCAACCTGGCACCGAGGAAACGCGTCAACTCGTCTACGTCGACCGTATGTCCCGGCGCCGCGACCACATACCCGACCAGATGCTGACCGGCAGCCGTATCGACCACGAGCACCACCGCCCGGCCGACCTCCGGATGCGCGAGCATATGGCTTTCGATATCGCCGAGTTCGATGCGCTGACCGCGGAACTTCACCTGGAAATCGGTACGCCCGAGGTAATCGAGCGTTCCCTCGGCACGCCACCGCACCAGATCGCCGGTGCGATACATCCGCTCGCCCGGCACGCCGAACGGGTCAGCGACGAAGCGGTCGGCACTCAGATCCGGTCGGCCGTAGTAGCTCCGGGCCAGCTGTGGGCCCGACAGGTACAACTCACCCTGCGCACCGACGGGAACCGGACGCAGGCGGGAATCCAGCACACGGACCCCGACATTCCATTCCGGGACACCGATCGGCACCGAACCGGTCTCGGCGCCCGTCGCTTCCCAGTAGGTGACAGATACCGTGGTCTCGGTGGGGCCGTACAGGTTGTACAGGCTCGCCCGCGAAATCGCCGCAACGGCAGCGACGGTTTCTCCCGGCAGCGCCTCACCGATCACCAGCAGCAGGCGCAGCGATTCGAGTTGCTCGGCACCGGCGTGCGCGGTGAACGCCGCCAGCACGGACGGGACGAAGTCGGTGACGGTGACCCCGCGAGCGGCGATCGTCTCCGCGATGTACCGCGGATCGCGATGACCGTCGGGGGTCGCCAGAACCAGTGTGCTGCCGGATATCAGCGGCAGGAAGTAACCCCACACCGAGAGGTCGAACGTGGCCGCAGATTTCTGCAGGTAGACGTCGTCGACGCCGATACCGAACTCCGCACGCATCCACAGTTGCTGGTTGACGACCGCGCGGTGGGATACCGCGACGCCCTTCGGACGGCCGGTGGTACCCGAGGTATAGAGGACGTACGCGGTGTTGTCCGGCCGCAACGGGCCGCTGCGATCCTCATCGGTGATCGGCATGTCGGAATAGCCGGAAGTATCGAGGAGGTCCACCTCGACGACGCGCACCGAATCGGGGAACTCCGCGCCGTCCGTGCTGACAGTCAGCACACAGACCGGTACGGAGCTCTCCAGGACGTAGGCGGTGCGCTCTGTCGGATGATCCGGGTCGATCGGCACATAGGCGCCGCCCGCACACAGGATCGCGTGCATGGCCACGACCAGATCGAGTGAGCGGCGCATACCGACGGCGACTCGTGACTCCGGGCCCACCCCGTCGGCGATCAGTTTCCGTGCCAGCCGGTTCACCCGGGCACCGAAGTCCTCGTAGGACAGAGCTGTCCCGTCGAATTCGACGGCGGTGCGCTCCGGGGTACGCAGCTGTTGCGCATCCAGCAATGCCGGCAAGGTAGTGGCCGGCACCTCATGGTAGGTATCGGTCCACGCCCGGGTCACCTTGTCGAACTCGGCAGGCGTCGTGATATCCAGCCGGTTCACGAGTTCATCGGCGTCGGCGGCGAGGAACCGATCGAAAAACTCCAGGAACCGCGAGTGGTGCGCGTGGGTCTCGGCTTCGGTGTAGAGGTTCTGGTTCGCCTCGAAATCGATATGGAGCTCGGTACCGCCGAGCGATTGGTACAGGTTGACCGCCAGATCTTCGACGTTGCCGGTCGTCAGCACCTGGACATTGCCGATCATCTCGCCCAGGCGGACCTCGTCCTGGAACAACATGATATTCACCCAGGGTCCGAAGAACGACGTGGTGACCGCCCCGTCGCCAGCCGTATCCCGCCGGATGTCCTCATGCCGATAACGCTGATGCCGCAGCGCACCCGAAACCTCGAGCTGAACTTGTTTACGCAGTTCGGCGACGGTGACACCGGCGCCGACCCGCAGCCGTAGCGGCACTATGGTCGACGACACACCACCGGAACGGCGCATGATCGCCGTAGTGCGGGCGGTGACGGGCAGGCTCAGAATCACCTCGTCCGCACTGTTCCACCGGGCCAGGTAGACGGCGAAGGCTGCGAGCAACTCCTGGGCCGGGGTGGAGCCCTGGTCTTGCGCGCACGCGTCCAGCAGACGCCGGGTCTCCGCGCTCAGCACCGCGCGCGATTCCGACTTGCGCGCGGCGGGAGGGGCCGAACGGCCCGCCAGGCTACTGCCCTCCTCCAGCCCGGCAACACGCTCGGCCCAATACTGTTTGTCCGATTCGAAGCGCGTGCTGCCGCGGTAGGCGATCTCCTGCTCATAGAGCGTGTGCAGGTCGGTCGTCTTCACCGGGGACGGTTCGATGCCCTGAACCATCGCGGTGTACAACTCGGCGAGCCGGGTCATGTTCGTCATCGCGCCGAAACCATCGAGCACGATGTGGTGGGCCCGCAGGTACCAGAACCAATGATCGTCGGCCAGCTGCAGGCCGGCCAGTCGGAACAACCGGTCCCGGGTCATATCGAGGGGGCGGCTGTACTCGGCACGCATCCACTCGTGGGCGGCGGCCTCCGGGTTCTCGCTGTCGCGCAGATCTACATAGTGGATCTTGTCGGTGTCGGGAATGCTGTAGTCGATGTACTGCATCGGTTCGCCATCGCGCTCGACGATACGTACAAAGCCCGATCCGAATTCCCGGGCCGCCGCGATACTGGCTTCCCGCAGGACTTCCAGATCGAAGTTACCGCGCAGGTCGACGTACTGCGCGATATTGACCGGTACCCGGGGGTCCAGATGCTGTACATACCAGATGCCCAGCTGCGCGGGCGACAGGGGGAACAGTTTCCCGTCGGTGGCCTCCGAGCCACTATCCGCACCGTTCCCGCCGTTGTCCAGCTGGTACAACCGTATCCTCGCTTCCGGAACGCACGTCCGTACGTCCCCTCAACACCCGGCCGCGACGCGCACGCCCTAGCACGCCGTCCGCTGTTCCAGGTCCACTTCTCGTTCGATCAGGTAGAAATGTCCATCGGAAGTATCCGCTTATCGGGCCGAGGACGTTACATCGGACGCCCGGTACCGCCCGGCACGTCCGGTGCCGGGCGACACCCCGCACCGGCACCTGCGCGCCGACTCCTGACCACCGATCCAATCTACCGTTGCACCGGCGCGAGACCAACCGCGTTCCGAACGCGCAGGCCCGGGCCCGAGACTGTTACCCCAGCCCTTCGGGCGAACCCGTCGAGCAAACCCCTTCCCACATCTATCAGCTCAGATGCGCCCGGCCGCGGGCCGGATCGTAAAGGTGTGATTGCGCACAGTCGATACCCGATTCGAGCGACCATCCGACCAGGATCACCGCCGCCTGCCGCAACCCGGCCGCCTCGACTCGGTCGGCGATCTCGGCGAGGGTCCCGCGCAGCACCAGCTGCTCCGGCTGACTGGCACGATAGACGACGGCGACCGGGCAGTCGGACCCGTACTCTCCGGCCAGTTCCGCGACCAGCTCCCGGATACGGGTGACGGCCAGATGCAGCGCCAGCGTGGCACGGGTCCGCGCGAACTCCGAAAGCGCCTCCGATTCCGGCATCACAGTCGACCGGGCGCGGACCCGGGTCAACACCACCGACTGCGCGACCTCCGGAACGGTCAGCTCCGTTCCGAGAAGTGCGGCCGCGGCGGCATAGGCGGGGACACCCGGTGTGATATCCCACGGCACCCCGGCGGCGTCGAGCCGACGGGTCTGCTCGGTGAGGGCGGAATAGAGCGACGGATCACCGGAACACAGCCGGGCCACGTCCTGGCCGGCCGCCTCCGCACGCACGAGACGCTCGATGATCTCATCGAGGTCCAGCCGCTGAGTGTCGACGAGCTCGGTGCCCGGTGCACAGTGGGCGATCACCTCGGGGTCCAGATAAGTCCCCGGGTACAGGCACACCGGACAACGCCGCAGCAGCTCGACCGCGCGCACGGTCAGCAGGTCGGCGGCGCCGGGCCCGGCCCCGATGAAGTGCACCGTCATGGCTCCGAGCATAGGACCGCCGCCGGCCCGCCCGGCACCCGACCGACCGCGCCCGGATCAGCCGACGGCGTCGAAGAAAGCGATGACCTTGGTCGGGTGCACGCGGACCAGGACTTCGCCGGGCACACCGTTGCGGCGGCCGAACTCGTCGGCGCGGGCCGTACCCATATAGCGGCCGCCGATCGCGGTGGCCGAACGCAGCAGTTCGGCCGGATCCTCGGAGAAGGTGACGGTGCCCTGGATCTGCACCGCCCCGTACGGCGGCTCCTCGAGGTCCACCACCATCGCGATCCGAGGATCGCGCTGCAGTGCCTTTCCTTTCGCGGTGTCCTTACCGGTGTTGAACACGATTCCGTCGCCGTCGAGCAGGAACCACACCGGCGTCACCAGTGGACGCCCGTCGCTCGCGATGAACGCCACCTTGGCGGTTCGGGTTCCGTGGCTGAGGAATTCACGCACCTTGGGATCGGAAAGTGAGGCCATACCGACCAGCCTAGGGGGCTGTGTCGGATTGCCCCGCCTTCGGCGGGGCGGGTCGGGCAGGGCTCGCGGCAATGTGGGTGCTCGACGGGGTGGTGCGGCGGTTCCTGCAGGGTTTCGCGGTGGGCGGCGAGTGGGGCGGCGCGGTACTGCTGGTGGCCGAGCACAGCCCGGACCGCAGTCGCGGATTCTGGGCGAGCTGGCCTCTGGGGCTGCCTTCCCGATGATGGACACCGGCAACGGCTGGGTGATCACCGCGGCGATCATGCTCGGCCTGATTCGGCGGTTCCCATCGCGCTGTATCCGGCGGCGGCGACCGCGGTGACAGCGGTCGCGGTGCTGGTCGCCCGCGAGACCGAAGGGTTCGACCTGACCGATATCGATCGCGCCGACGCCGCCCGCGATAGAGCGGCAAGCGTCCGGCAGTAAATACGGCGCGGCCGCAGAAGGCGCGAGGCCCGACACCTACTCCTGGATGAGCGACGCCAGTTCGCGCCATTCCGGCAACGGCAGTACGCCCGGGGTGGCGGTGAGCACCTGCAGGCAGACGTGGTCGGCACCGGCTCGGAAGTGGTCCCGGACCCGATCGGCGATGGTTTCGATGCTGCCACCGGCGACGATCGCGTCGACGAGCCGGTCGCTGCCGCCATCGGCGAGGTCGGTTGCGTCGAAGCCGAGGCGCAGCAGATTGTTTCGCTGGTGCGGTGCGAGCAGGTAGCCACCGACGTGCTCGCGCTGGGTCCGGCGAGCGCGCTCCGGATCCGGATCGAGCACTACGGCCTGCTCGACGGCGAGATACGCGTCCGGGCCCATGCGTTCGCGAGCCATTGCGGTATGCGAGACGGGTACGAAATAGGTGTGCGCTCCCCGAGTCCGCTCGGCGGCAAGATCGAGCATCTTCGGTCCGAGTGCCGCGAGGACACGCCGGGGTGGTTGCGCCGCGGCAGCGTTGAGCGGGACCTTCTCCAGGCTGTCGAGGTACTCGCGCATGCTCGATATCGGTTTGCCGCTGAAGGGGATTTCCGAGCCCGCGGACGCGGTCGACGAGGCGGGGACGCGGTGGCCGCCGAGTCCGAGCACGAACCGGCCGGGGTGCTGCTCGCCGAGCGAGCGCTCGGCGGCCGCCATGGCGATCGGATGCCGCAGGTAGATGTTCGCGATTCCGGTCGCCACGGCGATGCGCTCTGTCGCGTCGAGCAGCAGCGCGGCCTGGGATACGGCGTCCCGGCCGAATGCCTCGCCGAACCACACCGCGCCGTAGCCCAAGCCCTCCAACTCCGCGACGGCATCGCGGACCCGTGCGGCGGGATGCGGGTCGAAAGCGAACGTCCAGATCCCGAGTCGGCTGCGGTCGTATTGCGTGTGGGACATATTCTCCGAACTCTCCACTTAAACTGAGGGTGCCTCCGATTACGAGAATACGGAGGGTGCCTCCGATTAGCAACGAGTTCGTGACGAGTGAGGAAATGACGACCGAGCAACGCCCGATGCGGGCCGACGCCCGCCGGAACTACGAACAACTGCTCACGGCAGCCGAGACGGCCTTTCGCGAGCATGGAACCGATGCCGCGCTGGAAGAGATCGCGCGCGCCGCGAAAGTCGGCATAGGCACCCTCTACCGGCACTTTCCGACGCGGGACGCGCTGCTCGAAGCACTCCTGCACGATCGCTTCTCCGCACTGAGCGAGCAGGGCGCCGGCCTACTGAAGGCGGAGTCGCCGCGGATCGCTCTGATCACCTGGCTGCGCGCATTCGTGACTTCGTCGAACAGGTATCGGGGGTTGCCCGCTTCTGTGGTCGAAACACTGAACAACGAGGAGTCCCGGCTCTACGCGTCCTGCCATGCGATGCAGGACGCGGGGGAACGACTACTGGTGCGCGCCCAGCAGGCCGGCGAGGTTCGCCCCGACCTCCAGGGCGACGAACTCTTACTGTTGGCGGCGTCGATCTCCTGGGCGGGCGAGCACCGAACGAACAGCACGGAGCGATTCCTCACCTTGCTCGTCGAGGGCATCGAGCCCTGAGCCGGCGCCACCGCACCGCGGCGGGCCTACTGGCACAGGGCCGGCTCGCCCAGCACCTCGCCCCAGATCTCCACGTAGCGGCGCTGGGTGCGCCGGAGTATGAGCGCCTCGCGTATGCCTTCGGTGTCAGGACTTGCGTGCGACGACCCCGGTCGCGGTCACCAGGTCCGCCAACCAGATGACCGGCCGCCACGCGAGCGCCGCCCGTACCTCCTGCTCACCCAGATACGGGATCACCACCACCTCGGCACCGTGTTCGAGCACGTACTGCACGGCAATCCGCGCCGCGAACTCGGATCCGGTATCGGTGTAGACCGTGTACACCACTTCCAGATCATGCGCCCGCGACAGGCACTCGAGCTGCCCGCCGTCGCTGTCGGCACGGCACAGCCCGACCGCCCGTCGCGCAATGGTCATCGACACGCCTCCGACGCGTACGCTGCCGCCGCCTCGTAACGCGGGCAGCGATGCGCGGCATGCACGTCCATCACCTGATGGGCATGCGCGTACCCGCGAATCGGGTCCCGCGACCGACAGTGCGCAGCGGGACGATCTGCCGGTAACGCCCTCAGCCCGTCAGCCAGCTGCCGCAGGATCACCGGGTCGTCGGTAACCCATCTCTTGCCCGCCTGCCACAGTCGGACCGTGGCGGCCATGGCCAGATTGTGCGGAGCCCTGACGGGCAGGGCCGGAGTCTCCTGACACATACGGGTACCTCGTTCATGGTTGTTGTGTGGTGATTCGATCCGCCCGGGCCCGAAGCCAACCGCTCGCCTGCGGGCGATCGACCTGGCAACCCGAGCGGTCGTCACAGGCATGAGCGATGTGCGCAGGGTCGGATACCGACCGAGCGAGAAGCTCGACGTAGGGCTTGCCGTGATGAGACCAACCGCTTGAGCGCTGCGGAAGTCGGCAGCTCTCGATATCTGCCCATCGGACCGGTTCACCCTCGATCGAATCCTTGTGGGATGGCGTTGTTGCTGGTCATGACGACGACACTATGAGCGAGGACACGCTGCGGTTTGTACAAAATGTGTGAGTACCTGCAACTAGTTCAGCTGCGGAGAGATCAGTACTGTTGAGCCGGTGTCGCCAGGGCCTCGCTTCGGCCCGCTACGCCTCACAGCCGGCCCGTAGACCTCCACGTAGTGAGAGACCAACCGCATGGACGAGCAAGCTCACTCAATCGGTCGCCGCGTTCGATACTGGCGAATCCGGCGCAACCTCGACCGGCAACAGTTCGCTGACATGGTGGGCCGCTCGACTTCGTGGCTCGACAAGATCGAAAAGGGCGAGCGCAATCTTCTTCGCCTGCCCATGCTCGACCGAGTAGCCGAGGTTCTGGGCGTTGATCCCGCCGCCCTGAGCGACATCTCAACTGCTCGCCGGGCGGCGCGGTGTGTGGATGCCCTCGAGGTGCGGACTATTCGCGAGGCATTGAGTCGGTACCCGTCGTTGTCGGCGCAGGACAGCAAGCAGGAGCCGACTCTTGATCGAGTGGCCAAGCAACTGCAATACGTCGATCAGGCCTGGATGTCTTCGCATTTCACGGTTGTGGTCCGCCATCTTCCGAGGCTGTTGCACGAGGCCCAGATGTTGGCGTACATCGCTCAACCTTCCCAACAGGTCCCGGCAACCCGAACGCTGGTCCTGGCTTATCGGTTGGCTTCCTCGGTTCTCCTGAAGTTCGAGACGAACGACGTGGCGTGGCTTGCGGCAGATCGCGCTATGCAAGAAGCCCTGGCAGTGGACGACACACTAGCCCTCGCAAGAGCGACACGCAGCGTGGCGCGATCCCTGGCCAGCACGGGCCAACTGTCGAGTGCTATCGATGCCGTTACAGGAATGGCAGACCGAATGCGACCCGAACTCGACACGCGGGCAGACGAATTACTGTCGCTGTACGGCATGCTTTTCTTGGCTGCCTCGATCGCCGCAGCCAAAAAGGAAGACGCAGCCACAGCGCTTCTGATGCATGAGCAGGCACGAACCGCAGCTGAAAGGCTTTGTCCCGGCTACGATATGCACCGAACGTTCTTCGGGCCTACAAATGTTGGGCTTCATCGGGTGGCTGCCCTTGTTCGATTGAATGAGCCGGGGCAAGCTTTGGAATATGCCCAAACCATTGATCCGGAATCGATTTCGAATCTGCCGCCAGAGCGAAGAGCCAGCTACATGCTCGACATTGCTTCCGCACATACCCAGACCGGCCGATATCCGGAAGCCGCCCGGACCTTGATCGACGTGGATCGAATCGCGCCCGAGGAGGTCCGCTGCCGCCCCTTGTCGCATGGCCTGCTCCGGGCAATGCTGAGAAATACGGGCGAGGATACGGGGCGCGCAGTGCGGCGGATAGCATCGCAGGCAGGCGTCACCGTATGAGTGACCGCGTTCTGTACCTGTTCATCTGTGGCGCGGGCCCAGCGAGCCGGATAGTCGAGATGGTGACATCAGCACAGTCCGAGGGCTGGTCGGTGTACTGCATTGCCACTCCGGCGGCGATCGAGTATTTCGTGGATATTCAGGAGCTGGAGAATGCGACCGGCCATCAAGTGCGCACGGCGTATCGGAAGCCGGGCGATGAGTCATTACCGAGACCGGACGGCGTCGTCGTGGCACCAGCGACGTATAACACCATCAACAAGTGGGCGGCAGGAATCTCGGATACGTACGCGCTCAACCAGCTTGCGGAGCTGACCGGACTCGGGGTCAAGATCGTGGTCTTGCCGTTTGTCAATCGAGCACTCGCGGCCAACCGGGTATTCGTGCGCAGTGTGGAAGAACTGCGGCAAGCCGGAATACGCGTACTATTCGGACCCGGAGAATTCGAGCCCCACCCACCACGTACGGGTGGAGAAATACTCGATATCTATCCTTGGAGCCTGGCCCTCGATGCGCTCAACTGAAAGGATCGGGCGGCATTAACTTTTCCCCCAACAACATTCCTTCCAGAAGCACCAGATCCGCCCGCGTGGCCGAAGACGGCGGCGATGCGAGTCGGATCTGCGGCCGAATGGCAATCCACCAAGCGGGTTAAAAGTAGCCTTTCAGCATCTCGGTGGACCAGGCCGCCTGGTGGACCTCTCCGCGCGGGCCGAACTCCGCGAACCACGGTTTGATGTCCAATACCGGCGTGCCGTCCACGGAATCCAACTCGGCGACATGGAGGTCCAGCCCGTCGACCGCCAACAGACGAGTGCGGGATACTCCGAGCCAATTGAGGCGCCGCATGTTTCTGTGGCCGAAAATGCCGACCGCGGTCAGAGCAGAACCTTATGTGGTGCATGCCCGTTCGATTTCTCCGGCACGGGCTTGCACTGTTCCGAGGTATGTCAATACGGTGAGGGCCCGGTGAGCGCGGACAGGGCCATCGCGCGCAGTACCGCCCGGGTACGACCGGGGACCGGCCCGGCACTGTGCGGGGTGGAGTTGAGCAACCCGAATGCCGCGTGTGCCTGTACTCGCGCGGTCTCCTCGTCGAGGGTGGGAGTCAGTTCGCACAGCACCTCGACCCAGATCTCCACGTAACGGCGTTGGGTGCGCCGGATCTCGCGACGGGCGGACGGCGGCACATTGTCGAGATCGCGGTCCTGGATGCGGATCAGTTCGGGGTCGCCGAGCGCGAAGTCGAGATGGAAATCCACCAGGCCGGCCAGTGCCTCCGGCGGACCAGCTGCGGCCGCGGCGACGGCGCTGCCGCCGTCGAGCAACCGGCGGCTGATCCCGACCAGCAGTTCCACCAGCAGCGCCTCCTTGTTGGGGAAGTGCCGGTACACCGCGGGACCGCTGATTCCGACGGCGGCGCCCAGATCGTCGAGGCGCATACCGAGGTAGCCACGTTCGGCGATGAGCCGCGCCCCGGCGGCGAGCAACTGGCCGCGCCGCTGCTGTTTGAGCAGTTCGCGCCGGGTCGGGATGGCAGAATCCGCACTGGTCACCCGCACTCCTTCCACCAGCTCTGGACAACTCGGTTAGTCAAGATTAACCTCAATTCCAGTTATCAGCGATTAACTCATACGTCAGGACGACGCGATGACCCGCACCGCGAGCCCAGCGCCCGCCACCCGGCCCGGATCCGATAACCGAACCGCGAACCTCGCCCTGGCCGGCCGGCTGCGGCATCGGCTCACCGAAACCGCCCGGGGCGGCCCGGAGAAGGCCCGGCAGCGTCATATCGCCCGCGGCAAACTCCTGCCGCGCGACCGGGTAGACCAACTGCTCGACACCGGCAGCCCGTTCCTGGAACTGTCCCCGCTGGCCGCCGACGGTATGTACGGCGGCGACTGCCCCGGCGCCGGCATCATCACCGGCATCGGACGCGTCTCCGGGCGCGAATGCGTGATCGTCGCCAACGACGCCACGGTCAAGGGCGGGACCTACTACCCCGTCACGGTGAAGAAGCACCTGCGCGCCCAAGAGGTCGCGCTGCACAACAATCTGCCGTGCGTGTACCTGGTGGATTCCGGCGGCGCCTACCTGCCCGAACAGGACGACGTATTCCCCGATCGCGAACATTTCGGCCGAATCTTCTACAACCAGGCCACCATGAGCGCCCGCGGGATCGCCCAGATCGCCGCTGTCATGGGGTCGTGCACCGCGGGCGGGGCGTACGTCCCGGCGATGAGCGACGAGGCGGTTATCGTGCGCGACCAGGGCACTATCTTCCTGGGCGGGCCGCCCCTGGTGAAAGCTGCCACCGGCGAGGTGGTGACCGCCGAGGAACTGGGCGGCGGCGCGTTGCATTCGCGCACCTCCGGGGTCACCGACCATCTGGCCGACGACGACCGTGACGCCCTGCGCACGGTGCGCCGGATCGTCGCCACCCTGGGTCCGCGTCCGGACCCGGTGTGGGAGGTGCGGCCCGCGCGCGAGCCCGCCGCGCCCGTCGACGAGCTCTACGACATCGTGCCCGCCGACCTGCGAACCCCCTACGACGTACGCGAGGTGATCGCCCGCATCGTCGACTCCGACTCCGACTCCGACTCCGACTCCGGTGGTGCGGCCGGATTCCACGAGTTCAAGGCCGAATACGGCACCACCCTGGTCACCGGTTTCGCGCATATCCACGGCCATCCGGTGGGCATCGTCGCCAACAACGGCGTGCTGTTCAGCGAATCCGCCATGAAGGGCGCGCATTTCATCGAACTCTGCGATAAACGCGGGATCCCGCTGCTGTTCCTGCAGAACATCACCGGTTTCATGGTCGGCCGCGATTACGAAGCCGGCGGTATCGCCAAACACGGGGCGAAGATGGTGACCGCCGTGGCGTGCGCGCGGGTGCCCAAACTGACCGTCGTGATCGGCGGCTCCTACGGCGCCGGGAACTATTCGATGTGCGGGCGGGCCTACTCTCCACGGTTTCTGTGGATGTGGCCCAACGCCCGCATCTCGGTGATGGGCGGCGAACAGGCGGCGTCGGTCTTGGCGACCGTGCGCGGCGACCAGCTCGACGGCAACGGCCGACCGTGGAGCGAAGCCGATCGAGAGGCCTTCAAAGAACCGATCCGCCGCCAGTACGAAGAGCAGGGCAATCCCTATTACTCGACGGCCCGGCTGTGGGACGACGGTGTCATCGACCCCGCCGATACCCGCACCGTGCTCGGACTGGCGCTCTCGGTGTGCGCGCAGGCGCCACTGGAACCGGTCTCCTACGGCGTCTTCCGGATGTGATCACCATGCTGAATTCCGATCACCCGCTGCCCTTCGACACGGTGCTGGTGGCCAATCGCGGTGAAATCGCGGTACGGGTCATCCGGACATTGCGGGCCATGGGCCTGCGCTCGGTCGCGGTCTACAGCGACGCCGACACCCGAGCCGCCCATGTCCGAGCCGCGGATACCGCGGTGCGGCTGGGTCCGGCACCCGCCCGGGACAGCTACCTGAATATCGAGCGGATCGTCGACGCCGCGCGTCGTACCGGAGCCGGTGCCGTCCACCCCGGATACGGGTTCCTCTCCGAGAACGCCGCTTTCGCCACCGCGCTGGACGCTGCCGGGCTCGTCTTCCTGGGTCCTGCGGCGAAGGCGATCGAGATCATGGGTGACAAGATCACCGCCAAAACCACAGTCGCCGCATCCGGCGTACCGGTGGTCCCGGGGATCGCCGAACCCGGGCTGACCGATACCGCGCTGATCGCGGCGGCCACCGATATCGGTTACCCGGTACTGGTGAAACCGTCCGCCGGCGGTGGCGGCAAGGGGATGCGGCGGGTCGACGATCCCGCCGATCTGCCCGCCGCACTGGTCAGCGCCCGGCGGGAGGCCGCGTCGGCGTTCGGTGACGACACCCTGTTCCTGGAGCGTTTCGTCAACCGGCCCCGGCATATCGAGGTGCAGATCCTGGCCGATACCCACGGCACCGTCCTACATCTGGGCGAACGCGAATGCAGCCTGCAACGACGGCACCAGAAGGTGATCGAGGAAGCGCCGTCGCCACTGCTCGACCCCGCCACTCGCGCCCGGATCGGTGCCGCCGCCTGCGATACCGCCCGCAGTGTCGACTATGTGGGCGCGGGCACGGTGGAGTTCATCGTCTCCGCCGACCGGCCCGACGAGTTCTTCTTCATGGAGATGAACACCCGTCTGCAGGTGGAACATCCGGTCACCGAGCTGGTCACCGGGTTCGATCTGGTGGAATGCCAGGTGCGGATCGCGGCCGGCCAGCGGATCCGGTTGCAACAGGACGATATCCGGCTGCGCGGCCACGCCGTGGAGGCCCGGGTGTACGCCGAGGATCCGGCCCGCGACTTCCTACCGACCGGTGGCACCGTCCTGGACCTGGCCGAACCCGGCGGCCCGGGGGTGCGGGTGGATTCCGGGCTCGCGCTGGGCACGGTGGTGGGCAGCGATTACGACCCGATGCTCGCCAAGGTCGTCGCGCACGGTCACGATCGCGATACCGCGCTGGCCACCCTGGACCGCGCACTCGGCGATACGGTCCTGCTCGGAGTCCGGACCAATATCGATTTCCTGCGTTTCCTGCTGGCCGATGTGGATGTGGTGGCGGGCCGGCTGGACACCGCGCTGCTGGACCGTCGGGCCGGTGATTTCCGGGCACCACCGGTCGCCGACGACGTTCTCGCGGCCGCGGCGATGTACCGGTGGTTGCGGCGCTGGCCGGCGAGTGCGGCCGACCCGTGGGCGTATCCGAACGGCTGGCGGGTCGGTGCCCAGGCGCCGATCCGGATCCGGCTGGCAGGCGGGGACCGCGTGGTGCACGTCCACCTCACCGGCACACCCGATGCCGCCGAAGTGCGGATCGAGGACGGCGAACCGGCCACCGCGACGGCCGAGATCGGTCCCGGCGAGGCGACCGCCGGGGTCCCGGCCGGGGCCGTGGTCCGCGCGGTGACCCTCACCCTGGACGGTGTCCGCCGCGACTACCGGATCGCGGAATCCGAGGCCACGATCTGGGTCGCCGGCGCGTCCGGAGTGGCGCTGCTGCGCGAACTGGCCGAGGAATCCGTGCGCGCCGGTGACGCCACCGTGCACGACGCCGAGATCCGCAGTCCCATGCCGGGAACGGTGCTCGCTGTGACGGCGGAATCCGGCAAGCCGGTGCGTGCGGGCGAACCGATCCTGGTGGTCGAGGCCATGAAGATGGAGCATTCGCTCACCGCGCCACTGGCCGGCACTGTCGAAATACTCGTCCCGGCGGGCGCTTCGGTGCGGTTGGACGAGGTACTCGCGCGGGTGCACCCCGAGCCCGCACCCGGGACGGACCCGGAGCCCGGCACCGCGCCTGCCACCGAACCCGCCCCGAGCTGATCCCGGGCCGCGAACCGCGAAACCGTCCCGAGAACGAGATGAGGACAAGGTGACCGATTTCCTTTCCACCGGCACACTGCCCGAGCACTACCGCGACCTGGCGCTGACCGTCCGGGATTTCGCGAATCAGGTGGTCGCCCCCGTGGCGGCGAAACACGATGCCGAGCACAGCTTCCCGTACGAAGTCGTCGCGGGGATGGCACGGATGGGCCTGTTCGGGCTGCCGTTCCCGGAAGAGTACGGCGGGATGGGCGGCGACTATTTCGCGCTCTGCCTCGCCCTCGAGGAACTCGGCAAGATCGACCAGAGCGTAGCCATCACGCTCGAGGCCGGTGTCTCGCTCGGTGCCATGCCGATCTACCGCTTCGGAAACGAGAGACAGAAACAGGAGTGGTTGCCGCGCCTGGCGAGCGGACAGAACCTCGGCGCGTTCGGGCTCACCGAGGCCGGAGCCGGAAGCGACGCGGGCGGGACCCGCACGACCGCCGTCGAAGACGGTGACAGCTGGGTGATCAACGGCAGCAAACAGTTCATCACCAACTCCGGCACCGATATCACCGCCCTGATCACGGTGACCGCGGTGACCGGGCAGACCGCGGGTAAAAAGGAGATCTCCACCGTTCTGGTACCCGCGGACACCCCCGGATTCACCGCCGAACCCGCCTACGACAAGGTCGGCTGGAACGCCTCGGACACCCATCCGCTCACCTTCGACGACGTCCGGGTGCCCAAGGAGAACCTGCTCGGCGAACGCGGCCGCGGCTACGCCAACTTCCTGCGCATCCTCGACGAGGGACGGATCGCCATCGCGGCGCTGTCCGTGGGCGCCGCCCAGGGTTGCGTGGACGAATGCGTACGTTACGCCGGCGAGCGGGAGGCGTTCGGAAAAACGATCGGGAGCAACCAGGCGATCGCGTTCAAGATCGCCCGCATGGAGGCCCGCGCCCATACCGCCCGCACCGCCTACTACGACGCCGCCGCGCTCATGCTGTCCGGCAAACCCTTCAAGAAGCAGGCTTCCATCGCCAAACTGGTGGCCAGCGAGGCTGCCATGGACAATTCCCGCGACGCCACCCAGATCTTCGGCGGCTACGGATTCATGAACGAATACCCGGTGGCGCGGCACTACCGGGACAGCAAGATCCTCGAAATCGGCGAGGGCACCACGGAGGTACAACTCATGCTGATCGGTCGGGAGCTCGGTCTATGAGCGGCGAGAAGATCACCAAGGACGTCGACCACGATATCTCCGGCCTCCAACGGGTCGTCCAGACCGGTTTGTGGTTCGAGGAACTCGAGACCGGGGTTCTCTACGAGCACCGTCCCGGCCGGACCATGACCGAAACCGATAACGTCCTGTTCAGCACTTTGACCATGAACACCCAGGGTTTGCACATCGACAAGGCTTTCAGTGATGCCCAGGAGCCGTTCCACGAGCGGCTGGTGAACTCCCTGTTCACCCTGGGCACCATGATCGGGCAGGCGGTGGCGCACCTGACGCAGGGCACCACAGTCGCCAACCTCGGCTTCGAGGAAGTGACGTTCCCGGCGCCCTTGTTCCACGGCGACACCGTGTACACCGAGACCGTGGTGCTCGATAAACGGGAATCGAAGAGCCGTCCCGGTCAAGGCGTGGTCACCTTCCGGCACGTCGCCCGCAATCAGCACGGCACCGTGGTCGGGGTGGCCGTCCGCAACGCGCTGATCCGGTTGCGACCGGCCGGGGAGCAGGTATGAGGTCCACGACCGGCGAGCACACCATGAAGAGGTGCGACCAGTGACCGATCAGCACAACGTGGACGCCACCTGGCAGTCCCCCGGACCGGCGTGGTTGTTCTGTCCCGCAGATCGTCCCGAGCGCTACCGCAAGGCCGCCGATGCCGCCGATGTGGTGATCCTCGACCTCGAGGACGGCGTGGCCCCCGCCGATAAACCCGATGCCCGTGCAGCCCTCGTGGCGACCCCGCTCGACCCCGCGACCACCGTCGTCCGGGTCAATCCGGCGGGCACCCCCGACCACGAACTGGACCTGGCAACATTGCGCCACACCGGCTACCGCCTGGTGATGCTGCCCAAGACCGAGTCGATCCATCAGGTGACGGGGTTGTCCCAGTACCAGGTGCTCGCGCTGATCGAAACTCCGCTGGGCGCGCTGGAGATCCGGCAGATCGCTTCGGCCGCCAATACTCGCGGCGTGATGTGCGGGGTGGAGGATCTGGTTGCCGCGATGGGCGGTACCGGCACCCGCCGGCCCGACGGTAGCTATCGCGATGTGGCGCTGCACCTGCGCAGCGCCGGCCTGCTCGCCGCCAAGTCACACGGGCGGCTGGCCCTGGACATGGTGTACCTGAATATTCGCGATCTCGACGGCCTGCGGGTCGAGGCCGAGGACGCGGTGGCGGTGGGCTTCGATATCAAGGTCGCCATCCATCCCGCGCAGATCCCGGTCATCAGGGCCGCGTACGCGCCGTCACAGGACGAGGTCGACTGGGCCCGGGGTGTACTCGCCGCCGCACCGAACCATCGCGGTGTCTTCGCCTACGAGGGCCGGATGGTGGACGCACCCCTGCTCCGGCACGCCGAACAACTCCTGCAGCGCGCGCAGGAGTAACCGACCGGACAGCTCTTGCCCGAATATGCGCGAGCTCGAATCAATCCGTGGAACTGGGCCCCTCGAACACCTACAGTGACATGAACCCGTTCCGGTTGATCGAAACACCCGCCCGCACAAACTTTTCGCCTAACGCATACGCCCCGACCACCCCGCCGAAGGCGGGGCAAACAACACAGTCGGGGCCCGCCCCGGTTCTGGAGCGACGAAGCGAAGGAGCGCAGCGACTGAGCGTAGGAGTGAAGAACCGGGGTTAATAGGGCCCCGACCCGCGGCGCCGAAGGCGCCGCCATAGACACAGAAGGGTCATAGCGGTGGAACCACAGTGGGTACCGAGCGAACGGGATATCGCCGACGCCCGGGTCACCGATTTCGCCCGCTTCGTCGCCGCGCGTTCCGGTACGGAACTACCGGACTACCAAACACTCTGGCGATGGTCGGTGGATAATCTGGCCGAGTTCTGGCTGGCGGTGTGGGAGTACTTCGAGCTCGGGCCTGTCGCCGGGGAGGTGCTGCCCTGTCCGGAGATGCCCGGGACGCGCTGGTTTCCCGGTACGACGTTGAACTATGTGGACCGGGTGGTCGCGCAGGCGCGGTCCGACCGGCCGGCGATCCTGCAGGTCACCGAAGACAGCGACGAGGTCGTGGCGACCTCGTGGGCGGAGCTGCTGGCCCGGGTGGCCGCGTTCGCTCGAACCTTGCGCGACCTCGGTGTCCGGCCCGGTGACCGAGTGGTCGGCTATCTGCCCGATATCTCCGAGACCGTGGTGGCGTTCCTAGGGACCGTGGCGGTCGGGGCGGTCTGGAGCGCTTGTGGGCAGGACTATTCGGCCAAGGCGGCACTGGACCGGCTGGGGCAGTTGGAGCCCGTCGTCCTGGTCACCGCGGACGGGTACCGGTACGGCGGGAAGACCCACGACAAGAGCGCCGATGTCGCCGTGTTGCGTGCCGGTCTGGATACCGTGCGCACCACCGTCGTGGTGTCCCGGCTGGGTGTCGAGATCCCCGACAGCACACCGTGGTCGACCGCGACCGATCCCGCCGGTGGTGGTCCGCTCCCGGAGACCGAGATCGTCGATTTCGCACATCCGCTGTGGATCGTTTTCTCCTCCGGTACCACCGGTCTGCCCAAGGGGATTGTGCACGGGCACGGCGGCGTACTGCTCGAACATCTCAAAGCCATAGCCCTGCAATCGGATATCGGCCCCGACGACACCTTCCTCTGGTACACCAGCCCGAGCTGGATGATGTGGAATTTCCAGGTAGCCGGTCTGCTCGCCGGGGCGACCATCGTCTGTTACGACGGCAGCCCGGCCCATCCGCGGCCGGATGCGCTCTGGGAGATCACCGCCCGCACCCGCGCCACCGTGCTCGGCACCAGTCCGGGTTATGTCCTCGGCTGTATCAAGGCGGGCGCGGTACCGCGTACCGATCACGACCTGTCCGCGCTGCGGCTCATCGGGATCACCGGTTCCGCATTGCCCGCGGCCTCGGCGCTGTGGTTACGCGACAATGCCGGCGATATCCCGGTGGCGTCCATCAGCGGCGGTACCGATGTCGTCTCGGCGTTCGCCGGTGGGGTGCGTACTGTGCCGGTCTGGCCGGGTGAACTGTCGGCGCCCTACCTGGGTGTCGCGCTCGACGCCTTCGACGAAGTCGGGCAGCCGGTGCGCGGCGAGGTCGGTGAACTCGTGATCACCGCCCCGATGCCGTCCATGCCGATCTATTTCTGGCGCGACCCCCAGGGCGCCCGCTACTACGACGCCTACTTCGACGCCTTTCCCGGAGTCTGGCGTCACGGCGACTGGATCACGTTCACCGGGCGCGGCAGCGTCGTGGTGCACGGGCGTTCCGATTCCACGCTCAACCGGCACGGGATCCGGATGGGTAGCGCCGATATCTATCAAGCGGTGGAGCGGCTGCCCGAGGTGGCCGAAGCGCTGGTCATCGGTGCCGAACAGCCGGACGGCGGCTATTGGATGCCATTGTTCGTGGTGCTGGCGCCCGGTGCCGAACTCACCGACGCGCTGCGCGGCCGGATCAACGAGGTGATCCGTACCGAGGTCTCGCCGCGGCACGTGCCCGACGAGATCCTGGCCGCCCCGGCCGTACCGCACACTCGTACCGGTAAGAAGCTCGAGGTCCCGATCAAACGCCTGTTCCAGGGCGCCGACCCGGCGCGCGTGGTGGAACGCAGCGCCGTCGACGACCCGGCCCTGCTCGACTGGTACACCGGGATCCGCCCACCGGCCCAGCGCTGAGCGGCCCACGCCCATCCGCCCGGCGCCGGAGCTTCCGCGGACTCGACAACCGCGGCCCGGTCGGATGCGTAAATGCCCCTGGCTCGGCGCGGCCCGGCTAGCCTGGTCGCAACTGCTGTATCCGCACGTTCGCTGCCGTTCCACCAGTACGCACCCAGTCGCTCGGCTCAGAGAGGACAGGCGCTATGAAGGCACTGCAATACGTGACCGTCGGGGCAGAACCGGAGGTTCGGGAGATCCCCACCCCCGAACCGGGCCCCGGCGAGGTCCTGCTCCGGGTGACCGCGGCGGGAGTTTGTCATTCCGACGATTTCGTCATGAACAATCCGCCGGAACAGTTCGGTATCGAACTCCCCCTGACCCTCGGGCACGAGGGCGCCGGGCAGGTCACCGCCGTCGGTGACGGGGTGCGCGGGATCGATATCGGTACGAATGTCGTCGTCTACGGGCCCTGGGGTTGCGGAAACTGCTGGTTCTGCGCGCAGGGTATGGAGAACTACTGTTCCCGGGCCGCCGAGTTGGGCATCATGCCGCCCGGTCTCGGCTCGCCGGGCGCCATCGCCGAGTACCTGATCGTCGATTCACCTCGCCATCTGGTGCCCATCGGTGACCTCGATCCGGTGGCGACCGTGCCGCTCACCGACGCCGGTCTGACCCCTTATCACGCGATCAAACGATCACTGGGCAAGCTGCGGCCGGGCTCCACGACCGTGGTGATCGGCAGTGGCGGCCTCGGCCATGTCGCCATCCAGCTGCTGCGTCATCTGTCCGCGACCCGGGTCGTCGCGCTGGACGTGACCGACGAGAAACTCGACTTCGCCCGTTCGGTCGGGGCGCACGAGGCCGTGCTCTCCGACGAGAATGCCGCCGGCAACGTCCGCAAGATCACCGGGCCGGCCGGGGCGAGCCTGGTCCTCGACTTCGTCGGTTTCCAGCCGACCATCGATACCGCGATGGCGGTGGCCGGGATCGACTCCGATGTGACCATCGTCGGGATCGGCGACGGCAGATCCGCGGCGCGGGTCGGGTTCGGGGTCAGCCCGTATGAAGCGACCGCGACCTCACCGTACTGGGGCGCCCGCGCCGAACTGATCGAACTCATCGACCTCGCGCACGACGGGGTGCTCGATATCGCCACGGAACGTTTCAGCCTGGACGAGGCACCCGAGGCGTATCGGCGGCTGGCGGCCGGAACTCTGCGCGGCCGAGCGGTCATCGTCCCGTAGCGCGGAGGAAGGCAGGACAGACCTCTCGCGGGAGTACGCGCCGCTGGTCTCCGCGCTCGGTTGCGAGAACTGGAAACCAGGTCGGTAAGTTCGACAGATGTGGATGTGCACGTGAGCGGGATCGAGCTTGTCGATATCCCGCCGGGGCGGGTGACGCTGTCGGATCGGCGGACACAACGCAGTTGGCCGGTGGAAGTCGGTCCGTACCAGCTGGCGGCCGTCCCGGTCACTCGGTCGCAGTACGCACAGATCTCGGGCTGTCGACCCGACGGTATCCGGGAAGATCGGCTGCCCGCCGACAGCGTCTCCTGGTACGAGGCGATTCGTTTCTGCAATGCCCTGTCCGAACGTAGCGGCATGACGCCGGCGTACCGGATCGGCGGCGACGATCAGGTGGATCGGATCGCGGCGGCCGACGGATATCGGCTGCCGACCGAAGCCGAGTGGGAATACGCGTGCCGCGCGGGCACGACCGGCCCGCGCTACGGCACGCTCGACGATATCGCCTGGTACCGGGGGAATTTCGACGACCGGCTACCCGAAGTCGGAACCAAGCAACCCAATGCGTGGGGACTCCACGACATGCTCGGCACGGTCTGGGAATGGTGCTGGGACCTGTACGACCCGGACGTCTACGGCAGCTACCGGGTACTTCGCGGTGGCGGATGGTTCGACGAGCACTGGAGTTGCCGGGCCTCGGTCCGCCGCCGCAGTCATCCCACGGTCCGGCTCGACGATATCGGATTCCGAATCGCGCGGTCGGCGCTGTGACGCTCACCCGGTAGGCGGGCCTCGAAGCAAGAATCTCCGTCACCACCGCCGCAGGACCTTTCCCGCCCAGCGGGAGCGGTTTCGGTCACGGCCCGGTGACCGGGAGGTACGGGGTCGCCGGCAATCCGGCGGACCTAGCGTCGCCCGCATGGATACGGTATTCGCCGGTGGCGCGCGATGAAGCGCCTGCAGAACCGGGTAGCGGTGGTGACCGGGGCAGCCGGCGGGATGGGTCGTGCCCATTGCCGCCGGCTGGCCGAGGAGGGCGCCGATATCATCGCTGTCGACCTGGAGGAGAACGCGGCCGATATGGTCGCCGTGGCCGAAGAGGTGGAGAGCCTCGGCCGCCGATGCGTCACCGGTTTCGCCGATGTGCGCGATCCGCTCGCGGTCGAGGAAGCCCTGAACACGGGTGTGACGCGGCTGGGCCGCCTCGATACGGTGGTCGCGAATGCCGGGGTGTACGCGGATCTCGCCCCGACCTGGGAACTCTCCGATAATTCCTGGCAGCGTGCCCTCGATATCAACCTGACCGGGGTCTGGCACACCGTCCGGGCAGCCGGACCGCATCTGGGCTCCGGTGCTTCGATCGTGATCGTCGGCTCCACGAACGGCATCAAGGGCGGCGCCGCCGCTGCCCACTATTCGGCGAGCAAACACGCGGTGGTCGGCCTGGCCCGGACCCTCGCCAACGAACTCGGCCCGCAGGGGATCCGGGTGAACACCGTGCACCCGGGTTCGGTGGCGACGCCGATGATCCTCAACGCCGACGTGTACGCGAAATTGCTACCGGACCTGCCGAATCCGACCCGGGACGACGCGGCGCGGGTCCTCGCGCAACGCACGATCCTCCCGGTCCCGTGGGTGGAGCCGGTGGATATCGGTAATGCGGTGTTGTTCCTCGCGTCCGACGAGTCCCGATACATCACCGGGATCCAGCTCGTCGTGGACGCCGGACTTACTCAGAAGGTGTGACATGGGACGGGTTTCGGGCAAAGTAGCGCTGGTCACCGGCGCCGCACGGGGCATAGGACGCGCCCAAGCGGTCCGGCTGGCCGAGGAAGGCGCCGATATCGTCGCCTTCGATATCTGCGGTCCGGTGGAGACGGTGATCATTCCGCCCGCCACCGAAGCGGACCTCGAACAGACCGTGCGGGCCGTCGAGAAAACGGGGGCGCGGATCATCGCCGCGACCGTCGACGTCCGCGACGGCGCCGCGCTGCGAGAAGCCACCGATTCGGCAGTGAACGAATTCGGCGCCCTCGACGTGGTGTGCGCGACCGCCGGGATCACGTCGAGCGCCCCGGGCTTGCAACTCACCGAAGAGCAGTGGCGCACCATGCTGGACGTCAACCTGACCGGCGTATGGCAGACCTGCAAGGCCACGGCTCCCCATCTCATCGCACGCGGCAGCGGGTCGATGATCCTGACCAGTTCGATCGCCGGCCTGGTCGGATTGGTCGGGGTGGCGCACTATACGGCCGCCAAACACGGCGTGGTCGGCCTGATGCGTTCCCTGGCGAAAGAACTCGCGCCGCACGGAGTCCGGGTGAACTCGGTACACCCGACCAATGTGGACACCCCGATGATCCAGAACGATATGGTCCGCCGGTCGTTCCGGCCCGACTTGGCGAACCCTACTCGCGAGGAATTCGCCCAAGCCGCGAAAACTATGAATATGCTGCCGATTCCGTGGGTGGAACCGGTCGATATCGCCAACGCGTCACTGTTCCTGGCCTCCGAGGAGGCCCGCTACATCACCGCGATCACCCTTCCGGTCGACGCCGGCAGCACCCAGCGGTAGGGGCAACACATCTCGGCTCACCAGGCCGCCGCCCAGTGAGCCGAGATCGACACTGAGCGACCGACTCGACGGATCTATGGACCTGAGGGCCACCGAATCGCCACTGCTATCACCAGCAGCGGCAGACCGATCGCGATCACGAAGCCGGTCGCCACCGGAGCACTCACGACTTGTCCTTCCCCGCTGTCCAGCGTGCAAAAGTGAGCCGCGGTACCACCGTTTCCACCTCGGCCACGTCCAAAACCGCGTCGAGTTCGAGCGGGCTGAGGTGATCGGGTGCGGACATCCATCACCTGGTGAGCATGTGCATAACCACGGATCGGCTCTCGCGAACGACAAGTCGGCATGTGGTGATCGGGTAGCGCTCGCAACCCGGTAGCGATTCGTTCGAGCAGCGCGCGAGAGTATCGACCGGTGCGCCGGAGACGCAGGGTGGCGGCCATAGCCCGTTGCCGGGCTCGCGCATGGGAAGCGGGGCAACTCCTGGTGCATCGAGTACCTCGCGCGCTCGCACGTCGCCGGGGCAACTCTGCGGGTTACTAGCTGTTGCGAGACGGCAGGTTGTTGACGTCCGGCCTGCACGGTCGCCCCAATTGTGTCTCGATCAGTTGTTTCGTATGACATCGGTTGAGTCGACGTCGACGCGGTCGCCGTGAGAGTCGGTCGGGCGCAGTTGGGCTAGCGGATGGCCGCTCTCGTCCACGAGAGTGGAGTGCGCTTCGTCGTCGGCGAACGCGTGTCGCTCGCCCCACTGACGCATGGCCACGATGACGGTGAAGAGGTCGCGGCCCGCGTCGGTGAGTACATAAATCTGGCGGCGTCCGGATGCTGCCGTCTCTCGCTCGAGGATGCCGTGATCGACGAGGCGACGAAGCCTGTCGGTGAGGATGTTGCGCGCGACCCCGGTGCGTTGCTGAAAGTCGGTGAACGACCGCGCACTGTCCATCGCGTCGCGAATGATCAGCAGGCTCCATCGGTCTCCAACGAGGTCGAGCGTACGCGCGACCGGGCATGTGGGGTCGGTCCAGGTCACGTCGTCAACGTTCACGGCCGGCTTCATCACACCTCCCACAGAGTTGCAGATTGAAACCATTCTGTCATACTCCAATCAGTTGCAAATTGCTACTGATTGGAGTGGATGTGGGACTCACGCATGGCCGAAGGATGCTGCTCGCGATGGTCTGCTCCGTCGCCGTCGCGACGATCTACGTCGCCCAGCCCGTGCTCGCGCAGATCGGGCGAGACTTGGGAGTGGCCGATTCTGACCTGGGGTGGATCGTGGCAGCTGGCCAGATCGGTTACTTGGTCGGCTTGGCTGCCCTTGTCCCGTTGGGAGACATGCTGGACCGGCGCAAGCTCATCGGTGGCCAACTCCTCCTCGCCGCGGTCGGCATGCTGGTGGCCGCGGTCTCTCCGAGCCTGTGGCTGTTGCTCGTCGGTCTCGCCGCGACGGGTCTGTTCGCCGTCGTCGTACAGACCACCGTCGCGATGGCCGCCGACCTATCGACGCCTACGGAGCGTGGTCGCACGCTCGGAATCGTCACCTCCGGGGTCATCATCGGAATCCTCGGGGCGCGTGTCCTGGCGGGGGTCCTCGCTGACCTGTGGGGATGGCGAAGTGTCTATGTCACGCTCATGCTGCTGCTCGTCGTGCTCTCGATTGCGGTGCTGAAGCAGCTGCCAGCAGACCACCGGTCGAATCGTCGGACCTACGGCGACGTGCTGACCTCGCTCGTGCACCTCTTCCGCGAGCCGCTATTCATCTCGCGCGGGATGATCGCGTTCTTCCTCTTCGCTTCGTTCGGCACGCTCTGGAGCGGACTCGCGCTACCACTGGCTGCCGAGCCATGGCAGCTGAGCACGGCCCAGATCGGCATGTTCGGAATCGCTGGGCTCGCCGGCGCACTGGGAGCTGCACGGGCAGGCCGATGGGCGGACACTGGCAGGGCCACCCCCGTGACCGGTACCGCACTCGCACTGCTGGCACTGTCCTGGATCGCATCCGTGCAGGCGACCTGGTCACTCTGGCTAGTCGGCGTCGGTGTCATCGTCCTGGACTTCGCGGTCCAGGCCGCGCACGTCAGCAACCAGTCTCTTCTCTCCGCTGCCTACTCGGGCCAGACCAGCAGCGCCATCGGCGGCTACATGATCTTCTACTCGCTCGGCTCCGCCCTCGGCGCGACCGCCACCACCACGATCTACTCCACTTCAGGGTGGACAGGATGCGCCGTTCTCGGTGCGAGTTTTGCGCTCTGCGGACTGCTCACCTGGGCGCTCGACCGGCGCACGGTCACGAGAACGCGACGTGACGCCGCCGGCCACAGATCAGGTCGCACGGGCACGACGCCGAAGGCAGGTTGAGGATGACTCATCCGGACGCGCCCCTGTCGATCGAGGGACGCCGACGATTGATCGAGCGCTGCAAGACCAGACCAATCGCCCACGTCGCGGCAGAGATGGGGGCGGCGGTCACCGCACAGATGCATGCCGACCGGTCGACCCGGTCAGCCCTTGCGGGTCAGGAACGCCATCACCGCGGATTCGAAGGCGGCCTTCTGCTCGATCATCGCCCAGTGACCGCAATCCGGGAACACGTGCAGTTCGGCGCGAGGAATGGTGCGCATCGGGATCAGGGCCATATCGAGGGGGCTCACCCGGTCGTCACGACCCCAGGTCACCAGCGTGGGGGCCTTGACCTTGTGCAGCATCGCCCACGGGGGCGGGGTGTCGGCGGCCTCCATGGCCCGGACCATCCCGGTGAACGCGGCCTTGCTGTACATGCGACGCGCGCTGTCGAGGGTGGCCGGGTCGGTCGCCTGGGTCCAGCGCTCCTCGATCATCTCGTCGGTGACCAGCGCCGGGTCGTAGACCATCGAATGCAGCCAGGCGATGAGCCGTTCCCGGGTGGGGTTCTCCGTGAAATCCTGGAGGAGCCGGATACCCTCCCCCAGGCCCGGGCTGAAGATGTTCTTGCCGATCCCGCCGATGGTCACGATCTTGCCGACCCGTTCGGGGTGGGCGATCGCGTAGTTCAGCGCGACCCCGCCGCCCATCGAGTTACCGACGATATCGACCCGGTCGAGGCCGAGCGCGTCCACGAACCGGACCACGGAGTCGAGGGCGGTGATCATCGGGTGGCCGCCGAAGTCGTCGCTGACACCGAACCCGGGGAATTCCAGGATCAGGGTGCGGAACCGTTCGGCGAAGAAGCCGAGGTTGCCGCGGAAATTACGCCACCCGGTGACCCCTGGCCCGGAACCGTGCAACAGCAGCAGCGGCGTACCTTCACCTGCCTCGTAGTACCGCAGCACTCCGGCGTCGGTGTGGACTTCGCGCAGTTCGTGCGCGGCGCTGGACTCCGATGTCATCGTCGACCTCCATCTCGGCATAGTTCGGTGGACCACGCTGCCAGGTCCGGGCTGCCCGCTCACCGGGCGTTCCCGGTGAGTGGTCGGTATGCGGTTCAGCCCAGGCGGCCCGGGACGGGTTCGCTGCGGAGCCCGTCGGTGGACAGGCCCCCGGCGGCGACGGCGCGTTCGATCGAATCACGCAGCGCCGCGCAGGTCGGGATCCATTTGCTGTGCTCACCCAGGGCCGCCCGACGGGCGAATTCGGGGCAGGCGGATTCGGCGTCGTCGAGCCACTGCACGCTGGTGTGGCTGGGGCTGAACTTCTCGACCAGCACTCGGTTTCCGCAGTTGGCGCACTGTACGGGCTGCACGGTTACTCCTTCGTCGCGGCGTGGCGGGCGGCGATATAGCCGAACACCATCGCGGGTCCGATGGTGGCGCCGGCGCCCGCGTAGTCGTTGCCCATGACCGCGGCGGAGGTGTTGCCGGCGGCGTACAGGCCGTCGATCACGGATCCGTCCCCGCGCAGCACCTGGGCATTTTCGTTGTACACCAGGCCGCCCTTGGTGCCCAGGTCACCGATCCGGATTCGCAACGCGTAGAAGGGGGCGCGGTCGAGGAAGTCGAGGGTGGGGTGCGGCAGGGTCGGGTCGCCGTAGTACTTGTCGTAGGCGCTCTCACCACGGGCGAACTCGGCGTCGCGACCGCCCCGTACGGACTCGTTGTAGCGGCGCAGGGTCGCTTCCAGCGCGTCGGCCGGTACACCGATCGCCGTGGCGAGTTCACCGACGGTGGCGGCGCTGCGGATCAGTCCCGCGGAGAGCCACTCGGCGGGGAACTTCTGGCCGGGCAGGATCCCGCCGATCGGGTAGCGGCTCTTGGCTTTTCCGTCGAACAGCAGCCACGCGGGGTCGTGGCCGCCGGCCAGCTGCGCGTGCACGAACGTGACGTAGGGCGCGGCCTCGTTGGTGAACCGGGCACCGGAGCCGTCGACGATGACCGAGCGCGGGATCGAACGTTCCGATACCAGGACCTGATTGATCCCGTCGGGCCGCTGGAACGACGGCATCCACCACGCGTCGTCCATCAGATCCACGGCGGCACCGGCCCGTTCACCGGCGACGATCCCGTCCCCGGTGTTGTCGGTGGACGCCGCGCTGAAATTATCGCGTCCGCCGCTGGGCAGATGCTGTTTGCGCAGCGCCTGGTTGTATTCGAAACCGCCTGTCGCCAGCAGCACTCCCTCGCGGGCCCGGATCCGTATCTCCCGGCCCGCGCGTTCGGCCACCACCCCCAGTACCGCGCCCGATTCGTCGGTGATCAGTGAACGCATCGGGGTGTTCAGCCAGAGCGGGACCCCGGCATCGCGCAGGGCCAGCCGGAGCCGGGCGATCAGGGCACGGCCGAGGGTATCCATATGCCGCCGCAGGACAACGGCTTTCACTGCCCGCAGGCCGGTGAGCAGTGCGGTCCAGCGGGCCTTCCACGAGCGGGTCACCATGTTCAGCTGGACGAAATCCTTGGATGTGATGAACAGACCCGGTGGGGTGGCGAGGGCGGCCGGGCGCAGCCGGTCCTCATCGGCGCCGAGCTTCTTCAGGTCCACCGGCAGCGGTTCGATCGACCGTCCGGCCGGACGTCCGCCGGGCGCCTCCGGGTGGTAGTCGGAATAGCCGGTGCACCACTGGAAACGCAGATGCGGGCCGGTGCGCTCCAGGAAGTCCAGCATCGCCGGGCCTTCGTCGATGAACGCGTCCAGATTGGCCGCGGGCACCCGCTCCCCCACCACCGCGTCCAGGTAGGCGCGCACATCCGCCCGGGAATCACGCAGGCCCTCCCGGAGCAGCACCGGGTTGTTCGGCACCCAGACCCCGCCGCCGGACAGCGCCGTACTGCCGCCGTAGTAGGCGGCCTTCTCGATCACCAGGGTGTCCGAACCCCGGTCGGCGGCCGCCAGCGCGCCGGTGAGGCCGCCGGCGCCGCTGCCCACGACCAGGAATCCCACCTCGTGGTCCCAGTGCTGTTCGATAGGGGACACGGATATCTCTTTTCTCGCGGAGCCGGCGACTCAGCCGAAGCTGATGTCCTCGGCGGACCAGAACGCGCGCATACTGGTGATCCGCGCGTCCTCGTCGAAGGTCATGACGTCGATGGGTTCGACGGTGATGGTCTGATCACCGGTCTCGGTGATCACCCGGAAACCGAACGCGGCACTGTCGCCGCTCACCCGCAGGCTGATCAGCTCGGTGCTGCGGTGCGCGGATTCGAGGCTCCGGTAGAACTTCTCGATGGCCGCCCGGCCGGTGTGCGAGGGGCTGCCCACGGGATCTTCCAGGGTGGCGTTCTCGGCGTAGAGGGCAGCGATATCGGCCGCCGTTCCGGTGGCGACGGCATCGAGATAGCGGCGTACGGCCGCGCGGATCCGTTCGGGTTCGGGCATCGGGATATTCCTGTTCGGTTCGGGGGCACATGATCAGGGGCCGCCCATGGGTGCGTGCGTCGCGGTGACGGGCGTCAACGGCCGAGGATGTCGAGGACGGCGAGATGGCCGAACAGCAGCGAAGCGCCGATCGGATTGCCACCGCCGGGATAGACGGTGCCGCTCACTGCGGCCATGGTGTTTCCGGCGGCGTACAGGCCGGGGATCGGTGCGCCGTCGCGGCCCAGCACCCGGGCGGCGGTATCGGTGCGCAGCCCGCCCTTGGTGCCCAGGTCGGACAGGCCGAACGCGGCGGCGTGGAACGGCCCCCGTTCGATCGGCACCAGCGGCAACTCGCCCTGGGAGAACGCGCGGTCGTAGGCCTCGTCGCCCCGGCCGAAATCGGTATCGGCGCCTGCCGCGACCATTGTGTTGTACCGCTCGACGGTCTCGACCAGGTTCGCGGCCGGTACACCGATGATCGCGGCCAGTTCCGCCAGCGTGCCGGCGGTATGCCAGAGCCCGGCGGCCTCGTACTTCTCGGTTTCGACCATCGACACATTCGTGGCCTGGACCGGTGGCCTGACACCGTCCCGGTCGTCGTAGATCATCCAATACGGAAGGGTCAGAGTGCCGTCCCGCAGCCGGTCGATCGCGGCCCGGCCGAGCCGGTCGTAGGGGGCGGATTCGTTGACGAACCGCTTACCGTCCTGGTCGACAAAGATCCCGCCGGTGAACCACAGCGCGAAGGCCGAGCGCCCGTCGGGATGGGTGAGACCGGGCGACCACCACGCCTGATCCATCAGGTCGGTGTCGGCTCCGGCGGCGATACCCGCCCGATGGGCCCGGCCCTGGTTCCCGGGCGGTCCCATCGTGTCGCGGGCGGCACCGGGGACCCCGTAGTGGCTGCGCATCTCCGCGTTGCCCTCGAACCCACCTGCCGCCAGCACCACTCCGCGCCGGGCGCGGATCGCGATCGTGCCATCGGGTCGTTCGATCCGCGCGCCGATCACCGCCCCGGCCTCGACGATCAATTCCACCAGCGCGGCGTTCCGGTACAGCCGGACCGCCGGATAGGTCGAGAGGGCGCGCAGGAAACGGCCGATGAGCGCCTGCCCGCCGATCAAGATCTCCGGCGGCTCAGCGCCGAGCCTGTCGGTATCCAACGGGCCGCGTAGATGTTCGCGCAGTTCACCGAGTTCGGTGGCCGGAAGCGGAACGGGGACGATATGACGCTGCCCGTCCAGACGCGCTTTCGGGGCCGCGCCGAAATAGTCGGGCCAGGGGTACATCTGGAATTCGAAATGCTCGTCGCTCTCCAGGTATTCGACGAGATCGCGACCGCGGCGCACATAGGTTTCCTGGAGCTCTCGCGGGGTGCGGTCCCCCACGACCGCGCGGTAATAGGTGAGCGCGTCGTCGAGGGTGTCGTCGGTACCGGCGCGCTCGAGTACCGGATTGCACGGGAACCAGACCCCGCCGCCACCCGAGTACGCGGTGGTACCACCGAATTTGTCGGTCGCCTCCACCACTGCGACCGACAGCCCCTCTCGCGCCGCGGTGTAGGCACCGGCGAGCCCGCCGCCGGAACCCGCCACCAGCACATCCACTTCCTCGTCGAAGTCCACCACTGCTCCACCGCCTCCTCGCGCTGCCGGCTGCTGCCGAGGCCGACGGTAGGGCCGGTACGCGGCGCGGGCGAACGCGTCTCCCGGTGACCGGGAGAGCGGTGAGTCGGGTGAATGTGCCGGTCAGCGGGAGGTGGGCGTCCAGGACCGGCGGGCCCTCCCTACCGTCGCAACGGAACACCGGACACCCGAGCAGTTGGAGGCACTGTGAACCCCGGAAACCTCTCGTCACCCGGCCGGACCCGAGTCGATGTGGCGGTCGTCGGCGCGGGTATCGCGGGACTGTACGCGCTGCACCGGTTCCGTAGCCGGGGCCTCACGGTACGGGTGTTCGAGGCCGCCGACGGGGTGGGCGGGGTGTGGTACTGGAACCGCTACCCCGGCGCACGCTGCGATGTGGAGAGCGTGGACTACTCGTACTCGTTCGACGACGAGCTCCAGCAGGAGTGGGAGTGGAGCGAGAAATACGCGGCGCAACCGGAGATCCTGGCCTACCTCGAACACGTGGCCGACCGGTTCGATCTGCGCCGCGATATCGAATTCGGTACGCGGGTCACCGATATCGCCCTCGACGAATCGGCGCTGACCTGGCAGGTGGATACCGATACCGGGAGCACCGTCACGGCCCGGTTCGTGGTGCTGGCCACCGGCCCGCTGTCCAATGCCAACACCCCGGCGATCGAGGGCCTGGACATGTTCGCCGGGCAACTGCTGCACACCTCCGCCTGGCCGCACGGCGGAGTCGATCTCACCGGGCAGCGGGTCGGGGTGATCGGTACCGGGTCCTCCGGTATCCAGGCGATCCCGGTACTGGCCGAACAGGCCGCGCGGTTGCACGTGTTCCAGCGCACCGCCAACTACAGCGTGCCCGCCGGGAACACCGAACTCGACGACGCTGTCCGGCGCGACCAGAAGGCGAACTACACCCAGCGGCGACAGTTGTCGATGGCCAGCGGCGGCGGATCGCCGCACCGCGCCCACCCGAAATCGGCGCTGGAGGTGAGCGCGGAGGAGCGTCGCGCCGCCTACGAACAGCGCTGGCGTCTGGGCGGTGTGCTGTTCAGCAAGACCTTCCCCGACCAGCTCACCGACCCCGCGGCCAACGACACCGCCCGATTGTTCTGGGAGGGCAAGATCCGCGCCGAGGTCGACGATCCCCGGGTGGCCGAACTGCTCATCCCCCGCGACCATCCCATCGGCACCAAACGCATCTGCACGGATACGAACTACTACCGGACCTTCAACCGGGAGAACGTGCAGCTGGTGGACCTGCGCACCACACCGATCGCCCGGATCGACGCGGGCGGACTGCACACCACGGGAGCGTATTTCCCGTTGGACGCGCTGGTGCTGGCCACCGGGTTCGACGCGATGACCGGCTCGGTGGCCGAGATCGCGATCACCGGCCGCGTCGGCCGGACCCTGAACGCGGCCTGGCAGGACGGTCCGGCGACTTATCTGGGGCTCGGTATCCCCGGATTCCCGAATCTGTTCAACCTCACCGGTCCGGGCAGCCCGTCGGTTCTGGCCAATATGGTGCTGCATTCGGAATTACACGTGGACTGGGTGGCGGACGCGATCGGGTTCGTAGAAGGGCGCGGTGCCAGAGCGATCGAGGCCCGTACCGACGCGGCGGCGGCCTGGGTCGCCGAATGTGCCGAGCGGGCTTCCGGGACCCTGATGACCCGGGCGAACTCCTGGTACCTGGGTGCGAACATTCCGGGCAAACCGCGGGTGTTCATGCCGTTCGTGAGCGGTTTCGGGGTATACGGCGAGATCATCGCCGAGGTCGCGGCCGCCGACTACAAGGGCTTCGACCTGCTCGACTGAACCGGCGAACGCCCGGCGAGCCCTCCCTTTCGACGGTAGTCATATGCCGGACCGGAATATGACCACTGATAGCATTCGGCGAATGACGACGAGCGAACCCGACCAGGCGCAGATCAACCTGCCGCCGACCAGCTGGGCAGTGCTCGCCATGCTCTCCTACGAGGAGGAGATCTCCGGATACGACCTGAAGAAATGGGCCGACTGGAGTATCCGGTACTTCTACTGGAGCCCTTCCTACAGCCAGATCTACTCGGAGCTGAAGAAGCTCGAACGACACGGGTTCGCGCATTCGCGGGTCGACGCCGACAACGCGATGCGCGGCCGCCGCCTCTACCGGATCACCCCGGCCGGACGCGCCGCCGTCACCGCCTGGACCAACAATGCCCCGGTCGATCCGCCGATGCTGAAACACCATGTGATGCTGCGGATCATGTTCGGGCATCTGAGCTCGCCGGACCGGCTCAAAGAGATCCTGCGCGACCATATCGCCGACGCCGAACGGCTGGAACGCAGTGCCGCCGTCGACGCGGCGGCCGCGAAATCGGAACCCGGCTGGGCCTATTCGCAGATCGTGCTGCAATGGGCCGAACGGTACTACGCCTCCGAACGCGACCTCGCCCAGCAGCTCATCGAGGATATCGACGCGGCCGAAATCGCACTGGTAGCGGCCGAACACGACGACCGGGCCGAGTACCCGCACCCCACCCCGGGACGCTGGCGCGAGGTCGAACAGCGGGTCAAGGAAGAGGACCCGGAGCGGCGCTGAGGACCGGCCGGGTCCGGACGCAGAAACTGTGGCAGACCCGGTCGCGGACGATGGACTCCGGGCATTCCGGGTCGAACCAGCGGTCCACCAGACCCCAGTGCACCGGATGCGACAGGTAGGTGCCCGACAGACCGGCGAGGTCGGTGAACTCCTGCTCCCAGACGTGCGTCCATTCCGCGGAACCGGTGGCCCGGTCCACTCGGCTCAACCGCCAGGCGCGGATGGTGGGGATGTGGCGGGGCATTCGCAGCAGGTCGCCCTCGAATTCGGCGAGCGCGGCCGCCGGTGCCGCCGGGTCCGCCCGCAGCAGCAGGGTGCGGAACACCGTGCCGGCGCCCCGGGGCTCGGCCGCCCCGCCCACACCGGGACCGTGGTCGGCCCCGTCGATGCGTGACACCTCGGCCCGATCGCACACCTCGGCGACCCGATCCATGACCGTCCGCCCGGAGACCGCTTCGGCGAAGTTCAGGCGGAGCAGGATATCGCCACCGTTGCGCACCCCGGGCAGGGTCGGTTCGACCAGCGCGTACGGTCCCGCGCCCACGGCGGCCCGCAGTTCGGTCAGCAGGGTGCCGATCGCGCCGGGGCCGGCATCCGGGACGAGGTGGACGAGACGGGTGACCTCATACATCGGCGAGCGCCTCGATATCGGCGGCCGCTGCCGCGGATTCACGCGTCCGGCGAACGATCAGCTGATCCATCCCGGCCCACCAACGACCGAGTTCCGGATCGGGCCGGCCCTTCCAGGTCATCTCCCACCAGCCGGCGGGACCGTCGAGTTCCCACATCACGGTGACCGTATTGGACCGATCGTCGAGCCAGAGCGGCGGCGCCACCAGGACCTGCGCCAAGGTCATACCGCGCCCGATCGCCCCCGGCACATACTCGGCGAGGTAGCGGTCCACGAATTCCCGTGCGCGGCCGGGCATCGTCTCGATCCGGTCGACGATGTAGACCTTCGCTGCAGTCATCGCCCCACGGTATGACCGCGCCGCGCTGTCCGGCCGAGACCGGTCCACTCTTCGGGAGGAGCGGCTCCACCGGCTCTTTCGCGGATCTACGGTGGCCCGACCAGGGATACGGCCGGTGCCGCACCGGCCACGAGATCGAGGAGGCCGCGGATGGAATCCGGAGCCGTACGCGACGCGGAACCCCGACTGCTTCCCGAGGTGGCCGCGATGCTGGCCACCCTCGACAGCGGGTTTCCCGACGTCACCGCCCTGACCGCACCGGAACTGCGGGCGATGATCCGCGCCCGCCGCGCGCCACTGCAATGGCTGCCGGCCATGCGCGACGTGTACAACCTGACCATCGCCGGCCCGGGCGGGGCCCTGCCGATCCGGATCTATCGGCCCCGCCACGACGCGTCCGCGCTCCCGGTGATCGTTTTCGCGCACGGCGGCGGGTTCGTGTTCTGCGATCTGGACAGCCACGACGAGTTCTGCCGGTCGATGGCCGACGGGATCGGCGCGATCGTGGTATCGGTGGACTACCGGCTCGCCCCGGAACATCCCGCACCTGCCGCACACGACGATATGTACGCGGCACTCGTCTGGTCCGCCGAACACATCGGCGAATACGGCGGTGACCCCGCGGCTCTGGTGGTCGCCGGGGACAGCGCGGGCGGTAATCTCGCCGCCACCATCGCTCTGGCAGCCCGCGATCACGCCGGGCCCTCGATCGCCGCGCAACTACTGCTGTACCCGGTGATCGACGACGATTTCGATACCGAGTCCTACCGCCGCTTCGGTACCGGCTACTACAACACCGCGGCGGCGATGCGCTGGTACTGGCAGCAGTACGCACCGCACGGGACCGGCGATCCGCGCCTGATACCGACCCGTGCGGACTCCCTGGCCGGGCTACCGCCCGCGGTGGTGATCACCGCCGAACTCGATCCGCCCTGCTCGTCCGGCGACGCCTACGCACAACTGCTCACCGAAGCCGGTGTCGTGGTAGGCCACCATCGCTACAACGGCCTGTTCCACGGGTTCCTGACAATTCCGGCCCTCGCGGTCACCCGGACCGCCCGCGCGGAGATCTGGGAAATGGTGCGTTCCGTACTTCCGGCCCGGTAGGCCGGGCACTCACGAACCCCGGTCACGGCACGGGCACTGGCGGGCAGCGGGGTACGCGGCCTAGCGTCACGCCATGACCACCACAGCAGTTGTGACCGGCGGCGGCCGCGGTATCGGACTCGCCTTCGCCCGCCACCTGGCCGATGCGGGCCACCTGGTCGTCCTCACCGATATCGACGGTGCGGCCGCGCAGCGGGCCGCCGCCGAGATCGGCCGGGGCGCGGTCGGGTTCCGGCAGGATGTCCGCGAGATCGCCTCCCACCGCGAGATCGCCGAGAAGGCCGGGGCCCTGGGGCAACTGACGGTTTGGGTGAACAACGCCGGGGTGCTGTTCGCGGGCGATGCCTGGACCCATCCGGACGAGGAGATGACCACCATCCTCGATGTGAACATTCGCGGCGTCGTGGCGGGGTCCGCGGCCGCGATCGCGCAGATGGGGCAGGCGGGCGGGGTGATCCTCAATATCGCGTCGCTATCGGCTCTCACCCCGGTACCCGGCCTCGCCCTGTACGCCGCGACCAAAGCGGCCGTCCTGTCCTATACGACGTCCGTCCAGGGCGACCTCCGGCACGCCGGTCTGCCGATCCGCGTCCGGGCCCTGTGCCCCGACGTGGTCGATACCCGGATGGTGACTTCGCGTGCCGAGGACCCCGGCGCCGCGCTGCTGTTCGCCGGGCCGAAACCGATGAGCGAGGATGCCGTCGCCCGCGCGGGGCTGGCACTGATGGAGAGCCGTCAGATCTTCCGGGTGATGCCCCGATGGCGCGGGGCGCTGGTACGAAGCGTCGATCTGGCACCCGCGTTCGGCCTGGGGATGGTCGCGCTGATGCGCAAACTCGGTGATCGCCGGCAGGCCCGTACCTGACCGAGCGCATCTCCCGGTACCGGCAGGCGCGAGACGCAGGGCGTCGATTCCGGCGCCGGAACACGACCTGCCGATCCCCCGGGCAGCCCGGCGCCGGTCAGACGTATTGCAAGGCCGCCGCACGCGGCCTCGGCACCGATCCCAGTGGGCGGGCCTGCTGGAGGGTGGGATGTACCCGGACCTGCCCGTCCTCGACATTGCGCCAGATCCCCAGTGCGGTCATCCGAACCGGCGCGGCCAGGCGCTGATCGAACCGCATCCGGTCGACGGGCCCGCAGATCGATACTGCGGCCACTGCCTGCCCGATCTCGCCGACCGGCGCCGCCACGCACCCGAATCCGGACAGCGATTCCTCGCGTTCGAAAGCGATACCGTGCGCGCGGACCTTGGCCAGTTCGGTGCGCAGTTGCGCGGCCGTCGCGATGGAGTAGCGCGTTCTCGGCCGGACGGGTCCGGCGTCGAATACATCGCCGCGCTCGCCGTCGGCATAGGCGAGGATCGCTTTGCCCACCGCCGTACAGTGCGCGGGCTGGCGGCCGCCGACCCGGGTCGGCACCGCGCCCGCGAGCGGCCCGCCGATCTTGTCCAGATACACCACATCGTTGCCGTCGAGAACGGCCAGATGCACCACGTATCCGGTGGTTCGGTGCAGTTCGTGCAGGAAGGGTACGGCAGCGCGGTGCAGCCGGTCCTGGTGCACCGCCAGCGAGCCGAGCTCCATCAGGCGCAGCCCCAGTTCGTAGTCCCGGCCGTCGCGGCGCAGCCAGCGCAGTTGTACGAGCCGCTCCAGAATGCGGTGCGCCGAGGACCGGGGCAGCCCGGTGCGGCGCACGATCTGCGCGAGGGTGAGGCGCCCCGGGCCCTCGAACGCGTCGAGAACGAGCGAGACACGGTCGAGCACAGCGCTCGGGGTGGCGGCGTCGGCCTGGATTGTCATGAGCCCTCCATCGGGTCTACAAAATGGTGCCCCCAACTGGATATGCCGAATAGGCATATTCCTATTAGTATCATCTGCCTGTGGTAACTGTCACACGAATCGCAAAGGTTGGCCGAAAATCACGAACGGCCCCCTAACCGAGCGAAACGCTCAGCCGGGAGGCCGTCTCCAGCGCGGTTTCTACATCGCGGCCAGTGGTTCGCTACCGGACCAGTCGTGACCCCAGTAGCTGTCCGCGGTGATCTCCTCCGCCGTGTAGTACTTCTCGTCGACCCGCATCCCCTCGGTACCGAATTCGATATCCCAGCCGCCGGGCGCGCGCACGTAGAACGACACCATCTTGTCGTTGGTATGCCGGCCCAGCGTCGAGGACACCGAGAACCCGTCCTTCGTGACCCGATCCAGCGCCCGGCCCACCGCGTCCAGCGAATCGACCTCCACCATGATGTGCACCAGCCCGGGCGCACCCCCGTGCGGAGCGGGACACAGCGCCAGGCTGTGATGCCGTTCGTTCACACCGAGGAAGCGGATCCGCACCGGCCCGAACTCCGGCGGCGCCGGCACCCGGAACGCCCCGCGCGGCAGAAAGCCCAGCACCTCGGTGTAGAACTCGAACGCGCCGCCCAGGTCCATGGTCGGCAGCACCACATGCCCCAGACCCTGGGCCCCCGTCACGAACCGAGCGCCGAACGGGGTCACGACCGGGCTGTGGTCGAGTACCGGGCCGTGGAAAACCTCGAGAGTGGCGCCGGTGGGATCGGTGAAGGTGATCGCCTCCTCCACCCGACGGGCATCGGCGTCGGCCTGCGACAGCGATTCCACTGCGACCCCGGCCTTCGACACCGTCTCCCGTACCCGCCGCAACGCGGCGTGGTCGCGGACCTCCCAGCCGATCCGCACCACCTCGTCGGATTCCCCGGCGACCACCACTATCCGCGCGGCCCGTTCGTCCATCCGCAGATAGAGCGCGTTCTCGTCCGGCCCCGACCCCGCCGCGAAACCGAGCACATCGAAGGCGAACCGCCGCCATCGCTCCATATTCGTGGTCTGGATCTGTACATAACCCAGGCTCTTGATATCGGTCATTTTCGATATGTCCTTGTCGTTCGTCTCGTTCCGGCCGGTCAGATCATCGAGCGCAGCTGATCGGCCGGATCGAATCCCATCGAGCTCAGCGCCGCGGCGTGATACACGGTGCTCGGTACATGGATGGCGTGGTTGAGGCCCGCGTGGGCGTCGCGCCAGTACCGCTGCAGCGGTTTGTCCATCCGCAGCGCGTTACCACCGGACCGGGCGAAGATCTGGTCGACGGCCAGGACCGCCCGCCAGGCCGCCCGCACCTGGGTGCGCCGCACGGCCGCCCGCTCGGCGAAATCCACCTCGCCGCCGGATTCGACGATGCCCCAGACCCCATCCACATTGGCGAGCAGTTCCTGCCGCGCCGCGTTGATATCGGCGGCGGCCTCGCTGATCGCGAACAGGACGTACGGATCGTCCTTGACCGCCGTACCCTGTGCCCCCACCCGGCCGCGTTGATAGTCCAGATGCGCGGCCAGCGCCCCCTCCGCGATCCCGATCACCGCCGCGCTGATCCCCAGCGGGAACATCGTCGACCACGGCATCTTGTACAGCGTTTCGGTGACGCCGTACTCGCGCTGTGCGGTGCCGTCGATGACATGGTCACCGTTCATCACCCGGTAGGAAGGTACGAACGCGTCGCGTACGACGATGTCCTTGGAACCGGTCCCCTTCAGCCCCACCACGTTCCACGAATCCTCGACGATCTCGTAATCGGACCGGGGCAGGATCATGTGCAGCATCGTCGGTGGCGCGGCGATACCGCCCTGTTCGTCGCCGAGCATGGCGCCGAGAAAGATCCAGTCGCAGTGATCGGTACCGGAACTGAACTGCCAGCGGCCGTTGAAGATATAGCCGCCGTCCACCGGACGAGCGACACCGGTCGGCGCGTAGGGCGAGGCCATCCAGGTGTCGTTATCGGCACCCCACACCTCTTCCTGCACCTCGGGATCGGCGAACGCGAGCTGCCACGGATGTACGCCGACGATGCCGCAGATCCAGCCGGTGGCCGGATCCAGCGCGGCCGCCGCCATCACCGATTCGGCGAATTCCCGCGGATGCGCCTCGAACCCGCCGTATTTCTTGGGTTGCAGCAGCCGGATCGGGCCGGCGGTCTTCAGCAGCTTCGCGGTCGAATCCGGGAGCCGGCCGAGGGCTTCGGCCTCCGGGGACTGTTCGCGCAGCTGATCGGCGATCGCGGCGAGGTTGTCGAGAACACTGGTCATTATGGGTTCCTCGGGGATACCGCGCACGGCTTCGACCGGCGCGAAAGGGGAAGTGAACAGCTCAGGCGGTGGTGTCGAGGACCGCGCCGCGGGCGATATTGTCGGCGACCTCGGCCTCCCAGCTGGATACTGCGCGTTCGGTATCGATCTCGAATTCGAATCGTTTGGTCATGTCCTCGGTGACGTCCCCGATATCCACGTAGAACTGCTGGTACCAGCGGCGCAGCTGGTACACCGGGCCGTCCTCCTCGGAGAGCAGCGGATTGTCGATGGGCGCCTTGTTCTTCCAGATCTCGACATCCTGTTCGAAACCCACTTCGACACCGCGCGCGAACTGCGCCGCCATCGCCTCGGCATCCGCGTCCGACATGCCCTGCGGTTTTTTCACCATCACGCCGTACTGCAAGACGAACGAATTCGCGCTGACCGGATAGTGGCAGTTGATCAGGACAGTTTCGATCGTCATCCCCTGCGCCTCGTTCCACAGCCGGTCGATCATGTAGGAGGGGCCGAAATAGGAGGCGTCCGAGCGCAATGCGGAATTCGGATCGTCGTAACTGGTACCGACATTGATATCGCCACGCGGTGTGGACCGCATGTACTGGGTCGCCACATGCCCTTCGAAAACGTTCTTGAAATAGCGCGGGAAGGAATAGTGGACGTAGAAGAAGTGGGCCATATCGACGACGTTGTCCACGATCTCGCGGCAGTTCGAGCCCTCGACCAGCAGCGAGTTCCAGGTCCAGTCGGTCCACTCCGCGGTGCCGTAGCCCTCGATCTGCGGCACGGTCACCTCGTCGGTGGGTCTACTGCCCTGCGGGTCGTGCCAGACGAAAAGCTGACCGTTGCGTTCCAGCGTCGGCCAGGCCCGGGTCCGGGCCAGTGGGGGCACCCGCCGGGCATACGGGATCCCGGTGCATTTCCCGTTCCCGCCCCAGCGCCAATCGTGGAACGGACAGGCGATGGAATCGCCTTTGACCGACCCCTGTGCCAGGTTGCCGCCCATATGGCGGCAGTACGCGTCGAGTACGTGCAGCGTGCCGTCGGTCTCGGAGCGAAAGACCACCAGGGTCGTGCCGAAGGCCTTCACCTCGTGCGGCTGCCCGTCCCGGAACGATTTCGCCAGGCCCAGGCAGTGCCAGCCGCGCGCGAACCGGGTCGGGGCCGCGGCCGCCTCGATCTGCCTGTATTCGTCTGTACCGTGCTGGGATCGCCCGTTCGGTGCGTGAGCCGGCATCGGAACCTCCATGTTCGGAGCGAGTTGAGTAACTGCGCCGATAGTGACGTGACACATGGGGGTGCACCGTGCGTCGTTCCCGGTCAGTGGAAACGTTTCGGCACGCGATCGCGCCGGGAGAGCCCGGCGGCGGAGACTCCGGCGGCCCGTTTCCGGGTCCGGAGCAGTGCGGCTCGGGAGTGAGAACTCAGAAGCAGATCGACGCGCTTCCGAGCGGGATACAGATCACGACCGACCCCGTGACCGGGGCCACCGGCTCCGCAGTGGCCGATGCGGCGGGTGCCGCGATGAAGCCCAGAGCCAGGGCGATCGTGCTCGCGGCGAAGAGTTTGCTGATTCGGTTCGACATTTCCGATCCTTTATTCGCAGGCCGACCGATTCGTCGACGCACAACTCAGTTTTCGCCGTTCGGGAGGTGGGCACCAGACAAGGAACCATGACTTTCCGGTTCGGGGGTCACGGTCCGATCGCCGGTGGAACCCGATGCGGTCACGTTCCGGTCGCGGGCGGGATCGGGTGGATCCGGCAGCTTTCGAGCCGGTATCGAATCGGAGGCTTCCGCGTCCCGCGTCCCGGCTCACCCCGACGACGAATCGTGGACCGGACGCACTGTCCGCTCAGCGCCGGAAACAGCCCCTGAGCGGGGTGCGCGGCATTGTCGCTGGTTACCCGGCGTTAGGATTGCGCAATGAGCGTCGACAATCGCCGGGTCCGGGCGTCCGCGCCCCCGGTGCGCGCGAACGGGCGCGAGGAACCGGGTAACGACGCCGCCGGAAAGAAGGAGAATGCCGCGGTGGCGCGGCCCGTGCGCCGTCGGCCGAAGAACCGGCGGGCGCAGATCGCCGCGGCCGCGGCCAATGCGTTCGGAGCGCTCGGATACCACGGCGTGAGCATGGAGGATATCGCCGGCGGGCTCGGCATCAGCTCCGCGGCGCTGTACCGGCACTACCCCAGCAAATACGCGCTTTTCCAGGAAGAATCCCTGCGCGTCGGCCAGGCTATGGCCGACGCGGTACGGATCGCCCCCGAGGTAGCCGAGGACGAACCCGAGCAGCGACTGCGGTCGGTATCGGCGGCGCTGTGCGCGGTCACGGTGGCCAACCGGGCCAGTGTCGCGCTGGTGCGGTGGGAGGGCCGGTACCTGGAACCTGCGGATCGCGAGATCCGGGACGGGCAGCAGAACGCGGTCCTGGCCGCCCTGGGCACCCAGCTCGCCGCCTATCGGCCCGAGGTACGCGGACAGGATCGCCAGGTTCTGGTGGTGGCATTGCTGTCGGTGATCACCAGCATCGCCGACCATCATGCGACGCTGCCCACGAAAGCCCTCGCGGGATTGCTGGTCACCACTGCGATGGACCTCGCGGCGGTCTCTCTCCCGGCACCCGGTGATGTCGAACCCGTCCGGCCGGTGGAGATTCCGGAATCGTTCAAGCACGAGCTGCTGTTGCGCAAAGGCGTGGAACTCTTCCATGCCCGTGGCTACCCGAATGTGAGTGTCGAGGATATCGCCACCGCGGCGGGTCTGTCCGCGGCCTCGGCGGTGTACCGCTTCTACCGGGGTAAGAGCGATCTACTGGCCGCTGCTTTCCGGCGTGCCGCCGAACGGGTGTCCAGCGCGATCGGTCCGGCTGTCGCGGGAGCGGCCGGGCCACGCGAGGCATTGGATTCGTTGATCCATCAGTACGTCGAGGGGTCGTTCGCCGAACGCGAACTCACTTTCGTCTACTACACCGAATTCCAGCACGTTCCCGCCGAGGAACGCGCTGCGCTGCGCAATGTGCAACGGCTGAGTGTGGAGGAATGGGCGCGATTGGTCCGGGAAGTCCGCCCGGAACTGTCCGGCCCGCAGGCGCGCTTCCTCGTTCACGCGGCTTTCGCCCTCGTCGTCGATCTGGGTCGCGCGTTCGGCACGGTCGCGACCGCCTCACAGGAGCGGGTCTCCCTGCTCATGCGCACAATTCTGTACGGTCACAGGCTCCGCTGATACAGGGCACGGCCCGCCGGTCCGCGGCGGCCGTACCCGGCCAGGGCTACGAATGATCCACTGGTACATGCGCATTCCGTTCCGCGGGCTGCTCAGGTTCCTCACCGGATCGAGAAGCAGAAGAACCTCATCCGAAACCGCCGCGAATCCGCGCCGCCCGTCCACATCACACCAGCTTCGGTGCCAGGTATCCGAAACATGCAGTGCCGCACCGTGAATGTCTCAATTCCAGATGTCGGCCGAGCACGGTAGCTTCACCTTCGTGCCCGCCAACCCGTCCAACCCGCACGATGCATACTTCCGACATGTCCTCGGCCGCCCCGCCGATGCTGCCTGCGAACTGAGCACCGCGCTTCCAAGGAGGCACTCATGACCACCGCCGAACGGCTCCGCGCCGAGGGCGAGGCCCGGGGTGAAGCCCGCGGCGAGGCCCGCGGCCGAGCCGAAGCGCTCATCGAGCTGCTCACTGTGAAGTTCGGAGCCCTGCCCACCAGCACAGTCCAGACCATCCGCAACAGCGACCCCGATCACGTCCGTACCTGGACAGCCCGGGTTCTGGACGCCACCACCGTCGACCAGATCTTCGCCTGAGTTCCTTCCCCGGGCGCCGCCTGGACCGAGTTCGCTCGTGCCTCGGCTGTACATCCGCAGATGTCAGCAGTTGTGTCGGGACTACCTCCTGCCCCGACGCCACCGCCGATCCGTCTTCCTGAGCCACTGCCGACCGTCGTCGGCGAGCGACCCGGATAGTGCCGGTAACAACAGGGTGAGTCGTTCGGGTCGATCCGCCCAGCGGCGTTGCACAATCGCAGGGCCGGGCAGCGAGCAGTGTCCACAGCAGGCAGTGCCCACAGCAAGCAGTGCCCACAGCAAGCGGAACGAGCGAACCCCGGCGTTCGATGCACGAATCGCACATCCGGACTGGGAAGATTTCGCGCGAGTGAGCGCGGCGCAGGAGGCGATTGCGGCGTGGCTGAGCGAGGAATGCTGGTGGGGCGGCGCGCGTTTCTGCACGCCGCCACCGGCATCGGTGCGGCGCTGGCGATGCCCGCGCTGGGCGGATGCGGTGGCGACGACGACGCACTGACATTCTTCTTCCAGGCCAACCCCGCCGAAGCCGACGGACGGCAGCGGGTGATCGACGAATTCGCCCGCCGGAATCCGGATATCAGGGTGAGGACCCTGCTGTCGGGCCCCGACCCGATGCAGCAGATGCTGACCTTCTGCGCGGGCGGGAAATGTCCCGATGTGTTGATGGCGTGGGAACAGACCTATGCCGGGCTCGCCGACCGGGGCGTGCTGTTGGATCTGAACATCATGCTCGACCGTGATCCGGCCTTCGCGGCCGAACTGGCAGCTGGAGGAGTGGCCGCGCTGTACGACACCTTCACGTTCGAAGGTGGGCAGTACGCGCTCCCGGAACAGTGGTCGGGAAACTTCCTGTTCTTCAACAAGGCATTATTCGACGAGGCCGGGTTGCGTCCCCCCGGCCGATGGGAAGACGCGTGGAGCTTTGCCGAATTCCTCGATATCGCTCGTGCTCTCACCGAACGTGTCCGGTCGGGCGAGGTCCGGCAGTGGGGGTTCGTGGACTCCTGGGTTCCGTACTATTCGGCCGGCCTTTTCGCCATCAACAACGGCGCCGAATGGGCGCGTCCGCGAACGGTCCCGGGTCGTTCGGTCTTCTCCGATGACGCTTTCGTCGAGGGTGTCCAGTTCTACGCGGACCTGGCCAACAGATATCACGTGGCGCCTGCTCCGGCCGATCAGCAGTCGATCTCGGCGATGGATCTGTTCGCCCAGGGCAGAGCTGCGCTGGCGATGGGCGGGCACTGGCGATACCGCACTTTCGCCGACGCCGACGACCTCGATTTCGACGTCACGGCCCTCCCGTCCGGTTCGGCGAGGCGCGGAGCGCGCTCGAATATCGGCACGACGGGGCTCGCCATATCCGCCGCCAGCCGCCACCGCGAGCAGGCATGGGAGTTCCTGAAGTTCGCGGCCGGGCCGGTCGGTCAGGCCGTCATCGCGGAGACCGGCCTATTCGTTCCAGCCCTCCGGTCAGCGGTGCGATCCACCGGGTTCGCCGAAGCGCACCGCGATATCGGGAACCTGGACATCCTCATCGACGGACCGGCCCACTCCGCGCCGCTACCGGTGACGGACCAGTGGCCCCGGATCGACGCTTTGATGGACCGCTACATGGGCCCGGTGCTGCGCGGCATTGCGCCCGCGACCTCGCTGGCGGACCGTCTCGCTCCCGAAGCCGAGGAGGTGCTGCGCAACCCATGACCGCCACCGACGAGATCGCGATCGCGGAACCCGCGGCGCCGAAAGCCGCCGCCATACCGCGGCGCTCGGCGCTGGCCCGGCGGCAGGCGCGGGCGGCGCGATTGTTCATCGCGCCGAATCTCGTGGCGGTGGCGGTGTTCCTGGTTTTCCCGTTGGGGTTCTCGCTCTATCTGAGCTTTCAGCAGTGGGATATGTTCGGCCCGATCCGGTTCACCGGGCTGGGGAACTTCCGCCGCCTGCTCACCTCGGATCCACTGTTCACCATCGCGTTGCGGAACACGATCGTCTTCACGCTCGGAACCCTGATCCCCACGGTGTCGATAAGTCTCGTGGTCGCGGCCACCTTGAACCGGGGCGTCAGGGGAACCGGGTTCTTCCGGACGGTCATGTTCCTGCCACTGGCGATATCGAGCGTGGTGATGGCGGTGATCTGGCGTTTCGTCTTCGATACGAACAACGGTCTGCTCAATATGATGCTCGGCCGGCTCGGAATAGGCCCCGTCCCCTGGCTGGTCGATCCGCGCTGGGCGATGGTTTCGGTATGCCTGGTCAGCGTCTGGAAAAGCATCCCGTTCGCCACGATCGTTCTGCTCGCCGCCATGCAGGGCGTCCCGGCGGACCTCTACGAAGCGGCGAAGATCGACGGTGCGGGCGCGATCCGGCGATTCGCATCGATCACCCTGCCCTTGATCCGAGGTGCGCTGTCCTTCGTCTTCGTGATCTCGATCATCGACTCGGTCCAGGCGTTCGACCAGATCTATGTCCTCACCGGCGGTCACGGCGGACCGGAGACGGGCACCTATGTCTTCGGAATCATGATCTTCCAGAATGCTTTCGCGTTCGGTGATGCCGGCTACGCCTCCGCCATCGCCTGGCTGATATTCGTGGTCCTTTTGGCGCTGACCGTCGCGCAACTGTGGTTCGCCCGCAAGAATTCAGCGGACCGATGACGGCGGCACCGGCCCGATGGCGGACCCGCGCCTTCGTCCGCGCCGGCGCGCTCTACCTCGCGCTGATCGCGATGGCGTGGTGCGCGCTGCTGCCTATCCTGTGGGCGCTGGCGGGTTCGGTGAAGAAACAATCCGAAGTCACCACACCGACCCTGATCCCGCGGAATCCACAGTGGTCCAACTACCGCGCTGTCTTCGCGGAGATGCCGTTCGCCCGGATGTTCCTCAATACGATCGTCTACGCCGGATGTATCACCGCGGGCCAGGTCTTCTTCTGCTCACTGGCCGGCTATGCGTTCGCCCGGCTGCGCTTCCCCGGCCGTGACGTCCTGTTCGTGGCCTATCTGGCCACGCTGATGGTCCCGCTGACCGTGACCGTCGTGCCGCAGTTCGTCCTCATCCGGATTCTGGGCTGGACGGATACGCCCTGGGCGTTGATCGTGCCCAGTGTGTTCGGCAGTGCCTTCGGCACCTATCTGATGCGACAGTTCTTCCGCACCCTGCCCATCGAACTCGAAGAGGCCGCCATCATCGATGGTTGCTCACCATGGCAGGTCTACCGGCGGGTTCTCCTGCCGAACGCCAAACCCGCGGTGATGGTTCTGGCTGTACTCACCTGGGTCAACGTCTGGAACGATTTCCTGTGGCCCCTGGTGATGATCCAACGCCAGGATATTTCCACTGTCACGCTCGGCCTGGTGTGGATGCAGGGCCAATACGTCTCGAATTGGCCGGTATTGATGGCAGCGTCCATGCTGATCCTGCTACCGCTGTTGCTCATCTACGCCCTCGCGCAGAAGGCGTTCGTTCGAGGGATCGCCCTGTCCGGGATCGGCGGCCGGTGAAGGACAAGCTCCTTGAACCCGCCCCTGAGCACGCGGTACCTGATCCGGGGCCCAACCCACGTGCGCCCTGGCAACCGATATCTGCCGAATCGGAACAGAAGAATCCGAGCTGGACGCGCTCGAAATCCGATTGCGTCGCGTCACCGAATCGGCCGTCGCACGGCCGTCGCCATTCGGGGCCGCCGCCAGGTCGGCAAATCCCGGTTGGTCCAAGAATTCTGTGACCGGGCAGCGCTGCCGACGCGCGGCCCCCGAAAAAGCCTCGGCATCAACGTGATCGGCAGAACGGTCCGCACCACCGCAGCCGCCGATCCGTGGTCGCGGAGGGTTCGCTGGGACCTTCCGCACCGGCGCCGTACCTTCCCCGAGTCCGGCGCCGGGTGCGGATTCCCGGGTGGCCGGATCACGTTGCCGCAGCGGGCCACCCGAAGGAACAGAGTACAAGCTCACGATCCGATTGCCGGGAGATCGGCCCGGGGTGTCGAAAATGGAGATGCAATATTGCGCCGTGCCGCTTGATATTTCGTCCGGGCGACCCAGGTGAGCTGTATCCCCGACCGATACAGCTCACCTACCACACCGGTTGTCCCCGGCGTAGGCGGTTGGGGCATGCCGATAGCGGACGGCTATACCTCGGTGCCGGCGATTCGCAAACGGGCGGATGCCGACATCCGGGCTGTCCGTTGTGGGCGGCCGGAAGACCGGCCGGCGAATCGCACCGGTGGAAAGTACCGCACCGGCCACAGGCGCGCCAGTGGGGAAACGGAGGGCGTCTTCTGGTGCCGGAGCGCGCTCGCGAGCGGTTCGCCACCGATTAGCGCGACATAGAGTACTCCATGTGTCGAATATTCCTCCGGCACAGCGGCACCGGATCCTCCGGGATCTCGGCGCCGCGCGCTCAGCGCAGTTCGGCGGTCGCCCGCTCGGCCAGCAGCACGACCGTTGCCTGCGGACCCCGGCTCAGCGGGACCGGAACCACCGAGAGATCCACGACCGACAGCCCCGCCACTCCGTGTACCCGGAATCGGTCATCGACCACCGCCCGCGGATCGCCGGCGCGGCCCATCCGGCAGGTACCCGCCAGGTGTTGCGAGGTACCGAGCCGGTCCCGCAGCCACCGGTCCGAGACCGGACCGGCGGCTCCGAGCGGCTCGGCCGCCATGGATTCGAGGATCTGCCCGGCCAGTTCCACCGCATCGCGCAGCCGGGTACGGTCGTCGGCGGTTTCGAGGTACCCGTGCTCGATCCGGGGAGCGGTCAGCGGATCGGCCGTGGTCAGCCGGATACTGCCCGCGCTGGTCGGTCGCATCAGGGTCACGCCCATGCGATACGCGCCCGGGATGAACGCGACCGTATAGGGCCGGATCTCGATATCGTCGAACTCCAGGACGTATTCCAGCGGAACGGAGCGGCCCGCGGGCGCCGGATGCCGATAGTCGATCCCGATCTCCGGATGATCGGTGAACCAGCCACCGACCGGCACCTCGGCGACCACCGGGATACCCAATGCCGCCGACTGCTCGCCCGGCCCGATTCCGGAACGCAACAGCAGGGCCGCCGATTCGATCGCGCCCGCGCACAACACCACCCGCTCGGCCCGGATCGTCTCCGGCTTTCCATCGATCAGGCAATCGGCCCCCGTCACCCGGGTGCCCTGGAAACGCAGCCGGATCACCAGGGTGTCCCCCTGCACGGTCAGATTCGGACGCGACAGCGCGGGCAGCAGATAGGAATGCGCGGGTCCGATCCGGTGCCGCCGCCCGGACGCGTCGGGTGGCCCGACCGTGCACGGGACCGGGCCGACACCGGATTCGGGACCACCGGGCAGCGCGTTCCAATCGGCGACCTCACCGAACCCGAGGTCCCGGCAGGCCGCCCCGAACTCCTGTATCAACGGGGTCGGCCGCACGATCCGGCGCACCGGAACCGGCCCCGCCCGGCCGTGCCCGGGGTGGTCCCCGTAGTCGTGATCGTTCTCCAGCGCGCGGAAATACGGTAGCGCCGCCCCGAAATCCCACGACCGGCTCCCGGTCTCCCCGCTCCACGCGGCGAAATCTCGTGCCGCGGCCCGGATGAAATAGGACCCGTTCACCGATCCGGAACCGCCGATTCCGCGGCCGCGCACGATGGTGCCCGGCCGGTCCGGCGTGAGCGCCACGGAGTACCGCCACAACCAGGACGCCCGATCGCCGAGCGGCAGCTCGGCACTGTCGGCCAGTTCCGGCGGGAAATCGTCACTGTGGGCCCAATGGCTGCCCGCCTCGACGACCCGCACGGTATGTCCCGGATCCTCGCTGAGCCGGGCGGCCAGTACGCATCCGGCCGTTCCGGAACCGATGATCAGCGTGTGCACCATGCGGATACCGACTCCGGCTACTGCGGTGGAGCGGTCGGCTTCAGGGCCCCGAGGCTCCCGGCCCGGTAGGCGCCCAGCCACAGGCCGGTGCCGTAGCCGATATCGTCGACCCGCCGGAATGCGATATAGCGCAGCGGATCCAGCCCGCCCGATTCCCGGTGGGTGTACCAGTCGACGGCGCCCTCGGCCACCGCCAGCGATAGCGCTATCTGCCTGATCCGGCGGGAGAACAGCATGGCGGCCAACGTTATCGGCCAGTAGTGGCGGCAGATGGCCGAGGCGATACGCCACAGGCCGGCGAAGAAACCGCGCGCCACGTAGATCGCCGCGACACCGGTGGGGTTGTCCACCCCGGCGAAGGCGCGCCGCAATCGGCGCAGCGGCAGCAGCAGGGTGAGCCCAGCGCCCAGCGCACCCCATCGAGTGCGGGTCGCCAGCAGCAGCACCGCCGCCGCTGTCCATTTCGGGACCTGCAGCGGCGAAACCATTCCCGCGTGCCGGTCGCTGAGTGGGGCGGCACCGGTGCCGTAGAACACTTTGCGCCGGAACCAGTCCCGGAACGAGACCCGGTGATCGTGGGCCACATGGGCGGCCGGTTCGTAACGTGCCCGCCAGCCCGAACGTTCGAGTCGCCAGCACAGGTCCACATCTTCGGCGACCTGCATGGTTTCGTCGAATCCATCCTCGGCCTCCAGTACCGAGCGGCGCACCAGCAGAGCCGCACTGGGTACATACGAGACCACCCCGCGCGATTGCACCGCCGATTCGCGCCGGCCCAGGTCCAATGAGGAGCGGGTGTGCTCGTAGCGCGCCAGCGTATTGGACTCCGGGTCCAGCGCCACGATCCGCGGCGCCACCAACGCGACCTGGGGATCGCTGAAATGGCCGAGCATCACTTCGAGCCAGCCGCTGCGCGGTACCACATCGGAATCGAGGAAGGCCACGAACTGGGTTGTCGCGGCGCGCAGCCCGGTGTTGCGGGCCGCGGCCGGGCCACGGCTGCGTTCGTGGCGCAATACTCGCACCCGGCAGCGGCCGGTGTGCTCGTCGGCGATCCGCACCTCGTCATCGGAACCGTCGTCCACGACGATCACGGTATGACCGCGCAGCGCGGCCAGCAGCCGATCCAGGCCGACCGGATTGTTGTGCAGCGGGACGATGATCGTCACGTCCTCCGGCGACGGCAACAGCCGCGGCCGCGGATTTGCCACCCCCGAATCCAGTAGCCGTCTGGCAACCACCGCCGATTGCGGGCTGTTCACCTCGAGATAGCCGTCGCCGATCATTTGGGCCGCCTCGGGAGCCAGACGCAGCAACCGGGCAGGTGAACCTCCGATAAGGATTCGACCCCCCGAGTATGCGCGTACCCGTGGGTCGATCCGCACCCCGAATCCGTCGGGCAGGCGATCATTGCGCATTCCACGGATGGTAACTGTCGATTCGATACGAGACATCAGCAGTCCGGGAAAAAGTGTTTCGACCGGAAGAAATTACCGGAACGACCGGGTGCGCGGACATGAAAGAGGTCACCGGCGTCGTTGCGCTGGTATGGAAAACCGCCCGGAGCAACGGCCTGGCTATCGCTGCTCCGAGCGGTTTCCGGAAACTCCTCACACGAGCGGACTCTCGTCACACGCGCGCGCCGGCGGCCGCGACGGCGGCAGCAACGTCAGCGGAATCGGACCGCCGCCCGAACGCGACCGGCGAGGGGCGCTCTTGCGGGAATGGTCCACCGCCGGACGCGGGATCACCCGTCCGGTGGCGGCCAACGCCGCTTCCCCGTAGCCCTGGACGCATTCCGGATCGGGGCCGTCGGCGGGCAGTCCGGTGAAGAACTTCGCCGCCATACAGCCGCCACGGCAGGAGTCGTAATGGGCGCACGAGGCGCAGGCCCCACCACCGCTGGGCTCCCGCAGCTCCTCGAAGAGCGCCGATTCCCGCCACACCGTGGCGAAACCGCCGTCGGTGACCACGTTTCCGGCATGGAATTTCTCGTGGATCGCGAATGGGCAGGCGTAGACGTCACCCAATGGATCGACCAGGCACACGACCCGGCCCGCCCCGCACATGTTCAGTCCCGGCAGGGCCTGACCGTAGGCGGAGAGGTGGAAGAACGAATCCCCGGTGAGTACACCGTCGCCGTTGCGGACCAGCCACTCGTATAGCGTGCGCTGCTGTTCCGGAAGCGGATGCAATTCGTCCCATACGTCGGCGCCGCGGCCCGACGGCCGGAGCCGGGTGAGCCGCAGGGTTGCGCCGTACCGATCGGCGATCTCCTTGAATTGGTCGAGCTGATCGATATTGTGCCGGGTCGCCACCACGGATAATTTCGCATCGCGGAATCCGGCGTTCGCGAGATTCTCCAGCGCCCGTATCGCGGTGGCGTAGCTACCCGCTCCGCGGACCGCGTCGTTCACCTCGGCATCGGCACCGTCCAGCGAAATCTGCACATCTACGTAATCGCTGGCGGCGAGCCGCTGCGCGACCTCGGGAGTGATCCGTACGCCGTTGGTGGAGAATTTCACGCCGACCTGATGCGAGGTCGCGTAATCGACCAGTTCCCAGAAATCCGGGCGCACGGTGGGTTCACCACCACCGATGTTCACGTAGAACACCTGCATCCGCTGGAATTCGTCGATCAGCGCCTTGCATTGTTCGGTGCTGAGTTCTCCGGGATCGCGCCTCCCGGACGAGGACAGGCAGTGCACACACGAGAGATTGCACGCGTAGGTGAGTTCCCAGGTGAGGCAAATCGGAGCGGCCAGGCCCGATTCGAAACGGTCCACCAGGCGTACCGCCGGGTCGGCCGGGCCCACTCCGGTGAAGGGCGCGGGCTCGCCGGGCACCGCTTCCGCCGGCGCGTGCTGGATCATCTGCGAATCGGCCAGATCCGCCAGTGCCCGGACGTACGGATCGGCGGCCGAGTCCTCGATCCCGGCGGCCCGGATAGCCGCGCGGGCCGAGGTGTGCCCGGGCAGGGAACGCACGATCTCGACGATCCGCGGATTCTTCAGGAACGACAGTTTGCGGGTCCCGAAGTGGTAGAGCAGCGCCCCGAAGGGTTCGGGGCGCAGCGCCACTCTGGGATGCAACTGCCAGCGCGTTTCCAGGTCGAGCATAAGTTGGCTCCCGCCGATCAGTAGACGCCGCACATACCGTCGATGGACACCTCTTCGATCAGGGATTCCTCGATCACGGGCGCTTCTTCGGCGGCGTGGGTGTCGACGGTCCCGATCGGGCCGCGGTGATCGGTTTCGGTCTGTCCGAAGGAACGGTTGTCGGCCATGGCTGCCTCCACAGGTCGGTACCTGCGCCGGCTCGATGCCGTGGCGAACCGCCGCAGCGGCACCGCTGGGGATACCGCCGGTGAGCCCTGGCACAGTGCCGGCGCCGCGGTCGCACGCTGCGACCACCGTCACACCATAACGTCATCCACTGACAAAATGGAACAGTTTTACGGTGATGTCCGCGCTCGCGCCCTACCGCGACCTCTACACTTCGGGGGCAAAGCAGCTGAACAGAACGTGACGGGCGGATGCCGCCCGACGCGCAGAGGTGGCAATGGGAGTCGTGCGGATGCAGGCGAGTGGGGGCGGGGGCGGCAACGGCAGCACCCTCTCCGAGACCGAGATCGTGGAGGCGGCACTTCGTGTCGTGCGAGCCGACGGGGTGGAGAAGTTGTCCATGCGGCGGCTCTCACGCGAACTCGGCGTCTCTCCGATGGCGCCGTACTACTACGTCGCCGATAAACGGGAGCTGTTGGACCTGGTGGCGAGCGCCGCGCTGACCGGGGTGCGCAAACCGCCCCCCGAATCGGGCCCCTGGCAGGACCGGCTGGTCGATCTACTCGCCCAGATCGACGAACGGCTGCGCAGACATCCCGGACTGGGCGATGTACTCATCGAGCAGATGCTCGGCAAACAGCTCGACCTGATCGCCGGGATCATGGAGATCCTCTACGAGGCCGGCTTCGACGATCGCAACGTTCTCGCCGGTTACGCGACTATTCACACCTACCTGTTCGGCCGCCGGCGGGTGAATCCGCGCAACTTCGACACCCCGCCCGATGTGGTGATGCCGGAGCGAGTGGCCCGCGCAATGGAACACCTGCCCGATCTGCGTGGCCGGTATTCCTACGATTTCGGGGTGGGCGTACTGGTCGCCGGCCTGGAGGGTCAGCTCGTCCGTCAACAATCGGCCGGCATAGGCTAAAATAGAACACGTTCTAGTTTTGCCGAGGCGCGGATGCCACCGGCTACCAGTGTCGAGAGGACGAGATGACCACCGTCGAAGTGCCCCATGGCTCACGATCCGTCGTATTGCGGGTCGCCCAGGTCATCGCGGAAACCACCGACGCGAGCTCGCTGGTCTTCGAGGTCCCCGAGCAGGCGCGGGAGAAGTTCGCGTACCAGCCCGGCCAGTTCCTCACCCTGCGCATCCCCAGCGACCGCACCGGATCGGTGGCACGCTGCTATTCGCTGGCGAGCTCGCCCTTCACCGACGATCTGCCCAAGGTCACCGTGAAGCGGACCCGGGACGGTTACGGCTCCAACTGGCTCTGCGACAACATCAAACCGGGCGACCAGCTCGAGGTACTGCCGCCGTCGGGCATCTTCACCCCGAAAACTCTCGACGAGGACCTGCTGCTCTGCGCCGCGGGCAGCGGTATCACCCCGGTGATGTCCATCCTCAAATCCGCGCTGGAGCGGGGCAGCGCCAAGATCGTGCTCTTCTACGCCAACCGCGACGCCGAATCGGTGATCTTCGCGACCGAACTGCGCGAACTGGCCGAAAAGAACCCGCAACGGCTGGTGGTGGTGCACTGGCTGGAGGCCCTGCAGGGCCTGCCGACCGTGACCGCGCTGGCCGAACTGCTGCGGCCCTACACCGAATACGCGGCCTTCATGTGCGGCCCGAAGCCCTTCATGGACGGGGTGCACGACACACTCGCCCAACTGGGTGTGCCGCGCAACCGCACCCACGCCGAGATCTTCAATTCGCTGGCCGGCGACCCGTTCGCCGACGCGGCCCCGGTCGATATCTCCGACGAGGAGGCCGCCCGCGCGGCCACGGTGGAGGTCGAACTCGACGGCGAGACCCACAATCTGAGCTGGCCGCGTAAGCGGACGCTGGTCGACATCATGCTGGACAAGGGCCTCGATGTGCCCTACTCGTGCCAGGAAGGCGAGTGCGGCTCCTGCGCCTGCACCGTACTCGAGGGCAAGGTCGAGATGGAGAACGCCGAGATCCTCGACCCCGAGGACATCGAGAACGGTTACATCCTGGGCTGCCAGGCTCGCCCGGTCACCGACCACCTGCGCATCCAGTTCTGATCAGGGAGGGCGTGCCCCGCGAGATCCGGGTCACGCGCGAGGAAGCCGGGCCCAGCGCTGCGTGGCGCATCGGACCCCGCGTGCGGATGCGCGGCCGGATCTGACGGGCCGACCGTGGCCCATCGACTGAGCCCGGATGTCGGTTGGATCCCGAGTAGCTCTCGGGTCGCCCCCGGACAACCCAGGGATGCCGCCGCTTTTCGGTGCTGGAGGCCCCGGATGCCGGCCGCGCGGGCTCGAACGTAGCCGATCGCACCGACAAGATCGTTGCTGCGGCCGGCCGAATGGAGTCTCCGCGGGACACGTCCTCCGCTCGCCGGTCCGGATTGCCGGGCTCGGATCAGACGTGCACCGGTTCCGGGAGCCGGGCCCCCTGGCGCTGCAACTCCGCCCGCACCGTCGCGGTGGCCACCGTGCCGGTGCGAGCCTGCTGCGCGGCCGCCACTCCTGCCGCCTGACCGGTGGCGAACGCGGTCCCCATGACCCGCAGCGACGCCCCGGCCTGGCGATCACCGTCCAGGGTGCGCCCCGCCGCGTACAGATTGCCGGTGCCGACACTGCGCAGACAATCGAGCGGGATCGGATAGAAGCCGGGGTCGCCGATGAACTTCCAGGTAGACGGGATACCCGGGCCCGGGTGGTACTCCATCGGCCAGGCGCCGATCGCGATCGCGCGCTCGGTGGTATCCGGGCGGAGGATATCGGCCTCGCGCAGCCGATGCCGGGTAACGATATGGCGGGATTCGCGGGTACCGAGTTCGGGACCGGTGGTGACGATATAGGCGTGCTCGGCACCGGGGATGGTCCGCACCACCGGCAGATATGCCTGGGCCTGCCGTCGCGCACCGATCTCGGCGCGGGTGGTGTCGGCCGCGGACCGGGCGTCATAGCCTTCGTCGACCAGGTACATGATCACGTCGCCGGAGACCGGCATCCGGGCGACCAACCCGGATTCGGCGAGCAGACCGGCCACCCCAGCGGCCTTGGCGCGGCGCACGGCCTCCCCGACGGTGTGCACGGTGACCTCCGCCTCGGCCGCGATACCGCCGAAGCGCACGCCGAGGCTGCCGTTCTGCACCCACCCGTCGGTGCCGTAGCGGACTTCGGCCCCGGCGCGATGCGCGAGATCGGCGTCGCCGGTCGCGTCGACGAACGCTGCCGCGGTGAACCGGTGCACACCCTCATGGTCGGCGACCTCGACCGCGGTGATGCTGTCACCTTCGGTATGCGCCCCGACCAGCAGGCTGTGCAGGCGGATATCCACCCCGGCGTCCCGGCAGAGCTCGTCGAGGACGACCTTCACGTTCTCCGGGTCGAAGACCACGGTGACGGCGTTGAATCGGCGCGGCGCGCTGACCGCACCGCGCGTCTTCAGTGCCGACACCACCTCGTCGGCGATGCCGAAGACGACCTGTTCCTGCTCGTCGCGGGTGTAGAGGCCGCAGTAGGTGACGACATTGCGCAGTGTCGCCGCACCGCCCAGACAAGGACCGCGCTCGATCAACAAGGTGCGCGCTCCGGTACGGGCGGCACCCACCGCCGCCGCGATACCGGCCGATCCGCCGCCCGCGACGATAACGTCGTAGTGCGTACTGCTCGGGGTCATACGGGGTCAGCCCTTTCCATCGGTGGCGAGGATCAGCGAATTGCGGTCGCTGCGGACGGGGACGGCAGCGGACACGGATTCGCGGTTGTCGGCGTCGCGGATGAAGTACATGGGGACGATCGCCAGACAGGGGCCGGCGGCGAGGACGAGGAAAACCAGCTGGAACGAACCGCTGGCGCTGAAGACCAGCCCGACGACCGCCGGCACGATCGTGCTGCCGAGCTGCCAGAAGGCGTTCACACCGCCGGTGGCCGTCCCGGCCAGTTCCGCGCCCGAGAGCGTGGGGATCATCGCCATCATCACCGGGCTGTAGACGTAGGCCGTGATACCGAGGAACGGCGCGATCCAGAGGAACTGAGTTGCGGTGTGCGCGAAACTGAAGATGATCAGACAGGTCACGAACGCCACCAGGATCGCGATCGTCAGCCGCCGGCGGCTCAGCCCGAGGGCATCACCCAGCAGGCCGATCAATGGCTTGGAGAAGACCGCGACGGCGCCGAAGATGACCACGACGGTGCCCGCCTGGACCGGATCGATACCGACTCCCTTGACCATCAGCAGGTTCGACCAGGTGATGAATCCGTAGGTACCCCACAGCGCACCGAACCCGGCCAGCGCGAGCAGCAGCAGGCCGCGATTGCGCAGCAGCGGGCGCAGGTTCGGTTTGGCGCCGGAATCGGCGCGGACCACCAGCGGGCCGGGGCGCAGCAGGATCAGGCAGAGCACGCCGACGACGATCGAAACGAGCCCGAACAGGTGGTAGGAGGTCCGCCAGCTGTGCGATTCGATGAGTCTGGGGACCACGGCATTCGCGACGACCAGGCCCAGGGAGGTCGCGGTCATGAAGACACCCATCGCGAAACCGCGCCGCTGCGGGACGAACCAGCTGGTGATGAGTTTGACGCCGCCGCCGACCTCGGCACCCGCGCACAATCCGATACACGCCTGGAAGAGCAGCCCCATCGCATGACTGTCGGCTTCGCCGAACGCGAGCATGAAACCGCCGGAGAGCAGGATGCTCACCCCGACGGTGGCCCGGGCGCCGATCCAGTCGGCGATGAAACCGCCGATCGCGTTGGAGACGACGTACCCGATGTAATAGGTGGTGGCGAAGATTCCGAGGCCGGCGACGGCCACCCCGAGGTCGTCGCCGACCGAGCCGGCCGCCGGCCCCCAGGTGGCACGGTCGACCGAGGTCATCGTGAAGGCGGCCCAGCAGAGAGTCAGTACCACCCAGCGATATCTGGTGTCGGGAGGTGCGGGGGAGATCGCGGTCACCGGAGGTCCTTTCGAGCGAAGCGGGGGCACCGGCGCCGCGTTGGGCGGCAGCTGTGGTTCCCACCACAATGCAACCGCGTGAGCGGCTCGTGATCCAATGCCACTTGGATGGCCCGGGTATGTCCTGAAGTTATGGCATATCGATCGGTATGCGAAATGGGAGCAATGGTGGAGCTACGGCAGCTACGGTATTTCGTCGAGGTCTTCGATCGCGGCTCGCTGTCCGCGGCGGCCAAGGCCCTGCTGATCTCGCAACCGGCCCTGACGCGCCGGATCCAGCAGCTGGAACGCGAATGCGGGGTACCGCTTTTCGAACGGGTTCCGGCCGGTATCGTGCCGACCCCCGCCGGGACCGCCCTTTACCAGCATGTCCTCACTCTGCTCCGCTACGCCGACACCGCCAAGGATGCCGCCCGCGAGGCGGGACCGGTCCGGGAGATCGTGCAGATCGGGCTGGCTCCGGGCCTACCACCCACGTGGCTCGAGCAACTGATCGACACCGTGCGGGTGGCGGTCCCGCAGGCATACCTTTCGCTGACCGACGCGATCAGCACCGTCCAGCTCCAGCACCTGCGAGCCGGGCGCCTGGATATAGCTTTCGTGCATGAACCGCCGACAGGAGACCTCGTCCGGCACCGCGTGCTGGAAGAACCGTTCGGCCTCGTCGTCGGTCCCCGGCTGGAGTCCGAGTTCACCGGCACCACCTGCCCGCTGCGCGCCCTCGACGGGATGGATGTTCTCGCCCACGCCCGCGACCAGGTCCCGATCGGGCACGACCGGCTCGTCTCCGCGGCTCACGAAGCCGGTATCGCACCGCGGTGGCATTTCGCCAACTACACCGAGAACGCGCGAGCCTGCCTACGCGCTACCGGTGCGAGTGCGGCGATCCTGAGCCGGACCACCGCGGGGCGGCTGCTGCCCGGCTGGGAATGGCGGCGGCTGGTCGATCCGCCGATCACCATGCAGACCTGGATCGTGCGGCAACCTGTGGTCCGCAGCACCGTCGACCAGGTCGCCGAAACCATCATCGGCTCCTTCGGTATCGACTGATCCGCTTCCGGCGATCAGCACCGGGCCCGTACCGGCCAGGGGTCCCGGCACCTGTCGCGGATGAGCACCACGCCGGTCCGGGCTCCTACCCGGCCCCCAGGAGGCGTCCGGATTCGTACGCGGCAGCCCCGGGGGGCAGCTCCCCGGGGTGACCGCTCAGATACACCCGCACGGTCCCGTCACCGGTCGACGGGCCTCCCAGCGCCTCCATCCGCCGGACCGTCTGCGCGGCCACAGCCTGTGCGCTGTCGAAGAGCCGGACACCGTCGGGTAGCGCGGCGACGATGGTGTCCACGATCAGCGGGTAGTGGGTGCAGCCGAGCACCACACCCTCGACATCGGCAGGAGTACGGGCCGCCGCGTCCGCCACCGCCGCACGCACCCCGGCCATATCCCCGCGATCCACCGCTTCGGCGAGCCCGTGACAGGCCACTCCCGTCACCTTCGCCGCCCCGCCGAACCGGGCGATCAGATCGGCCTGGTACGGGCTGGCCGTGGTCGCCGCCGTCGCCCATACCGCCACCGACCGGCAGGCCGCGGCGGCCGGTTTGATCGCCGGAACGGTACCCACCACCGGCACCCCGGCACCCAGATCGGCGCGGACGTGGTCGAGGGCGGTCACGCTGGCGGTGTTACAGGGCAGCACCACCACCTCGGCACCCAGGTCGCGCGCGGTACGGGCGGCCGAGACCACCCGATCGACCACCCAGTCCTGTGGTTTCGGGCCCCACGGCGCCCCTGCCGGATCCAGCTGCAACAGCAGGTCCACATCGGGACGCAGCTTGCGCAGCCACGCCGCGGTGGGCAGTAGCCCGAAACCCGAATCGATGAGCGCGACGATCACCCCAACAGGTTATTGAGTCGCGCCGAGCAATTCCTCCACCGGGGCGGCAGCGGCGATCTTCGCGCGCATCTTCATCACCTGACCGGTCATCCCGGCACCGACCACCCCGGCCAGCCGCCCCTCACGGAAGTAGTAGGCAAGGAACTTACGACCGTCGTCGGCAAGGATCCGGATATCGTCTGTCGCCCGCGGGGTGCCCAGAGCTTGGAGTTTCAGGTCGTACTGGTCGCTCCAGAAGTACGGAACCTGCGGGATACTCGGCGCTTCCACTCCGAGGAGCGCGCAGGTCAGCAACTTGGCCTGCTCACCAGCATTGGTCCAGTGCTCGATCCGGCGATGTTCACCGGTGGGGGTCCGCCAGGCCGCGACATCACCGACCGCCCAGACCCCGGGCACGCTGGTCCGCCCCGCCTCGTCGGCGAATACGCCACCACCGGCCGCCGGCTCGGCCAGCTCGATACCGGATCCGGCCAGCCAGTCGGTCACCGGATAGGAGCCGATACCGGATACCACGAGATCGGCGGTCACCTCCGACCCGTCCGCCAGCCGGGCCCCACGCACTCGCCCGGCCGGATCGGCCAGCAGTTCGTCGACACCGACGCCGCAACGCAGATCGACACCTTCGGCCCGGTGCAGCCGGGCCACCAGTTCACCGAGTTCCGCGCCGAGCACCCCGGCCAGCGGCGCGGGCTGCGGCTCCACCAGCACCACGGGCACGTTCTGCGCCCGCAGGCTGGCGGCCAGTTCACAGCCGATGAACCCGGCGCCGATCACCAGGGCCGCGTTCGTCGCACCGACTCCCGCCCGGATCGCGACCGCGTCGTCGTGACTGCGCAGGACGTGGACCCCGCCGACCTCGTCTGCGCCGGGTAGCAGCCGGGGCCGCAATCCGGTAGCGATGACGAGATGCTCGTAGGCCACTGCGGAACCGTCGGCGAGCCGCACCTGTTTGGCGGCCGTGTCCACCCCGACCGCGGCAGTACCCAGCCGCAGGTCGATCTTCTTCTCGTCGTAGAACTCGTCCGGCCGCAGCGGAGTCGCGGTGGTTTCACCGCGAACGAACTGCTTGGACAGCGGGGGGCGATCGTAGGGCGCGTGCCGCTCCTCCCCGAGCAGCACCAGTTCGCCCTCGTACCCCGCGCGGCGCAACTCCTCGGCGGTGCGCAACCCGGCCAGGCCGGCACCGGTGATCACGATCGGCGCGGACATACCGAACTCCCTCCCGCGGCGCCCGGCGCCGCGCCTGGAACAGGTTACAGAAATCTGTGTAGCTCACCCTAACAAGCGCAGCGGGCGTAGCCCATCCGCGCTTCGCGCACGGCCGAAGCGAAGGCGGGGTCCACCCGACTCGCCCGGCTCCGTGGCGGAAGCGCGCCGTTTGCCCATCGATTCGCCGCGCAATCGTGTCCGTCGCGATACCGAGCGGTCACTGTAGGACGGCTATACCGAGGTCAGGCCCTGTCAACGGACCTGTTTTCAGTCTTAGGGAGGCCACCATGTTCACAGAAAGCCGGACTCAGGATTTCCTGGCCGTAGTGCTCGGCGTCTTCACCGCTCTGTCACCGATCTGGGTAGCGACCAACGACCGCGCGGTGTGGACGATGATCGTGCTCGGCGCGCTCATCGCACTGACCGGACTCGCTCAGATGTACCGGCCCGCGATGGCGGCAACCGACTACGCGATGGCGTTGTTCGGCGCACTGCTGTTCATCGCACCGTGGGCCATGGACTACACCAGCTACAGCGGGGCGTCGTGGACGTCCTGGGTGGTCGGGATCGTCACCGTCGTGATCGCCGTGGCGGCGCTGCCGGCGGTCGCCGGCCGGATGCACAGGGCGGCACCGCACCACTGACGCGGACCGTCCCGAAAACACCACCCGCCGGACGGGACGGGCGGTCGGGCTCATTTGCGCCATCGACACCACCGGGAAAATTTCGAGGGGCCCCGACAAAGCCCACCGGACAGGGCGGCCGGATGAACCGATCACCACCGATCCCCGCGTATCTCGCCGTCGGGGCACGTCAGAGCTCCGTATCCGGGTGCCCCGGATACGGATCCGCGCGCGCGGTCGCGGCGGGCGGGATGTAATCTCGATCACCGCGGGTGGTCCCCGCGGCATTCATGGGCTTTGCACACTAGAACGTAGTCCCCCCCGGCGGGTAAGAATGGGCTCATGGATGCCGAAAATGCCAGCCTCGGAGACGGACGTCGCGGCCGCCAGGAGGAGTACGGTCGCGCACAGCACAACTCCGAGTCGAGGGGCTTCGCCGGCTTCGGATCGAACGAATTCGATTCGGCGAATGGTTCGAACGGCTCCACGAACCGATCCGAACCCATCCCGGATCACGGTTACACGTGGACCCCCGCACCACCGTCCACTCCCCCGCAGAACCAGCACAGCACAGGCGGATCGGCGGCGTTGGACCCGTTCGCCGCCTGGAACACCTCCGGCGTGATCGGTGACGCCTCCGCTGTCGGGGTCATGACATCCGGTAGCCAGGAACCGGATTCCCGCTTCAGTAGTTCCCCGTCGGAACCGTCACGGTTCCCCGCCCCTCCCGACGACCGCAACGGTCCCGATACGGCCGCACTCGCCACCCGCCACAGCGCCGGGCCGGAAATCCGCCCGGGACAGGCCGACGAGCACTCCGCCGCGCTCGCCTCCTCGGCGCGTATCCCCGTTCCCGGCACACCGTATTCGCCCGAACCGCTGCCCACCACGGGGACGGCGGAGGGCGCGGCTTTCGCCTATCCGGTCGACCCGGAGGCCGCACCGGGGCCTGCCGACTCCTACGGGTCGTCTCCGGACGCCGGGTCGCTGCCGAGCTGGCTCAGCTCCATCGGGGAAGAGCCGGCTCCCCATCCTTTGGAATCCGGTGGGCGCCGCCGCAAGGTCGATCTGACCGAATCCGCGGAATCCGCCGAGACGTTCAATCCGTTCGAGGATCAGCACACTACCGAGCCGGCGGAGAGCGCCGCGGTGAGCGTCTCCGACCCTTATGAGCTGCCCGCGATTCCGAGTGACCAACGGGAATCCGAAACCGTCGACGATGATCTCGCCGTCCGGCCGGAGCTCCCGTCGCGTGGACTGCCCAGCCGTAGCCCGCGGACCCACACCGCATCTGCGCCGGGAACCGACGAGGAGCCCGCTGCCGCTTCGATCACCGCCCGGCGCCTGCCGCGTTCGGCGGCCCGGCACGCCCCTGCTCCGAGTGCGGACGCGCCCGTGTCCGCGAACGCGCACGAGGCCCGCACCGACACCGGAAGCGAGCCGGAAACAGCACATACCGCCACGGGTGCCGAGAGCCTCGACAACGAGCTTCCGGCGCCGCGCCGGCTGCCGCGCGGCGCACTCCGGTACAACCCCGACGACGACCGTTCCGGTTCTCGCGGCGAGCAGCCCGCCGCGCTGCGAATCGCGGCCCCGGCACCGGATACCGCGCCCGCCGACGATGCGGGGGCCCACACCGTCGCTCCCCCGCGGCTGGCTCCACCGGGTGACAGCACCCCGATCCTCGACCGACTGCTGGACCCCGAACCCGCGCACCGTATCGATACCGTCGACGAATCCGGTGCGGGCCCGGTGGCCGAGATACTGAACCGGATCCTGGAATCCGATCCCGGCCCTTCCCGGCACTCGGATTCCGACGAACCCGAGGAAGCGGAAGCCGCGGTCGAGAGCTCCGTACTCTCACCGCTGACCCTGGTACCCGACGATACGAGCGAGAGCTTCTCCGATACGCGCACCGACGACGCCGATGCGCGCCCACCCCTCGAAACGCGGCGTTCGCGGCGGGCCCGCGAGGCCGCCGAGGCCACGGGGCCCACCCTGCCGGACCTGTCAGAGCCGGAACTCCCGGCTCCGGACCCGGACCCGGACCCGGACCCGCTGCCGGAGCTGCGCCCGGCGCCGGTGGACGACACCGCCTCCCGGCACAGCCGCAGCGAGGAAGGCGCCGATATAGACATCCACCTCATCATGCGTTTGCTCACCGCAAGCGATGATCTCGAAGTCCTGGCAGGACAGGCGGAGACAGGCGAGGTATCGGCCGCCGAGGTGGCCCGCGCCGCACGCGAGGCTCGCGCAGCGGTCCTCTCGGCGGTCACCGCCTGGTATGGCGGGCCGGCCCAGATGGTCAAGTTCGCCAACGCACTGTTGCAGGCGGCCCGCGAATCCTGATCCACGGCTGCGAGTCCCGTTCGCGCGATCGCAGTCAGCTGGAGGCCGGCGTGGTCGCCGACCGTTCGTCCACGTGATCGGCCGGTGCCCCCGCCGGTTCGATCTCACCGTCGGCCACAGCCTGCCACCGGTGCACGAGCCTGCGGCAGGCGTCCGCCAGTTCCCGCGGCTCCACTTCCGTGATATCGGTATCGAAGGTGGCGAGTAGTCCCGCGACACCGGCCCAAGACCACGCGCCGATGGTGAGGCGGCAGTGATCGGGATCGAGGTGCTCGACAACCGATCCGCCCGGCGCCCAGCGCGCGACCGTCGCGGCCGCGAGGTTCAGCCGCGCACTCCCGGTGCACTCCCAGGTAGCCGGCGTATCGCCGCGGTCGTGGGTGGTCATGACGAAGCGGGCGATATCGCCGCCGGGTAGTTGTCTCGGCGTGAACTGGATGCCGGTGGGCGGATGTAGGTAGAGACGGTCGAGGCGATGGACGCGCCAGGCGTCCTCGGTGTGGTGGTAGCCGACCAGGTACCACCGGCCCGCCCAGACCACCAGGTGATGCGGTTCGAAGCGACGGGCCGGAGTGAACCCCGCTGTGCCGGGGGCCGGTCGGGTGCCGTCGACGTCGAGCGTCTCGATGACGAGGATTTGATGGCGGTGTACCGCACTGCCCGCGATCTGCAATGCGGCCACATCGATGGGCGGCGCCGGAAACTCCCAGTAGTTCTGAAGCCTGGTGAGCCGCAGCGTTTCCACCGCCGCCCGCAATCTGGCCGGCATGACCTGTTCGAGGGTGTCCAGGGCCCGCGCGGTGTCCTCGCCGAGGCCGAACACGGTGTTCGGAGCGGTCTGTAGAGCCACCGCGACCGCCAGTGCCTGCTCGTCGTCGAACAACAGCGGCGGCAGCGTATGCCCAGCACCGAGGCGATAGCCGCCGGCCGGGCCGTGCAGCGTCACGACCGGATAGTCGAGCATGCGCAACGTTTCGATATCCCGCCGGACGGTTCGCTCGCTGACCTCGAGCCGGGCGGCGAGCTCACCGAGCGACCACCGCCGACGAGTGGCGAGCAGCGACAGCAGGCGCAGGGCGCGCCGAGATGTATCGGCCACGGGTCGACAGTAGTGGACATTCGACGGCCACTACCGATGGCATCCTCGCGTCCGGAAACATTCGATATCAGCCCTGGGAGCCAGAACATATGCGCATCATCATCGTCGGGGGCGGAATCGGTGGCCTGGCGCTGGCCGCCGGTCTGCGCCGACACCAGTTCGAGGTATCGGTGTTCGATCGCGATCACGACATCGCGGAAACCGCCGGGTACCACATCACGCTCGACGGCCGGGCCCAGGCGGCACTGCGGGAGCTGGTCGCACCAGAGATCTTCGAACGGCTGCTGGGCTCGGCGTCTGCGCTGCGACTGCGGCCCGCGGACGCACTCTGGGACCGGCACGGCCGCCTGCTGGGTTACGGACCGAACCTCAGTGACAGCCCGAGCGTGGATATCGACCGCATCACCCTGCGGACAATTCTGGCGGACGCGGCCGCTGCCGACCTCCGATTGGGGCGAGCCGTCACCGATATCGGCCGGACCGCGGACGGTAAACCGACGGCTGCCTTCGCCGACGGATCCGTGCAGGAGTGCGATCTGCTGGTAGGAGCCGACGGCACCCATTCAGTGGTCGCCCGCCACCTCGCCGGCGGTCCCACCAACGAACCCGCCGGTATCGTCGGTTTCTCCGGCCGGACCGCGGCCGAAGACCTCGGGGTATCCGAGCGGCAGCGGCTCGGGCCACGCTCGGGGATGGCGATCGGTCCGCGGGGCGCGGCGCTCTATATCGGATACCTCGATCCGGTGGGCAACGCGGTACTGGACGCACCCGCGCGACGGGAGGCGATCACCACGGGCCCCACCTACATCTGGGGCGCTATGTTCCCCGAGTCCGCCGCGATCGAGTCGATGCGCGGTACCCGCGGCGCGGCGCTGCGCTCCGCGTTGCTCACCGGGTTCCGCCGCCGCGGATGGAGCGAACGCTCATTGGAAGTCCTCACCCGGGCCGACCCCGACAGCATCGCCGCCTTCCGGTTCAACGCCGCCTCGACCCGGTCGCAGGACCTCGCCCCCTGGCCCGCCGGCCCCGTCACCGCCCTAGGCGACGCTGTCCACGCGACGCCGCCCACCGCTGGCATGGGAGCCGGCGCCGCTATCCGCGATGCCGCGAGCCTGGTCACCCACTTGCTCGAGGTCGCGGCCGGTACGACGGCCCTGACCGTGGCTGTCAGCGGTTTCGAGGCGGATATGCGCGTACGCGGTAGCGAAATCTTGACCCAAGCCATGAAAACCGTCCGCTGGATACGCGCCACGGATACCCCGCTCGGCGCGGCCTTGACCGCGACAACGACCCCGTTACTCGCTGCGACCAACCGCCTGCGACGCAGAAGCTGATACGCCCCCGGCCCGCGCCCCCGCACCGGCCGAGCGGGTGAGTCCAGCTCGGCTGGGTCGGGGCCATGGGCGCGGGAAGCCGAGTGGCAGACTGCAGGCAGGGTCACGTCAGTCGTACGGAAGTAGAACCGCGGACCACAAGTGTTGAGGAACAGCCGCGGTGCCGCGACTGTTCCCTCGCTCCGTCGGCCGCCTTCTACGCCTTCCGACCTCGCGCGCGGACGCGCAGGGACCAGTAGATCATGCGGGCCATCGCGAGCGGCCCGTAGCGCACACCCTCTGCGTAAGGCTGATCTCCGCGCAGGATGGTGTCGGCGCCGCCATCGACGAAGATGATCTGTCCCGCCATGAACGAGTTGGCCGGGGCGAGCGTCCAGGCGACGGCCTCGGCGACGGCTTCGACCGGGCCGGGAAAACCGAGCGGCTGTGGCAGTGCCTCGGCGAGGATCTTGGCCTGCGCCGAGTCGGCGAGCATTGTCCCGCGCACGGTCTCGGTGTCGACGATGCCGGGAGCGATAACGTTGAGCGGGATGCCACTGCCCGCCCACTCCGCGCCCCCCGCATGGCGCCGCACCCATCGATTCAGGGCGATCTTCGTCGACCGGTAGATCACCCCACCCCGACCGCGCGCGATCGCCCGTTCCGCGGCCGCGATCGCCGAATTCTCGTCGTCGCGTAGCGCGGCCGCCACGATATCGGCGTCGCCCGAGGACAGCGACGACGCCGAGGAGATCAGCGTCGCACGCGGCGCATCGGACTTGAGCAGCAGCGGGCGCAGGCCGGTCAGCGCAGCCATGGTTCCGAAATAGTTGACCCTTACCGTGGCCGAAGCGGGCGCACCGATACCGGCGACGAGTGCGAGCCCGTCGATGCCGTTGGGTGCCAGCCGAGCAACCTCCCGCACGAGCGCCTCCCGCCCCTCGGGGTCCCCGAGATCCGCTCGGACGTCGACGTCGTCGGCCAGGCCGCAACGGATCACCCGGGCACCACGGCGTTGCAGAAGTTGGGCGGTCAGAGCGCCTATTCCACTGTCGGCCCCGGTGACGACGTACGTGCGCCTGTCGTGAACATCCATGACACTCCTGATGCGGTGAGACAAGATGCATTACTGCAATAATGCATAAATGCATCATACTGGTAGTTCGTCACCTGCCGGCGGTTTGCGCGAACGAAAGAAGCAGGCCACGCGAGAAGCGCTCATCTCAGCGGCGACCCAGCTCTTCCTTCGCCGCGGCCTCGCCCAGACGACGATCGCGGATATCGCGGCCGCCGCCGATGTGGCACCGCGCACCTTCTTCTTGCACTTCGCATCCAAGGAGGACGTACTTTTCCACTACTTGGAACGCTATGGTGACACCGCTGTCGATGCGATCGCGCAGCTCCGACCCGGTGCAACACCACAGGACGGGGTGCACAGTGCGGTGCTGTCGATGATCGAGCTGTACGACGCCCCGGAGGGTGGGGCCGACACACTCGCGCCGCTGCGAGTGCAGTTGATGCGAGACAGTGAAGGCTTCCCCGCTTCTCTCGCCGCTCGCCTCTCAGCTCTGCAGAAACGACTTCTCGACGCGCTGTACAGCCGGTTCCCCGAAGTGGCGGGATCCGAACTCGTCGCCACTCATCTGGGCGCGGCCTGCGGCGCGGTCGGCGCAACCGCGATGCACAGGATCACCGCGACCCCCGATCTGACTTCCCTCGACCTGAAGGAAGCGATGCTGCTCGCCCTGAAAAGAGCGAGTGCCGGCTTCACCGACCTCGCCGAGACTCCGGGTGAAACGCCGCCGTGACGCCCGGGCAAGTGCGATCAGATGAGTGGGCAGCGCAACCTCTACGTCGACGGATCAACCGAGCCATGCCTCCAGAGCCCCGCAAACTCTCCAGGCGCCGGTTTCCTCGACGAGGTCGTACTCCATGGTCCGACTGTGGCTCTGCGTGCCGATTGCCACGTCCATCTCGACGGTGATGGTCCCCCGGTCACTTCCTTCGGGCACATCGACACGTGGTTCTGCTCCCGTCCGGCGCGGATCCGATAGCCATCGGGCTGCGTTCTCTCCCCGAGCGTCCGCGGTGGTTGGAGCCCGCGGTCCACAATGCAAACGGCGCCGCCCTCGAAGGAGCGGCGCGGTACCCAGCGATTCAGCGAACACTTGACGAAACTGCGGACGGTAGTTGTCGAAGAACGGGGTGTGGCACTCACGAATGGCCGAACTCGGCCCACGCCCGTCCCAGCATCATGGCGTTATCGCTGTGATGCCATCGAGATCACCGAACTTCGCCTTCGTATCGAGGGAAACGACGGCACGACCGGTTTCCGCAGCATGCGCGGCGATGATCAGATCGTGCGCGCCGCGGGGTCTACCCGATCGGCGTACCTGTGCCAGGAGCTGGGCGTGGCGAGTGGCTGTGGCATCGGTGTACTCGAGGATATCGAGGTCGGTCAGCAGCAACGCGAGTCGACGGGAGCGTTGAGCCGCGCGCTCAGCGGTGTCGGCCAGTTCGATCCCGACCCGGAACTCCGCGACAGTCACTGCGGCTATCGCGAGATCGTCGGCGTCGTAAACTGTACGGTCGATCGTTCCGCGCTCGTAGGCGATCAGAACACCCGTATCGAGAATCAAGCGCCTGCCCACGGGTCCTCCATGTCGTCGGACACCATGGCGAGCCCCGCCGCGATATCGGACGCGTAGTCGTCGTCGAACGGTGGTACGTCGGATTCCTCCAACGCGAGCCGCAACGAACGGCCCGTACTCGTCGCGGGCGGCGTCACGGTCGCGACGGTTCTCCCATGTCGGACGATACGAATCGTCTCACCGTGTTCAGCACGGCTGAGCACGGCTGAGAAGTTGCGTGACGCCTCGGCCGCGGACATTGTCACCATGAATTCAGATTATCTGAATTACGCGGGTCGCGCTACTTCTGGGCCTGGCTCGAACCGAGCAGTATGCCGCGCGAGATGCAAAACGGCGCCGCCCCCGAGGGAGCGGCGCCGTTCTCGGTGATTCAGCGAATCAGGCGATGATCTTCGTGACGCGACCGGCACCGACGGTGCGGCCACCCTCACGAATCGCGAAACGCAGACCCTCGTCCATGGCGACCGGCTGGATCAGCTTGACCAGCATCTCGGTGTTGTCGCCGGGCATAACCATTTCGGTGCCCTCGGGCAGGGTCACAACGCCCGTCACGTCAGTCGTACGGAAGTAGAACTGCGGACGGTAGTTGTTGAAGAACGGGGTGTGGCGGCCACCCTCATCCTTCGACAGGATGTAGGCCTGACCCTCGAACTCGGTGTGCGGGGTGGTGCCCGGCTTGACCACGCTCGGTCTGCCACATCGGGCCACCGGCGGCGGCGACCACCACGGCGTGGCCGCCCATCTTGTGCAAGCGATCAATTCGATAGATCGGTCGCGATACACCGGAAACCAGTGTCATCGTCGAGCATATTCCGCGCTGCATCATTAAATGCAGCCGGTTCGCCTCTGTCGAAAGGGCTTGTGAAGGCCGAGCCTTTGAGCTGATAGCGGCCGACCGTGGTCTCTGTTGCGATCCACTCCCAGGTGTTACCCACAAGGTCGTAGACCCCGAAGGGGCTGACTCCACTGGCGTACGTGTCCACGGAGGTCGTTGTGCCGGGTCCGGAACCACGGACATTACATTTGGCCGGAGTCGGCTGGTTTCCCCAGGGCCACGTGTTGCCGCGGGTACCCCGGGCGACCTTCTCCCACTGCTGACTGGTCGGCAAAGACTTATGGGCCCACGCAGCGTAATTCGCAGCGTCGTCCCACGTAACCCAGACCACAGGATGGTCGGCAACCTCACGTTCCGGGTGCAGTCCACCCCAATGTCTCGGCGGGAGATGCGCGCTTGCCGCGATGAAGCGTGCATAGTCGGCATTGGTTGTCGGAAAAATATCCATCCAGAAGCCACCCACCCACGCCGGCTGGTCTTGTGCTCCCGCAAGGAAAGTTCCCTCCGGTACCCAGGTCATCAACTTGCCATCTATGGGATGACGCCGACGAGAACAGCTCTGGGTGACATCGGGATCCCGTGCCGCACTGAGTACAGATGGGGATATCGCCTCGATAAAACGAACAAGTTCGTCGTCTCTGAGTCGGGACAGGATTGTGTCGAGGGCCGCCTGGTTGACCGGGCGGGGCTTGATGGTCGCACCGCCGGCCTCCCAACGGGAGACCACCCGGGGATTGACCCCGATGTGTGCGGCGAACTCGACCAGACTCATCCTGCGTGCACCACGCAACGCACGTGCTTCTGCTCCCGTCCAGCTTCGAACAACAATGGCCATCGGGTATACGCCCCCTTCCCCGAGCGACTTGATCAGCACCCCAACGTCATATTAAGCTCATCAGACCCGTTGCGCTGGAACGGATTCGTATTCCGCCCGGAGCCGGTCGATCATTACGCGATCTATCGGAACTTCAATGTCATCGATTCGACCGATTGCGCGCACTCCCACCGCGGCATTGGTCGCGACAGCGCCATCGACGTATGGCAGCTCGGCCAACGTGATCGGCTTGACGATGACTTCCTCGTCCAAGGTCTGGCTGAGCAAGCGCATCGTGACGCCGGGCAGAACCTCCGCCTCCGGCCAGATGAGGTGCCCGTCTGCGATAACCCCGATATTCGAGGTCGCAATCTCGCTGATAGCTCCGTCAGCGGTGGTGAACAGGACATCGTCGGCGCCATCACGCTGCGCCAGACGACGTTGATGAAGAGCTCCGAACAGTCCGACATGTTTGGTCCTGGGTAGGTCCCGACTGTAGACCGCTGACCGCAGGGTGAGCGGAGACTCTGGGACAGGCGGCGCCTCGCGCACAGTAACCAGAACCGCAGGTTCTGCATCTGCTCCCGGTTTGCTGAGTGTGATCCCCGGATCGAAGATGGTAACCCGTAAGACAACTGCGGAATCAACATCTTCAAGGGCCTGCCGGATGAACACGCGCACGCGGTCGACATCGAGTTCAGCATCGAACACCGTCTGACAGTCTCGGACGAGCCGATCCATGTGCTGGGTGAAGCCACGCACAGCGCGATGCTCTACACGCATGGAAGTGAAGTGCCCATAGCCCACCAAACCCAGTGCAGCAATAGCGGACTGACTGATCGGCGCCCCATTGAGTTCCATGTGCTCAGTGTGTCACCCATAAGCGCGAACGCGATCGGGACCGGCAGCCAAGGCCAGCGAAACGTCAGTGCATTGCGACCAAGCGCCAGTTCCGCGCAGACGGTTGCCCCCTGATGCTGGGTTCATCAGCACGGATGCGACTGAACCTATACGAGTCCAGCCAGGCTGACCGAACATCACATTCAGCGCAGATCAGGGGGTACTGGTGGCACTGTCCTTCGGGCACGAGGGCTTTTCGATGGCATTGCGCTGCGATCGGCCGATTCGGGTAACGAGCTTCGAAGAAGCTCGAACGCTCCTACGGATTCACCATTACTGCTCGACGGAAATTTGCCAGGCCAGATGTTCTGCCCAGTCATTCCTCGATTACGTGACAGGCAGTACCTGATCCGAGATAAATAGCCAAGACGGAGTTGGCAGTGAGAAACCTCTATGGTCGGTCCATCGACTCTGTAGCACCGAACCGGACTCGCCCGCGATTGCCCAAGCGCATTCCAGGAGCGACATTCGAGCAACGGGGCGAGATGCACACGGAAGCACCCGCTACAGAAGCTGACCCGACGGTAATCACCGGACTTCTGAATGCCCTGCATAAGTGGGCGATGCAGGAACCAGAATGAAATTCGCCGCACCAATGGGCAGCACTTATTCCATTGCCATCTGGGGAATTTCCGCGCTGGAACCGGAGCCGAACTGAACCACCGGACAAATCCAATAAAGGAACCTAAATGAACATTAACGACTACTACGGCGCGCGGCTCGAACCGACTGGCCGGGTGCTGCGACTGGTCATCGATGCTGTCAACGAATGCAACCTGCGGTGCAGATACTGCCATCCCGGCGAGGTCTGGCGTACTCAGCAGCTCGATGCCGCTGTGGTGCAGCAGGCGATGACTGCGGCGGATGACGCCGGCACGCTGGAGGTGGTGCTGACCGGTGGGGAAATGACGATGCATCACCAACTGCCCGCGGTCCTCGACAGCACACACCTGCTGCGGCGGTGCGCGTCCACGCTGATCACAAACGCCACATTGCTCACCCCGGAGATCCAGCGTCAGCTGGCCGAATCGAATCTGACCCGGATCTGCACCAGCGTCGACGGCATCACCAACGATCTACACGGGTCGGCACGCGGGAAGAATCTGCCACGCGTACTGGACGGGCTGCACAGGCTCGCCGGAACAGGGAAACCGACTACCGTCATCACCGTCGTGCACCGCGGCAACTGGGAGCGGGCCATCGAGCTCAGCGGCTACCTCGCCGATCGCCGACTCGCCGTGCAGCACCACCTGTGCGCCCCCAGTTATTCCGGTCAGGCTCGCGAGAACTACCCGGAGCTGGCGTTGCGCAAGCACGAATTCCACAGTGTGCAGACCCTGGTCGACGAACACCAGGCAGACCTCGCTGACCGTGGTGTGTATCTGACATTCAATTCGTTCTGGCCGGCTACCGGGTTGGCGCCGATACGTACCGGCCGCACGATCACCCTCCAGCAGCTGTCCGAACAGATCAAAGACACCCTCTGCAATATCCGCCCGAACGGTGAGTTCCGTTTGCAGGCAACAACGTGGGGCCGGGAAATGGTCGGCAACGCCGCCCTCGGCTCGGTCCACGACCAACCACCAAGCCGTCTGCTCAGGAATGCCGAATCGGTACTCGCCGACGGATCTGCCAAACAACTGCCCCGGGATGTCGAGGCACGACACAAGTTCCAGATCGGCACCCACTTCGAAACCGAAGAACGCCAGGCGACCGACGTGCTCATCGGCCACGCCGACGGCAACGAGTCCGATGTCGAACTGGTGCCGATCCGCAGCGTCGACAAGCACTGGGCCTTGGACAATCCCCTCGACATTTCCCAGCTGGCCGCCGAACTGAAAACCGAACCCCAGGACCGGCGAGTCCTGCTCCATCCCACCGGGGTCATGCTGATCTTCCACCGGCGCCACTCTCTGGTCACAGTTCTTCGGCCGGCCGAATGGAACGCTGTGTGCCGGGAGCTCGCGACACAGGAGCGGCAGCCAGCATGAGTACACCAGTGGGCACACGCACCGGCATCCTGTGGGACGACATCGAACTGACTCGTCTCGTCTCGGCCGCGACTGCGGGCACGAGCGGCAGCCTCCAGGCAACCATCCTGTCGCATCTGGCGACACCTTCCACAGCGGCCGTCCGGCTCGCGGCCGACTTGGAGGTAGATCTGGGGATGGTGCGAGCGGCCTACCGCCACTGCCGCACCAGCATCGCGGTGCACGATCTGGTCAACAGCAACTATTACCCACATCGGCTACGGTGGGCCGCTGCTGCATCGACCATTACTGAGTGGCAGCGAAACCCTGACCGCCCGGCTCTCATAGCGGCCCACGAGCCAGCGATGTCGGAAACCGTAGAAATCCATCCCACCCGCGGTACCTGCAACTATTCCTGCGCAATGTGCCTGTGGTCGGACCAGAAGGAGCTCACCTACACCACCCAGTTCCTCGACGCCGGTGGCCTGCTCAGCGCACACGAATGGATCCGGGTCCTCGGTGATCTCCGCGACGGCGGCGTACGGCGCGTAGTGATATCCGGCGGCGGTGAAGCCCTGATCAACCCCGAACTCCCCGACATCCTCACCGCGGCTGCCGATCTCGGGTTCGACATTCACGTCTACACCACCGGGTTCAGTATCCGATCCGGAACACCGCTGTTCGCGGCCCTTCTGCGCTGCCATCGGATCCGGTTCAGCATCCACTCGCCGGATCCCATTACCTACGACCGCATTGCCGGTACCCGCCCCCAACAGCGGGCCCTGCATCGCGTCGTGGAAAATTTGGCGGCCCTGCGCACAGCGCGCAGCGATGGTCTGCGACTCGGCATGGGCTGTGTCATTCAGCCGTTCAATATCGAGCAGATCACCGAGATGGCCGCCTTCGCAGCCAACGCCGAGGCAGACTGGCTCGATCTCCGGAAAGACGAGGTCGAAGTCACCAACAGCCTTGACGGTATGCAGACAGCACGGCTGCGCGAACAACTCCGTGCCTTACGCGCTGCCCCGCCCGCCGGAACCCGAATCGATCTCGGCGACGAACTGGTCGCCATCGCCAACGGCTCCACACCCCAGCGAGCCCGAACCCGTGAATGCATGGCCCGCTACCTGCGACCCACGATCAGCCCCTACGGTTTATTAGCACCCTGCGATCTCAAAGCCGAGCCACGCTTCGCCCAGGGCGGATACGACCTCGGCAATATCAAACGCTCCCGAATCCTCGACGTAGTCACCACCTCTGCGCAACGGCCGATCGCCGACGACTGCGACCAATGCATGCCCAGCTCCCGCACAGGTAATGCCGTGGTACACAAACTGCTCGACGATCTCGCTGCGGGCTTAACCCTGGACGAACAGCCGTTCAGTTACGCGCCAGCCGGCCCGTGATCGCCGTGCGGGCGGCGGCAAGAACACCACGCACGACCAGCCCCACGGCGACCAGCGGCACGAACAGCATCCACGGTGTGCCCCGGTGGTAGTCGCAGTAGAACCGCAGTGCGCTGTGGTGGTGGGTACGCACCTTGCGCAGCGGCGCCGAACGCATGCTTCCACCCTCACGGTGACGGATCTCCACGTTTGGATCCAACACCACCCGCCACCCGTTGCGATGCAGATCGAGCGCCATCTTCGTTTCCTCGAAGTAGAGGAAATACCGCTCGTCGAATCCATCCACAGCATCGAATGCTTCACGGCGGAACAGCATGCAGCATCCCGAAATCCAGTCCACGTCACTGACTTCGGTGACCTGCCGACCAAAGTACCGCCGTGTGGCCGGGTTACCCGGCCACACCCCACCCAAGATCGCGTGTGCGATACCGACCAGCAGTGACGGAAACGCGCGACCGGAGGGATACAGCGTCCCGTCCAGCCGGGCGATACGTGGTCCGATCATCCCGATCCGCTCGTCGGAGCGGGCAGTTTCCACGAGAGTCGATATCGACCCGGGGGCCAGTTTTGTATCCGGATTGGCCACCAACAGCCAATCCGCGTCGGTCTGCGCTGCCGCCTGATTGATCGCCGCAGCCAAACCCACGTTGCGGTGATTACGGGTGACGCGACCGCCGAATTCCTCTACCAGCACGGGACCGTTGTCAGTGGACGTGTTGTCGACGCAGACGATATCCAGTTCCAGCGGCTGCACCGCGTTCTCGATCGACTGCAAGAAAGTTGGTAGATCCTCCGCACTTTGGTACGTGATCAGCAGGACACCGACGGTCTTGTCACGCATGCGGGGACCCTATCAGCGTTGAACGAAGTCCTCATCTTCGCTCACGAGGAAACGAAAACGGCGCCGCCCCCGAAGGAGCGGCGCCGTTCTCGGTGATTCAGCGAGTCAGGCGATGATCTTCGTGACGCGACCGGCACCGACGGTGCGGCCACCCTCACGAATCGCGAAACGCAGACCCTCGTCCATGGCGACCGGCTGGATCAGCTTGACCAGCATCTCGGTGTTGTCGCCGGGCATAACCATTTCGGTGCCCTCGGGCAGGGTCACAACGCCCGTCACGTCAGTCGTACGGAAGTAGAACTGCGGACGGTAGTTGTTGAAGAACGGGGTGTGGCGGCCACCCTCATCCTTCGACAGGATGTAGGCCTGACCCTCGAACTCCGTGTGCGGGGTGGTGGTGCCCGGCTTGACCACGACCTGGCCGCGCTCCACATCCTCGCGCTTGATACCACGGATCAGCAGACCCGCGTTATCGCCCGCCTGCGCGGTGTCCAGCATCTTCCGGAACATCTCGATACCGGTGATGGTGGTCTTGGTCTTCTCCGGGCGGATGCCGACGATCTCGACCTCAGCGTTGAGGTTGATCACGCCACGCTCGACACGGCCGGTGACGACGGTGCCACGACCGGTGATGGTGAAGACGTCCTCGATCGGCATCAGGAACGGCAGCTCGGTCTCACGGACCGGGTCCGGGATCGACTCGTCGACCGCGTTCATCAGCTCGACGATGGACTCGCTCCACTTGGCATCGCCTTCGAGAGCCTTCAGGCCGGAGACGCGCACGACGGGGGCATCCTCGTCGAACTCCTGCGAAGCCAGCAGCTCACGGACCTCCATCTCGACGAGCTCGAGGATTTCCTCGTCGTCGACCATGTCCGACTTGTTCAGCGCGACCAGGATGTAGGGCACGCCGACCTGACGGGCGAGCAGCACGTGCTCACGGGTCTGCGGCATCGGGCCGTCGGTGGCCGCGACCACCAGGATGGCGCCGTCCATCTGCGCCGCACCGGTGATCATGTTCTTGATGTAGTCGGCGTGACCGGGGGCGTCTACGTGAGCGTAGTGGCGCTTCTCGGTCTGGTACTCGACGTGGGAGATGTTGATCGTGATACCACGAGCCTTCTCCTCCGGCGCCTTATCGATCTGATCGAAGGCAAAGCTCTCGTTCAGATCCGGAAACTTCTCCGCCAGCACCTTGGTGATCGCTGCGGTAAGCGTGGTCTTGCCGTGGTCGACGTGACCGATGGTGCCGATGTTGACGTGCGGCTTTGTCCGCTCGAACTTCGCCTTCGCCACTGTGTGGTCCTCCTGGACTTGTTGGTGCTTGCAGTTGCAGCAGTGCGGGGGTCATCCCCGCTTACGCGGGGAACTAACGGTTGTACAAACTCCCGGGAGATCCGGGGCAGGCGAGCTACCTGCCCCGGAGGGGTATTTACTCGCCGGTCGCCTTGGCGATGATCTCCTTCGACACGTTGGCCGGAACCTCCGCGTACGAGTCGAACACCATGGAGTAGTTCGCCCGGCCCTGGGTCCTCGACCGCAGATCACCGATATAGCCGAACATCTCCGAGAGCGGAACCAGCGCCTTGACGACACGGGCACCACTGCGTTCCTCCATGGCCTGGATCTGGCCACGGCGGGAGTTGAGGTCGCCGATCACATCGCCCATGTAGTCCTCGGGCGTGGTGACCTCGACCGCCATCAGCGGTTCGAGGATCACCGGACCGGCCTTACGGGCCGCTTCCTTGAGGGCCTGCACGCCGGCGATCTTGAACGCCATCTCCGAGGAGTCGACGTCGTGGTACGCACCGTCGAGCAGGGACACTTTCAGGTTGACCAGCGGGTAACCGGCGAGAACACCGTACTGCATGGCGTCCTGTGCGCCCGCGTCGACCGAAGGGATGTATTCCCTCGGCACACGGCCACCGGTGACTTTGTTCTCGAACTCGTAAGTGGCACCGTCTTCACCGACGAACGGCTCCAGCGCGATGATCACCTTCGCGAACTGACCCGAACCACCCGTCTGCTTCTTATGGGTGTACTCGAGCTTCTCGACCTTCTTGGTGATGGTCTCGCGGTAGGCCACCTGCGGCTTGCCGACGTTCGCCTCGACCTTGAATTCGCGCTTCATCCGGTCGACCAGGATGTCCAGGTGCAGCTCGCCCATACCGCCGATGACGGTCTGGCCGGTCTCCTGGTCCAGTTTCACCGTGAAGGTCGGATCCTCTTCGGCGAGCTTCTGGATCGCGGTGCCCAGCTTCTCCTGGTCGGACTTGGTCTTGGGCTCGATGGAGACCTCGATGACCGGGTCCGGGAAGGTCATGGACTCCAGCACGATCTGATTGTTCGGATCGCACAGGGTATCGCCGGTGGTGGTGTCCTTCAGGCCGATGACCGCGTAGATATGGCCGGTGCTGGCCGAGGGGACCGGGTTCTCCTTGTTGGAGTGCATCTGGAACAGCTTGCCCAGACGCTCCTTCTTGCCCTTGGTCGCGTTGATGACCTGGGCGCCGGAATCGACCTTGCCCGAGTAGACGCGGACGTAGGTCAGCTTGCCGAAGAACGGGTGCACCGCGATCTTGAACGCCAGCGCCGCGAACGGCTCGTCGGCGCTCGGCTTACGGATGAGAACCTCGTCCTCTTTGTTCGGCGCGTGACCCTGCACGGACTCGACGTCCAGCGGCGAGGGCAGGTAGTCGATCACGGCGTCGAGCATGGGCTGCACGCCCTTGTTCTTGAACGCCGAACCGCACAGCACCGGGTAGAGCTCGGAGTTGACCGTCATCTTGCGGATGGCGCCCTTGATCTCCTCGATCGAGAGTTCACCACCGCCGAAGAACTTGTCCAGCAGCGCTTCGTCGGACTCGGCGACGGTCTCCAGGAGTTCCTGCCGGTACTGCTCGGCCTGCTCGGCCAGATCGGCCGGGATGTCCTGGACCTCGTACTTCTCGCCCAGCTTGGTCTCGCCGGTCCAGACCTTGGCCTTCATCTCGACCAGGTCGACGATGCCCTCGAAGGAATCTTCGGCACCGATCGGCAGCTGGATGACCAGCGGCTTGGCACCGAGACGGTCCTTGATGGTCTGCACGGTGAAGTAGAAGTCCGCACCGAGCTTGTCCATTTTGTTGACGAAGCAGATCCGCGGCACGTCGTACTTGTCCGCCTGCCGCCACACCTGCTCGGACTGCGGTTCCACACCCTCTTTACCGTCGAAGACGGCGACGGCGCCATCGAGCACGCGCAGGCTGCGCTCCACCTCGACGGTGAAGTCCACGTGGCCCGGAGTGTCGATGATGTTGATCTGATTCTGGTTCCAGAAGCAGGTCACCGCCGCGGAGGTGATGGTGATTCCGCGCTCCTGCTCCTGCTCCATCCAGTCGGTGGTCGACGCCCCGTCATGGGTTTCGCCGATCTTGTAGTTCACACCGGTGTAGAAGAGGATGCGTTCGGTGGTAGTGGTCTTGCCCGCATCGATGTGGGCCATGATGCCGATGTTGCGGACCTTGTTCAGGTCGGTGAGCACGTCCTGTGCCACGGAAATCTTCCCCGCTCGTAGCTAGTTGGGATTCTCGCCGACGACCCGGAAGTCGTCATCTGTCTCAAAGCGGAAGCAGAGCTTCCGTAAGCCTCCCGACCCCGGAGCGATGGGCCGGGCAGACATCACCAGCGATAGTGCGCGAAGGCCCGGTTGGACTCGGCCATCTTGTGGGTGTCCTCGCGACGTTTGACCGAAGCACCGAGACCATTGCTGGCATCCAGCAGTTCATTGGCCAGACGCTCGACCATGGTCTTCTCACGACGCGCCCGCGAGTAGTTCACCAGCCAGCGCAGCGCGAGAGTGTTGGAGCGGCCGGGACGCACTTCGACCGGCACCTGGTAGGTGGCGCCACCGACGCGGCGCGGCTTGACCTCGAGGGCAGGCTTGACATTGTCCAGCGCGCGCTTGAGGGTGACGACCGGATCGGTGCCGGTCTTGTCGCGCGCCTGCTCCAGCGCGCCGTAGACGATGCGCTCGGCAGTCGACTTCTTGCCGTCGAGAAGAATCTTGTTGACCAGTTGCGTCACCAGCGGCGACCCGTAGACCGGGTCGTTGATCAGCGGACGCTTGGGAGCGGGGCCCTTGCGAGGCATATCAGCTCTTCTCCTTCTTGGCGCCGTAACGGCTGCGGGCCTGCTTGCGGTTCTTCACACCCTGGGTATCGAGCGAGCCGCGAATGATCTTGTAGCGCACACCGGGAAGGTCCTTCACACGACCGCCGCGCACGAGCACCATCGAGTGCTCCTGGAGGTTGTGGCCTTCACCCGGGATATAAGCCGTGACCTCGACCGCGCTGGTCAGCTTCACACGCGCGACCTTCCGCAGCGCGGAGTTCGGCTTCTTGGGGGTGGTGGTGTACACGCGGGTGCACACGCCACGACGCTGCGGGCTCCCCTTGAGGGCCGCGGTCTTGGTCTTGGAGACCTTGTCGCGGCGACCCTTGCGGACCAGCTGGTTGATGGTTGGCATATACCGGCTTTCCTTTTATCGGTTATGGCGGTGTCAGGGCGGTTCATCGAGCTTTCACCCGCACGTCCAACCACGTTTCTCGCGTCCCGAGGTCGGGCGTGTCGCGCGCAGTTCAGGGCCCGCTTTACAGGCACGCTGGAATCGTCAGCCGCTCTCGCTGGCCTATGTCTACGCTCGAACTTGCCCGTATCCTTCCGGGCACAGCGGTCCACTGTACTCGGGCGTAGTGAATAGGGTCAAAACCGGGGTGATGTTGTGATATGGCGGGCCGGCCACGACCCCTCGGTTTCCGGGGCACCGCCGGACGTCACCGCGCCCGGTTCAGTGTCAGCGCCATGAGTTGCTTCACCGGCTCACACGGATCGGGATGCGCCGAGCCCGGATGGTAGTTCACCCACCACCCGACCACCCCGGAATCCGGCGCGCTGGCGGTGACCCCACACGAATCCGGGTCCTGCGGACGCCGGATCGCCAGCCCTTGGGAACTTTCGACCTCGATGATCTGCGAGGTGTAGCCGAGCTCGCCGTAGGTGGTCTTCTCGTTACTCAGGGTCCCGTTCTCGTACCAGTTCAGGGTGACCAGCGCGCTCCCGCCCGGAGCGTCGACGACCAACCACATACACACAGCACCGTTGAACTCGCCGCTGGCGAGCTGACCGCCGACCGCCTCCCCGATGGTGACCCGGTCCACGACTTCGCATTCGCGCAGCAATTTATCGAAGTTCACGTCCAGCTGCTCGGAGTCACCCGCCGGCACCGCCGACCCGTCGATGGTGCTGCCACACCCGACCGAAAGCAGTACCAGTACGCAGCCGAGCAATGCCAGTAGGCCGCTCCGGCCCCACGGAGGTCTACGCATACCGGACCTCACTGCAACCGCTGCACGGTCAGCTCGGCCAGTTCGCGGGCGGCCTCACACGGTGGCTCCAGCGTCCCCGCCTGGTGGGACCATTCGAAGAAGTCATCGTCCAGTTGTACCGCCAGATCGCAGATGGTCCCCCAACTGCCCTGGAACCCCGGCCGGCCCGCGACCTCGATCGATTCCGGGGCGCGCCCCGCGGTCGTCACCCACGCCCGCTCGCGTCCGATGGGACTGCCGCGGTAACTCGCGAAGGTCATGCTCCCGCTGCCCTCCCAACGGCAACCGGTGGAATTCTTGTAGCTCATCCACACCGGACCTCCGAGAACCTCGGATACCTCCTGATCGGTCACATGGCCACATTCGCCGACGAACGGACCCAGTGCGGCGACTTTCGGTGGGGCCTTCTTCGAGAAGTCCGAATCGTCGGAGTCGGAAGACGAGCAGCCCATCAGCATGGTCAACGCCATCCCGCCCGCGATCATGGCCGACTTCATCCGCATACCGGAACTCTACCGACAGGACAGGTCACCAGCATCCGCGGATCGCGGGCCCACCCGGGCGACCGGCCCGACGGCAAGACGGACCGGCATGCGCCGGAAGCGAATTCGGGATCGGCCGCGTGCGTCACGCGGCGTGGGCAGCGGAACGCGGCCTCAGCGAACCGTCACCACGACTTTGCCGGTGGCGGCACGGTTTTCCAGTGAGGCCACCGCCTGCGCGGCCTGGTCCAGCGGAAAGAGCACAGCCTGCGGCGCGGCGATCTTGCCCGTCGCGAACAGCGGCTCCACTTCGGCCCACTGTTCGGTCAGGTAGCCGGGGTGGGACAGCATCCATTCACCCCAGCCGGCACCCACGACCTCGACATTCTTGAGCAGCAGCCGATTCACCTTCACAGTCGGGATATCGCCGCCGGTGAAACCGACCACCAGCAGTCGGCCACCACGGGCCAGCGACCGGATGCTGTCGGTGAAGCGGTCACCGCCGACCGGGTCGAGCACGATATCGACACCGCGGTTGTCGGTGAGTTCCTTGACCCGGTCCAGCCAGCCGTCGGTGAGCACCACATCGGTGGCCCCGTGCGCGCGGGCGATCTCGGCCTTCTCTGCGGTGCTCACCACCGCGATCACCCGACCGGCACCCAGCGCACCCGCCAGTCGCAGGGTAGAGGTACCGATCCCACCGGCGGCACCGTGCACCAGCACGGATTCACCTTCGGCGAGGCGGCCGCGGTTACGCAGGCAGAAGTGCACGGTGAGATCGTTGAACAGGATTCCGGCCCCCGCCTCGAAGGAGATGTTGTCCGGGAGCTTGAAAACCATCTCGGCGGCGGTGGTGGTCACTTCGGCCATGGCGTTACCGAGCATGGTGAGGGCGCACACGCGGTCACCGGGCCGCACATGCGATCCCTCCGGGGCTTCGCGCACCACGCCGGCGACCTCGCCGCCGACGACGAAGGGCATCGGGGGTTTCATCTGGTAGAGCCCACGGGTCATCAAGACGTCGGGGAACGCGACTCCGGCGGCGTGTACGTCGATCACCACACCTCCCGGCAGCGGCTGCGGTTCCGGGATATCGACGATCTCGATCGCTTCCGGCCCGTCGAGTTTGCTGACCTGAGCTGCGCGCATATGCCGCCCTCTCTGTTCGCCGACCGGGCGGCTATAGAGACGCACCAGTCGATGTGTACCAATCCACCCGTCCTGATCAACCTAATGGGCATCACCGGCCGAAGTCCATCCCACGCCCGGGCCGGTCGATCCTCGCGCATTACGTCGGATACCGGCCACCGCCACGCGCCGAACACAGCGAACAGGCGGCTCAGCGTGGCGCGGTGACACAGGCCCCGTAAAGTCGTCTCACAGGAAACACGCAGAAGTACCGCGGCTCAGCCCGCCGCGCGAGGAGCACAAGTGTCACTCGATCAGCCGCTCACCCCGCTTCCCCACGAGGGCATGGGGTTCGTCACGGCGTGGCCGGTGCGAGCCGGCGACGTGGACCCGTACAACCGCCTACGCCTCGACGGTGTCGCCCGCTACCTCCAGGACATCGCCTGGGAAAACCTCCAGCAATCGGTCCTGGAGCGCAGCGACCCGAACTGGATCATCCGGCGCACGGTCATCGACGTGGTGCGGCCGGTGCTGTGGCCCGACCGTGTCCAGCTGCGCCGCTGGTGTTCGAGCATGTCCACCCGCTGGGCGAATATGCGGGTCCGGATCACCAGCGACCGCGGCGGCCTGATCGAGACCGAGGGTTTCTGGATCAATATCAACGAGTCGAACAATATGCCCGCCCGCATCAGCGACGCGGGCCTGGCCTACCTCGCGCAGACCACAGCCGAACAACGACTGCGCTGGCGCCCCTGGCTGACCGACGCGGCCCCACCGGAATCCGACACCGACCTGCCGTTCCCACTGCGAGCCACCGATATCGACCAGTACAACCACGTGAACAACACCTGCTACTGGCAGGCCGTGGAACAGTACTTGGTCGACTACCCGAAGCTGGTCAGCGGCCCGCATCGCGCGGTCATCGAATACGTCGCCCCGGTCCTGGCCCGCCAGCACATCAGCGTCCGCAGCAGATACGAACCGGGCGACCGGACAACTGGCCGGCCGACACTACGACTGTGGTTCGTCGTCGACGGAATCACCACCACGATCGTCCGCATCACGCCGCTGTAGGCCGGAGAGCCAGACCTTGGGACCGGCTCTTCGACGGGTAGCGGGGGTGCGGGTCGAGCTTGTCGCGAAGGCGAGAGCGCGTGAACTCGCACGCGAAAGCGAGGGCCTGAACTCGCACGCAAAGGCGAGAAGTGGGCTCGCTCGCGAACGTGCTGTGTTTTTGGCGCGCTGGCGCGCGCGGGGGTTGAGGCCCTGAAGTCTCGCCGTTCAAGCCTCGAGACTCGCACCCTGGCCTGGGTGGGTTCACCTCGGCCGAAGGTGCTCAACGGTCGGTCCATCGGATGGCCGACCGCACGTCGCATGCGCTTCGAGGCCTGAACGGCGAGACGGCCTCAACCCTTTGGGTGTCTCGTAAAACTCGACTCACTGGGTTGCTTCGGCATTCGATGGCCCGGTGGTGGGTCCGTGTCCCGGATCGTTCCGGGGCACGGACCACGTCGGCTGCACGGCTCGGCGGCAGTCCGTGCGTTCGACCTCAGCTACCGCCCTTGGCCGCCTGCAGGAGGTCCGCGAGGGTGGTGAACTTGACCCGGGGCCGCCCCGCGTCCTTACCGGCTCCCCGTTCTGCCTGGTCGATGGCCTTCCAGCCGACCCGATCCACCAGGTCCGGCTGGCGTTCCCGGACCAGGGCGCGCAGTGCGTCCCGGTCGGCCGTGGGTGCGGCCAGTCTGCCGGCGATGAAATCGGCGATCAGTCCCTCCACGGTTTCCTCCGAGTCGACCCGGTTCGAACCGATGACCCCGCGTGGGCCGCGTTTGATCCAGCCGCTCACATAGACGCCGGTCAGTGGTCGACCGTCCGGGGCCGTGACGCGGCCGTGTTCGTTTGGAACGACCGCGCGCCTGTCGTCGAACGGCAGATCCGGAACCGGCTGTCCGCGGTAGCCGATCGACCGAAGGACGAGCGAAGCCGACAGGCTATCGATTTCGCTGGTGGGGCGGGCGTTGAGGATGCCGTCCTCTTCCACCAGCTCGTTGCGGGCGAATTCCAGTCCTTCGACCTTGTCGGTACCGGTGACCGCGACCGGGGCGGCCAAGAATTTGAACACGATCCGCTTGTTGCCTTCGGCGGCCGGCTTCGCGGCGAATTCCTCGGCGAGCGCGTATTTCAGCGTCAACGAGGGTTCGACATCCGGGTGGTCGAGCAGCGCCCGCGAGGCCGGATCGAGTTCCAGTTCGGCCGGGTCGAGCACGATATCGACCCCGGACAGATGCGCCAGTGCCAGGAATTCCGGCGAGGTGTAGGCCGCCTGTAGCGGTCCGCGCCGGCCCAGCACCACGACTTCGCGGATATTGCTGGTGCGCAACGCGGCGAGCGCATGATCGGCGATATCGGTTTTCGCGAGTTCGTCGGGGTCCACGGTCAGCACCCGGGCGACGTCCAGCGCGACGTTACCGTTGCCGACGATGACGGCCCGCTCACCGGAGAGGTCGAAGGCACGGTCCGCGTAGTCGGGATGCCCGTTGTACCAGGCCACGAACTCGGTCGCGGAATGGCTGCCGGGCAGCTCCTCACCCGGGATGCCCATCCGGCGGTCCGAGGAGGCGCCCACCGCGTAGAGGACAGCGTGATGATGCGCCAGCAGTTCCTCGTGGGTGATGTGTTTACCGACCTCGACGTTCAGGTAGTACTGCAGGGTGTCGCGGCGGAATGCCGATTCGAACATGCCCGCGACCGTTTTGGTGCCCGGATGGTCGGGGGCTACGCCCGCGCGGACCAGGCCCCACGGCGTGGGCAGGCGGTCGAACATCTCCACCTGGACGTCGCAGCGCCGCAGTAGTTCGTCGGCCGCGTAGGCAGCCGCCGGTCCGGCACCGACGATCGCGACCCGCAGCGTGCCCAGTTCCTTGGGTGGCCGCACCGGGGTCGAGATGGGATCCAGGTTCGATTCCAGCGGATGGCGTTCGAACCAGGCCGCGTTGATCTCCCGGAACCGGGCCAGCGACGCGGGCAGATCGTCCTCGGAGTAGATGGCCTCCACCGGGCACGCGTCGACACAGGCGCCACAGTCGATACAGGTGTCGGGGTCGATGTAGAGCATTTCGGTCGTCGCGAATTCCGGCTGGTCCGGAGTCGGGCGGATGCAGTCGACCGGGCACTCGGAAACGCAGCTCGCGTCGTTACAGCAACGCTGTGTGATTACGTAGGCCATATTTGTACAGATCCTCGAGACTTATGTGCGGGCTGGTGCCGTCCGGGTCGCGGGTGGCAAGGCGTGACGACTGTGCGTGGACCGGGGTCGCCGGCCTACCCTCCATTGTGACGCCGCTTTCAGTTTGCCTCGAGTGTGTTGTGGATCTCCGCACGGAGGGTGCCTACGGTGGTGCCATGGCTCGGACTCTGATCTTGATGCGGCACGGGAAATCGGCATATCCGGCCGGGGTCGAGGACCATGAACGCCCGCTGGCCCCGCGCGGGCGACGGGAAGCCGCCCTGGCCGGCGACTGGCTGCGGTCGACCCAGCCGCCGATCGACGCGGTCCGCTGTTCCACCGCGACCCGCACCCGGGAAACGCTCACCGCCACCGGTATCGACGCACCGGTGCGGTTCGAGTCCGGAATCTACGAGGCCGGCGCCGAGTATCTGGTCGAACTCGTGGGCCGCACCGATCCCGCGGTCTCGACCCTGCTGGTGCTCGGCCACGTCCCGGGAATGCCATGGGCGGCCTGGGACCTGGCGGCTGTGCACGACACCGATGACGCCCTGCGGCTGAGCCGCAAATTTCCGACATCCGCTCTGGCGGTGCTGCGCTTCACCGGCGGGTGGGACGAGGTGGGCCCGGCATCGGGAGATCTGGTGACCTTCCACGTCCCGCGCTGACGCTCAGCGCAGCAGTTTGCCGCCGAACACCGCCCCGGCACCGAGTACGACGAGCAGCAGGAAAGCCGCCCAGCCGCCGATAAGCCACCAGACCAGACCGAACACCACCACGGCCGGTGCCACCGCGATGGCGGTGATCACCGGGCTTTCCTTGACCGTTGCCCACGCCGAACGCGCCCGGACCCGGTCGATTTCCTTGGCCATGTCCCCAGGTTACGTGCCGGATACCGGATACGCCGGTACGCGCGGGTTCCGGCCGTTGGCCCCGTCGGCCCGGCACGGCGGCCGTGCCACCGCAGTCTGAGTACGCTGGCGCTCGGCGGCACGGCCACCGGCCGTGGCGTCGTGTGGAGGTATCCGGATGCGGAGAGGAGCTGCGGAGATGACCGAAGCGACCGAACAGAGCAAGGTGCTGCGCAACCCCGACGAGAACCGTTACGAGGTGTGGTACGGCGCTGAACTCGCCGGATTCGCGGAGTACACCGAGCAGGGTGGGGAAACCGTTTTCACCCATACCGAGATCGGCCCCGAGTTCGGCGGCAAGGGTTTGGGTAGTCGGCTTGCCGGGTTCGCGATCACCGATACGGTGGAGCGGGGGCGCAAGATCCGGCCCGAATGCGCGTTCATCCGCGGTTACCTGGATAAACACCCGCAGTACAGCGAGCACGTGGTCGGCGGCGGTGAGTGATCTCGATCCGTATCCGGCCGAGACCCTGTGCGAGCCGGGTAGCGGGCCGGGGCCGGTAGCCCGGCTGTATCCGGCACGTGAGGTTCCATTGGGCGGAGTGCGCGGAACCTATGTGGAGCGCACTCTGCCGCAGCGGGATCTGCCGACCGTCGGAGCCTGGTGCTTTCTGGATTATTTCGGCGTGCCCACGGTCACTGTCACCGGCGCACCGCCCGATATCGACCCACATCCGCATATCGGTCTGCAAACCGTCACCTGGCCGTTCGAGGGGATGATCCGGCACCGGGATTCGGTGCGTTCGGATGTGCGGATCGAACCCGGCCAGCTCAACCTCATGACCTCCGGCCGCGGTATCGCCCATTCGGAGTACACGGTTCCCGATGCCCCCGCCGGGCGTGGGTTGCAGTTGTGGATCGCGCTGCCCGACGGTCATCGCGATATCGCGCCGCATTTCGAACAACATCGGGAGCTGCCCGTTCACACTGCCCCGGGCTTGCGGGCGGTCGTACTGCTGGGCTCGCTGGCCGGGGTCACCTCACCGGCGATCATCTACACCCCGCTGGTAGGGGCCGATATCGAGATCGAGCCCGCGACGGCGGCGACTGTGCCGTTGGACCCGGGGTTCGAATACGCACTTCTGGTGGTGGAGGGTACGGTGACCGCAGCCGGGACCGAGCTGACGCCCGGTCCGCTGCTGTATCTGGGTACCGACCGCGACGATCTCGAGTTGTCCAGCGACTCCGGGGGCCGGTTCGCCTTGATCGGCGGGGAGCCGCTCGCGGAGGAACTGGTGATGTGGTGGAACTTCGTCGCCCGGGACCATGCCGAGATCGTGGCGGCCCGCGCGGATTGGGAGTCGCACGATATCGAACGCTTCGGCGATATCGCCGGCCATACTCCCGACCAGCGCATTCCGGCGCCGCCGATGCCCGGCGGCCATTTGAAACCCCGGGCCCGGCGACCGCACGGCGATTGATCCGGATCCGCGCTTGCTTGGAGTCCACTCCAGGTGGATAACGTTGTCCTCGTTCGACGAGAGGACAACGGGCGCCATTTGTAAATTATTGTGGCGCAGCAACTTCAGGCAAGAGAGGTAGTCCCGTGAGCGTTACCGGACCCAGGCTGGACGTCACCGACCCGGCACGGGAGCTCCCCCGGCATTCGATCGGGGCCGCCGCCCGGCACTGCGGGCTGAGCCAGGACACCTTGCGCTGGTACGAGCGCATCGGCCTGCTCGCCCATATCGGCCGCGACCACACCGGTAAGCGGCGGTTCAGCGACCGCGACCTCGACTGGCTGACCTTGATCACCAGATTGCGCACCACCGGGATGACGGTTGCGGACATGATCAGGTACGCCGAATTGGTCCGCGCCGGCTCGAGCACCATTCCCGAACGGCTCGCGATGTTCCGAAAGACCCGCGCCGATGTCCTCGAACGTATCGCCGAACTGGAGCAGACCGTGGCGGTGCTGGATCACAAGATCTCGATCTACGAACAGCACACTCCGAGTGAGGTCGCCGGGTCCACCGATAACGCAGCTTCGTGAAGGGACAGCCGAGACCATGACCGAGTACGCAATACTGCCGACCACCGCATTGGGCACCGACGGGATCCGGGTCGGCGTCCAGGGGCTGGGCTGCATGGGGATGAGCGAGTTCTACGGCCCCACCGATCGCGCGGAATCCCGTGCGACCCTGGATCACGCCCTCGAACTCGGCGTCACCCTGTTCGACACCGCCGACATCTACGGTTCAGGTGACAACGAGGAATTCCTGAGCGATTTCGTTCGCGCCAACCGGGACCGGATCGTCCTGGCCACCAAATTCGCGCTCGTCCGCAAAGCCGACGATCCGCACTATCGCGGTATCGACAATTCACCCGAGTACATCCGAGCGGCCGTGGACGCCAGCCTGCGCCGGCTCGGCATCGACACCATCGACTTGTACTACATGCACCGGCGCGACCCGCAGGTGCCGATCGAGGACAGCGTAGGGGCGATGGCCGAACTGGTGCAGGCGGGCAAGGTGCGCACACTCGGCCTGTCCGAGGTCACCGGGGACGAGCTGCGCGCCGCGCACGCGGTCCACCCGATCGCGGCGGTGCAGTCGGAGTGGTCGCTGTTCTCCCGGGATGTCGAGCGCACGGCCGTGCCCGCCGCCGCCGAACTGGGTGTCACCTTCGTCCCGTACTCGCCGCTGGGTCGCGGCTTCCTCACCGGCGCCCTGCCCAGCACCGGCGAGCTGACCGAGGGCGATTTCCGGCGGAACATGCCCCGTTTCACCGGCGACAACGCCGCGCACAACGACGCGCTCCTCGCCCCCCTGCGCGCCGTCGCCGAGACCCGCGGGCTCACACCCGCGCAGATCGCGCTGGCCTGGGTGCAGTCCCGGGCGCAGGTCCACGGGTTGCCGGTGGTACCCATTCCGGGCACCCGGCGCCGGGCCAGGCTCGCGGAGAACACCGCCGCCACCACCGTCAAGCTGACCGCCGCCGAACTGGACCGGCTGGAGCCGATCGCCGAACAGGTAGCCGGGCCGCGCTACGCGGATATGTCGTTCACGTCGGCGGGCCGCGAGTAGGACGGTTCGTTCGAATCCAGCCGCTGGGTACCGATGACCCGGAGCAGTTCCATCTTCTCCGCGGCGTCGGTACCCGGCAGCGGCCAGTAGATGAGCAGTCGCTGGGTAGCGCTGGGCGTCAGCAGTGTTTCGCAGAACACATCGATCGCGCCGACCTCGGGATGGACGGCGGTCTTGGTGTCGGAGAGCCGGACCGCCACTTCGTGTTCGTTCCACAGCCGGTCGAACTCCGTACTCGCCGAGCGGAGCGCGCCGACGAACTCGACGACGTCGGGGTCCCCGGGTCGCCGGGCCGCGGTGGCGCGCAGATCGGCCACCTGCCGCCGGGACAACCGGTCCACATTCTCCGCCGGGGTGATCGACCGGACCGCCGGTTCGGTGAACCACCGCCAGGCATGGAACCGTTCCCAGCCCGGCCGTTCGGCCTGGTCGCCGAAAAGCAGGGTGTGCATTCGGTTCTGCACCAGGCATTCACCGAGATCGGTGATGACGGCCGCCGGGATATCGTCCAGTTTCGCCAGTACGTGCATCAGTCCCGGGCCCACGTGTTTGTCCGTCCGGCTCCCACTGGGCGGAGCGTGATCGCACAGCAGATAGATGTGATCGCGTTCGTCACCGGTGCACCGCAGCGCGCGGGTGAGGGATGCGAGCACCTGCGTGGACGGCCGCGGACCGCGGGCCTGCTCCAACCGCGTGTAGTAGTCGGTGGAGATTCCGGCCAGCTGCGCCACCTCGTCCCGGCGCAGGCCCGGGGTGCGGCGCCGAGTACCCGGGGGCAATCCCACCGCCTCGGTGGTCAGCTGTTCCCGGCGGCGGCGGAGGAAATCGGCGAGTTCGCTGCGATCCATACCTCCACTGTCGCGCACCGGCGCGCGGTCAGCCAGGGATCGCCGCTCCCCCGATAAAGCGTCTCTGCCATGGCCGCCCGAACTGCGCCACCGTGGATGCCATGACGAATACACAGATCGCAGTCGCGCAGTTGGGTAGCACCGGGCCGACGGTCGGGCGTATCGGGCTCGGCGCGATGGGAATGTCGGGTTCTTACGGCCCGGCCGACGACACCGAGTCGGCGGCCACCGTGCACGCCGCGCTCGATTCCGGCGCCCGGCTCGTCGACACCGGCGATTTCTACGGGATGGGCCATAACGAACTGCTGGTGGGCAGAGCCATCGCCGATCGGCCCCGGGAGGAAACGATTCTCAGCGTGAAGTTCGGCGGGATGATCGGTCCGGACGGCACGTGGCAGGGGTTCGACAGTCGCCCGGCCGCACTGCGCAACTTCCTGAGCTACAGCCTGCGGCGGCTCGGGGTCGAGCACGTCGATATCTACCGCCCGGCGCGGCTGGACCCGGCGGTGCCGATCGAGGACACAGTCGGTGCCCTCGCAGAACTCGTCGATGCGGGGTATGTGCGGCATATCGGGCTTTCCGAAGTGGGCGCCGAAACACTGCGCCGGGCCGCCGCGGTACATCCGATCGCCGATCTGCAGATCGAGTATTCGCTGTTCTCGCGCGGGGTCGAAGCCGAGATCCTGCCCGCCTGTCGCGAACTCGGTATCGGTATCACCGCTTATGGAGTGCTGTCCCGGGGCCTGCTGAGCGATACGGCTCCCGGTCGCACCACCGGGTTCGGCAAGTCGGACTACCGGCCCCACACTCCCCGTTTCCAAGGCGACAATCTCACCGCCAACCTGAAACTGGTCGATGCCCTGGCCGCGCTCGCCCGGGGCAAGGGCGTGTCCACTGCCCAGCTGGCCATCGCCTGGGTACTCAGCCGCGGCGGCGATATCGTCCCGGTGATCGGTGCGCGGACCCGTACCCGCTGGTCAGAGGCACTCGGAGCGCTCGACGTCACGCTCACCGACGCGGATCTCGCCGCTATCGAGGCCGCGGTCCCGCCCGAGGGCGTCGCGGGTAGCCGGTATGCACAATCACAGATGCGCGCGTTGGACAGCGAGCGTTGAGGTAAATGGGTCGCGGGTGAGTATCGCCTCGCACAGCACCGGCCGGGCCGCCGAGATCGGGGCCCGGTCGGCGATCGCCACGACGGACTACTTCGCCAGCAACGCGTCCAATGCCCGGTAACTGGCATTGAGCCCGTCGGCCATACCGGACTGCAGCATCCCGTCGCGTTCCTCCGGTGTGTGGAACTGGCTCACTGTGACCACGCAGGTCCGGCCGTCTCCGAGATCTTCGAAGGTCGCCGCGTCGATGGCCACATGTGCGGGCATACCGTCCCATTCGAAGGACTGCACGATCCGCTCTTGCGGCACGATTTCCCGGATGCGGCCCTCGAACCCGTGAGCCCGGCCGTCGGCGTGCTCGACGAAACGCCAGTGCCCACCGACCCGGAACTCCCAGCGCTCCACATCGATCCGATTACCGCGGCCCCACCACTGGGTGAGCTGTTCGAGCCGGGTGTAGGCGTCCCAGACTCGCTCGGGGGCAGCGTGGAAAACCCGTTCGATCCGGATCTCGCGATCCCCGGCGGTGGTGACGACTGCTTCTTCGGTGGCAGTACTCATTGTTCGTGCTCCGTTCGTCGCAGGAATTCGCCGAGACGGTCCATGCGTGCTTCCAGCATCTGCCGGTAGCCCTGGAGCCAGGCCATCTCCCGTTCGAACACATCGGGACCGATCCGGCAGTACCGGACCCGGCCACGCTTCTCCATATTGAACGGCACCCGAAGGATGTCAACCGACCACGGTGAACAGCTCGTAGCTGTGCCCCTCCGGCGATCGGACGTACACGCCCCGGCCACCACCCAGGTTGTTGATATCGCGATCCCAGCCGTTCTCCGGCCCCGAGCCGAACTCCACCCCGGGCTGCCGCGCCAGCCACCGCAGCACGGCATCGAACGTCGGGTCGTCGACCAGGAAACCGTAGTGGCCCGGCTCGACCCGGCCGCGGTCGTCGAAATCGAAGGTCAGATCGCGATTCACCCGCACCGGCACGAACGGGCCGACCGGGGCGCCGACCGAAAGCCCCATGAGACCGGCGAAGAATGCCGCCCCGGCCGCGCGATCCCATGCGGGCACGATGGTGTGGTTCAGCACGATGCCCGGCCGCCGTTTCGGCACGTCCACTTCGGCGAACATCACCCCGCCTTCTAATGTGAATGCGATTCACATGTATTATACATGCGAATCGCATATTGAAATACGAAGAGGATAGATTGGTTCACATGAGCGGCAGCTCCACTCCCGCAGACGGCGGGCCCGCCCTGTTCCGACTGGTTCGGTTCTGGTCCCGGCGCTGGATACAACGCGGCGCGGGTGAGCAGAGCGCGGAATTGCGCAACGCCGCGTACGTCCAGGTCGTGGAAGCGGTGGCCGGCGCCGCCCACGCCCCGGCCGAGGCGACCATCACCGCGGTCGCCCACCAGCTCGGCCTCGACCATTCCGGCGCCAGCCGGATGGTCCGCGACGCCACCGCGGCCGGATATCTGGCCCGCCGCGAATCCGACCTCGATCGGCGGCGCACCGCGTTGCACCTCACTCCCGCCGGCAACCGCCTGCTGGCCGACGCTCACGATTGGCAACGCCGGATCTTCGACCGGCTCACCGACGACTGGTCCCCCGCCGACCGCCGCCGGTTCGCCGATTACCTACAGCGCCTGGCCGACGACCTACCGCACAACCACTGAGACGCGGCCGGACAACTTCCGATATCACCAGCGATAGTCGAGGAATTTCCCGTCGAGGGTGATGACGACGCGATCACCATCGGGATCGGGGCGGCGGGCGAAATCGACCTTGAAGTTGATAGCACTCATGATCCCGTCACCGAACTCCTCGTGGATGAGTTCCTTCAAGGCCGGTCCGTACACCGAGATCGCCTCCACGAAGCGATAGATGGTGGGATCGCTCAGCAGAGCCGGATCGGCGCCCCGTGCCGGCTGCAACGCCAGGCTCTCGGCTACCGCGTCGTCCAGTCCGAGCAGATCGCAGACCTTGCCGGCCTGTTCCGAAGTCATCGGATGCTGCCCGAGCAGCGCCGCAGTGGTCCAGACCAGCGGAGCGCCGAGCGCATCGGCGATGTCGGCCCAGGACTTTCCCTGACGGATACGGGCGGCGACGACGAGATCGGCGGCCGCGCGCTTGCTCATGATCGGTTCCATACGAGACTCCTAGCATCGGGAAACATCGAAAGCCTCCCATCGCCGGGCGCGGCGAACCGAATCGGTATCCCAATGTTTACTTTCGTGAAATCGCGCCAGTTCGTGGCTGTTGCGCAAGGTCACGCCGCGGCGGCACCGCACCGCACCGAGTCCGGTGAGGGCCCGGTAACACGGGTGCGCTCGGCTCGATACGGACGGGAAATCTCGGCATCGCACACTTCGGCACGAAAGACCACAACCGAAGGGCGTGTCATGTCTTATCTCAAACCAGCGGATTTCGTCGGAGCAATGATCGACGCCGGCGAAGCGAAGGCATTCATGTCCACGCGCGATACGGTCATCCGTGCCTATATGGCGGGGGCGATCCTGGCACTCGCCGCGGCTTTCGCGGTCACCATCACGGTGCAGACCGGCGAGGCGCTACTCGGCGCGGTGCTGTTTCCAGTCGGCTTCTGCATGCTCTATCTCCTCGGATTCGATCTGCTCACAGGTGTTTTCACCCTTGTCCCGCTGGCCTGGCTGGACCGGCGGCCCGGGGTTACCTGGCGAGCCTTGCTACGCAATTGGGGTCTGGTCTTCGCCGGGAACTTCCTCGGTGCGTTCACCGTCGCGATCATGATGGCGATCATCCTGACCATGGGATTCTCGATGGACCCCAACGAAGTCGGCCAGAAACTCGGCGAAATCGGAGTTTCGCGCACCGTCGGCTACGCCGACCACGGCGGGGCGGGAATGCTCACCCTTTTCGTTCGCGGTGTGCTGTGCAATTGGATGGTCTCCACCGGCGTTGTCGCGGCGATGATGTCGACCTCGGTATCCGGCAAGGTGATCGCCATGTGGATGCCGATCATGCTGTTCTTCTATATGGGGTTCGAGCATTCGATCGTCAATATGTTCCTGTTTCCCTCCGGACTTCTGCTGGGTGGCGATTTCTCGATCGGTGACTATCTGATCTGGAACGAGATCCCCACGGTGGTAGGAAATCTGGTCGGTGGCCTGGCCTTCGTCGGCCTGACCCTCTACGCGACCCACGCACGCACTGCCACGCCGCGCCCACGCCCCGTCGCTCAGCCACCCGGCGCCAATGCCGACGCAGGCAACGGGGTCGACTTCGCGGCCCAGTAATCGGTGTCCACGGCCGCGTTCTGCGCGGCATAGAAGCGGCGGCGATTCTCCGCCGAGGGGTCGCTGACCAAATCGGTCACCGTGTCGGAAACCCGGCGGGCGTGTTCGTCACCGATCCAGCGCAATGCCCGTGCAGCTTCCGCCTCGGAGTACCCCGCTGTTTCCTCACCGGCCGCGACCTGCTGCAGCCGAGTCAACTTCGCCCGGCTCGGGGCAGCCAGATAGTCCTCCCCCGCGTCGCGTGCCGCACCGCGCAATTGGATTCCCTCCCGGCCCAGCGAGTAGTTCAGGACGGCTCGCTCCAATTCCGCGGCGGCGGCGGGGGTGTTCATCGCGGCCGAATAGTTGGAAGCGGCTACGACCTCGGCCAGGTTCTTGTCGGCCAACGGCACGTCTCCGGCATGTTTCACCACATACCCCCGCGCCTCCACCGCGCGCTGGATCATATCCTCGTCGGTGAAACCCGAACCGCGTAGCGAGGCGGCGACCTGACCGAGGAATCCGCCGCCGCCGACAAGGACGCCGTCGACCGCGGCAGCCGCGCCCCGGGTCGTGTTCACGCCGCCACGACCGGCGCCCAAGGAGACTGCCGTCGCGTCGCGCGCCGCGTGCGACAGGTGTAGGCGATCCAGATACGCGTGGGTGAACAGTCCATCGGACCCACCGATCTTCTCACCGTTCCAGCGCGTATTCCACGCCGCCCACTGATCGGACATCGCTCTCTGGCGTTTCCACGAATGCGGGTCCAGTGGCGAGACCCGGTTGAAAAGCCAGGCGCTGGCCGGATTGTTGTTCAGCGTGCTGAGTGCGGCGGCCCCGGCGAGCAATCCGAGCCCCGGAACACCGGCGTTGCCGAGACCACTCGCCCCCATCCCCAGCGCCGATGCCCCTCCTCCGCCGCCGCCCCCCGGCGCCTGCTGCAGAGCCAGGGCGAACCGGTTGACAATCCATTCGTTGCCCTGGTGCAACGCGGCGGAGAGGCGCCGGAACTGGAACAACGCGACCGTCTGTACGACAGCACCGAGGATCAGCACCAGCGTCGCCTGTCCACCTGCTCGATCGAACAGGTTGCCGAGGAACAGCACATACAGACCCAGGTAGATGATGTAGACCGCCATGACCGCGGCCCCGTAGAAGCTGTCCACCAGGTTGCGCACCAAGAATGTCTGAGTCGGCCCATAGATGAAACCACCCGCCGCGAAACCGAAGATCGCGGCGAAGCCGTGGAATATCGAATCGAGCGCGGCCCAAATGATCTTGACCGAGAGGTACGCGCCGAACGCGAGCAGAATCGCCGCGCAGATCAGCATCACCAGACCCGAGCCGACTTGGCCCATAGTCGGATTCAGGGCTGCCTGCTGCGCCGCCAGATCACCGCAGTTGCGCAATCCGGACACCACAGCGGAATCCGAACCCGACCGCATCCCGGCCGACCAGGCGTCCGCGCAGCCGGCCCGGTCGTCGATCACATGCCCGAAGTTCCATACCTGGAGCTGATGCCGGGCGAAATTATCGGCCAGACTCTCCTGCATCGTGGCGACCAGACCCGTCGGGTCGGCGTGCGCCTGCCCGGTCAGCCCGGCGGCCACCGAGATTCCGAGATCGCGCCCCTGCGACATCAGTCCGTGCGAGGACAGGACGTCTTCCAGCGGTTGAGCGGTGAATGTCGGGCCGATCACCGCGACCCCGACCATGGTCACGGCCTGGGTCACCGCCCGCGCGCGTTGCCCGCGCAGCACGAACCACGCGACGAAGAACGCGCCGATCGACGCGGCGACGATAAGCAGTAGGGGAGTCGCGATCTGCGCGTCGAGACTGCCCGCGACCCCGGACAGTGCTTCACCCACCGGATCGAGCCAATGGAAGCTCATCGTGTAGCCGATCAACCAGATAGCGCCCGTCACGATGACGATATAGCCGGCGAATTCCAGTCCGAGCACCACCGCGATCGCTGTCTGCAGCGGCTCGAACAAACTGCCCTGTGTGGCGACGAACCGATAGTGGGTCAGTTCGACACCGCTGGAATCACGGATGTTCATCCAGTTCAGCGCGGGAAATCCGGCGTTGGCGACCGATTCGGTTTCCCCGCTCGCGGCCAGCGCACTGGCCCCGAGCAGAGCGGGAACGACGAACAGGGCCGAGAAGATCACCGCCGCCCGCCGGATCCACCGGCTGCGCGCGGACTTCGACAGACTCGGATCGGTGGTACCGCGGCGCCGGGATCGGATACGGATAACGCGAGCGGACACAGCGCTTCGGTATGACATCGGACCTCCGGGCAGTCGTCGACTCGGGGACTGTTCGACAACTCCGGCAGACAGTGCGCTGCAACATTATTCTCAACCGTTTCAGTGAACGACATATCGACGCAATGTGATCGAAAGGCGCGGTTCATATTCCCACCGGCGGTGGTTCCCCAGCATCCGCCCATGACCACCTCCGAAGCGCAGGCGAATCCGCCCTCGACCAGAACCGGCCCGCAGACAGAAGCGGGCCGGCTCTCCAGCAGCGAACGATCAGCCGATCAGGACCAACGTGATGGGGGTTGAGGAGCATCCGGAAGAAAGTCACGCTGAGCGGACACGCTGAATCCTGTTGTTGTGCTGGTGATTTCATGTCAGCGTGATTGATGACGGTGTACCCGGTTACGGGCGGTTCGATGTGTTGTCCCGTGTGGAGTTGGAGCGGTTCTGCTACCTGGACGATGAGGACCGGCGGTTGATCACAGCCCGACGCCGGGAATACAACCGGCTCGGGTTCGCGGTACAGGTGGTGACAGTCCGCTATCTGGGGAGAGGAACCCACAACTGGAGACAGTTGATTATCCGATGAACACTATGGCGTGGTCGCTGGCGATGCTCTGCCGGCATGCTTCGTGCAATGCCAGCCACGCCATCCACTCGTAGGTGAATTCTCCACTGTCGGTCTGGATCAGTTCGTCGATGCGCTGCGCTTCGGCGTCCGACAACGAGAGATCTGGCTCTAGCCGAATTCCGATCGCCGGAGCACAGGACTGTAGTTCGGCGAGCAGGCCTTGGCTGGAGCCCACGCGCTCGTCGTCGCCGATCAATTCCGGGATATCGAAATCGACGGGTATGTAATAGCCGTCGACGTCCGAGTGGTAGAGGAGGTGAGATTCGAACATGTCCCTCTCAGCAGACACCACCTCGTCGTCCGCCTCCACCTCCGCCATATCGGACACCGGCGTGACGGGCAGTCCGGCCTGGCATCGCGCGTAAACCCGATGCAGGCAGTAGAGCGCGGAGTACGGCATCGATGTCATGTTGCGCGGCCGGGTGGCAGCACGCACGACTCGGGTTGCTGCCATTCGATTGCTTCTTCTTTCAGCAGTATGGCGAGCTGGTCCAGTTCTTCTCGGCTGTCGTCATCGCCGACTGCGATCGCTAGTCCCACGCGGGCACCCTAGCGGGCTCCACCGACAGCAGGAACGACATCGCATGCCACGGCGATCAGACCTCGCCACATCTGAGCCAGCATCACCCACCAGTTCCTGGCACTGCCGCCGAGCTGCTACTTCAGCTGGATCGACCAGCAGACCAAACATGAACCCCGCCGACCGCGAGTCTTGCTGGCTGTTCCCCAGCCGTTGCGTCGGCCCGCCGCGACACACCAGCACGTTCTCCGGATGCCCGCCCCGGCTGTCGCGGACGCGCTCGACTGTCACCACCAGACCACCACCAGGGCCGCCGCCCCAGGTCACCGCCCCAGGTCACCGCCCCAGGTCACCGCCCCAGGTCACCGCCGCGTGGACCCGCTATGCAGCGGGCCTGCGGCTACGGTCCCCGCGCTGGATACCACGAACACGCGATACCTCTGTATCTGTCAAGCTGCGTCGGCGTGGTGGCTTGATTCGTTTGGTGCGGTGCGGCGTTCGTCTCGAGTCATCGTTCGCCAGCACAGATCGGCCAAGCGGCGCTTGAGACAGCGCTTCGCTTCCTTCGGGGTCTTTCCTTCGGCGATCTTCTTGTCGTAGTAGGCGCGGCCGGCGGTGCTGCGCATCCGGATCTGGATCATCGCGACTGTGTGCAACGCGGAATTGAGTTCTCTGTCGCCGTAGCGGGACAGGCGATGGCGGGTCGAATCGGCACTGGCGATCTCGACAGGTGCGGTGCCGGTGTAGCTCGCGAAAGCGGCAGCCGTCGGAAATCTGCTGACTCGTCCAGTGCGTCCGATAATGCGGGCAGCCAGCACTGGCCCGACGCCGGGTATTTCGCGCAGCGTGGTGCCGTGCTGATCGAGAAGCTCGCTCATCGCTGCGGCGTTCTCGGTCAGCTGGGTGTCGTAGCGTTTGATATCGGCGACGAGGTCCTTGGCCAGCGTTTTTCGGACTCGGTCGGTGCCGCTGATCGGGCGCAGACCACGTAGGGCGGTTGTGGCCTTGGCGGCGGTGAGATCCGTGGGGACCCCGCCTGGCAGCAGTTCGCGCAGCAACGCGTGCAATTGGTTGACTGATCGAGTTCTGTTCTCGGACAGGGTCTTGCGTCGCTCATCGAGCAGAGCTAGGGAGTCGGCGTGCGTTTCGCCGTATACCGGACGGGCATCACCCTGCATTGCCGCGACGCTGGCTGCCGCCGCGGCATCGATGCGGTCGTTCTTGCGGCGGCCACCGCGGGAGAGCTGCCGCACTCGCGCGGTCGCGGAAGGCGCTACATCCACCACTGCCTCGTCGGCGGCGACCAGCCACTGCGCCAAGTGGTGGCCGAGGCCTTCGGCGTTCTCCACAGCCCAAGTGCGTTCGGGCCATTGCCGTGCCCAGACCAGCAGCTGGCGGTAGCCGGCATGGCTGGCGTCGACGCGGATCGATCCCTGATCAGAATTCGTCGCTGGATCCAGCGCGGTCGCGGTGTGGGTGGACTTGTGCGGATCGACGCCGATCAGCATCATCAGGTGCGGTTTCCTCGCCTCGTCGGGTGGGGTGATCCACGGCCGACAGGTCGACTTCCAGAACCCTTCGCAGCAAGTAGTCGTCACACCTCTGTCGAGTCAGACCGTGAACGGAGACCAGGCGGTGGACATATCGCGAGCAAGTCAGCCACACCGGCGACAGACAGTTGACGAGTCACCCCGCCCGGTCACCTGCGGGACGTTACGGGGTCGCGAACCCCGACCACGAACCGCTGCGTACAGATAAGTCGACAGTTGATTACGCGATCCCACCAGTACGGACCCCGTGATCCCGAGGGCGGCGGCGCCGAATACCGCCACATTGCACAACTTCTGGATCGTCCACGTCCGGCAACTTGCTGTACGGGGAGAGCGAATCGCGACACGACGAGCACATACTCGCCGTCTACGACGGGGCCGGGTTCACCGCCGCGGAGGCCGACCGGGCCACGGCCACGGTCTTCATGTTCGTATCGGGCAACGCAGTGGGGCTACAACGCCGGCCCCGAGCAACAGTTTCGAATTCGGTCTGGCCGCACTGCTGAACGGACTGCGGGAACACCTTCCCAGCAGCGCGAGCGGATAACGCGGCCCGAGACGCACTTCGGCCCCGCACCGTGCCGGTGCGGGGCCGAATGCTGTCGCTACCTACCGATTACCGGTAGTCGCTGAATCCGTAATCGTCCAGCGGGACCGCGGCACCGGTGGCGGCGCCGAAGCCCTCCGGGCTGTAGTAGGTGTCGTCGTAGGACGGCACCGCATACGCTGCGGCACGGGCCTCCTCGGTCGGCTGAACCTGGATGTTGCGGTACCGGTTGATACCGGTACCGGCCGGGATCAGCTTACCGATGATCACGTTCTCCTTGAGGCCGATGAGCCGGTCGGAGCGGCAGTTGATCGCCGCGTCCGTCAGGACTCGGGTGGTCTCCTGGAACGACGCCGCCGACAGCCACGAATCGGTGGCCAGCGACGCCTTGGTGATACCCATCAGCACCGGACGACCCGCCGCGGGTTCGCGCCCCTCGGCGACGACCCGACGGTTGGACGCCTCGAACTCGGCCCGCTCGGTGAGCGAACCGGGCAGGAACTCGGTGGCGCCCGAGTCGATGATCGTCACCCGGCGCAGCATCTGGCGGACGATGACCTCGATGTGTTTGTCGTGGATCGACACACCCTGGCTCCGGTAGACCTCCTGGACCTCGTGGACCAGGTGGATCTGGACCTGCCGGGGGCCCATCACGCGCAGCACCTCGTGCGGATCCGCCGCGCCTTCCAGCAACTGCTGGCCGACCTCGACGTGGTCGCCGTCGGCGAGCAGACGTTCGCTGCCGTCGTCGTGCTTGAACACGCGCAGCCGCTGACGCTTGGACAGCTTGTCGTAGACCACATCTTCCCCGCCGTCGTCGGGAATGATGGTGATCTTGTAGAAGCGGTCGTCGTCCTCCAGCCGGATCCGGCCCGAGACCTCGGCGATGGGCGCCTTGCCCTTGGGCACCCGAGCCTCGAAAAGCTCCTGAACACGAGGCAGACCACCGGTGATGTCATCACCCGCGACACCACCCTGGTGGAAGGTACGCATGGTCAGCTGGGTACCCGGCTCACCGATGGACTGCGCGGCGACGATACCGACCGCCTCACCGATATCGACCAGCTTGCCGGTCGCCATCGAACGGCCGTAGCAGGTCGCACAGACCCCGGTACCGGTCGTGCAGGTCAGCACGGAGCGGACCTTCACCTCGGTGATACCGGCGTCCAGCAGCGCCTCGATCGCGGGATCGCCCAGGTCCGCGCCCTTGCCGACGACGACATTGCCGCTCTGGTCGAGCGCGTCCGCGGCGAGCGTCCGAGCGTAGGCCGAGGTCTCCACATGCGCGTCGCGGATCAGCGTGCCGTCGGCCTGCTTCTCGGCGATGTGCACGATGATGCCGCGCTCGGTGGCGCAATCGTGCTCGCGCACGATGACGTCCTGCGAGACGTCGACCAGACGACGGGTCAGGTAACCCGAGTCGGCGGTACGCAGCGCGGTATCGGCCAGACCCTTACGAGCACCGTGGGTGTTGATGAAGTACTCCAGAACCGTCAGGCCCTCACGGAAGGAGGACTTGATCGGTCGCGGGATGAACTCACCCTTCGGGTTCGTCACCAGGCCCTTCATACCGGCGAGGGTACGGGTCTGGGTGAAGTTACCCGTGGCGCCCGAGTCGACGATCGTGATGATCGGGTTATCGGCCGGGTAGTGCGCCCGCAGCGCGCGGCCGACCTCTTCGGTGGCCTCCTGCCAGATCTTGACCAGGGCGTTGTTGCGCTCCTGGTGATCGAGAGCACCACGCTGGTACTTCTTCTCGATCTGATCGGACTGCGCCTCGTAGCGCTCCATGATCTCGGCCTTCTCCGGCGGAACGAGCACGTCCGACATGGAGACGGTGACACCCGAACGCGTGGCCCAGTAGAAGCCGGCGTCCTTGAGCTTGTCGACGGTCTGCGCGACCACGATCATCGGGTAGCGCTCGGCGAGATCGTTGATGATCGTCGCCTGCCGCTTCTTCGGCATCGGCTCGTTGATGAACGCGTAGTCCGCGGGCAGCAGTTCGTTGAACAGCACCCGGCCCAGAGTGGTCTGGGTGGTCCACGCGTCGCCGCGCCGCCATCCGTCCGGGAACAGCTCCGCCTCGACCTCTTTCTGCGGACGCTGATCGGTCAGCCGCACCTTGATGCTCGACCGCACGGTCAGCTCGCCACGGTCGACCGCCATCTGTGCCTCGGCCGGCGAGGAGTACACGCCCTGCTCCGGACCGTCGCCGTTCGCGGGCTGGTACCCGCCCTTGGCGCCTTCGTCGAACCGGGTCAGGTAGTACAGACCCGTCACCATGTCCAGACGGGGCATGGCCAGCGGGCGACCCGACGCCGGGGACAGGATGTTGTTCGAGGACAGCATCAGGATGCGGGCCTCGGCCTGCGCCTCCGCCGACAGCGGCAGGTGCACGGCCATCTGGTCACCGTCGAAGTCGGCGTTGAACGCCTCACAGACCAGCGGGTGCAGCTGGATGGCCTTACCCTCGACCAGCTGCGGCTCGAAGGCCTGGATACCGAGGCGGTGCAGCGTGGGTGCCCGGTTGAGCAGCACCGGATGCTCGGCGATGACCTCTTCGAGGACGTCCCACACCTGCGGCCGCTGCCGCTCCACCATCCGCTTGGCGGATTTGATGTTCTGCGCGTGGTTCAGGTCGACCAGCCGCTTCATCACGAACGGCTTGAACAGCTCCAGCGCCATCAGCTTGGGCAGCCCGCACTGGTGCAGTTTGAGCTGCGGGCCGACGACGATGACCGAACGACCGGAGTAGTCGACACGCTTACCGAGCAGGTTCTGCCGGAAACGACCCTGCTTACCCTTGAGCAGATCGCTCAGCGACTTCAGCGGGCGGTTACCCGGGCCGGTGACCGGCCGGCCGCGACGGCCGTTGTCGAACAGCGCGTCCACGGATTCCTGCAGCATCCGCTTCTCGTTGTTGACGATGATCTCGGGGGCACCGAGGTCGATCAGTCGCTTGAGGCGGTTGTTGCGGTTGATGACACGCCGGTAGAGATCGTTCAGGTCGGAGGTGGCGAACCGGCCACCGTCGAGCTGGACCATCGGCCGCAGTTCCGGCGGGATCACCGGAACGGCGTCGAGCACCATGCCCATCGGCGAATTGCCGTTGGTCTGGAAGGCCGCGACGACCTTGAGCCGCTTGAGAGCGCGCAGCTTCTTCTGACCCTTACCGCTGCGGATGGTCTCCCGCAGGTTCTCGGCCTCGGCCGCGATATCGAAGTTCTCCATCAGCTTCTGGATGGACTCCGCGCCCATCGCGCCGGTGAAGTACTCGCCGTAACGGTCGGTGATCTCGCGGTAGAGCACTTCGTCCACGATCAGCTGCTTGGGCGCGAGCTTGGTGAACGTGGTCCAGATCTCGTCGAGCCGGTCCAGCTCACGCTGGGCCCGGTCGCGGAGCTGCTTCATCTCCCGCTCGCCGCCGTCTTTGACCTTGCGACGGACGTCGGACTTGGCACCTTCGGCCTCGAGCTCGGCCAGATCGGCCTCCAGCTTCTGCGCCCGGGCCTCGAGGTCGGCGTCCCGCTGGTCGGCGACGGTCTTCTTCTCGACCTCCATCTCCGCCTCGAGCGTGGACAGCTCGTTGTGCCGCATCTCGTCGTCGACGGCGGTGATGACGTAGGCGGCGAAGTAGATGATCTTTTCCAGATCCTTCGGCGCCAGGTCGAGCAGGTAACCGAGCCGGCTCGGCACACCTTTGAAGTACCAGATGTGGGTGACCGGGGCGGCCAGCTCGATATGGCCCATCCGCTCACGACGCACCTTGGCGCGGGTCACCTCGACGCCACAGCGCTCACAGATGATGCCCTTGAAGCGGACACGCTTGTACTTACCGCAATAGCACTCCCAGTCCCGGGTGGGACCGAAGATCTTCTCGCAGAACAGGCCGTCCTTCTCCGGCTTGAGCGTGCGGTAGTTGATGGTCTCCGGCTTCTTCACCTCGCCGAAGGACCAGTTACGGATGTCTTCGGCGGTGGCCAGGCCGATCCGGAGTTCATCGAAGAAGTTGACGTCTAGCACGTAACTTCCTTTCCCCTGTGCGGGTCGAATACGAGCAAAAGTTCTCTATTGGATTCGAACGCGGAGGCCGAGCACCGAGCCGCAATCCGGCTACGGCACCCGGCCAACGCCCTAGTTCGCCAGATCGTCGACGGTTGCCGCTTCGTTCCGGGACAGGTTGATACCCAGATTGGCCGCCGCCCGCTCGAGATCCTCGTCGTCGCCGTCGCGCATCTCGATGGCCGCGCCGTCGGAGGACAGCACCTCGACGTTGAGGCACAGTGACTGGAGTTCCTTGAGCAGAACCTTGAACGATTCCGGGATTCCGGGCTCCGGAATGTTCTCGCCCTTGACGATCGCCTCGTAGACCTTCACCCGGCCCACCACATCGTCGGATTTGATGGTCAGCAGTTCCTGCAGCGTGTAGGCAGCACCGTAGGCCTGCATGGCCCAGCACTCCATCTCACCGAAACGCTGACCACCGAACTGCGCCTTACCACCGAGCGGCTGCTGGGTGATCATCGAGTACGGACCGGTCGACCGCGCGTGGATCTTGTCGTCGACCAGGTGGTGCAGCTTCAGGATGTACATGTAGCCCACCGCCACCGGATACGGGAACGGCTCACCCGAACGACCGTCGAACAACGTCGACTTACCGTCGTCGTCGACCATGCGGTCACCGTCGCGGTTGGGTCGGGTCGAGGCCAGCAGCCCGGTCAGCTCCTCCTCACGCGCACCGTCGAAGACGGGGGTCGCGATATTGGAGTCGGCCGGAGCAGCCAGCATTTCCTCCGGCAGCGCCTTCGCCCATTCCGGACGGGTGCCATCGGCTGCCACATCGACTTCCCAACCGGCTTTACCGATCCAGCCGAGGTGGGTTTCCAGGATCTGCCCGATATTCATACGACGCGGCACACCATGGGTGTTCAAAATAATGTCGACCGGGGTGCCGTCTGGCATGAACGGCATGTCCTCGGTGGGGAGGATCTTGCCGATGACGCCCTTGTTGCCGTGCCGACCCGCGAGCTTGTCACCGTCCTGGATCTTGCGCTTCTGCGCCACATAAACCCGGACCAACTCGTTCACACCGGGAGGCAGGTCATCATCGTCATCACGGGAGAACACCCGGATACCGATCACCTTCCCCGACTCACCGTGGGGCACCTTCAACGAAGTGTCACGCACTTCCCGCGCCTTCTCACCGAAGATCGCGCGCAACAACCGCTCTTCCGGGGTCAGCTCGGTCTCACCTTTCGGGGTGACCTTTCCGACCAGGATGTCCCCGTCACGGACCTCGGCACCGATCCGCACGATCCCGCGCTCGTCGAGATCGGCGAGGACCTCATCGGAAACGTTCGGGATATCGCGGGTGATCTCCTCGGCACCCAGCTTGGTGTCGCGGGCGTCGATCTCGTGCTCCTCGATATGAATCGAGGTGAGAACGTCGTCCTCGACGAGGCGCTGCGACAGGATGATCGCGTCCTCGTAGTTGTGGCCTTCCCACGGCATGATCGCCACGAGCAGATTCTTACCGAGAGCCATCTCACCGTTCTCGGTGCACGGACCGTCGGCCAGGACCTGACCACGCTCGACCCGCTGACCCTCGTCCACGATCGGACGCTGATTGGCACACGTGCCCTGATTCGACCGCGCGAACTTCCGCATCCGATAGGACTTACGGGTGCCGTCGTCGGCCATCACGGTCACGTAGTCGGCGGAAACCTCCTCGACCACACCGGGCTTGTCGTTGACCACGACATCACCGGCATCGACCGCCGCCCGCAGTTCCATACCGGTACCCACCACAGGGGATTCCGAACGGATCAACGGCACAGCCTGACGCTGCATATTCGCACCCATCAAGGCACGGTTGGCGTCATCGTGCTCCAGGAACGGAATCATGGCCGTCGCCACCGACACCATCTGGCGCGGCGAAACATCCATGTAGTCGACCTCGCTGGTGTCGACGAATTCCATCTCCTCGTTACCGCGGCGGCACAGCACCCGGTCCTCGACGAAATTGCCGTCGGCGTCGACTGCCGAGTTCGCCTGGGCTCGGACGTGCCGGTCCTCTTCGTCGGCGGTGAGGTACTTGACCTCGTCGGTCACCCGGCCGTCGATCACCTTGCGGTACGGCGTCTCGATGAAACCGAACGGATTGACCCGCGCGTACACCGACAGCGAACCGATCAGGCCGATGTTCGGGCCTTCCGGAGTCTCGATCGGGCACATGCGGCCGTAGTGCGAGGGGTGCACGTCACGGACCTCGAGGCCCGCGCGTTCACGGGACAGACCGCCGGGGCCCAGCGCCGAGAGGCGGCGCTTGTGGGTCAGACCCGACAGCGGGTTGTTCTGGTCCATGAACTGCGAGAGCTGGGAGGTTCCGAAGAACTCCTTGATCGCGGCCACGACGGGGCGGATGTTGATCAGGGTTTGCGGCGTGATCGCCTCGACGTCCTGGGTGGTCATCCGCTCGCGGACCACGCGCTCCATCCGGGACAGACCGACCCGGATCTGATTCTGGATCAGTTCGCCCACGGTGCGCAGGCGACGGTTACCGAAGTGGTCGATATCGTCCACGCCGACCGGCACCTCGACACCGCCGGGGGCGGTCATCATCCGGTCGCCGGCGTGCAGCCGCACCAGGTATTCGATGGTCGAGACGATGTCCTCGCGGGTCAGCGTGGACCCGTCGATGGCCTCACCCGGATGCAGACCGAGCTTCTTGTTGATCTTGTAGCGACCGACGCGCGCGAGGTCGTAGCGCTTCTCCTTGAAGAACAGGTTCTCCAACAGGGTCTGCGCGGACTCCTTGGTGGGCGGTTCGCCCGGGCGTAGCTTGCGGTAGATATCGAGCAGCGCCTCGTCCTGGCCGGCCGTGTTGTCCTTCTCCAGGGTGGACATCATGATCTCGGAGAACCCGAAGCGCTCGGAGATCTCCTCAGCGGTCCAGCCGAGGGCCTTGAGCAGCACGGTCACCGGCTGACGACGCTTGCGGTCGATACGCACACCGACGGTATCGCGCTTGTCGACGTCGAACTCGAGCCATGCACCACGGCTCGGGATGACCCGGACGCTGTGCAGATCCTTTTCGGTGCTCTTGTCGACCGAGTGATCGAAGTACACGCCCGGCGAACGCACCAACTGGGAGACCACGACACGCTCGGTGCCGTTGATGATGAAGGTGCCTTTATCGGTCATCATCGGGAAATCACCCATGAAAACCGTCTGGCTCTTGATCTCGCCGGTGTTGTTGTTGATGAACTCCGCGGTGACGAACAACGGCGCCGCGTAGGTCATATCTTTGTCTTTGCACTCGTCGATGGAGGCCTTGACCTCTTCGAAACGAGGGTCGGAGAAAGACAGGGACATCGAGCCGGAGAAATCCTCGATCGGGGAGAGTTCCTCGAGAACCTCCTCGAGCCCGCCGACCAGCCCGCCGTCACCGCGAGCGGCAGCGCGCTCACGCCAATCCGGCGTGCCGACCAACCAGGCGAAAGATTCCGTTTGTAGATCGAGAAGTCCGGGCACCTCCAGCGGCTCCCGGATCTTCGCGAAAGACACCCGCAATGGAGCCCCGGGTATACCCCCCGAAACTCCCAGCTTCGTATTGGCGCTTGTCTGGGTGGAGACTGCCAAGATGCGTCCTTCCAGCACCTCACGCGCGTCGCGTGGTGGTCCGCGACCGTCGCTTGTCTGCTACATTTTGGGATTCTCGCTGGTCACAACCCGAACGAGACTCGAACAGCAAACAACGGAAGCATCACCGGAAGGGTGGAACTTTCGTAGTGCGATCAAGGAATGGACAGGAGGCAGCCAGCGCAACGTCCAAACCTACACCTACCTATACGGAGGTGTCAAAGTACCACCCCGCCGAAGCGTTGCGTGGCTGACGCGCCGGGCCGGTTCCGCTGGCTGGGTTCCGGACCACGGGCGGTGCCTCCGACAACGAATTCGGCGCTGGCGGGTGTCCACTACCGACGGCGGCCGAAGCCGCCACCAATAGCGTGACTGGTCCGGCGAAACTCGTCAAGTGCCCGTGCCGACCTGGCGTCCTTCAAATCTCCGGGCGCGATACAAGATCAGTAACGATCGCCCGTATCGCCCCTGTTCCAGCCGGATACGCGCCCGCGGCACCCCTGCCGAACGGCTCGGGACCACGAAACAGCGCGCCGGGTACGAACCCGACGCGCTGCTCTGGAAACAAGCTCGTTTATTACACCCTGGGGTACTGCATGGTGTCGAAATCCGACCCCGGGAAATCGTTACCGCTGTCACCGCTGCCGCGCTGACCCGAGTTGTAGGACATGACCATCGTCTCGTCGTTCTGATCGAGCGACTCCCGGATGGCGACCTGCGCGGCGTGCGGCAGGGTATGCATGGTCTCACGCACCCGGTTCTTACGCCGCTCCACCGCCTGCCGCACCGGCATACCCGGCTGGGCCTTCATCTGCGGGATGATGCCGTCGACCTCTTCGGCACCACCGTGGTGATGGCCGGCGTCCACCATGGCCTGCTCGCGCGCCATCTGGGCTTCGTCCTTTTCCTCGGACATACCGATGGGGCCGATCATGCGACCGTTGAGGAACTGCTTGACCACCGGCTCTTCACTGGTGAGCAGCACCTCACGCGGGCCGAACATCACCAGTTGGCGGCGGAACAGCATGCCGATGTTGTCCGGCACGGTACGAGCCAGGTTGATGTTGTGGGTCACGATCAGAATCGTGGCATCGATCTGAGCGTTGATATCGATGAGCAGCTGGCTCAAGTAGGAGGTACGGACCGGGTCCAGGCCGGAGTCGGGCTCGTCGACCAAGATGATCTGGGGGTCGAGCACGAGTGCCCGGGCCAGTCCGGCGCGTTTACGCATACCGCCGGAGATCTCGCCGGGGAGTTTGCCCTCGGCACCGAGCAGACCGGTGAGCTCGAGTTTCTCCATGACGATCTTGCGGATGTCGGATTCGGACTTCTTCGTGTGCTCGCGCAGCGGGAAGGCCACGTTGTCGAAGAGATTCATCGAACCGAACAGCGCACCGTCCTGGAACAGCACACCGAAGAGTTTCCGGATCTCGTAGAGCTCCTTGTTGGAGCAGGTGGTGATATCGGTACCACCGATGAAGATGGAGCCGCGTTCGGGCCGCAGCAGGCCGATGAGCGACTTCAGGAATACGGACTTACCGGTACCCGACGGGCCCAGCAGCGCGCTGACCTCACCGGCAGGCAGGGTAATAGAAACGTCCTGCCAAATCCGTTGTGAACCGAACGACTTGGTTACACTCTCGGTCCTGACCTCGACGCCCACGCCAACCTCCACATTTCTCAGCGAGCTACCCGCTTGGCACCGCAGACCCGGAAGCGGTGCGTCACGTCACAGCGAGTCCGGTCACTGTAACCCATGGCACGTCCATAGCACACCCGACCTGACCGAAGAGTAACCATCGCCGCCGATCTCGAAACGGCAGAATGGCCGTTAACCAGCACCTGAGAAAACGGGCGGAAGACGAGAAAACGGGCGGCCCCGAAAGGGACCGCCCGTTTCCGGCAATGCCGGTCGTAGCCGGTCGTATTACTTGACCGAAACCTTGGCGCCGGCGGCTTCCAGCTTCTCCTTGGCGGCTTCGGCGGCATCCTTGGCCACCTTCTCCAGGATCGGCTTCGGCGCGCCCTCGACGAGATCCTTGGCCTCTTTCAGGCCCAGGCCGGAGACGATCTCACGGACCACCTTGATGACCTGGATCTTCTTATCGCCGGCACCCTCGAGGATGACGTCGAACTCGTCCTGCTCCTCGGCGGCGTCGGCGGCGGCCGGGGCGGCACCGGCGGCGGCGACGGCGACCGGAGCAGCAGCGGTGACCTCGAACTTCTCCTCGAACTTCTTGACGAAGTCCGACAGCTCGAGCAGGGTCATGTTGCCGAAGGTTTCGAGCAGCTCGTCAACGTTGGCCATTGTTGTTTCCTTTCGATGGTGAATGTCTGTGCGGGCGAGCCGGAGTCGACCGTTCCGCGAATAGTGACGCGAGCCTCAGCGGAGTCTCCGCGCTGTTACTCTGCGGCGGCTTCGCCGCCGGTGGCCTGCTTCTTCTCCTGCAGCGCGGCGGCCAGGCGGGCCACCTGCGAGGCGGGAGCGTTGAACAGACCGGCGGCCTTGGCCAGGTTGCCTTTCATGGCACCGGCCAGCTTGGCCAGCAGGACCTCGCGGGACTCCAGGTCGGCGATCCGCTCGACCTCGGACACGGACAGCGCAGCGCCGTCCATGTAGCCGCCCTTGATGATGAGCGCCTTGTTGTCCTTCGCGAAGGTCTTCAGCGCCTTGGCGGCGTCGACCGGTTCACCGGAGATGAACGCAATCGCGGTGGGTCCGACGAACAGATCGTCGAGACCCTCCACGCCGGCCTCGGCCGCAGCGCGCTTCACCAGGGTGTTCTTGGCGACGGAGTACGTGGCGTCGGCACCGAGCGCACGACGCAGTTCGGTGAGCGCGCCGACGGACAGGCCACGGTATTCCGTGACGACTGCGGCCGTCGAGCCCTTGAACTGCTCGGTGATCTCCGCGACCGCGGCAACCTTTTCGGGTTTCGCCATACTTCGCCTCCTCTCTGATGTCGGTATGGATATGCCCTACCGATCAGGGGCCGGCGAAAGAACAAGCGCCCCGAACGCAGAGCGTTCCGGGGCGCGTAAGGAAACCTCCACACGGATAACCCGTGTCGGATTCCAGCCTCGGCTCTCCCTGCGCGGGCCGCCGGCACTCTCGCCGGACCTTCGACCGATTCCACGAGGAATCGACGACCAACGGTCTTCGGTAGAACGGATTGGTGGTGTCGAACTGGTCGACAACCGGATCGAGCATACCCGGACAGTTCCTCATCTGGCAAAACGGTCGCGTAGCGGGTCGACCGGGCCGCCGATTTCCCGCACAGATCGCTGGTACCCACGGCCCAGTCCAGCAGATTCTTCAGACTTCCCGGCAGCGTGCACTTCCCGGCAGCGTGCCCGCGTATTCGGGAGTGCAGAACAGGACCGCGTCTGCCGCGGCCGATCGCCCCCGCAGTTCCCGCACCGCGGGGTGGACGCTGACGGCGTCCGGAAAGTACGCGGGCAATTCCACCGATCCGCCGTAGCACCGGGCCCGGATCCCGTCCGGCGCGAGGGCCTCGACGGTGCGCAGGGCGGCTGTGTTGGTCGACCCCGCTCTCGTACTTCCGGAAATCAGCAGAACCGCCGTCACACCACGGAGTAACCGCCGATGCCCGGTAATCAGTCCGCACTGCGCTCGGTCCCGCCGGTGGTCGGGTGCCGGGACGACACCGGATGCGCAAAACGGCGGGAGCGTCGGAGACGCTCCCGCCGTTTTGCGGTACTTCGCTTTACAGGCGACGCTTACGCGTCCTCCTCCAGGAGGTTGCGGGTGCGGTTCGGGTCCACCGGGATGCCCGGTCCGGTGTTCGTCGAGACCGTCACCTTCTTGACGTAACGCCCCTTGGCGGTCGACGGCTTGGCCCGCAGGATCTCGTCCAGCGCGGCACCGTAGTTCTCCACCAGCTTGTTGTCGTCGAACGACGCCTTACCGATGACGAAATGCAGGTTGGCCTGCTTGTCGACCCGGAAGTTGATCTTGCCGCCCTTGATGTCGTTGACCGCCTTGGTCACATCGGTCGTGACCGTGCCGGTCTTCGGGTTCGGCATGAGACCGCGCGGGCCCAGGACACGCGCGATTCGGCCGACCTTGGCCATCTGGTCGGGAGTGGCGATCGCGGCGTCGAAATCCAGCCAGCCGCCCTGGATCCGCTCGATCAGATCCTCGGCGCCCACAGCGTCGGCACCCGCGGCTTCCGCCTCGGCCGCCTTCTCACCGGCCGCGAACACGATGACGCGGGCGGTTTTACCGGTGCCGTGCGGCAGGTTCACGGTGCCGCGAACCATCTGGTCGGCCTTACGAGGATCAACGCCGAGCCGGATCGCGACCTCGACGGTCGCATCCGTCTTCGTGGTGGCGGTTTCCTTGGCCAGCCGGGCCGCTGCCAGCGGCGTGTAGAGCGTGTCGCGATCGACCTTCTCGGCGGCGGCGAGGTACGCCTTGCTTCGTTTTGCCATGTTTCTCTGTCCTGATTCTGTCGGCGACGTTCCCGGGGCGCTCGTGATCACACAAGTAACCGCCTGAGCGCCCGGCGTTCACGCCGCAAGTCGTGGTTCAGCTGTGGTTATCGGGCCTGGCCGGCCCTCCCACCGAAAGCGGGATCGCGATATATGGCTTCGCTGCGCCTACAACGGCCTGTCATAACCGACCGCGGCGGCCTGGCGAAGGCGGAGGTATCGCACCTCCCCCAGCACTGACACTCAGCCTTCGACGGTGATACCCATCGAACGCGCCGTACCCGCGATGATCTTGGCCGCCTGGTCGATATCGTTGGCGTTCAGATCTTCCTGCTTGGTCTTGGCGATCTCGCGCACCTGGTCCATGGTCACCGTGGCGACCTTGTTGCGGTGCGGCTCGGGCGAACCCTTCTGCACACCGGCGGCCTTCAGCAGCAGCCGGGCGGCGGGCGGTGTCTTCAGCTTGAAGTCGAAGGACCGGTCCTCGTACACCGAGATCTCGACCGGGATGACGTTACCGCGCTGCGATTCGGTCGCGGCGTTGTACGCCTTGCAGAACTCCATGATGTTGACGCCGTGCTGACCGAGCGCCGGACCCACCGGGGGAGCCGGATTCGCGGCGCCGGCCTGGATCTGAAGCTTGATGATCCCGGCGAGCTTCTTCTTCTTGGGGGGCATCTTTCTTTCCTAGGGTGTGGTGTTCCTTGCTCTCTGCAAGTTCCGACCCGGGACTCACGGCCCCGGGAAACACAGGCGCCGCCGACTAGATCTTGGCGACCTTGGTGAATTCCAGCTCGACCGGAGTCTCACGCCCGAAGATCGAGACGAGCACCTTGAGCTTCTGCTGCTCGGCGTTGACCTCGGAGATGGTGGCAGGCAGTGTCGCGAACGGACCGTCCATCACGGTCACCGATTCGCCGACCTCGAAATCGACCTCGATGGTGGGCCGAGCCTTGGTCTCGCCGCCGCTCTCCGTACCTCCGGATGCGGCAGCCGACGCGGGCGCCTTCTTCTGCTGCGAGACCGGGACCAGGAATTTCACGACCTCGTTGATGGTCAGCGGCGAGGGGCGCGATGTCGCGCCCACGAAACCGGTGACGCCCGGGGTGTTGCGGACCGCGCCCCACGATTCGTCGTTCAGGTCCATCCGGACCAGGATGTAGCCCGGCAGCAGCTTCTCGTTGACGCTCTTGCGCTGGCCGTTCTTGATCTCGGTTTTCTCTTGGGTGGGCACCTCCACCTGGAAGATGTAGTCCTCCAGGTCCAGGTTCTGCACACGGGTTTCGAGGTTGGTCTTCACCTTGTTCTCGTAACCGGCATAGGAGTGGATGACGTACCAGTCGCCGGGAGCGCGCCGCAGAGCGGCTTTCATCTGCTCGACCGGGTCCGGCTCTTCCGCGTCGACGGATGCGGGTGCGGCCTCGTCGCCAGCCTCGGGCTCGGCGTCGGACGCCGGCTCCTCGACGGATACGGCGGCCTCCTCGGCCGTCTGATCGTCGACCGGGAACTCGTCGGTGGTGTCGTTCTCCGGGGTGCTCACTGGGCACTCGCTTCCTGTGTCGTCACGTGCATCCTCTGCATGCCGGGGTTCGGGTGCGGCGTAGGGCTCCGTCCGGCCCGCGGCGCGGATCGGTTACCGGCTCCGATATCGCCTGGCTAACCGAACAACCAGTCGACACCCTTGATGAACGCCAGATCCAACCCGCTGATGAACGCGACCATGAAGACCACGAACACCAGAACAACGGTCGTATAGGTGATCATCTGCTTCCGGTTGGGCCAGATAACCTTCCGCAGTTCCGCGATCACCTCACGCAGGAACTTGAACAAACGCTTGAACGGATTCCGGGACCGTTCGCGGTCGGTCCGGCCGGATTTGGCCTCGGACTTGCGCGTGGGTCGATCGATGGTCGCGATCGAACCGGTATCGGACGCGCCCAATGAGGCGGACCGGCCCCGGCGAGCGGAGCGCTTTCCGCTCGGCCGCTGCGCCGGGGCGGCGGCGTCATCGCCGTCGTCGGCGCCGTACCCGCCGCGGCGGGTGTCCCGCTCGTCGGTCACGTCGATCCTCTCTCATCGCCGGCATCCAGGGCAGGGGCGACAGGACTTGAACCTGCAACCTGCGGTTTTGGAGACCGCTGCTCTGCCATTTGAGCTACGCCCCTTCGGCTGAACTCCGACACCGTCGCGAGTTACAACCACACTGCGATATTCAATTATCGGCGCTGGTGTCACACAACACGCGCGCCGCTCCGGCAGGTGCCGGCCCCATCGGCGGGGCCGGTCGAACCGGTATCGGCTCGAGCCTACTCAGCCACTGTGGCCGATATGAACGAACCCCGCCTGGAACCAGCCTTGCAGAGCAGCGCGCATCGGCTGGTGACCCCAGAATCCCGAGTGTACGGCACGGTCGGCGGCGGAAGCCAATCAGGGTCGCTCGACCAGGTCAGGACAACTGAACGGTAGCCGTGGCCCGGCCGAAAATCTTGCGCCCACCGGACTTCGCCACGATCGCGATCACCGCGGTCTTCGTCTCCGGATCGACGGATTTGACCTTGCCGGTGTACTCGACCTCGGCCGGCTCCGTGGCACTCACGAACACCGGGCTGGTGAACCGGACGTTGTACTCCTTCACAGCACCGGGATCGCCCAGCCAGGAGGTGACGAAACCGCCGCCCAGGCCCATCGTGAGCATCCCGTGCGCGACACAGGTGTCCAGGTCCACCAGTTTGACGACCTCGTCGCTCCAGTGGATGGGATTCGCATCGCCGGAGACGCCGGCATAGTTCACCAGATCGCCACGAGTCAGGGCGACGATGCGGGTGGGAAGCTCGTCACCGACCGAGACATCGTCGAACGCCCGGCCGAACCGGATCGGCACCGCTGCGCCCACGACCGGAGCCGGGACCTCGTGCCGGGTACGCGGGGTGTGATCGGGCACGGACGCATCCATTCCGTGCATGAGCACCTTGCGGACGGCGTCGTTCAGGTTCGGGTCGATATCGCCGCCGCTGCGGCCGACCAGCGTGGTGTAGGTAGTGAGCACCAGTTGGTCGCGCTGATCGGTGACGATGTTCTTGGTGACGATGATGTCGCCACCGAAGGCCTGCCGGAACGAGTGCAGATGCACATCGCAGATCAACTGGTCACCGACCACAATGGGCCGGTGGAACTCCAGGATCTGGTCGGTCTGCATGATCTGGCTCAGGTCGTAACCGGTGACGACCGTCTCGAAGAGTTTGCGTTGAGCGAGGATCCCGATGAGAGAGATGAAGGTCAGCGGGGCGACCAGGCCGTCGTAGCCGAATTCCAGGGCGATGTCTTCGTCCCAGTGTGTCGGATGACTGTCCTGAACAGCGCGAGCGTATTCCCGAACCTTTTCGCGGCCGACCTCGTAGTAGTCGTCCACACGATAGTGGTGACCGACCATGGCGGCCGCGTGGGCGGCGGGATCGAACTCCGCATCCGTCGCGACCGCTTCGTCTGTATCGGTGTGCATTGTCACGGGAGGACTGTACCTATCTGACCCCGCAGCACGGAGTCTGCATGGCGGCTGGACATCGGGCCTGAAGATAGCAGTCGGCGTGACCAAGGAGGGCCGAGTAGCCGCCTGATCGTTGCCGTGGCCGGCGATCGGCCACGGCATCGGTGGTTCGCGCAACCACCGCAGGACCAGGACGCCGCCGTCGAGCGGGAATACGAACCCCCAGCACTTTCGGCCGGAAACCCGGTGGGGAACACGACCGTGGTGCTGTGAACATCCGACACGCCGAATACGCGTGTGGACGCTCGGGACCCGCTGCTACCGCAGCGGCGTCACGCGAGAATCAGCGGGATTCGCGATGCGCCCGGTGCGTACCGCAGTTCGGGCAGAACTTCTTCAGTTCCAGCCGATCCGGGTCGTTGCGCCGGTTTTTCTTGGTGATGTAGTTGCGATGCTTGCACTGCTCGCAGGCCAAGGTGATCTTTGGCCGGACATCGGTGGACTTCGCGGCCACGATATGCCTTCTTTCCGGTCAACCAGAGGGTCAATCAGTATGGGTAGCGATGGCCGGACTCGAACCGGCGACACAACGATTATGAGTCGTTTGCTCTACCGCCTGAGCTACACCGCCTTACGCGCCATCTGCGACGGCGACGCCGCGGCTTGGAGTGCCGAGTCGGGACATCACCGGCAATCCGGCGAGCCCCCTAACGGAATCGAACCGTTGACCTTTTCCTTACCATGGAAACGCTCTACCGACTGAGCTAAGGGGGCACGACCTCTCAGCAGCGAACCGACAAAGTCGTACCCGTTGCCTCGAAGACTTGAACGAGAGTACACACTCACCGCCAGGAGCTCCAAACTGAGTGGTCAAAGCATATTTTCCAGTGACCGGCCCATCATCCCCCGCTTGGAAAACGACCCCGGACGGACAGAACCCCCGCCGGTCTTCACCGGCGGGGGTTCGTGGTGGCAGGTGTAGGATTCGAACCTACGTAGGCTTTCACCGGCAGATTTACAGTCTGCTCCCATTGGCCGCTCGGGCAACCTGCCTCGTCCCGCACTCTTGATCTTTCGATCGCTTTCTCAGTGCGCTCAGCAGGATACAACGAACCCGCACCCCGAATGCAAACCCGCTGGCCAGATCGCTCGAACAGCTCCGATCACCATGGCGGCACAGCGTCGCGCCGCCGACCGGGTAGCTTGCGTAAGCACCCAGGGTGATCCAACAGTGAACAGGAGCGCAGTGTGGCCGATTCATCATTCGACATCGTCAGCAAGGTCGAGCGGCAGGAGGTCGACAATGCCCTGCACCAGGCCGAGAAGGAGCTGAACACCCGCTACGACTTCCGCGGAACGGGTGCGGAAATCGAATGGTCCGGCGAGGACAAAGTGGTACTCACCGCTGAATCCGAGGAGCGGGTCAAAGCCGCGCTCGAGGTGTTCAAGGAGAAGCTCATCCGGCGCGATATCTCCCTCAAGGCCTTCGACGCCGGCGACCCGGTTGCCTCCGGTAAGACCTACAAGATCACCGGGACGCTGATCCAGGGAATCGACTCCGAGCACGCCAAGAAGATTTCCAAGAAGATCCGCGACGAAGGCCCCAAAGGTGTCAAAGCGCAGATCCAGGGCGACGAATTACGGGTCAGCAGCAAAAAACGCGATGACCTGCAAGCAGTGATCTCACTGCTCAAAGCCGACGATTTCGGGATCGCCCTGCAGTTCGTGAACTACCGGTAGCCGGCTGCGTCGATCCAGCACGAGCGAGGGCCCTCAGCGACCGGCCATCTGCTCCAGCCGCGCGATCCGATCCGCCATCGGCGGATGTGTCGAGAACAACTTGGCCATGCGGTCACCGGCGCGGAACGGGTTCGCGATCATCAGATGTGATTGCGCGGTCAGCCGGGGTTCGGGCGGCAACGGTGCCGCCTGCACCCCGCGCTCCAGCTTGCGCAACGCCGAAGCCAGCGCGAGCGGATCGCCGGTGAGTTCCGCGCCCGACTCGTCGGCCTGATATTCCCGCGATCGCGATACCGCGAGTTTGATCAGACCCGCGGCGATCGGACCCAGCAGAGAGACCAGCAGGACACCGATGATATTCGGCCCGGAACCGCCCCGATTACCACCGAACGCCGCCGCGAAATACGCGAAATTCGCCAGTCCGGAAATCACTGCGGCCATCGCTCCCGCGACCGACGAGATCAGAATGTCCCGGTTGTAGACATGGGAGAGTTCGTGCCCCAGTACCGCCCTTAATTCCCGCTCGTCCAGAATCTGGAGAATACCGCTGGTACAACACACCGCGGCATGCCGCGGGCTACGTCCGGTGGCGAACGCATTGGGCGCATTCGTAGGACTTATATACAGCCGCGGCATCGGCTGCCGGGCGATGGTCGCCAGCTCACGCACTATGCGATAGATCGCCGGCGCCTCGATCTCGCTCACCGGCTGCGCCCGCATGGCCTTCAACGCGAGCTTATCGCTGTTGAAATACGCATAACCGTTCATCGCCACGGCGAGAAGAACCGCGACGACCAGAATGGTCGTGTTCCGGAACGCCGCCCCCGCCAGCACTATCAGCGTGGAAAGTCCGACCATGAGCCCGAACGTTTTCATCCCATTCGCAAACCCGTGCCCGTGCATAGCACTCCTGTATACGTGGCGCGCGACCGAACGCGCGAGTTTCGGCCAGAACCGCTACTGCACGACAACGACCACAGCGCCGCGTGAGTTCCGGTGCCTTCGGCGCGTTGCGTCGGCCGCTGCCTCCGGTGCGAGGCGGGCCCGATCCACCGACGCCGACCGAGAAGTGGGCGCCACGCACCGGTGTCGAAAGCGATGAGCGGCATGCCACCGACTGTCACGCTCACCCCCTTGTACCGGGTCGGAGGGGCTTTTCGTTCGACAGTTACGTATGCGCTCGCGGTAACGTTCCGTTCGCGTAAGAGGTAGGCCGCTGCTCGGTGCGCCTCATAGCATGAATTTACTCCACAGTTCGAGCGAGTAGGTCAAGGAGGAGTCATGCAATATCAGACACAGCGAGATATGCGTTCGACCCAACTATCGGGCAGGCGAACAGCTCGAGCTGTATTCCCGCTCGGCGATCGAATCGCCTATCGGATACAGCACGCCGGCTGCCGCCGCTGATCCGGCCGCAATCCCCGGCAGATGTACCAGGTCCAGTGTTCAGAGCGAGCCACGGCCGCCGCGAACACCGATGCGCCCCGGAAAATCGCCAGGTGTTTTCGCGATCCGATGATCACAATGATCTCGCTACCTACGACGAGACCCGCGCCGCATACACACAGCCCGGCCTCTCCGCGCCCCGAGGAAGCGGACGTGCACCTCAGAGTGCAACTCGGCAACGTTCGTTTCGATTTCGTAGCCTGCGTCACCGCGGCGTTGTTGTTCATCCAGGACTGCCACGCTCGCCGCCATCCGCGAACTATCAAGATAGTCCAAGATGACCGTCTTCGATACCCGCGCTTGCCCAATGAGCGCCTGTATTTGGAGCCCTGAACGCTGAGCCGAACAACTCACACAGACCCGGCCGGCACGTTCGGCCACTGATCGGGTGACAGCGTCGTCGCCTGACCTCCGATGGATTCGACTCCAGGTGAGGGTGTTCAACACCCGCGCTGCCTCGACAATGGCGTTGGCGGCAGTTCACAACGGCGTGGACCTGGAGACGGTTCTCCCTCGAGGATGAACGACCCCGGCGTAGGTCGGTGGTGGTCGCCACCGGAGCAGGCGCGATCTGCACTACCCGGTCGCGGCCGGCGCGACCTCTTCATGCTCGGCCGCACGCTTGATCGGCCCGCTATCAGACGACGAACGCCACACAACCCGCCGCGGACTACTCTGAGACTGAACGCCTCGTCGGATCGACGACGTGCTCCGGCGCAGAGGCAGGCCGCGGAGCTAGGGAAGTGATGGCGGTGAACGATCGAGATGTCTCGGTCCAGAACGCTACAACTCGTATCATCGACCCGCATGAGCGGGCCGACTATTGGTCCGAGCTGATCAATTCGTATCATCGGCGTCTGGGCTATGCCTTCCCGGGTGGGAACGACTTCAACGGTCGCACGACCGTACGGCGCACCGCGGATTACCAGCTCGTCGGCTGGGAGTCCGACCCGGTGACCTATTACCGCACCGCTGGACATGTGCGCGCCGATAGCGACGACGATTTTCGGCTGCTGCTGTCTGTCACCGGACAGGTGGACCTCTGGCAGGCCGACCAGCACGCCCGCCTACCAGCAGGGGTGGGCTGCCTGGTCTCCATCGACAAACCCTTCGCGTTCGCTCTCGGCGAAGGCAAGGGATTGCTGATGACCATCCCGCACCGAGAGATCGAACACCGCTTGGACAGTACGGCGCTGCCCCCCGCCCGCCCCGCCGACCTCACCTCGGGGCTCGGCCGGGTTGTCGCCGACCTCGCCGCGGGGCTGTTCGCCGAAGGCGACAACATGACCCGCCATCAGTTCGACACAGTCTCGTCCCGCCTGGTGGAATTTCTGTGTATGCACATCCTCGGGGACTCTCCCACCAGCCCGAGTCATCTCGCGGAGCTGGAAAGCGCTATCCGGCACTATATCCGCACCCACGCCGCCGATCCCGATCTCACGGGGACGACGATCGCACACGACCTCGGCTGGTCTCTGCGGCAAATCCAGCTCGCACTCCAGCGAGCCGGCACCACGCCTCGTGAACTCATCAAGGATGAACGCCTACAACTCGCTTACTCACGTCTGCGCAATCCCGTCTTCCGCGAGCAAGGCATCGCAGACCTCGCCATGGGGCTGGGTTTCGGCTCGGCCAGCGCGTTCAGCACGGCCTTTCGCCATCGCTTCGACGCCAGCCCCCGCGATATCCGACACGGGTGAGCGGCCGGCGCAGGGACGGCCATCACAACGTGCGTGGACGAGTGGGCCGAGACGACGGCGCGACGATCCCGTTCAGGCGTTCAGGCGGCGGCGACCGGGGCGAGCGGATGCGAGTGCATTGTCAGCCGACGCGTTCGATGGTGTACTGCACCAGGTGCACCAAGGCGTCGTTGGCGGGACCCGGCGGAAGGGCCCGCAGTTCCGCGTGGGCAGTATCCGCGTAATCGCGCAGCTTTTCCTTCGCCCGTGTCATCCCCGGGGAGCAGGCGAGTAGCTCCAGCGCTTCGGCTACTTCGGCGTCGGATTCGAGAGGACGAGCCAGGAGGGTGCGCAGCCGGTCGCCGTCGGGGCTTTCCTCGCGGAGTGCGTAGAGGACTGGGAGGGTGTGAACACCTTCTCGTAGGTCGGTGCCCGGGGTTTTGCCGGATTGTGCGGACACCGACGAGATATCGATGATGTCGTCGGAGATCTGGAAGGCGGTTCCCACCGCGTCGCCGAGGCGGGCGAGACGCTCCACATGCTCGCTGTCACCTCCGGAGAAGGTGCCGCCGAACCGGCCGGAGGCCGCGATCAGCGAACCGGTTTTCTCCCAGACCACACGCAGGTAGTGCGCCACCGGGTCGGCGGACTCGCGCGCGCCCATGGTTTCGCGCATCTGACCGGTGACCAGTTCGGCGAAGGTCTCGGCGATGATGCGCACGGCATCGGGGCCCAGGGTCGAGGTGAGCCGGGAGGCGTGCGCGAAGAGATAGTCGCCGGCCAGGATCGCCACACTGTTACCCCAGCGGGAGTTCACGCTCGTGGCACCGCGGCGCATGGTGGCTTCGTCCATGACGTCGTCGTGGTACAGCGTGGCCAGATGCACGAGTTCGATGACGGTGCCGGCGGTGACGAGGTCCGGATCTCCTGGGCGGGGGCCCAGCTGCCCGGTGAGTATCGTGAACAGCGGCCGGAACCGTTTACCACCGGCCTTTGCCAGGTGAAGTGCCGCTTCCTGGAGGAAGGCCGCCCCGGAGGACAGTTCCTCGACCAGCAGTTTCTCCACTTCTTCGAGGCCGTTGCGTACGGTCTCGGCGAGGGCGGGGTCCCCGAGGTCGACCCCCGCCACCACCGTGCCGGCTTCGCTCACAGCAGATGTGCTCATACCTTCTCCCAAGGACGCGTCCGACCCCACGGTGATGAACCTAGCGTGTTCACGTCGGAACGCCCATGAACACCGTCACTGTATTGATTGAGCATGAGCGAGGCCGACGAGCTGTCGTCACACTGATGCGGAGACCGGAGAGCAGGCGAAGGTATCGCACTTCAGCCTCCAGGCCTGACTCGCTCATGCTGTGCCCACCGTACCGCCATCGACATCACCGGCGACGGCCTGTAACTATTGACCGCATGGGTGCACCCGAAGCCACGCCATCCGATACCGACCGGGACGCGCTGCCCGCCCACGTACCGGTGCTGGTGGTGGGTGCCGGTCCGGCCGGTTCGGCGGCCGCGGCCTGGGCCGCCCGCGCGGGTCGCGAGGTACTGCTGTTGGATTCCGCGACCTTTCCCAGGGATAAGACCTGTGGCGACGGTCTGACACCGCGCGCCACCGCCGAACTCGAACATCTGGGGTTGGGCGAATGGGTGCGGGCGCATACCGTCAACCACGGCCTGCGGATGGCCGGTTTCGGTGGCGAGGCCCTACTCCCTTGGCCCGGTGGTTCGTTTCCGACCTACGGCAGCGCGATTCCGCGCACCGAACTCGACGACAAACTGCGTGAAACAGCCGTGAAATCCGGCGCGCGGATGCGCGACAGCGCGAAGGTCGTGGATATCGCGCGTGACGGCGACCGTGTCACCGGGGTGACGGTCCGGGTGGGCGCGGCATCGCACGAGATCGGCTGCCGGACCCTGATCGTGGCCGACGGCGTTCGTTCTCCGGTCGGTAAACGGCTCGGCCGCACCTGGCATCGCCGGTACGCCTACGGGGTGGCGGCGCGTGCCTACATTTCCTCCGGCCGCAGCGACGACCAGTGGATCACCTCGCATCTGGAGTTGCGGAATGCCGAGGGGGATCTGGTGCCCGGCTACGGCTGGGTCTTCCCCCTCGCCAACGGTGAGGTGAACATCGGAGTCGGTTCGCTGGCCACCGAACGTAGGCCATCGCATATCGCGCTGAAACCGTTGCTCGAGCACTATGCGGAGCTGCGCCGCGAGGAATGGGAGTTGAGTGGTTCGGTGCGCGCGGTTTCCTCGGCGCTACTGCCGATGGGTGGCGCGGTGTCCGGTATCGCGGGCCGCAACTGGGCGCTGCTGGGCGACGCCGCCGGTTGCGTGAACCCGCTGAACGGTGAGGGGATCGATTACGGACTCGAGGGTGGGCATATGCTGGCCGACCTGCTGGACGAGCCCGATCTGACCCGGGTGTGGCCGGAACTGCTGCGCGCGAAGTACGGCCGCACCTATTCGGTGGCGCGGCGGATCGCGGGCCTGGCCACCCATCCGCGGATGGTCCCGATCGGCGGGCCGCCGGTGATGCGTTCGAAGTTCTTGCAACGCACCGCGGTCCGGGTGATGGGCAACCTGGTCACCGACGAGGATGTCGACGTCACCGCCCGTGCCTGGCGTGCCGCGGGGCGGGCATCGATGCGTTTCGACGACCTCGCACCCTTCTGCTAGGCCGTCGTGACCGGCCGGCCGATACCCCTGGATCTGCTGCCGCATCTGCGGCGGGCCCGAGACCTGGTCGACCGCGAATACGCCCGGCCGCTGGACCTAGACGGTATGGCGGCGGCTGCCGGAGTGTCGAAATATCATCTCCGACACCACCGTGACCGAGGTCTGCATCCTCGTCGGCTACGCGCCCGATTCGGGAGGCGAAACGGGTAGGTCCGGGGCCGCGCGCTACCGCACGGCCCCGGAGGGATATCAGACTTCGGCGTGCTCCTCGAACCATTTGACGATGAACTTGCGTTCGCCGTCGGCCACCCGCCGCTGCAACTGTTCGGCAAGGGGCTCGATGGCACCGCCGACCAGCGGAACCTTGACCTTCACCGAGCCGGAGACCACGATCTCCGAACCGTCGGCGGTGGGGCGCAGTTCGTAGGTGCCCTTCATCTCCGAGGAGATCGCCGACGAGGTGCCCTCGAAGGTCCCCGCAGCAGTGGTCCCGGTGAGGGCCTGCCAATTATCGATACGGGTGACGACCAATTCGCTCTTGAGCACCTTGCGCACGATCCCGGGGATCTTGTCCTGCCGGATCGTCTCGGTCATCTCGATGCGAGCGGTTCCCGGGCCACCGGGGTGGGACAGGTCGAGGGTGGCCGTCGGGGCGCCGGCGAACCGGTCGCGCCACAGTTCTTCTCCGGTGAGCGCGGCGTGCAGATCGGCCACCGGGATCGGATAGGACAGCGTGAAGCCGAATTTTCGGGCCATGAGCGCTCACCCTAGCCGACCCCGCTAGCCTGTTGCGGTGCCGGAAACCAGCCGCCGCGAACCGCGCGACCCCGGTCACCCGGAGGCCGGTGCGCGCGCCGGTGGAGCCGCTCCGGCCGAGAACGATTCCGCAGGAGGCAGCGTGGCCGAGCAGGCAGGAGTGGCCGAGCCACTCGTCGCGGCCCCGGAGCCCGGCGGTGCGCCGGCACCGACGGCCGGCCCGGCACCGCGTTCGGCGCGCGCCGAACGACTCCGCAAGATATGCGTCGGCGTGGTGATCACCGCCGTCTCGGTGAGCGTGCTGGTGGTGCTGTTGTTCCTGGCGGCCTGGCGCAACGACTATCTGATCGAATCCGACAAGGGTGAGACCACCGGTGAGGTGCTTTCGGCCGGACGGCTGCGCTCGGCCGTGATGTACGTGACACCGGACGGCGTCACCCACAACCCGAAGGTCGGCGTGCTCTACCCGACCAACCTCACCGCGGGCGAACGGATCAATGTCGAATACAGCCGCGCCGACCCCGATCTGGTCCGGGTGGCGGGCCGTGATGTCCGCGTCGCGATCCTCCCGGCCCTGTCGGTACTGGCCGTGACCTGGGCACTCACCCTTCCGGCATTGTGGTTGCTGATGCGGGCGGCGACCGGTTCGATGAGTGTTCGCCCGATCTTCGATCCGGCGTCATATCGACGTCGCGTGCCGGGGGACCACAACCGCGCAGACTGACCGGGTGCGCGTAGCCATCGTTGCGGAGTCATTTCTGCCTGAGATGAACGGCGTCGTGAACTCGGTGCTGCAGGTGCTGGATCATCTGGACCGGCACGGTCACGAAGTTCTCGTCATCGCGCCCGATACTCCCCGCGGGTCGCCGCCCGCACCCCGATCGCACGGCAGGTTTCCGATTCACCGGGTCCCGGCGGTAATGGTGCCGAAGATCAGTTCGCTGCCGGTGGGGCTGCCGCAGCCGGGCATGATCGGAGTCCTGGCGGATTTCCATCCCGATGTGGTTCATCTGGCCTCACCGTTCCTGCTCGGTGCCGGTGGCCTGGCAGCGGCGGTACGGCTGGACCTGCCCACGGTGGCCGTGTACCAGACCGATATAGCGGGATTCGCGAAGAGCTACGGACTGGGCCTGGCGGGCCGCGCCGCGTGGGGCTGGACCCGGCGGATCCATGAGGGTGCGGTCCGGACGCTGGCCCCGTCGAGCGCGGCCGTCGAGGATCTGGCCCGGCACGGGATCCCGCGGGTTCACAAATGGGGCCGCGGGGTCGATACGGTCCGGTTCACCCCGACCGCGCGGAGCACGGAACTGCGCGAGGAATGGCTCGGCGGCACCGACCGGCTGCTGGTGGGGTTCGTCGGCCGCTTGGCGCCGGAAAAGCATGTAGAGCGGCTCGCGGCACTGGCCCACGACCCGTCGGTGCGGCTGGTGATCGTCGGTGACGGGCCCGAGCGGCAGAAACTCGCCGGCCTGCTGCCGAATGCGATCTTCACCGGCGAACTCGGCGGCAGCGAACTCGCCCGTGCCTATTCGAGCCTGGACGTGATGGTGCATTCGGGTGAGCACGAGACGTTCTGTCAGGCGGTACAGGAAGCGCTGTCCTCCGGGGTTCCGGTGATCGGACCCGATGCCGGCGGCCCCCGAGATCTGATCGCGCACTGCCGCAACGGCTATCTGCTGCCGGTGAGCGACTTCACCGAATTGCTGCCCAGCACGGTCGCCGCGCTAGGCGATGCGCCGCTGCGCAACCGATTCGCCGCGGCAGCCCGTAAATCGGTTCTGCACCGCACCTGGCCGGCCATCTGCACCGAACTCTTGGATCACTACGCCGAGGTGATCGGCACCGAACACCGATTACCGCGCTCCGCCTGACCGGGCGCGGCAGACCGGCCGGGCCCGGACTGTAGACAGGCCTGTTCAGCCGATTCCATCAGGGCCACCGCCGCCTGTGCTCCGGCCGGGCGCGGACTGTGGATGGGCTTTGCCCAGCCGTGCCCATTAGGGTCGGGACGTGGTGAAAACACAATCGGTCCGGGCCTCGCTGGACAAGCAACCGCACGAGGTCGCGTCGATGTTCGACGGGGTGGCGCGACGATACGACCTGACCAACACCGTGATCTCGGCCGGCCAGGACCGTTATTGGCGCTGGTTGACCCGTAAGGCCATCGCTCCGCGACCCGGCGAGCGGGTGCTCGACCTGGCCGCCGGCACCGGGGTCTCCACGGTGGAACTGGGCCGGTCCGGCGCTTGGTGTGTGGCTACCGATTTCTCCCAGGGCATGCTGGCCGCGGGCCGGTTCCGGAAGGTGCCCATGGTCGCCGGGGACGCCATGGCACTGCCCTTCGCCGACAGCTCCTTCGACGCGGTGACCATCTCGTTCGGCCTGCGCAATGTCGCCGATATCGATCTCGCGCTACGGGAGATGCTGCGGGTCACCAAACCCGGCGGCAGGCTGGTGATCTGTGAGTTCTCCACACCGGTGATCCCGGGCTTCAAAACCCTCTACATGGAGTACCTGATGAAGGCGCTCCCGAAGGTTGCCCGGGCGGTGAGCAGCAATCCGGATGCCTACGTCTACCTGGCCGAATCCATCCGAGCCTGGCCCAACCAGCGGCAGCTGGGACGCCGGGTGGCAGAGGCGGGATGGTCGGGCGCGAAATGGCGGAACCTGACCGGCGGAGTGGTCGCGCTGCACCGGGGTTACAAGCTCGGGGGCTGATCGCTCGGTCTCGGCCGTTCATCAACCTCACCACTGTGATTTTCGCCGGTGAAGTGGAATGTCATGCGGCGATAACATCGGGCAAACCCGAGGAAATCGGCCGCGGGCACGATCGGAGGCATGTCCGAGGCACACCCCGACCGGCAGGCGGGCACGACCAGGACGGCGTGCTCCTACTGCGGTGTCGGCTGCGGAATCGAGGTCGCCACCGAGGTGGGTACCTCCGGCGCACCGATGATCGTCAAAGTCAGCGGCGATAAACTGCATCCGTCGAATTCCGGGCGGCTGTGCACCAAAGGCGCCACCCATCTGGAGCTGATGCGGGCACCGGGGCGGATGACCACCGCCTACCGGCGTTCCGAACGCGGGGTGGAACCGCAACCGGTCGGCGTGGACGAGGCAGTGCGGGAGACCGCGACGCGGCTGCGCCGGATCCTCGACGAATACGGCCCCGACGCCATCGCCCTGTACGTATCCGGGCAGATGTCGCTGGAAGCCCAGTACCTGGCCACGAAACTGGCCAAGGGCCATCTGCGGACCATTCATATGGAAGCGAACTCGCGGCTGTGTATGGCCAGTGCCGGCACCGGATACAAACAGTCGCTGGGAGCCGACGGCCCACCGGGGTCCTACGAGGATTTCGAGCACGCCGACCTGTTCTTCGTGATCGGCGCCAATATGGCCGACTGCCATCCCATCCTCTATCTGCGCATGACCGACCGGCTCAAGGCGGGCGCGAAACTGATCGTGGTGGATCCGCGGCGCACCGATACCGCGGCGCGCGCCGATCTGTTCCTGCAGATCGCGCCGGGGACAGATCTGGCGCTGCTCAACGGTTTGCTGTACCTGCTGGTCGAAGCCGGCGATATCGACGCCGGCTTCATCGCCGAGCTCACCGACGGCTGGGAAGCCATGCCCGAGTTCCTCGCCGACTACACACCTGAGAAAGTGGCGGAACTGACCGGTCTGACCGAAGAATCCATCCGTACCGCCGCGCGCTGGATCGGCGCGGCCGGTGAATGGATGAGCCTGTGGACCATGGGGCTCAACCAGTCCACGCACGGAACCTGGAACACCAACGCGCTGTGCAACCTACATCTGGCCACCGGCGCCATCTGCCGTCCCGGCAGCGGACCGTTCTCGCTGACCGGCCAGCCGAACGCCATGGGTGGACGCGAAATGGGGTATATGGGCCCCGGCCTGCCCGGACAGCGCAGTCTGCTGAACCCGGCCGACCGCGCGTTCGTGGAGGACGCCTGGGAACTGCCGCCGGCGACGCTGCGCACCGAGGCCGGGCCCGGCACCATCGAAATGTTCCGCGAACTCGCCGCGGGTGCGATCAAGGCCGCCTGGATCGTCTGTACCAACCCGGTGGCGACGGTGGCCAACCGGAAGACGGTGATAGCGGGCCTGGAAGCGGCCGAACTGGTGATCGCACAGGACGCCTACACCGAGACGGCCACCACTCCCTACGCCGATATCCTGCTGCCTGCCACCCTGTGGGCCGAGGCGGATGCGGTGATGGTGAACTCCGAACGCAATGTCACCCTGCTGGACAGTTCGATCGAACCGGCTGGCGCGGCTCGGCCGGACTGGCAGCTGATCGCGCAGGTGGCGACCGCTATGGGTTTCCCCGGTTTCGACTACGCCTCGAGCGCCGAAGTATTCGACGAACTGCGGCGCTTCACCAATCCCGCCACCGGCTACGACCTGAGCGGGATGACCTACGACCGGTTGCGCGAGGGCCCGATGCAGTGGCCGTGCTCGGATCCGGGACAACGCCGCAACCCGATCCGCTATCTGAACGACGGTACGAGTCAACCGCTCTACACCGATGCCGACGGTAACGAACCCCGCCTGGCCTTCCCGACACCGAGTCGCCGGGCCGTCTTCTGGCCACGCCCGCATATGCTGCCCGACGAAATGCCCGACGACGACTACCCGTTTCTGCTCAATACAGGCCGACTACAGCACCAGTGGCATTCGATGACCAAGACCGGTCGCGTCGGCAAACTCAACAAGCTCAACGGCGAGCCGTTCGTGGAGGTCCATCCCGACGATGCTCGCGCGCTCGAGCTGAATCCCGGTGACCAACTGGAGGTCACGTCGCGGCGCGGGCGGGCGGTACTGCCCGCCCGGATCAGTGACCGGGTACGGCCGGGCGGATGTTTCGCGCCGTTCCACTGGAACGATGAACAGGGCGAATATCTGACCATCAACGCGGTAACTCACGACGCCGTCGATTCCGATTCCCTGCAACCGGAATTCAAGGCATGCGCGGTGGCGCTGCGCCGGGTCGCACTGATGGCGCGGGCGCACACCCCGGAGACACCCGCGAGCGCACCGGGATCAGCCGCGACCGGCCACCACCCCCTGGCCACGATGCTCGGCCTGGATGCCGCGGCCACCCCGACCCTCAGCGAAACCGAACGGATCTACCTGGGCGGGTATCTCGCGGCCTTGCAGACGCTGCCGGTATCCGGGCAGCCGGTACTGCCTTCGTCCGCGCCGCTGTCGGAACGCAGCCGACTGTGGGTCGACGGCCTCCTGGCCGGCATGTACTCGCGTGGCGCACAGGTCGATCCGTCCCCCGGTGATCTCGACCAGGCGCCCCCCACTCGAACCGTGACAGTGCTGTGGGCTTCGCAGACCGGTAATGCCGAGGAATTCGCCGCGACGGCGGTCCAGCGGCTCACCGAGTCCGGGATCCGCCCGCGGCTACTCGATATGGACTCCTGTGAGCTCGATGTGCTGACCGGTGACGTCCTGGTGGTCACCAGCACCTTCGGGGACGGTGGACCGCCGGACAACGGCGCCGGTTTCTGGACCCGGCTCGACGACAGCGCGAACCGGCTCACCGGTATGCGGTACGCGGTGTTCGCACTCGGCGATTCCTCCTACGACGATTTCTGCGGGCACGGCCGCAAACTCGACACGCTGTTCGCCGACCGGGGCGCGAAACAGTTGCTACCCCGCCAGGACTGTGAACCCGATTTCGACGAACCGGGCGCGCGGTGGCTGGACGCGGTGATCGCCGCACTGTCCGAAGCCGGCGACCACGGTGCCGGCGACGATCTCGGTGGTGGCGGCCCGAGCACCGGATTCCGCAGCGGCACCGCGACCGGTGTCCTGGAACGCAGCGCCCCCGCCCCGCTTCCGGTTCGCCGGACAGCGCCCACCACTTTCACCCGTATCGCACCGGTCGCCGCACCGCTGCTCGGGAACGAGGTACTGACCGCGCCGGACGCCGCCAAGGAGGTCCGGCGGATCAGTTTCGACCTGAGCGGGCTGGAAGCCCGGTACGAGGTGGGTGATTCCCTCGGTGTCCGGCCGACGAACTGTCCGTCGCTGGTCGGGGAATGGCTGGCGGCGACCGGCCTGGACGGCTACCGGGAGGTGGAGGCCGGTGGCGCCGAGATGTCGCTGGAACAGGCGCTGTGTACCCACTACGACATCACCAAGGTCTCCCGTGGTCTCCTGGAATTCGTGGCCGGGCACAACCCGAGCAACCGGCTCGCCAAACTGCTGCGCCGCGACAACCGGAACGAACTGGCCTCGTATCTCTGGGATCGCCAGCTGGTCGATGTACTCGGCGATTTCCCGGTCCACGCCGACCGGGTGGAGTGGCTGGATGTTCTCGGGAAATTGCGGCCGCGCCAGTATTCGATCTCGTCGAGCCCACTGGTGAGCCCGGACCGGGTGGAACTCACCGTGGGGGTCGTCCGGTACGGCGACCCGACCGCCACAGGGTCCGCGGCCCGGCGCGGCGGGGTCTGCTCCACCTTCCTAGCCGATCGATCCGCGAACGCTATGGTGCCGATATTCCTCCAGCGCGCTCCGCATTTCCGGCCGCCACTGGACCCCGGCACACCGATGATCATGGTCGGCCCGGGCACCGGTATCGCCCCGTTCCGCGGTTTCCTGCACGAACGGCGCGCGCAGGGCGCTACCGGGCGCAACTGGCTGTTCTTCGGCGACCAGCACGCCGCCCAGAACTTCTACTACCGCACCGAATTGGAGGATATGTTCCGGACCGGTCACCTCTCCCGGCTGGATCTGGCCTTCTCGCGAGACCAGCGGGAACGGATCTACGTACAGCACCGCATGATCGAACACGGCGCCGAGCTGTGGTCGTGGCTGCGCGACGGTGCCCACTTCTACGTCTGCGGTGATGCGGCACGGATGGCCGAGGATGTGGACGACGCGCTCCTGCGGATCGCCCGCATCCACGGCAAACTCGACGAGGACGGCGCCCTGGCCTTCAAGAAGCAGCTCATCGCCGAGAAACGCTATGTCCGCGACGTGTACTGACAGCTGCCCCGGGGCCGGTTTCAGGCGGCCGGCGGGTTGAGCCGGGCGAAATCGGGCAGGCGGTAGTAGGGATAGTAGGGGTAGGGCGGGGTGACCGCGCTTGCCTTGTCGAGCCGGGCGAGCTGATCGGTGCTGAGTTCCCAGCCGATCGCTCCGAGGTTCTGTCGCAACTGTTCCTCGTTGCGGGCACCGACGATGACCGTGCCGACCGTGGGCCGGGTGAGCAACCAGTTGAGCGCGATCTGGGGGACGGATCGGCCGGTTTCGGCAGCGATTTCGTCCAATATGTCGACCACGTTGTAGAGGTGTTCCTGATCCACCGGCGGGCCCGCCTCGGCGGTCCGATGCAGTCTGCTACCTGCGGGCAGCGGCTGCCCGCGCCGGATCTTGCCGGTGAGCCGCCCCCAGCCGAGCGGACTCCAGACCACCGCGCCCACCCCCTCGGCCCGGCCCAGCGGCATCAGCTCCCATTCGTAATCGCGGCCGACGAGCGAGTAGTAGACCTGATGGGCGATATAGCGGGTCAGACCGTGCCGATCCGCGGCGGCCAGCGATTTCATCAACTGCCAGCCGGCGAAGTTGGAAGCACCGATATAGCGGATCTTGCCCGCGCGGACCAGATCGTCGAGCGCGTGCAGAACCTCCTCCACCGGGGTACGGGCGTCGAAGGCGTGCAGTTGGAACAGATCGATATGCTCCACGCCCAGTCGCGTGAGTGAAGCCTCCACGGTGGCGATGAGGCGGCTCCGTCCGGTACCCGCGTCGTAAGGGCCCGGCCCGGTGGGCAGACCGGCCTTCGTCGACAGCAGTAGTCGATCGCGGCGGCCGCGGATCGCGGCCCCGAGCACCTCCTCGGACGCGCCGTCGGAATAGACATCGGCGGTATCGAACATGGTCACGCCCGCGTCGAGGCTGATGTCGATGAGTCTGCGCGCCTGGTCGGCATCGGTATCACCCCAGGCTTCGAACAGTTCCCCGCGGCCGCCGAAGGTGCCCGCGCCGAAGCTCAGTGCGGGAACGACCAGACCTGAGGTCCCCAACCGCCGGTATTCCATCTCGACTCCTAAAGGGTCTATTGTTTCGTTAACGAACCCGAACATACACCCACTGAGCAGTAAATGAAACTGGAGTTCCGTTATGACTGAAGAGTTGGTCGCTCCCGGCTCGGTACGCCCCGGCGGCCGCACCGCCCGCGTACGGGCCGCGGTACTGGAAGTCGCCGGTGACCTACTCGCCGAACACGGCTTCGCCCATCTGGACCTCGCCGACGTCGCGACCCGCGCCGATGTCGGCAAGACGACGGTCTACCGCCGCTGGCGGACCCCGACCGGGCTCATCGCCGACCTCCTGGTGGATATGGCCGAACAGTCACTCCCCCGCGCCGCGACCGGCTCCCTGCTCGGCGATCTGACCGCCAACGCCCAGCTCGTCGCGAAAACCCTCGCCGACCCCAGACAGGGCCGGCTCTTCCGCGCCGTTATCGCCGCGGCGACCTGCGACGAGAGCACAGCCGCCGCGTTGCGCCGGTTCTACGATGTCCGGCTGGCGGAATGGGCACCGTGCATCGCCGACGCCGTCGCCCGGGGCGAGGTCCCACCCGGGACCGACCCCCGAGCGGTACTCACCGCCGTATCCGGCCCGCTCTACTACCGGCTGCTGGCCAGCGGTGACCCCATCGACGAGCACGCTGCCCACGCCGCCGCCGAAAGCGCGGCGAGCGCGGCGGCCGCCGGAATCTTCACCGCGCCTTGGGAATCCAGAACGGATCGCGCCCGGTGAGGCCCAGGACCCGATGCAGCGGCGGAGCCCCCGGCCCGACCGGCACCACGGGTCCGAAGAGCCCGGGCGTACCCTCCGGCGGCGTATCTCGCAGGAACCGCAACAGAACCTCGAGATCGCTGTCGGCCACCTCGACAGCGCGACCGGTGGCACGGGCCAGATCCCAGGCGTGGATGACCAATTCGTCCAATGCGACACGGGCTGTGACCACCGCGGGCATAGCGACGCCGCCGGCCTCGGTCTCGCCCTCCCACGCCTCGGGATCCTGCCACGCCTCGGCCAGAGCCTTCAACTGCGCCGGGATCCGGGTCCGCCAGTCGGGCGCCAGGGTTGCGCCGGAATCGAATTCGGGTGCCGCGGAATTCCCGACCGCATCCTTGGTCGCCGCGGCGCGGAACGCCTCGGCCAGCCCGCCGACGTGTCCGAGAATCGCGCGGACCGGGAGATCGGCGGGAGTTCGGCTGTCGATCTGATCGTCACCGATCGCGGCAACGGTATCGGCGAGCGCGGCAGCTGCGGCCGACAGGTCGAATTCGGGATACATCGGGGCTCCTCGGGGTCGGTGGATCCACCTGTACCGACGAATCCGGGCGGTGGAATTCACCGGCCGCGACGCAAACGATGCCGGGCAGCTACCGACTGGGATCACGCTCGGCTGAGCTGCGATCGGAACCGATCGATACGGAAGCGCACGGCCGGAGCGGAGGCGAAGGTACGCCTAGATCCCGACGTTCGTCCGGACCGCCGTGTGCAGATCCCGCAGCCCGGCTCGATCGGTGACGACTTCCAGCACCCGCAACCCCGTCACCGACCCGCTGAGCTCGATCGCCAGTTCGTCCAGAGCCACCTGCCGGTGCGGAATCCGGTACGCCGCGCAGAGTGCCGACAGATCCATACCGTGCGGTGTGCCGAAGACTCGCTCGAAAACACCGGCGTACTGGGGATCGCCCTGTTCGAGGAGTTCGAAGATACCGCCCCCGTCGTCGTTGGCGACCACGATGGTCAGATCCTCGGGGCGGGGCTCGCCGCGCCCGATGAGCAGACCGGAGGCGTCGTGGAGGAAGGTGAGATCGCCGATGAGCGCGACGGTCCGGCCCCGATGGTGCAGCGCCGCGCCGACCGCCGTCGAGACCGTTCCGTCGATACCCGCGACACCCCGGTTCGACAGCACGCGCACATCGGGCCGCGGCGCGGAGACCAGCGCGGCGTCACGTACCGGATTGGACGCTCCCAGCAGCAGCTGGTCACTCTTGCCCAGCGCGTCCATCACCACCGCGGCCACGTGCAGGCCGGTGGGTTTCGGATGCTTGGACAGTTCCTCGCGCACCACCGAACGGGCCCGCTGATCGAGATCGCGGCAGCGGGCCAGCCATTGCGCGCTGGGCGTCCCGGTCGTCACCGCGCGGGTACCGGTGCCCACCACATTGCCCGAGACATCCGGCCAGCGCGGGCCGGTGGTCAGCGCGTACACGGTGACCTCGGGGTCGGCCAGGACCCGGGAAACCTGCCGGTGCAGCGTGGGCCGGCCGGTGATGATGGCCTGCCGGGGTTTCAGTAGCGGCAGCGCCAGCGGGTGCAGGGCCGGACCGTGTACCGGCGCGGTGGGTTCGGCGACCGTCGGCAGCGCGGCGAGTTCGGCGCGCAGACCCGCGCCGTGCCCGGAGATCACCACGGTATCGGGGGTGAGGTCGATATCGAGCGGCACATCGAGCGTGGCGTACTGCGTTGCCGTCCAAGGCTGCTCGGTACCGCGCCCGGCGGGAATGGTTTCGTCCTCCCGGAAGTCCGGCACCAGCGGTTCACGCAGCGGGATATCGAAATGCACCGGCCCGGCATTGCCGGACCGGGTCCCGCGCGCGGCGGCCAGCACCCGGCACACAGAGGAACGCCAGACACTGTTCTGCTGCGGATAGTCGGTGGCCGGTTCGGCTTCGGCGAGACCCATACTGATCGTCGCCCGGACCTGACTGCCGAACAGACCGAGCTGCTCCACCGTCTGATTGGCACCGGTACCGAGCATCTCGTACGGGCGATTGGCGCTGAGCACGATCAGCGGGACCCGGGCGTAGTTGGCCTCCAGTACCGCGGGCCCCAGATTGGCCACCGCTGTACCCGAGGTCATCACCACCGGAACCGGGGTGCCCGAAGAGACGGCCAGGCCGATCGCCAGGAAACCCGCGGTCCGCTCGTCGATGCGCATATGCAACCGGAGCCGGCCCGCGGCATCGGCGGCCTGCAGAGCGAAAGCCAGCGGGGCGTTTCGCGAGCCGGGGCACAGCACGACTTCCCGAACCCCACCGCGTGCGAGTTCGTCGACGATCACCCGCGCCTGCGCTGTTGACGGATTCACGCCTCCAGCCTGTCAGACCACGGACGCCACGTCTGCGTCGGCCTGCTCACACCCCATGAGTTGTCGCGGAACCCCGCGGAAACGAACCCGGCGGCTCCGCCCGGATGGGCCCGCGCGCCGGATTCCGATCACCCCCGTGTACTCCCCCGTTGGGGACCTCACCGTCGAGGTCCCCGGGTGCCGCGCACACGCGCGGCCGAATCACACGTCGGTCAGCCGGCGTGCTTCTGCACCAGATCGCCGAGCCGCGGCAGCGCCTCGATCACGTTCTTCTTCGCCGAGGAACGCATCGAGTTGTACACCTTCTGCAGGGCCGGACGGCTCGAGGAGGCGGCACGCGCGTCGGTGACGGTCAGCAGGGATTCGGCGACCTCGTCACCCTTGGAGCTGAGCAGCTCACCGAAGCTGCCGGTACCGCCGGCCTGGAATTCACCCCAGTACGGCTGAAGCTGCTCGAGCAGCTTGGGCGCCAGCGATTCCAGTGCGTCGGGCACGATGGACGGGCTGATCTTCTTCACCGCCGCGTACCCACCCTTCACGGCGAGACCCGACGCACCACCTTTATCAGAGACTTCGGCATCCAGGACCTGGACGGCGTCGGCAAGGAAGGCCGGGCGCGTAGTCTCGTCAAGCAGTGATTCAGACAGTGCTGCAACCAATTTAAGGATCCTCCGGATCAGAACTCGTATGGACGGGCAACGCAACTATACGCACCATCCACAAGAGTCCTTCCCGCCCCGCATGGGTAAGCAACAGACGGAGATAACACCTCCGCAACCACGGAAGTGTTACGCGGCTGGATCATTCGGCTCGACCGGAACGCGCTGAACAGCGCCCCGGCTTCGCGACCGGGCGATATCGTGCGGTCCCCGGGCCACCGGAAAGGGAAGTCCCGTCGGTGACGCCGCGACGGCGATCCGCCGGGACGACCGATCACGGCTGCCAGGGCAGAAGTTGAACCATCAGCCCTTCACTATCCGCCAGCACGGTGCCTTGCTCATCGACGAGTTCGGCACTGATGAAGGTTTTACGACCCTCGATACGCTCGACCCGGCCGCGGACCGTCAGCGGCGTATCCAGCGGAGTCACCTTGCGGTAGTTCACGTGCAGGAAGGCGGTCCGGCTGATCGGACGGCCGGCGTAGTGCACTGTCATCCCGAACAGGTCATCGAACAGTAGGGGCAGGACGCCGCCGTGCGCGGCGGAGTTGCCACCGAGGTGGAAGCGGCGGAACACGCCCTTCATCACGATGCCGTCGGGTCCGGCCGAGACCGTGTGCCAGGGCAGCAGGAGCAGGCTGCCGCGCCCGGGCAATTCGACGGCCCGGCCCGCAGGGCCTTGCTGTTCCGGCGCACGGTAGGGCTCGAGCAGATCGACCAGCGCGTTCACCTGGTCGCGCGCCGCCCTGAATACGTCGTCGGGGGCGTCCGCGGAAACAGCGAGGTCCTGGAGCGTGCGCATGGCCTCGACGAATTCGCCGAATTCCGGCCCGACCCGGGCCGGGGTGATCTTCGGGAACCCACCGTGCCGCTCGTATTCCTCGGGCGCTGACCGGTCCTGCGCGGGCCGATCTCCGTCGACAGCGCTGTCGTCGATCGCCGGTTGCGTCTGCTCGCTCATATACGCACCGTAACCCTGGGTTATACGCCGTCCAAATATTCCGGCTCATATGTGGTGAACTCAACGGCCCGCCGACACCGCCTGCGAGCCTGATGTAATCACCCCATGACGTTCAATCCGACGCTGTGGCGCGACGTGGCCGGGTTCGAGAATCTGACCGATATCACCTACCACCGCCACATCGACCAGGGCACCGTCCGGATCGCGTTCGACCGCCCCGAAGTACGCAACGCCTTCCGGCCACACACAGTCGACGAACTCTTCGCCGTACTCGAACACGCCCGGACGACAGCCGATGTCGGCGCCGTCCTGCTCACCGGCAACGGCCCCAGCCCCAAAGACGGCGGCTGGGCGTTCTGCTCCGGCGGCGACCAGCGCATCCGCGGCCGCAGCGGCTACCAGTACGCCAGCGGCGACACCGCCGACACGGTGGACAAGGCCCGCGCCGGACGGCTCCACATCCTGGAAGTCCAGCGACTCATCCGATTCATGCCCAAAGTCGTGATCGCCCTGGTCAACGGCTGGGCCGCCGGCGGCGGCCACAGCCTGCACGTCGTCTGCGACCTCACCCTCGCCAGCCGTGAACACGCCCGCTTCAAACAAACCGATGCCGATGTGGGCAGCTTCGACGGCGGCTACGGCAGCGCCTACCTCGCCAAACTCGTCGGCCAGAAATTCGCCCGCGAGATCTTCTTCCTGGGCCGTACCTACACAGCCGAGGACATGCACGCCATGGGCGCCGTCAACGAAGTGGTCGACCACGCCGAACTGGAGAACGTCGCCCTGGAATGGGCCGCGGCGATCAACGGGAAATCCCCCCAAGCCCAGCGCATGCTCAAATACGCTTTCAACCTCGCCGACGACGGACTGGTAGGACAGCAGTTGTTCGCCGGAGAAGCGACGCGGATGGCATATATGACGGACGAGGCAGTCGAGGGCCGCGACTCGTTCCTGGAAAAGCGAGCACCGGACTGGACGCCATACCCCTGGTACTTCTGAGCTGTGTTTATTTGCGGCGCCCACATGGTTTATTTGCGGCGCCCACACGAGGTTTGCCGGCGATACGAAACCGAGGAACCCGCCGGAACAAAGGCGAGCTCACCGCAGCCATATGAGCCCTCTCCGCCCCCATTCACCCACCAACGCAAATCGGACACGACGTCGCCTTCACGCACCTAGACTCTGCGTCGATGGACATCCTCAGCAGCCGCATCATCCTCCGTCCCCGGGACTACGCGACGACCCTCGCTTTCTACCGGGACTCGCTGGGCTTGGCGATCTATCGCGAGTACCCGGGCGGAACGGTTTTCTTCGCCGGGCAGTCACTGATCGAGGTGGCGGGGCACGGGGGTTCCGGTTCGGGTCCGCGGGGTTTTTCCGGGGCGGTCTGGTTGCAGGTGCGTGATGTGGCAGCAGTGGCGGTGGAGCTCACGATCAACGGCGTGGCGATCGACCGGGCACCGGTGACCGAGCCGTGGGGGTTGGTCGAAATGTGGTTGACGGACCCGGACGGAGTGCCGATCGTGCTGGTCGAGGTGCCGGAGGATCATCCGATCCGGCGGGACAACCGTTGATCCGGTGCGGGTGGGAGTTTTCTGCCGGGTTGCCAACCCTGGGTCCTCCGGGCGACGATACGATCGGATGGCCGCCCGATCACCGACGCCCGGTGCGACCGCTTTCGTACCGTCCGACGAGTGAATCGCAGTCTCATGCCTGGCCCAGCCCCATCCGATAAGTCGGCTCCGTCCCCTTGTTCCGGCAGCATCGACTCCTGCTATCCGCTCTCCAGCGGACGTGACACCATCGCTGCCGTGATCGAGCGCAGTGAGCGAATCACGGCCTTCCGGCGTGCCGGGGACAAGGCGCGGCCATGACCAAAACCTTGCGTACTCTGCCCATACCCACGGGTAGCGGAGTCAGTGATGTGCTGCCTCACCTGCGACAGGTGCTCGACGGCAGTGGTTCGGCGGCCTGGTTGCCGGTGCCGACGAGCGATCGGCGCGAAGCCCGCCGTTTGGGTGACGCGCTCGCTCCCGGGGAGCCGATCGGCGACGAGATCGCGCTGGTGGTCACGACCTCCGGCACCACAGGGGTCCCGAAGGGCGCCATGCTGACCGCGGATGCGTTGCGGGCCAGCGGTGATGGCACCCATGAGCGTCTCGGCGGCCCGGGTAGTTGGTTGCTCGCCCTGCCCACCCATCACATCGCCGGATTGCAGGTGCTGCTGCGGTCGCTGCTGGCGGGTACCGAGCCGACCGTGGTCGATGTCTCCGGGGGTTTCCTGCCCGAGGCACTGGCCGGTGCGATCGCGGGTATGCGCGGTGAACGCCGATACACCTCACTGGTCCCGACCCAGTTGATCAAAGTGCTGGAAGCCCCCGCCTCGACAGCCGCGCTGGCCGAGCTGGACGCGGTGCTGATCGGTGGTGCCGCGATTCCCGCCCCGATCTACGAACGGGCAAGGGATGCCGGGATCAATGTCGTGCGCACCTACGGGATGAGCGAGACCTGCGGCGGCTGCGTCTACGACGGGGCCCCGCTGACCGGGACGCAGGTGCGAATCGAGGATGACCGCATTCTGCTCGGCGGCGATATGCTCGCCGCCGGTTACCGCAACATGCCCGACCATCCGGCTTTCGCCGAGCCGGGCTGGTTCCACACCGACGACGCGGGGGTCTTCTCCGACGGTGTGCTCCGGGTCCTCGGCCGGCTGGACGAGGCCATCAGCACCGGCGGGCTGCTGGTGATCCCGCAGGTCGTGGAAGCGGTGCTGGCAACGCATCCCGCCGTCGCCGAATGTGTGGTTCTCGGATTGCCCGACGATCGGCTGGGTCAGCGGGTCGCTGTGGCAGTGGTGCCCGCACCGGGTACCACGCCGCCCACCCTGGACGGGATTCGCGAGCACGTACTGGCCGAGCTGGACGCCGTGGCGGTACCGCGCGAACTCACCCTCGTCGATGAGATCCCGCTGCTCGGCCCGGGTAAACCCGATCGCGGCGCACTGCGCAGGCAGCTGTCGGCCGGGTCGGCGTCCTGATCGAGCGGTCCGCGACGGTACCGCCGCGGACCGAGCTCGCCGGATCAGAGTTCGTCGTCGCCCGTGTCGCTGTCGTAGTCGTCGCCCAGCGGAACCGGGATGGCCTGTTCCGCGATATCGACCGGATTCGCGTACCACTCGTCGCTGCCACCGCCGACCAGGGCGGGTTCGTCGGGTATCGGCATACCCTCGGGAACCGAACGGGGATCGATATCGGTGTACGGGGCGTCGTCGGGGTAGGCCGGTGCTGCCTGTTCGGCCCGATCGGCTTCGGGTACCGCGTCGAAGGTGCCGGGGTCGGTCGTCCGGGGCAGTTTGTCACGTTGGGCCATGGTGGGCTCCTCTCCTCCGTATAGGCCTCGGCGGGCGACTGCCCACCGAGGGGAAGATCAGTCCAACGCTGTCGAGGATGCCCCCGACAGTCCGATCCGGCAAGTAGCGTTTTCCGCGTGATCTGTGGATGAACCTCACCCGGACGCGCGCATTAGGCTGCGGAGATGGCTACCGCAGCACAATGGATCGAGGGCGCCCGGCCCAGAACTCTGCCGAACGCGATCGCCCCGGTCGTGGCCGGTACCGGCGCCGCGGCCGCCATCGACGGTGCGCAGTGGTGGAAAGCGCTACTCGCCTTGGGTGTTTCGATGGCCTTGATCATCGGCGTCAACTACGCCAACGACTATTCCGACGGTATCCGCGGCACCGACGACGAACGCGTCGGCCCGTTGCGGCTGGTCGGTTCCGGAGTGGCCTCCCCCACGGCGGTGCGGCGCGCGGCGGTCGCGAGCCTCGCGATCGGCGCGTTTCTGGGGCTGGTGCTCGCGCTGTTGTCGGCCCCGTGGCTGCTGTCGGTCGGCGCGATATGCCTGGCCGGCGCCTGGTTCTACACAGGCGGCAGCAAACCCTACGGCTACAGCGGTTTCGGCGAGATCGCTGTTTTCGTCTTCTTCGGCCTGGTGGCGGTACTGGGCACGCAGTATGTCCAAGCACTCCGGATCGATTGGGCCGGGGTTGCGCTGGCGGTCGGGGTCGGCGCGTTCTCCAGCGCGGTACTTGTGGCCAACAACCTCCGCGATATCCCCACCGACACCGAGACAGGTAAGACGACACTGGCGGTGAAACTGGGCGATACCCGCACCCGCGTCCTGCACCTGGTGCTGTTGGTGGTCCCGTTCCTGATGACCCTGGCACTGGTGGCCCGCACCCCATGGGCCTTGGCCGGCCTGCTCGCCGTCCCCCTGGCGGTACGCGCGAACGCCCCTGTCCGGGCGAACCGGGACGGATCGGCGTTGATCCCCGCCCTCCGCGATTCGGGTCTGGCGCTGCTCGCCTGGTCCGTCCTTTCGGCCGTTGCCCTCTGGCTGGGCATCTGACCGTTACGCCCGGGCTCCCCGCACAGGACGGGAGGGCACGTAGCCGAGGCGTGGTCCTTTCAGTCCGGTGCCAGCAGACCCTCGAGAGCTCGGCGTACTACGAGTTCGAATATGTCGCCCGGCGGGCCGGTGTCGTGGTTCGAGGTCCCCAACGCTGCCGCGAGGTGGGGATGGTCGCCTTTCTCCGCGGTTTTGTGAAGGTAGGCCGCCTGGGCGGCACGCCGCGACCGGTCGGCCGCCCGGTCACCGACCTCGGCGCGGGTGAGCTGTTGGACGAGCGCGTTGAGCGCGGCGATCGCTTGTAATTTGATCAGCCCGGGCAGGTCGACGGTTTTCATCGCCTCCAGCGCGTATTCGAGATATCGGATTCCGTGCGGTCCCACGCGTAACGGCTCGACCGGGATGTCGAGCAGCCACGGGTATTTCACGTGGACGTTCTTAGCCCGGATCGCCAAGGCGGTGAGGTCGTCGATCGCCGTGCCGCTGGGCGGTGGATCGAGATCTATCTCGCCGGCGGCGGCATCGACCATGAGGTCGAGTACGTCGTCACGACTCGACACGTAGCGGTACAGGGCAGACTGGCTCACGCCCAGCTTCTCCGCGATCCGGCGCGTGGATACCGCGGCCAAACCGCCGTGGCCGGCCAGCTCGATCGCGGCGGCGGCAAGGTCGTTCCGGCTGTGCGATGGGGCGGGCCCGCGCCTGCCGTCCGTACGTTCCCACACTGTCGGCCCGGCTTTCCCGGACTGTGCCATTCGCCATACCCCTCTACTCGCCGGTGTCGGCTGTGCCCTATTCTAAAACTGAGTTCAGTGAACGCTATTAATGGAGGTTCGAGATGTCAGCCGGTGAAGCATGGGGACCGCGGCGGTGGGCGCAGAACGGGGCGGTGCGCCTCGCTTTCGATGAGTTCATGCCAGAGCTCGGTGGAGAACCCTTGCTGATCGTCACCGGATTGGGCGCAGGTCGGCACTGGCTTCCTGATGGTTTCTGCGAGCAGTTGGCCGAGCACGGGTTCGCCGTGGCGCGATACGACCAACGCGACGGCGGCGAATCGACCCATCTGCCACCGATCGCGGTCCGGAACCCGATCGCCGCGCTGTTGACGCGACGCGGTGAGGCCTACACCGCCGAAGACGTGGCAGACGACGCGACGGCCGTGCTCGATGAACTGGGCTGGAGTTCGGCACATCTGCTCGGGGTGTCCCTCGGTGGGGCGGTCGCGCAGCGCATCGCCCTGCGGCACCCCGGTCGAGTACGTTCCCTCATTTCGGTGGATGCCGTTCCGGGTGATGTCACCGGCCTGCGCACATTGCGCTACATCCGGTTGGGCACGCTGGCGAAGTTCGCGCGGGTGAAATTCCCCGACACCCGGGAAGGTGCGGTCGATGCGGGCGTCGCGGTAGCGAAACTGCTGTCCTCCCCGAACCGTGAATTCGACGAGGCCGCCGTGCGAGCAGGTTTGGAACTCAACCCCGACAGCGGGATTCACGACCAGGAAGCGCAGAGTCGGCAGATCGGCGCCCAATGGAGCGGTCCGGCGATCAGCGAGATCACCCAACCCACCCTGGTGGTACACGGCGAAGACGATCCGCTGATCAAAACCAGCGCCGCCCATGTCATCGCGTCGCGGATCGCCGGCGCGCGTCTGCTCCTGCTGCCCGAAACCGGACACGACCTACCCGCGCACGTATGGCAACCACTCTCGGCCGCTATCCGCGAACTCGCCGACACGAATGCCTGACGAGCAACCTCCCGAGGATTCCGGCTTGTGGCCTCACCGCCGTCCAGCCGTCACACCTATCGACTACGACGAGGAAATACGATGAGATTCAGCCGTTCGATATTCATTGCCGCGCTCGCGGCCGGCAGCATCGTTTCGGGAGCGAGCACCGCACACGCGGACCCGAACCGGCCCGAGCCGGTCGTGTCCTATCACGCCGCATTGGTCGGCCGGTCCGTGGTCACAACTCTGGATCACGGCACATTCGCCGACACGCATACCGGCGGCTCGGTCGACATCCGCAACGCTGCGGGCGAGCTGCTCGACACACTGCCGGTGACGTACTCCTTGGACGGTCGAGCGCTCGACCTCCGCCGACAGATCTCCGATGACGGCCGCACCCTGACCATCACCCCGGACATCACCGGCCTGGACCGCGCGGCACTGCGCCCGGTGGCCTCCCCGGTCGAGAACCAGCTCGCAATGAACGACCTCATCAACGCGGTGAGTATCAGCACCTCGCTCGGAACCCTCGTCGGCACCGCCCTCGGCGCGATCGCCGGAATCGGCATCGGCATCGCGGTTTCCGGCGTCGCCTGCGCGGCGCTGAGCCTGGGCTGCGTCGTCGCCGTGCTGCCCATCATGAGCCTGGCGGCCGCGGCCGGCGGAATCACCGGACTGATCGTCGCCGGTGGGCCCATCAGCACAGCCGCGGCGTTCGACTACATCACCACCCTCAACGCACCGCCGGGGACCAGCAAATACGCCGAGCAGGTCCAGGGCGAGCCCGGTAGTACTCCCCTGTCGGGCACACCGCGGTGAACACCGGATATCGCGGCATATCGCGAACAGCCGTCGCCGCTCTGGCAGCCGCCGGTGCCCTCACCGTCGCCGCGGTGCCCGCAGCTGCCCAGCCCACGACGGTGCCGGCCCTGCACGCCTCGGTATCGGGCGACTCAGTGATCACCCATCTCGACGGCGCCACCTTCGATCGGGCCGGCGATGAACGCACGGTGCGCATCGTCGACGCGCACGGCCAGCTGTTGGCGTCTCTGCCGCTGACGTTCCGAATCGACGACCGACCGTTCACGATCAGCAAGCAGATCTCCGACGACCAGCGCACCCTGACGCTGAGCCCGGATCTCCCAGCCCTTCGCCGAGCCGGGCTCGAACCGGTGGCCTCCCCGATGGAGGAACAGCTCGCGCTGAACCAGTTGTCCATCGATCTCGGCCGCGACGTGGGCCTCGGCGGTCTCGCGGGAGCCGTGGTCGGCGCCGCCGTGGGCGCCGTACTCGGGCTCGGTTCATGTCTCGTGGTCGGTCTGGCCTGCGTTGCCACCGTCCCGGCGGCGATCGCGGCGTTCGCCGCCGGCGGCGGCGTCGCGGGGACATTGATCGGCGGCGCCGCCGCGCTCGCCGACTCCGGGTGGAAGTATCTGCTCACACGGCAGGCACCACCGGGGCAAAGCCCCTATGCCGGCCGGGACGGAGTGCTCGCCGAGGACGGAACCGGCGTTCCCGATACCAATCTCCGTCTGCCCTCCGGGTCGGCGAGCGGTCTGAAGACCGGTTCCGCCAGCGGCTCCGGCGGGTAGCCGAGCCGAACTCGGAATCCCGCGCACCTGACCGTCAGTCGTTGTCCGGGATCAGGATTCCGATGGCCCAATTGACGATCGTGACGATGATGGCGCCCAGGAAGGCCGCCCAGAATCCGTCGATCCGCAAACCGTAGTCGGTGGCCTCGGTGATCCAGGCGGTGAGCCACAGCATGAGGGCATTGATGACCAGCAGGAACAGGCCGAGAGTCACAATGACCAGCGGTAGTGACAGCAATTTCACGAAGGGTTTGACGAAGGCGTTCACCACTGTGAAAACCACCGCGATCGCGATCAGGACCACGATTTTCGCGCCGTTGCCCTGGTCGGGTGGCGAGACGATCTCGATGTTGCCGACCCATAGGGCGGCCAGCCAGATGGCGAAGGCGGTGCCGATCAACCGGAGAGCAAGCTGCATATCGTCATGCTAAGCACATGAGGCCGCGGCATGCCGCATACGAGGGTCTTTTGGGCTCGCCCGGACAGCGGCTCCGGCGCTGCCCGGGGGCCGGCGGACTGTCCGGCTCACGCCGCCTTGTCGAGGACAAGTGTGTGCCTCACCGCGCAATTCGGCGATTCCATCGGCGCCGTGGTTCGCCTTTTTCGAGCAGTCCGAGCAGGAGGTGCTCGACCCGGATCTCCGGCGAATGCAACTCGCGCGCCTGTTCCTGTGCCGCGACAACCGCCATGCGCGCGTTCCCGGAAAATTTCTCGAACATCTATCGACCCCTGCCTCTGCGAGTGTATTTCTGATGGACCGCCTGTTTACTGACCTCGAGTGCGTCGGCGATGGCTTGCCACGACCAGCCCTGGTCGCGGGCATTGCTCACCTGGATCGCTTCGAGCCGCTCGAGGAGTCTGCGCAGCGCCAGCACTGCCCGTAGACCCACCGCGGGGTCCGGGCTGCCCGCCGCCGCGGCCAGCGTGGTTGCTTCTGTCATATGTCAATTTTTATTGACACCTGCGGCGAATGTCAATAAAAATTGACGACAGGTGGACGCAATCGCGGCGCAAGAGCCGTGCAAGCCGGGAAGAGGAACCTGGCCGACATGACGAAACACGCGACAGCGGCCTCGTTCGCGATCGAAGCGAACGATCTGGTCAAAGTATTCGGCACCCAGCGGGCCGTCGACGGGGTCAGCCTCACCGTCCCGCAAGGGTCGGTCTACGGCGTGCTCGGACCGAACGGGGCGGGAAAGACCACGACCATCCGTATGCTCGCCACCCTGCTGCGCCCAGACGCCGGCAGTGCCCGGATCTTCGGCCACGATGTCGTCGCCGAACCAGGGGCGGTGCGGTCGCTCATCGGGGTGACCGGCCAGTACGCCTCGGTCGACGAGGATCTGACGGCCACCGAGAACCTGATGGTCTTCTCCCGGCTGCTCGGACTGAGCCGATCGGCGGCCAGAGTGCGGACCGCCGAACTACTCGAGGAATTCGAGCTCACCGATGCCGCGAACAAATCGCTGAAGAACTTCTCCGGCGGAATGCGCCGCCGGCTGGACCTGGCGGCGGGCCTCATCGCGACCCCGCCGCTGCTGTTCCTCGACGAACCGACCACCGGTCTGGACCCGCGTACCCGGGCCCAGATGTGGGAGACCATCCGCAGGCTGGTGCGGGGCGGCACCACCGTCCTGCTCACCACCCAGTATCTGGACGAGGCCGACCAGCTGGCCGATCGGATCGCGGTGATCGATCACGGACGGGTGATCGCCGACGGCACCGCCGACGAACTGAAAGCGTCCATCGGTGGTTCCTCACTGCACCTGACCATCGCCGACCGCGCGCAGCTCGAAACCGCCCGCCGGATCATCACCGAGGTATTGGACACCGAAGCTCAGGCCACTCCGGAGGCCGGTCGGCTCACCGCCGCGCTGCCCGATCCGAACAGCACCACCGATCTCCTGATCAGGCTGCGCGACTTCGATATCGCGGTGGAGGAGATCACCGTGTCCAAGCCCAGCCTCGACGAAGTCTTCCTGACCCTCACCGGCCGCCCGGCCGACGCCGATACCGAAACCGAAACCGAACGGACCGCAGCATGACCACGACACTGACCGAACCCGTGCCGCCCGTTGCGGCTGCGCGGATTCCGGAACCGGCCGCCCGTATCGGGCTGCGCAAGACTTTCGAGAACACTCTCACCTTGGCCTACCGCGGCCTGCTCAAGATCAAGCACAACCCCGAGCAACTGTTCGACGTGGTGATCCAGCCGGTGATCTTCACCCTCATGTTCACCTACATCTTCGGCGGGGCCATCTCCGGCGACGTGAAAAGTTATCTGCCGGTGATCATTCCGGGCATCCTGGTGCAGACCGTGGTGATGACCTCGGTGGTCACCGGTGTACAGCTCAAAGAGGATATGGAGAAAGGGGTCTTCGACCGCTTCAAATCCTTGCCGATAGCCCGGATCGCCGCCCTGTCGGGCGCCCTCACCGCCGATATGGTGCGTTACGGCATCGCCTCGGTACTGACCGTGGTGATGGGTTTCATCATGGGCTACCGCCCCGAACCTGCCGGTGTCCTGCTGGCGGTGCTGCTGGTCGTGGCCTGCTCCTTCGCGACCAGTTGGATCTGGGCCTTCTTCGGTGTGATCGCCAACAAGGCCTCGGCGGTGCAGGGCTATTCGATGCTGGTCATGTTCCCATTGACCTTCGCCTCACCGGCGTTCGTTCCCAAGGAGACAATGCCGGGCTGGCTGCAGGCATTCATCGACGTCAACCCGGTCTCCCATCTGGTGTGGGCCTGCCGGGACCTGATGAACTCCGGACATATCGGCATACACGTGCTCTGGTCGCTGGTCGGCGCCGCCGCGATCGTCGCGGTGTTCGCGCCGCTGACCGTACGGGCCTATATGCGCCGCGCGTGACTCGGACGCGTCCAGGGCCCGCTCAATCGGTCACAGGCCGAGCGAGCGGGCCCGGCGCGCCCGTTTCCGCACCGACCGTCCCGATCAATTCCAAGATCCGCGCCCCGGCCGCCTTCCGGCGCAACCGCCGGGCTCTGTCCACGGCCTCGTCCAGCCGGAGCCCGCCGAGCCGCTCCCGCCACAGCTCATGATGCCGCTCCCACCGCATGACGGGGTAGTCCTGCCGGCCCGTCGCCACCGTTGCCAGCGCGAGCAGTTCGACCCCTACCCCGGAATGCTCGTCCAGGGCCAGCAGTGCCGAGCCCAGCGCACAGGCCACCGCGCCGATCTGTGGGAGATCGGGTACCACGCCGAGCCGTTCCAGCGCGGTGACGGCCAGTTCGGGAATCAGCGCCGCGACCGCCTCTATCCGCCCGGCCAGTACATGCGCGGCGACAGTCGTCGAACACACCAGCAACGCCCCCGGGCCGGGGGTGAATTCGTCTCCGGGCCAGCCCAGCAGATCCACCGCACGCCGGAAATGGGCCAGACCCGCATCGATATCGCCTTCGGCGAGTTCGATCTCCGCCAGACCGGCCGCGATCGTCGACAACCGATGATTGCGGCGGATGGTCGGGTCGTCGATCAACTCCAACCCCGCCCCGCCGGAATCGGACAGCCCCAGTGCGGCGGCGAGCTCCCGCCGTGCCCATTCCGGCTCCCCGCTACCGGCCAGCGAGACCGCCATGAACGACCGCATCTCGAGGCTTTCGTCGTAGGCACGGATCCGGTACAGCAGTTCGGCGGCCTCCTCGTAGTAGCCGACCGACTCGCGGTAGTGCGCAGTCTGGCCTTCCAGTGCGCCCAGATGCTGCACCACCATCGCCCGGCTCCACACCTCCGTCTCGGTCGTGAGCAATCGGGCGGCCCGCGCGTCGCGACGGGAAGCGAAGATCCGGCCCATGTTCTCCCAGATATTCGCCCGGGCCACCAGAGCGACCACTCTGATCTGTGGGTCGTCCGAACGTGACCCGTTCGCGAGCAGGCGGGCGATCCGAGTCGTATCGGCGGGGTAGGTGAGCAGCTGCCCGAGGAATCGGAGAGCCCCGTCCATCCCGGTCCCGTGCCGCAGCAGCGCACGAGCCCGGAACCGCACCACCGCCAGCTCACGGATGCCGCGGCTCATGAAAGCCAGATGCAGCGCGGTCATCGCATGACAGAGCATGTAGAGGTCCGCGTGGGTACCGGACGCGCGATCCGGCGGCGGCAGCGCCAACAGCCGCGGTATCCACCCCATCAACTCCAGGTGCGCCCCCTGCGCCACCCACCGCATGGAGACTGCCGGGAAGACCCCGTACACGGTGTGCCGATCCCCGACCGCCTCGGCCCGGCGTAACACCGCGACCAGGTTGTCCAGTTCGGGGACCATGAGCAGGGCGGGTCCGATCTCATCGCCGGCCAGGTATCGCTGTGCGAGCGCCACCGCGAATTCGCACGCCCATCGGGCCATCCGGGACTCCACGAGTTCGATCTCCGCGCCGGTTCCGCTGTCCGCGGCGACCAACTGCTGCTCGCCGAATTCGCGAACCGTCTCCAGCATCCGATAGCGCACGCCCAGGCCCGGATCGGTCTCGACGCCTTCGTCTTCCACGACCGTCAGAAGCGATTGCCCGACCAGCCCGTCCACCGCCGTCGCGATATCGCCGACCTCCGGCCCACCCGCCACCAGCTCCGCGGCGTCGAGCGTGAAACCCGCGGGGAAGCGACACATCCGGCGCAGGGCGATCTGCTCGGCGGGCTCCAGCAGGTTCCAGCTCCAGGCGATCACGGCGTGTAGCGTGCGATGCCGTTCCGGTGACGCGCGATCGCCGGAACGCAACAGAGCGAAACGCTGGTCGAGCCGACGCTCGATATCCTCCACACTCATGGTCCGCACCCGGGCCGCCGCGAGCTCGATCGCCAGCGGCAGACCGTCCAGCGTGTGACACAACCGTGCCACGACCGCCGCATCCAGTCGCACCGAGGGCCGCACGGCGCGGGCCCGGGCCGCGAACAGATCGGTCGCCGGGGATCCGGCCGGGTCGATCGCCAGAGGCGCCAGCGGAAAGACCGTTTCGGCGGTGATCGCCAGCGGTGACCTGCTGGTGGTGAGCACCGTCAGCTGAGGACAGCGGCCGACCAGATCGGCCACCACCACGGCCGCACCCTCGATCAGATGTTCGCAGTTGTCCAGCACGAGCAGCATCGGGCGGGCCGAGAGCGCATCGCGCAGCTTGCGGCCGCTGTCGGTGGGCGGGCGTACCTGCGGCAGAGCACGATCACGCACGGTTTCCCCCAGACCCACCGCCCCTGCTATCGCGGTCTCGATATCGACCGCCGCGGCCCGGCCGGTGCCCTCCGGTCGTACCGACGCGAGCTCCACCAGCACTACCGGCTGGGTCGCCGAGGCCCGCACCGCGAGTTCGTTGGCCACCCTGGTCTTCCCGGCACCACCCGGCCCCAGCACGGTCGTCACCCGCGAAACCCGCAGCAGGCGAGCCAGTTCGGTGAGATCATCGGCCCGCCCGAGCAATTCGTTGGGTTCGGCCCGTACCCCGACGGCGGCGATCGCAGGTGGTGGCGGCGCAACCGGTCCGGGCAGTTCCGGTTGCGCACGAGAGGTGAACCGGCCCTGCAGTATCGCGGTGTTGAGTTCGGTGATCGCGGCCCCGGGATCGGTGCCCAGTTCGGTGGCCAGGGTCGTGCGGAGTGCGACGAAAACGTCGAGTGCCTCGTTGGTGCGGCCGGCTGTCGCGAGCAACTGCATCAGCGTCCGGGCCCGGGCCTCGTCCGCGGGGCGCTGCCTGGCCTGTTCCCGAGCGATCTCGGCGGCGCCGTCGAGATCACCGGTCGCCGCCCGAGCCGCCCGCTCGATATCGTCGAGCGCCCCGGCGCATTCCGCGGCCGCGGCGGCGAGTTCCACTGCCGGCCCGCTCGGGGGGAGGTCGGTCCCCGGCTCACCGCACCACAGCCCCCGGGCCCGGGCCACAACGGCCAATGCTTCCGCCGCGTCACCGGCGGTCAACGCGGCACCGGCCCGGCGCGCGGACTGCTGCGCGGCCGTCAGGTCCACCTGTTCCGGACGCAGCGCGATCCGGTAACCGGCCGGACCTGCCGCCAGCACCCCGTCGGGCAGCGCGGCCCGCAACCGGGAGACCTGGGTGTGCAGGGCGTTCATCGGCGAGCGCGGCGGGTCACCGCCCCAGACCTCCTCGATGAGCACGGCGGCACTGCGACTGCGGCCCGGCCGCAGGGCCAGCGCCACCAGCAGCAACCGAGCCCGGGTCCCCGGCAACACCACCAGGCCGGCGTCGCGGCGCAGCGCGATACGACCCAGCAGCGTCACCACGAACGGTTCGTCCGTGGACGCCGGAATCAGAGGAGGACGGCCGTGCGCGCGGCCCGGATCGAGAACCATACCGACGTCATCGTATGCGCTGCCTGCCCGGGGAACGCGTCCTCACCACCCCGGCGGCGTCAGGCCTGCCATCGGCCGGTGGCCACGAACTCCTCCAGGGCGGCGGTCGGCCCGATCAGGTCCCAGCCCTGGCTCGAGACCCATTCGTCGCTGAAATAGGTGCCCGCGTACCGTTCGCCGCCATCGCACAGCAGGGTCACGACACTGCCGCTGCGACCGTCGGCCAGCAGCTGCGCGATCAGCCCGCACGCACCCCAGAAGTTGGTCCCGGTGGAACCGCCCACTCGCCGGCCCAGCCCCTTGCTCGCGAATCTGGCCGCCGCGATCGAGGCGGGGTCGGGGACGTGGATCATCCGATCCACCACCTCCGGCACGAACGAGGGTTCCATCCGGGGCCGGCCGATCCCTTCGATCCGCGACGGCATACCGGTCGTGTAATCGCGCAGACCGGTTTCGTAGGCCCCGTAGAACGCGGAATTGTCCGGATCGACGACGGCCAGCCGGGTCGGATACCGGCGGTAGCGCAGGTATCGGCCGATGGTCGCGCTGGTACCGCCGGTGCCGGCGCCCACGACGATCCACTCCGGCACCGGATTGGTCTCCAATGTCAGCTGATCGAAGATCGACTCGGCGATATTGTTGTTCCCGCGCCAATCCGTCGCGCGTTCGGCGTTGGTGAACTGGTCCAGGTAGTGCCCGCCGCATTCCTCGGCGAGCCGGGCCGCCTCGCTGTACATATCGGGTGGGCGCCGGACGTAATGGCACCGGCCGCCCTGGGCTTCGATGAGAGCGATCTTCTGCGGCGAGGTGTTGGCCGGAACCACCGCCACGAACTCCAGGCCGAGCAGCTGTGCGAAATAGGCCTCGCTCACCGCGGTCGAACCCGAGGACGCCTCCACGATCGTGGTGCCCTCGGTGATCCAGCCGTTGCAGAGGGCGTAGAGGAAGAGGGACCGCGCAAGGCGATGCTTGAGGCTGCCGGTGATATGGGTGGATTCGTCCTTGAGGTAGAGCTGAACATTCCAGTCCACCGGCAGCGGATAGCGCAGTAGATGGGTGTCGGCACTGCGCTGGGCGTCGGCATCGATGAGCCGGACGGCTTCATCGGCCCAACCGCGCGGGTTGCCGCGCGCACACGTTTTCACGCCGGACCGCCGGAACTGCCCGGTTCCCCCCGCTTCGTATCCGGTTCCGACGCGCCCTCGGCCGTGGTCCCGGTCTCGGCCGGGGGCGAATCCTCCGGTCCCTCGGTCTCGGTGTCGCCGCGCAGCCGGGCCCGCAATTGCGCCTTGTCGCGGCGGCGGCCTTCGTCCACGGCCGCGATATCGGAATTCACCTTCCCGCGCAGCCCCTTGAACAGGGTGAGCGAGAGCGGCAGCGCGATGACGATCGCGAAGAGGATGGCGACGACCAGTGGGATCTCCACCGAGACCACCGCCGCTCCGGCCATGATCACGGCGGTGAGTATCGCGACCGACACCAGCCGAGCCAGGGTGTAGAGCGCCAGGTTGCGTGCCAGCCGGCGGCCCGGCGATGTACCGGGCCGGGGGCCGGTCGGTTCCTCGGATGGGTTCGCGTCACTCACCTGACCAGCGTAAGCGACACGCCGGGCGCGTCCGCACGGCGTATCCGTTTTGTCCATTACCTCCGCTTTACCAACAGTAGGTGGTTCGAACACCCGGGGGTCGCAGTGCCACTATGTCGGAATCCGATGAGAAGACGTGACGAAACAGAAAGGTTTGCCATGACCGCGATCGCCGTGGGGGTGCAGGAGAACCTGTTGACCCCGGGCCAGGTTGCCACCCTGTTCCACGTAGACCCCAAGACCGTCACCCGCTGGGCGCATGCGGGACGGCTCGGTTCGCTGCGCACTCCGGGTGGACATCGCCGGTTCCGCGAATCGGAAGTGATGCGGTTGCTCGAATCGCTCACCACCGAGGCGACGGTACGCGGGTAGCCGAGCCGCACCCCGCAGGGCAGCTCGGCCGCTCGTTCACACCGCGGCTGAGCTCGACCTCGGCGGAACGGGACCACCGGCGCCCCGGCCGCCCTTACCCGTCGGGGGTTCCGGGAGCTAACCTCGGTGGAGGAGGTGAGCCACGTGATGTACCTGTTGGCACTCATCGCGATCGTGGCGATCGTGGTGCTGTGCTGGAAGGCATTCGGCCCCGGGGGCGGCACGCCCGCTCCGGGACCGACCCGAAAGCGTGTTCTCGGCCCGGATGACGATCCCGAATTCCTCTGGCGAATCTCGCGTCAGCAGAAACATCGGGACGGCGATCCGGGATCTACCGAACACTGATCGCCGCACGCTGATAATGCCCGGCCGCGGGTTGTTTCCCGCGGCCGGAGGGGCAGGTTCAATCACCCGTGCTGTCCAATTGCGGCAGCCCTTCCACGGCCCGCAATTTATCCGCGACCACGGCCAGGCGATCCAGCGCCTCGGCAGGCAGCCCTACCGCGGTGCGCACCAGCCTGAGCAGGGAGTCGGGCTCCAGGCCACAGATGAGCGCGTTGTCGGCCGCCAGTGTCGCGCGGTAATCGGTATCGCCTCCGTTATCCGAACTGAAATTCTCCGAATCCACTGCCGCTCTCCTCATTGCTCGCCGCGCTATGGAGGGGAAATGACCGGTCACACCCGATAAATCGCAGGCCGGGCCTTGTACAGTTCAGCAAATAACTCGACCGAACAATAGCAACCGAGCATTGCGGCAGAGTAACGATCATTACGGCCGGAGAAATAGCCGCCCGATCAGTTCAGCCCGGAGTAGCTGTGCAGCCCCGAAACGACCAGATTGATGATGAACAGGTTGAACAGCATCGCCACGAATCCGGCCACATTGATCCACGCGGCTTTGGTATCCCGCCAGCCCGAGGTCGCCCGTGCGTGCAGATATGCGGCGTAGAGCACCCAGGCGATGAACGAGCAGGTTTCCTTCGGGTCCCATCCCCAGAACCGCCCCCACGCCGCCTCCGCCCAGATGGCACCCAGGATGACTCCGGCGCCGAAGAGCGGGAAACCGATGATGGTGGTGCGGTAGGCCAGCCGGTCCAGGGTGCGGGCGTCGGGCAGCCGGGCCGCGATCGCACCCAGGATATTCGCGGACTCCGCGCCCTCGGGCTGGCGCAGCCGGTAGAGGAACAGCAGACTCGCCACACCCGATACCAGGAACACCCCGCTGCCCAGGCTCACGATCGTGACGTGCACCGGCAGCCAGAACGAACGTAGTGCCGGCACCACCGGGGCGGCGTCCGTATAGAGCACCGTGCCGGCGAGGAACATCAGGATCAGCATGGGTGCGAGCAGGAAGACCCACATCGCCCGATAGCGCGCGTCCCGCATGAACACCAGACCGACCACTGCGGCGGCCGCGGTCGCCATGGCGACGAACTCGTACATATTGCCGAGCGGGAAACGACCGGTCGAGAATCCGCGCAGCACGATCGAACCCACATGCAGGGCAACCGCCACGAACAACACCGAGAACGCGCTGTTGCCGAGTCGCTCGGACATCGGAATCGCCGGTTCCTCGGCGATCCGGCCCGGGGTAGCGCTGCCCGCGGCGACGCCGCCGGCGGGAACCAGCTCCCGCTCGCTCACCTTCCGCACCCGCGCCGAGGCGTATTGCACGATCAATAGCACCAGCACCAGCGCGTACACGACGATCGCCGTCTTGTAGGCGAGGTCGCTGTAGCCGGCGAGGGTGTCGTCGATCGGCATCGTTACATCTCCCGTGTTCGTACCGTGGTGCTCGTCGGGCAGTTTCTGCCCGTGCGTGGTCGCCCACGCGTGTTCTGGGACGGCGTTCAGTCGCCGGACGCGTCCAGCAGGCGGTGGCGCAGACGATCGAACTCGCCGCCCCAGCCGGCCTGATCGGTACGGGCCAGCCCACCCATCTCTACTACGACGCGTCGTTGGTCCACGGTACCCTCCGGGGTCACCCGCAGCCAGACCCGCCTCCGCGAAACCAGCAGCGAGACCAGCAGCCCGCCCATCATCACCACCGCGCTCACCAGCACCCACTGCTGCGCGGGATCGTGCGAAACCTGCAGGTTCACGAACTCCTCGGCACCGTCGAAACGCACTTCGGTCCCACCCGGCAGTTTCGTGGTCTCCCCCGGCCGCAGATTCACCCGGGCCTCCTTGCTGAGCCGGCCCTGCGCCACCATCTCCTGATCCAGCGCGAAGATCGACTGCGGGCGCCCGGTATCCAGACCGGTGTCACCGCGATAGATATCCACTGCCACCGCAGGATCGGTCAGCTCCGGATACACCGAGGTGAGCAGCGAACCGTGGAAACTCGCGGTGGGCGCGAACAGACCCTCGATCGCGATCTGGTTCTGCCGCCGCTGCTCGTCGGTAGCGAACATACCGCCCGGCGGATCGACGCGCAGCACTCCGCTGGAGAGGAAGGTCTGCATATCGTTGGGCTGCCATTGCACGGTTTCGGTGCGTTTCTCGCCGTTCGGGAAGGTCACGGTGAACGTCGGTGCGTAACCGTGTCCCTGCAGATAGACCCGGTCTCCGCCGACCCGCAGCGGATGGTTCACCTTGATGGTCTTATCCCGCCAGGTACCGGCCGCCAGATCCGCGCCCTCCTGATACGAGATATCGGAGGTGAACATCTCGGCCTGCCCGTTGTCGAGATAGTCGGCCCGGAAGTTCTTCACCTTCACACACATCGGGGTCATCCCGGTTCCGTCGTTCACGTTCCCGGCGCGGAACGAATCGAACACCGCCGGCGAGGTCGTGCAGAAACCGGGCCCGTTGTTCGCGATGACGATCACATTGCCCTCGTACCCGAAAAGCTTCCCGGCCGCGACAGCGACCAGGAGCCCGACCAGGGCCAGATGGAACACCAGATTGCCCAGTTCGCGGGTGTAACCCTTCTCGGCCGACAGGGTGACCTCACCGTCGCGCTCGCCCGGCCGCGTCTCGGTACGCCAGCCGCGCAAGCGGGCCCGAGCCCGCTCGGCGATCTCGTCCGGGGTGCCGTCGAGGACTACGCGGTGGTGGTGCGGCAGCCGGGCCAGATTGCGCGGCACCCGCACCGGTGGGGTTCGGAGTGCGCGGTAGTGGTCCACGGTCCGCGGCAGGATGCAGCCCACCAGAGAGATGAACAGCAGCACATAGATCGCGGTGAACCAGAAACTGGAGAACACGTCGAACAGCTCGAACCGGTCCATCCACTCACCGAGCACCGGCCGGTCCGCGATATAGGTCGCGACCTTCTGTTCGTTCAGGCTGCGCTGTGGCAGCAGCGCGCCGGGGATGGCGGCGAGCGCCAGCAGGAACAGCAGCACCAGCGCGGTCCGCATACTGGTGAGCGCTCGCCAGCTGTTGCGTAGCAGGGCGAGAGCGCGGCCGAGCGGGGACTGCCGGGGCGGCTGGACCGGAGGCGCCTCGGGATGGTCTGTCACGGTCATATCGGCAGCGTCACCTCGGCGACGAATCCATCACGCACCCAGCCGACGAACTGATCCCAGGCCCCGGTCACCAGGGCCGCCCCCACCGCGACCAGCAGAATTCCGCCGACCACCTGGATCCGGCGGGAATTACGCCGCAACCATCCGACACCGCGCAGCGCGCGCGCCGACCCGAGGGCCAAGATCACGAACGGTAGTCCGAGCCCGAGACAATAGGCGACGATCAGGGCCACCCCGCGCACGGCGGTGGTGCCCTCGGTACCGGCGGCCACCGCCATCACACCGGACAGCGTCGGGCCCAGGCACGGCGTCCAGCCGAGCGCGAACACGGCCCCGAGCAGCGGCGCCCCCGCGATCCCGGCGAGGCGGCGGGGCTCCATCCGGGTATCACGCTGCAGCGCCGGGATCAGACCGAGGAAGGCCAGGCCCATCACGATGGTGACCACGCCACCCAGCCGCTGCAACAACTCCCGGTTGACGTTCAAGGTCTGGATGAGCCCGAAAACCGTGGCGGTGGCCAGGACGAACACGATTGTGAAACCGGCGACGAACAGGCCCGCCGCGCCCGCGACCCGCAAACGTCCCGAATCGGGGGCCGTCACCGGAACCGAATCCGCGGGCGCGGCAGGCTCGGTGAGTACCGCCGACGCGGACCCGCCCGCAGCCGTCGCGGACCGCGCGCGCCGAGCCTGGTCCACGGTCACCGGCGGCGCCTGCGCACCGACCAGACCGGCCAGGTAGGACAGATACCCCGGCACCAACGGCACCACACACGGCGAGGCGAACGACACCAATCCGGCCAGCAGGCAGGCGCCGAGGGCGAGCAGCAACGGCCCCGTGGCCGCTGTCTGCTGAAACGATTCCCCCACCCCTGCCAGCACCGTCAACGCGAACTACGCTCCGATTCGCCCTCGGAGTTGTTCACACGGCGCTCTTCGCCACGCCCGCCCGGCGCGGTCGAGCCCCGGCCACCCGACGGGCGCGAACTCGACACCCGCCGATCGCTGCCGGGCTGCTGGGTCGCGGGCTGTAGCTCCCACGAACCGAGCGAGGACTTCACCAGCACCTCGGCGCGGACTCCGCGCGGTGGCCGGGTCGCCCCGTAGCGTCGTACGCCTCGGGATCGAAGACTTCTCATGATGCTCCCTCCGCGGCGATGCGCTGCACCACCGGTAAAAGATCTTCTGCGAGTAGGGCGCGCAGGAAAACCGCTGCCACCCGATGGTCCCGATCCAAAATCAGAGTTGTGGGAATGACACTGGTCGGGAAATTGCCACCGAGCGCCAGAAGTGTGCGCATCGACGGGTCGTAGATCGACGGATAACCGACGTGGTTATCGATAACGAAATCCTGTGCTTTGTCCTGTTGGAAATCCCGGACGTTGATCCCGAGGAAAGCGACCCCGAGATCCTTGGTCTGTTCGTAGACCTGTTCGAGCGCGGGGGCTTCGCCACGGCAGGGCCCGCACCACTGCCCCCAGAGATTGACCACGACCACCTGGCCCGGGAAATCGTCCACCGACACGTTCTTACCGTCGTCGGACATCAGATCCGGACCCGAGAGCTTGCCGATCGTGCCACGCTCGGACGGCGGATCGTAGAAGATATCGGTCTGCCCGCCGGGCGAGACGAATTCGAAGGTGCCACCGGTGGCCACCGCGTCGGTACCGGTCGAACAGGCCGACACCACTGTCAGGCACAGCAGCGCCGCGAGCGCCGGCAACAGCCGGAACCCGAACACCACGGCACCTCGTCTCATGCGCTCTGCCTTCGCTCGCGCAAGAACGGACGCCCTACGTGGTCACGCTGCGCTACCGCCTCCGGCCGCTGACCGTTCATGCGCTCTGCCTTCTGGCGCAAGAACGGGCGCCCTGCGTGGTCACGCTGCGCTACCGCCTCCGGGCGCTGACCGTTCATGCGCTCTGCCTTCTGGCGCAAGAACGGGCGCCCTGCGTGGTCACGCTGCGCTACCGCCGCCGGGCGCTGACCGTTCATGCGCCGTGCACCGTCGGATCCGAACCGCCCGCGGGCTCGGAGTAGACGATATCGACGAGTGTGTCACCCCGGTACACCAGTGAGGTGAGCGAGGCCAGACCGCACTGCCGAGTGCGCGGATCGTGCCAGAGGCGCTGCCCCTGTAGGAACCGGCGCAGGGTCCACACCGGCAACTGATGCGAGACCAGCACCACCTCACGACCGGCCGACTCCACCCGGGCCTTGTTCACCGCGGCCAGCATGCGGTGGGCGATCTGCAGATAGGGCTCGCCCCAGGACGGGGTGAACGGATCGCGCAGTTTCCACCAGTGCCGGGGTTTGCGCAGCGCGCCGTCACCGACCGACACTCGCAGGCCCTCGAAGGTGTTGCCGGCTTCGACGAGGTTCTCGTCGGTGCGCACGATCAGCCCGTGTTCACCCGCGATGGGTTCGGCCGTCTCCTGCGCGCGCTGCAACGGAGATGCGATGACCACGGCGATGTCGTGGTCGGCCAACGCCCGCGCCACCGCGCCGGCCTGGGCCCGCCCGGCCACCGACAGACCGAAGCCCGGCAGCCTGCCGTACAGGATGCCGCGCGGGTTGTGCACTTCACCGTGGCGCAGGACGTGGACGATGGTTTCGACCGCTTCGGAATCGGCCGTACCGGTCGACGGCGCGGAAGCGGCGATCGGGCCGGCAGCCGGGAGATCGGCGCCGGTATCCGGCGGAGATACCGGGTTGCCGGGTGACGACGAGGTGCCCCGGTCGGCCGGGGCGGCGGATACGCGCTCGGGGTCGGGCTTGCTCACGCGCGAGTTCCTTCGGGTGTGGCGCTCGCGGCCGCTTCGGCGGCGGCGGGCAGGGCTGCGGCGATTCGGTCGAACGCGGCGTCGTCGAGCGCGGCCGAGACGAACCAGGCCTCGAACGCGCTGGGCGGCGCGTACACCCCGCCGTCGAGCAGCGCGTGGAAGAAGGCCGGATAACGCCAGGTCGCGCTCGCCTTGGCGGCGGCGTAGTCGAGTACCGGTTCATCGGCGAAGAACACGCTCACCATATTGCCCGCGAACTGCACACGATGTGGCACCCCCGCGCCGGTGAGGGCGTCGGTGAGCAGAATTCCGAGCCGTTCGCTGTTGCGGTCCAGCGCGGCGTACACAGCATCGTCGGCGGCGCGCAGCGTGGCGAGCCCGGCCGCCACGGCGACGGGGTTTCCGGACAATGTGCCGGCCTGATACACCGGCCCCAGCGGCGCCAGCCGGTCCATCACGTCGGCCCGGCCACCGAAGGCCGCCGCGGGCAGCCCGCCACTCATCACCTTTCCGAAGGTGTAGAGGTCGGCGGCCACCGGATCGAGTCCGTACCAGCCCGATGCGCTCACCCGGAAACCGGTCATCACCTCGTCCATGACCAGCAGTGTGCCGTGATCGGAGGTGATCCGGCGCAGCCCGGCATTGAAATCGGGCAGCGGCGCGACCGCGCCCATATTGCCGGCGGCGGCCTCGGTGATCACCGCGGCGATCTCGCCCGGGTTCGCTTCGAAGGCGGCGCGTACTGCGTCCAGATCGTTGTACGGCACCACGATCGTGTCGGCGGCCTGCGCTCCGGTGACGCCGGGGGAGGTCGGCAGCGCGAACGTGGCGACTCCGGAGCCGGCATCGGCCAGCAGGGCATCGACATGACCGTGATAGCACCCGGCGAATTTGATGATCTTGGCGCGTCCCGTGTAGCCGCGCGCCAGCCGGACCGCGCTCATGGTCGCCTCGGTACCGGAATTCACCAGCCGCACCTTCTGCACCGGCGCCACCCGCTCGACGATGAGCTCGGCCAACTCGACCTCGCCCGGTGTCGGCGCCCCGAAGGACAGCCCGGACCCAGCGACCTCACGGACCGCCTCCACCACCGCCGGATGGGCGTGCCCGAGAATCATCGGTCCCCATGAGCACACCAGATCGACGTACTCGTTACCGTCGGCGTCGGTGAGTCGACAGCCCTGGGCGGATGTGATGAACCTCGGCGTGCCGCCCACCGAACCGAAGGCCCGCACCGGGGAATTGACCCCACCGGGAACAACCGCTTCGGCTCGCTGGAAAAGCTGACTGGAGGCCGGCACTGCCGTACCGGCCACGCGCAGAGAACTCACGGCCTCCAGTTTGGCAGCCCGCCGCGGCGACGTCGACGACAGGGTGCGCATACGTGACATACACCGCTGAGTCGACACTTACCGAGCCAAATACAGCCGGGTAACGGCCCGAGTGCGTAAGGTCTGTCTGCGTCGGATCAACAGCGGATCACCGGCCAGGAGGTCGTTTTGCGTATTGCCTCGAGTACTGCGGCTCTGTCGCTGGCCTCGGTCGCCTTCGGAATCCTGGCAACCGGACTCGGCGCGGGGACGGCGGCGGCTGTCGAGCCGGTCCTGGACCCCGACAATGCCCGCGGCGGAGTACGGCTGAGTCAGCCCGAAACCGCGGCACTGGCCCAGGGCCCGATTCCGGCGCTGGTGGACCATACGATTCCGCCCTCGCGGATCGGCGCGGGACTCGACAGCGATACCCGCCTCTACCGCGATGAGAACGGCGGCGTCCGCGCCTCACTGCGCCAGGTGATCCTGGAATCGGCGGACAACGGCGGGTCGGTCCTGGTGTTCTTCCATGTCCCCGGTGCCGCGCACGGCCGGGTGTTCGATATCTACCAGCAGTGGCGCTGACCGGGCGATTCAGGAACGCCCGGGCGTGCGGAAGACCCGGGCCACACCATCGATAACAGCCGTACCGGCACCTGCGACCAGCAGCATCGCGAGAAACAGCCAGGGCCCCACGTAGCGGGTCGCCGTATACGCCGGGACCTCACCGGTCGCCGGGAAATCGGTGTTCTGCACCCCGAGATTCCAGCAGAGCGCGGCCAACGCGAGCGCGAGGACCGCTGCCGCGATATCCGCGGCCGGTACCACGAGCGAACGGTTCACAGGTCTCCTCGGATCGATGGCGACTCGAATGTGCTCACCCGATGGTGCCCGCGCGGGACCCGATAATCAATCGTCGCGACCGGTGCCCGGTCCGGAATCACGATCTGTCCCGGATGCGGTGACCACCTGGTTCAACGCCGCCCGCAACGCACGATGGTCCTTCGCCCAGGTACGTACCAACTCACCATCGATACGCCGCAGCCCGATCGCGGTACGCCGCCGCGGGACACCGGTCAGCTCACCGAGAGCCCGGCCGTCCTCCCAGGGTTCATCGGCATCCACCGGCAAAACCGCGGCGATGGACCGGACCGGTGTCGTTTCGGGACCGTTACGCAGGAAACTGCCCGTGAGCTCGACACTGGCGTGGGTACGGGCGGCATACACCTGTAGAACCGCGAAACCGCTGATCAATATTGCGCAGAACAGCAGCACGAACCAGTGCGGCGTAGCTCCGACCGCGACCTCGGCGATCAAGAGCAACACACAGAACAGTGGGCCGTAGGCGACTGCGCGCCAGCGCGCCCCTGGCTCGGAGAAAAGAACCTCGTCCGCCGCCTCGGCGGTATCCACTCGATCAGGCATGGAAGAACCGGCCGGAAGCGAGCACCACTCGTATCAGCCGATGACGCCGGGAATCAGCAGAACCGCGACGGTGAGAACACCGAACAGGACCATGAGAGTCAGTACGAGCATGTCCCGCCGAATACTCTGTGGCTGTTGGATCACCACTCGCATCGTCGCCTCCGATCCCCGGACGGTGGAGTCTCCGCCCTACTGGCCGGGTACCCGAGGCCGCCGGTTGGCATGTCCTCTGTGACAGCCCTCACCATACATGGCGGAATACCGGGAACAAACTCCACGTTCGTTATCTGAGCGCGCCGCCTGGTCGGTGCCGCTGTCGACGCCCAGGTCGAAAGGCCTGGTTCGGGGTCACGAGTTTCCGGGCCCGCCTGGCCCACGCGGGGGCAGGAACCATTTCGCCGCCTCCGACCGCTGACAGAGAAAAATCGCGCCACCGGCCAGCACCGCCTGCACGATGGACGCCGCGCCCGACAGCAGCGGCCCCACACCTTCCACGACTCCGATGGAGAACAACGCGGCGACCCCGGTGATCACCAGCCACACCCCGACAAAGGTCAGCAAGGTCCGCGCCCACAGCTTTCCTCTGCCGAGCTGATGCACCACCAGCACCCCCAGCGCGGCCACCGCCAGCCCGAGAATCACCCCCAGGACCGCTCCCACCGTCACCAGCAGATCGACCATCGCTGGAGTGATCTGAGGGTCGGCGGATTGCATCCGCTCCCGGAACTCCGCGCTGAACCGCTCGCGGTCGGTCAGCGTATCGGCCAGGGATACGAACAACCGGCCCACACCCAAACCGATTACGCCCCACCACAGTTGCCGCGCGGTGCTGATATCCACCGGCGGGGTCATGACAGCCAGAGCGCCGCCTCCGTCGCCCAATAGGTCGCGACGATATCCGCGCCCGCGCGACGGATCCCGGTCAGCGATTCCAGTACGGCACCGCGACGATCGATCCAGCCGCGTTCGGCCGCCGCCGTGATCATCGAGTACTCGCCCGAGATCTGATAGGCCGCAACGGGAACCGGGGAACGATCGGCCACCTCGCGCAGAATATCGAGATACGACATCGCGGGTTTCACCATGACGATATCGGCGCCCTGTTCCAGGTCCAGTTCCAATTCCCGGATCGACTCCCGGCGATTGGCCGCGTCCTGTTGATAGGTGCGGCGATCGCCCTGTAGCGAGGAGGCCACCGCTTCCCGGAACGGGCCGTAGAACGCCGACGCGTACTTCGCCGCGTAGGCGAGAATCGCGGTATCGGTCCGGCCCGCCTCGTCCAGCGCCTCCCGGATGGCGCCCACCTGGCCGTCCATCATCCCGCTCGTCCCGAGCAGATCGGCGCCGGCCTCGGCCTGCGCCAGCGCCATCTCCATGTACCGCTCCAGCGTGGCGTCGTTGTCCACCGCGCCCGAGCTGTCGAGCACTCCGCAGTGCCCGTGATCGGTGAACTCGTCGAGACACGTATCGGCCATCACCACGGTGGAATCCCCCACCTCGGCCACCAACGCCCGCAACCCCCGGTTCAGAATGCCCTCCGGGTCGGTCGCCCCGCTGCCCACCGGATCCTTGTCCTCGGCCTTCGGGACCCCGAACAACATCAACCCACCCACACCGGCCGCGACGGCCTCGGCGCCGGCTTTGCGCAGCGAATCCAGCGAATGCTGGAACACCCCCGGCATCGAAGAGATCTCCCGAGGTTCGGACAACCCGTCCGCCACGAACATCGGCAACACCAGATGCCGCGGCTCCAGACTGGTCTCGGCCACCAGCCGCCGCAACGCGGGCGTCCGCCGGAGTCGCCGCGGACGTTCGATACCGCTCATAGTGTGGAGTCTAGGCGGGCCGGTCAGCGAGGGGATGGTGCCCCCGCTCGCGCAGGGGCGGGACTCCCGGGGGCCTCGACCCGCGGCGCCGCCGGCGCCGCGGAAAAACAGTTACCTGCTGCGTCGGCTCTTCTTCCGCGGCGGCGGCAGCAACCCCTCAGCCCGGAGCCGGGCCGCGTGTTCGGCGAGTGCTTCCACGAGCGGACCCACCTGCGCGACCTCCGGCTGCACATCGACCCGCAGCCCGAACTCTACGGCCGTCTCGGCCGTCTTCGGGCCGATGCAGGCCACGATCGTGCGCGTGTGCGGCTTCCCGGCGATACCGACCAGGTTGCGGACCGTGGAGCTGGAGGTGAACAGCACCGCGTCGAATCCGCCGGTTTTGATCATCTCGCGGGTTTCCGCCGGCGGCGGAGAGGCACGCACCGTGCGGTAGGCCGTGACATCGTCGATCTCCCAGCCGCGTTCGCGCAGGCCTTCGGCGAGAGTTTCGGTGGCGATATCGGCGCGCGGCAGCAGCACCCGGTTCACCGGGTCGAAAACGTCGTCGTAGGGCGGGAAATCGGCCAGCAGACCGAGCGAGGACTGTTCCCCGCTGGGCAGCAGTTCCGGGTTGATACCGAAGGCTCGCACCCGCTCGGCGGTGGCTTCGCCGACACAGGCGATCTTCACACCGGAGAACGCGCGCGCGTCGAGACCGAACTCGGCGAACTTCTCCCAGACCGCGCGGACCGCGTTGGTGGAGGTGAAGACCACCCACTGGTAGCGGCCGTCGACCAAGCCCTTGACCGCACGTTCCATCTGCGCGGGACTACGCGGCGGTTCCACCGCGATGGTCGGCACTTCTTTGGGGATGGCGCCGTGGGTGACCAGCCGTTCACTCATTTCGCCGGCCTGGTCCTTGGTGCGGGGCACCAGCACGGTCCAGCCGTAGAGCGCCCGCGATTCCCACCACGACATCTTCGATCGCTGCGCGACCGCCTTACCGATGGTGACCACCAGCGGGCCGACCAATTCGGAGGCAGCACTGTTCAACGTGGCCAGGGTGGCTTCGATGGTGCGCTGCTGACGGGTGGTGCCGCGCACGGTGACCGCGACCGGGGTCTGCGGCGCCATACCGTGTTCCACCAGGGCACTGGCGGTTTCGGCCAGATGCCCGGAGGTGGCGTGCAACACCAGCGGTCCGGGCGCGGCGGCGAGGGCGGGCCAGTCGACTTCGCCGCGCACATCGGCTTCGGTGTGACCGGAGCCCAGCGCGATACCGGCGTAGCTCGGCACGGCCGAACCCGAGGGCAGCCCGGGCAGCACCTCGAACACGATATGCGAGCGGGTGACCGCGGTGACCTCGGCGATGACCGCGTCGGTGGTGAGCGGGTCACCGGAGACCACCCGCACCACGTCGTGGCCGGCTTTCGCCTCGGCGACCAGGGTTTTGGCGACTTCGGCGGGATCGCCGAGCGCGGGCCGGACATCCACCGGGCGCTCGCCGTCCGGTTCCGGTTCGACCTCGGTGCCGATCAGGGCGAGCACGCCGGCGTCCACATCGGGATCGGTGAACGCGAGGGTGGCCCGGCACAACACTTCGCGTGATCGGGTGGTCAGCAATGCCGGGTCCCCCGGGCCCGATCCGACGAACAGGATCCGCCCCGGATGCTTCTTGCTGGCTCGACTCATCGGTTGTTCTCCATTGGACTGGGTTCGGTGAAGTCCGTGGCGGTGCTCGTTCCCGCGGCAGCCGCGCTCGGTTCCGCGGCGGTGCCGCCCGATCGCGCTGCGGCGGTGCTCGTTCCCACCGGGGTGGTGTTGTTCCCGGCTCTCGCGAGATCCGGTTCCGCGATGCCGGGTTCGGCCGCGAGTAGCTCGTGCGCACCCAGCTCCAGCAGTTCGCGGGCCAGGGCGCGGCCGAGTTCGGCGGCCTCGGCCGGTGCACCCACCGTCGAGGCCCGTATCACATCGGAACCGTCGAGCGCGGCGGCACAGCCGCGCAACGACAGCTCCTCGACGATGCGTCCGTCGTCGTCCAAGGATTCGACGAGTTCGGCGATCGCTCCGACGGGCGCGGTGCAGCCCGCCTCGAGTTCGGCGAGCAGCGCCCGTTCCGCGGTGACGGCCGTTCTGGTGGCCGGATCGTCGAGGACGGCGAGCAGCTCGATCAAGTCTGTATCGTCGGCGCGGCATTCGACGGCCAGCGCCCCTTGCGCGGGCGCCGGCAGCATCTGCACCGGGTCCAGCGCCTCGGTGACAGCGTCCAACCGGCCGATCCGGGCCAGCCCGGCGCGGGCGACCACGACAGCGTCGAGTTCGCCTTCGGCGACCTGACGCAGCCGGGTGTCGAGATTGCCGCGCAGCGGCCGGATCTCGAGGCCCAGGCCGAGCGCGCGCACCTGCGCTATCCGGCGCGGCGCGGAGGTACCCACTACGGCACCCGGCGGTAGCTCACCGAGCACCAAGCCGTCGCGGGCGACGAGCGCATCCCGCGGATCCTGGCGTAGCGGCACCGCGGCGAGCACGAAACGATCGTCGGGCGCGGTGGGCAGGTCTTTGTAGGAGTGCACCGCGATATCGATGTTCGCGGCGGCGAGTTCGGCACGCAATGCGCTGGTGAAAACGCCCACGCCGATCTCCTCGACCGGATCGCTGGACAGATCTCCCGGCGTTTCGACGATCACCAGTTCCGCCGGTTGCCCGGTCTCGATCAACGCGTCGCGCACATCGCCGGCTTGGGTGCGCGCCAGCAGACTGCCTCGGGTGCCGATCCGCCACGGCCGTCGACCGGCGGTTCCGGGACCCTCGGCGCCCGCGGAGGCGGCCGAGCCCTGCAGGATTGTCATGTCGACTGCTCCTGTTCGTCTTCGTGGCTGCCGGGTGTGAAATCGTCGGCCAGGGCGATATCGCCGTCCAGGCTCATCCAGCCGGCGCCGTTGTGTTCGGCCCGGCTGATCTCCATGGGAGCCGCGACCGCCTGGGCCGATCCGGGTTTCAGTTCGAACAATTCGCGCAGCGCCTCGGCGTAACTGTCCCCGCCCGGTGTGCTGGCCAGCTGTTTGACGCGCACTGTCGGCGCGTGCAGCAGTTTGTCCACCACGCGCCGGACTGTGCGAGCGACCTCGTCGCGTTCGGGGTCGGCCAGCCGCGGCAACCGCGAATCCAGCCGCAGCAGTTCGGCCTCCACGACTTCGGCGGCCCGCTGCCGCAGCGCGGCGACGGTCGGTGTGACCTCGGCCATCCGCTGTCCGGTCAGGTACTTGGCAAGTTCCTCGGCGACGATGGCGCGAGCAGCGGCGGTATCACCGGCAGCGGCACCGGCGGCCGGGTCGTGCTGAAGAGTCTCGATATCGATCACGGTGACCCCGGGGAGCCCGGCGACCGCGTGATCCACATCGCGCGGTAGGCCGAGATCGCAGAACACCATCGGACGGCCCACTCCGCGCTCCCGGTCCGACAGCGCGTTGTGCGCATCGGCCAGGGTGACCACCGACCCCACCGCTCCGGTGCAGGTGACCACCACATCGGCGACCACCAGCGCCTCGGCGAGCCGGGACAATTCGAGGGCATGCCCCGCCACCGCGTGGGATTCCGCTGTCGCGGCGAGCCGTTCGGCACGTTCGATGGTGCGGTTGACCACCAGTATCCGCCCGATACCGGCGCGGGCGAGATGCGCGACCGACAGGCCGCCCATCGCACCGGCGCCGATCACCGCGGCCGTCCGGCCGGCCAGCGGTCCGAGGACCGTGGTCGCCCGATCCAGAGCCACCGACACCACCGAGGCACCGGCCCGGTCGATCCCGGTCTCCGAATGCACCCGCTTACCGACGCGCAGGGCCTGCTGGGAGAGTTCGTGCAAGGTCCGCCCGACGGCCTGCTGAGCGTCGGCGGTGGTGTAGGCGCTGCGGATCTGGCTGAGCACCTGCTGTTCGCCGACGACCATCGAATCCAGGCCGCTGGCTACTGCGAACAGATGCTCGGCGGCGGCCTCGCTGTATCGGACGTAGGCGTGCCGGGTCAGTTCCGGCATCGGCAGCCCGGAGTGCGCCGTCAGCAGTTCGCCGATATCGGCCAAGCCACCGTGGAACGCATCGACCACCGCATAGATCTCCACTCGGTTACAGGTGGAGACGATCATCGCTTCGGAGATATGACTCGAAGCCAGCATGCGGTCGATCAGCTTGGGCCGATCGGTATCGGTGATCGCCACCTTCTCCAACATCGCGACAGGCGCGCTGCGATGTGAGATTCCGACGAGAAGAACGCTCATGGTGTGACCACCGATCCCTTGCTGGTTGGCTCCGTTGCCGTATGCGAGGTCGTCTGGGCGGCCTGCGCCGCACAGTGGGAGAGCCCGGCGGTACCCGGCGACGAATGCGCGGGCATCCGGCGGGCGATCCGGCCGGAACCGTTCAGTGGGTGGGCGGACGGCACGGCACTACTGCTTCCAACGCCGCCCATAGCGGGATCATTCGCCGGTTCGGTGGCGTTCTCCGCCACATTTCCGGTGGTCACATCGTCCCCCGAGGAGGTAGAGGCGGGTTCCTCGAGGTCGGCGTTGCGGACCCGTTCGAACGAGAGCATCTGCATTTCCACCGCGAGGTCGACCCGCCGCACCTCGACACCGGGCGGTGCGGTCAGCGGGCACAACGCGAAGCTCAGGATCGACTGCACCCCGGCGGCGACCAGTTCGTCGCACACCCGCTGGGCGGCGTCGTCGGGTACCGCGATCACCGCGATGGTCGGGCGCAGCACTGCGATGCCGTCGGTGAGTCCGGACGCATCACGCACCCGAAGACCTTCGACATCGCGTCCGACCACCTCGGGGTCGTTGTCGAAGACTCCGACCACCGCGAAACCGCGCCGCCGGAACCCGCGATAACCCACGAGCGCGCGTCCCAGATTGCCGGCGCCGACGAGGACCACCCGGTGACCACCGGACAGCCCGAGCACATCTTCGATCCGAGCCCGCAGCCGCGCGACGTCGTAGCCCACGCCGCGAACTCCGTTCGGGCCCAGGAAAGACAGATCCTTGCGCAGTTTGGCCGAATTGACACCCGCCGCGACAGCCAGTTCCTCACTGGATACGATGGCGACACCGTCATCGGTCAGCAGGGCGAGCACCCGGAGATAGGTGGCCAACCGCGCCACCGTAGCCTGGGGAATGCCCTTCTGCAGTGTGCGGGTGGTGACGTTGGGAGCATCGCCGGAGACGTCGCGCGTCTCATGGTGCTCTGTCACGTCCTCGGCTCCTCGTCCGGGCTGAAGAGGCCCGGGTGCTCGGCGACCTCCGTTGCGGTCCATGCGCCGATGACGGGGTCGGATATCGGGTTGATTCACCTGCTACCGGCGGCCGGATACTCGCCCCGGCCTGCGGTTCGCGTGCCACCACCGTAACTGCTTGTGAACCCATGCACAAAGTCGGTGAAATTCGACTCATTTTGTGTCGCGACCTCACCTTGTACGATCCCCCGCCGGAATTCGGACACAGTCAACGATTCAGGTCGGCCCGCAGTCGCGTCTCGTCGACATCGAAATAGCTGTGTTCACGGCCGTCGAGCAGCACCACCGGTAGCCGGTCACCGTATTCGGCGCGCAGGCCCGGCTCGGTAGCGGCGACCGCGTCCACATCCACCCTGCCGACCTCGATACCGAATTCCGCGCAGATCCCGCGCAGCTGTTCCAGCGCCCGCTCGCACATCCCGCAACCGGCGCGGGTCAGCAGGGTCACCTCGTGCGTCGTGGAGTTCGTCATGCCGCTATTCAACCCGCTTCCGGACCGGGTGCGACGGGTTGTAGTACGTCCCCGGGCATACCTCTGGCCGGACGTACCGCCGCATTCGCTCCGTCCGGGCGCGGCCTGTGGATGAGCTTCGCCCCGCAGTACCCATTAGTGTGGACGTGATTCGCGCGAACAGGCGGAGGTACTGGTGCCGGAACGATCGAAGGTGGGGAAATCCGGGTTCATCGCGGGCCGGTTCGGGGAGCTTCCGGTCCGATGGAATCTGGGCCCGCTCGGGCAGGGTCTGTCCGAGCAACTGGCGCGCATATCGCGCAGCCCGTTCGGACCCAGCGAGGAGGAGGTCCGCGCCAATGTGGCCGGTGAGGCCAGCGCGGACGCCGCCCTCGCCCTACAGGACGCCGAGCGGGCGGCCACCGGTCTCCCGCCACAGGAGATCCCCCGTGACCTCACGGCGGCGGCGTTCTTCGACGTGGACAACACCATGGTGCAGGGCGCCTCGATCGTGCATTTCGCACGAGGTCTGGCCGCGCGCAAATATTTCCGCAGCGCCGACCTGGTCGATATCGCGTGGAAGCAGGTCAAGTTCCGGATCACCGGCAAAGAGAGCAGCACCGATATGGCCACCGGTAAAGAGAAAGCGCTCGAATTCATCGCCGGTCGGTCCACCGCAGAACTCGCTGCTCTCGGTGAAGAAATCTACGACGAGATCATCGCCGACAAGATCTGGCCCGGTACCCGGGCGCTGGCACAGATGCATCTCGATGCCGGACAGCAGGTCTGGCTGGTCACCGCGACCCCGGTCGAACTCGCGCAGGTGATCGCCAAAAGGCTCGGTTTGACCGGGGCCCTCGGCACCGTCGCCGAAAGCGTCGACGGGAAATTCACCGGCCGCCTGGTCGGCGATATTCTGCACGGCCTCGGTAAAGCGCACGCCGTCCGTGCCCTGGCCATCCGGGAAGGCCTCAACCTCAAACGCTGCACGGCCTACTCCGACAGCCATAATGACGTGCCCATGCTGTCGCTCACCGGCACCGCGGTCGCGATCAACCCGGATTCCGACCTGCGTGAGGTAGCCAAAGCCCGCGGCTGGGAAATCCGCGATTTCCGGACCGGCCGCAAAGCCGCGAAGATCGGGGTGCCCACCGCGCTGGCCCTCGGCGCCGCCGGCGGGGCGGTCGCGGCGGCGGTCACCCGGCGGCGCAGCCTCAGATAGCCCACGGCTCCGACAACCGGCCACGACACGCACTGTCGGTGGTCGCACAGAACTACGCCGCATACGAACCTCGGTATACCTTCTTCACGAAACCTTCGGCGATCGTGACCGGTGCCGCCGGCTCGCACGGCGTGGTTCGCCGGTTCGAGGTCGATGTGAAACCTCATGTCGCATGTGCAACCTCGCCGAACCGTCCAGGAGAAACGATGCGTCCGATCCGTCCATCGCGTCGATCGCTGACAGCGGCAGCCGCGGTATTGCTCGCGGTCGCGTCGGGGATGTCCGCGGCCTCGGCCGCTCCGGATGACGCGGACACACGACCGAACGTGGTGCTGATCCTGGCAGACGACCTGGACGCCACCACCACCCCGGTCTGGCAGGCCATGCCCCGTACCGCGGCGTTGATCCGCGATCGCGGTACCGAGTTCACCGACGGCTTCGCCCCGATGCCGATCTGCTGCGCGGCCCGCGCCTCCATCCTGACCGGTGAATACGGTCACAACACCGGAGTGCTCACCAACTCCGGGCCCGTCGGCGGGTTCGAGTCCTTCCGTGCCAACGGAAACGAGTCGCATACCGTCGCGACCGCACTACACAACGCCGGCTACAGAACCGGGATGGCAGGCAAGTACCTCAACGGCCTCGAGCACGACCCCGGCCACATACCGCCCGGTTGGGACGACTGGAATGCCGGTGTCGACAATTTCTTGTACTCCGGCTACAACTACACCCTCAACGAGAACGGCACCTTCGTCGAATACGGCATCGCACCAGCCGATTACGAGACAGATGTGGTCGGGGCGAAGTCCCGGAAGTTCATCACCGACGCCGCCGAGTCCGGGCAGCCGTTCTTCTGGCTTGCGTCGTCCACCTCGCCGCACTTCCCGATCCCGCCCGCGCCTCGGCATCTGGCCGAAACCCGGCCTACCGCGGCGCCCAGGTCACCGAACTATCAAGAACCCGACGTATCGGATAAACCGTCGTGGCTGGTCGATACGGCAGCACCGCGGGCGGCGACCATCGCCGCGACCAACGATATCGACTACACGAACCGGCTCGGCGCACTGAAATCACTGGACGAGATGGTGGCCGGAATTGTCGAAACCCTCGCGCGCACCGGCGAACTGGACAACACCTACCTCATATTCACCTCCGACAACGGCTACAGCCTGGGTGCTCACCGGCTCACTCAGAAGATGGCGCCCTACGAGGAATCGATGCGGGTGCCGCTCGCCGTATCCGGGCCCACTGTCGAGCCGGGCCGCAGCGATGCCATGGCGTTGTCGATCGACCTCGCACCGACCATCCTCGACTGGGCCGGAGTACCGGTTCCCGACCGCGTGGACGGCAGCTCACTCACCGGCGTACTCCGGGGTGACGCCCGGTGGCGCACCGATTTCCTCGCCGAATACGGTGGACCGGGCGCCGACGGTCGCGAGGGCATCGCCCAGGAACAGATCCCCGGCACCGAGACCCCGCTCGTGTACGTGCTGGATATGCCGTCGTGGAGCGGAGTCCGCACCCAGCGGTATCTCTACGTGCGGTGGTACGAGCGGGAGCGACCCATCGAAGCGCGCGAATACGAACTCTACGATCTCCGGTCCGACCCCTACCAGTTGACCAACCTCGTCAAGACTCCGGAAGGCCGGGCCGCGCACGCCGACATCGTCGACACTCTCGACCGCCGCCTCACCGAACTGACCGAATGCGCCGGCCCGGCATGCCGCTGACCCGGCCCCGTGCCGGTAACTCAGCCCATGAAGGCGTTGCGGCGTTTGATCAGTAATTTGTAGAGGGTCTGCTGGATCGTTTCGCGGACCTGATCGGTGACCTCGAACATGAGCATCGGGTCGTCGGCGTCCTCGGCCTGGTATTCGGTGGTGCTGATCGGAGTGCCGAATTCGATATACCACTTCGAGGGCAGCGGTATCGCGCCCAGCGGACCCAGATGCGGGAACGTGGGGGTCACCGGGAAGTAGGGCAGGCCGAGGAGCCGGGCCAGCGGCTTGACGTCGGCGAGTTTCGGATAGATCTCCTCGGAGCCCACGATCGAGCACGGGATGATCGGCACTCCGACACGCACCGCCGCGGCGACGAAGCCACCGCGCCCGAATCGCTGCAGTTTGTACCGGTCCGCGTACTTCTTACCGACGCCTTTGAAGCCCTCCGGGAACACTCCGGTGAGTTCGCCGGCGCTGAGAAGTCGTTCGGCGTCGGGGCGGCAAGCCAGGGTATGGCCCGCCTTGCGGGCGAGGGTGCCCAGCATCGGCATCTCGAAGACGAGATCGGCGGCCAGCAGGCGCAGGGCGCGCTGTTTGGCGTGATGGTCGTGCACCGCGAGTTGCAGCATGAGCCCGTCGATCGGGATCGTGCCGGCGTGGTTGGCCACGATGAGGGCACCACCCACCTCGGGCACATTCTCCATCCCGCTGGTCTGCACCCGGAACCAGTTGTCGGCGAGTGGGCGCAGGGCAGGTAGCAGGACCGATTCGAGCAGATGCTCGTCGAACCCGAACTCGTCGACCTGGTAGTCGCCGGTGAGGCGGCGGCGGGCGAATTCGGCGGTACGGCCGATCTGCTTGCCGAGGGCGTCGCGCATCAGTTCGGAGACCGAGCGCGGGGTGGGTGTGGGTGGGGTGAGACGGTCGGTCAGCGAGGTCACCGGCCGGTGGGCAGGACCGGTCCAGCTCCGTGTGGCGGTCCGTGGCCGCGGCACGGTAGCGAGGTCCTGCAGTCTGATGACTTTGGCGACGTCGTTCATGTATGTGCTCCCGTACCGGCCCCGATGAGGCCGAGCAGTTTGTTTTCTGCGGCGTCGATCCACGCTGGATCGACTACGGGCCGCGACACTGCGCCCCCGGTGAAGTCGTCGAACGCCTGTACCGTCGTCCAGCGCGGTTCGAACCCGAGTTCACCGCGCATACGCGTCGTATCCAGACCACAACCGAAAAGAAAATAATCGAGCTGCTCTGAACTGAAATCACGCATCACCGGACCCATGAGCGTCCGGCCGACGGTGCGGAACACCGACCAGGGTACCGGCATCGCGACCCGACCGGAACGGCGCACGGCCTGCGAAAGTGCGAGGGCGCCGTCACCGGCCACATTGAAGGTGCCGCCCGGGCCGGACCGGACGGCATGCACCAAGGCCGCGACCGCGTCTTCCTCGTGGAGGAACTGCATCCGCGCGTCCCGGCCGAGCACGGTCGGGGTGATCGGAGAACGCATCAATTGCCCGGCCCGCGCACCCAGACCGGGACCCACCATCGGCGCGAGGCGCAAAGTGAGCACAGTGGTATCGGGACGGCGTCGGGCCAGACCGCGGGCGAAGCCCTCGATCTCGATCATGTCCCGGGCGAACCATCCGCCCGGTGCCCTCCGTGCGCTCATCTCCTCCGTGAACTTCGCGGGATCCTTGGCACTCCCGCCGTATACCCCGGAACTCGAACGTGACACCACCCGCCGCACCGTCGATGATTTCTGGCAGACGGCGAACAGCTGCATCGCGCCGAGAACGTTCATATCCTTCATCGCGGCCCGGCCGCCGCCCGAGGGCGGCTGCGACAGCACCGCGGTGTGCACGACGGTATCGACCTGGTAACGCTCGATGACCTTGCGGATCAATGGGTTCCGGATATCGGCGCGCACGAATTCGGCACGGCCCATCCGGCGACGCAGCGGTGGCGTTGGGGTGAGTACGTCGACCGCCACGACTCGCTCGATATCGGGGTCGGAAACCAGGCGACATACGGTATTGCCGCCGAAGTACCGGCTGGCTCCCGTCACCAGCACGACTTTGGGCTTATAGCTGCCGTTCGCTTCAGTTTCCACCTGTACCGGACCGTTCCACCTCGAGCATCGAGCCCCCGCTCAGTAGTTCCGAGTCGATGACGGCGCCTCCGGCGCCGCACGGCCGGGGCCTTCGTCGCCCCGGTTCTTCACTCCGCCATCAGTCGCTGCGCTCCCTCGCTCTGTCGCTCCAGAACCGGGGCGGCCCCGACTGCCCACCAGCTTAACGACCGAAACAGCGGATCCCGGCTTCTTAACGAGGACCTAACCCCGATTTCAGTCGATGGAAACGCGAAGAAACCCGCTACCGAATGGTAGCGGGTTTCGCCGATGACGAAGCGCGGTTGTGCTTACTTGCCGAGTTTGCGCCGCTGCACGCGGGTGCGACGAAGCAGCTTGCGGTGCTTCTTCTTCGACATGCGCTTGCGGCGCTTCTTGATCACAGAACCCATAGGGTGTCCTCGCGTTCTCTCCTCGGCGCGTCTCGCGCTCGCTTTACGTCAACTGTCCGGTCGAATGCCCGGTTGCTCGCGGCTGAATCTCAGCCCTGGAGGCGGCGGCTGCGCACCACCGGCGAAAGGCCGGGTTGCGCGCCGCCGATCCCACACAGCGAGGGTTGATGTTACCGGCCCGCTACCGCAGACCGGTAACCGCCTTCACCCGGCATCGAAATAGGACGTTTCCAGATAATCGTGCACCGCCTTGGCGTGAACCCGGAAGGATCTCCCGACGCGGACCGCCGGTAGCTCTCCCGAGTGCACCAGCCGGTACACCGTCATCTTGGAAACTCTCATCAAATTCGCCACCTCGGCGACGGTGAGAAATTGCGTACCGCCGCCGAGTATCGATTGTCCTGGCGACGAACCACCGCCGCTGTTAGCGGACATCTTGTTAGAAGACATCATCGCACCACTGACCTCCGGCACGTCCGCGCCACCGGCTTCCCCACCGGCGGAACAGACACGCACGTGCTCCTTGAAGCTTAGCGGGACCAGTGGGATTACTGCGACGGGAGTGAGAAAACAGGTTCACACGCTGGGCGTGAGGTGGTCATTCCGAGGTCGCGCCCTGTTCGGCGGAACGCTGTTTGGCCGCGTGCAGCGCCTCCTGGAAGGCCGAACGCAGACCCGCCCGCTCGAGTTCGCGCAGGGCGGCAGCGGTGGTTCCCGCCGGGGAGGTGACCGCCGCCCGCAGATCGACCGCGCTCTGCCCCGACTCCGCGAGCATGGCCGCGGAACCCAGCATGGTCTGGGTAACCAGTTGCGCGGCGATATCGCGGGTCAGGCCCAGGCCGACACCCGCCTCCACCATCGCCTCGACCACCAAGAAGAAATATGCCGGCCCGGATCCCGAGACCGCGGTCACCGCGTCCATCTGCGATTCGGGCACCACGCACACCTGGCCCACCGAACTCAGCAGCTCGGTCACCAACTCCAACTGCTCGGCCTTGGCATAGCGACCCGCCGCCAGCACGCTCATACCCGCACCGACCAGCATCGGGGTGTTCGGCATGACCCGGACCACCGGGAAGCCCGCGGGCAGCTTGCCCTCCAACCGCGCAGTCGGCACCCCGGCCGCCAGCGAGACCAGGATCTGGTCGCGTTCCCCGCCCAGATCGGCCTTGCCCAGTTCGGTGAGCACGGCGTCGACGTCGGCCGGTTTCACCGCGACCACCAGCAGATCGGCCCCCATCGCGGCATCGTCGACCGAGTCGGTCACCCGGACCCCGAACCGATCCGCGAGCAGCTCGGCGCGGTCGGCGTGTGTCTCGACCACCACCAAGTCCTTGACGGCCCGTCCTGCCTCCAGCAGGCCGGCAATGAGGGCCTCCCCGATCCGGCCGCCACCGATCACCGCAATTCGTGTCATAGGCGCCATTGTTCTTGCCCCACCGATGGCCACGGGGGCCGGGGGGCCGATTGTTTCCGGCACCGGACACCACAGGCCCGCGACCTGCCGCCACGCCCACCGGATCCATTCCGATTCCGAAAGCGTCCGCATCGAGTTCGGCCGGGGGTGACCTCACCGGTGCGACCGTGCGCCTACGATCCGGCCCCCGGAGAGCGTCGTCCGGCGCCACGTCCGGAGCCGTGGGATCCCCTCGCTGCGCGAGGCGCACCAGCTCGCGCACCCTCCGTCTTCACCCCCCGGTTCGCCTCCTCGCCCGGAAGGTCCCCGGCTGAGAAAAAACGATCGACGGCAGCTACTGGAGCGCTTGCGATATGCAGAGATCCGCGACCATCGAGCACTTACAGAGCAGTGGGCATACCCAAGTCATAAAAACTCACGTCCACCCCCACCTATCGTCCACTCCGGATGGTCACCCTTCATGGTCGGGGCCCGCCCCGGTTCTGGAGCGACAGAGCGATGGAGCGCAGCGACTGAGCGCCGGAGTGAAGAACCGGGGTCACGAGGGCCCCGACCGCCCCGCCGCAGGCGGGGCAATCAAACACAGTCGGGGCCCGCCCCGGTTCTGGAGCGACAGAGCGATGGAGCGCAGCGACTGAGCGCCGGAGTGAAGAACCGGGGTCACGAGGGCCCCGCCGAAGGCGGGGCAATCAAACACAGGCGGGGCAATCAAACACAGGCGGGGCAATCAAACACAGGCGGGGCAATCAAACACAGGCGGGGCAATCGAACACAGGCGGGGCCCGCCCCGGTTCTGGAGCGACGAAGCGAAGGAGCGCAGCGACTGAGCGAAGGAGTGAAGAACCGGGGTTAATAGGGCCCCGCCCGCCCCGCCGAAGGCGGGGCAAATAAACACAGTTCACTGCTTGGGGGATGGGAGCAATGCCAGTTGGCGGCTCTGTGCGACCAGTGCGCCCGAGGAGTCGACCACGATCTGGTCCGAGTCGAACAGCCCGCCGCCGACCTCATGTGTGGTGGCGATGACCCGTAACCAGCCGGGCGCCGGGCGCCGGCGCAGATAAGTAGTCATCTGGATCGTCGGTGACCAGCCGAAATAGCCCAGGTTTGTGGGCACCGGGGGGCACATATCGGCGGCCATCATGGCGATATAGGAGGCGATCTCCTGATCGGCCTGATCGGCCGGTCGCGGGCGCAGCCACATCCGCAGCCGGGGTTCGCCGTGAGCGTTCTCGGTGAACGGCGCCCATTCGCGGTCCAGGAACGCATCCATCCCCCGCGCCACGTGCACGATCCGGCCCATCGACGAGCCCGGTTCGTAGCCGATGGCGTCCGCGGAAGGTTCCACCGGGAGATCGGTGTGCTCCGGAGCGTAGAGCGGCGGCCGGTCCGGGCCGTCCAGATCCCCGAACGTGAAGGCCGTACGAACCAGCGGCCGGCCGCGCTGCACCAGCGTCACATCCACCAGGCAGATCTGCCGCCCCACCTTGCGGACCGTCACGTCGTACAGCACCTCACCGGGCTCCGGGGCGCCGAGGAAATCGGTGCTCCCGGACAGTGGCGCCATACTCGCGCGCTCCGGTTCCATGGTGCGCAACCATCGGCTCGCCGCAGCGGCCGAACCGGCGACCATCGTTCCGCCGTGTACTTTCGGCCCGATTGTCCAGATGTCGTCGATGACGCCGCGATAGCGCCCGTCGCCCGGCTCGTCGGCGGCGAGTTCGGTCAGGGCACAGACCTGGCTGAACGGCGCGTCGGTGGACGCCAGTTCCCGTTCGGCGCTCAGTTCCGTCTCCGTCGTCATCGGTACTCCTTCTCCTCGGCCCGGTAACCGTTCCGCGGGTGCATACTGCCGGTCAATCTTGGTACAGCGCGATCACACGGTGACAGGCGGACCGGTGGGGGCGGTGTTTTCGGCGGCGCGGGGTCAGGACACGTAGGGCACCGGCACAGATCATCGGGCGATCCGACCAACCGGCATCTTCGTATGCCGATAGCACGCCAGGAGTCGAGTTCTACGAGACACCGAAAAGGGTCGGGGCGCCGCAGGCGGCGCCAGAAGACACCGCTCAACGGGTCTCGATGGGGCTGGGGTCGGGCCGGGAGGTGATCGCCGGATTCAAGTGGGTTCGGGCGAAGGTGAGGGTGCGTTCCAGCATGGCGGCACGGGCCGCGGTGGTGCGGGCTTCCTGGGTGTTGATCTCGGCCACCGCGTGACCGGTGAAATCGTTACCGACCAGTGCGGCGCAGACCTGCGCGCAGGGTTGAGTGCCTTCGCCGGGGACCAGGTGCTCGTCATGGGCGGCGCCGCGGCCGTCGGCCAGGTGCAGGTGGACCAGACCCGGGCCCATCCGTTCGGCCAGTGCCAGCGGATCGGTGCCGGCGGTCGCTGTATGCGACAGGTCGAGGGTGTAGTGCCGGAATCCGGTGTCGGTGGGGTCGTAGGTGGGGCTGAACGCGGTCAGCGAAAGCCCCGGCCCGCCACGGCGTTCCAGCCGCTGGATATCGCGGGCCCGGCGGGCGAAGAGGCGGTCGGCCCGCATCGGGAACATGTTCTCCACCGCTACGGCCACCGAACTGCTCTCTTCGAGTTCGGCCACCTGCTCGACGAAACCTTCGGAGTAGCGGCGTTGCCAGCGGAACGGTGGATGCACAACCACGGTGTCGGCGCCCAGCGCTTCGGCCGTCCGTACACTGCGTTCCAGTTTCGGGGCCGGGTCGGCGCCCCACACCCGCTGTGAGATGAGCAGGCACGGCGTGTGCACCGCGAGTACCGGTATCGCATATTTGCGGGCGTATCCGCGCACAGTGGTGATGCTCTGGCTGGCCGGTTCGGCCCAGACCATCAATTCGACACCGTCATAACCCAGTTCGGCCGCATAACGGAAAGCTGCTTCGGTGTTCTGTGGGTAGACCGAAGCGGTCGAGAGCCCTACTTTGATTCCGCTGCGCCGTCCGTCGTCCAGCGGGCCGGCCGCGGGAGAAATGCCTGCCATCGCCTGCCTCGCTCAGCCCGTACTGAGTAGAAATGCCAGCGGCCCCAGTGTGACGAACACACCGACGACCACAGCGATCACGGTACTGAACATATCGTCGCCGCGCCGCAGGATCCGCACCAGCGCGACGAGCCCGAGGATGACCACGACGGCGAGCGCGAGCGCGGCGAGCGGCTGCGCCTCCCATAACATCTCGAAACCCTTGAAAGCCAGCATTCCGGCGATCGCCGAGCCCACGCTCTGCGCGCCGAGGATCATCCATTGTTTGCGCGGATCGTCGGTGGTCTCGCGATCGGGAGTGCGTGCGGCGGCCCCCAGCCTGGCCTTGGTGGCGGCGAATTTCCCACCGGCCGCGCCGAATCTGTCGCTCAGCGCCGAACGCGCACGGCCCAGGCGGTTCTCGTCGTCCGGGGTGTCCTCGGGGTGGTCGTAGTCGTCGGCGTCGGGATCGTATTCCGGTTCGAAATCCCCGGTTTCGAATTGTTCACCGGGCGGTACGGGGTGCGGGTGCGGCCGCATGGGGCCGTGTGCATCGGTGGCGAAGATGTCGGTCTTCGCAAAGCCCGGGTCCGGACCGAAGTCCGGACCGGGACCGAAACCTGGATCCTGTCCGAATCCGGGGTCGGGACCGAATCTCTGGTCTGGATGGAAACCCTGGTCCGGGCCGAAATCCAGTGCCGGCATCCCGGGCGCGGGCGGCACCGGTCGGCCGTTCCTGGGCCCGGGGGCGCGGAATTCGCCGTGGTCGGGAGTCTCGTGCTGGGGCGGCTCCAGCCCCTGCAGGCCCGCGTGCAACCGCATACCTTGGTCGGTCGGCGACCAGGCGACGGTGTGTTGATCTCCGTTTCCCGCCTCGGGCGATTCCTGCCAGGAGGCCGGCTCGGGCAGCGGACGTTCACCGCGGCGGCGGCGCTCGAGCTTCGGCCGCGAATCGTCGGGGTGCGTCTGCCATGCCTCGGTGGGTGGGGCGGCGTCGGGCGGGCCCAATCGGGGCGGACCGTCGAATCCCTGACCTGGCCACGAGGGACCTGCGTCCGGCCCGCCGAAATCCGGGATCCCCGATGGTAGGGGCGTGCGGCCGAAATCAGCGGGCCCCGCCGGGAGGCCGTAGTCCGCCGCCGCCTCCGGTTCGGGGACGGAATCGGCCACGGCGGCGGCTTCGGCGGCTTCCGCCGCACGTCGGCGCGCGGCGCGCCCGCCGCCGGGAGTCGCCGGATCGGTCTCCCAGGACGGGTCCGGCGTCTCGTTCGCGTAATCGGCCTCCGCGGCGAGATCGTCGTCCGGATCCGGCCGGCGCCGCCGGCCGCTGCGGCGCGACTCCTCCGCGGGCGGTAACTGGTCGCGGCCGTCCGCGAACGAATCCGGATCACCCAACCGCGCGGGAGCACCGGCACCGGCGGGTCCCGCCTGGTACGGCTCGAGCGGGTTGTAGACGGTGATCGGACCCGACATGGGCGAATTGTTCGGATCCGGGGCGGCATAGGAGACCTGCTCGCCCGCATAGCTTTGCGCGCCGTAGTCGCTGCCGCCTGGCACGCCGAAGTCGTTACCGGCCGGGTCGCCCGCTTCCGCGGCGTAGGCCGCGGGATCTTCCGCGGCGTACGCCGCGTCGGCTTCGTCAGGAGCCGCGTGGGCGGAACCGTTGCGTTCGACGGCCGGGATATCACCGGACAGATCGTCGACCGAGAGCCCGCGGCCACCGCGCCGCCGCCTGCCGCCGCTGGAGGCCGGCTGCTGACCGTTGCGGGCGAGCAGCTCTGCTACCGACAGTTGATTGGAGTTCCTGCTCATGAAGGCACCGTTTCGATCGGGCCCGCCGACGTCTTGCCGCCGGGCGTCGAACCGTTGCCGGTCGCCGCGCTCGGTGCGTTCGTAGTCAGAGGTCCACCATCCATATCGGTATCCAGTTTGCGCAGGATCAGTCCTTCGCGCAGCGCCCACGGACAAATTTCCAGCGTATCCAGGGAAAGCGCGCGCATGGCCGCCTCGGCCACGAGCGCTCCCGCCACCAATTGCTGGGACCGGTCGGCGCTGACTCCCTCCAGTTCGGCGCGATCGGAGGCGGTCATCCGGGAGATGAACGCGATCAGCTGACGCAGTCCCGAACTGGTGAGGGTCCGGCGGGCCCGGGGTCCGGCGCCCGAAGGCGCGGCGCCGGTGAGCCGGGCCAGCGAGCGGAAGGTTTTGGATGTGCCCACCGCCAGATCGGGCCTACCCGTCTCGGCGATCTGTTTGGCGGGATCGACCATCTCGGCGGCGAGCCAGTCACGGAGGATCCCGATACGGCGTTTGCTCGGCGGATCTTCCGGTAACCATTTCCGGGTCAACCGCCCGGCGCCCAGTTGCAAGGACAGCGCGACCTCGGGTTCCTCGTCCACTCCGCTGCTGATCTCGAGGGAACCGCCGCCGATATCGAGGTTGATGATCCGGCCGGCGCTCCAGCCGTACCAGCGGCGCACCGCCAGGAAGGTCAGCCGCGCCTCGTCCACCCCGGACAGCACCCGCAGATCCACCCCGGTCTCGGCGCGCACCCGACCCAATACCTGGTCGGAGTTCGTCGCCTCGCGCACCGCCGAGGTCGCGAACGCCATCAGTTCTGAACAGCCCGAGGTGGCGGCCAGACTCGCGAGGTCGGCGACCGTATCGACGAGTTTCCGCTCGCCCATCGCGGTGATCCGGCCCACGTCGTCCAGGCTCTCCGACAGCCGCAACGACTCCTTCGTGGAGCTCATCGGCATGGGGTGGCCACCCCGATGCGCGTCCACCACCAGCAGGTGAACGGTGTTGCTTCCGACATCGAGGACACCTAGACGCACACGGACACGGTACTTGGTGCACCTGAACACCAGGCGACCCGGTTGTGGTGTTAGCGTTGAGGGTTGTGACGTCAGGCGCAGCCGCGAACGACTCCGTCCCCGCTCCGACCGATCTTCCGATGCCGAAGATGCGGCCGAGCCGGGAAGTACCACTCGACTTCCCACGCGAGTGGCTCGAGTTCGTCGATCCCGCCGATGACGAACATCTGATCGCCGCGGATCTCACCTGGCTGACGTCGCATTGGACCTGCGTTTTCGGCACCCCCGCCTGCCAGGGCATCCTGGCCGAACAGCCCGATTCCGGCTGTTGCACACATGGCGCCTTCCTGTCCGACGACGACGATCGCAAGCGCCTCCGCAAAGCGGTGAAGTTGCTCACCGCCGAGGAATGGCAGTTGATGGACGAGGCCCGCAACGAGCACGGCAAGATCACCCGTAAGACCTATCTGGAGACCGACGAGCTGGACGGTGAATCCGCCGAACGCACCCGCCGGGTCGATGGTGCGTGCATTTTCCTGAACCGCCCGGATTTTCCGGGTGGCGCCGGGTGCGCGTTGCACATCATGGCCGCGCACCGGGGCGTGGAACCGCATACGGTCAAACCGGATGTGTGCTGGCAACTGCCGATCCGCCGCACCCAGGACTGGGTGGACCGGCCCGACGGCGTGCAGATCCTGCGGACCGTGATCACCGAATACGACCGGCGCGGGTGGGGTCCGGGCGGGATCGATCTGGACTGGTACTGCTCCGGGTCACCCGATGCCCATATCGGCGAGCGCCCGGTCTGGCAGTCCTACCGCTCCGAACTGATCGAGCTGATCGGAAAACCCGCTTACCAGGAACTCGAGCGGCAGTTGCAGTACCGGGCCGGTACCGGGGTCGGGGCGGAACATCCCGCGACCACCCGAGCGCTGCGTAAGGCCCGCGAGAACGAGCAGTCCGCACGACCCACTCGAGTAATCGGACTCGATCTGCGATAACGGGAGCACAGCATGACGCGGAGCCCCTGGACGCGATGGCCGGCCGGTACGGCGGCTCTGATATTCATCGGCCTCGCCTGCACCGCGACAGCCGGCAGTGTGGGCGCCGAACCCGCCGCCGACCCGCACCAGTTCTCCGATCGGACCGCCGCGTTCATCCCACTCGGTGATCCGAACGCGCTGGCGGCCCGCGACGCCGGGAGACATCTCGTGCTCAGCCCGCACGGCACCCACCGCAGTATCGTCTGCCGGGGCGACGGCGCAGCAGTGCCGTTCTACGACTGCGCCCAAGAGGACGGTCTCGGCTGGGCACCGCTGCACCGCACGGATACACCGGTCGGCGCGGTCTGGATCCACTTCCCCTGAGCCGGGGACGTTCAGGCTTCCAGCTTGTATCCCAGGCCCCGGACGGTCACCAGGTGCTCGGGCCGCGCCGGGTCGGCCTCGATCTTGGACCGCAACCGCTTCACGTGCACATCGAGGGTTTTGGTGTCGCCGACATAGTCAGCGCCCCACACCCGGTCGATGAGCTGACCGCGGGTGAGCACCCGACCCGAATTACGGAGCAGATACTCCAGCAGGTCGAATTCTTTCAGCGGCAGCGTCACCGGCTGACCGTTCACCAGCACCGTGTGCCGGTCCACGTCCATCCGTACCGGTCCGGCCTCCAGCACCCCGTTCTCGCTGCTGGAGTCCAGTTCGTCACCGGCGCCGCGGCGCAGTACGGCCCGGATCCGGGCAATCAGCTCCCGCGCCGAATACGGCTTGGTCACGTAGTCGTCGGCACCGAGTTCGAGCCCCACGACCTTGTCGATCTCACTGTCGCGCGCGGTCACCATGATGACCGGCACCCCGCTGCGGGTCCGCAGCTGTTTGCAGACATCGGTGCCGCTCATACCGGGCAGCATCAGGTCGAGCAGGACGATATCGGCGCCGGACCGGTCGAATTCGGCGAGCGCCGAGGGTCCGTCTCCGGCGACCGTGACCTCGAAACCTTCCTTGCGCAGGAGGAAGGCGAGCGGATCGGCCAGCGACTCCTCGTCCTCGACGATCAACACACTGGTCATCTGCGTGCCTCCACACCGTTCGTTCGGCCCGGGCCAGAGGGGCGCGGGCTGGTTTCTCTTTTGGTCAGCACAGGCGGGCCGGCGACGGCGGTGCCGTCTGCCTCCTGATGCGCGGGTATACGCAGGGTGAATGTCGAACCGGTGCCGAGTTTGCTCCACAGGGTGATCTCACCGTTGTGGTTGGCGGCCACATGTTTCACGATAGCCAGGCCGAGTCCGGTACCGCCGGTGGCGCGGGAGCGCGCCTTGTCGGAGCGGAAGAAGCGTTCGAATACCCGCTCCTGGTCGTCCTTGGCGATCCCGATCCCGCGGTCGGTCACGGCCATGGCCACGTAGGGGCCGCGCATCGATCTACTCACGGATACGTGCGAGCCCCGCGGTGAGTAGGCGATGGCGTTCTCGACCAGGTTCGACAGCGCGGTGATGAGCAGGGTTTCGTCGCCGAGTACCTCGAGCCCGCTGGGCCGGTCGGTGCTCACCGTGATCCCGGCGGCCTCGGCCGCAGTCCGGGACCGGTCCACAGCCTGGCTGACGACCGTGTCCACGTCCACGACCTCGAGTTCGGGGAGTTTCTCGGCCCCCTGTAGCCGCGACAGCGCGATCAGTTCGGTGACCATTTTCCCGAGTCGGCCGGCTTCGGCCAGCACCCGCTGACCGAAATGCCGGACGGCTTCCGGATCGTCGGCTGATTCGAGCAGCGCCTCGGCCAGCAGACTCATCGCCCCGACCGGTGTTTTCAGCTCGTGGCTCACATTTGCGACAAAATCGCGGCGAGTGGCTTCCATCCGGGCCTGTTCGGAATCGTCGTCGGCGAACAGCACGGTGAAGCTGGTCTCCTCCGGTGACAGCGGCCGGGCCAATCCACGCACCGCGATCCGGCCGCGCCCGGGTGTCGGTTTATCCGCCGTGAGATCGAACTCCGCCGTTTCGCCGGTCGCCAGAACTTTCTCCACCGCCCCCCAGGCCCGCTCTTCGAGCAGCCGGTTGCGGACCAGGCCGAGTTCCTCGGCGCGCGGGTTGACCAGGACGACATCGCGGTACTCGTCCACCACGGCGATACCGCTCTCCGAGGCCAGCACGATCAGGTCGAGAACCTGCGACATCGTCAGGCCGGAGTCGGCCTGTCGGCGCTGCGCCTGCCGCGCGTTCATATAGGGAATGACGAGTCCACCGACGGCCAGTCCGACAACAGCCGCCAGGACTGCCAGTAGTACGGCCTGGGGAACGCTCACATCAAGAATCGTACGGTCGACCACAGGTAAACAAACCGGGGGTCGGTGAAGTTTCGTGCAGGTCACGGGCGATTACTTCGGTGTTCGCCGGGCGTTTACTCATTGTTCGGCGGCGGACAGGTTTCGATCACCTCGGGCGTGTTCCGGGGCCGGAAACGCCGACGAACCCCATTGCGTCTGGGACACAACGGGGTTCGTGTCGCGCCCGGCCGCGGCCGTTCACCAGCCGGGGTCGCCCCGCACCGGCAGATTCACGTAACTCGGCCGGTTCGGATCGAGTTGTACGTGCTGCGGCTTCAGTCCGGTGTCGATGATCATCGGCAGCGGCGGGACGCCCTTGGGCGCGTTGCCCGCGTAGACATCCACGCGCAACCGGTGCCCCGGTTCCAGTTTCGCCTCGATGGCGGGGACCGCGATATCGAGCGTCGTCACCTCCCCGGGCACCGTGAGCCGCCGCTTCTCCAGCGCGGTGTAGGGCCGGGGGTCGGTGTAGTCGCCGTTGGCCGATCGGCTGCTGCGCGAATCGTCGATCTCCCGCAGGGAAGCCATCAACTGCCCCGACGACAGCACCCGGGACTGCCCGTCGGGCGCCACATCGTTGACCGTCACCGACCAGTAGCCGTCGGCCGCGTCCTGCACCGTCTCCAGGTGCACGGCCATCGGCCCGGAGACCTCCACGGCTTCGGTCACCGGCGCGCTGGTGAAGGTGAGCGCGTTGGTTTCCTGGATCCGGGAATCGGCGCCGCAGGCATTGATCACCGCGACCACTCCGGCCGTCGCCTGCCCCCCGTCGTTGGAACACAGTCCGGTCAGCCCCGGCGCGACGGTCACCCGGGCGGAGCTGTCGGCGACCGGCCCGAGCGAACCGTCGTGCACGCTGTGCCCGCCCGTTCCGCTGGGCGCCGCCGAGAGGTACATACGACGGTATTCGGCCGCTTGATCAGCCGGTGCGCTCTCGCCGAAGCCGGCCTTGGTCACCCAGCCCCCACCCTGCTGGCGCAGGGTCACCGGACCGTACTGATCGATACCGTTGTCGATGCCCTTCAACCATTTGTCGAACCAGGCGCGCTGCAACACGTCCAGACGCGGCGGCAATCCGGGTCTGCCGGATTCGCTACCGGAGTTGATGTGATAGGTATCGCCCATCAGCAACTGTTTCTGCCCCGGTGGCACCGGTATCGCGTTGTAGATCTGGGATTCGGAATAGGTGAACAGATCGTGCCAGCCACCGGTTACGAAGGTCGGGACGTCGATCTGTCCCGGATTGCCGAGCCAGGCCTGCCGATCCGGGCTGTCGCCCCGGATCATCTCCTGCAACCGCGGATCGAGATCTTCCACGCGCGGTGTGGTGTAAGCGTTCAGGAACACGTCGAGATAGGTGAACGGTGAGGACAACCGGTCGTTCAGCCACTGCTGATCGAAGGTGCCGTTCACCATCGACGCTACGTCCGGTACCCATTTGGTCGCGTTGATCAGCGACATCCACAACGGGATGAAGGCGAAGCCGAAACCGCCGCCGGGCATGAGCACGTCCTGCGCCAGATCGCTGCCGGGCACTACCGGGAAGAGGGCCTTCAGCGCGGGCGGATGCTGCTCGGCGGCCTGCAACTGGTTGATCCCGGAATACGACATGCCGGTCATCCCGACCTGCCCGTCCGCCCACTGCTGCCGGGACGCCCAGTCGATGACCTCGACGGTGTCGCGCTGTTCGCGCTGCCGCAACATATCCCAGACGCCCTGGGAGAAACCGGTCCCGCGCACATCCACCACAACCTGGACGTAGCCGCTCTTCACCAGCTGACGGTCGACCGCGAAATTGCGCAAGGCCCCACCGCCGAGTGCCTTGGTCAGATCGGTCAGACCGGACAGCGGAGTACCGGTCATATCGACATCACGGGCCAGCTGGGACATCGCGTCGGACAAGCCCGGAATGGATCCCATGTGGTCGACGAGGTTGGACACCAGTTTCGTATAGGGCGTCATATTGACGAGTACGGGCAGCCGGGTGTCGATCGGCCGGGACGCAGCGTCGGCGGGCCGGTACACATTGGCCTTCAGCACGGTGCCGTCGCTCATCGTGATCGGCACATCCCAGGTGATGTCGATACCGGGGTACTGCTGCGGGCCGTCGTGGGTGGCAGCCCATTGGGCCCCCGCCGCTCCCCCGTCGGGACCGGAGGCCACCGGCGCCGCCCCGGCGCTACCGCCGAGGAGCGGCACCAGCAGCACAGTGGCAGCCATCGCCACGCTGGCTCGTATCACAAACTTCATCGGTCGTGATCCATCTCTCGGACTGGTCGGACGTTCGAGAGCTTACACAGCGTTACCGGCGGGTAACGAGAATCGACCGGGTCGGCAACGGGCCTTTCCGAGAACGCGGGTGAATATCGTGTTCTCGCACAAGTGAAACCACCGATTCCGGTGATGGATTACAGAATCGCGACCTTTCCATCCGTGCCGCGCACCGGTACGAAAAAGCGCCGCAACCCATTCCGGGTCGCGGCGCTGTGGATCGGACTACTTACCGCCCTGACTCGCGACGGCGGCCGCCCCGGCGGCCGCGGCCTCCGGATCGAGATATTCCCGGGGACGCACCGGACGCAGCTCGTCGTCCAATTCGTAGCGCAGCGGAATTCCGGTCGGGATATTCAGTCCGGCGATATCGTCGTCGGAAATCCGGTCCAGATGTTTGACCAGGGCACGCAGCGAATTCCCGTGGGCAGCGACCAGCACTGTCCTACCGCCGCGCAGTTCCTGCGAGATGGTCGATTCCCAGTACGGGACCATCCGGTCGACCACGTCGAGCAGGCATTCCGTAGGCGGGACCTCGATATCGGCGTAGCGCGAATCGCCGGCCTGGCTGTACTCGTTGTCGAGTTCGATCGGGGGCGGCGGCGTGTCGTAGCTGCGCCGCCACAGCATGAACTGGTCTTCGCCGTACTCGTCACGGATCTGCGCCTTGTTCTTGCCCTGCAGCGCGCCGTAATGGCGTTCGTTGAGCCGCCAGTCCCGCACTACCGGAATCCAGTGCCGATCGGCGGCGTCCAGCGCGATATTCGCCGTCGAGATCGCGCGGCGCAGCAGGGACGTATAGACGATATCGGGCAGAATGCCGTGCTCGGCCAGCAGTTCACCGGCCCGTTTACCCTCGGCGACGCCCTTGTCGGTGAGATGCACATCCACCCAGCCGGTGAACAGGTTCAGGGCGTTCCATTCGCTCTCGCCGTGGCGCAGCAAAACGAGGGTGTTCGTCATGCGGCCATCCTGCCATGGCCCCATACCGGGTCCACGCACCCCGGGGCCCGCTCCCCACCGTCGGCTACGACACCGCGGGCAGACCTGCCGCGAGGATGGCCGCGCCGCACAGCGTCGCGCCCTCGGCGAGACCGGACCGCTCCACCCGGAGTTCACGGATGAAACCCAAGCCCGAATGCCGGGCAGCCGCCGCCCGCAGCGGTGCCCACAGCAGTTCTCCCGAGGCTGCGAAACCGCCGCCGACCACGACCGTATCCACATCGAGCAGCGCGGCCGCGGAGCCGATCGCAGTCCCCAGTGCGGTACCGGCCCGTTCGAGCGCGGCCACCGCGATCGCGTCACCGGCTCGGGCATCGGACGCGAGTTCCGCCCCGGTATCGCCGGTCCAGCCCTGTGTCCGCGCCCAGCGCGCCGACGACATCCCGCTCGCCACCGCTTCCAGACAACCGAAACCCCCGCACGCGCACGGCACATCCCATCCCGGCACGACGAGATGACCGATATGACCGGCGTTGCCGGTGCGTCCCATCGATACCCGGCCGTCGACCAGGATGCCGCCGCCGATTCCCGACGAGACGGTCATCGCCAGTCCGTTCCGCAGTCCGCGCAGCGCACCCGAATGGTGTTCGGCCAGCGCCAGACACGCACCGTCGAGGGCGAAACGCACTGTGGCGTGGGGGAACAGCGACCCGACGGCAGCGACGATCGCGAACCCGTCGCGCCACTGCGGAATATTGAGCGCCCGGGTGATCCCGGCCGGAACATCCACCGGCCCCGCCGATCCGATCCCGACCGCCGTCACCGGTGCCCCGGCAGCGACCTCACGCAGCAGTCCGCCGCATACCTCCCACACATCGTGGTCCGGAACCGGGACCCGATGCACCGCGCCCACCCGGCCCGCCTCGTCCACCAGCCCCGCGGCAAATTTCGTCGCCCCGATATCCAGTGCCAGAATCGCCACCGCGCCGCCTCCCGAAGATCCGATCTGCAGGCTTCGATTGTCATCCATGCACCACCGAGCTCCGCACTGTCGCACCGGCGCGCGCACTGATTCCGGTCGAGAAGCCCAGGGACCGATACCGCGACCTTGTCGATCCGGATCCGGGTGAGCACGCCGGGCGGTGCCGATCAGTGCTTAGTGTCGGATTCGACCAGATGCTCGAAGGCACGCAGGTTCTTCAAGGATTCACCGCGCGAGACCCGCCACTTCCATTCCTTGCGAATGGATTCGGCGAAGCCGAGTTCGAGCAGTGTGTTGAAATCCCCGTCCACCGCCTCGAGGATCTGCCCGAATATCCGGTCCAGTTCGTCGGCGGTCACCGCGTGGGTGGCGGCGCGGCCGACGAGATAGATATCGCCCAGTTTGTCGATCGTGTACGCGACACCGTAGAGGCGGCGATTACGCCGCAGCAGATACTTGTAAACCCCTTCGAAATTCTCGTCCGGTTTGCGGCAGACGAACGATTCGAAGCGCACCCCGTGCGCCCCGAGAGTCAGCATCACATTGGTCTTCAGTTTCCGCTCACCCGGCAGCACCGCGACGAACACATCGTCGCTGGGGTGGGTGTACTCGATCTCGCGGTCCCGCAGTGTTTCCTCGACGACCCGCGCGGTGGCCGATGTCTCGCTCATCTGCGCACTCCCGTCCGGCGCCGCCACAGCGCCCGCGATCTGGCCTGGCTCTCGCCGAGGATAGCCGGACCGCGACCGTAGCCGGTCAACGCGGCGGTATAGCTGTGCAGCAGCTTCTCGGCGGTGTGTGCCCAGGAGAAATCGGCCGCGTGCGTCACCGCCTGCGCGCCCAGCAGCCGCAACCGGTGCGAATCGTCGAGCAGATACTCCAGCGCGCCGGCCCAGTCCGGAGTGCGGTGCCCGGCGACCAGCAGCCCGCTGTGCTCGTGCCGGACCGCCGTCCCGAGCCCGCCGACGGCGGCCGCCAGTACCGGTGTCCCGCTCGCCTGAGCTTCCAGTGCGACGAGTCCGAAGGACTCGTTGTAGCTCGGTACCGCGACCAGATCGGCGGCCCGGTAGACCTGCACCAGCCGGGCGGGGGGCTGCGGCGGCAGGAAGGTGACGTGGTCGGCGATCCCGAGTTCGGCGGCCAGTTCGATCAGCGCGTCGGGCCGCTCCAGGCCGGTGCCCGACGGGCCGCCTACGATCAGCGCACGCAACGGACGCCCCGGTCGCCGACGCAGCGCCTCGGCGACCGCGCGCACCAGGACGTCGGGCGCTTTCAACGGCTGGATCCGGCCGACGAACGCGACGATCTCCTCGTGTGCCGCCAGCCCCAGCTCGGCGCGAGCCGCCGCCCGGTCACCCGGCCGGTACTGCGTGAGGTCCGCGCCCGGCGGCACGATATCGACCCGGTCGGGCATCGCGCCGTACAGATCCACCAGATCCCGCGCTTCCCGTGCGGTGTTGGCCGTGAGCCGATCGGCTTCGGCGATAACCTGTTTCTCGCCGATCTCGCGGCTCGCCGGTTCGGGGGAATCCCCCTCGGCGAGGGCGGCGTTCTTCACCGCTGCCAAGGTATGCCCGGTATGCACGAGCGGCACCCGCCAGCGGTCGCGGGCGAGCCAGCCCACCTGCCCGGACAGCCAGTAGTGCGAATGCACGAGATCGTAGTAACCGGGCAGATGCCGGGCCTCCTGGCGCAACACCTCGGCGGTGAACGGGCACAGCTGGGTCGGCAGGTCGTGCTTGTCCAGGCCTTCGAACGGCCCGGCCACCACACTGCGTACCAGCACCCCGGGCGCTGCCTCCTGCACCGGGGGCATATCCGAGGTGGTGGCCCGGGTGAAGATCTCGACCTCGATCCCCCGCTGGGCCAGCTGGAGCGCGGACTGGAGGACGTAGACGTTCATCCCGCCCGCATCACCGGTACCGGGTTGTGCCAGTGGTGAGGTGTGCACCGTCAGTACGGCGATACGGTTCGGCCGTCGGTCCGGGCGATGACTCACGATGTCCATATTGCACGGTGCAACGCACCGGCCCGGCCCCTCCTTCCCCGGTCGTGAAAGTGATCACACCTCGCCCATTCGGCAGGTTCGCCGGGCCCTGGCATGCAGCCACAGACCACGACCACAGATCCGGACAGATCGGGAAAAATGCTCGTCAAGGACAATCAGGACTTCCGACCGCACTCCGCGGCGAATGCCCGGACCTCACCCACGAAGCGGGCGGGATCCTCGATGAACAGCCCGTGCTGCGCGTCCGCCCAGACCGAGGCCCGGCCCAGCGGAGCGGTCTCGGCGATATAGCGGCCGTCGGCCACCGGCACCACCGGATCCGCCGAACCGTGCAGGACCAGCACCGGAACATCGAGGCCGCGCAGGGTCTCGGTGTTGTCCACCGAGCGGTAGAAGAGCGCCTTGCGCACGAACGGCGGGGTTGCCAGGCTCGCACCGAACAACCGCTGCGCGTCCGGCCCCTTGTCCTGCCCCGGCCCGGTGTTCGCGTTCCCGAACGCGGAGAAACCACGCACCGCCCGGCCCGCGCTCTGCTCGAACACCGCCGGGATCGCCTGCTGCATCGATTCCCCCACCTCGGCGCCCGGCACCCCCTTACCGATATTGGCCATCGCCCCGGTATAGATGACACCGGCCACCGCGCCCGTGCCGTACTCGGCGAGATAGTCGCTGATCACGATCCCGCCGTAGGACCACCCCAGCAGCAGCGCATCCGATTCGATCGACTCCGCGGCCAGCACCGCGGCGATATCGGCGGCCCAGTTCTTCGAGTCGTCGTAACCGGAATCGGGGGCGTCGGAATACCCATGACCGCGCAGGTCGACAGCCACCACCCGGAAATCGGCGGCGAGATCGTCGAACACCCGCCCCCAGCAGCGCAGATCCGCCGACCAGCCGTGCACCAGCACCAGCGGCCGCGCCTGCGCGGGCCCACCCGCCCGATAGACGATGCCGGTACCGTCCGCACTGCGCGCTTCCCGTATAGCCATGAGCGCATCATAGGATCGGGTCCATGAGCACACGCACCGCTGTTGTCACCGGGGCCAGCTCGGGTATCGGCGAAGCCACCGCCCGGGAACTCGCGAAACAGGGGTACCACGTGTACGTGGGCGCCCGCCGGATCGACCGGCTGCGGGCGCTGGCCGACGAGATCGGCGGGACCGCGCTCGAACTCGATGTCACCTCCGACGAATCGGTCCGGGCCTTCGCCGATGCCGTCGAGAGCGCGAACGTCCTGGTCAACAATGCCGGGGGCGCCAAGGGCTTGGCCACGGTGGCCGACGCCGATCTCGACGACTGGCGCTGGATGTGGGAAACCAATGTGCTCGGCACCCTGCGGACGACCAAGGCGCTGCTCCCGAAACTCATCGCCTCGGGCGACGGCCTCATCGTCACCATCACCTCCGTCGCCGCCTTCCACGCCTACGACAACGGCTCGGGTTACACCTCCGCCAAACATGCCCAAGCCGTCCTGCACCGAACTCTGCGGGGTGAACTGCTCGGGCAACCGGTCCGGCTCACCGAGATAGCTCCCGGTGCGGTGGAGACCGAGTTCTCCCTGGTCCGCTTCGAGGGCGACGCCGACCGCGCGGCCGCTGTCTACCAGGGCATCGACCCGCTGGTCGCCCAGGACATCGCCGAGATCGTGGGCTTCGTGGCAAACCGCCCCCCGCATGTCAACCTCGACCAGATCATCGTCAAACCCCGCGATCAGGCCGGCCCGGGCCGCTTCGCCCGCCGCGGCTGATCCCGGCCGGGCCAACCGCGGTCGACACACTGTTGCGCGTGACCACCGGCGAGGGTCCTTTCCTACTGATCGTGGAAGCACAGACCTCGGTGAACTGACCGAACTCGGCCTCGGCAATACCCCGGCCGCAGAAACCTGGAGACGACTGATGACCGTGGACCTTTCCTTCTTCCGTTCCCCCACCGCCGAGCGCCTTCGCTCCGAGGGGCGCACCGAAGGACGCACCGAGGGACGCACCGAAGGTATCGCCGGAAGCGTCCTGCGCGTATTGGCGCGGCGCGGCGTCGAGGTGGATGCAGAGGCCGAACAGCGCATCCGGACCTGCACCGAAATCGAAACCCTCCAGGGCTGGCTCGACAGGGCGGTTGTGGTCGATTCCGTGGCGGAGCTTTTCGGCTGATAGGCCGATACCGCTAAAGCTCCACGCCGACCGTGACCGGTTCCGGTACCAGCACGACCCCGAATCGCTCCGCCACACCGTCACGCACCGTCCGGGCCAGCGCGACGATATCGGCGGTGGTGGCGTCGCCGCGGTTGGTGAGGGCGAGCGTGTGTTTGGTGGACAGCCGGGCGGGCGCGTCCGGGCCCGGGAATCCCTTGGCGAAACCGGCGCGTTCGATCAGCCAGCCCGCGGAGAATTTCACCCCGCCGACCCCCGGGTAGGTGGGGATCGCTACATCGCCGAGCCGGTCGCGGACAGCGGCCCGGACCCGATCCACCTCGTCGTCGGGGACCACCGGGTTGGTGAAGAACGACCCGGCGCTCCAGGTGTCGTGGTCGGCGGGATCGAGCACCATCCCTTTGCCCGCTCGCAGGCCGAGCACGGTTTCCCGGACAGCGGCCGCCGGACGGGTGCCTCCCTCGGCCGCGTCCAGACGACGGGCGAGTTCCCCGTAGCGCAGTGGTGCACTCGTACCGTCGGGGTGCAGCGCGAATTCCACCGCCAGGACCACTGCCTCGTCGCGGTGTTTGAGCCGGCTGGTCCGGTAGCCGAAGGCGAGTTCGCCGGGACTCACCCAGTCGACCGTGCCGGTTGTCCGGTCCAGCAGCCGTACCCGGCGCAGGAGATCCGCGACCTCGACACCGTAGGCGCCGACGTTCTGTACCGGTGTCGCCCCCGCCGACCCGGGGATCCCGGACAGGCATTCCAGTCCACCGAACCCCGCCCGCACACTCTTCGCGACCACACCGTCCCAGTTCGCGCCCGCTTCCGCGGTGACGCTGTCAGCGCCGAACTCGACCACGTCGGTGGCTACCCGTACCACCACCGATTCCACATCGTCGTCGGCGACCAACAGGTTCGAGCCCCCGGCGACCAGCAGCACCGGCACCGCGGCGGCATCCAGCGCCCGCACGGTCGCCACCAGCGCTTCGGTGGTGGCGCAATCGGCGACGGTGGCCCGGCCGCCGACGCGCAGCGTGGTCAGGTCTGCCAGCGGGACCGCGGACCGCACGACCGCGCCCGTTCCGGCCAGCAGCTGCCGCAGTTCGTCCGCGGGGACAGCCCGAGAAGTTCGCACGACCAGACGGTAGCGTGTCCGGTCATGGCTACAGCGCTTGCGTATACGGCTCACTACTCTCATTCGGTCGCCGCGGTACGCGAGGCACTCTGCACCGAGCAGTACTGGCAGGACCGGATCGCCGCGGTGGGCGGGCCCGAAGCCCGCTTCGTCTCGCTGGACGTCGAGGGCGAGCAGGTGCGGGTCGAGGTCGTGCAGTCCATCCCCGCCGATCTGCTGCCGCCCGCCATCACCGCTGTGCGTCCCGGCGACCTGATCATTCCGCGCACCGAACTGTGGACGGGCGCCACCGGTAGCTTCGAGGCGCGGGTCGAAGGGGCACCCGCGGAGGTCCGCGGTTCCATCACCGCCACCGACGAGCCCACCGGCGCGGTCGCCGAGATCTCCGGCACGATCGAGGTGAAGGTCCCGCTGTTCGGCCGCAAGATCGAGGAGGCCATCGGCGAACGTCTCACCGAGCTGCTGGCCGAGGAGACCGAGTTCACCAACACCTGGATCGCCGAACAGCGGTAGTGCCCGGCGACCGCGGGTTCGGCGGCTGGAGCCCGCCCGGCCTCCCTCGGCTCGGGCCGGTCCGGACGGTAACCTACCGCCCATGGCTCGCCGACTGGACTACTCCGCCCGCTACCCGCTGCACACCACCAAAGAGCTGTACGCGGCGCTGACCGACCGGGACTATTGGGAGGCCCGGATGGTCGAGATGCGGAAGTACTCGCCGAACGAGGTCGTCAGCCTGGACGTGAGCGAGCACGGTCTCGAAGTGGTCCTGCACCACATCCTGCCGCGGGAGATGCTGCCCGAGGTCGCGCAGTCGGTGATGCGCAAGGATATGGTCATCACCCGCAAGGAGAGCTTCGGGCCGTTCGGACCGGAGGTCGAGGGCAAATATTCGGCGTCGATACCCGCCGGGCCCGGCAGCCTGGCCGGTACGACACGTCTGTTCCCGACCGAGACCGGTTGCACTATGCGGATGTCCTCGGAAGCCAAAGTGTTCATCCCGATGATGGGTCCGCGGCTGGAGCAGCTCATGCTGGTGAATCTGGTGGATCTGTTCCGCGCCGAGGCCGAAGTGACCCAGAAATGGCTGGACGAGCAAAAACCGGGCGGCTGAGTGTTCCGCTCGGCACCGTCACCCGCGGCACCACCGGAACCAACCGGCTCCGCCGCAGTGACCGGCAGCTGATCGGAGATCCACGGATCTCCGAAGTGCTGCGCCGGGCCAGCGATCCGCTGGTGGTGGATCTCGGTTACGGTGGTCGGCCGTGGACGACGCTCGAGTTGGCCACCCGGTTGCGCCGCGTGCGCCGGGATGTGCGGGTGGTGGGGTTGGAGATCGACCCGGCGCGGGTGGTGCCCGCTCGTGACGGCGTGTTCTTCGCCCGCGGTGGTTTCGAATTGGCGGGTATGCGTCCGGTGCTGGTCCGCGCGTTCAATGTGCTGCGGCAATATCCGGAATCGGCGGTGCCCGGGGCGTGGTCGGCGATTCTTTCCGGGCTGGCGCCCGGCGGGCTGCTGATCGAGGGCACCTGTGACGAGCTGGGCCGCCGGTGCGCCTGGGTGGTTCTGGACGGTTCGGGCCCGCGCACACTGACTCTCGCATGGGATCCGTTCACCGTCGCGCGGCCGTCCGATCTTGCCGAACGTCTCCCGAAGGCACTGATCCACCGCAATGTGCCGGGTGAACGGGTGCACGCTCTGCTCGCCGCGGCCGACCGGGCCTGGTCGCATACCGCGCCGCTGGCCGTTTTCGGGCCGCGCGTGCGCTGGCGTGCGGCGGCGGACATCCTGCGGGAAGAGGGATTTCCGGTACACGATTACCGGCGACGACTTCGGGACAATGTCCTGAGCGTTCCGTGGTCGACGGTCGCTCCCGCCGGACAGGCGGAATAATAATCGTGATCTAAATCACAAATCATTGGGCCCAACCGCCGCTGACGTCGGAACCTTCACCATCAGCCCACAACCGGGCCACAGAGCCGGCACAGAATCATCGTGAACAATCTCGAGTATGCCCACCAAGTCCCTGTCTGCCCCGAAGGCCAGTCGCCGGACCGTCGTGATCGTCCTGGTCACCGTGATCGTGCTCGTGGTGGCCGCGCTGATCGGCGGCGAAGCGTATGCGCGGCACAGAATCGCGAGCTGTATCAGTTCGCAGTTCGAGAAAGAGATGGGATCGCAGATCGACGTCGGCTTCGGCGCGAAACCGCTACTCCTCACCTGGGTGGACGGCAAGGTCTCACGGATGGATGTCGACAGTAAGGGCGACGAATTCGGCCCGGCTGTCGATATGCAGGTCCACGCCCAGTTCCACGATATCGAGATGGCCGAGGGGAGCAACAGTGGCAGCTCGGTCGGGAGTTCGAACGCCGACGTCACCTGGAGCAACTCCGGTATCTCCCAGACGTTGCAGGGCCTGGTCAGCGATGTGCAGTCCGATCCCGATACCGGGCAGCTCACGATGAAGGTGCTGGGTGGTTTCGGAGCCATGCAACTCACCCCGCAGATACAGGACGGGAAAGTCGATATCGCGGTGTCCCAAGCGCAGTTCCTGGGCATCGGGGTGCCCGATGAGCTGGTCCAGGGTGTGGTGGATTTGATGACCGAGAGCTTGCAGACCTACCCGATGGGCCTGGAGCCGAGCGCGTTGCGAGTCACCGGCAGCGGCATCGAGGTGGACCTGCGGGGCGGCCCGACCGAACTGCCGGCCGCCCAGGGCGATGCGACCTGCTGAGTCCCGCCGGCGATCAGGCGGGGAAACCCTCGAGCACCGCCCGGGACCGGGACAGCCCGAGCCGGGTGGCGCCCGCGGCGATCAGCTCCGCGGCCGCGGCCGCGGTCCGGATTCCACCGCTGGCCTTGATCCCCAATCGCCCGCCGACGGTTTCGGCCATCAGCCGGACCGCACGCACATCGGCGCCTCCGGCGGGATGGAATCCGGTGGAGGTCTTCACGAAATCGGCGCCCGCGCGTTCGGCGGTCCGGCACACCTCGACAATCGCTTCGTCGGTCAGCGCGGCGGATTCGATGATCACCTTCAGCAGCGCCCGCTCCGAAATAGCCTCGCGCACCACGATGATATCGGCGAGAACCGCCGCGAAATCGCCCGAGACCGCCGCGCCGAGATCGATCACCATATCGACCTCGGCCGCACCCTGCTCCACCGCGAGCCGCGCTTCGGCGCCCTTGACCAGCGAATGATGTTTCCCGGAGGGAAATCCCGCAACGGTCGCCACCACCAGCCCCGGAGCTCGTACGGGCAGTACGGCCGGCGAAACGCATACCGCGTATACGCCGAGTTCCCGGGCCTCGGCCACGGCGGCGGTAACATCCGCGCTGGTCGCCTCCGGGGCGAGCAGCGTGTGGTCGATCATTGCGGCCACCTCGGGCCTGGTCAGCGATATGGAATCGGCCATAGGACGAAAGTCTGGCACATCCGCGGCGAATTCCGTTGCGCGCCTCGAACTCCTCGCGCACACTCGTATCGCCTTCCGACGAGAGGACGATGTTGCTGATCCGCCGCGAACGAGCCGTCGACACCGACGCGGTAGCAGCCGTGCACCGAAGCGCCTTCGCCCCGCATTACGCGACGGACGGCCCCGCGGCCGCCGACGGCCCGGTGGAGGCGCCGCCGGAGGTCGAACTGCTGGCCCGGCTGCGCACCGATCCCGGCTGGATTCCCACGCTGTCCATGGTCGCGGTGGACCGCGAGACCGTCGTCGGACATGTCTGCGTCACCCGGGCCACCGTGGGCCCGTTTCCCGTTCTGGCGCTCGGGCCCATCGGGGTGCTTCCGGAGGGGCAGCGCGGCGGAGTGGGTTCGGCGCTGATGCACGCCGCGCTCGGCGCCGCCGATGCGCTGGACGAACCGCTTGTCGGCCTGCTCGGCAGTCTCGAGTACTACCCCAGGTTCGGTTTCCAGCCGGGCGAGCGGCTGGGCGTTGTCCCCGATCGCCCCGAATGGGCGAGCCATTTTCAGATCAGGCCGTTGAGCGCCTACGACTCCCGGATCATCGGCGAATTCCGTTACGCCGGACCCTTCTACGAACTGTGACAACGCTGCCGATCCACGCCGGTGTGGGTCCTGCGCTCCCCGCCGGCCGCGAGGGCGGAGTCGCGCTGACCGGCCGGCACCCTTACTGTCAGGATGACCTCATGGTTTCCGCAGCTCCCGCTCCCGACGGCCGCCGCTACGTGCTCACCTTGGGCTGTCCCGACCGCCCGGGCATCATCGCCGCCATCACCTCGTTCATCGCCGAATTCGGGGGCTCCATCCTGGAGGCCGGTTACCACTCCGACCTCGAGACCGGCTGGTTCTTCACCCGGCAGTCCATCAAAGCCTCGACCGTGCCGTTCGGGGTGGAAGAGTTGCGCAGCCGATTCGAGGGGGTTGCCGCCGGTCTCGGCCCGGCGACCGAATGGCAGGTCCACGATTCGGGAGTGCGGCGCCGGGCGGTAGTGCTGGTGAGCAGAGAGGGACACTGCCTGCACGATCTGCTCGGCCGTGCCGGCTCCGGGGAACTTCCGGCCACCATCGAAGCTGTGATCGGTAATCATCTCGATCTGGCAGCGATCACCGAGGCGCACGGTATCCCGTTCCACCATGTTCCGTTCCCGAAGGACCCGTCCGAACGTGGGCCGGCCTTCGAACAGGTCCGTGAACTGGTGGATTCCCATGCTCCGGACGCGGTGGTGCTGGCCAGGTTCATGCAGGTACTACCCGAGCACCTGTGCGAGCACTGGGCCGGGCGGGCGATCAATATCCACCACAGCTTCCTGCCTTCGTTCGTCGGCGCCCGCCCTTATCACCAGGCATTCGTCCGCGGCGTCAAACTCATCGGCGCCACCTGCCACTACGTGACCGCCGAACTGGACGCGGGTCCGATCATCGAACAGGACGTGATCCGCGTCGACCATGCCGACAGCGTCACCGATATGGTCCGCGAGGGCCGCGATATCGAGCGGGTGGTGCTGGCGCGCGGCCTGCGCTGGCATCTGGAGAGCCGCGTGCTGGTGCACGGGCGGCGCACCGTCGTGTTCTCCTGAGCGCGGGTCAGCCCGTCGCTTCGGCCGGTTCACGCACCGAGGTGAGCACCTCGTCGAGGATTTCGTCGAACCTCTCGATTTCCTCCAGATTGCCCAGATGACCGGTGGGTAGCAGAACGAACTGCACCAGGCTGCCGGTCTCCCGGAGCCAGCAGGCGATCTGCTCGGCGTGCACCGCCGGCGTCATATCGTCGGCCGTCCCCGCCACCACCGTGGTCGGCACCACCAGTTGGCGCGCCGCGTCCCCGAGGTCCATCTCGGCGAGCAGCAACCCGAACTCCGAGCGGATCCGCGCCCGGCAGGAGCGCACGATGTTCATGCCGAACTCGATCGACTCCGGGTCGGCGTCCGGGCTCATGATCTGGCGGGCGAAGATCCACCGCACGGCAGCCACCGGCGGAAAGACGATCCGGGCACTCAGCCCGTTGCGGCCGAGCCAGGCCGGCAGCGGGACCATCCGGTTCAGTAGCGGCAGCGGCCGGTTGAAGAACGGCACCACAGTGGTCTCGGCGACCAGCGAATGCGGTCCGGTGTTGGCCAGCAGTACAGCCGCGGCCTGGTCGACGACCCGCTGCGGATACTTCCCGGCCCAGGCCTGCAGAGTCATCGCCCCGAGACTGTGACCGACCAGGACAGCCCGCTGACCCGGTCGCAGCACAGCGTCGAGTACAGAGCAGAGATCGTCGGCGAGCAGGTGACAGTCGAGCTGATCCGGGGTGCCGAACTCGCTCTCGCCGTGCCCGCGCAGATCGAAGGCGATGACCCGGTACTGCCCCGCGAAGGCATTGATCTGCGGGTTCCAATATTCGAGGCTGCAGGTCCAGCCGTGGATCAGTATCACCGGCCGGGCGTCCTCCGGCCCGTAAGCGTGGACCCGCAGCCGAGCCCCGTCCGCGGCGCGCACACCGATCACCTGATGTTCGGCCTGCGGCGGATTGAAGGCCGGATTGCGATAGCCGCCGCGGGTGCGCAGCCCCGCACGATGCACCTCGAACAGCCCGTCGAGCTGATCGACGAGGGCAGTCAGCGCTTTCGGCACAGTCGCACGCATCAACACACACTCCTTTGTGTTACCGAATGACACAGTAACGCGTGGAGTGGTAGCCCGCCAGCACGCACACCGGAATCGAGGCGATCTCACCGCGCCGACAGCTCGAACTCGCCGACCTTTCCCACAGGTCACAACAACGAAGGCGTCACAGAATCCGACACCCTCCCCGCACACCTATCTTCTGCTGCACCCGCGACCGCCACACCCCCGCCGGACCATCAACACAGACATCGCGCCGACTCTCACCGATCCCCCCTGAAAGCCGCCCCACCTGCGCCACTGTTTTACGACGGGTCAGGACCAAGCGCTGCGGGGCCACACCCATCCTCACCGCTTTACGAGGCCCACCAAGGTCGAGGACCGTCCCGCCCTTGGCCGAAGGTGCTCAGCAGGTCACATTCCGCGGATGGCCGACCGCACGTCGCATGCGCCGAAGGCGCCGCAAATAAACACAGCTACCAGCGGGGACCGCGTTGCACCTCGTCCACCTTCGGCCGCACATCGGCCAGGTAGATACCGGTCGCGATGATGGCGATGAACGCCAGCAGACCCAAGTTGAGGAAATTGACCAGGAGCAGCAGAATCGCCACCCCGAGGATGCCCAGCCAGATCGGTTTTGTCAGTTTGTCGACCGCGGTGAACGCATCGGAACGCTGGCGCACGGCATGCACCAGCGCAAAAACGGTCGCACTCGCCGCCAGCAGCCACAGCGCGGCCATGATCCACCCGGTCAAGCCATACACGTGTTCCACCCCACCATGATAGGAGCAGCGCCCCCACGCACTGCACGTGCACGGGGGCGCGGCGCCGGAATCAGCAGGTCACGCTTTCTTCGGCGCGGCCTTCTTGGCCGGAGCGGTCTTCTTGGCGGCCGGAGCCTTCTTGGCGGCGGGAGGCGTCTTCGTCGCGGGAGCCGGTTTCACCGGCGGCGCGGGCACAGGCTCGGGAGCCACCTCGGACACAGGCTCGGGAGCCACCTCGGACACGGGCTCGGGAGCCACCTTGGGCGCGACCTCGACCACTTCGGCTTCGACGACCTCCGGGGCGGCAGGGGCGGCGGCCGGGGTGCGCGCGGGGGGCTCGGATTCGGGCTCGGATTCGGGCTTCGCCCGGCCGATCAACCCGTTCACCCGGCCGAAAACTTCCTCGGCCCGGCTGCTGGCGTCCTTGTACAGGGTCTCCACCCGGCCGACCTGCTCCTCGACCAGATGGTTCGCACGCAGCCGCTCGACGGTCTCTTCACCGCGGACCGCGAGATCGGCGTAGATGTCGAGCACCTGACGGTAGTACTGCTCGGCGAGTTTGCGTAGTTCCTCGCTGGTGAACTTCTCCCGCAGTTCGGCCAGGTCCTCCGGCAGTTCGGAGGGCAGTTCGGACAACCGGGCGCGGATCTGCTCGAACTGGGTCTGCACATCGGCCGGCAGGCCCGCGAAGCGCTCACGAGCCTCGTCGACCCGGCCGTTGACATCGGTTGCCCGCCCACGTACCTGACTCACCGCGTCCACGACCGCGGTGTAGACCGCGTCGGTGGCGCCGACGGTGGCGAACAGTGGTTTGACGGTGGTGTACTTCTCGGTCATTTATCGTTCTCCTGGCGTGGAGCGTCGGTTGTCGGTTGTGGAACAACACTGTCCCGGGGGATAACAACACTGTCCCGGGGGATCGTTTCCTCCGGCCCGTTCTCCCGGCGGAACGATTCGTATATATCCAGGAGCACCTGCTTCTGCCGCTCGCTGATCGCGGAATCGGCAAGCACGGCATCCCGGACGGGACTGTGCGGCCGCTGCTCGAGGTAGCCGGCACGCACGTACAACACCTCCGAAGAAACCCGGAGCGCCTTGGCGATCTGTGTGAGTACTTCAGCGGAGGGATTACGCAACCCGCGCTCGATCTGACTGAGATACGGGTTGCTCACCCCTGCCAGCAGGGCGAGCTGACGCAACGAGACCTGTGCGGCTTCGCGCTGCGCTCTGATGAACCCTCCGATGTCCTGCGCCGCGTTGACCACGCGGGCTGCCTTGTCGCCGGCGCCGGCAGTCGCTGCCGGATCGTCGGTGCGCTGGGCGAAAACCTCGAGATGGTCGGCCATCACTCACCTTCTGGCGTTGTACGTACAACGTTAGGTCAGGGTGCTAGCAATTGCAAGCACCATGTTAGCAGTGTCTGATTGCGCCGCCTCCGGCGTCGCGGGGGTCGAGGCCCCTGGAAGTCCCGCCGTTCAGGCCTCGAGACTCGCGCTTCGCGCATGCGACGTGCGGTCGGCCATCCACGGAATGCGACCTGCTGAGCACCTCCGGCCAAGGGCGGGACGGGCCTCGACCTTTGTGGGCCTCGTAGAACTCGGCACCGGGGTGGGGCTGTATTCATGGACGCGGTTCGGAAGGCACGAACCCAGAGGTACACAGCCGGCCGCCGGCGAACGCCCACAGGCGCGCGCTGACCGCGGCGACCTCATCCCCCGAACATCAGCTGCGACACCGTGTAGATCACCAACCCCGCCAGGCTTCCGACCACGGTGCCGTTGATCCGGATGAACTGCAGGTCACGCCCCACTTGGATCTCGATCTTCTTACTGGCCTCCTCCGCATCCCAGCGGGCCACGGTATCGCTGACGATGGTGGCGATCTCGTCGGCGTAGTTGGCCGCCAGATAGCGGGCGCCGCGTTCGATCCAGCCGTCGACCTTGGCGCGGGTTTCGGTGTCGTCGCGCAAGCGTTCGCCCAGCTGCCGCACGTTCTCCGCGACCTTGCGCCGCAGGGTGCTGTTCGGGTCGTCGGCGGATTCCAGGATGAGTCGTTTGGCCGCCCGCCAGGTCGCCTCGGCCAGGCCGGTGATCTCCTCTCGACCCATGATCTCGGTTTTGATCCGTTCGGCCTTGGCGATCATCGTCTCGTCGTATTGCAGATCGTGGGCGAATTCCTCCAGGAAACGGTTGGCGGCCAGCCGGACCTCATGGTCGGGGGTGGAGCGCACCTTCCAGGTGAATTCGACCAGTTCCCGGTACACCTTCTCCGCCAGCAGGACGTTCACGAATTTCGGTGCCCACTGCGGCGCCTCACCGTTGACTATCCGGTCGATCGTCTCCTGGCTGCCCAGCGCCCACTGATGGGCCCGTTCGGCGAGCAGATCCAGCAGGGGCAGTTGCCGGTTGTCCGCCAGCAGTTCGGACAGGACGCGGCCGATCGGCGGACCCCACTGCGGTTCCGCGATTCGCTTCACGATGGTGTTGTCGATGATCTGTTCGACGTCCTCGTCGCGCAGCACCCCCACGACCGCGCGCAGGATCGTCGAACTCTCGTCGGCCACCCGGGCGGCGTTCCCGGGCCCGGCCATCCAGCGTCCGATCCGCCACGGGATCTGCGCGGAGTTCACCTTCGCCGTGACCACCTCGGGTGACAGGAAGTTGGTGCCCACGAAATCGCCCAGGCTGGCGCCGAGTTGATCCTTCTTCCGGCGGATGATCGCGGTATGCGGGATCGGCAGGCCGAGCGGATGCCGGAACAGTGCCGTCACCGCGAACCAGTCCGCCAGCGCGCCCACCATGCCGGCTTCCGAGGCCGCCCGCACATAGCCGACCCAGTCACCGGAGCCGCCGCGTGACTCCAGCCACCTGCACACCAGGTAGATGATCGTGGCGACGGCCAGCAGACCGGTGGCGACGGCCTTCATCCGCCGCAGGTCCCGTCGTTTTGCCGCATCGTCGGTGAGGGTGGCGAACACGCCCGGTGGTTCGGCCGGACCGCCGGGGGCGGATACCCCAGCGGCGGATTCGAGCACCGCGCTGCTACCGGTCGGTTTCTGCATAACCCCCATTCTGCTGTGTTTCCGGCGTCGCCTGCGGTGCCGACGCCTTCGCCGGGTGTGGGATCGGCCGCAGTGGCACCAAACGAACCACCCCGGCGGGGAGGGGGCCTAGAGTGGAACTCACGTGAACCGTCCGACCGAGGAGCCCACGCTGTCCACCGAAGACCTGCTCGATATCGGGAAATCCGCCGATCGATCGGCGCCGGTGCGTACCCCGCGGACCGATGGGCGTAAACGCCGCTGGCGACAGCACAAGATCGACCGCCGCGAGGAACTCGTCGACGGCACGCTCGCGGCGGTGCGGACTCGGGGCGGAAATGCCGGGATGGATGAGATCGCCGCCGAGATCGGCGTGTCCAAAACCGTCCTGTACCGCTATTTCTCCGATAAGAACGACCTGGTCAACGCGGCTATGCAGCGGTTCATCGAGATCACGCTGATGCCGCGCGTCTACGGCGCGATCAGCCTCGACGCCGACGAGTACCAACTGGTGCGGTCGGCGCTGGCCGAATACGTGGGCGCGGTCGACGAGGACCCCGAGGTCTACCGGTTCATCATGGGTACCGGTTCCGGCGACCCGTCCTCGCTGGCCGATTTCGAGCGGCTGTTCGCCGAGGTGGTCGCGGCCGTCATCACCGAACGCGGCAGCGCGCGCGGGATCGAGACCGAAGGCGTCATGCTGTGGTCGTATGTGCTGGTCGGCGGTATCCAACTCGCGACCCACTGGTGGACCACGCACAAGACTCTGCCCCGCGAAGAGGTCATCGATTACCTCACGATGATGGTGTGGAGTGCCATCGAGGGGATGGCCAGGGCCGGTGGTTCGCGCACCGAGTTCGCCGAACAGGAACATGTGCTCCCCCCGGTTTCCTCCGACGACCAGGCCGTCTGAGTCGGCGCGCGCACCGGGCTCGACATCCGGGCCCGTTTGGCTAGTCTGATTCCCGTGCGGTGACGAGGAACCGACGTGTTCTTCTGTCGTCGTAGGCGCGCGTCGGCACCAACGGAGGTACCTCGATGGCGAAACAAGTGCCGACATCGCGGCTGGCCCGCGGCACCAAACTGGGTGCCGTCGCGGCCGGCTCGGTGGTACGTAAACAACGTGCCCGGCTCTCGATGCGCGGGCGATCGGAGGCTGTACGCGCCCGGATGGCCGAGGAATCCATCCTTCGCAGTACCGAGCAACTGGTCATGGTGCTGGGCACCATGAAAGGCGTGGCCATGAAACTCGGCCAGATGATGTCGGTGCTGGATCTGGACCTGGTGCCGCCGGAGCATCGCGAGCGGTTCCAGAAGCGGCTCGCCGTGCTGCGTAACGCCGCGCCCTCGGTGTCCTTCGAAGCCATGCGCGCGGTGATCGAAGAAGACTACGGGCAGCCGTTGGAGGCGGTTTTCGCCGAGTTCGAGCCCGAGGCCATCGCGGCCGCCTCCATCGGCCAGGTCTATCTCGCCCGGCTACCCGACGGCCGGCAGGTCGCGGTGAAGGTTCAGTACCCGGGGATCGACGCGGCGGTCCGGGCCGATCTGAAGAATCTGAACATGTTCCGGCGGGTCCTGCAGTCGGCGATGCCGTGGGTGACCCCTGCGGTTCTCGACGAACTGCGGTTGAACATGGAAGCCGAGCTCGACTATCACATCGAGGCCGAGACCCAGCGCGATATCGCGGCGCTGTACGCCGATCATCCGTTCGTCGTCGTCCCGCGGGCGTTCCTCGAACACAGCACGCGCCGCGTCCTCGTCACCGAATATCTGCCGGGGACCGCCTTCGAGGACATCCGGCGGATGCCGCAGGCCGAACGCGACCGGGTCGGCGAGATCATCTATCGCTTCTATGTGGGGTCGCTGTTCAATTTCAACGAATTCTGCGGCGACCCGCACCCGGGCAATGTGCTGCTCGCCGAAGACGGCCGGGTCGGGTTTCTGGATTTCGGGCTGTTCAACCGGATGGATCCCGAACACGTCCGATTCGAGGCGATCTGCCTCTGCGCGGCGGCCGAGGATCGGGGCGAGGATCTGCGCGAACTGATGATCCAGCGCGGGGTCATCGATTCGGCGGACGAGATCGGAGTCGAGGAATGCCTGGAGTACGTGCTCTCGGCATCCGAATGGTGTCTGGTGGATCAGGAACTCACCATCACCCCGGAACTCGCGAGTGGCGCGTTCCTGCTGGCCGTGGACCCGCGATCCGGCGAGTTCTCCGGTATGAAGCAACAGAATCTGCCGCCGGAACATCTGTTCTCGCGGCGGGCCGATTTCCTGACCTTCGGCATGCTGGGTCAGCTCGAGGCGACCGCCAACTGGCATCGCATCGCCCGGGAATGGTTGTACGGCGAGGAACCGGACACCGAACTCGGCCGAGTCCATCGACAGTGGCTGGCGCAGCGCCGGCCGGCCAAGCGCGGCGCACGGCGCACGGGTTGACGCCGCCCCACCAACACACATTCAAGGGGTTCGATCCATGACGGACACACGCGAATTCGATCTCGTCGTATTCGGCGCCACCGGCTTCGTCGGCAAACTCACCGCCCAGTATCTGCTGGGCGCGGCGCCTACCGGAGCGCGGATCGCGCTCGCCGGACGCTCGGCGGAAAAACTCGCCGCCGTACGCGATGAGATCGGAGCCGCGGACTGGGGTCTGGTGGTGGCCGATTCCACCGACCAGGAGTCGATGGACGCCCTCGCGGCCCGGGCCACCGCCGTGATCACCACGGTCGGCCCGTATCTGCGCTACGGGATGCCGATGGTCGCCGCCTGCGCGAGGGCCGGGACCCACTACGCGGACCTCACCGGTGAACCGCTTTTCATCCGCGACGCCATCGACAACCACCACGACGAGGCCACGCGCACCGGCGCCAAGATCGTGAACTCGTGTGGTTACGATTCGGTCCCCTCGGATCTGAGCGTCTACCAGCTCTACCGGCGCACTGTGTCGGACAACTCCGGCGAACTCGGCGACACCACCCTCATCGCCACGCTGCGCGGCGGGGTCAGTGGTGGCACCATCGATTCCGGCCGCGCGATGATGGAGGCGGTCGCGGCCGACAAATCGAAAGGCGCGGTGCTGAGCCACCCGTATTCGCTGAGCCCGGACAAATCCTTGGACCCCGAGGTGGGCCGCCAGTCCGACCTCACCCTGCAACGCGCCCGCGATATCGATCCGAGCCTGGACGGCTGGGTCGGCACCTTCGTGATGGCCTCGCACAACACCAAGATCGTGCGTCGCAGCAACGGCCTGCTGGGCTGGGTGTACGGGAAGAACTTCCGCTACCGCGAAACCATGGGTGCCGGATCCTCACGGCTGGCGCCGGTGATCGCTGCGGGTATCTCGGGCGGTGTCGTCGCCGGTATGGCGGTCGGGGGTCTGCTGTCCCGGTTCGGTGCCGGTCGCGCGGTCCTCGACCGGATCCTGCCCGCGCCGGGCACCGGTCCCGGCGAATCGACCAGGGAGAGCGGATGGTTCCGGATGCGCACCTACACGCAGACCTCGTCGGGGGCTCGGTATCGCGCAGATTTCGCCGGTCTCGGCGATCCCGGGTACAAGGCCACCGCAGTCATGCTCGGTGAAAGCGGTCTCGCACTGGCCTTCGACGACAAACCCGAACTCGCCGGGGTCCTGACCCCCGCCGCGGCCATGGGCGATGCCCTGACCGAACGGCTGCGGGCAGCCGGGATGACCATCGATGTCGAGCCGCTGGGATGAATCTCGCTCGGCGCACCATGAACGCCCCCGCACTGGCAGCGGTCTACGAACGGGTCTGGCGGCCGACGGTGTTCTACCTGGCCACCGGCCGAACCACCGACGCCGACCGCCGTTTCGCGGTGGAATCGCTGCACCTCGACCGGTCGCCCCGCGTCCTGGACATCGCCTGCGGGCCCGGTAATTTCACCCGTTTCCTGAGCGAGCACGTACCGGCCGGCGGCTACGTCACGGGTATCGACTACTCGCCGCCCATGCTGGCGCGCGCTCTCGCCGACAACGCCGGACCGCGCACCGGATACATACGCGGAGATGCGCGACACCTGCCGTTCGCCGACGAAAGTTTCGACGCGGTCTGCTGTTTCGGTGCGCTGTATCTGATCCCCGATCCGCTCATCGCGGCCCGGGAGATGGTCCGGGTGCTGGCACCGGGCGGTCGTATCGCCATCACCACCAGTCATCGCCCGGACAATCCGATCGGCGAACTCACTCGGGTCACCGCCGCGGTGAGCGGGTTGCGGATGTTCGGCGGCCGTACCTTTCCGGAATTGTTCGCGGCGTCCGGACTGGTCGATATAGACCAGCGCGTTCACCGCTTCTTCCAGTATGTGACAGCCACCCGGCCCACCGCCGGAACGGCCGCGCGCGGCGCGGACCGTCCGGCGGCGTCCGGTCGTGGGGTCTGACGAATCCCGCGCCGCGAGCAGAATCGCCCGACCCGTTGTCACCCCTCGATCCGTTGCTGTCCGCGGTCTGCGGCGCGTGCGCCATTTCACAGGCGAATCCCTATGACCGGCAGGTTTTCCGATACCTTCACCGCTACTCGTCGGTAGAGTCACGGTGCGTACCCGCGGGCCGGAAGGGGGATTCCAGATGTCGGTGCCGGAGGTGGGTCAGAGCACAGCCCGCCGGCTGTACCGCGCGGCCACGGCCGGCGGAACGGATTCGTTCACCCTTGCCGAAGACGTCGCATTGCGCCTGGCCCATGCCTGCGACACCCTGGTCGCCGAACTGGAGGCCGCCCGGCTCGGGGGGCATCGGATCGCCGAAGCGGACGGCGCCACCGGATTCCCCGATCTGCCCACCGGTCACGCGCTCGCCGCTGGGTTCCGCGGCAAAGCAGGGCAATACCTGGAGACTCTCACCGCGCTGCAGGAAGCGGCACTGTGCTTCAAGGCGGCCTATCTCGCCGCCGCCGGCAAACTCACCGAAGCCGATCTCGCCAACCGCGCCGCCCTCGCGATGGTGGCGGCTCGTTCCGGCTCCGGCGACGATCGCCACGAACAGGACGACCATGGCTGAATCCGCCGGTACGGACCCGCCTTACGCACCCGAACGCGAATGTTTCGGCAGTTTCACCCATCAGGAGATCTGGGACCGGGTACACGAGGTACTCGATCCCGGTGCGCTCGGCGACACCGCCGCGGCGTGGAAGTCGAACGCGGACGCGGTGGCGGATGCCTTCGCCGCGTTCACCGATACCGCCCGCCGCGAATTCGATCGCTGGTCCGGCCATTCGGCGAACGCGGCACGGCAGGCGACCCTGGAATTCATCGTCCGCGGCAACGAAACCCATGAGGCGTGCCGGGCGCTACAGCGCCTCATGGAGAGCAATACCGAAGCGGCACAGACGCTCCGGTCGGCGCTGGCTCCACCGCAGCCCTATCGACCACTCGACGATCCGGCCACCGAGGCCGTGCACGGTGGCCGCCGCCGGATGGATCACGATATCGCCGCCGCCGCGGCCGCCGCCGATGCGCAGGACGCGATGACCACCATCTACAATCCCACCCTCCCGGCTTCCGGCGATTGCGTCCCCCGATTCCCCGGCACCGCCGCCGACGGGAGCCCACGCCGGTGAAATGGATTCTTACCCACGACGAATTCAGCTACGTCTGGGCCAATGAGACGAGCCTGGACCGCCGCCCCTATCCGGTGAATCTGGCCCCGGCGAGCACTGTGCGGACCGAATCCGAATTGGACGCCCTGCGATTACCACAGCGGTTCGCCAGACAGGCCGACCCAGATCTGGCAGCCGCGCTCATGCTCTGCGCCCGCCCGGACGCCACCTCGGTCACGATCTCCGGCGAACGCCCGGCACCCTCCCGCAACGGCGACCAGCCGCATACCGAACAGATCCTCGGCTTCGCCGCCGTCATCGATCATCACGCCGCCGTACTGCACGCCACGCCCACGAAGGTCATGGTCCATATGTGCCAAGCTCAGGATCTCGGGGGCCGGTTGGTGCAGCTGATCGGATCCGCCCGGCCCGGGACCCACGGCCCCTTCCACCAGCCCCAGGACGCGGTACTCACCGACGCCCCGATACCCACCGACGACGGCGCCGGCGATGCTGCCCGGTTTCGGGCGACCCTGCGCGAACCGGTCGACTCCCGAGGTTTCATCACCATCACGGTGGCCCCGGAGGATCCCATGTCACCGCCGACGTTGCACCGCAGCTGGCTCGATATCCGCGGCGACGGCCGCTACCTGCTGACCACCGCCGACGTCTTGGTCCTCGCCCCGGTCAGCGATTCCGATTTCGCCGACAACCTGCAGAACCTGGCCCGCATCCGCGGCAGCATGCCCGGATTGTGATAGGTCTGTCCGATGTCCGTGCACTGGAAGATCCCCGCGAGCCGGGCTCTGCGCGCCGACGGCCTGCGCGTCGCCGATATCGATACATCCGCCAAACCCGGGTTCCCCGGCCAAAAAAAGGACGGGGAACAACTGCTGAGCGAACGCAGCAAAGTTCTGGCCGGCCTGCAGGAGAAGCTGTACGCCAACGGGCGCTCCGGGGACAACCGCAGTGTCCTGCTGGTGCTGCAGGGGATGGATACCGCCGGGAAGGGCGGAATCGTACGTCACGTGATCGGTTCGGTGGATCCACAGGGTGTCGATCACGCCGCGTTCGGCGTCCCGACCGAGGAGGAGAAGCGGCATCACTTCCTGTGGCGTATCCGCAAGGAACTCCCGCGCAGCGGCCAGTTGGGCGTTTTCGACCGCTCACACTATGAAGACGTCCTGGTGGCGCGCGTCCACGAACTCGTGCCCGAGACCGTCTGGCAGCAGCGCTACACCGAGATCGACGATTTCGAAAAGGAGCTGACCGAATCCGGGACGACGCTAGTGAAGGTCGCGATGTTCGTATCGCTCGACGAACAGAAGAAAAGGTTGCGGGAGCGACTGGAACGACCGGACAAACACTGGAAGTTCAACCCCGGCGATATCGACGAGCGCGCCTACTGGCCCGCCTACCAGCAGGCCTACCAGGATCTGCTGGACCGCACCTCCACCGGCCACGCGCCCTGGTATGTATTGCCCGCCGACGCGAAGTGGTATTCGCGGCTGGCCGTGACCGAATTGCTGATCGAGGCGCTCGAGAAACTGGAGCTGACCTGGCCACCGGCGAATTTCGATCCGGCCGCCGAACTGCGCCGGCTGGACACGGCCTGACCGACGGAAACGGGTGAGTTATGGAAACTCTCAGCAAGCCGGACAATGATGGGACGGTGCGCCGGGAAACCCGGCGCTCCTCGGCGAACCTATGCGTGGCCGGGGCAGCGAGGCGAGGGAGAGGCGTGGTGAACGCACGGTGAGCAAAAACCCCGGTCGGCCGAATCCGGTGGCGGCGGCCGCGCGCGCGGACCGCAACCGCAAGATCGCGATACAGGTCGCAGTGGCGGCCGTGCTGGTGGTGCTGGTCGCGGCGATCGGGATCGGCCTGGCCGTACGCAACTCCGGTTCCGACGATGTGGGCCCCGTCCCGGCGGTCGCGACCGATAACGGCGCCATCCGGATCGGGCAGCCCGACGCGAAGGCGACCGTACGGATCGTCGCGGATATGCAGTGCCCGGTCTGCCAACAGTTCGAGGCCGACCACGCCGAACTACTGCGCGAATCGGTGGCCGACGGCACCGCGGCGGTCGAATACAACATCGTGGGCTATCTGGACCAGATGTCCAGCACCGAATACTCGACTCGGTCGGCCAATGCCTCCTACTGTGTAGCCGATACCGGGACCGATAAGTATCAGGACTGGCTGAGGCTCATGTTCCAGCAGCAGCCGCCCGAAGGCGGCGCCGGGCTGACCGACGAGCAACTCATCGCCATCGCGCAGCAGGCGGGCTATACCGACCCCACCATCGCCGACTGCATCACCGACCGCAAATACGATGGCTTCGTCGCGGCGAAATCCGAGGAATCACTGGCAGAAGGCATCGACGGAACCCCTACGGTGTTCGTCAATGGTGAGCCGGTGAAACTCACCGCCGACCCGAGCGGGCAGAAGTTCGATACCGCACCGCTGGCCGCCGCGATACAGGCGGCTGCGGGCCGGTGATCCGGACATCGCCGCCTGCCGCCTGGACGATGCTCCTGTGCGGGCTGGCCGGCTGGATCGCCGCGTTCGCCCTGCTGGTCGAAGATTTCAAACTGCTCAGCGAGCCCGGCTACGTACCGTCGTGCAGCTTGAACCCGGTATTGTCCTGCGGTTCGGTGATGGCCACCGACCAGGCGGCGGTGCTCGGATTCCCGAATCCGATCATCGGCCTGGCGGGGTTCTCGGTGGTGGTGACCCTCGGCGTCCTGTCGGTCGCGGGAGTGGGGCTGCCTCGATGGATCTGGACCGGCCTGTGGCTGGGGACGGCCGCGGGCACGCTGTTCATCTGCTGGCTGATCTTCCAGAGCCTGTACCGCATCAACGCGCTGTGCCCGTACTGCATGGTGGTCTGGGCGATCATCACACCGCTGCTCGCGGTCATCACCGAGCAGTTGTGGGGTAACGATCGGGGTGCGCTGCGAGTGGTCGCGGAATGGCGCTGGACTTTCGTCGCGGTGTTCTACGCGGTGGTGCTGGTGCTGGTGTTCCTGCGGTTCCAGGACTATTGGTTGTCGCTGTTCTGACCGCGGGACGCGAACTGCCCTAGCCCGGCGTACCGGTAGCCAGTCGCACCGCCACGACCCGTTCGGTGCCGTCGGATGCCCGCACGCCCAGCCGCACTGTTTCGGCGGGTTTGCGGGTGTCGATCAAAGCACGCAGCAACCGGGCGCTGGTGACGGCGCGACCGTCCAGCGAAGTGATTATCTCCCCGGCCACCAGACCCGCGGTCTGCGCGGGCAGCCCGTAGATCGCCATATCGATACGAGCGCCGCGCGGACGCGCATCGGAGATCAGGACACCCAGCGTGGCGGTGGGACCGATGTGCACGGATTCGGTGGGTGTCCCGGAACGTATCTGACGCACGACCCGCATGGCGGCGTCGATCGGCACCGCATAGCCGTTCGGGGGGTCGGCGGCTCCGCCCGGCGGCGGGTCCCGGCTCCCCGATGCTGCGGCGATCACGCCGACGACCGCGCCGGTGTGATCGGTGAGTGCGCCACCGGACTGGCCGGCGCTGACGGCGGCCTCGATCTCCAGCATCCCGGTGAGCGCCTGCCGGGACAGATCCTGCTGGTTCAGCGCCATGATCGTGCTGTCCAGATCGCTGATCTCTCCGGTGACCGCCGTCGCCGTTCCGCTACCGCCCGCGTTACCGACGGCCAGCACCTCGTCGCGGACCCGGAGCCCGGCGGAACTGCCGATCCGCGCGGTGGCCAAGCCATAGGCGCCGGTGAGGGAAAGCAGCGCGATATCGGCGTGGGTGTCGTAGCCGAGTACTTCGGCGGTGTACACAGCGCCGTCGGCGACACGGCTGACCCGGACGGTTTTCGCGCCCTTCACGACATGATGGCTGGTGAGAACCTGGCCCTCGCCGGTGAGCACGATGCCGGACCCGGCAGCCGCGGCGCCGAACGGCCGGGCGGCGGCAGTGATGTTCACAAGTACCGGGGAGAGGCCACGCGTCAGCTCACTCGCGTTCAACGGGGGCGCGGGCCGGACCGGCGCCGCGACGACGCTGCGGCCGGGTTGCGAAAGGCCGGGCAGCTCTCCCTGATAGCCGAAGAGCGCTCCCAAGGCGAGCACGGCGGCGAAGACGGTGATGAGCACGCGGCTCCCGCCGGTGGGTCCGCCGGAGCCGGTGCCCTGCCACTGGTTGTCCAAGGAGCCTCCCGCTGCCGCAGCCGATCACGACCATTGTCGCCCGATCGCCACGCGGCTGCCGGGTTTCTCGCCATGGGAGAAGTTATCCACAGGTATCCCAAGTTATCCACAGGCTGGGGCGGACCTGGGGAAAGACCGCTCGAATGCCTGTGGATTCGTTATCTGGGACCGTCACGGTCACATCCACGTCACATCGCGGGAACGGCCCTTTACGCCGTTCGGTCGAAAACCGGGCCGGAGGTCGGGGTATGCCCGGAAACGGTGCTGATCACCGATACCGGATATTCTGTCCGGTCCGTTATCCGGCGGAAACCGAATCAATAGATTTCCGGTATCCGAACCGCTCCAGCACACAATCCATCCACAGCCCCGGCCTTCATCCCCACCTCGGGTATCCGGTTCTCCACAGCCTTCTCCACAGTGTGGAAAATTACGCTGGAAGGCGCGGAATCCCTTTGTTCGATGATGGACGATTGTTCGAAGCTCGCCGATCGAACCGGCATTCCAGGGCCCTTCCGACCGTGGCGATCGGCCGGAAATCGTCAGATCGTCGCAGCGTCTATGACGAACCGATACCGCACATCACTGGCCACCACCCGCTCATACGCACCGTCGATCTCATCCGCGGAAATCAACTCGATTTCCGCACCGATTCCGTGGTCGGCACAGAAATTCAGCATCTCCTGCGTCTGTTCGATACCCCCGATCATCGAACCGGCCAGCACTCGGCGGCGACCGGCCAGCACCCGGGCCTGAACCTCGAGCGGAGCCTCGGGCAGCCCCAAGACGACCAGCGCCCCATCCAGCCGCAGCAGCTTCATATATTCATTGATCGGCAGATCCGCGGACACGGTATTGATGACGAGATCGAAGCTGCTGCGCAGCTCCCGGAACACCTGCTCATCGCTGGTCGCGTAATAGTGGTGCGCGCCGAAACGCTTCCCGTCATCCTGTTTGCTCAGCGAATGACTCAACACAGTGACCTCGGCACCCAGCGCCGCCGCGATTTTCACACCGATATGGCCGAGCCCGCCCATTCCGATGATCGCGACCTTTTTACCCGGCCCGGCATCCCATTGTCGTAAAGGTGAATACAGCGTGATTCCGGCACACAGCAGCGGCGCGGCCACCGACAGATCGATCCCCGCCGGGACAGCGACCACGAAGTTCTCGGTCACCACGATCTGCTTGGCATATCCGCCCATGGTGTGCCCGCCCGGCTGCACTTCCTCCGGCACGCGGGAGTTGTAGGTCATCACCGCACCACGGGCGCAGAACTGCTCCTCGCCCGCCAGGCACGATTCGCACTTCCCACAGGAATCCACCATGCAGCCGACACCCACCCGGTCACCGACGCTGTGCCGGGTGACCGCCGCGCCCACAGCCGCGACGGTCCCCGCGATCTCGTGCCCCGGAACACATGGATACGCCGCGCCACCCCATTCGTTGCGGGCAGTGTGAATATCGGAATGGCAGATACCGGCATATTCGATATCGATGAGGACATCATCGGGGCCGAGGTCCCGCCGCTCGATGGTGACCTTTTCGAACGCGGCATCGGGTCCGGCCATCGCGTAAGCAGCTACAGCATTACTCATGCGTCCATGCCTACCGTAATTTTGGCGCGCTGTGTTTTTTGGCGCCGCCTGCGGCGGCGCGGGGGTTGAGGCCCTGAGGTCTCGCCGTTCAGGCCTCGAGACTCGCACCCTGGCCTGGGTGGGTTCACCTCGGCCGAAGGTGCTCAACGGTCGGTCCATCGGATGGCCGACCGCACGTCGCATGCGCTTCGAGGCCTGAACGGCGAGACGGCCTCAACCCTTTGGGGTGTCTCGTAAGACTCGACTCATTGGGTTGCGTCGGGATTCGACGTTCCGGTCAGCATGCGGGTCCTGGTCAGCATGCGATTTCTGGGGTGCGTACGCCACCTGCTGTGCCTGCGGAGGGGGGACGCGAGGGTCGCGGGCGGGGGCCTGGTCACTGCGCCGACTCCGCCCGGCGGCGGACGCGACGGGCGGCGGCGACCATGTTGCGCAGGGCCGGGTCGAGCTGCCAGTGGTGGCGGGTCTTGAGACCACCGTCAGGGTTGGCCCAGAGCCGGTCCGGTCCCACGGCCGCCGCGGCGGCGGTGAGCAGTTCGTCCAGCTCATCGATATCCGGGATCCGAGCCGAACGGCTCTCGTACACGCCCGGGCCGACCCCGTTACTCGGACCGTGGCCGGAGGCGTAATCCTCTTCCAGCGCTTTCAGCACCCATTCGATGGAACGGGTGGCGACGATGGCCGTGACATCGGCGTCCAGCTGCTCGATCGCCTCCACGATCTCCGTACGCCCCGAGTACGGGATATGGGTGTGGATCTGCGTACCCGGCGCCACGCCGGAGGTCGCGAGACGGAAGGCGCCGATGGCCCAGCGCAAGTATTCGGCGCGGCCTTCTGGCCGGGCCGGCCACAGCTCCCGCAGCGCCGGTTCGTCGACCTGGATGATGCCGATACCGGCCCGTTCCAGATCGACCACTTCGTCGCGAACGGCCAGTGCCACCTGATCGGCTGTCTCGAACAACGGTTGGTCCTGCCGGACGAACGAGCGCGCGATCATGGTGACGGGGCCGGTGACCATGCCCTTCACCGGTTTGTCGGTCAGCGATTGCGCGTAGGTGATCCAATCCACCGACATCGGAGCCGGGCGCGACACGTCACCGTAGATGATCGGCGGGCGCACACAACGCGAACCGTACACCTGCACCCAGCCGAAATGGGTGGTCGCGAAACCGTCCAACAGTTCGGCGAAGTACTGGATCATGTCGTTGCGCTCGTGTTCGCCGTGCACCAGCACATCGAGGCCGATATCTTCTTGCAGTGCGATTGTCGCGGCGATCTCCGCTTCGATCTTCTTGCGGTATTCGTCGTAGGACAGCCGGCCCTCACCCAATTGGTGGCGGGCCTGCCGGGCCGCGGCGCTCTGCGGATACGACCCGAGCGTGGTGGCGGGCACCAGTGGCAGTCGCAGCTTCTCCTGCTGCGCCGCCCGGCGCTCGGCATAGGGTGCGCGTTCGCGCATCTGCGGGGTGATCGCGTACACCCGCTGCCGCACCGCGTGCTTCTGTTTGAAATGCACTTCGCCCGGACGTTTACGCCATTTGTCCGAGGGCCCCTCGGTGAGCGCTTTCGCCAGCGAGACGACCTCGCCGACTTTCTGCTTCGCGAATGCCAGCCGATCGGCCACATTTCCGGGGATTTCGTATTCGGCGAGCACATCGTAGGGCACATGAAGCAGAGTGGTCCCGGTGGCGACCACCAGATCGGGACACACTTTCGCTAGTTCGTTCAGGTATTCCAGGGTGACGTAGCGATCGGCCCGCCACACATTCGTACCGCTGATAACACCCGCGTACAGCCTTTTACGCCGGATACCCGGAATACTCGCCAGATCCTCGGCCCGGACCCGGTAGGTGGCGAGATCCAGACCGATCGCCTCCACCCCGGTACCGGCCAGAATCCGCAGGGCCTCACCGAAATCACCGTACTGGCCGGTGACCAGGATGCGCGGGCGCAGCGGCGCCTTGGAGAGCCGATCGTAGACACGTTCGAAGGCCGCGAGTTCGGCGACCGAGCGTTCGGCGGTGAAACAGGGCTCGTCCAACTGCACACAGGTGGCGCCGCGCCGGGCCAGAATCTCGAACAGCTGCTCGTAGACCGGTAGCAGCCGGTCCAACAGGTCGATGGTGTCGAAACCGGCCGATTCGCCCGGCACACTGCCCGCCTTGGACAGCAGCAGCAGCGACACCGGCCCCAGCACGACCGGCCGCTGTTCGATGCCCACCGCCATCGCCCGGTCCCATTCGTCCAGCAGCGCCTCGGGATGCAGGGAGAATTCGGTGCCGCCATCGAGTTCCGGCTGCCGGTAGTGGTAGTTCGTGCCGAAGAAGCGCACCAACTCCAGCGGCGGTAGGTCGGGTCGGCCGCGGGCCATCAGGAAGTAGAAATCCAGCGGGTCCAGATCGGCCCGATATTCCTCGAAACGGGACGGGACCGCGCCGAAGAGCAGCGCGTTGTCCAGCACATGGTCGTAGAAGGAGAAGGTGTTACCCGGAACCTGGGTCAATCCGGTCGCAGCGAGTTCGTTGAACTGCTGTTCCTGGATATCGCGTCCGACCGCGACCAATTCGTCCCGGGTGATCGCCTGCCGCCAGTACGCTTCGAGCGCGCGTTTGAGTTCCCGATGCGGACCGATCCGCGGATACCCGAGCACACTCGAGCCGAATCCGTCACTGACGTTGACCATTACCGACCTCCGTGTTTATTTGCGGCGCCTCCGGCGCCGCGGGTCGGGGCCCTGTTAACCCCGGTTCTTCACTCCGCCGCTCAGTCGCTGCGCTCCTTCGCTCTGTCGCTCCAGAACCGGGGCGGGCCCCGACCATGGATGCGGGCCACCTGGGTAGACGGTACGTCCTGCGACCAGCGAACAAGAGCTACCCACAGCGGACGGTCACATGCGACCGAGACATACGCTGCCGTCGTAACCCCATGAGTCGAGTTTTGCGAGACACCTCGAAGGGTTGAGGCCCGTCTCGCCGTTCAGGCCTCGAAAGCGCATGAGCCGAAGGCTCGAGTCTCGAGGCCTGAACGGCGAGACCGAGGGGGCCTCGACCCCGCGCGCGCCAGCGTGCCGAAAACACAGCACCTTCACGAACAAACCCACACCGCCCACCTCCGCGGCCGGCCGAAGCCCGTCTCCCACCACTGACCCACATTTCACCACTCCGACCGGACCGATGCACGCCGCCCGCTTCACCACAGACCTGACCGTGTGCAAACCGACCGACGGACGCGGATACCGCCTGTGCCCTCGGACCGGACATCGACTCGTCCGAGCGCGACCCGGTCCAGTGACTTAAGCCTTGTTGTACTGGTAGAACCCTGTACCCGACTTCTTACCCAGCAAACCTGCCTCGACCATGCGCATGAGCAGCGGCGGGGCCGAGTACAGCGGCTCCTTGAATTCGCCGTACATCGAGTCGGCGATCGACTTCACCGTATCGAGGCCGACCAGGTCGGTCAGCGCCAGCGGGCCCATCGGGTGGGCGCAGCCGAGCACCATCGCCTTGTCGACATCTTCCTTGGTAGCGAAACCGGACTCGACCATGCGGATCGCCGAGAGCAGGTATGGCACCAGCAGCGCGTTGACCACGAACCCGGAGCGGTCGGAGGAGCGGACGATCTCCTTGCCGAGGATTTCGGCCGCGAACGCCTCGGCCCGTTCGGTGACGGCCGGGCTGGTCTTGAGGGTGGTCACCAGTTCGACGAGCGGCAGGACCGGTACCGGGTTGAAGAAGTGCATACCGACGACCCGTTCGGGGTTGTTGGTGGCCACGGCGATCTTCATGATCGGGATGGAGGAGGTGTTGGAGGCCAGCACCGCGCCGGGGTCGGTGACCACCTTGTCCAGTTCGGCGAAGATGGAGGTCTTGACCTTCTCGTCTTCCAGGACGGCTTCCACCACGAGCTGCCGATCGGCGAAGTCACCGAGATCGGACGTGAACCGCAGCCGCCAGGCAGCCTGTTCGCGTTCCCGTTCGGTGATCTTGCCGCTGCTCACGCCTCGGTCCAGGGACCGCAGGATCCGCGACCGGCCGGCCGCGGCGAGATCCCGGGTCTGCTCGTACACCAGCACGTCGACATGCGCGCGAGCACACACCTCCGCGATGCCTGCGCCCATCTGGCCGGCGCCGATGATGCCGACACGCTGAATCTTTTCGCTGCTCACGTCCCGCTCCTGATCAGTTGTGTAGGTCGGTGGGGAACGAAGGTGTTGCTCTGGTGTGAGCGGAGCCTTCGACGTTGAAGTTCGTAGTTCGGTGTCAACGGTAGAGGGCCCGAAGCCCCCTCGCCGGGCTGTGGCGAGGGGGCGGCGGGTACACCCCTACCGGGGTAGCGGTTGCCGGTATCGGTCACCGATACCGTGCCCGGCTCAGTGGAACTGGCCCTCTTCGGTGGAGCCCTTCAGCGCGGCCGTCGAGGTGTTGGGGTCGACGGTGGTGGCGATGGTGTCGAAGTAGCCGGCACCGACCTCGCGCTGATGCTTGATGGCGGTGAAGCCACGCTCGGCGGCGGCCTTGAACTCGCGCTCCTGCAGGTCGACGAAGGCGGTCATACCCTCGCGGGCGTAGCCGTAGGCCAGGTCGAACATGCCGTAGTTGAGCGAGTGGAAGCCGGCCAGGGTGATGAACTGGAACTTGAAGCCCATGGCGCCGAGTTCACGCTGGAACTTGGCGATGGTGGCGTCGTCCAGGTGTGCCTTCCAGTTGAAGGACGGCGAGCAGTTGTAGGCCAGCAGCTGGTCCGGGAACTCGCTGCGGACGGACTCGGCGAACTTGCGGGCGACCTCGAGGTCCGGCACGCCGGTTTCCATCCAGATGAGGTCGGCGTACGGGGCGTAGGCCTTGGCACGCGCGATGCAGGGCTCGATGCCGTTCTTCACCCCGAAGAAGCCTTCGGCGGTGCGGGTGCCGTCCAGGAATTCACGGTCGCGCTCGTCTACATCGGAGGTGATGAGGGTGGCGGCTTCGGCGTCGGTGCGGGCGATGATCACCGAGGGAACCTCGGCGACGTCGGAGGCCAGGCGCGCGGAGGTCAGGGTGCGGATGTGCTGTTGGGTGGGGATGAGCACCTTGCCACCGAGGTGGCCGCACTTCTTCTCCGAGGCCAGCTGGTCTTCCCAGTGCACACCGGCGGCGCCGGCGGCGATCATGGCCTTCTGCAGTTCGTAGGCGTTCAGCGCGCCACCGAAGCCGGCTTCGGCGTCGGCCACGATCGGGGCCAGCCAGTTCTCGATGGAGGTATCGCCTTCGACCTTGGCGATCTCGTCGGCGCGCAGCAGCGCGTTGTTGATGCGGCGGACCACGGCGGGCACCGAGTTGGCCGGGTAGAGGCTCTGGTCGGGGTAGGTGTGACCCGAGAGGTTCGCGTCACCGGCGACCTGCCAGCCCGACAGGTAGATGGCCTTGAGGCCGGCGCGGACCTGCTGCACGGCCATGTTGCCGGTGAGGGCACCCAGCGAGTTGATGTAGTCCTCGTTGTTCACCAGATCCCAGAGGATCTCCGAGCCGCGCCGCGCGAGAGTCTGCTCCTCGACAACGGTGCCCTGCAGCTTCGTAACCTGCTCGGCGGTGTAGTTGCGGGTGACGCCCTTCCAGCGCGGGTTGGTGTCCCAATCCTTCTGGATTTCCTCGGCGGTCTTCGGGGTGCCGGTGGTCGACATCTTGCGACTCCACTTCCTTGTTCGGTCGGTCCGCCGGTCCGCGTCGACGAAGCGTTTCCGCGTCGCACTGCTGGAACGACGATTTGCAGGCTTGCAATGCCCAGTGGGTGTACTTCCACACCATGGCACACCATTAAAACGTCGTCTACCTGTTGCTTCTGTGAATCTGAGCTAGGATCGGCCATCGCTTTGCTAAGCCTGTGAAAGTTGCCAGCATGTAGCCGCCGTCAAGTCTACTCATCAGTAGCTCTGACGTGGGATTTTAGCGTAACGCTCGTACTGTTAGCGGAGGCGCCCACCCGGCCCCCGCCCACTCCCCGACTTCGCCGCCCTGTGAGGACCTTCATAACTGAGGTCGACCGCCTACAGTTTTGTTGGCGCCGGCTCCGGCGTCGCGGGGTCGAGGCCCCTGGAAGTCCCGCCGTTCAGCCCTCGAGACTCGCACTTCGCGCATGCGACGTGCGGTCGCCCATCCGCGGAATGTGACCTGCTGACCACCTCCGGCCAAGGGCGGGACAGGCCTCGACCACGTGAGCCTCGTAAAACTCGGCACCGGGCAGGTTCGACTGTCCGTGAAAGCGACACAGGCGAGGTTCTCCCCGGACACGAGAAACCGGGGCCCCACCGGAACCGGGTGAGACCATCGACGAACGCACAGGTTCCGAGCGAGGCCCGGGAATACGAACAGCCCGATCCTGCTCCGACGTTGCGCATCCGCCCGAGCAGGAGGACCCCCAGCAGTTCCGCACCGCGGTGGGTCCGCATGCCGACCGTGCCCCCGAATCCCGACGCAACCGTATGAGTCGAGTCTTACGAGACACCCAAAGGGTTGAGGCCGTCTCGCCGTTCAGGCCTCGAAGCGCATGCGCCGAAGGCGCGAGTCTCGAGGCCTGAACGGCGAGACTTCAGGGCCTCAACCCCCGCGCGCCAGCGCGCCAAAAACACAGCACCTTCACGAGCGAGCCCACTCCCCACCCTCACCAACAAGCCCGCCTCCCGCGCTTGCAGGGGCTCACTCCCTACGCTCGCAGCTCGGCTCATGTCCTACAGTCGCGAGTCGGCTCACCCTTGACCCTCACCGGCAAACCCACCCCCTCACCCTCACGAGCGAGCCCACTTCCCGCGTTTGCGGACAGGCCTACCCCCGCGTTTACGAGTCGACTCGCGTTCCACGTTCACTGCCGGCTCATGTTCGATGCTCACGAGTGGACCCACGTTCTGCCTTCGCAAACAGACGAACCTCGTGTTCACGGGTCGACTCACATTCCACGCCCAGGAGCAAGCCGCTCCTTGAACCAGCAAATCCGCACTCGCCACCAACCCACATCTCCACTCCCCGAACAAGCCCTACCTCCCACACCCACATCACCTTTCACGAGCAAACCCATCCACTACCTTTACCGCCCAACCCACCCTCCCCCGAGCTCCGCTCTGTTCCATCCACTTCCCGCCGACGGGAGCACAACTCCCTGGTGAACCGGCAGAATTTCACAATATGCCCAGCACGGGACCGTGGCGCCACACAACGTTTGGCCAACCATTCATGTTCTCGCCCGACGAGATTTTCGCAGGCGTGCCAAATTCAGAGGGAACAGCGCTAGGGTGTCCGTCACGTGCGCGGTCATCGGTGACGGGTGCCGATGGTGAGCGCCTGCCCTCCGACGCACGGTGGGATCGGAGCTGTTGATGCGCGACATCGTCGACGACCTGCTGCAGGTGTGGCGTTCGGGCCGGACGGGCGGGCTGGCCACCATCGTGCGCACGGGTGGTCAAGTGGATATTCCGGTGGGTACGTCGATCCTGGTGGACCCCGACGGAATGATCTACGGGACCATGGCGGCGACCGGGATAGAGGACACCGTTTACGAGTCGACCCTGCAGTCGGCTCGGACCGGGCAGCGCGCACTGCATCGGCTGCCGGTGCCCGGCGGCGACGGCGCGGTGATCGATGTGTTCACCGAGCCGTTCTCCCGGGGCCATTTTCCGGAGTTCCCGACCATCGCTGCCGAAATAGCCGAGCATCGGCGGGTTACGGTTTTCACGGTGGTGTGGAATCCGGAACCCGGAATGATCGGGCAGCATCTGATCACCGATAAAAGACATGCGACGGAGTTGGTCTCGCTACCACAGTCCGATATCTTCGTCGCGTCTTTCGCCCCGCCGCCGCTGCTGGTGCTCTTCGGCGCCGATACCGTCGCCGGGGCGCTGTCGGCGCAGGCGCAGCTTCTCGGTTATCGGGTCGCCATCTGCGATCCGCGCCCCACGTTCGCGGTACCGGAGTCCTTTCCCGGTGCCGAAGTGGTCTGCGATTGGCCGCACCGCTACTTGAATATGCTCGTCTCCGAGGGCGAGATCGATTCCTCGACCGGTATCGTGCTCGCCTCCCATGATCCGCAGTTCGAGATCCCGCTGCTCACCGTCGCGTTGCGACTACCCGAGATCGGTTATATCGGCGCGGTGGGTTCGACGGTCTCCAGTGCCCGGCGCCTCGACGATCTGCGTGCGAGCGGGTTCGACGATACGCAACTGGCGCGGCTGCACTCCCCGGCCGGAATGGATATCGGGGCGGCGACGGGCACCGAGACAGCGCTGGCGGTGACCGCGGAGATGGTGGCCGTGCGCAACGGGCGGCTCGGCCGGATCACGGTCCCGTTCCCGGCGGAGGCGGCGATCTGAGCGCAGTACCGTGTTGCCCCGGGTGGCGCCGGCGGCGACCGATATCACCCTCGCGATCCTGCCCCTCGATCTTGTGCCGGGCCGATGCTCGTGGACAGTGGTTCTCGTGATCCTCACCGTGACAATGAATCCCGCTTATGATGTGACCTACCGTGTCGAGAACTACACCCGCGGCCAGGCGCATCGGGTTCGTTCGGTGGAACAGCGGCTCGGCGGCAAGGGCATCAACGTCACCCGAGTGCTCAATCAATTGGGCCGTTATGCCCGCGCCACCGGGTTCGCCGATCACGCTTTCGCGGCCGCCGCCGAGGCGGAGATACCGGTGGATTTCGTGCATGCGCTGCCGTGGGTCCGGCGCACCGTGGTGATCAGCGAATCCGATACCGGGACTGCGACCGCGTTCCGGGAGCCCGGGGCGCGGATTTCGAATCCGCATGCCTCCGAGCAGCTAGAGGTCCGGGTATCGGGGATGCTGCCGCATATATCGGGTCTGGTGATCGCCGGGTCACTACCCGACGGTATCGATCCGGGTCTACCCGCCCGGATCGCTCATGCGGCGTTGGACGCGGCGGTGCCCACGGTCTGCGACCTGCACGGACCGGCACTGCGGATGGCCGCCCGGGTTCCCGGGGTCGTGCTGTTGCCCGGTCTCGGCGAGTTCGAATCGCTCACCCACTGCCGGCCCGAGACGCCGGAGGCGCTGGTCACCGCGACCCGGCCGCTGGTGGATCGCGGAGTGGGTGCGGTGATCGTCACCCGGGGGCCGCTGGGGATGGTCGGGGTGACTCCGGATGGTTCCTGGGAGGCCCGGTTACCGGAACCGCTGACCGGTAATCCGACCGGCGCGGGGGACACGGTGGCCGCGGCCGTGATCGCGGCACTGGCCACGACGAAGACTCCGGATTGGCCGGCGATACTCGTCGACGCCGTCGCGACCTCGGCTGCCTCGGTGGTCATTCCGGTGGCCGGGGAGATCGATCGGCGGTTGCGCGGTCATCTGGCGCCGACGGTGCTGATCTCCGAATTGGAAACCCCTGACCGGAAATCCGCCGGGGATTGATCGAAAAATACCCGGGTGGAACTCATTTCAGTACATACGGTGAGACCGAACTCCGATGTTCGCTGATATCCAGGGTTTTGCCGAGCGGCGGGAAGGCGCGCTGCGGGCAGTTGGCGCGGTCGCACACCCGGCAGCCCGCGCCGATGGGAGTAGCGGCGGCCTCCCGCAGATCGATACCGTCGGCGTACACCACCCGGGCCGCGTGCCGGATCTCGCAACCCAGCCCGATCGCGAAGGTCTTGCTGGGTTGTCCATAGCGTGTCGCGCGGCGTTCCACTGTGCGCGCCACCCACAGATATTTGCGACCGTCGGGCATCTGGGCGATCTGCGTCATGATCTTGCCGGGGTAGGCGAAGGTTTCGTACACGTTCCACAGCGGGCAGGTACCGCCGCTGGAGGAGAAATGGAATCCGGTGGCGGACTGCCGTTTCGACATGTTCCCGGCCCGATCCACTCGCACGAACGAGAAGGGCACTCCACGTAGTTCCGGCCGCTGCAATGTGGAGAGTCGATGGCAGATGGTCTCGTAGCTCTGCGCGAAGAACGCCGACAACCGTTCGATGTCGTAGCGGAAGCCTTCGGACACCTCGTGGAAATAGGTATAGGGCAGCACGGTGGCGGCGGCGAAATAGTTCGCCAGACCCAGCATCGCGAGCTTGCGCGCGTCCGGCCCGGAGAAGTTGCCCTCGTCCACCAGCTTTTCCAGCAGCTGCCCGCATTCGAAATAGGCCAGTTCGGCGGCGAGTTTGAACAGGCGCTGTCCACCCGACAGATGCGGTGCGATCTCGAGCACCTGATTGTCCGGGTCGTAGCGATGCAGGACGCCCTCGCCGAGGTCGATACGTTCTACGATCCGCACTCCGTGGGTGCGCAGCACCTTGGGGATCTCGCTGTGCGCGTCGCCGTTGTGGAAGCGGATCCGGTTGGCCAGTTCCTCTGCGGCGGTATCGAGTTCGTGAATATAGTTCTGCCGTTGATAGAAGTAGTCGCGCACTTCCTCGTGCGGTTTGCTGATGGTGGCGCTGCCGGAGCCGTCGGCGAACCTGTCCTCGGTGGCCGCGGCCAGCTGGGCGCTGGTGTTGCGGTAGCGGTTGTGCATATTGACCAGAGCCCGGGCCATACTCGGATGGGCCGAGACCATTTCCGCGATCTCGCGGGCGTCGGCCTCGATACCCAGTTCCTGGTCCATCACCACTTCCTGCAGTTCGGCGATGAGCCGGGTGTCGTCCTGCGGCGAGAAGAAAGTCGCCTCGACCCCGAAGACCTCGCTTATCCGCAGCAGAACCGGCACGGTGAGCGGCCGGACATCGTGCTCGATCTGGTTGAGATAGCTGGCCGAAATCTCCAGTTGCTGGGCCAGCGCCACCTGACTGAGCCCGCGTTCGGTCCGTAGTTGCCGCAACCGGGCGCCGACGTACGTCTTGGCCATGCGTCCAGCTTAGGGGTCGTTCGCATGATGCGATAGTCGGGTTAGCAAGAATTGCATACTCGACTGTACGGTCGATGTCAGTGGGGCCAGCCGGGTGGATCCAGGCGTGACAGCACCCGCCGCAGATCCTCCTCCGACGGCATCTCGTCGGTGACCGCGGTGATCATCACCTGGATATCGACACGGTCGATCGGGCGGTCCGGGGAACCCAGCACTTCCGCCACGATCTGCTGGACCTCCTGGTCGCTCAGCCGCCGTCGCAGCAGCGCGACCAGGGGAATGTAATCGGATTCCGGGATGCCCTCCGGATAACCCCGCCGGAGCCAGTCGACGATCGCACGCAGCACATGCGGCATCAGCGGTCCTCGTCCGGCTGGGCGATCTCGGTCAGCGGCGAGGCCAGCGGCCAGCCACCCGCGGCCAGATGCGAGGCCACCCGCGCGATATCTTCCGGACCGGCCTGTTCCCTGGCTTGCTGACTGACCGCCGCCTCGATCTCGGCATGGGTGATGGCCTCGTCATCGCGGTCACGCACCAGCTCCTCGGCGACCAGCACGACCTCGTATTCGGTCAGGTCCCGGTGCAGGACGGCGAACAACGCCACGTAGTCCGATCGCGGTACACCCTGCGGATACCCGGCCCGCAGCCACGCGATCACGCGGGCCAGCAGTCCCGACCGTTCCGCCGGCAACTCGTTCCCGGTGGCCATCACGCCTGCCCGAACAGATGGATACCGAGCCGGTCGGCGAGGAACGCTTTCGCCACGAAGAGCACCGCCGCGATCACCACCGACAGCACGATGAGCAGGCAGAGATACGCGCCGGCCAGAGCCGCCGGGTTCCGCCGTACCGAACCGTCCGGCCCGGCGACCACGGCGGCCGACCAGAGTCGCACCCCCAGAGCGAAGAGCATCGGCAACCCGGCCCCCAGGATGAGTGCCGCCAGTGTCACCTCGCCCAGTGATCGTAGATTCGTCAAGACGGTTTCCATCACGCCTCCTCGGAGGTCGACCCGGCGACCCGCGGCAGCTCCGCGGGCGAGGTATGCCCCGGCCCGGGGTCGGTATCGGGGGGTTCGTTGACGTTGCCGCTGGACACCTTGTCCCGCAGCGAGCGCCGATAGATCACCGCCGCCAGCGCTATCAGCAACGCCAAGACCACGAGCACTCCGGCCAACCCGCCTATGTAGTATGCGAGCGCCCAGCAGATCGCGCCGACGATACCGGCCGCGGGCAGGGTGAGCAGCCAGGCCACGACCATGCGGCCCATGACTCCCCAGCGCACTTCCGCACCCTTGCCGAGACCTGTTCCGAGGATCGCTCCCGTGACGGTCTGGGTCGTCGACAGCGGCAACCCGAAATGAGCGGAGGTCAGAATGATCGCCGCGGACGCCGATTCGGCCGCCAGGCCCTGCGGGGAGTCGATATCGACCAATTTCTTGCCGAGGGTGCGGATGATCCGCCAGCCACCGAGGTAGGTGCCGGCCGCGATAGCGCACGCGCAGGCCGCCATGACCCACAGCGGCATGATCGAATTCGGGGAGAGTTCCCCGTACGCCACCAGGGCCAGGAAGATGACGCCCATCGTCTTCTGCGCGTCGTTGGTGCCGTGGGCCAGCGACACCAGCGACGCCGAGCCGACCTGGCCCCAGCGGAACCCGGTGGTCACCTTGTCCGGATCCGAGCCCCGGGTGATCCGATACACCGCCCAGGTTCCGATGGCGGAGACCAGACCGGCGACGATCGGCGCCAGCAGAGCGGGGATCACGATCTTGTTGATCACCCCGCCGGAGTCGGAAAGCCACACCACCCCGCTCCATCCGAGCGCCGCCAGCGTCGCACCGATCAATCCGCCGAACAGCGCGTGCGAGGAACTCGACGGCAGCCCGAACAACCAGGTGATCAGGTTCCAGAGAATGCCGCCGACCAGCCCGGCGTAGACGATGATGAGCAGGTCGTGCCCGGATACCTCGTCGAGCCGCACGATTCCCTCGGCTACCGTCGCCGCCACCGCCACCGACAGGAACGCTCCCACGAGGTTCAGCACCGCCGACAACGCGACCGCGACTCTGGGCCGCAGTGCCCCGGTCGCGATGGAGGTCGCCATGGCATTGGCCGTGTCGTGGAACCCATTGGTGAAATCGAAGGCCAACGCCGTGACAATGACGACCAGAAGGATCAGCAGCTCAACTGTCACGCCAAGCATTGTGCGTCATGGACCGTGCGGTCCGGCCCGGCGGGATCGGTCGCTCGCCGAAAGGCAGCGGCCACCTGCGTGAACCCGCGGGCGCCGCCGGACCCGCATCCATCAGCAGCCAGATGGTGCGCTCGCGGGCGACCCACCCGATTCGGATGGGTCGCCACCGGTCGGATCAGAAAGCCTCTTCCGGCATGTTCATGATGTCGGTGTCGATCGCCGCGATGATCTCCTTGGTCGCGGTGAGCGTGGGCAGCACATTCTTCGCGAAGAAACTCGCTACCCCGACCTTGCCTGTGTAGAACGGCCGGTCACGCTCGTCCGCCGCAGCCAGGGCCGCGGTCGCGACCTCCGCCTGGACCAACAGCCGCCAGCCGATCAGCAGATCACCGACCGCCAGCAGGAATCGCACCGAACCGAGGCCCACCTTGTACAGCTCGGCTGGGTCGGACTGGGCGGCCACGGTATAGCCGGTCAGCGATCCCGCCATTGCCCGGACATCCTCGAGAGCCGTGCGCAACAGTGCTCGTTCGGCGTCCAGCCGCCCGGTGGGCGAATCCAGGAACGAGGTGATCTGGCCGAAGATCTGCCCGGCCGCGGCACCTTTGTCCCGGATGATCTTGCGGAAGAAGAAGTCCTGCGCCTGGATCGCGGTGGTGCCCTCGTACAACGAGTCGATCTTGGCGTCACGGATGTACTGCTCGATCGGATAGTCCTGCAGATAACCCGAGCCACCCAGGGTCTGCAGCGATTCGGTCAGGTACTGGTAGGCACGTTCGGAACCCACACCCTTCACGATGGGCAGGAGGAAATCGTCCATCCGGTGGGCGGTTTCGGCGTCCACCCCGGAAACCAATTCCGCCACGTCGGCGTTCTGGTGGATCGCGGTGTACAGGTAGACCGCGCGTAAACCCTCGGCGTAAGCCTTCTGCGTGGCAAGGCTGCGCCGCACATCGGGGTGATGGGTGATGGCGACCCGCGGCGCGGTCTTATCCGCCATCTGGGTCAGATCGGCACCCTGCACCCGTTCCTTCGCGTACGCGAGCGCGTTCAGATATCCGGTGGACAGCGTTCCGCTGGATTTGACGCCCACCATCATTCGCGCGTTCTCGATGACCTTGAACATCTGCGCGATACCGTTGTGGTTGTCGCCGACCAGCCATCCGACGGCGGGCCGCTCGCCCCCGAAGGTGAGCTCACAGGTCGGCGAGGATTTCAGGCCCATCTTGTGTTCGACATTGGTGACGTACACGCCGTTGCGCTCGCCCAGTTCCAGGGTCTGCGGATCGAACAGGAATTTCGGTACGTAGAACAGCGACAGGCCCTTGGTGCCCGGCCCCGCGCCCTCGGGCCGCGCCAGCACCAGATGGAAGACGTTCTCCGCGGTATCGCCGACATCGGCGCCGGAGATGAAGCGTTTGACGCCCTCGATATGCCAGGTGCCGTCGGGCTGTTCCACGGCTTTGGCCCGGCCGGCTCCCACATCCGAACCCGCGTCGGGTTCGGTGAGCACCATGGTGCCCTGCCAATGCCGATCGAAACCGGCTGCAGCCCAATGTTTCTGCTGTTCGTTGCCGATGCCGAACAGTACCTGCGCCATCACCGCGCCCATATCGAAGAACACCGCCGCCGGGTTGGCGCAGGTGATCATCTCGCTGACCGCCCAGCAGAGCGCGGCGGGTGCCGGCATTCCGCCCATCTCCTCGGGCTTGCCGAGTCGGTTCCAGCCGGCGTCGCGGATGGCGTACACGGTCTTGGCGAGCGGTTCCGGGACAGTGACCGAATGGGTCTCCGGCACGAATTCCACCGGATGCCGGTCGGCGGCCGCGAAGGATTCCGCCACCGGCCCCTCGGCCAGGCGTTTGACCTCGGCCAGGATTTCGCGTGCGGTATCGGTGTCCAGATCCCCGTACGCACCGGCATCGAGAATCTTGCCCAGCTCGAACACCTCGAAGAGGTTGAACTCGATATCACGCAGATTCGCCTGGTAGTGACCCACGGCTGTCCTCCTGGTCGGTGCGGTCGGCGGCCGGGCCGACCGCCTGGTTACAGGCTTTTCGACATCGTACGAATTGAAGCGTGCCGGACTCCGCACCGGGTACGCAACCGTAGCCTCGGACCGACCGCTCACCCGGCCCCGAACGCACATCCGGGACAGGCGCGCGGCCTGCTCAACAACCCGGTTGCAACGGCCAGCACTCCACCGGGCCCCCGCGCGCGGGGATGGTCGGCTCGACCGTGGTACTCGGTGGCGCCGCCGGTTCGGCGGCAGGCCCGTCGGCCAGCAGGGAGCCGATGATCGCGCCCAGCACCATCAGCATGCCCAGTACCGCGACCGTCAGCACAGCCCAGCCGACGGCGTCCTGGGTACGACCGGAATCCGGACGGCGCCAGCTGGGCTGCTTCCGCGGTTTCCTGGGCGGCTCCGGCAGTTTGTCCTCGAAACCGGCGGCGATCAGCTCACCGCGTTCCGGCGCCCAGCCGGTGAGAGCCCGGGTCGCCGCGCAGACCCGGCCCAGGGTCCAGCGAGGCGGTCCCGGTGCGAAATTCTCCAGGAAGATCCGAAGTTCGGTGGACTCGGCCACGTTGCCGACCACCACATCCAGACCCGGTCGCAGAGTTTCCCGGCCGGGACGCAGGGCCACGCCCCGCATGGGCACCAGCACCACCGCCCCGCACAACCGCCCGGGGTCGTAGGTGGCCCGCTCGAAGGCCAGGGCGACCTCCCGCACTGCCGCCTCCAGCTGCCGCACCGGGTTCACACCGAACTCCAGTTCCAGATCCGCCGCGGCATCGCCCACCCGCCACGACCGTTCCTGGGATACCGTCAGCACTCCGCTCTGCCGGCTGCGGAAACCGACCACCTCGACCACGAGGATGCCCTGAGGCGTCCAAACCACCGCGCCGATCTGCCGGGTCCCGCGCTGGGTACCGATTCGCAGATCGACGATGGCCAGGCCGGTCGTCGGCAACTGCCGCAGACATTCCACGAATTCCTGTTCGGCCGCGGATAGTTCCGCCCGATCGTCGACCTTCACCAGCATCGTGCTCTACCTCTGCCGTGTGTCGTTACCCCTCATGCCACCACCGACCCCCGTGTCGACAACGGCCCGCCAGCCACTTTCGTACCACTCATATGTCCTGCGGTTCAGGCGAATCGACAATCAGTGCCCCGGATCGACATGTGCGCGGGCCTCAGACCCATTGGACGAGTTGATAGACGATCCCGTTCGCATCCGTTGTCTGGAAGTAGCGTTCACCCCATTCCTCGGTCTCGATCGGGGTCTCGATCGGGGCTCCGGCCGCACACAGACGGTCGTATTCGGTATCGATATCGGACACCACGAACACCACCAGCAATCCGTCCCCCGCGGCGCCGGCGGCGCGTTCGGGCTTGAAGGTGGACAGGCCCGTGCGCAGGTAGATGAGATTCATTCCCGAATCGGGATGAACGAGGGAGACGAAACCCTCGGCAGCCATCTGCTCGGTGAACCCGAAATGCGTGGTGACGAATTCCGCCGACGCAGCCGTATCGGCGACGTTGAGCGATACGGCGGTACCGGTGATTCGCATATGAACTCCCGTCATTAAACTACGTATGCTGTACGAAGTTGTTTCTACCCTCCCGCGCCGCCGCGCGCAAAGTGGTCTCGGCCCGGCACAACTACGTGCCGCTGCTGGAGATCGCCTCGCTGCTACGCGCCGTCGACCACGATCGCGAGCTCGTACTCCAGCGGGTCGGGGAATTGGCGCTGGGCTCGGACACCGGCGACCCGGAGGTGCATATCGAGCGCATCGGCTCGCTCGTCGGATTCGCCGAATGGCCCGAGCGGGAGCTGCTGATCACCGCCCTCGATATCGGCACCGGGACGCTCACCGCTCGGGCCCGCGCGGCGGCGCCGCCTCCCTGGTGCAAGCACTCGCCTCCAGCACCGCGGTTCCCGGAGTCTTCCCGCCCATCGAGATCGACGGCCGGCACTACATCGACGGCGGAGTGCGTTCCACCGTCAATGCCGATCTCGCCGTGGACCACGACGTGATCGTGATCATGGAGCCGCTGGCACATGTGTATCCACGCACCCGCGCCGACCGGGAGCTCGGTGCCGCGCGGGAGATCACGGTGCGCCCGGACGATACCGCCGTCGCCGCATTCGGCACCGATCTGTTCGCCGATGCCGCGCTGGGCCCGGCCTACGAATCGGGCGTCCGGCAGGCGGCAACGGCCGCGGCCGAATTGAAGGAATTCTGGCCCGCTACGCCCGACTGTGCCCGGTAGGCCGGTCCAGCTCAGATCGCGCGCGGGCCGCGGGCCGCGCGCAGACCACTGCGGGCCGGGCCGGGCCGGACGGTGGCCGGCTGGATCAGCGCCGCGTCCATACCGATCCGTTGCGCGAATTCACCGAGGCCGGGCGCCCCGCGGTCCATGCTGAGCAGATCCGCGGTTGTCGACCGTACCGACTTGCGCCGGTACACCTGCTCGGGAGCCAGCACCTCCGCCTCCAACAGCAGCGCGAGTGCGCGATCGGGACTGCGGCGCTGCGCCCACGCCCGGGCGGTATCGATGAGCAACCGGCCCAGTTGCCCGGGAGTGAGCCGCTCCCGGCCGATCTTGCCGGCCAGCCTGATCGCGGTACCCGCGTCGCCGAGTTCCACCGCGGCGGCGACCTCGTGCAGATCCACCGCGGTGGGACCGAATTCCGTGTGGTGGTCGTCGCGATCCGCGCCCAGGGTGGTCGCCGTCGCGCGGGCATCGGCGAGTAATTCGTAGGCCTGTTCGGCCTCTTCGGCCCGCGCGGCGATGAGCGCGAGCTGCAGGGTGAGCGCGCCGTACACACTCGATGCGCGCGGCTCGGCCCCGCGAACCAGTTCACCGAGCACCGCACGGGCACTTCCCGCGGCATGTTTCGCCTGGTCGAGGCGATGGGAACGCTGGAAGACAAAAGCGAGGCGAAATGCGCCCGCAGCCATCAGGATCGGGTCCGCGGCGCGCTGCGCCGCGGCGATCGCGCGATCGGCGGATACCCAGGCGGCGTCGAACTGCTCCAGGTCGGTGAGCGCGACCGCGTACGCCTGATAGGTGTCGGCCAGCAGGATCTCGGCCCGGCGGGAGCCGTCGGCATGAACCACCGCGGCCTCCAGTTCGGGCAGTAGCGTTTCCAGCAGAGCCAGTAGCTCGGTGTAGCGACCCAGCCGGGTGAACGTCCATGCGGCGTCCGCCCCTCGTTCGAGCCGTTCCGGATCCGGTTCGTTCCCGGCGCCGGACGCCGTTGCCAGCAGGGCGTGCTCAGACGCCGTCGCCCGCAGGGCGTGGTTACCGGTCAGCAGTAGCCGGAGCGGGACGGCGTCGGCCGGTATCCGCTCGGCCTGCGCGGTGGGCGCGGACGGCGCCAGTTCGGCGACGGGCATATCGAGCACATCGGCGATGCGCTCCAGCACATCGATCGCCTTGACCGGCCGCACTCCGCGCTCCACTTGCGAGACCCACGCCTCCGATCGTTTGATCAACGGCGCGAAGTCGCGCTGGGACAGACCCTTCCGCGCGCGGTAGTACGCGATCTTGCGGCCGATACCGGAGTTGTGCTCGGCCATCAGCGCAGCACGCCGTTCAGCACAGGCGGGCGCGGGCTTGCCGTATGCCGGTATCCGGGATGAACGCGCCCGCGAGACTCCGTCACCGAGCCGGGTACTGCCGCGCTCGTCGGGTCGTGCGTATCGAAGCGTGACACCAGTTCTCGCATAGCTGGCTCCTTCGTTGCGACTCCGGCTTGCGCCCACGGACGACAAGCTCTTCACAAATGCTAACCAGTATTTCGCTACCACCAAGGTAGCGAATTGATCCATTACCTGCCCGAGTCGGGCGCAGTCGCCTCGGACCGGACCGTGCGCCGACCCGGGAAAAGCCGAATTCCGCTGCGGAATCCCATTCCGCGGTCCGCTCGTCACTTTATATCGACGACCGCCGAGAGAAACGCGGCCGATCCCCTCCGCCGGGACCGGGTCGGCCCCGGACCTGTTGCCGTATCGGAGATCCCGACCCGGGCTGCGTCGACGCAGCCCGGCCGCGCACCGGAAGTAGCGCCGACGGAGGAACCCCTGTAATATAAGCTCAAACTTATAAAAGGAGGAAGAGATGGGTTTACTCACCGATCCGGCCGCTATCGCCGGACTGGTCACCCGAGAGGTGCGTACCAGCGAACGACAGGGGAAGATCACGCGAATCGCCGTCGCACGGCGTACCTACGCCACCGATCCGGACGATCTATGGGAAACCCTCACCGATATCGACCGGATTCCGCGATGGTTCCTGCCGATCACCGGCGAGTTGGCGCTCGGCGGCAGATATCAGCTCGAGGGAAATGCCGGAGGCGTGGTCGAAGAATGCGAACGGCCGAAACGCTTCGCGGTGACCTGGGAGATGGGGGCGATGATTTCCTGGCTCGAAATCCGGCTCGGCCCCGGCCCCGGCGGAACCGAGCTGGAATTGGTGCACGAAGCTCCCGTCGATCCGGAAATGTGGACACAATTCGGCCCCGGCGCGGTGGGCGTCGGCTGGGATCTGGGGCTGATGGGGCTGGGATTGCATCTGGAAACCCGCGCGGCCGTGGACCCCGCGGTCGGCCTCGAATTCCCACTCAGTCCGGAGGGTCTGGTGTTCGTCCGGACCGCATCCGCCGGGTGGGCGGCGGCCGCGATCGCCGACGGCGACGACCCGGCGCAGGCTCATGCGGCCGCCGAAGCGACCACCGGCTTCTACACCGTCGCCCCGGAGGAGCCGCAGCCCTGATGACCCCTGCCTCCCCGGCCCGAGTATTCGAGGCGCTCGGCGACCCGGTGCGCCGCGCGATACTGCGGCTGATGTCCGGCGGTGAACGATCCGCGGGCGCCCTGGTCGAGGAGATCCGCGCGCACACACCGATCTCGCAACCCGCGGTCTCCCAGCACCTCAAGGTGTTGCGCGAGGCCGGGCTGGTGCACGTGCGATCGGAAGCCAACCGGCGGTTCTACGCTCTGGAACCGGCGGGGATCGCCACCGCCCGGGAATGGCTCGCCGAACTGGTGGACCCGCTGGAGCAATTCGCGCAACCCCTCGACGCCCTCGCGACCGAGGTCGCCCGCGGCAAACGCGCACGACGCGAAAAGACCCCCCGGACAACGCGGGCGAATCGCACCGGCCGGACCGCCTGAACACCTCTACCACGGTGGCCGTCCGACCCAGCGCCTGATATACACCTGGGATGCGGAAGCGGGTGGCAGGTTCGGCGATCGCCCTGGTGGCGGTGCTGATCGTCGCGGCCGGCGGCTATTTCCTGATGAACTCGCGGACCTACCAACTGGCCGGGCGGCTGGTGGACCGTGTGGACACCGACGAGAAGGTGGTGGCCCTGACACTGGACGACGGCCCGTCCGAGCACGCTCCCGAGGTGCTCGGATCACTCGCCACCGCCGGTATCCCCGCCACCTTCTATCTCAACGGCCGGGATCTGACCGCCCGCCCCGACCTGGGCCGGGCCGTCGTGCAAGCCGGCCACGAGATCGGTAACCACACCTACAACCACCGCCGCATGGTGTTCGTCTCGCCCGAAACCGTCGCCGAGGAGGTCGAAGACACCGATTCCGAGATCCGGGCGGCCGGTTATCAGGGCGACATCACCTTCCGGCCGCCCTACGGCAAGAAGTTGTGGGCCCTGCCGAAATATCTCGCCGACCACGACCGTACGACGGTCACCTGGGATGTCGAACCGGAGGACGGGAACACCACCACCGCGGCCATGGTCGCCGCCGCCGTCGACCAGGTCCGTCCGGGATCGATAATTCTGCTGCACACCATGTACGCGTCCGGAGCAGCTTCCCGGGCGGCCATCGGCCCGATCGCCGCGAAGCTGCACGCGCAGGGGTACCGGTTCGTCACGATCTCCGAACTGCTCGATCGAGGCGATTCCACGCGCCCGTGATATGAACTCGGGAAATGTCGCCTTCTCCGGCGGTCCACCGCCGGGTAGGTTCGGGGCAGAGCCGCGCCGCGGGCGTCGCGACGGCGCCCGCGGCCGCAATACTTGTTCCACCGGAGAGGGCGATGTGATGGATTCGCAGGCGCGACCACGGATAACCCCCGGCCGCCTCCGCGAGCTGGGTCCGGTCAACTGGGCGGCCTGGCAGGTGCTCTCGCGGGCATCGGGCACCGCGGACGCCCAGGTGTTCAGCACCCTGGGCCGGGCGGGAAGGCTGTTTCGCGGCTGGCTGCACTTCTCCGGAATGCTGATGCCGGGTGGGCGGCTGCGTCGCTACGAGACCGAGCTGGTCATCCTGCGCGTCGCCCATCTGCGCGATTGCGAATACGAGACCGACCACCACATCCGTCTCGGACGGCGGGCGGGGATCACGCCGGAGATCCTGGAGAGGATCCGGGCCGGCGCCGACGCGGAAGGTTGGACCGATAAGCATCGGACCCTGCTCGCCGCGGTGGATCAGCTGGTCCTGACCCGCGATATCGACGATGCCGCCTGGGACCGCCTGTCCACTCATTACGACGACCGCCGCCTCATCGAGATCGTGCTGCTGGTCAATCAGTACGAGGGCCTGGCCGCCACCATCACCACGCTGCGCATCCGTCGCGACGATTTCTGACCGGCCGATCGTCGCCCGCACTCATCCTGCCGACGATTTCGACAGATCCACGGCGACTTCTCCCCTATGGATGACTCAGCGACCGCCGGTGAAAGCGCTTGCCGGAACGAATATCTCGTGCCCGGAGTCGAGGTGGGCCCATACTCCTTCCGGGCCCCATCGCGCCGAGTCGAGTGCCGGGTCGCCGGTGCCGGTGATCTCGAAATACACCGGGTGCCCGTACCCCATGTCCGGGTAGCGTCCGACCATGATCGCGTCCGGCAGCCGCCGACGCAGCAACCAGCTCTCCCGGTGCAGCAGCCCGGCATGGTAGGTCGAACCGTCGTATTCGACGCTCGCGGGTTGGGTCTCCACCCGCCACACCTCGGTGCGCACCATGCGGGTGTCGGCGAAGACCCCGAGCAATACGATCAGGAACGACAGAAGGGCGACTGCCACTCCGGGGCCCGGTCGTAACCCGGAGCGTGCGGGCGGTGACAGTTCCGGGCTCACCGCCGGAATATATCCCGGCCGCGCTTCACCGCGAAAAGGCACCGGCCCGGCACCGCGTGGAACGCGGGCGCCGGGCCGGAAAGATCCGCCGGGGCGGGTCAGAAGTTGATCATATGCCCGGCCAGGCCGTGGATGGCCTCCTGCAATGCCTCGCTGAGGGTCGGGTGCGTATGCACATTGCGGGCCAGTTCGTTGACCGTGAGGTCCCACTTCTGCGCCAGGGTCAGCTCGGGCAGCAATTCGGAGACATCGGGACCGATGAGATGCCCGCCGATGAGTTCGCCGTACTTGTTGTCCGAGATCAACTTGACGAACCCGGTGGCGTCGCCGAGGCCGTGGGCCTTGCCGTTGGCGGTGAACGGGAAGGTCGCGACCTTCACGTCGTAGCCCTCGTCGCGTGCCTGCTGTTCGGTGAGACCGAAGCTGGCGACCTGCGGCTGACAGAAGGTGGCGCGCGGCATCATCCGGTAATCGCCGAGCGGCAGCGTCTCCGCGCCACCGATGGTCTCGGCCGCGACCACACCCTGTGCTTCCGCGACGTGCGCGAGTTGCAGCTTCGCCGTGACATCGCCGATGGCGTACATATGCGCCACATTGGTGCGCATATTGTCGTCGATGGCGATGGCGCCACGTTCGGTGAGGGCGACGCCGGTGTTCTCCAGCCCGAAGCCTTCGACTCGGGGCGCGAAGCCGACGGCCTGCAGCACCTTGTCCACGGTGACGGTCTCGACCGAGCCGGACTTGTTGTCCTTGATCGCGACAGTGACCTTGGCGCCGTCGTCGTCGATGGACTGCACGGCAGCACCGGTGGTGATGGTGATCCCGAGCTTCTTGTACGCCTTGGTGATCTCCTTGGAGACATCGGCGTCCTCGTTGGGCAGCGCACGGTCCAGGAATTCCACGATCCGCACGTCCACGCCGTAGTTGCGCAGCACGTAGCCGAACTCCATACCGATGGCGCCGGCGCCGACGATCAGAATCGAACCCGGCAGGTCGCGGGTGAGGATCTGCTCCTCGTAGGTGACCACGTTCTGGCTCAGCGAGGTGCCCGGCAGCAGTTTGGTGTTGGTGCCGGTGGCGATGATGACGTTGTCGAAGGTGATCGACTCGGTGCCGCCCTTGCTCAGCTCGACCGACAGCGCGTTCGGGCCGGTGAACGAACCTTTGCCGTCGTACTCGGTGATCTTGTTCTTCTTCATCAGGAAGTGGACGCCCTTGACCCGGCCGTCCGCGACCTTACGGCTGCGGTCGAAGGCCGCTCCGAAATCGAAGGAAGCCTCCCCGCTGATACCGAAGGTTTTCGCTTCCTTGGTGAAGATATGGGCCAGCTCCGCATTGCGCAGCAGGGCCTTGGACGGGATGCAGCCGACGTTCAGGCACACGCCACCCCAGTATTTCTGCTCGACGATCGCTGTTCGCAGGCCGAGTTGAGAGGCGCGGATCGCGGCGACGTAACCGCCGGGACCAGCACCGAGAACGACGACATCGTAGTGGGAAGTCACGATGTCGAGCCTAACGCTGTTGCTGGAAGTTCACTCGCCTAGCCCCAGCAATGGTGAGGAGCTCGGGCCACCCGCTGGTTGCTCGTGGCACGGCCGCAATGACCAACGCGGTAACCGTGGTGACCGCGCGACCCCGTGACCTCGACCCGGTCGACGTCCCATCCGCGCGCCGTGCCGTCATCCGGCACCGCCCGCACAACGGGTCACGATGCCCGCACCCGGCCGCGCCGGGCAGCTCGCCGAGCCGATCCGGATGTGCGCATGCTCATCCGCACGGCAACGGCGAGCGCGAGCATTGTCGCGGCGGCCCCCACCGCCACGTACTCGATCCCGGCCGCGGCAACCGCCGCCCCGCCCGCGACCATGCCGCACGGAACCCCCGCCGCGGTGAGGAAACCCTCGGCCGAGCTGAAAACACCCAGCTCATCGGCTGGTAACTCGGCCTGGAGCGACGTCTGCCAGACGATCCCCGCCACCGAAACCGCAAAACCGGCCGTCGCGCAGCCGATGAACAGTAGAACCGGGCCGGGGGCGGACAGGCTGTACCCGGCGATCGTGACCATCTCGAGAACGACCGCGGCTGCCAGGGCGGTGGCCGCGAACGGCCAGCCGAATCGGCCCACGCCCGCCACCACGGACAACGACCCGGCCAGGGCGGCCAGCGCCATACCGGCCGCGAGCACCGCCCACCGCCCACCGCCACCGGTCCCGGTCACCGTGAGCGCCGGCCCGGCTACTGCCACCAGGCCGATCGCGAACGACACCGCGAACCACAGGCCGACCGACCAGCCCAGCCACGGCGACCGGGCGACCGTTGCGCACCACGAGTCCCGGCTCTCCCGGAACGTGGACCGCCGATCGCGGACCGTAGCTCGCACGACCGGGCCCGCGGCACGCCGCGCGTACGCCAGAGCGAGCACGTTCGATCCGAAGGTCAGCGAATCGAATACCAGGATCCAGACGAAACCCACCGTCGTGGACAATGCCACCGCCAGGGCGGGACCGACGAGCACACTGATATCGGCGACCATCGCGACCAGGCCGTTCGCGGTCCGGAGATCCCGACCGGGCACCACCCGGGGTAGCACGGTGGTCAGCGCGGGCGCGTAGAAAGCAGTGGCCGCGCCGTAGATTCCGGCCGATACCGCCATGGCCGCGAGCGAATCACGGCCGGTGGCCACCAGGACCACCGCCAGACCGCCCTGGGCGGCGATACGCACCAGATCGGACCACATCATGACAGCGAACTGGTCGCGGCGGGCGGCGGTGACCCCGGCGACGGGTGTGCAGGCGAACCGCCCTGCCCACAGGGCGATCAGGATGACGGTGAGCGAGGTGGCGGAACCGAACGCCTGTACCGAATAGACAGCGAAGGCCACCGGCACGATTCCGTCGGTGACTCCGGAACACGCGGCGCCCAGGAAAATTCCGCGGAAGGACCGCACCCGCAGCGGCCGCAAGTTGCCGCGGATGCGGGAATCGAATGCGTTGGCGGCCATATCTTCCAGATCCTGCACCGGTCGGCGGCGCGAGAAAACCGATTATCCGGTGGGACCGCCCGTCACCCCAGCAGAAAAGCGACGAGGAATCCGACCGATGTCGCCATCCCGACCCACCAGCCGCCTTCCCGGTACGCCTCCGGCATCAGCGAATCGGCGAGCACCGCGATGGTCGCACCACCGGCGAAGGCCTGGATCGCGCTGATATGGGTCGGTTCGAGGTGATCGGACAGCAGGCTGCCGGCGACGGTCACCACAACGAGGACCGCACCGGTGAGCAGCCACAGTGTGAATGCCTTGCCGGTGGAGACGTTTCGCTGCCGGTGCAGCAGTGCCGAACCTCCGATGGCCTCCGGCACATTGCCCGCCGCGATGGCGACCAGGAGCACCATGCCGCCACCCGAACTCAGCGAGACCCCCAACGCCGTGTTCTCGGGAACTCCGTCCAGCACTGTTCCGAGCATCAGCGCCCAGCCCAGCGCACCCGCGCCCTCCCGGCGTTCGAGGAGGCGGTTCGCGACCACGTACACGGTCGCGCCGAGAAACAGCGCGGCCCCGGCGGTCAGCGCTCCCGCCTGTAGGAAGGCCGGCTCGAACAGTTCGTTGGACACCGCGGCGATCATGGCGCCCGCGCCGAACGCCATCAGCGAGGCGAGCAATGGTTTGGGCAATGCCATTCGCAAACCGATGATGGCCCCGATCAGCAATGGAATTGCGGTACCGAGCCCATACAGCAGTGCGGTTCCCATAAGGTGAACACTATGTGTTGCCGGGTTATTGCAGTGGTCATGACCGGCCGGTAGAAATTATTCTAGAATTCCCCTCTAAAATACCGCTTACCTGCACAGATTCGAGCATTGTCCGATTTGGCAGTTTCATCGGCGACCCCGGTTGCGGGCAGACAACTTTCGGCAAACCCATAGCTTGCTACCGCCATGCTACGAAAGGCCCGATCGATGACGAGGGGATCAGGCTTTTCGGTATTGTTCTGCGCGATGTCACAGGAAGCGAATTCGGGACGAAGGTATGCCGGGCAGCCCGTAGAAGATCGGCAACGCGAGCGACGCGCGCGTTTTCTCGAATCCGGCCTGACGGTTTTCGCCCGAGACGGGTATGCCAATAGTTCGGTCGGCGCCATTTGCAAAGACGCGGGGTTGTCTTCCCGCCAGTTCTACGAGGAGTTCACCGGACGCGAATCCTTACTTCTGGAACTCTTCGCTCTCATCGACCGGGAATCCCGGACAGCGGTGCTCGCCTCACTCGACCAGAGCACCGAACAGAGCGCACTACAGCGGATCGACAGCGCCATCCGCGCCTATGTGCAATCCATCGGCACCGATATGCGACGGGCTCGGGTCGTGCTCGTCGAAGTGGTCGGTGCCGGAACCAAAGTCGAGAAGATGCGCGGCGAATCACGCCGAGCCTGGAGCTCGGTGCTCGCACGGGCCGCCGAGGACGCCGCACTGCACGGTGAGATCCCGACCGGCGATTACGACCTGCGCATGCTCGCCATCATCGGCGCGGTCAACTATGTGGTGGACGAATGGAGCGGAGCGCAACCCCAGCAACCGCTCGACGAGGTGATCCGGGTGCTGAGCCGGATCGTCGTGGGCGCGATCCGGGCCTGAGCACGGCGGCCGCCGCCCGGGGGTTGCGGCGGCTAGCCTCGACCCGGTGGAGACTGTTCCGATCCAGATGCCGGACGGCAGCACCGTGCCGGTGCGGTTGATCCCGGCCACGGGACCGCACCGGCATCCGGTCACGCTCGATTCACCACGTCCGGTGGTCGTGCTGATACCCGGACTCGGTGTGCCCGGCGAGTACTACCTCTATTTCGCCCGGGAACTCGCCCGCCGCGGTGTGGACGTCGCGGTGGGCGAATTGCGCGGTAACGGCGACAGCCTGCCGAAACCCAGCGCGGACAGCGGCTACGGGTACCACGAACTCGCCGCGATCGATTTTCCGGCGATCTTCGAAGTGGTCCGCACTCGCTTCCCGACCAGCACTCCGTACCTGCTGGGCCACAGCATGGGCGGCCAACTGTCGGCGCTGTACGCCGCGCGGGTCCGCGGCCGGCTCGCGGGTTTGATCTTCATCGCCTCCGGAACGCCCTACTACCGTGGCTTTCGCGGCCTGCTGGGACCGGGCATGCTGGTCGGTACCGCCGCGGTATCGCTGACGGCCGGCCTGGCCGGGTTCTGGCCCGGCGACAAACTGGGACCCAACGGTTTCGGCCGCCAGTCCAAGGTGCTCATCTCCGATTGGGCCCGGCTGGCCCGCACCGGCAAGTTCACCCCGGCCGGAGCCGATATCGACTACGAGGAACGGCTGTCCCGGCTGAAACTACCGGTCCTCTCGATCACCATGTCCGGTGACGAACTCGCCCCGCGGGCATCGGCGCGTCATCTGCTGGACAAACTGCCCGATGCCGAGACGACCACCTGGCACGAACCCCGGCCGCTGGGCCACAACGGCTGGATCCAGGACCCGGCCACGGTGGTCGACCGTATCGAGAAGTGGCTTCGCGACCGGTGACCGGCTATTCCGAGGTGCGGCCTTCGATGAGCATCTGGGTGAAGAACTCGTAGATCAGGGCCGCTTGGAACGCCGATTGTTTGTTGTCGGCCGCGCCACCGTGCCCGCCCTCGATGTTCTCGTGATACCAAACCCGGTGCCCCTGTTCCTCCAGCAACGCGGCCATTTTGCGGGCATGCCCGGGATGTACACGGTCGTCGCGGGTGGAGGTGGTGAGCAGGATCGGTGGATAGACCGCGCCGGCACCGGTTTCCATGGCCCGCTGATAGGGCGAGTACCGGCTGATGTAGGCCCATTCCTCGGGTACGTCCGGGTCGCCGTATTCCGCCATCCAGGACGCCCCGGCCAACAGCAAGTGGTAACGGCGCATATCCAGCAGCGGCACCTGGCACACGATCGCCCCGAACAATTCCGGATAGCGGGTGAGCATCACCCCCATCAGCAGACCGCCGTTGCTGCCGCCGACCGCGCCGAGTTGCGGTGCGGTGGTTATCCCGCGCGTCACGAGGTCCCGGGCGATGGAGGAGAAATCCTCGTACACCTTGTACCGGTTCTCTTTCTGGACCGAGGTATGCCACTCGGGCCCGTATTCGCCACCGCCCCGGATATTGGTCATCACATAGACGCCGCCCCGCTCCAGCCATCCGATCCCGGAGGCACCGCCGTAACCGGGCATCCGGGAGAGTTCGAACCCGCCGTAACCCGACATCACCGTGGGCCCCGGCGCGTCGCGCGTGTCGCGGTGCCGGATGACGAAGTAGGGAACCGGTGTTCCGTCGTCGGACCGGGCGAAGAACTGTTCTGTCTCGATACCGGTCGCGTCGAAGAACGCGGGTTCCTGTTTCCATTCGACCACCGGCGTACCGACCGCCCCCGCAAGCAGCGTTGTGGGTGTGGTGAATCCGCTGGTCATGAGCATGTAATCGTCCCCGCCCTCGAGCGGGTCGAGATTCATGACGCTGGTGCTCGCCATAGCTGGGGCATCGCCCAGCGGTTCGGTCCGCCAGCCCGTGGCGCCCGGGGTGAGCACGTGGAGTGCGGTCTGCACATCTCGCAGGGTCACCAGCAGCAGATGGTTCTCGGTCCAGCCGTATCCGTGCAGCGAGGTGTGCGCGTCCGGCTCGAAAAGCACCTCGAAATCACGCCCGCCGGAAAGGAACTCGGTGAAATTCGTGGCGATCAACGCACCGGCGGAATAGGTGCGGCCGCCGATCTCCCACGGAGATTTCAGCCGGACCAGCAGCCATTCCTTGTACCACGACTCACTCGCGTCCGACGGTGTCTCCAGGTGGGTCCGGGAACCGTCGTCCTGTAGCAGGAACACCTCTTCGTTGAAGAAATCTGTGGCCTGCGCGACGTAGTGCCGCTCGTAGCCGGGGGTCCGGTCGTAGCCCGCGGAAACCGAGACATCGGATACCGCGCCCTCGAAAACCGTTTCCGCGGTATCGAGTTCGGTGCCGCGTGCCCACCGCTTCGCGAGCCGCGGGTATCCGGAACCGGTGAGTGATCCCGGTCCGAAATCCGTTCCGACATAGACGGAATCGATATCGATCCAACTGATCCGTGACTTCGCCTCGGGGAGGAAATACCCACCGTCCGCCGGCGCGATGAATTCCCGCGATCGCAGATCGAATTCACGAACGACTTTGGCGTCCGCGCCGCCGCGGGACAGGCTGATCAGCGCACGGGTCTGCGATGGGCGCAACACCGCGGCACCACCCCAGACCCAGTTCTCCTCCTCGCCCGCCGCGAGCGCGTCGAGGTCGATGAGAACATCCCAGTCGGGCTCCGGTTTCACGTATTCGGCGAAGGTGGTGCGCCGCCACAGACCACGGGGGTGTGCGGCGTCGCGCCAGAAGTTGTACAGCCACCGCCCCCGCCGCCCGGGGAAGGCGATCTTGGTGTCGGTATCGAGCATGTCCAGGATCCGGCGCTGCAACGCATCGAACCTGTCGTCGGCGGCGAACCTCTCGACGACCGTCTCGTTGTGCGCCCGGGCGAAGGCCAGCGGGCGCTCACCGCTGACCTCTTCGAGCCAGAGATAGGGATCGGTTCCACTGTCCGGTGCGGCGTTCATCCGACCATTCTCACCCGGCGGGCGAAAACGGGGGCAGGCCGGTCAGCGCCTGGTACGGCGAATGCTCAGCACAACCGCCACGACCGCACCGACCGCGGCCACGATCCCAGCGCCGATCGCTGCCCAGATCACCGGGGATACCCCGTCATCGTCGCGGGCACCGCCCGCCTGCGCGGTCTCCTCCTGCGCGCTGCGCGTCTTCCCGTTCTCACCGAACACCGGATCGTCCCCGGCGCTGTCCTGATAGCGCGGCCCGGGCTCCGGATCGCCGGTGACGTCGATTTCCAGTTCGACCGGGACCGGGCCGGCCGTACGTTCGCCGTCGAGTGTCGGGCTGAGTTTGACCGCGATGTAATACCAGCCCGCCAAGGCCTGGTTCACGATATCGGCGTCGGAGTTCTCCCGGTTCGCGTAGCGGATCGGGACGGTCGCTATCGCGGGGGCATTGGCCGGCAACAGGTTCTCGGTGCCGTTGTAGGAAGTGAAAGCGGAGTCGAGTTGCACCCGATACGGCGTGTAGAGCGTCGTCCGGACGTTCGAGAGGTTATCGGTTCCGCGCAAAGAGCTCTCGCGGAACCGCACCCGGTACGCCAGCCCCTGGCCCCAATCGAGCTTCACCCGATAGAAAACGTACTCGCCACGCTGCAACGTATCCGAGTACCGGCCGGACCCGGGCAGTTCGGCCGCGACATTGAACGACCCGCCGCCCACCACGGGCCGGGGCGACCCGCTCGGCTCGCTGTATGTCACCGGGGTCGGGGCGGCCGCGGCACCTGGATCGGTGACACCGGGCTCCAGACCGATCGATACTTCCAGCGGCAGCTGCGCCGGCGCGTCGTTCGCGACGCTCGCCCATTCCAGGGTGAAGTAGTAGCGTCCCCCGCCCTTGCACTTATCGATGTTGTAGCTGCCCGTTTCGGGTTCGGCGGCACCTGCCCACACACTGCCGACCGTGAGGCTCACCCCGTCGGAGGAGCCGGTGGACGAGTCGCTCTCGAAGCCGTAGCAGTCCTGGCCGTCGGTGCCGTAGATCTTCATCTGCAGTGAATTGGTCGACTGCTCGGTCCCGTACACCCGCGGAAACGACACCGTGCCGGTGAAATACGCGGTCGCACCCTCGGGCACATCCACCGCGTAATACTGCTGTTTCTTCCGTCCCAGCACGTCGACATACTGTCCCGGCGTGACCACCGGCGCGTCCCGGTACTCCGGTGTCCCGGCGATCGGTGTACCGGTCGCGGCATAGTTGCGTAGTGCGGCAGCGGTGACGCGCGGTAGAACTTGCTCGAGGGTTTTACCGTCGACGGCGTCGGTGTAGGTGCCACCGGTGCTCTGCGCGATACAGGTCAGCTGTGCCCGGGAAGGATCGTCGACCCCGAACCCGATAGCGTGCACCACGATCTCGGATCCCTGCGCACTGAGCTCACGCGCCACATCGCAGGGGTCCGGCGGCGCACAGGTATCCAGTCCGTCCGAGACCAGGACTATCGAGCGGGGCCCTTGCTGAGGTAGTTGCGCGGCCGCGGCTCGTAGCGAGGCGCCGATCGGGGTGTAGCCGCGTGGAACGATCTGGTCCGCCGCGGCGGTCAGCGCCGGTTTGTCGATGGTTTCGGCCGGGTGCAGCACCTTGACGTCCTGGCAGCCCGCGGCCTGCTCGGCGTCCGAAGACCCCGTCGAGGTGCCGTACACCGTGAGGCCGACCTTGGACGCGTCCGGCGCCGCCGTTACGAAGCTGCGCACGGCGTTCTTGGCCGCGTCCATTTTCGTGCCACCGGTGGGGTCGGCAGCCAGCATCGAACCCGACGCATCCAATACGAGCATCGTCGGCGCGTACTCGGTACCCGCCGAATCCGGTCCCTGCTGAGCCAGAGCGGGCATCGCACCCGGAACCAAGCCGATCAGGCCTACCGCCGCAGCGGCCAGGACCCTGTTCATCATCCGCACGCTGCCGGCCCTCCATTCACGACCGCCACGTCCGGCACAACATGGCAGATCGGACCCTACGGCAATCTCGGAATATTGGCACCCCTGTGAATTCCCTACCACCGGCTATCGTCGAAAATCGAGGGCGCCGCCGCTACTTCCGCCGGTCGGCCGGGGGGCGTCCGGGACGAGATCCTCGCCACCCCGACCACGCTGATCCATACCGCGGACCGCACCCTGGTGGTCGCCTCGCAGTTCGACAGCGGCGGGCAGCGCCGAACAGGCCGAAGGCCGGCCCACCGTAACGGTGGGCCGGCCTTCGGTTCGAGAAAGGTTGCCGGGTGGCCGGACTCAGAAGTCCATGCCGCCCATGCCGCCGGTCGGATCGGCCGGGGCGGCCGAGGCCTTCTCCGGCTTATCGGCGACAACGGCCTCGGTGGTGAGGAACAGGGCCGCGATGGAGGCCGCGTTCTGCAGAGCCGAACGGGTGACCTTCACCGGGTCGGCGACACCGGCGGACAGCAGGTCCTCGTACACACCGGTATCGGCGTTCAGGCCGCTGCCGGCGGGCAGGTTGGAAACCTTTTCCGCGACGACGCCGGGCTCGAGGCCGGCGTTGAAGGCGATCTGCTTCAGCGGAGCCGACAGCGCGACCTTCACGATGTTCGCGCCGGTGGCCTCGTCACCTTCGAGCTTCAGATCGTCCAGCGCGGGGGCAGCCTGCAGCAGCGCCACGCCACCACCGGCGACGATGCCCTCTTCGACGGCGGCCTTCGCGTTGCGCACGGCATCTTCGATGCGGTGCTTGCGCTCCTTGAGCTCGACCTCGGTCGCGGCACCGGCCTTGATGACCGCAACACCGCCGGCCAGCTTGGCCAGGCGCTCCTGCAGCTTCTCGCGGTCGTAGTCCGAGTCGGAGTTCTCGATCTCGGTACGAATCTGCGCGACCCGGCCCTGGATGGCCTCCGCGTCGCCCGCACCCTCGACGATCGTGGTCTCGTCCTTGGTGACGACGACCTTGCGCGCCTGCCCGAGCAGCTCGATACCGGCGGTCTCCAGCGAGAGGCCGACCTCTTCGCTGATGACCTCGCCACCGGTGAGGATGGCGATATCGGCGAGCTGGGCCTTGCGGCGGTCACCGAAGCCCGGAGCCTTGACGGCGACGGACTTGAAGGTGCCACGGATCTTGTTCACGACCAGGGTCGACAGGGCTTCGCCCTCGACATCCTCGGCGATGATCAGCAGCGGCTTACCGGCCTGGATGACCTTCTCCAGCAGCGGCAGCAGGTCCTTGACGGTCGAGACCTTCGAGCCGACCAGCAGCAGGTAGGGGTCCTCGAGGACCGCTTCCTGACGCTCGGGATCGGTGACGAAGTAGCCCGAGATGTAGCCCTTGTCGAAGCGCATACCCTCGGTGAGCTCCAGCGACAGACCGAAGGTCTGCGCCTCTTCGACGGTGATGACGCCTTCTTTACCGACCTTGTCCATGGCCTCGGCGATCAGCTCACCGATGGACGCGTCGCCCGCCGAGATACCCGCGGTAGCAGCGATCTGCTCCTTGGTGTCGATCTCCTTGGCGGTGTCGAGCAGCTTGGCGGTGACGGCCTCGACGGCCTTCTCGATGCCCCGCTTCAGACCCAGCGGGTTCGCGCCGGCCGCGACATTGCGCAGACCCTCACGCACCAGCGCCTGGGCGAGCACGGTGGCGGTGGTGGTGCCGTCGCCCGCGACATCGTCGGTCTTCTTGGCGACTTCCTTGACCAGCTCGGCGCCGATCTTCTCGTACGGGTCCTCGAGCTCGATCTCCTTGGCGATGGACACACCATCGTTGGTGATCGTGGGAGCGCCCCACTTCTTCTCGAGCACGACGTTGCGGCCCTTCGGGCCCAGCGTCACCTTGACCGCGTCGGCGAGGGCGTTCAGGCCCCGCTCGAGACCGCGACGGGCCTCTTCGTCGTACGCAATTGTCTTGGCCATTGCGGTGAGATCCTCCAAATGATGAGGCTGACACACAGGATGACCACATTGTCGGGTCACCCTTTAGCTACGCTTGTGGCCAGGCTCGGTGCCCGCGACGGACGACCAGGGGTGTCGTGGTACCCGATCTCACCGTCCCGACCTAGCACTCTCTATTCGGGAGTGCCAAAGCCATTTTTAGCACTCGCGGGTGGCGAGTGCAAGGTCGGGTGGCGTGACGACACCGATCACCCCCGCTCCGGCCGTCGGAAGAAGTTCGGACCACCGGAGGCGGCGCCCCGAATTCAGAGGCTGTCGGTAACCCGCAGAGCAAGGGCCAGAAAAGCATCCGCGCGCCGCTCCTCCGGCGTCCGCGGCTCCCCCTCGTCGATGGTGACGAATTCGGCATCGTGCAGCAACAGCTCGGCCTCGACCCGCATGATCGCGCGAATGAACGGCGGCGCCACCTCCGGCGGTAAGTCCCCGTTGACCACGTAACTCCCGTCCGAGAGCGATTCGGTCGAAACGTAGGTCAGTGCGCGCAGCAGATCGCCCCGGTGCTCACCGGCCACCAAATCGGAGTCCGTTTCATCCGCCATTGCTATAGGTTACCGGGATACCGGCTCGGATCGAGCGCACCGGATTCTCTCCCGCGGTGACCCCGTTCACCGGCGCGAACGGGGCAGCGCAAGATCACAGGAGGGGGTCCCGGCTTCTGGATATCACCCCAGCCGGCGCGATCCCGAGCACCTTTGAATCCGCGCGACAACCGCGCGACCGTCACCCCTTCGCGACCACGATCTGTTGCAGAACCTCGTTCAATCGGGTCTCCAGCGGCTCCTTGCGCAGCCCGGCATCGGTCAGGATTCCCGAACCGTTCTCCTGCTCCAGGATGGCGAGCAGGATGTGCTCGGTGCCGATGTAGTTGTGCCCGAGCCGCAGCGCCTCTCGGAACGTCAGTTCCAGCGCCTTCTTCGATTCGGCGTCGAACGGGACCAGCCCGCTCATCTTGCCCGCCGCGGTCGCGGCCCCGAGAGCGGCGGGAGAGACCGTCGCGTCCCCGCCCACCGCGGCCAGCGTCGCGTCCCCCAGATCGGCGAGCGTGACACCTTGTTCGACGATGAGATGCCCGGCCAGACCGTCGGCCTCACTGAGCAGACCCAGCACCAAGTGACCGAGGGAGATCTCGGCACTGCCGGTGAGATTGGCGGCTTCCTGCGCGGCGACCACGACCTTGCGCGCCCGGTCGGTGTATTTCGCGAAACCCGCGTTGGGGTCCACCTCGGCGGCGGGATTACCCGGCGGCTTGGGTACGAACCGCTTCTGGGCTGCCTGTTTGCTGACACCCATACTCGCGCCGATCTCGGTCCACGAGGCGCCCGAGCGACGGGCTTGGTCGACGAAGTGGCCGATCAGATGATCGGCGACTTCGCCGAGATGCCCTGCCGTGACCACGGCGTCGGAGAGTTGTTCCAGGGCGCTGTCGGGACGAGCCTTCTTGATGACCTCGATGAGGTCGTCCAAACGTACTGTCGTCATGCGTCAACTATAGGTTGACGCAAACCGAACGTCAACCGTGAGTTGACGATAAAGCCGCCTCAGTTCCGCCCGCCGGGGCGACGCAACCGCAACCGCGAATCACCGCGCGGTACCGGTCGCCGGTTATCGGGCCGCCGCAGCGCCGGCCGCCGGATCTCCGGTCGGCGCAGTACGGGGAGCCGACGATCGGCGCGCCGCTGCGCGCGGCGCTCGGCCGGCTTGTACTGCCAGGTTTCGGGGCGGGCCGCCACCCAGCGCTGCGAGTACCACGCGAACGGGATATGCCCCAGGTAAACGACGATCAACACGAGCAGCAGCATGATCGGATATGTGATCAGCGCGGCACCGGCCAGCGCGACCAGGACCAGCAGACCGGCGGCCGCTTGCGGCGCCACCGATACCGATTTCAGGGCCAGCGTCGGAATGGTACTCACGCACAGCGCGGCGACGAATACGGTCCACAACGCGACCACCGGGAAACTCGTCCACCAGCCGTCACCGAACTCCACATACACCGCGATAGGGGCCATCGCGATCAACGCACCCGCGGGCGCCGGAACCCCGACGAAGAACTCCCGTGCCCAATCGGGCCGGGTGTCGTCGTCCAGCAGAGTGTTGAACCGGGCCAGTCGCAACACGATGCTCACCGCGAACAGCAACGCGATGATCCACCCCGAACCACTGCTCTCGCCGTCGAACATCACCACATAGAGCACCAGCGCGGGCGCCACCCCGAAGGAGATGGCATCGGAGAGCGAATCCAGCTCCGCGCCGATCTTGGTGGTGGCCGACAACAACCGGGCCAGCCGGCCGTCGAGAGTGTCCAGTACCGCGGCGGCGCCGATCATGGCGAGCGCGATCTTCAGCTCACCCGCCAGACCGAACTTCACCGCGGACATTCCCGAGCACAGCGCCAGGATCGTGACGATACTGGGCAGCAGCCTGATGGATCGGCGCCGCCTGCCTTCGATGACCTGCTCCATCACGCGTCCGCCGCCGGCAGGACCGCCAGCACCGTCTCCCCTCCGATCGTCCGCTGCCCGATATTCACCAGTAGGTCGGTACCGGCCGGGAAGTAGGTATCCACGCGGGAGCCGAACCGGATCAGGCCGTAGGTATCGCCGATGGTGACCCGGTCGCCGGGCGCAGCGTCGCACACGATGCGGCGAGCCAGCAGCCCCGCGATCTGGACCACCACGAGCTGGTGCCCGTCGGCGGTGTCGATGAGCATGCTGCTGCGTTCGTTGACCTCGCTCGCATCGGCCAGATCGGCGGATTTGAACTGCCCACGCCGGTACTGCACATCACGCACCACACCGGAGATCGGTGTCCGCTGGACGTGGACGTCCAATACGGACAGGAAGATACTCACCCGGGGCAGCGGCTCCGCACCGATTCCGAGCTCGGGCGGCGGTACCGCCGTATCGACCAGCGCCACTTCGCCGTCGGCCGGGGCGACCACCACTCCGGGCCGGTTCGGCGGAACGCGGTGGGGATGCCGGAAGAAGGTCGCACTCGCCGCGGCGGCCGCGAGCGCGAACCGACGGACCCAGCGGCGACGCCGGCCGAGGACCGCGACGCCCAGCGGAACGGCCACGAACGGTAACCCGGCCGGATGCATCGGCGGGATCGCGCTGCGCACCAGATCGGCCAGATGTGCCGGGCCGGTGGTTTCCGGGGTGCCGGGCGGAGTGGGACGGCGTGCCACTGATTCCTCTTTCGTACTCGGTTCGATCTGCGCGGACCCGGGGTGGCGACCGGTACCGCACGGATACCGGCCGAGCCTGTCGGCGCAAGCGTTCACACCTTACGCCGAACAGGCCCGTGGCACCGGGTGTCGAACCGAGGGCTACCTCCGTACGACCAACTTGACCAGGAACAACAGGATGACGGCGCCCGCCAGACAGGTGAAGAAGCTGAACCACCAGCCCCCACTGTCGACGTCGACACCGAATGCCGAGAGCAGGAAGCCGCCGATCAGGCCACCGACGACGCCCACCACGATATTGAGCAGGATGCCCTGTTGAGCATCGGTTTTCATGAGCTTGCTGGCGATCCACCCGGCGATACCGCCGATGATGATCCAGCCGATGATGCCGAGACCGAGCATGAGTTGTTCCTCGCTTGCTCTCTGGTTACCCCGCCGCGGCCGCGGCGGGGTAACGCCGCAATACCCGGACCCGGTCCCGATAACCCCGTCGAATCTCGGATATGCGATGCCGTCGCGCGGACATGGGGATAATATGAGGGTGCCTCATGTCTCCGGATTGCCCGATGGCCGCCCTCACACGGCCCACGGGTGAGGAATCCACATCGAAATCGGGTCAACCCCTCGCGGCGGACCGGCCGCAGGTACATAGGAGAAGCACCATGGCTACTCAGATCGCCCAGACAACGGGGGCGCAGTACACCGCGATCCTGGGGCTGGGCGTGTACCGTCCGGCGCGGGTCGTGACCAACGACGAGGTGGCCGGACCGATCGACTCCAGCGACGAGTGGATCCGGTCCCGTTCGGGTATCCGCACCCGCCGGTTCGCCGACGATACGGAGACAATCCATTCGATGAGCGTGGCCGCCTGTCGCGGCGCCCTGGACGCCGCCGGAATAGCGGGCGACCAGATCGACTGCGTGATCGTGGCCACCTCGACCCATCTGTTGCTGACGCCGGCGGCCGCGCCGCGTATCGCCACCGAACTCGGCACGAACGGCGCCGCCGCCTTCGATATCTCGGCCGGTTGCGCCGGTTTCTGCCACGGCCTGGCCATGGCCTCCGATCTCGTGCGCGCGGGCACCGCGTCCCATGTGCTCGTCATCGGCGTGGAGAAACTCAGCGATACGGTCAACCCCGCCGACCGTGGCACCGCGTTCCTGTTCGCCGACGGCGCGGGCGCCGTGGTGGTGGGCTCGGCCGAGGAACAGGGCATCGGGCCCACCGTCTGGGGTTCCGACGGCACCCAGCACCGGGCCATCCGCCAGGACAAGGACTGGCTCGAGTTCTTCGCCGAAATCGACGAGAAGGGCACCGACGCCGTCCGCCCCTACTTGGCGATGGAGGGCACCGCGGTGTTCCGTTGGGCCGCGCATTCCCTCGAGAAGGTCTGCCGCGACGCCATCGACCGTGCCGGTCTGTCCACCGACGACCTGAACGCCATGATCCCGCATCAGGCCAACGGCCGGATCATCGAGATCATGGCGCGGGTGCTGAAACTGCCGGAGAACTGCGCGCTGGCCAACGATATCGAGGAGACCGGCAACACTTCAGCAGCCTCGATTCCACTGGCGATGGAGACCCTGCTGCGCACCGGGCAGTCCAAACCGGGCGATACCGCGCTGCTCATCGCCTTCGGCGCCGGACTCTCCTATGCGGCCCAGGTCGTGACCCTGCCGAAATTCAGTTCGTCTCGACCGCTGTCCTGATCTTCGCCAGGGATTCGTTCATCCCGCGGACCAGGTTCTCTTCGAATGCCGCCTCCCCACCGAGCACCGCGCCGATAAGGGTTCGCGAGACCCAGGTGGTGCCGTTGGGCACGTCGCGGCGTTCGACGAGCCGGGTTCCGTCCTCGGTGGGTTCGAGGGTGTAGGTCCACACCGTCCGGTTCTGGCTGACCCGGAAAGCCAGCGCACTGCCCTTTTCGTAGCGCAGGATGCGCGAGGTGGTCGGCCAGAACTTCCATCCGTCCCGATTGAGGTTGACCGTCAGCGTGCCCGCCTTCGGCCGGCCGATCGGGATCATCCGTACACACTGCGGACTGAACTCCGGCATCCGGCTCGGGTCGGCGAGTACCTCCCAGACCCGCTCCGGCGATGCGGCGATATCGATACTGGCTTCCAGATTTTTCGGCAACGTTGCCTCCGGGTAGATGAAACTCCAAGTATCAGTAAGGGTAGCGATTGGCGACGGCTCGGTCACATTTTCCCTAGTCGAGTATCGATAAGGTCGATCCGGAAGCAGAATCGATTGCGGGACCCCATCGGTTGCCGTACACGCCACCGCAAGCAAGACACGTCGCCAGCAAACATACAGCTACCGTAAGGTGATGGGCCGTGAACCTTCGCTCGCTACTGCGCCGCCAGACCACCGAGGGACTGCCGCAACTCCCGGCACTCGAACCCGATGATCCTTCGGCAAACGCCAAGATCGACGAACGGCTGGAACGTCTACTCACCCCCACCGAACTGGATATGCTGCTACACCACCGGGTCTGAGTGTGTTTATCTGCCCCGCCTTCGGCGGGGTGGGTCGGGGCCCGGCTGCACCCGGGGCCGCCACGCACTACCCGGTACGCTGCTGGTCGCGCCGGAGGCTCCGGCGTGGCTGACCACCGGGGAATGCGTTATGAAACGAATCTCAACTGTTGTCGTCACAGCTGCCGCCGCCGCGGCGCTGGTGCTGTCGGGGTGTTCCTCGGAGGAGGAATCGGCCGAAGCCTCGGGCCTGCGCAAGAACACCGCGACCGCCCAGACGACACCGAGCACGGCGTCCGGCACCGAAACCACCGCGCCCAGCGACGACAACACACCCAGCGACGACAACGCGCCCGTGCAGTCATCGGAAACCAGCGCACCCGAAGACGATTCCGCCGACGACGCTCCCGCCTCGGACCGCCCCTCCGACACCACCTGCCGCCAGTTCAGAACACTCGACGAACCGGCGCAGCAGCAACTCATCGGCCAGATCATCGCGGAGAATCCCGACAGCGCGTTCGTGGGTAATCCGAATGCCGCCCTCGGCACCGCCAAGCTGGTCTGCAATTCCGAGAAACTGGCCGACCAGAAGGTCGCCGTCGTCGCGGGGATCGTCGTCAACGGCTGAGGCGATCGCCTACCCCTTCCGCAGCCGCTGATCACCGTTACCTCGTAACGCCCACACCAGAGGCCGATTCGGTGCCCGGTCGCGACGGCCCTCGCACCCGCCGCGCGGAAAGCGCGCAGAATGGCACCGTGGCTGAGTTGGCGTTGACCGTCCGTCTGAATCCATCCGCCGCCGACGCCCGGCGCGGGGTGGTCCGGCTGCATCCCGAGGCGCTCACCGCCCTCGGCTTACGCGAATGGGACGGTATCTCACTCATCGGCACCCGCCGTACCGCTGCTGTGGTGGGCCGGACACCCGCCGGAACTCCGGCCGGTACCGCGCTACTCGACGATGTGACCCTGTCCAATGCCGGACTGCGCGAGAACGCCGGTGTGGTGGTGGCACCGGCCGTGGTGTACGGCGCCCGCCGGATCCGCGTGAGCGGTTCCCGGCAGGCCACCCAATCGATTCCGGCGGCGACGCTGCGCCAGGCGCTGCTGGGAAAGGTGGTGACCGTGGGCGATACGGTATCGCTGCTGCCCCGCGAGCTGGGGCCCGATATCCCGTCCTCGGTGGCCAGCCAGGCATTGTCGCGGGCGTTCGGGATCGCGTGGACCTCCGAATTGCTCACCGTGGTCGCCACCGAGCCCGCGGGTGTACCGGTGAGTGTGCAACCGAACACCGCCGTCGAGTGGACCGCGGGTGTATCCGCCGGCGACGAGCCGGCTCCGGTTCGGGTGAACGAGCAGCCGGGCCCGGATCAGCCGCTGGCGCCGAGCCATCCGGAGACAGTGGTCGGCAGCGATATGCCCGGGGCCGTCCCGGTAGAGACTGCCCCGCACACCGGACTGAAGGTGGAGGATCTGGCCGGTGCGCAACCGCAGGCCGCGAAGCTGGCGGAATGGCTGAGTCTGGCATTGGACGAACCCGAGCTGCTCAAGGCGCTAGGCGCGACGCCACGCCTGGGTGCGCTCATCACCGGACCGGCCGGGGTGGGCAAATCCTCACTGGCCCGGGCGGTGGCGGCCCCGCGGCGGATCGTGGAGCTGGACGGCCCGACGGTGGGGGCAGCGGAGAGCGGGGCCCGGTTGCGCGCGGTCGCCGCCGCGGCCGCGGCGGCGGGTTCGGGTCGCGGCGGGATTCTGCTGGTCACCGATATCGATGCGCTCCTGCCGGAACCGGCCGAACCCGTCGCCACCCTGATTCTGGATCAATTGCGGGCGGCGGTGGCCGAACCGTGTGTGGCACTGCTGGCCACCACCGCACACCCGGCGGCGATCGATCGGCGGCTGCGGGCACCCGATCTGTGCGACCGGGAGCTCGCGCTGACATTGCCCACCGCGGCGGTACGCCGGGCACTGCTCGAGCAGTTACTGCGCAAGGTACCGACGGGCGAGTTGCGGCTCGACGAGATCGCTTCGACCGCGCCCGGGTTCGTCGTCGCCGATCTCGCCGCGCTGTGCCGGGAGGCGGCCCTGCGGGCGGCCGCGCGGGCCAGCCGCGACGGTACCGAACCACAGCTCGAGCAGGAAGATCTCAGTGGGGCGCTGGAAGTGATCCGGCCGCTGTCCCGGTCGGGTACCGACGAGTTGGCGATCGGCAGTCTCGGTCTCGACGATGTGGGCGATATGGCCGAGACCAAGCAGGCGTTGACCGAATCGGTGCTGTGGCCGCTGCGCCATCCCGACTCGTTCGCGCGGCTGGGGGTCGAACCCCCGCGCGGGGTGCTGCTGTACGGCCCGCCCGGCTGCGGCAAAACCTTCCTGGTGCGGGCACTGGCGGGCAGCGGCCAGTTGAGCGTCCACTCCGTCAAGGGCGCGGAGCTGATGGACAAATGGGTGGGCTCGTCCGAACGCGCGGTGCGTGAGCTGTTCCAACGGGCGCGTGATTCCGCGCCGTCGCTGATCTTCCTCGACGAAGTGGACGCGCTGGCGCCGCGGCGCGGCCAGAGTTCCGATTCCGGGGTCGGTGACCGGGTCGTGGCGGCGCTGTTGACCGAACTGGACGGGGTGGAACCGCTACGCGATGTGGTGGTGCTGGGTGCCACCAACCGCCCGGAGTTGATCGATCCGGCACTGCTACGACCCGGCCGGCTCGAACGGCTGGTATTCGTTCCGCCACCCGACGCCGAGGCCCGGGAGGCCATTCTGCGTACCGCCGGCCACGCGGTGCCGCTGGCGGAGTCGGTGGACCTGGCTCGGCTCGCCGCCGATCTGGACGGTTTCTCCGCCGCGGACTGCGCGGCTCTACTGCGTGAGGCGGCGTTGGCGGCCATGCGCCGCGATGTGGACGCCGCCGATGTCACGGCTGCGGATATCGCCGCCGCGCGGCGGGCGGTACGGCCTTCACTGGACGCTGAGCAGGTGGAGTCGCTGCGCCGGTACGCGGAGTCCCGCCACTGACCCGTTTTCCGATCTGTCCGTTATGCCTGACCTGGTGAAACTGTTGCCCGGCGGTAGCCGGGTGCGAGACCGAAACCCTTAATCTGTACGATTGTCCCAGTTCGTGCTCGCATATGATGAGCGCGCAATACCCCGCCGCCCCGACCCCGACGGAGGTAACGCTTGCTCGCCATCCTGCTCGCACACGCCCTGGCCGCGCTGATCGCGCCCGCCGCCGTGCGAGCACTGGGCCGCAACGCGTTCTATCCGATCGCGCTGGTACCGCTGGGCAGCCTCGGCTGGGTCATCGCCCACTGGAACGACGAAATCCAGGTCCGCCTACCGTGGGCGCCGACCATCGATCTGTCGCTCGATCTACGTTTCGATTCCCTCGCGACCGTGATGAGCGCGTTGGTACTGGGGATCGGCGCCCTGGTTCTCGCCTACTGCGCCCGCTACTTCACCGACGACGAACCGAAACTCGGATCCTTCGCGGCCTGGCTGGTCGCCTTCTCCGGCGCCATGTTCGGCCTGGTCACCAGCGACAACATGTTGCTGCTGTTCACTTTCTGGGAAGTGACCACCGTCCTGTCGTTCCTGCTGGTCGGGCACAATTCCGACAGCGTCCCCGGACGTCGCGCCGCCCTGCAGGCACTGCTGGTGACCGGCGCGGGCGGCCTGGCCATGCTGGCCGGCATCGTGATCCTCGGACAGTCCTACAACAGCTACCTGCTCTCGGATCTGCTGGCGGCCGAGCACCCGCCGGGCGGAATCGCGATCCAGGTCGCCATCGGTCTGGTGCTGGTCGGCGCATTGAGCAAATCCGCCATCGTGCCGCTGCACTTCTGGTTGCCCGGCGCGATGGCCGCGCCCACCCCGGTGAGCGCGTATCTGCACGCGGCCGCCATGGTGAAAGCGGGTGTCTATCTGATTGCTCGGCTCGCGCCGGCCTTCGCCGACGAACCCGTGTGGCGGCCGATGATCCTCACCCTCGGTCTGGCGTCGATGCTGCTGGCAGGGTTGCGCGCGATGCAGGTCACCGACCTGAAACTGGTTCTTGCCTTCGGCACGGTCAGTCAGCTGGGCTTCCTGGTGATGATGGTGGGCCTGGGCACCCCGGACGCCGCGCTGGCCGGTATCGGCCTGATCGTGGCGCACGCGATGTTCAAGGCCGCCCTGTTCTTGGTCGTCGGCATCATCGACCACGGCGCCGGTACGCGTGACCTGCGCGAACTATCCGGATTGGGCCGCCGCGCCCCCGTACTCCTCGGCGCCGCGGCGCTGGCCGCGCTGAGCATGGCGGGTATCCCGCCGCTCTGGGGATTCGTCGCGAAGGAATCCGCACTGGCCGCCGAGCTCGATGCCGCACCGCTCTCCCCCACCGTGCGGCTGCTGCTGATCGCCGGACTCGTAGCGGGGTCGATGCTCACCGTCGCCTACAGCGCACGCTTCCTCTGGGGCGCCTTCTCCGACAAACCCGGAGTCCCGGTCCGCGGCTGGCACGCACCCGGACCCGGGCTGCTCGCGGCACCGGTCGTGCTCGCCGCCGGCTCGCTGGCCGCCGGACTGGCCGCGCCCTGGATGGACGGCCTGCTGGCCCCCTACGCCGCGACCCTGCCGGGTGAGCTGACCGAGCATCTGCAGCTCTGGCACGGATTCACCATGCCGCTACTGCTCACCGTCGTGATCATCGCCGGGGGCCTCGCCCTGTTCTCGGTACAGGACCGGTTCGGCGAATCGGCGACCCTGCTCGGTAACGCCGACCGCGGCTACGACGCCGCGCTGCGGGCGATGGACCGGATGTCGCTGCGGATGACCACTTCGGTACAGCGCGGTTCCCTGCCGTTGAACCAGGCGATCATCCTCGGCACCCTGGTCATCCTGCCCGCGGTGGTCCTGGCCGTCGGGACCCGGACCGGGGTGGAGTTGCGGCTGTGGGATTCTCCGTTGCAGCTGGTGATCGGTGCGATCATGATCGCCATGGCGCTGGGTGCGACGGTACTGCGCAACCGGCTGGCGAGCGTCCTGGTCGTCGGGCTCACCGGTTACGGCTGCGGTGTCATCTTCGCCCTGCACGGTGCCCCCGATCTGGCCCTGACCCAGTTCCTGGTCGAAACCCTGACGCTGGTGGTCTTCGTCCTGGTCCTGCGGGCCTTCCCGGCCGAAGTCGGCCCGGAACAGCAGACCGGTTTCCAGGTCGGCCGGGCCGCCATCGCGATCGCGGCCGGAATCGCCGTACCGGTCCTGGCGGCGTTCGCCGCAGCGGCACGCAATTCCCAGCCGATCTGGGAACGGATCCCGTCGGCGGCCTACGAATTCGGTGGCGGTAAGAACGCGGTCAATGTCCTGCTGGTCGATATCCGTGCCTGGGACACCCTCGGCGAGATATCGGTACTCGTCGTGGCCGCGACCGGTGTCGCCTCGCTGGTGTTCCGCAGCCGCCGATTCGGCGCGGCACCGCGCGCCGCCGACGCCCCCAACTACAACCCGGGCAAGGTGAGCTGGCTTCCGGCCGGGCGCTTGGTGGACCGCCGGGACCGCTCGATGGTCCTGCAGATCACGACCCGGCTCGTCTTCCCGACCATCATGGTTCTGTCGGTGTACTTCTTCTTCTCCGGCCACAATGCGCCCGGCGGCGGCTTCGCGGGCGGTCTCATCGCGGGGCTGGCGCTGGTGCTGCGCTATCTCGCCGGCGGCCAGTACGAACTCGGCGAAGCGCTACCCGTCGAAGCCGGCCATCTACTCGGCGCCGGCCTGATCCTGGCGGCCGGTACCGCCACGGCATCGCTGGTGCTGGGGTACCCGCCGCTGTACTCCACCATCCTGGAGGCCTCGGTACCGCTGCTCGGCCACATCAAATTGGTGACCTCACTGTTCTTCGACCTCGGCGTCTACCTGATCGTGGTGGGTCTCATCCTGGACGTGCTGCGCAGCCTCGGCGCACGCCTCGACGACGAGCTGGTGCAGTCATGAGCGCTAATCTCACCCTCCTGATCGTGGTCGGGGTCCTGATCGCCTGCGGTGTGTACCTGCTGCTCGAGCGAACTGTGTCGAAGATGCTGCTCGGCATCCTGCTGTTCAGCAATGCGGTCAACCTGCTCATCCTCACCATGGGCGGTTCGGACGGGGCACCGCCGATCCAGGGCGCGGGCGATACTCAGCACGACACGATGGCAGACCCACTGGCGCAGGCACTGGTGCTGACCGCCATCGTCATCACCATGGGAGTCTCGGCGTTCGTCCTGGCGCTGGCCTACCGCTCCTACATCCTGACCACGAGCGAAAAAGTCGAGAACGACCCGGAGGATGTCGGGATCGCCGCGCGCCCGCCGGAGGAACCCGAAGAATGAGCCTGTCGCACGATCTGCTCGCCACCTTCGCGCCGTTGCCGGTGCTGATTCCGCTGCTCGCCGCCGCTGTGACTCTCGTCGTCGGTCGCAGTCCGCGGGTACAGCGCGTACTGGCGACCGTCGCGCTGAGCGGCGCGGTCGCGGTCTGCGGTGTGCTGCTCTACCTCGCCGACCGCGACGGGACGGTCGCGGTCCAGGTCGGCGGCTGGGAGACCCCGATCGGTATCACCATCGTGGTGGACCGGCTCTCCGCCGCCATGCTGCTGGTCTCGGCGATCGTCCTGCTCGCGGTCGCGCTCTACGGCGCCGGCCAGAACATCGCCGACGCCCAGGCCAAACAACCCACATCCATCTTCTGGCCCACCTACCTGGTGCTCAGCGCGGGGGTGGCGATGGCGTTCCTCGCCGGTGACCTGTTCAATCTGTTCGTCGGTTTCGAGATCCTGCTGGTCGCCTCGTTCGTACTGCTCACTCTCGGCGCGACCGCACAGCGCATCCGGGCCGGGGTGTCGTATGTGATGGTGTCGATGGTGTCGTCGCTGATCTTCTTGATCGGCACCGCCGTCATCTACGGCGCCACCGGGACCCTGAACTTCGCGCAACTGTCCCTGCGGATGGATGCCATTCCCGACGGGATCCGCCAGGCCGTGTACGCCGTCCTGCTGGTCGCGTTCGGGATCAAAGCGGCGGTCTTCCCGCTGTCGAATTGGCTACCCGATTCCTATCCCACCGCTCCGGCGCCGGTCACCGCGGTTTTCGCGGGCCTGCTCACCAAGGTCGGTGTGTACGCCATCGTGCGCACCCAGACCCTGATGTTCCCGGACGGCGGCTTCGACAATCTGCTGCTGATCACCGGGCTGCTCACGATGTTGATCGGCATATTCGGCGCCATCGCGCAGAACGATATCCGGCGACTGCTGTCGTTCACCCTGGTCAGTCATATCGGATACATGATGTTCGGGGTGGGGATCGCCAATACCATCGGGCTCGCGGGCACGGTGTACTACATCGCGCACCACATCCTGGTGCAGACCGCGCTGTTCCTGGTGGCCGGTCTGATCGAACGGCAGGCGGGCTCGACCTCGCTGCGCCGGGTCGGCGGGCTGGCCGCGGCCAGCCCGGTACTGGCGGGCCTGTTCCTGATCCCGGCGCTCAACCTCGGCGGAATACCGCCGTTCTCCGGATTCATCGGCAAGGTCGCGCTGCTCCAGGCCGGCGCGCAGGACGGCAGTTCACTGGCCTGGATCCTGGTGGCCGGGTCGGTGGTCACCAGTCTGCTCACGCTGTATGTGATGGCCCGGGTATGGAGCAAGGCGTTCTGGCGGCCGCGGGAGCAGGCCCCGGACGGTCATCTGGTGTCCGCGACCCTGCCGTCGCTGGTGGAGGACAACACCGACATGCTCTACGACGAACGCACCGACCCGGGCCGATTACCGGCGATGATGGTGCTGCCCACCGCCGCGCTCGTCGCGGTCGGGCTGGCGCTCACCGTATGGGCGGGCCCGGTGCTCGGGATCGCCGACCGCGCCGCGGCCGAACTGGAGGACCGCAGCAGCTATATCGGCGCGGTCCTCGGCGGGGGGACCAAATGAGCCCGCTACGTGAACTGATGAACCGCGACAATGTGCTGCGGGTCGGTGTCCTGATCTGGTTGGCCGTGGTGTGGGTGGCGCTGTGGGGTCAGGTCAGCACCGCGAACGTCCTGGCCGGGCTCGCCGTCGGCGCGATCATCATGGTGACCCTGCCGCTGCCCCGGATACCGGTGCGCGGGCGGTTGCGGTTGCTGCCGTTGCTGAAGCTGGTGGCAGTCAGCGTGTACTACGGGCTCGAATCCAGTCTTCAGCTGGCCTGGTTCGCATTGCGGCCCGGGCCACCGCCGGTCTCGGGCGTACTGAAAGTCCAGTTCGCCTTCAGATCGGATCTGGTCCTGGTGCTGTGCACCAATCTGCTGAACCTGATCCCGGGCACCATGGTGCTGGAGATCGATCGCGAACAGTGCGTGGTCTACGTGCACGTCATCGACGTCGGCAGTGAGAAGGCGGTGGCGAAGTTCTACCGGACCATCCGGGTGTTGGAACAGTTGCTGATCGACGCTTTCCAGCGTCGCGCCACCCCGCTCCCGCCGCCGACCGGTCAGGAGGTGAACCAGTGATCGTCGTGGCCGTGGTGGCCGCGGTCCTGCTCAGTGCGGCCGCGTTGATCACCGCATATCGCATACTCGCGGGCCCCGATACCCTCGACCGCGTGGTCGGGATCGACTCCATCATCGCGATGACGATCTGCGGTCTGGCGGTGTGGGCGGCCTACAGCCGGGATACCAGCGTGGTGCCCGCCATCGTCGCACTGTCCCTGGTGGGCTTCCTCGGGTCGGCCGCCGTCACCCGTTTCCGGGTCCGGGACGACCGATGAGCGCGGTACTCGACTGGATCTCCGGCACCCTGATCATCCTGGGCGCGTTGCTGGCACTCACCGCGGCGATCGGCATCGTCCGGTTCCCGGACACTCTGCTGCGTATGCACTCCGCGACCAAACCCCAGGTCATCGGATTGATCTCGGTACTGACCGGAACGTGTATCCGGGTCTACGACGACCCGAATGTCTGGATGCTGGTGCTGGTGGGACTGTTCACCCTGCTCACCGCGCCGGTGATCGCCCATCTGATCGGCCGCACCGCCTACCGGGAGCAGCTGCACCGCAAGGATCTGCTGGTGGTCAACGAACTCGAGGACGAACTGGATCCGCCTCGCCCGTGATCCCGTCCGGCACGACGGCCCTCGTCTCGAACGGATCCGCGGTGGCGGTCACCGCGTCCGCCGAATCGGCGGGCAAGGTCGCGACCTCGGGCCCGGCCGGCGGGTCGGCCCGGTGCCGAGCGAACCAGGTGGCATGGAAAGCCGCGGCCATCGCGGCGAGCAGCGCCGAGACGACCGAACCGGCGACCACCGGATAGTCGGCCATGTGCACCGCGAGATACCGATAGCCCAGCAGCAGCGTCACCAGCACCAGCGCACCACCGGCGACCAGACGAATCCGGAACCAGCCCCAGCCGCGTCGCGGTTCCCGCAGCGCGGATTCCACGGTCAGGCACAGCACCGCGCCGGCGACAAGATCGACTCCGTAGTGGTACCCGAACCCGAGAGTCGCGGCCAGCGTGCACAGCAGCCAGAACATCCCACCCCAGCGCAACCAGGTCGGCGCGAGCGAACCGTCGGCGTTGCGGCGGGTGTGCAGGAAGAGCGCCAGCGCCCACGCGGTGTGCATGGAGGGCATACAGTTGCGCGGCGAGAACGAGTCGAAATCCATCGATTCCGGTGCCCGGTCCAACGGCGGAACCACATTGGGCCAGAAATTGCCCAGCTGGAAGCCGTTCCCGTCGACCCCGTAGGCGAACATCGGCCCGACCACCGGGAACAGGATGTAAGCCAGCGGCCCCACCAGCCCGAGCACCAGGAAGGTGCGCACCAGATAGTGGTCCGGCCAGCGCCCACTGGCCACCACCGACCGCAACTGCCAGACAGCCACCACTATGGCCGCCGCGGGCAGTTCGATGTACACCCAGTGCAGAACGGCGTCGGGTATCGGGCCCAGTGTCTCCAGTACCCGGCCCATCACCCAGGCCGGATCACCGAGCGCGTGATCGGCGAGCATCACGTACTGGTCCAGCACCCGCGGCCGCAGGTCCACGGTGATGTGCAACCAGACATCGCCGACCTTGGTCGCCAGCACCAGCAGGGCGCCCAGCGCCGCCGCGTGCAGCGCGTTACGCCGGTCGCCCCCCGTCCAGCGCAACCAGGCCACCAGCACCAACCCGGTGAGCACGAGGACCGGTCCGTTGCCGACCGTGAACGGACCCCCCATCAGCAGCCGCACCCCCGCGAAGGCGAGATCGATCACAACGGCCGCCCCGAACGCGATCACCCGGCGCCGGGCCGAGATCCCGACCAGCGCCAAGACCAGACCAGCCCAGGGCACAGTCATGGATTTGGGGGTACCGACGTAATCGCGGGCCAGGCTCGTCAGTGGGCCCTCGAAGCCTCGCCACACCGCCACACCCTGTAGCGCCAGCAACAACACCGGCACCGCGGCGGCGGCGGCGACCCGAAAGCCCCGTGGCGGCACCGATCCGCGCGCCGCTGCTCCGGCTACCGTATTCGGGTTTTCGACTAGCACCCGCCTATCGTAAACGGCACGTGAACGGCAGGTCACCGGGCTGCTGAACAGCAGCAGACCGGCCGGGTCAGCTGTCGAGTTCGCGGACCAACGCGTCCACCACCGCGATCAGATCCCCCTGGGACGCCGCGGCCACCTGCCGCTGCCGCTGATAGTTGGCCCCACGCCGGGGAATATCGGCCACCGCGGCAAGCTCTGCCACACAGTCGAGCCGCCGTGCGGTCGGCTCCAGCCGGTTCAACAGCTCCTCGAGATCTTCGGTGACCAGGCGCTCACGGTTGTCGTCGCCGACGATCACGATAGCGTCCAGCCCGTAACGGGCGGCCCGCCATTTGTTCTCCTGCACATGCCACGGCGGCAGGGTGGGTAGCGTCTCACCGCGTTCCACCTTCTCGTCCAGATACACGATGAGGCAGTGGATGAACGCCGCCAGCGCGGCCAGTTCGGCCCGGTTGGAGATCCCGTCACAGATCCGCACCTCGATGGTTCCCCATTTCGGCGCGGGCCGGATATCCCAGTGCATGCCGCCGAGCTGTTCGAACACACCGGTTTTCATCTGGTCGTGTACATACCGCTCGAACTCCCCCCAGCTCTCGAACTGGAAAGGCAGTCCCGCCGTGGGCAACTGCTGGAACATCAGTGCGCGATTGCTCGCGTACCCCGTATCCGAACCCGACCACATCGGTGAGGAAGCCGACAGCGCCAGCAGATGCGGATAAGACAGCAGCAGCGCGTTCAGAATGGGAAAAACCTTGTCCCGGTGGGAAACCCCGACATGGACGTGCACGCCCCAGATCAGCATCTGCCGCCCCCACCACTGGGTGCGTTCGATCAGTTCGTCGTAATGCTCGGAACGGGTCAGCTGCTGGGTCGACCACTGCGCGAACGGATGGGTGCCCGCGCAGAACAGATCCACACCGAGTCGATCCGCCGCCCGGCGCACCGTGTCCATGGTGCCCGAAAGATCCGCTACGGCCGCCCCGACGGTTTCATGTACCCCGGTGACCAGCTCCACGGTGTTGCGGAGCAGTTCCTTGCTCACCTGCGGTGTGCCGTCGTGGGCCCGTAACTCACCGACCGCGTCGAAAACGGCTGCCGCGGTATTGGACAGATCACGACTCGTCTTGTCGACGAGCGCGATCTCCCACTCGATACCGATGGTCGGCCGGGGCGACCCACGGAACGGCACCGGATCGATCCGCGCCCCACCCATAACGCCCCTCCGTCGTGCGTCTGTCTAGCCGATGACGCCGCAGCCGACACGGCCGCCCGCGTCACCGGTACTCATCGTCTGCTGGTCCGGGCCGGTGCCACCCTGACGGTTGTACCGATCCGGGATATTGGCGAAGTTGTCGGAGTCGGCGTGAACGATCAGCGCCTTACCCTCGATATCGCTCAGAGTGACCGTGTCAGTGGTGGTCACCAGGTAACCGTTGCCGTCCTTACGCACCTGCAACGAGGTCAGATCACCACTGGCCGGGTGGCCGGTGGCACCACCGACCTGCAGATGCCCACCCGCGGACAGGAAGTCACCCGGCGCACCGCCGGCAGGCGGCGCGGAATTCGGCTCGCACTTACCCTCCTGGTGGATATGCAAGCCGTGGAAGCCCGGGGTGAGACCGGTCGCATCGACGGTGATCCGCAGATGATTGCCTTCTTGGGCGATATTCGCGGTCCCGATCTTCGTACCGCTCGGCGACTTCAGCTCGACCTCGGTACCGGAACCGGCCGGGGTGTCCTGTTCCGCACCGTGCTCGCCGTGCTCACCCGCACCGGCCGGCGCCGGGGAGGACGTCCACACCGGCGGAGTCGTCCCCGCCACGTCGCTGGACTCCTGGCTGTTCGTGCAGGCAACGAGGCCGAAAGCCGCGACAGCCAGCACCGGCGTCACGCTCCGCCAAGACGGGCGACGAGAAGTGGACGGTGCCATCAGGGAACTCCTTTACGAGTACCGAGTTTACGGGTAGAGCGTTTCGACAACGATCTTTCGACGCATCAGATGATGCCACGACGCCTACATCCGTCCGGGACGCCCCCGACCTCCGGCAGCCGGAATCACCGACCGGTCACCACCACGACGACGCCGGAACCATCGCCCAGCCCCGGAATCATCGGCGCGGTGGTGGCGCCGATATCCGAGGCGACAGCGGCGGCGGTCGCCTCGTCACCGGGCGCACTCCCGTAATACACAGTGGTGGCGGCAAGAGTGGTGGACGCGTAATTCCCGGTCGAGGTGTTGGTCCAGCCGCGTGCCGTGAGATCGCTCGCGGTCGTCGACGCCAACCCCGCGACCATGCTGTTGTTGAGTATCCGGATCGGTGCGGACCGATCCGCGCCGCCGGCTGCCGCCGTGGTCGTGGGAACGGTAGCGGTGGTGGACCCCGCGGCCGCTGTGGTGGGCGCAACCGCCGCACCGGTGGTGGCGCGCGGCGCGGCCAATGCGGTCGTCGACGAAGTCGTCGTCGGCGCACCCTCGGCGTTGTCGGAGCTCTCGGAATCGGCACTCGACAGCGACATCGCGCCCAGACCGGCAAAAACGATCGCCAGGGCGATCAGAACCATCGCCGTCGCACGCAGCGGCGGTCCACCGGAGCCAGGGTTCGAATTGCTCACCCGCCCGAGCCTAGCGCCTGCTGTGTTGATTTGCCCCGCCTGCGGCGGGGCGGGTCGGGGCCCTCGTGACCCCGGTTCTTCACTCCGGCGCTCAGTCGCTTCGCTCCATCGCTCTGTCGCTCCAGAACCGGGGCGGGCCCCGACCACGGAGGGCGACCATTCGAAGTGGGCAAGGAGCAGATAAAGGTCCGCGTGCGTGGGGCGCGCATAGAGCGGCGTGCGGGAAAGTCGCGGCATGGCGGGCACTCGGGAGTCCCGGATCTGTAGACCGTCGCCGGCGGTCGGTCGCTGCCTCCCCCGGCAGCACAGCGCCCGATCGCGGATGGCATTTTTCCAGTGGAAAGAGGTGGGCGCCGCGACGAGGTGGCCCCGGGGCCGCCGGGCCTCGGTGACCGGGGCTCAGACCTGGAAGCCGAGCTTGCGGGCAGCGCGCGACTTCTGACGGCTGGCGCGCAACCGGCGTAGGCGCTTCACCAGCATCGGGTCGGCGGCCAAGGCTTCCGGCCGATCGATCAGGGTGTTGAGGACCTGGTAGTAGCGGGTGGGCGACAACGCGAACAGTTCGCGGATGGCCTCTTCCTTGGCGCCCGCGTATTTCCACCACTGCCGCTCGAAGGCCAGGATCTCGTGTTCGCGGCGGCTCAGGCCGCTCTCGAGATCACAGGGCGCTTCTGGATTCGCATTCTCTGTATTGGCCGGAGGACTGCCCTGGATTGCGGAAAGGTCCCGCGCTACTGCGCCGTCCATCTTGCTCCTCGCCGAGTTACCACCGGACGCGATCGCCGTCTCAGGTCACGATCGGGTCACCGTGCTACTGCCTTGCGATATTCAACCACGCCGTCCGGATAACCGCTGCTGTCGACGTCCGGCGTGTCCGGGACGGTGGTACCAGAACATCGTCAGCAACCGGTTCTACCCGCCTGGACCGGTCACGGCGACTGCGCGGAGCAGGCCCTTTTCACGCCCCGGTATCGGCCCCAATAAGCTCGTATCCATGTCAATCCTGCCCATCGTGATCGTCGGCGACCCCGTGCTGCACGGCCCCACCGCGCCGGTGACCGAATCGCCGGCGGACCTGGCCGGGCTGATCACGGATATGTACGAGACCCTGGACGCCGCCAACGGTGTCGGCCTGGCCGCCAACCAGGTCGGAGTGTCCAAGCGTCTCTTCGTCTACGACTGCCCGGACCGAGCCGAGGACGGTACGGTGACGGTGCGGCGCGGAGCGGTGATCAACCCGGTGTTGGAAACCTCGGCGATCCCGGAGACCATGCCGGACCCCGATGACGACGAAGAGGGCTGTCTCTCGGTACCGGGCGAGCAGTACCCGACCGGCCGCGCCGATTGGGCCCGGGTCACCGGAACCGATGAGCACGGCGAACCGGTCACCGTGGCGGGCACCGGTTTCTTCGCCCGGATGCTGCAGCACGAAGTAGGCCATCTCGACGGCTACCTCTACATCGATGTCCTGGTCGGACGTCACGCGCGAGCGGCCAAGAAGGCGGTCAAACGCAACGGCTGGGGCGTCCCCGGCCTCGACTGGCTACCCGGTAGCGACCCGGACCCCTTCGGGCATGACGACTGACCCGCACGAGCCCGGCGACGACGTCTCGATCACCGATATCCCGATAGGCGAGCGAGTGGTGGTGCGCTATCGGTTACCCGAGGGCAGCACTCCGCCGCTGACCGATGTGATCGGGGAGGTGGTGGAGACGAATCCGCTCACTGTCCTGGCCGCCGACGGGCATCCGGTGATGATCCCGGCCGCCAGTGTCGTGGCGTTGAAATCGCTGACACCCAGGCCGATTCGTAATTCGGAGATCCGCGCGCTGGAAACCGCGGCCGCGTTCGGCTGGCCCGGTTCCGAGTACGCCTGGATCGACGGCTGGCTGCTGCGCGCCGGGCACGGTTACACTCGGCGCGCCAATTCCGCTGTGCCCATCGGGGATTCCAGCGGCCCCGCCCGGATCACCCCGGACACCCTGCACCGGATCGGCGCTTGGTACGCCTCCCAGGGACTACCACTGCAACTGGCGCTACCGGACCGGCTGGCCACGGTGCCACCGGGCTGGAACAGCTGGGGTGAGACCCGCGTCCTCGGCATCGATCTGGACAATTTCGTGCTGCCGCAGGGTCCGTCCATGGTGCGTATCGCTCCCGAACCCGATATCTCGTGGCTGGAGATCCACCGCTATCGCGGCGACGAACCCAGCGGCCACACCACCACGGTGCCGCTGCCCGAAGTGCTCTCCGCCGTCCACGACGGGCAGCTCGGATTCGCCTCGCTGGGCCTGCCCAACCCCATCGCCATTGCCCGCGGCGCACTCACCACCGCCGCCGACGGCCGCCGCTGGGTCGGCCTGACCTGCGTGGCGGTCATGGCCGCCCATCGCCGGCACGGGCTGGCCGCACTCGTCTGCGGCGAACTGCTGCGGTGGGGTCACGACCGTGGCGCAACGCACGCGTACGTGCAGGTCGAGGCCGGTAACGTGGAGGCCCTGGAACTGTTCGGCGAGCTCGGCTTCCTCGATCACCACAGCTACCGCTACGCCGTCCCCGGCAGTTCCGGAGCCACGCCGTAACGCCATTGCGACAGCACCGACCGTAGTCGCGGCTACCCCCGGTGGCACAGAAGACCGAGCCCCCGACCGCGCCCACCTTCCGCCCACTACGGACGGTCAGCTTCAATGGTCGGGGCCCGCCCCGGTTCTGGAGCGACGAAGCGATGGAGCGCAGCGACTGAGCGCCGGAGTGAAAAACCGGGGTCACGAGGGCCCCGACCGCCCCGCCGCAGGCGGGGCAAACAACACAGTCGGGGCCCGCCCCGGTTCTGGAGCGACGAAGCGATGGAGCGCAGCGACTGAGCGCCGGAGTGAAGAACCGGGGTCACGAGGGCCCCGACCCCGCGACGCCGAAGGCGGCGCCATAGATACAGAGGTACACGTTGCGACTGGCCACCTGGAACGTCAATTCGATCCGATCTCGGCAGGACCGGGTGCTGGCCTGGCTGGATCGCCAGGATATCGACGTACTCGCGATCCAGGAGACGAAATGCCGCGACGACCAGTTCCCGTTCGAGCGTTTCGCCGAGGCCGGGTACGAGGTGGCCCATGTGGGGTTGAACCAGTGGAACGGGGTCGCGATCGTCTCCCGGGTAGGTCTCGACGATGTGGAGATCGGGTTCCCGGATCAGCCCGGGTTCGATCGTGACGCCGCCGATACCCTCATCCCCTCTCCGACCGTGGAGGCGCGCGCCCTGGGCGCTACTTGTGGCGGGGTCCGGATTTGGAGCCTGTACGTGCCCAACGGCCGGTCGCTGACCGACCCCCACTACGAGTACAAGCTCGCTTGGCTGGCCGTGTTGCGCGATTACGCCGCCCGCCGACTGGCTGCCGACCCGGAGGTGAGGGCAGCGCTGGTCGGGGATTGGAATATCGCGCCCACCGACGACGATGTGTGGTCGCCGGAGTTCTTCTCCGGCAGAACCCATGTTTCCCAACCGGAACGGGATGCGTTCACCGCGATCACCGATATCGGTTTCACCGATGTGATGCGACCGTTCGCGCCCGGCCCGGGGGTGTACACCTACTGGGATTACACCCAGCTGCGGTTCCCTCGGAAGGAAGGGATGCGTATCGATTTCGTCCTGGCCTCCCCCGCCTTGGCCGCGACGATCGTCGATGCCGGAGTGGACCGGGAAGAACGCAAAGGCAAGGGCGCCAGCGATCACGCCCCGGTGATCGCCGAGTTCACCGACTGACTCGCGCTACAGCCAGTCCGCGAGCGGATCGGTGGCCAGGAAGACCCCGAGCGGCTCCGGGATTTCGATATCGGTCCCGAAGGGCACGGTCACCTTTGTGTTGTAGCGTCCGTCGTCCGGTTCGCTGTACACGCTCACTTCCGCGGCGCCCCGATCGATGAGGAAGTAGAGCGGGATACCCGTGGCCGCGTACAGGAACGGTTTATCGAGCCGGTCGCGGAGTTCGGTGTGCTGGGCCCGCGAACTGATCTCGATGGTCATGAACACCGGCTGCGGGTCCGACCATTCACCTTCGCCGGCGAAGGCGGACGCGGGCGCGAGTATCGCATCGGGCCGCACCCGGCTGCCGCCGGTCCGCCCAGCCCGCAAGCCGCGGTCGGCGAAAAGCCACAGTTCGGACCGGCGTGGCACCAGGAACCGCGCCAGCCACTGCACGACCCGGGTGTGATTGGTATCGGGTCGCGCCTTCGCGGCCAGTAGGCCGCTCAGGTATTCGAGCCGCAGCCCTTCGGAAATCCGCTGAGCAGCGGCGTCGAGTTCTTCGAACTCGTCGACGGTCATCAGCGATCCATGCGAGAGGGTCACGGATAGACCCTATCGCCTGTGTCTATTTGCCCCGCCTTCGGCGGGGCGGGGCTGTGTTTATTTGCCCCGCCTGCGGCCGGGCTGTCGGGGCCCTATTAACCCCGGTTCTTCACTCCGGCGCTCAGTCGCTGCGCTCCTTCGCTCTGTCGCTCCAGAACCGGGGCGGGCCCCGACCATGGAGGGTGACCATCCGGATCAGGCGGAAGGTGTGTGCGCAGTGACCCCATGATCCGTCCGGGTAGGTCCGTGACGAATGTGAGGACTCGGTGGTCGCCGAGTTGTGGACGGCTTACTGCGACGCGTTCAGTCGCTGCGCTCCTTCGATTCGTCGCCGCAGAACCGGGGTGGGCCGACTGTCGCGGTGGGCCGCTCGTGAACCGGCGAAGTTCTGCGTGCGGCGCTGGATCTGGTTCGAGGCGGGTAGGGTCGGCGTCGAAAAACTGCACATACCAACGGGGGCTCGCACCAGCGGGCTGAGAGGACGGCTAGCTCCACGGAGCGTTCAGGGCCGTCGACCGTATGAACCTGACCGGGTAATGCCGGCGTAGGGAGGAAATATGACGACCACACCTGTCGATTCCGTGACCACGGGTCCGATCGAGGGCAGCGTCAAGCACTACCGGGATGTCGACGGTCTGCGCATCCCGGTCCGCCGGATCGAGCTGACCAATGGCGAGAGTTTCGATGTCTACGACACCTCCGGGCCGTACACCGACGATGCGGCGGCCATCGACCTCGAGGCCGGGCTGCCCGCTCTCCGAGACAGCTGGGAAAGGCCGGCTGTGGCCGGACCGCACACTCAGCTGGCCTGGGCGCGGGCCGGGATCGTGACGGCGGAGATGCGGTTCGTCGCCGCCCGTGAGGGTGTCGCGCCGGAGGTCGTGCGCGCGGAGGTCGCGGCGGGGCGGGCGGTCATCCCGGCCAACCACCGGCATCCGGAGCTGGAGCCGACCGTTATCGGCAAGAAGTTCCTGGTGAAGATCAACGCCAATATCGGCAACTCGGCCGTCTCGTCCTCGATCGCCGAGGAGGTCGAGAAGATGGTGTGGGCGACCAGATGGGGTGCCGATACCATCATGGATCTGTCGACCGGTAGGAACATCCACGAGACCCGCGAGTGGATCCTGCGCAACTCCCCCGTACCGGTCGGCACGGTGCCGATCTATCAGGCACTGGAGAAGGTGAACGGTGATCCGGCCGCGCTCACCTGGGAGATCTACCGCGACACCGTGATCGAGCAGTGTGAACAGGGCGTCGATTACATGACGGTGCACGCGGGGGTGCTGCTGCGGTATGTGCCGCTCACCGCGAAACGGGTCACCGGCATCGTGTCGCGGGGCGGTTCCATCATGGCCGCGTGGTGTCTGGCCCATCATCAGGAATCGTTCCTGTACACCCATTTCGAGGAACTCTGCGAGATATTGGCCCGCTACGACGTCACGTTCTCACTGGGTGACGGCCTGCGGCCCGGGTCGATCGCCGATGCCAACGATGAGGCCCAGTTCGCCGAACTCCGCACGCTCGGCGAGCTGACCAAGGTCGCGAAATCGCACGGCGTCCAGGTGATGATCGAGGGACCCGGCCATGTGCCGATGCACAAGATCGTGGAGAACGTGCGGCTGGAGGAGGAGCTGTGCGAAGAGGCTCCCTTCTACACGCTCGGGCCGCTGGCCACTGATATCGCGCCCGCCTACGACCACATCACCTCGGCCATCGGCGCCGCGATCATCGCGCAGGCCGGGACCGCGATGCTGTGCTACGTGACTCCGAAGGAACATCTCGGTCTGCCCGATCGCGATGATGTGAAGACCGGCGTCATCACCTACAAGATCGCCGCCCATGCGGCCGATCTCGCCAAGGGACATCCGCACGCGCAACGCCGAGACGACGAATTGTCCAAGGCGCGTTTCGAATTCCGCTGGCGCGACCAGTTCGCCCTGTCGCTGGATCCGGATACCGCGCGCGAGTATCACGACGAGACGATGCCCGCAGAGCCGGCGAAGACGGCACATTTCTGTTCGATGTGCGGTCCGAAGTTCTGCTCTATGCGGATCTCGGCGGATGTGCGCGAATACGCGGAGAAGAACAATCTGACCGATGTCGATGCGATCGAGGCGGGTATGGCGGAGAAGTCGGCCGAATTCGCGGAAACGGGCAAGCGGGTGTATCTGCCGGTGGTGTCCTGATCCACGGGCGGGCTCGCCACGAACGTCGAGCCCGCCCCGGCCTCGCGGCCAGGACCCGGATCCGATATGCGGATCCTTTCCCTGCCTGGGATGCACCGCATGAGCACGCCTGAACCCGATGAGCGGAGCTCGGCCCCCGCCGCCCTCGGGCACCCTTCCGCCTCGATCACTTCCGGCGCGCTCAGTTGGAGATACCGGGAGCCCTGTGCACATAGGTACGGTCGGTGACCTGGTCGAGCAGGAACTCCGCGATATCGGCCCGGGCGATCTTCAGGCTGAGCCCGGTCTCCTTCCCACCGAATCCGCGCCGATAGGTGCCGGTCCGCGGGCCGTCGGTGAAGGCGCTGGGCCGCACAATGGTCCAATCCAGGCCACTGGCCCGCACATGGGTCTCTTGCTGCTGGTGATCGGCATAGGCCGGGCGCAGCAGCAGTCCGAACATGATGTATTTCCACAGGAAGTCCAGATTGGCGCGACTGTCGCCCACTCCCAGCGTGGACTGGCAGATGAGCCTTTTCACCCCTGTGCGGTTCATCGCTTCGATAATCGTGCGGGTGCCCTGCGCCCGCACCACACCCTTACGTCCGTTGCCCAGTGCCACCAGGACGGCGTCCTGGCCGAAGACCACCCGTTCGACCGCCCCCGGATCGAGCACATCGCCTTCCACGATGCGCAGATTCTCGTGGGTCCGGGTGATCCGGGCGGCATCCCGGGTGAGCGCGGTGACCTCGTATCCACGTGCCAGCGCCTGCTCGACGATGTGCTGTCCGACCGTACCGGTCGCTCCGAAAACCGCGATTCGCATGATTGCTCCTTGACTCGAAACCGTTGCTCTGTGACTGAATCCAGTACAGCAACCAGCGGCGAGACGAACCATGGCTCGAACGCTCGTCGGCATAAGCGAGCGTCCAGGGATATCCGCGTCTCAACCCGCGCGGAACACCCGGGCGGTCACGTCGTCGGCCGGGTAGAAGGCTTCGATATGGAGTTCGTCGATGGTGACGTCGGTGGCCGACAGAGCCGAGGCGGTGATGCTGAAGAACGAGAACTCCGCGTCACCCACCCGCAGCCGGAGGGGTACCACGACATCGGTCCGCGCCCGCGCACCGCTGTCGTGGCAGGGGTAGGCGGATACCTCGTCCAGCAGCGCTTTCAGCCGGATATCACCGGTGGCCGCCAGCCGGCTACGGACCTGGCCGAGTAGATGGTCGCGCCACTGACCGAGGTTGCGGATACGCGGCGCCAAACCACGGGGATGCAAGGAGATCCGGATGGCATTGACCGGCGGTTCGAGTAATTCGGGGGCGCATCCTTCGAGCAGCACATCGGTGGCGATGTTGCGGTCGACCACATCCCAGCACCGGTCCAGCACCAGTGCCGGATGCGGTAGATGCGCGTCGAGCAGGAGCCGGAAGGCGTCCATCACCGAACGCAACTCCGGTGCGTTCACATCGCGCTGGCCGTAGCTCGGCGCGTATCCGGCCGCGAGCAACAGTTCGTTGCGTTCGCGCAGCGGAACGTCCAGATGCCCGGCCAGGTGCTCGACCATCTCCCGGGTGGGCCGCGAACGACCGGTCTCCACGAAGCTGAGGTGGCGGGTGGACACCTCGGCCTGCGAAGCGAGCTGCAGCTGACTCAACCGGCGCCGCTCCCGCCAGGACTTCAGCAGCCCGCCGACCGAGGGTTCGGTATCCGAGATCAGCACACCGAAATCGTAACCCGGCCGGTAACCGATCTCATTACCTCCGAGGTAATCGTCTACTCGATCGGGCGCGGCGATGCTGATGGCACCTGGTCGACACAACCCCGGAAGGAACTCCGATGAAAGACACAGTCACCACCTACCTGCGGACCTGGAACACCACCGACGCGACCGCCCGGACCGAACTACTGGCCCGGCACTGGGCGCCGGAGGCCTCCTACGTCGATCCGCTCGCCGAGGCTGTCGGCCGCGATGCGATCGGCGCGACCATCGGCGCGGTGCACGAGCAGTTCCCCGGGTTCGTCTTCACCCCGGTCGGGGAGCCCGACACCCACCACCGCCAGGTCCGGTTCCAGTGGGGCCTGGGGCCTGCGAATGCCGAACCCGTGATCATCGGCTTCGATGTCCTGGTCACCGACGAGCAGGGCCGGATCGCTACGGTGCTCGGCTTCCTGGACAAGGTGCCGGGCTGATCGCGGGGCGGCCGAACCGGCGTCCGGCATCGTCCGGAGCTCGATTCGGCCGTCCCCGTACCAGCGCCCGCCCCGGTCGGCACGTTTCAGGCTCGGCCCAGGGCCAGGGTGACGTTGTGGCCGCCGAAACCGAACGAGTTCGTCAAGGCGTAGTCGATCCGCTGGGGTCGGGCACTGCCGTGCACGATATCCAGGTCCACATCAGGATTCTCGAGGTTCAGGGTCGGCGGCACGATCTGTTCGCGCAGGGTGAGTGCGGCGAGGATGGTCTCCACTGCGCCGACCGCCCCGATGGAATGCCCGAGTGCCGATTTGGGCGCGTAGACCGAGGCGCCCGGAGTGACGGCCTCGAGCGCGGCAGCTTCGGAGGCGTCCCCGATGGAGGTCGAGGTGGCGTGGGCGTTGACGTGCTGGATATCGGCAGGTTGCAGCCCCGCGACGGCGATCGCCTTGCGCATGGCACGCGCCGCCCCTTCGCCTGTCGGATCGGAGGCGACGATGTGGTAGGCGTCGGAGGTGATTCCGGCGCCGAGTACGCGGGCATGGACCCGGGCACCTCGCGCCCGGGCGTGCCGTTCCGATTCGAGAACGACCAGCGCACCCGCCTCGCCGAAAACGAAGCCGTCGCGGTCCCGGTCGAAAGGCCTCGAGGCCGCGGCGGGTTCGTCGTTGCGGGTGCTCATCGCCCGCATCATCGCGAAACTGGCGATGGGGACGGCATGGATATGCCCCTCGACGCCACCTGCCACCACGATGTCCGCCTCGCCGGTGGCGATCAGCCGCCAGGCCTGCGCGATCGCCTCGGTACCGGAGGAGCAGGCCGAGACGGGCGCGAACACCCCGCCCTTCGCCCCGATTTCGAGGCTGACGGCCGCCGCCGGGCCGTTCGGCATGACCATCGGCACCGACATCGGCGACACCTTGCGATACCCGCCGGCGCGCATCGCGTCGACCGCGGCGATGAGCGCGTCACCACCGCCCAGTCCGGTACCGATGGATACGGCCAGCCGCTCGCCGTCCACCTCCGGCGCACCGGCGGCCCGCCAGACGCGCCGGCCCAGCACCAGGGCTAGTTGCTCCACATAGGAGTGCCTGCGCTGTTCGATCCGGGTCAGCTCCGCCCCGGGATGTGCGGTCAATTTGCCACCGATCCGCACCGGCAGATCGTATTCGGCGACGAAGTCGTCGTCGAGGGTGGCGATACCGGTCCGGCCGTCCAGCAGCCCGGACCAGGTCTCGTCCATATCGTCGGCGATCGAGGTGGCACCCGCGTAGGCGGTGATGACCACCTGGTCGGCCGCCCGAATTTCTGAAGCGATCGGTACAGTCACGGGCTCATGAATACCTGTAGCGTTCGCTACAGTCAACCCATGGCCCGCCCACTCGACCACGCCAAACGCGCCGAGATCCTCGACGCGGTGGTGCGCTATATCGCCGAACGCGGACTCGCGGACCTCTCGCTGCGCCCCCTGGCCGCAGCCCTGGGCACCAGTTCGCGAATGTTGATCTACTACTTCGGCACCAAGGAAGAACTGCTGGTCCAGGCCCTGGCCACGCACCGGCCGGATCTGACGGCCGTATTCGCCGACATCGGCGACGCCGCGGCGCTACGGGAGCGGCTCTGGGACTTCTGGCGCTCGAACACCACCGGTACCGGCGCCGTGAGCGTGCGGGTGATGCTCCAGGTCCTCGGCGCGGCCTGCGCCCCACACGGTCCCTACGCCGGTTACGCGGGCGAGGCGACCGCGAGGTTCGTCGACTCCCTCACCACCGGACTCCGCACGCTGGCGACGGTCGACGAACCCGACGTGGTGGCGACCCTGGTGGTCTCCGGGTTACGCGGCATCCTGCAGGACCGGCTCATCACCGGCGATATCGAACGCACCGACCGCGCGGCCCGCCGGCTGATCGACCAAACCATCCGCTGAGGCCCCGGGCGGCTACCCGCCCCGGCCAGGCCCGGCCCACGTAGGGTGACGGCGTGAAGTTGTTGCCGCTGACACCCCCGGGACAGACCCCGGTCCGGGTGCTCACCATCGCCGGTACCGATTCGGGCGGCGGAGCCGGAATACAGGCCGATACCCGCACCATGGCCCTGTGCGGAGTGCACGCCCTGGTGGCGGTGGCCGCGGTGACCGTGCAGAACACCGTGGGTGTGAGCGGCTTCCACGAAATCCCGCCAGAGGTGGTCGCGGACCAGGTTCGATCGGTGGCCGACGATATCGGGGTGGGCGCCGCGAAGACCGGCATGCTCGCGTCCAGTGCCATCATCGAGGCCGTCGCCGGGGTCTGCCGGGAGGTCGGTATCGGCCACGACGCCGAGATCCCGCTGGTGGTCGACCCGGTCGCGGCCTCGATGCACGGCGATCCGCTGCTGCACGCCGAAGCGCTCGACGCCGTGCGGTACACCCTGTTCCCGCTGGCCACCATCGTCACCCCGAACCTGGACGAGGTCCGGTTGCTGACCGGAGTGCAGGTCACCGACACGGCGTCCGCGCATACCGCGGCGGAGGCGTTGCACGCCCTCGGACCGCAATGGGTCGTGGTGAAGGGCGGGCATCTGCGCACCTCCGCGCACAGTACGGATCTGCTGTTCGACGGCAACCGGTTCCTGGAGTTCTCCGCGCCGCGGATCGACACCGGCAACGACCACGGCGGCGGCGATACCCTGGCCGCGGCACTGGCCTGCGCACTCGCCCACGACTATTCGGTTCCCGACGCCTTCGAATTCGCCAAAGAGTGGACGCGACGCAGCCTGGAATCCGCCTACGAACTGGGCAAAGGCCACGGACCGGTATCCCCGCTGTGGCGCCTGAGCTGACCGCGGCCGTCCCCTGAACCTGTCGGTGGGCGATCTGATCATTACCGCATAGCGTAGTAACGCTGTAGCGCATGCGTAGCATATCGGTATAACCTGGAAGAATGACCGTTCCAGCTGAACTCCCGGAGATTCCGCAGCGAGAACTGCGCAATCAGGCGAGCAGAGTCTTACGTGAAGTTCGTGAAGGCCGGTCGTACACGATCACCGTCGATGGGTCGCCGGTTGCCGACCTGGTACCGCACCGCCGGAGTAAGCGGCGGGTTGCGGTTCCGACCGACGAGGTCGTGGCGGCGTTCGCCGGGTTGCCGGCCTCGGGGCGCGTCCGACGTTCCGAGGCCGACGATGTACTGGATGATTCGCTGTACGACCCGTACGACCGGGCATATCGTCGGGGTGAGTTCGCTTCCGAGGGTGACGGCTGATGTCCGCGGGTGTGCGCGGCCTCGTCGACACCAACATCCTCATCCTCCTCGACCGACTGGACCGTGCGGAGCTGCCGCAGGAGATGCTGATCAGTTCGATCACGATGGCCGAGTTGGCTGCCGGGCCGCATTATGCGGTCGATGCGGCAGAGCGGGCGGTCCGGATCGAGCGGGTGCAGAATGCCGAGGCGTTGTTCGACCCGTTGCCGATGGATACACGTGCGGCCCGGCGGTTCGGTCACGTAGTTGGCTCGGTGCTGGCTACCGGGCGCAACCCGAAGCCGCGCCGTATTGATCTGATGATCGCGTCCATAGCATCGGCGAATGATCTGCCGCTGTACACGGTCAACCCGAAAGATTTCGCAGGACTCGAAGATCTGGTGGAGATCTGCCGGGTATCACACCCGGCTGACCGATGATTTGATTTACAAAGGAGCGCAGCGACCGAGCGCCGAAGCGAAGAACCGGGCGCACGAGGGCCCCACATCGCCGCCGCAGGCGGGGCAATCCACACAGTCGGGGCCCGCCCCGGTTCTGGAGCGACAGAGCGATGGAGCGCAGCGACTGAGCGCCGGAGTGAAGAACCGGGGTCACGAGGGCCCCGACCCGCGGCGCCGCAGGCGCCGCAAATAGACACAGCTACCTCCCAGGTTCGCTGGAGCGTGGCCCCAGCCCCCGGGCCGACTCTGGTCCACATGACCGAGACCGTGACCCTCGCCGCAGCGGCGGATCTCCGGGACGATACTGCCGGGCCGCCGGTGCTGGATGTGGTCGTCCCCGTGTACAACGAAGAAACCGATCTCGGCGTCTGTGTGCGCCGGCTTCGCGACTATCTGGACAGCGGGTTTCCTTTTCCGGCGCGGATCATCGTCGCCGATAATGCCAGTACCGATTCCACGCGGGCGGTGGCCGAGTTGCTCGCCGGTGAATTGGAGGGCGTGCGGGTCGTATACCTGGATGCCAAGGGTCGCGGTCGGGCGCTGCGGACGGTGTGGCAGGAGTCCGACGCGCAGGTGGTCGCCTATATGGATGTCGACCTGTCCACCGGTCTGAACGCGTTGCTTCCGCTGGTCGCGCCGCTGGTGTCGGGTCATTCGGATCTGGCGATCGGCACCCGGTTGGGTGCCGGGTCCCGGGTTGTGCGCGGGCCGAAGCGCGAATTCATCTCCCGCTGCTACAACCTGCTGCTGAGGGCTTCGTTGCGAGCGCGTTTCTCCGACGCGCAGTGCGGTTTCAAGGCGATGCGTACCGCGGTGGCGCGCGAATTGCTGCCGCTGGTCGAGGACGGGGAATGGTTCTTCGACACCGAGTTGCTGGTGATCTCCGAACGGGCGGGTCTGCGGATTCACGAGGTGCCGGTGGATTGGGTCGACGATCCCGACAGTCGCGTCGATATCGTCGATACCGCATATAAGGATCTGCGCGGCGTCTGGCGGATGGGCCGGGCACTGGCTACCGGGTCGCTGCCGCTGGCCGAATTGCGTACGGCGGTGGGCCGGGAGCCGCTGGTGCCCGGGGTGCCGCGCGGCATGATCGGCCAGTTGGTGCGGTTCGCGCTGGTCGGAGTGGGGTCGACGCTCGCCTATGTACTGCTCTATCTGCTGCTGCAACCGATGGGCGGCGCGCAGGTCGCGAATTTCGCGGCGCTGTTGATCACTGCGGTCGGCAATACCGCCGCCAATCGCGCATTCACTTTCGGGGTGCGCGGGCAGCGCGCGATGGTGTCACATCAGTTCCAGGGTCTGCTGATTTTCGGGTTCGGTCTACTGGTGACCAGCGGTTCACTTTTCGCGCTGCACCATTGGGCGCCCGGCGCCCCGGTGCATCTGGAGTTGTTCGTGCTCGTCGTCGCGAATTCGATCGCCACCCTCACGCGGTTCGTCGGACTGCGTTGGGTGTTCCGTGACAGCGGACGCCCCGCGCGGGTCGCCGGGGAGGCCATCCGATGACCTTCACCGCGACTCCGCCCGGTGCCGCAGCGCCGCCGGCCGCCGTGACCGGTCCCGAACCGGTCCGCGCGAATCGCTGGGAGTACCCCGCGCTGGCGGTGCTGCTGCTCGCCACCGGCCTCTGCTACCTGTACAACCTCGGCGCGAACGGCTGGGCCAATTCCTTCTACTCCGCTGCTGTCCAAGCGGGTTCGGTGTCGTGGAAGGCGTTCTTCTTCGGTTCTTCCGACGCCGGGAATTCCATCACCGTGGACAAGGCGCCCGCGTCGCTGTGGCTCATGGAGCTGTCGGTGCGACTGTTCGGTTTGAGCAGCTGGAGCATTCTGGTTCCCCAGGTGCTGCTGGGGGTGGCGACGGTGGCGCTGGTCTGGGTGACCGTGCGGCGCTCGTTCGGCTCGCCGGCCGGTCTGATCGCCGGGCTCGCGCTGGCGGTGACCCCGGTGTTCGCGTTGATGTTCCGGTTCAACAACCCGGACGCTCTGTTGGTGTTGCTGATGGTCGCCGCGGTGTGGGCGATGATGCGCGCGCTCGACGATGGGCGCTGGCGCTGGCTGGTGCTCACCGGAACTCTCATCGGATTCGGCTTCCTGGCCAAACAGCTGCAGGTCATGCTGGTGGTACCTGTGCTCGCATCGGTGTACCTGGTCGCCGGACCGCCGAGACTCGGGAAGCGGATCGCTCAGTTGTTCGCCGCCGGTGCTGCGGTGGTGGTGGCCGCCGGATGGTGGATTCTGGCCGTGGAACTGTGGCCCGTGGGTTCGCGGCCTTATATCGGTGGTTCGCAGAACAATTCGATCATCGAACTGACGCTCGGGTACAACGGGTTCGGCCGATTGAACGGTAACGAGACCGGCAGTGTCGGACCCGGGGGTGAGCTGCCGCCCGGCGGCAACGGGATGTGGGGACAGACCGGCATCACCCGAATGTTCGATCCGATGCAGGGTGGGCAGATCGCCTGGCTGATCCCCGCAGCGCTCGTCGCACTGGTCGCGGGACTGCTGGTGCGCGGCCGCGCGCCACGTACCGACAGAGCTCGGGCCCAACTGCTGCTGTGGGGCGGCTGGCTGGTGGGCACCGGCCTGGTGTTCAGTTTCATGGCCGGGATCTTCCACCAGTACTACACGGTGGCGCTGGCTCCCGCGATCGCCGCGCTGGTGGGTATCGGTGCGGTACTTCTCTGGCGTGACCGGTCCCGCTGGTGGGTGCGGGTGATGGCCGCGCTCACGGTCGGGCTCACTACCGCGACCGCGTGGATGCTCCTCTCGCGCAGCGCGGATTTCGTGCCGTGGTTGCGCTGGGCGATCCTGGCCGGCGGTATCGTCGCCACCCTCGCGCTGCTGGTTCCGCTGCCGGGGCGCGCCGCCGCGGCCGCCGCACTGCTCGCCGGAGCGGTGGGTCTGGCGGGGCCGGTCGCCTATACGGTCGACACGCTGAACACCGGGCATGCCGGGTCGATCCCGACCGCCGGACCGGACACCGGGATGTTCGGCGGTCTGCGCCCGCCCGGTATGCGCGGCGATATGCCGGACGGCGTCATGGGCGGGATGATCGGCGGGCCGGGCGTGGACGGGGGACCTGGCGGAGCGCAGCGCGCGAACGGTGGTCCCGGCGGTATGCCGGGCACGAGCGACGCGATGCCGGGAAGTGGCCCCGGAGGTATGCCCGCGATGATGGACGATGGGGCACCCCAGGGTGCCGGTGGGGCCGACGGCGGCCGGGACGGAAACCGTCGCGGCGGACCCGGAGGCGGACTTCTGAACGCGAGCAGCCCCGGCGATGCCCTGGTGGCTCTGCTGAAGGACGACGCCGACGCCTACACCTGGGCCGCGGCCGCCATTTCCGCCAATGGGGCCGCCGGGTATCAGCTGGCGACCGAGCTTCCGATCATGCCGATCGGCGGGTTCAACGGCAGCGACCCCTCGCCGACTCTGGAGCAGTTCCAGCAGTATGTCGCGTCGGGACAGGTCCATTACTTCATCGGTGGTGGCGGTTTCGGGCCGGGCGGCCGGCCGGGTACGACCTCCGCGATATCCCAGTGGGTCACGGGCAACTTCACCGCGAAAGAGGTGGACGGGGTAACGCTCTACGACCTCACCGCGCCGAAGTGATCCGGCTCTGAACGCCGATGGCTCGGACTTTCCCGGTCCGGGCCATCGGCCGCCGACTGTACCGACCGACCACTTCGAGCAAATATGTGGCGACTACGACAGCTCGATTCGGTTCAGCTATTTTTCTGGGCTGCCGGGGCGCGGGCCGGACCTCGGGGTATCGACCGGACCGCAGCCGAGCACGACTATCTGAAATTTCATCTTTCCTCATCGGGAATTCCCTCTCGACTCCGCCGATCGTGACGATAGGATCGACCGAAACGCCTAACTCGAACAGGCAATTCTCCGCGTTGGAAATCGGCCCGTCAGGAAACATGATGATTTACGGGAACAGTGGCGTTCTCGCCCCGAAGAGGGCGAAAAGCGTTGTCACAAAAGAACAGTTGACCGCGCGCGATGCGGTCTTCGTCTACGACGAAACCGAGCGGCACCCCTCCAATATCGTTGCTGTCTATATTTTCGATGCCACCGGGTCCGAGCCGGTGGATACCGTCGCGGTACTGCGCTGGGCGCGTGCGCGATTGGGGTTCGCGCCGCTGTTCCAGCGGCGATTGCGCCGGGTTCCGATGGATCTGGACCTGCCGTACTGGGTCCCCGACCCGGCATTCGACATCGCCGAGCACGTGGTGGTCGAACCATCGGGATCCCACTGGGACTTCGTGCGCTCTCGGCTCGCGGAAATGGCAACGGCACCTATGGATCTTACCCGTCCGCCCTGGCAGATCCAGGTATTCGACGGGGTTCGCGCCGTTCCCGGGATACCGGGCGACGCGACGGTGATCGCGCTGAAATTCCACCACAGCGCCGGCGACGGCGTCGCGACCCGGGAACTCGAACTGGAACTCTTCGGCGGGCAGGAGGCATCGGCCGCGCCGACGGCGGGCCGCTGGTCGGCGGCCGTGGCGGCCGTGCGGGCCGCGATGCTGTTTCCTTACCGGTCAGGTCGTTTCGCGTTCGGACTGTCGCGTACCCGCGCCGCGGACGCCGCGGCCCGTGCCCGGATCGAGGCCGGAATACTGCACGAACCGCCGCCGACGCGTCCCGCGACCCGCTTCAACCGAACGATCGGTGCCACCCCCTCGGTCGAGCAGATCTTCCTGCCGCTGCCGGAGGTGACGGCACTGCGTGCGCGGTGCGGCGAACGCGTCACGGTCAACGATGTGATGCTGACCGTGGTCTCCGGTGCGCTCGCCGCCTACCTCGGCGAACAGGGCGAGACACCGCCGAGCGCGCTCGCTGCGATGGTGCCGATGTCGATGCGCGGGATCGCACAGTGGGATTCGGCGAATCAGCTGAGCCAGATGACGGTCGACCTGCACACCGACCAGCCCGATCCGCGCGCGAGATTGGCGGCGATCCGGGAGTCGGTGCGTCGGGAGCGCCGTCGCCACAGCGATCCGGCGGTGCTCCGGCACGCCGCGCGGGTCGATACCGCGCCTGCCTGGTTATTGCGGCTGGCGGGCCGGGCGCGCGCACATCGTTCGTTCGCCGATGCGACCTCGATTCCGCTGAGCAACACCACGATCAGCAATGTCGCACCACTGGGAGCCGACCTGACCTTCCTGGGCGCACCGCTGCTGCGGGTGTTCGGTGTGCTGCCGATACTGGACGGCGACGGATTGCGGCATCTGATCACCTCACAGGGGCCGGAGATCGTTCTCACCTTCAGCGTGGATGCGGCAATGATGCCGGACCCCGATCGCTACCGGGAGTTGCTCCGGGAATCGTTCCGCGAGCTCGTGACCGCGATCGGATGATGTGCCGGGGCCGATACCGGCCGGGCCTCGATGCCGCCGGGGCCACGGTTCAGGGGAGCAGCGCACCGGCCAGCAGTGGCCACGATCGGTGCAGGTCGTCTTGCCAATACCCCCAGGAGTGAGTGCCGGCAGGCCGGAGGTCGTAGACGATATCGGTCCGGCCGAGTTCCTGGGTGCGGCGCTGGAGCGCCCGGGTGCAGTAGTCCGCCGCGGCCTCGATCCCCCCACCGACCAGCAGCTGGTTCCACAGCATTCGCTGGTCACCGTCGAGGCGCGGGTCGCCGGCCGAGTCGTATCGACCGGCCAGTCCGGTGCCGCTGGAGATGTACATCGGGATGTCGGGCAGCCGGTCGGCCTGCAGATAGGGATCGTGTTCGCGCCAGCCCGGCCCATCGCTCGGGCCCCACATGTTCTCGGCGTCTCCGCCGCCCGCACTCACCACCAGTGTCACGAATGCCTGTCCCAGGGGATCACTGGTCATGGCGCAGCCGCTGTAGGCGGCCGCGGCGCGGTAGAGCTGGGGCGCGCGGATGGTGAGGTCGAGAACCGAGGTCGCGGCCATCGAGATACCCGCGATCGCGTTGCGGCCGGAGGTGCCGAAAGCGGAATCGACGACGGGCGGAAGTTCTTCGGTGAGGAAGGTCGCCCACATATTCCGGCCGTTGTTGTCCAGTTTCGCGGCCAGGCCGGTGTCTTCGCGCTGCCAGTCGGTGTAGTAGCTGAAGGCCCCCTCCCGGGGGATCACCACATTGACGTGCTCATCGGCGAAGAATTCCGAGACATCGGTCTGCGCGGACCAGGTGGCGGCGTCCTCACCACCACCGGCACCGTTGAGCAGATACAGCGTGGGCGCGGGCGTTTCGGTATCGGCCGGCCGCAGGACCTGGAGGGCGATATCACGTCGCATGGCCGGGGAATACACCGTGACCTCGACCGATCGCCCGGTACCGGGCTCGAGCGAGACGAGACGCGCTCCCGGCTCGGCCGTGGCCGGCGGTACCGCGCCGAGGACGAGAACGAACAGTGACGCGACCAGCTGTACCGCGACGGCCGCGCTTCGTGAGGGGGAGATCATGGATTCCTACGCCTGGCTCTCGAGCGTGGGGTCCACCCTGTCGTAACAGGGTGGACCCCACATCTGACCGTCGATCTATTTACCGGCGGCAGGCGTGCCCCCGCTGAGGGTGATCAGCGCGTTGACGATACTGGTACCGACGCCTCCGGCGCTGGCGGTGCCCATGCCGAGAATTTCCATGAGGGATCCCATGTCGTGCTCCTTGTAAATGCCGAATTATCGAATTCCGAGTGGAATTTCGAAGAATGTGGGTTTGCCGGTGGCCGGATCAGGCGATGATTCCCTGCAGGGAACCGAGGAATACGTCCAGCAGACCGTCGCCGGCGGCGGCCGAACCGAGTGCCGGAATCAGCGCGAGGAGCAGATCGCTCATCGAACCCATAGTGAAACTCCTAGAGTGGGTTGAGTCGTCCTCATAGATTCGGCTCAGGGCCGGGAGGACGGTCACCGACCGTGGTGTCCGACGGTGACCCAGGCAACATATCAAGCGACCAGTTTTCCCGCAAGAACTTCCTCTTAATTCGAGTTACAGAAACTGGCAATCTTGTGGCAACCGAGCTGGGCGCGCGGCCGAGCTCCCACAGCGAGGAACCGGCCTGTTCTCGACTTCACCGGCCGGAAATGAATCGGCGCTGATACATCGATGGCTCGGACCGGTCGGGTCCGAGCCATCGATGTATCAGCGCACCATGTGCAGACGTATCAGCGCACCATGTGCAGCGGAATCAGGCGAACACCTCGGTGAGATCGCCGTAGAGCCGTTGCTCGGTGCACTGGTTGTCTGAATCGAAGCTCGCGTACACCGCTCCGGGGATATCGAGTTCCCTACCGCTCTTCAACCAGTAGTGGATACGGATCTCGAAGAGGACCTCCGTCGTCCCGTCCGCTGCCGTCTGCGGTTCGATCCAATGGAAGACACTGTGCTGGATCTTGGTGCACTGGTCGAGCACGAACCGGATGGAGGCGCTCGCCGCTTCCCGGCCGGTCACCCGTTCGGCATTGGCGAAGGTCAGCGACACGTCCTCGGTCATCAACTGCACGGCGTCGGCCAAACGGCCGGAGTCGACGTATTCGTAGTAGTCCTCCACGGCCTGCCGGACGGACGCCATTAGCCAACTCCTCGGTGAGATCCCCAGCAAGGGAACGGGTTTCGAATTACTGCGAGCACACAGCAGTGGAACCCCGCGCCCCGCGCCCGGTATCTCGTCACAGCGCTGCTTCCGCCGATCCGGCACCGAAGCCACCGGCGGACCGGCCTCGTGAGTGGACCCGATCAGCGCTCAGGACGATGCCGGCGCAACTCCGGGAATCGCCGCCCGGATGGCCGCCGCCTCGTGATCCAGCAGCACGTCCCCGCCCTGCGACGACACGATCGGCGCGTACGGATCGGCTTCGTAAGGGTCACCGAGCATCTCGCGCAGCACCGCCAGCCCGCAGAACGGAACATAATGCGGGCTGTACCCGCCTTCCTGGACGAACGCGATACGTCCCTCGCAGAGTTCGGCCGCCACATCCAGTACTCGCCGGGTGAGCTGCGCGAACCCGGCACTGGTGACCATCTGACGGGCCAGCGGATCCATGATGCCCGCATCGAATCCGGACGCCACCAGGATCAGTTCCGGCCGGAACTCCCGCAGCGCCGGAAGCACGACCTGGTCCATGGCATGCGCATAGGCGGCGTTACCGCTGCCGGGCGGAAGCGGAATGTTTATCGAAAAGCCCTCCCCCGCAACCGTACCCCGCTCCTCGCGGTATCCGGAGTTCGGCGGAAAACACAGATGCTGGTGCAGGGAGATCGTGAGCACCGACGGATCGCTGTACCAGATCTCCTGCGTACCGTTGCCGTGGTGGACATCCCAGTCCACCACGGCCACCCGCTCGACCCCGAGGACTTCCCTGGCATACGCGGCGGCTACCGAAACGTTGTTGAAAATACAGAACCCCATACCGCTCGCGCGGTAGGCATGATGCCCCGGCGGATTGACCAGCGCGTACCCGGTGTCGACGGTCCGGGAGACAACCTGATCGACGAGCTGGATCGCGCCACCCGCCGACAGCACCGCGATCTCGTAGCCGCCGCGCCCGAACGGCGAACAACCATCACCGGCGTCGCCGCCCTTCGGCTGAAGGCTCTCCTCCTCGATCCGGGCCAGGTGCTCGGCGGTGTGCACCCGGAGGATATCCGCCTCGGTGGCCGGAACCGCGCGGACCGGTCGCAGCCGGTCCAGCAGTCCCGAAACGGCCACCAACTCGTGGAACCGGCGTTTTGTGTCGGGGTGGGCCACATGGTGACCTATCGGCTGGAGTCCGGTGGTCGCATCGGCGGGGAACAGACTTCCCGAACCGGTGTCGGCCCATCCGTAGATCGTGTTCCAGACATACCCGATTGTCATGGTCGAACTCCTTGGTGTCCGCGGCCCGCGCCGACGGACGCCGGACGGCAAACCTCGCGCAATCGATCGACAACGCCAGCTCATCGAGCCACAACCAGCCCGTTCCCGCAACCGGAACTCCTCACCGGCCGGATGGGAGCCCTCGGTCAGATCTCCCGCGACACGCTTTGGCTCAGTGTGTCGTCGTGGTGAGGTAGTCGTGCCCACCGACAAGGAAGGTGTGTCCGTCAGCGGCGGCGGCATCGAGCGCGGCGACGATGGCCGCGGCGAAATCGTCGACGGTGGGCAGTGGGCCGTGAGTTCGGCGGGCGGCGACCGCGTCGGGGTCCCGGCGTTCCAGGAGTCGGATGACGATTGTCCCGTCGATCATGTCGCCGGAGACGACAACGAACCCGACGCCGCGGTCGCCGAATTCGGGGATGAGAGCGCGCAAAGCGTCCTCACCGGCGCGTTTGCTCGCGGCGATCGGCTCGTATCCGTCGGGCAGAGGACCACCGCCGGCGTGGAAGTGGGCCTGGTGACTGGTGACGAACACGATCCGCCCGCCGGGCGGCATCAGAGGTAGGGCAAGGGTGGCGAGCCGGACCTGGGCGTCGCGGTTCAGGCGCAGAGCGTAGCCGGGGTCGGCGCCGCGTTCGAGTCCGCCCGAGGCATTGAGCACGAGCGCGTCGAGACGGCCGAATCGGTCGCGGATGTGGTCGACCATTTCGGTAACCGCGGTGTCGTCGGACAGGTCCGCCCCGACCGCCGAGGCGCTGCCGCCGGCGCCGGTGATCGCGTCCACGACCGTCTGCGCTCGTTTGAGCTTCTCGCGGTAGTTCACCAGAACATGGATGTCGGGACCGGCCAACTGCTGGGCGGTGGCGGCACCGATGCCGCGGGAGGCGCCTGTCACCAGCACGATTCGCCGCGGGGACGTGTCCACAAGGTCCATCGGGTGTTCTCCTCACTCGGCCCGAACGCTTCTGATAGAGAAGCAACTATGGTGCTTCGAAATGAGAAGCGCAAATGATCGCGACCGGGCCGAGGCAGCCGACGAGTCCGGCAACGCATCGGTCCTAGCGGTGATCGATCTACTGGGGCAGCGATGGACGCTGCGGGTGCTGTGGGAACTCGAACCCGGGCCGCTGGGGTTTTTGGAGCTGCGGCGGCGGATGGGTAACTGTTCGTCGAGCATGTTGTCGAACCGGCTCCAGCAACTCCAGGGAGCCGGGCTGCTGGAGAAGCACGGCCCGAAAGGCTCCTACGAACTGACCGTCGCCGGAGTCCGTCTCGGGGAAGCCCTGCAACCGCTGTGGAACTGGTCGGAGATCTGGACCGATCGGCCCGACGACTTCCGATGGCCCTGAACCATCTCGGCGAGCTCGGTCGTCAAGGCCGAAGCGCAGTGTTCATGAGCTGATTCGTGACCACTCGCGTCGCCTTCCGCCAGGTGTTCGCGTATTTGTGGCGCAAGCGACCAGGACGAGGCTATGGAGTACCTGGAGCAGTGCATCCAGGTACAGCGCGATCTGCACCCGAGCCCGCGTCGATCTGGCCGGCCACTACCCGACCCCACCGGCTTCGGCGGCAACCGGCCCGGGTCGGCGACGAGGGTCCTTTCCCGCGGTGTGCTGGGGCACCATCTGTTCACGACGCGGGAACCCGCTGAAAGATGAGTGCTCCAGCGCCATCAAGGTCTTGATCACATGGCTCCTTCGCGTGCGAAGGAGCCATGGTTTCTACCGAGTGACCCGGTTGTACACCAGGTCGTAGACCCGGACTCCTGCGGTGTCATACCACCCGTCGGCGCCTCGACTGTAGATGATGTTGCCTTCGCCGTCGTACCAGTGATCCGCGTCGTAGGTCCAATTCCGCTTCTCCGAGGTGAGCATCTCGTCGGCACGGGCTTGCAGCTCAGCCATCGTTTCAGGGTTGAGGTCCGGGCCAGGGTTGGCCGCGGTGGCGGCGCGCGCTTCGCGGATCTCGACGTTGAACTGGTCGAATATCGCCTGGTTACGGACGTATTCGTCACTGTTGAAATAGTCCTCGCCGGTCAGCAGTGGCTTCTTGCGGCCGGTGAATCGTTCGAACACAGCGGGTACTCCTTAGATCTCGGTCATCTGAATGATGACGCGCCCATTCGGGAGCACGATCTTGTCGTGCACCATGAATCCTGTCCCGGATGGAAACATCACTTCGTCGGGGCGTGTGGCGTACTGCCCGACCGGCTTGCCGGTCTTGCTCACGATCTGGAACTCGGTGTTCTGACTAGAAACGAATTGCGGGTTGATGCCGTCGGGTTTGAGGGTGCTGTATGGGAATCCGTGTTCGGTGACCGGCTTTCCCGGCACGTAGCGCTCCAACTCTTGGGGGTCCAGGCCGGCATGACGAACCAGCGGTCCCTCATAGGAGGGCAACTTGGCAAGGGCCTGGTTCAGCGCGTCGGCGTGGCGCTGTTCTTCCGGAGTCAGCGGTATGCCTCTGATGTCCGCCCGAACGCTGATGCCGCGCGGAGGAACTGAGCTACCGGGGATCCGGAAACCGTGCCACCCGCACGATCTCGGAGCTCGGCTCGGCATTGGCGCCGATTCGCGGTGAACACAGTGCCCCTCCTCGCGCATCCCTCACCTGGGGCGCCGGCTGTTCGCCTGTGTTCGTCCGATGTCTGGAACCGTCCCGGCGCGCGCCGCGTCCAGGGCATTTGTGAGGATCGGTAACCATAATTGACTCAGGAAAGAATTGAGGGATCTTGACGACACCACTACCGGACTCTGTGTCCGTGTCGGAAATGGCGCTGATGGACGCGGGAGCGTTCTTGCGGCAGATCGCCAGCACCGTGGGCGGCGGGTTCCGGCAGCTGGACCACGAAATCGACGGGATGGCCGCCTACTGGGGTGGCCCTGCCGCCGCGTCGTTCTCCGCCGGATGGCAGGAAGCATATATCGACGAAAACGGCAAGGTCATCGTCGAACTCGCCCCCCTTCCGTAAGGAGACACTGTCATGCCCGAACAGATCGGCGGCCGCACCTACTACAGCCGCGAAGAAGCCGAAGCCCTCGGACTCACCCCCACCCCCGAACACCTCGCGCGCGCCCGCGCATCATTCGACCAACTGGACGCCGCCCAACGCGAAGCCCGCGCCACCGCTCCCGATCCAGGATCGGTGGACGATATCGACCCGAAGCTCCGGGAACAGATCCAGGCCCGCGCCGACGATGTCCACGCCGGAACCGACGCCGAGGGCTCGACCCTGCGCGACGGCGCGTGGTACGACGCCGAGGGAAACCTGCTCTACACCCAGGGGCCGGGCGGCTGGTACGACCCCGCCGGGGTGCTGGTCTACGACCTGCTGGGCCGCCGGCCGAACGGCCAGTAAGGACCGGTAACCGCTCAGCGTGGCTCTTCTCGTGGATGTTCCCCACTCCCGGTCTCGACGCGGCGACCCCGCGGACATCACACCCGGCCCCCGGTCAGGGGGAGACAGCCGCGCGCAGGATCGCGCGGGGCGGCGGAGCGAAGACCGCGGCTATCGCGTCGAGCCCGACCGGATCCGCGACCAGGTCGCGCCACGGCAGTGAGTCGTGGGTGCGGGTGAGGAACTCCACCGCGCTGGACAGATGGCGCGGTTCGTAATTGTGCACACCGGTGACCGTCAACCAGCCGCGGACAGCGGCCTCCGGGTCGAGCGACACCGTGGGGCCGGGAGCGACCGAACCTGCGAGCACCAGTGTTCCACCGAGATCCAGCCGGTGCAGGGCCGCGGTGACAGCCGCCGCCGAGCCGGAGAAATCGAAGGCGAGATCCACCGGGCCGCCGCTGTCGGGGGTGCCGCCGAAGCGGCGGGCGAGTTCCAGCCGTTCCGGGTGAGGGTCGGTGATCAGTACCTCGGCGCCTCGCTCCGAGCAGGCGGCGACAGCGGTGATACCCAGCATTCCGGCGCCGCAGACCAGTACACGCCGGCCGGTCGGGTCACCGGCGGCCTCGAGAGCGGCCATCACGGTCGCCGTCGCACAACCGGCGGGCGCGGCGACGGCGTCGGGAACCCGGTCCGGTACCACGACCGCCGCGATCCCCGCGGGCAGCAGAATATGTTCGGCATAGCCGCCCGAGAGCGGCCAATCGCCGGTGAAGGCCTCGTGCCCGACCTTGCGGACGCGTTCGCATTTGGCGGTGAATCCGCGACGGCACCGGGCACAGCGGCCGCACGCCGCGGTCACCGACCAGACCACGCGCTCCCCTATCTCGTGGTCGGTATCCGGCCCCATCGCCACCACCCGGCCGACCGCTTCGTGTCCGAGGATCGAAGGCGCCGGCGCCGGGCGGCGACCGGCCACGGTGTGCAGATCGCTACCGCAGACCGTGGCCAGGTCCACCCGCACCAGCAGTTCCCCGGGCCCGGGTTCGGGCAGCTCGACTTCGCGCAGTTCCACGCCGGTTTCCGACCAGACGGCCGCGCGGGTCACACGACGAGTGAGCGTATCCATCCGGACAACCTTTCGATGGTGTAGACGATGACGAAGACGACGATCACGATCGCGCCCGCGATATCGAAGTTCAGGGTGCGGATGGATTCGAAGAGCAGATAGCCGATTCCGCCCGCACCGACGATGCCCAGCACGGTCGAGGTGCGGATGTTCACATCGAGCAGGTAGAGGCCCGCGCCGATCATCGACGGCATCGCCTGCGGAACTACCGCGGCGAACAGCGTTTTCCACCAGCCGCCGCCGACCGCGCGCACGGCCTCCAGCGGCCCGGGGTCGATCTCCTCCACCGCGTCGGCGACGAGTTTGCCGAGGAACCCGATGGAGCCGATCGCCAGCGCGCAGGTTCCGGCGATCGGCCCGAGCCCGAGGGCGGCGACGAAAACCACCGCGATGATCAGTTCGGGTACCGCGCGCACCGCCAGGATCCAGGCCCGCGCGACCCAGTAGACGACCGGGTGCGGGGTCGCGTTCGCCGCCGCGAGAATGCCGAGCGGTACCGACAGCACCACCCCGATCGCGGTGGCCACCAGGCCGATCGCGACGGTCTGCAGTGCGGCGTCGAACAGGTCGGTGCCGAGCGCGCCGAAATCCGGTGGGAGCATTCGGCCGAACACCTCGAACGACTGCCACGGCCAGGTGAACAGCGTCCACGGGTCGATGTCCAGGACCAGCAGTGCGGCGGCGCAGGTGCCGGCCGCCAGCGCGCCGAAGGTGAAGCGGGTCGCCCGGTCCCGGCGTGGGCCGGAGCGTGAGGGGGTGAGCAGAATGCGCCGGATGACGATGGTGAGCACTTCCATGGCAGCGATGATCACCAGGATCACGGCCACGATTCCGAGCGCACGTGGGTAGATCAGCCCGCGCAGGGCGTCTTGGAGGGCGAATCCGATGCCACCGGCGCCGACGAATCCGAGTACCACCGACATCCGCAGATTGATATCGATGCGGTAGACGAAGGCGCCGATCCACGCGGGGATCACCTGCGGTACCACCGAGTTGAGCATTTCCCGGAAATAGCCCACCCCCGTGGCGCGGACCGCTTCGCGTGGACCGGGGTCGGTCTGCTCGATGGCGTCGGCGAAGAGTTTGCCCAGCATCCCGATCGAATGCAGGGCGAGGGCGAGTACACCGGGCAAGACACCGATACCGAGTGCCCGCACGAAAAGCGCGGCGAACAGCAGGTCCGGCATCGCCCGGCAGAAGGTGATCACCGCCCGGGCCGCACCGTGGATGGCCGGGTGCGGTGTGGTGTTGCGGGCGGCCAGGAAGGCCAGCGGTACCGAGACGACCGCGGCGAGGACCGTGCCGAGGACCGCCATCAGCAGTGTCTCGACGGCGAGGGCGGAAACCCGGCCAGGGTCGCCGAGCCGTGGCGGCAGCATGCGGTTCAGTAGCGCGGCGATCTCGTCGAGACCGTCGAACAGAGTGGCGGGCGCGAAATCGATGTACCAGGCCCCGGCCAGGGTCGCCAGCACGGCCGCCCCGGCCGACGTCCGGAGCAGCACACGGCGGAGCGATTCCGGTTTCGAGTCATCCGGGTGCACGGTGCGCAGCAGCGTGCTCATCGCGACTCGGGGGCGTTCGAACCCGCGGTCGCCGGTTCGACCCGCCGATAGATCTCCATGACCTCGTCGCGCGAGAGCCCGACGGCCGGGCGGTCGAGCACCTTCGCGCCACCGCGCAACCCGACCAGCCGATGCGCCCACCCCATCGCCAGATCGACCTGGTGCAGGGTGCACAGCACCGTCAGTTTCTCTTCGATACAGACCCGGAACAGCAGGTCCATCACCACCGCCGCGTTCTCCGGATCCAGCGAAGCGACCGGTTCGTCGGCGAGCAGCACCGCAGGCCGCTGCATCAGCGTCCGCGCGATCGCGACTCGCTGCTGCTGCCCACCCGAGAGCGTGTCGGCGCGGCGTTCGGCGAGGTCGGCCAGCCCGACCCGGTCCAGATGGACCAACGCCTCGGCCCGCATCGGTTTGGGATAGGTGAGCGCACCGTAGCGCGGCACCCGTATCCGGCCCAGACCACCGATCAGCACGTTTTCCAGGCAGCTGAGCCGGCCGACCAGGTTGAACTGCTGGAAGACGAATCCGACGTCGCGGCGCAGGGCTCGCAGCCGCGCTCCGGAAGCGAGGTCGACGCGAGTGCCGTCGACCTCGATTCGACCCGAGGTGACCGGATGCAGTCCGTTGAGGCAGCGCAGCAGGGTCGATTTGCCGGAGCCGGAAAGACCGAGCAACACGACCATTTCGCTGCGGTGCACCTCGAACGAGACATCGTCGAGCGCCACGGTGTCACCGAATTTCTTGGTGACCGACTGTGCGCGGATGACGGTGTCGTCTCCGGCGACAGTCGGCCGGTGGGGCGCGGGAGGCATCGCCGGATCAGCCCTTGCACTTCTCGGAACCGGTGACTTCACAGACGTGGCGTACACCGTTGTAGTCGGCGTCGGTAGCCGGCGCTACGCCCCAGATGCGTTCGTCGGTGATCCGGCACTCATCGGTGCAGAAGCCCTGACCGAGCATGTATTCCGCGTTGGCCTTCTCGGTGAAGATCGTCTTCAGGTTCGCCACGACATCGGTACCCAGATCGTTGTTCGCCGCGAAAAGCGAGCCGGCGATGGTCTCCGATTTCCAGACCGTCTTCAGCTGACCCGGTTTCAGATCGCCCTTGTCCACCAGGGTTTTGTCGACCATCGTGTCGAAGGCGAATCCGGCGTCGCAGTCACCGGCGGCGACGGCCAGCGCCGAGGCATCGTGCCCGCCGGCGTAGATGGGCTGGACCCCGGCCGACAGGTCGGCTTCCGCACCCGAGGCGATCACTTCCGATTCGATCAGACCGGCGGTGGGATACAGGAATCCGGAGGTCGAGCTCGGGTCGACGAAGCACACCTTCTTCCCCTTGAAGTCGGCGAGCGAGGATACGGCCGGGTTATCGGCGGCAGCGAGCCCGTAGGACTTGTAGCCGGGCCGGCCCCCCTTCTCCTGCACTCCGGCGCCCAGCGGAGTGATGTCGGCGCCGTTCACCCCGGCGACCACGTAGGCGAACGGCCCGAAGAACGCCAGATCGACATTGCCGGCGATCATGCCCTCGACCACACCCGCGTAGTCGGAGGCCTGGACGAACTCGACCTCGGACCCGGTTTCTTTCTCCAGCAGCGCGATCAGCGGGTCGTAGCTGGCTGACAGATCGGTCGAGTTCTCCGCCGGGATCGCGGCGAGAGTCAGCTTTTCGGGAAAGCCTTGTTCGGTGCGGGCACCGGAATCACCGGAGCCGGAACAGGCGGAGAGGGTGAGAGCCAGACCGGCCAGGGCGGCGACCGCGGCGTGACGACGACGGAAGAACATGGGACGTCCTCGGAGAGAGTGTGAAACGGGATCAGGCGGATAAGAGCAGGGCGGGCAGATCGGCGACGGAGTCGAGTACGTGGGTCGCTCCGGCCGCGCGCAGGGTGGCGGCATCGTGTGCGCCGGTGCGGGTTCCGGCCACGATCGCGGCACCGGCCCGGAGACCGGAGGTGATATCGCTGGAGGTGTCGCCGATGACCGCGATATGGCGGACGTCGTCGGCCCCGGCGCGCAGCAGTGCGGTCAGCACGAGGTCGGGGTAGGGACGGCCGCGACCGGCGTCGGCGGGGGCCAGGACCAGATCGGCGATATCGGTCCAGTCCAGGGCGGCGAGGATGCGCCGCTGGGTGGCCGGGCTGAAACCGGTGGTCAGGGCGACTTTGATACCGGCCTCGCGCAGTTGTGTGATGGCTTTCTCGGCGCCCGGGATCGGCGCGATCCCGCCTTCGTCGACATAGCGTTCGTAGGCGGTCTCGAAGGCGGCGTTGGCCTGGGCGGCGCGTTCGCCGGAGCCGAAAAGTGTGCCGAACACCGCGATCTTGGACTGCCCCATGGTGTCGAGGACGTACTTCCGGGCCGCATCGCGTTCGGGGCCGGTTCCGGGCAGGCCGACCGCGGTGGCGGCGGTGTCGAAGGCGCGGATGACCGCGCCGTCGTCGGCCACCGTGGTGCCGGCCATATCCATTACAACCAGGGTGATATCGCTGTTGTCTTGCACGGGATCGAGCATGCCGCTTGGTATAGACCAGGGAGAGACCGTCGGGCGAACCCTGGGTTAACAGCTGGTATAGACCAGCATCGCGGTAGAGTTGGGCCGTGTCGTCGACGGTCGAACCCCGGGTCCTCAAGCATCAGATCGTGCGCGCGAGTATCGAAGTGCTGCTCGACGGGCTGGATGTGGGAGCCACCGTGCCCTCCGAACGCGATCTCGCGGTGCGCTTCGATGTAGCCCGGGAGACGGTGCGCCAAGCGCTGCGCGAACTGCTCGTCGCGGGCCGGATCGAACGTCAGGGCAAGACCACAGTGGTCGCCGGCCCGAAACTCGTGCTGCCGCTGGCCCTGGGCTCCTATACCGAGGCCGCGCGCTCCGAAGGCCGCAGCGCCACCCGCATACTCGTCGGCTGGTCCGAGCAGACCGCCGAACCCGAACTGGCAACGCTACTCGCCATCGAACCCGGTGATCCGGTGATCCAACTCGAACGCGTACTCACCACCGACGGTGTCCGGCTGGGTCTCGAGACCACTCGTCTACCTGCCTACCGCTACCCCGGCCTGCTCGAATCCTTCGACTACACCCGGTCGCTCTACGCCGAGATCGCGAACCGGGGAATCGCTTTCGCCGAGGCCGTCGACAGTATCGAGACCACCCTGCCCGACGCCCGCGAGGCCGCCCTGCTGACCGTGGACACCCGCACCCCGATGTTCCTGCTCAAACGCGTCTCCTACGACCCCGGCCGGGTCCCCATCGAGCATCGCCGGTCCCTCTACCGCGGCGACCGCATGACCTTCACCGCCATCCAGACCCCCTGAACGGGCGAAGCGCCGGCCACGCCCGGGCGACCGCTTCCATCGATCCCTCTATGTAGTTCCTCCCCTGCGGTTTTCCGCGCGCCATCGATGCGCACCGATGAAGCATTGATAGCTTTCGCAAATGAATCCGAGAAGAGTATGCGGCGGCTCGCTGTCACTCGTCGCCGTGATCGCCGGCCTGCTCGTCGCGACCCATTCCGCGGCGACGCCCGATATCGAGTTGACCGGCGTCGAGCCGCCGAAACGAAGCCCAGCGAGTGTCACCTCCAACGGATTTCCCGGCGGGAAGTTCGCGCTCCGTAACGAGGAAGCCCGGCTGTGCCTGGCCAGCGAACCCAGCCGCTACTACGAATTCGACGGCACCTGGCAGCAGCGGGAGTACACCCGCCGCAGCGACCGGGCGAGCGTGATCACCGATCCCGGCCTGGAAATGCGCGGCTGCGCCAGTTCCGCCCGGCAGCACTGGTTCTTCGACTCGAGTGGTGCGAACACCTACTCCGGAGTCCACAACCACCTCGTCAACACTGTCGCGGAGGAAACCCGCGGATATTTCGCCCTCTCCTATGGAAACGTCCCCTCAGAGGGCGGGACGAACGCGCGTCTGGTCGACTCCGGGTCCTCGCTCGCGGCGGGGTGGGAGATCGCGGACGGCTACCTCTTCGAGGAGGGCTACCCGAAATCGGTGCTCACCTACATACCCGGCAGCCGGGCCCTGAAAATGACCCCGCGCGGCGGCCCGTACCAGCGTTGGCGTCTCCAGCCGGCGCCCTGACCCGGCGCCGGGGCGCGCTCAGGAGCGCAAGCCCGCGAGGACGATTTCCAGTCCGGCGCGGAATTCGGCTTCCGGAGCGCTGACGGCGGCGGCTTGCGCGATCTCGATCAACTTCGGGAACCGGTCCGCCGGCAGTTCGGCCACTCGGGCGGCCGCTGCACCCCGATCCTCGCCGGTGCGGGCCGCGAGCGGGCTGGTGAGTTCGGCTTGCGCGAAGCCGGTGACGAACCCGGAGACCGCCCGAAAGGCGACCAGTAGTTCGATCCCCGAACGCCCGGAGCCTGCCAACGCCCGCAGCAGGGCCTCGGCGGGCGCGAGAGTCGGGATATCGGAACCGCGCCGAGTCAGTATCAGCGGAATGGCGTGCGGATGGGCGCGAATGGCCTGCCACATCCCCTCGGCGACGGCCCGCACCTGCGTCGGCCAGTCACCTGCGTTCTCGATCCAGCGGGTCTCACCCATGACAGCCGCGGTCACCAACTCCTCGAGTCCTTCGCGGCCGTCCACGTAGTTGTAGATCGTCATCGCGCCGGTACCCAGTTCGGTGGCGAGATTGCGCATGGTCAGCGCGCCGAGTCCGCGCTCGTCGACCAGCGCCAGCGCGGCGGCCTGCAACTGTTCCCGACTGAATTTCCTGGGTGCCGGCATGACCCTCCCTTGTTTAGGTACGTCGTACGTGATTAACTGAACCTCGTTCACGTACAACGTACCTAAATCGAGGTCTCATGACGATCCGCACCACTTTCCCGTCCGGCCGCGACCATTGCGCGGCCTGGCTGACACTGCCCGAGAGCCCCGGGCCACACCCGGCCGTGGTCCTCGTCCACGGTGGCGGCGCCACCCACGAGATGATGCTCGGGCAATACGAGCGATCGTTCGCGCAAGCGGGAATGGCCGTGGTTGCCTTCGACTTCCGGCACCTGGGCGAATCCGGCGGCGAGCCGCGACAGCTGGTCGACCAGCGCCGCTACGCCGAAGACGTCGACGCAGCACTGACCTTCGCCCGTTCACGCCCGGAACTGGATCCGGCGCGGATCGCCCTGTGGGGCACCTCCTTCGGTGCCAGCCATGCCCTGGCGGCCGCCGCCCGCCACCACGATCTGCGCGCGGCAGTCGTACAGTGTCCGGTCTTCAGCGGGCGTGCAGTGGTAGCCCAGGCCGGGGTGAGACATCTGCTCCGGTTCACGGTCCCGATCCTCTCGGACCTGGTACGCGCCGCCACCGGAAGGTCCCGGCATTACGTGCCACTCGTGGGGCAGCCCGGTGACCTCGCCTTCGTCACGCAACCGGGCGCGCTCGAAGGATGGCAGTCGGTGACTCCGCCCGGTTACCGCTTCGACAACCGCATCACGGCGGCCTCCGGACTCGGCATGCTGTTCTACAACGCGGCATCGGCAGCGCAGCGGGTGCGGTGCCCGCTCCTGGTCTGCGCCTGCGAACGCGAGAACCTCATCGACCCCGCGATCGCCGGCCGGGTGGCCGCCACCGCACCCCGGGCTGTGCTGAAGCATTACGACGCCGACCATTTCACCGTCTACCATCCGCCGGTGGTCGAGCAGATCGTCGCCGACCAGATCGCTTTTCTGACCGAACACCTCGTACGGCCGGCCACGAGTAGTTCCCAGCGCACCGAGTAGTAGCTACGTCCTGTTCCATTCGCTCCAGACCGGCGGCGGGCCGATGAAGAACACGCCGAACCTCTCCAGGAAATCGGAGTTGTCCTCGTCGTGGCGGACCTCCGCGGGACCGACACCCTGGAAATATCCCTCCAGCGCACCCGGCGTATTGCCGACGAGCACTTCGGCGGTCTCGGTGATGGTCTGGAAAGTGTGCGCGATATTTCGGGGCCCCAATACGAACGCGCCCGGATCGGCCTCCTGCACAGCACAATCGCCCAATGTGGCCCCACCCAGCCAGAACCGCACCCGACCCGAGGTCACGACCCAGAACTCGTCCTCACGCGTGTGGTAGTGCAGCGGGGGCGCAGAATCCTTGTCGATGGCCAGCCGCATCACCGTCAACCCGCCGGCGGTGTCCTTCTCGGTGAGCGACTGCTCGAACGAACTGTTGTAGTAACCGTAGGTCGGCTGCGTCCACGGATTGCGTACGCCGCCGCGACCGATCGCGGTCATGGCAGAGCCTCTTTCACCTTGTCCAACCGGCAGTTTCGCCGAACCAACCGACTGTAATCGGCTGCCGACGGGCGGACTGGTGAATTGGGCGACCGCCGCCGCGGCTGTTGCGCCCGCGCCCCGGTCCGAGCGTCCGGCCGGAAAACCCTTCGGGTGTATCGGGCCCGGCCGGACGCTGTCGTGCTCGATTCAGAGACTCCCGGACATCCGCCCGTACACGATCAACAGAAGGATCTCGAGCACGGCTATGCCGAGCGGCACCAGCCACTGCTGCCGCGGCCGATCTCCGCGCATCACCACGAACACCCCTGTGAAACCCACGATTCCGGCGAGGCAGTATCCGGCCATCCAGCCGAAACCATCCGCGGTCAAGCCCATCACGACAGTGATCGACGACAGGACCAGGGCCGCGACCATCAGCTCGTTACGCAGTGATCCCTCGTCGAGCTGCGCACCGATCCGCTCGATCGCGGCGCTCACGCCGCTCGGACGCCGTGCGCGACGTATATCCCCCATATGGCACACCCCTTTCGCTTGCTGCCGCAGGTCACGCGGCAGGTCTGTGTCTGCCTTTCGGTCCGGAATCCGAGCAACCACCGCGATCGACGCGCACGGCGGGCATGCCGCCCATCAGAGCACCGGGCAGGCGGAGCCGAGGTTCAGGCCGGAGCCGACCTCTACTTGAAGAGACTGTTCACTGCCGATGTTCACGGCGTGCAGAGTGTGCGTACCGGGCGTCTCCGGGGACCATTGCGCGGTGACTGTCCCGGAAGCGCCGACGAGGATCGCGCCGGGCGGATCGAACGAACCCTTCTGGCTGTCGTAGAAACTGACATACTCCCCCGGCTCCGCGGTCGCGGAAGCGGTGTAGGCGCAGTGGGTGCCATAGGGTGCCGGGGAACTGCCCGTACCGCTTCCCGGCGCCAACTCGAATTCGGTGATCGCGGCGGACGCATGGGGCGCGGCGACCACGAGCGCCGCCGCCAGCGCGCCCATTACCGACGCCGCGGTTGATACGGTCCTGCGTGAACGATGCATCGACGATCCTTTCGGTGACAGCGGATCGAGCGGGAAAGCCGGTAACACCTGATCGAGAACGTTCGGCCGAAATCGAACATAACGCCGAGCTACCGGGTTTCGACGATCTGTGACCGAACCCGGAACGCCCCTCACGCTACTCGTCCGGCCGGTGGTATTCCGCGCTTCCGGCCAATTGTTCCTCGCCTGGGGTGGCGTGAATCGTCGGGCGTAACCGCTGGCAGCGCGTGATTTCCGCCGTGTCGGCGCCCGGTGCGAGTCCCCCGCGCTACCGTCTGGACATGAGTTCTTCGCACTGGACCGCAGCCGATCTGCCCGCCTTCGACGGCCGCACCGTGGTCGTCACCGGCGCCAACAGCGGCGTCGGATTCGGCACCGCCACACTGCTGGCCCGGGCCGGAGCGCATGTGGTGCTCGCGGTTCGCGATATCGGCCGCGGTAACGAGGCGGCGCGCCGGATCGGCGGCAGTAACGAGGTGCGGCGACTCGATCTCGCCGACCTGGATTCGATCCGTGAATTCGCCGAGACGTGGAAGGGCGAGATCTCGATACTGGTGAACAACGCCGGGGTCGCGATGGTGCCGGAGGCCCGCACGAAGGACGGCTTCGAAATGCAATTCGGCACCAATCATCTCGGCCATTTCGCGCTGACCAATCGCCTGCTGCCGCATATCACCGATCGCGTGGTGAATCTGGCCTCCGGCGCCCACCGCGTGGGGATCATCGATTTCGACGATCTCGACCTCACCGCGAGCGGCTACAGTCCGGTGAAAGCCTACGGACGGTCGAAACTCGCGAACCTGCTGTTCACCCTCGAACTCGAGCGCCGGCTACGGCAGGCCGGGTCGGCGGTCCGTTCGACGGCCGCCCATCCCGGATACGCGGCCACCGAACTCGGCACCGCGAACCGCAACAAATTCCTGGTCGCCATCGTGCACCTCGCGGGTCGCTATCTCGCCCAAACCCCGGAGAAAGCGGCTCTGACCACCTTGTTCGCTGCCACACAGGACCTGCCGGGCGCGAGTTACGTCGGGCCGGACGGGCGCGGGGAGATGCACGGTTATCCGACACTCGTCGGCCGGTCCGCCCGCGCCAGCGATGTGGCCGCGGCACAGCGACTCTGGGAGGTCTCCGAGGAACTCACCGGCGTCCGCTTCGGTCTGTCCTGATCCGATTCATCGCTCCCGTGGTGTCCGGCGCAGCACCGCGAGGTAGGCCGCCGCGGCGACCCGCTGGGCCAGCACCGCCAGCGGCCCGCCGAGGCGCGTGTACCAGCTCGCGGGCCGGGAGAACGCGGTGACCACGCCGTACACGGTGCCGGTTTCCCGGTCGTATTCGACGGCGAAGAGTTCCTCACCGCTCTCCGGGTGTCCCGGCAGAGTGCCGTAGGCGAACCCGATCCGGTCGGGTTCGCGCAGAACGTAGACGACCCGGCACGGCGCGCGCAGGCCGAACCGGCCGACGCCGAGCAGGACTGTGATATCGGCACCCGGCTCGGCCACCGGAGTCTGCGTTTCCCGGAGGATGCCCAGACCCTGCTGTATCCGATACCCGAGCACCGCCTGCCCCAGCCGGTCGAATTCGTCGACACCGCGACCGATCTCGCGTCGCAGGCGGAGATGCCGGTAACCCGCGGGCAACTCGCCTCGCGTGGCGCCGATCTCGGAGTAGGTGAAAGAGGGCCGATCGTTCATACCCTCGATCCTCGCCGTCGTACCTTCTCGTGGCGAGAGTCCGGGGAGACGGTTGACCGTACACCCAGCCCCACCACCGGTCGCACGAAGCACTGCGGACTCACCCTCGGCGCGGGATCAATCGCCGACGAATCGCGCCGCGTACACCGCGAGCCGGATTCGGTTGTCGGTTCCGGTCTTGTCGAGCAGGTTCGCGATGTGAGTTTTGACCGTGCTGACGCCGAGGTGCAGGCGGTCGGCGATGTCCTGGTTGCCGTATCCGGCGACGACCAGGCGCAATACATCGAGTTCGCGGGAGGTCAGATCCGCCGGAACCGGAACGGACTCGGCACCTTGGGGTGCTTCGATCGCGCGATCGAGCAACCGGCGTAGTAGCGCCGGCGAGAAGAGCAGGTCGCCCTCGACAGTGCGCCGAATCGCGTCGAGTAGCACGGCCGGCTCGGTGTCTTTGACGAAGTATCCGGCAGCACCCGCGGCGAGTGCGGGAAACAGGTGCTCGTCGTCGTCGAAGGTGGTGAGCACCAGAACTTTCGCGCGGGGCGCCGAGGCGAGAATGTGTCGCGTGGCGGTAATGCCGTCCATCCCTGGCATCCGCAGATCCATGATGACCAGATCCGGGCAGAGTTCGGTGTACATCCGGATCGCGCCGATCCCGTCGGTGGCCTCCCCGACGACGGTGAGGTCGGCGGTGTCGTCGATGAGCATCCGCAATCCGGCCCGCACCAGGCGTTGGTCGTCGACCAGCAGCACGGTGATCACGGTTGGTGTTCTCCCTTCGCACTACCGGGCAGCCACGCGCGAACCACCCAGTTGGGCCCGTCGGGCCCGATATCCAGGGTGCCGCCGGTGAGTTCGATCCGCTCGCGCATCCCGACGATGCCGTGTCCGGAGCGCCGGTTGCTCCCATGGCCGCGGTTGAGGAGGTGAACCTCGATACCATTCTGCGCGGCCGCGACGCGGAACAGGACCGGCGCGTCACGATCGGCATGTTTCATGACGTTCGTCAGCGATTCCTGGACCAATCGCAATAGCGTGAGCCGCTCGATCGCGTCCAGGCCCGCGAACTCGGCGTCGATCCGGGCATCGACCTGGAAGCCCGCGACCCGCACGCGCTGCAGAGCGGCCTCGATCTCCGCGGCAATCGCCTCGGTATCGACCAGTGCGATCGTGCCCAGACCTGGATCGCGCAATACGGTCAACAGCCTGCGGATATCGGCCAGGGAGGCCGTGGCGGTGCTGCGCACGTCGTCGAGCACCTCGGTAATACGCGGATCGGCCTGTCGCAGGACGTGCCCGGCGACCGACATCCGCAACACGATCGACGCCATGTGATGGGCCACCACGTCGTGCAGTTCCCGCGCCAATGCCGCACGCTCATCGAGACGAGCCCGTGCCTCGACATCGGCGGCGCGGTTATCGGAGAGGTCACGCTGACCGCGCAGATACAGGCCCAACAGCAACGGCAGACACACGTAGGCCGCAGCTTCGACAGCGGTGGAGGCACGCCCGATCGAGGTGTCGTGCATACCCGCACGTCCCAGCACAACCGCCGCGGCCCAGCCGCCGCTCGCCAACCACACCGTCGACGCGCGGTGGGTGCGGGCGACGGCATCGACAAGGGCCACCGCACCCAGATACGGAACCAGTCCGGAGACACCCCAGGCGGGTATGCGAAACATAGGAATCGCCAGCGCGGACAACACGATCGACGTCGAGAGCGGCCAGCGCGCACCGGCACCGAACACCACGCCCGCCGACATCGCCAAGATCCAGTATGCGACGGGGACCCGGAACTCACCCGGGTAGGTGCTGGCCAGCAGCAGCACCGGGATCAGCAACAGCGGCAGCCAGCGCAGCAGCTGCCGCGGATCACGGAGCGCTCGGAAGTCGATCACTCGTCCACGGTAGGTGAATTCCGCGACCGCAACCGCTTAGCACGCCGTGGAAATCTACGCAATCCCCGCGCGGCCCGAATTCGGCCGACCGTGTCCGACCTGACAGCCGAGGTGTCGTGTCGACCCGCAATCCAGTCTGGAGGTTCCCCATGAACGAGGAGCGTAGGTGGCATCACGTCGAGGATTTCTCACCGGGCTGGCCCTGGCGCCAGTGGCCTTTGCCGTCGGGTGTGGACTGCCGGAACCGACCGGCATACCTGGAGGCGGCTCCCGCCCGCTGCCGATTCCCCCTCTGGCCCCGTCGACCGTCGGCGATGATGGCGTCCGCCGGTTCACGCTGCGTGCCCACTCGGCGACAACCGAGATCCTCCGGGGAAAACACACGCCGACCTGGGGGTACAACGGATCGGTACTCGGGCCCACCCTGCGGGCCCGCGTCGGCGAGCAGGTCGGGTTCACCATCACCAACGACACCCCTGAGCCGACATCGGTGCACTGGCACGGTATGCACGTACCCGCCGAGTTCGATGGCGGGCCGCATCAGATGATCGCCCCCGGCGCACAGTGGGCCCCACACTGGACGATCCGCCAGCAGGCCGCCACCCTTTGGTATCACCCGCATCCACACGGGGCGACCGAAAAGCACGTCTACCGTGGACTGGCCGGTTTCTTCCTCATCGACGACGAATCCGCCGATACGCTCGACCTCCCGAAGGATTACGGTGTCGACGATATTCCGCTGGTGATCCAGGACCGCCGATTCGCCGCCAACGGAACACTCGACGAATCCGATCCCACCGACATCGGCCTGCTCGGCGACACCATCGTCACCAACGGTATCGCCGGAGCCCATCTGGACCTCAGCACCGAACGGGTCCGGCTACGCATCCTCAACGGCTCCTCGGGCCGGCTCTACAACCTGGCGCTCGCCGACGGACGAACCTTCGACCTGATCGCCACCGACGGTGGACTGCTCACCGAACCGGTCGCATTGCAGCAGATCCAACTCAGTCCCGGCGAGCGTGTCGAACTGGTACTGACGATGCGCCCGGGCGAGAAACTGGCCCTGCGGTCGCTGCCGATCACCGAACGGGCCGGTATCGACCGTGCGACCGAGTTCGGATTCGACGACACCTTCGACATCCTGGAATTACGCGCGGCTCGCGCGTTGCGCCGATCCGCCGCCCTCCCGGCCGCGCTCGTCCCCATCCGGCCACTCACCGCCGTGAGCACCGAACCGACCCGCACCTTCGACCTGCAATGGTTCATGATCAACGGCCGCCGCATGGACATGAATCGCATCGACATGACGATTCCCGTCGACACCACCGAAGTCTGGTCGGTCCGCAACAACGACAATTGGCCGCACAACTTCCACGTACACGACGTCCAATTCCAGATCCTCGCCATCAACGGGACCCCACCCCCGCCCGCACTCGCAGGCTGGAAGGACACTGTCTACACCGGCTCCGGGTCCACCTACACGCTGGCCATGCGCTTCACCGAATACACCGATCCCACCTACCCCTACATGTATCACTGCCACCTGCTCCACCATGAAGATCAAGGCATGATGGGACAGTTCCTCATGCTCGCCCCCGGACAACAACCGGCCCCGATGCCGATGATGGCCGGCCATGAGACCTCCTAGCGAAGAACTCATGCATGGCGGTGGCCAGCAGGCTGGGGTGGTGTCCGCCGAGGTGTTCCCCACTACCCGCGGCCCGCGCGACCAGTATCTCGGCGGTTGACGCGTCCCAGGGAAGAGGCTGATGAAACGGGCGATTTAGCCTGGTGAATCGCCTCGCGGCACCACGACGCGGGGCCGCCCGCCAGACGGACACCGCGCCTTTCGTGGAGGTTCTTGCATGACCCGCACCACCGCGCCCCGACCGGTCGATATAGCAGCCGTCTTTCCAGCCCTGGCGCCGCTTGCCCGGACCGCGACTCGGCTGCACCCTCGCCCCGGCTCCCCTTCGTGCCACGACAGCTCCGTGGGCGGGCCCCTGTTGTGGCCAGCGGGTGAGCCCTGGCCACACTGTCACGACGTGCACACAGGCGAGGTGACGTCGCTGAAGCAGGCCCGGTCGAAGCACCAGGACCACGACACCGTCCGCGATCAGGCCGTGCCGAGCGAGGACGACTACCAATGGCAAGACACACCAGAGGATCTGGCGAGGTTTCAGCAGCTCTTCGACCCCGATCCGGTGCTACCGGAGGGCTCGGTCGCCATGTTGCCGATCGCGCAACTGTATGTCCGGGACGTTCCCGGTCTGCGAGCGCCAGCGGGCAAGGATCTGCTGCAAGTGTTGTGGTGCCCGTTCGAGCACGACGACGAACTGCTCCCCAAGACCACTGTCGTGTGGCGGTCCGTGGCCACAGTCACCGACATTCTGGCCGATCCCCCCGAGCCTGTGACGGTTCAAGACGGGCTCGGGCAGTTCGTTCTCGAACCGTGCACGATCGCGCCGGAACAAGTGACCGAGTATCCCTCAGCGCTCGAGCTCGACGAGGATCTCTATGAGCAGATGCAGCGGTGGGAGGCCGGACACCTCGGCATCGAGGTGAAGGACCTCGGTGTGTGGACCGAAAGTCCGTACCAGATGGGGCTATCCGTGGCACCCGGGTGGAAGATCGGCGGCTATGTCGCCTGGGCACGCAGCGATCCGTGGGTCGAGCCGTGCCCGGCCTGCGGGACACCCACCGAACCGGTATTGACCATCGCCTCCGCGGAATGGCAAGACGACAGCTGGGTCCCCTACGAGGACCGGCACGCCGACGGAGCTGCCTCACCCACCAAGATCAACATAGGTGACGTATGGGATCTGGTCATCGGCGCCTGCCCGGCATCGCCGGAGCGCCCCACGTGCTGTTGAGGGGTTGAGCCGCCAGCGAATCCGAACATCCGCACATGCCACATATCGCGTGTTCGAAACGGGGTTTGGGATCAGATCCGCGAAAGTCCACCACGCGTTGGGGCTATCAATGCGAGCGGCCCAAGAGGTACTGCCGCGAACAATTGCCGGAATCACTGGACCGCTGACGCGGCAGTCGCGGCGCTTGTCGGTGCGACCTCCTGGGCTCGCGGCCATACAGTCGAAGAGATTGCCATGGAAGACCCGACGGGTATCGCTGCGCTGACCGAGATCCTGCCGCCGGACCACGGTACGGACGAGGAAATCGATTGGTCCGTGGCCGAGGCGCGATGGGGCATAACGCGAGCGAGGGCAGCTGGAGCAGTGCCCCCGAGGCGCCCCCGGGAATCGACATCGACGCACAACCCAAAGATCGGAGACCGCATCGCGCTCTCGCCCGCTCGGAGCCCGACCCATCGGTCCCTCCTCGAACGGACAAGGCCCGTTGTCTATTTGGGCTACACCCCAGATAGACGGCACTCCCGGCTGCTCCTTCGGCCGGGAGTGTCTGAGTTGGGTATGAGGGAGGCGGCCCTTACTGGCCGGGGTCTTTGCGCATGTGGTCGGGAATGCCGGGGGTGTCGGGGTCGTACTCGGTTCCGGCAAGGTCATCGGAAAACTTCCCCCCGACCGCGGCGGGGCCGGGGCCGGCTTTGGAGCGAACGTTTTTGTCCCAGTCCTCGAACTGAGCTATGGCGGCGTCTCGTTCCTCCTCGCTCAGCGGTCGCCCGCCGGAAGCGATCACTTCTTCCCTGCTCCGGAATATCTTTCCAGCGATGCGTTCGGCCATTTGCGATACCTCCTATTGCTCGACCATACGGATCACGGTCCGTCCGGTCACTGGATCGGTGAAGCGCTGCACCACCTCGAACGGGGTGCCGGACTGGAACAGCACTTCCAGTTCCTCCGGGCTCTTGGACAAGCCGGAGACGTCCTTGCCTGTTTTGGAAATGATCTGCATCTCGACGTTGCTCACGCCCTTGAACAGCTCGCTGGCGCCGGCCGGGTTCTGAGACGTCGAGGTGAACGCGGTTTCGGTGATCTCTTCACCTACCCGATACCGGGCCAGTACATCTTCGGGAAGGTAGGTATGGCGGACTACCTGCCCCTCGTAGTTCGGCAGTTTGCTCAGAGCCTGGTTGAGCGCGTCGATACGGGCTTGGGCGTAGGTGTCGGGGTCGGCGAGCGGGTTGCGCAGCGCCTCGTTGATCCACTGGTAATCCTGCCCTGTATACGCGTTGATTGCCGTCTCATCGTCGGGGGAAAGGCTCGGTCGGCCTGGTGTGGTCGATGGCTTCCCCCCTGGTTTCTCAGTTTCGGCCTTTTTCGGTTTCAGGGAAGCCAGCTGCTTGAGCGTCGGGGTGTGACTGGTGGCGTTGTGGGTGGTCTTCACCCCTTTGCCGATCTTGAGCGATTTGAACGTGACCACCAGGGAGCGGATCGGGCCGGCGAACTTCTTGACCGCGGCCGCACCGCGCGCGGTGGCCAGCGCGGCACCGAACCCGGCGGTGACCACCGACAGGCCGATGCCGATCAGGACTTCGGTGGCGATCTCCTTACCGAGCTCGACGAGCTGGTCTTTCAGCTTGTTACGCAGGTCTTGCAGCCCGGCGAGGTGATCACCGACCGCGGTGGCGATCTCGCCCACCATGCCGGCCACGTCGGTGGCAGCGGCCGCCATCGCGCGCAGGTCCTCATCCACGAACACCGCTTCGCTGGTGGTCACGGTGGCGAACAGGTCGGCGATGCGGTTCAGCTCGGCGGCGAAGCCCGCGACCGCTTGGTCGGCGGCGATCTCCGACCACAACCGCTGCGCGTCCCCGAGCTTGCCGGTATTGCCGTCGGGGATGACGACCCCGATCTCGTCGAGCAGATCGACCGCCCCGGACAGTCCCTCGGCCACCAGACCGTTGCCCGGCCCGCCGGCCGACGGGATCGGCGGGCGGTTGACCATCGAGATCCAGTCCGGATCCGGAAGGCGGGCCGGTTCCGGGGCGGTATTGCCGAGCACGCTGGCCCAGTCGGCCATCGCGTGGTTGTAGCCCATCTCCCCGAGCAGCATGGCGTAGCCACGGGCGGCCTCGGCCAGCAGCATCGCGGTGTCGACGGCTTCGTTGGCGCGCGCGTCGTAGTCGGCGGCCCACGCTTTCGCGTCATCGTAGGAGCCGGCCATCTCCTCGCAGTCGGCCAGCGCCGACCATCGGTTATCGACAGCGCGACCGAACCCCAGCGCCGCAGCACCCAGCGCAGTGGCGGCGTCGTAATAGACCTGGGGATCGACGTCGACGGTGGTCGGGCTCACTGCCCGCTTTCCGGTGCAGCACCCCGGCCCAGCATCGCCACGTTCGTGGCCACGGCATTGGTGTAGTTGGTGTGCGCGGTACGGGCAGCCTCACGCATTCGCAGCAACCCGTCTTTCATGTCCCCCACGCCGTCGAGCCATTCGGCGTGCGCGTTGTCGTAGGCGGTGGCGGCGTCCCCGGACCATCCCTGCCGCAGCACACTCACCCGCGTCTCGATCTGGTCGAGCGAGTCCTCCAAGAACCCGATGAGGTTGCCGAGCCGATCCCCCGCCGCTTCCAGCTCGGTGAGATCCACCCGGTATCCGCCGTTGGCCGGATCACCCATGTTGTCGCCCCTTGCCCGTCTAGAGCCGCAGCGAACTCGGCGCGGCCGCAGCGGCCTGGTCAGCCAGATCGCCGGACAGGTCAGAATCGGTGCCTTGGAAGTCCATCCCCTGCACCCCCATCAACTCGGCCATATCTCCCAGCGACTCCAGCACTTCCAACGCCCCCGTCCGGGCTTCCTCCCAACCGCCGGCGTATGCGGTCGCCGCTGCGGATTTCCAGGTGCCGAGCAGGTACTCCATGTCGGCGTCCACATCCTTGACCGCATTGATCAGCGTCGTCGCCATCGACGCGAAAAACGTCGCAGCATCAGCCATCGCGGCCGGATCGACAGTGATCGGCTGCCCGTCTGCCATCTCAATCCTCTCGATCACGTATCAGACCACTCATACCCGACCCCCTAACCAATCGACGCACCGGCCGGACTACTGGTTCCACAACACCTGGAACTCGACGTCCCCCTCCGACAACCATTCCCGAAGCCGGCCTGTCTATCTGGAGTAGACCCCAGATAGACAGGCGGCTCCAGCTGCCAGCGGTGACATGGCCTTACCGGCCTCGCTGAAGCTCCGCCCGCATCGCTTCGGGCAGTCTCCGGCGCAACGCCACGCCGGCGGCCAGTTGGCGATCTCAAAGGGTCAGCGCATCACCGCTGCTCAGATGTTCAGCGTAAACCTCGGCAGGGCTGCGGTATCCATGGATCCTGCGGGGCCGGTGATTGAGTTCGCAGGCGATGGCATCGAGGTCGGCTTGGTCGAATCGACGCAGGTCAGTGCTCTTGGGTAGATATTGGCGCAGCAGCCGATTGGTGTTCTCGTTGGTGCCGCGCTGCCAGGGACTGCGTGGCTTGCAGAGGTAGATCGGTGTCCGCGTCGCCGCCGTGATGGTCTGGTGCCCGGCGATCTCGCGGCCGCGGTCCCAGGTCAGGGTCCGGCGCATCGATGCGGGCAGCCCGAGTAGGAACCGTGTCAGATGTGGTGTGACCCGCTCGGCTTCGATGCCGTCGGGCAGCGCCACCAGGACCGTGAATCGGCTGGTCCGCTCCACCAGCGTAGCGATCGCCGACGGCCGCGAGCCCATCACCAGATCACCTTCCCAGTGGCCGGCGACTTGGCGGGTTTCGACCTCGGCAGGTCGTTCACTGATGGGCACGAGTTCCCGGATCACGCCGCGCCCGTCAGGCTTGCGGGCCCGTTTCGGGTGTCGCATCGGACGTCCGGTGCGCAACCGCTGCGTCAGGGTGCGATCGATCGCCTTGCGGCGCGGATCGAACAATGCCAGATAGATCGCTTCGTGCGAGATCCGCATCGACGGGTTGTCGGGGAAGTGCCGGCGCAGCCATCCGGCGATCTGCTCGGGCGACCACAGAGACTTGAGCTTGTCCTCCACCAGCACCCGCAAGTGTGGGCGGGCCACGAGCTTGGCCGGCTTCGGGCGCCGCGCTCGCTGAAAGGCCAGCTGGTCAGCAGCCGCAGCCCGGTAAGTGCTCTGGCCGCCGTTGCGGGCGATCTCACGCGAGATCGTCGAGGGTGAGCGCCCCAGCGACACCGCGATCGTTCGTGCTGAGCAGCCCATGGCCAGGCCTCGCGAGATCTCCTCGCGCTCGGTGAGTGTCAGATGTCGGCTTTGCCGAGCTCGGGGTCGTTTTCGGACTCCTCCGGTCTGGGCGAAGAACCGGCGCACGTGCTGCAGCGGAATACCGAGCGACCGCGACATCGAACTGAGCGACTCACCCGCCCGCCACCGTGTCCACAACTCGTCCTGACCAGCAGGTGACATCCCGTAGTCCCGCACCGAACCCTCCACGCCGACATGATCATCCATGCGGTGATGCAGTGACCAGTTGAGCCCAAGATCAATTAATGGACGCCCTGCTCCTACTGCGACGGGCTCAAGGCCGGCGGCCATTCCTGTGGTTCGATGTTTGCTGGTCTCTCCACGCTGTCATGGCACCAATCGAATTCCGGTGCTGGAGGTCCCCACTGCCGTGGCGCGATGAACGACACTCGCGCTGACCCGAAGTCGGCTGATGTGAATCGGGCAGGACCGGCGAAGGTGACTGCCCGGAATCCGACCTCCCCGACAAAGGTCACCTTCTCGAACCGAGCATCGCCGCGGAACGTGGCCTCACCGAACCAGGCGCCGCCGTGGAATGTGGCCTCGTCGAGCCGGACGGGGCCGGCGAACGTGGCCTTGCCGAACCCGACGTCGCCGCCGAAGGTTGTCCCGCTGAACAGTGCCTCGCCCCGGAACGTAGCTCGGCTGAAGGATGTGTCATCGAACGCCACTCTGTGGAATATGGCCTTGCTGCGGAACTTGGCTTCGCGGAACCCGGCATTCCCGGTGAAGGTCACGTTATCGAACCAGGCGTCACCACGGAAGGTGGTCTTGTCGAACCGGGCATCGCTGGTGAAGACAGCCTGACGGAAGCCGGCGTTGCGGCGGAAACTGGTTCGGTCGAACCGGGCGTCACCGGTGAAGAGGACCTGGCGGAACCCGGCGTCGCCGACGAAGGTCGCCTCGCGGAACCAGACATTGCTACCGAAGTGGGCGTTGTCGAACCAGGCGTCACGACGGAACGTGACCCTGTCGAACCGGGCAAGGCCGGCGAACACGGCGCTGTTGAAGTCGACGTCTTCGAGGTGGGCGGTACGGAAATCGAAATCGGACGTTGACCAGCTGTATTCACTGCCCGGTTTCAGGCGGTCGGCGATGACGCGGACGATGGTGTCGCGAACCTCGCGGTCGTTCTGCCGGTACTCGAAGTGCTGTTCGTGACCTGGAGCGGATGGCGCGCCGGACGGATAAGTGCGGATCTCCTTCGTTTGATGGTTGCCACCGAGACTCGGAGAGTAAGGAAGCCGCAGATACCCGCACAACACGTCGATGCATTGCTGTCGGCGTAGCCCGTCGGATTCATCGGCTACGCCAGCCATCGCGTAGGCCCCCGCGATCCGAACCGCAACGTCGGTGTCCCCGAGCTGGGCGGCCGCCGCGCCGAAACGTTCCACGAACCGGCTCTGTTCGAGATCGCGCTGCCGACGGTAGGCGATCACCAGCGCGACCACACCGCCGACGCCGGCAACGACGGTCAAGGCGACTTTGGTGAGGTCGATCGGCGCGGCCGCCGCGTTGCTGGTGGGCGTCACCCTGCGCAGCACCTGATAGGCGATCAGGGCCACAGCCAGACCAGCGCCCAGCGCGAGGATGACCGCGGTCAACAGCCTGATCCGGCCCGCACGACGCACAGTTGTGTTGGTCTTCACGCGTATCGCCGCACCAGCAGCACTCACCCACCCGATCACCGCTCGATTCTGGCCGAAGCCAACCGAACCCGCGATTCTCGCTGTTCGGCGCTATCGACTGGAACCGCGTACACCACATCGCGACCTACCTGGAGAACGGCTCCGTGGTGAGTTGCTGATCGGCCGGCTGCGGAGCCAACCTCCATGATGTCCAAGAATGGGGTAATCCTGGACGAAATTGTGGCTGAGTACATCTATGAGCTGCGATGATTCGTTGTCGTTTGTCCAAGAAAACATCGTTCTACGAACAGGCCAATCGCCGCGCCAACATTCGGGCTAAATCCGGCGTATAGCGCGATGGCTTAGCGCTGGCTGGGACATGATTACATCGAATGATGTTGAAGGGGAAGGGGATGCGTGGACGTGGTTAGTACGTTGGTGACAGCGGCGGCGGCGCTCATAGGCGTTCTTGTCGGCGGTTGGATCACTATCCGCAACCAAGATCGGCAGTGGCAGCGTGAACATGCCCGGCAGTGGCGAGACATTCGACTGTCGACCTACGCGGAGTTCGTATCCGCGTACCGCGAGTATGTCGCATTCGCGCTCGAACCTACTGCAAACATCGTGGTGCGGCCGCACCCGCGAGTTCCTGAGCTGATGCCCTTCTTCGACGGAGCAGGGCGTCCGTACAAGGAGCGGCTGGAAGCCGCGATGGCATCGATGCGGCTCGTTTGCGAGTCGGATGCGAGCAAGCTCTCTTCATCGAGAGTAGTTTCAGCAGTCCGCCAGATCGCGGCTGCGCGGTCTACGACCTCCGCAGATGCTGTAGATCCAGCACTGTTTGCGGAGCTCTATGCCGCACAGTACGAGTTCATCAACACCGCTCGCGCTGAGATCGGCCTCACCGCCCTCACAAGCAACCCGCTGTTGACAGGTGAACCTAGCTTGAGCAGTGTCCCCTCATTCAGCGAAGCTACGGGCGGTGCTGACCAAGAAGGCGGGGTAGGGGTGCACCCGCCGGAAATCCGGCGGTAGGCAGCCGAGCGCGTGCCAGGCGGGGACGATGCTATCGAGATCGAGTTGGGCAACCCGCCCACCGGAGCCTTCCGTCCGCGCACCGAAGGTTCTGGAAAACGATCGTTTTAGAGAACCATCCGCACGGACTGTCGGTACTCGGGGCCACACTGGATTACGCGATCGGCCGCCGCCAGTGAACAATGCCCGCGGCTGCCGAGATGAGAACGGGGGTCGTGATGTCAGAAGGGCCGTGGCTGGAACGGACGGTACTGCTCGGAGCATCCCGCAAACGGGCCACCCACGGCCCACTACTCGTGTATCTGCCGTACGAAGGGTCATCCAACAAACCCTGGATCAGGGCGGTCGTGGGCAAGGGTGTACCGATCAAACCGATCACGCACCGCCACCTCAAGGTCTGGGAGCTCAGCGCCGGTCATCTGCTGCCACTGGCGGCGGCGATGGCCGATCGGTACGGCGAGGTCGAGATGCGACTACAGGTCTCACCCACGATGAAATGCAGCCACAGTTGCCAGACCGCCTACGCGTATACGGTCTGGGAGTGCGTGTGCGAGTGCGGTGGTCGCCATCACAGCGGCGAAGGCACATACGACGACTGGTACTCGACAGGTCGATTCCGCATCGAGCGCCAGGGCGACATCGAAGTGCGCCACATACAGATCCGGCGCGGGCAGATCCCCCTACCCCCCGAAATCTCGCCCGCTGCTCTCGAACGAGCCCTGCCCGAACCCCCGCCACCGGTCCCACTGGTACAGCGCGCCCCTCATCGTCAGACCCCACCCCTGCTGGGCATCAGTGCCCCCGAGCGGGTCCAGCGAGCCGGCGCCGACCCCGTACAACCGCCGCCGCGGCCACATGTCGTACCTGAACCACCGCCGATGCCAGCTTCGCCCGCGGCATCCAGGTCGACCGCTTCGCAGGCTCCCGGATGGGCACCCACCCACATACCTCGCCCCCTGTCCAAACCGCCACTATCGGTTGCGACTTCGAAACCACACAAGCCAGGATGGGCTGGGCCGTTGATCGCGGCGGCGGCCGTCCTGGCCGCACTCGTCCTTGGTCTATGGCTGGTTCTTCCCACCGCCTCGAAGGACGAACTTCGGGGACCGAGCAGCCCGGAGTCGGTCCAGCAGGAAGTCGCCGAGCCCGCGCCGCCGCCTGTGGCCGAAGAGCCCGCACCACCAGCGCCACCGGTTCAGGCCCCGCCGCCGGCTGCGCCGCCGAACGGCTGTTACCCGTTCCAACAGAACTGCTGAACCCCGTCATACTTCGGTTATGGGGATCGAGTCGCCACGGAGGCATGCACGCGGGGGACGCCTGGGCGGTACCAACGTGAGGGGGTACACCCGCGTCACCGACAGGCCCGCGCCGCGGCGGGGTGGCGGCCGGTCACCGTACTACCCCGGATCGCGCAGCGCCTCGGTCATGCCGACCCTGTGGGCCCTCGGCGCGTTGCTGGTCGGCGGGATTCTCGTGCTGGTCGTACTGACCCTCACCCACATGGACTCACCCACCGAAAGCACCAGGGGGCCTGCCGCGCCGTCGACGGTCGTGCCCGCGAAACCCGCTGCCCCGCCTGCACCTGCTGCCCCGCCGCCGGCGTGCTTCCCTCTGGCGCCCTGCTGACGGCAGCCGCACCGCCTTGATCAGTCTCCGCACCGGTGTCTCGAAACCTTGGTATCGAGACAGGGGGTCGCCGTAGTATCGGCCGAATTTCGGGCGGATATGGCGTAACCCGCTGGTAGGGGTTCCGGTAGTAATCGCGCGAAAAACAACAACAACGGCTGGAACAGCAAATTTGGGAGCTCATTGCCCCTTTCGCTAGTATCCCGGCCGTCCCCGTACAACAAGCGTGGCAAGCATCTCGGTGAATACGACCCCAAGGCCGGTCAGCAGACGAAGCCTGCCGCCCGACGCGAACAGTGGCACCGTGAAGTACTCCATCACCACGTTTGAGAAGGGCTCCGACGCCCTCATCGAGGAGGTCGAGGTCGAGGTCTGCAATGTCGACGCTCTGGCAGCCCTCTTCCGGGAACCGGTTGAGACGTTCGTGAACGTCTACCCCATCAGCTCGGCCGAAGCGGTCGGCCTGGTCGAGATGTTCGGCATTGACCTCGACCTCGCTGCAGCCGACTACTTCCTCGAAGTCTCGGAGTGAGCGGGTTGTCGCGGCTAACCAGCCTCGGAATCCGGGGTGCCGGTAAGCCCGATTCGGTGAGCGGTGTCGGACTGTAGGTGATTCATGTGGCGATGATCGGTGAGCCAGCTACGGCCGAGGAGTGACTGGCAGCGTCCTCGCCGCACCCATCCCCGGCCGCCTCCCGCGTTACGGCAGATAGTTTTCCGAGCCGCCTGGTCACGATGGTGTCGTCGCACCAGGACCAGCTGGGGGTCCCGGTAGCACTGACGAAGTCTCGGTCGGATATAGCCGTGAAATGCTCTAACCCGGTTTATCCGGCTCGGATGTGGGGGGTGGTCGGTGTCAAGCGCACCGCACCAGGCTTCGCCGCGCGTGCGGCAGCGATCACCGGCCCGGTGCCAGCGTTGCGGCGAGGGCCTGTTCGGCCTCCGGCCAGTTGCGGGTGTGGTGGAGCCAGTGCGGTATCGGCCCCGAGTACACCCCGAAAAGAAAAAGATGGGGTACCGAACTGCGCAGAGCTTCGTGCACCTCGAGCCGGTCGTCGATCATATGAGTGATACCGAGGTCGGCGCAGTGCAGCGCCTTATCGGCACGACGGCGGCAGAACCGCAGGTTTTTCCGTAGAATCCCGGTCTGTCCCCAGAAATCATGGTGGTCCAGCCACTGCCGCGTCCGCTCCTCAACCCGCGGACTGCATTTGGAAATTACCCACGCCCGCCCCTCGAACCGGGCGACCAGCCGGTTCAGCACCTCGAACGCACCGGCGGTGGGCGAAGTGCGCATCGCCTCGTACCACCCGCCCGAAAGAAAGACGGTGTCCGCGCCACCGTCCGCGAGTGCGGCCCCCTGTATCACTCGGCCGAAATCTATTCCGAGTCTCGGTTCCCCTGTATTCATGTCCTGTCAGTGTTCGTGATCGAAACCGGGTCCGCAAGTCCTTTGCTACTCAACCCCATGTCCCCTGGCGGCGTTCGAGTCTCCCGATTGGTTCTATCGGCCATCTGTGACGTCACTCATCGGTGGATGTTGCCGTCGGTCGGGATCGGGAGATGTGGCTGTAAGGGTGAATTCCGAGACCAGTTATAGGCGAATTCCGAGTGGTTTTATCCGTGAATCACGACACCGTTGATCGGTGAATCTCGACACCGACTCGGAGCGGAAGGTGTTGGTATCCGTGAATTTTGACACCACATAGCGGGTTGCAGTGGCAGGATCATCCTGCTATCAGTCTGCAACGGCCCGTAGGAGTGGACCTGTGCCGCCGAACCAGTCCAAGGCGCAGCTGTTTGCCGCGATCCGCCGAGACTCGAGAGCGGGCATGTCGGGCCGGGAGCTACAGGCCAAGTACAACATTGGCTACCGCACGGTCAACGCCGCGCTGACGTCGGCGTTTCCCGAGAGGCGGAAGGAGTATCCAGCGCGGGCTTCGAAGCTGGATCCGTTCAAGCCGTTCATCGATGAGATGCTGCCCTGACCAGCACTCTATCGGCGAATTACGACACCAACCCGGTGCCCGAGCACAGGCCGGCATCCGAAGGCACAACACCCCCGTGACCACACCAGACCCTCATGACCGGGTCAGCCCCCTCTTTTCCGGACTCACCGTCGACGACGCGATCGAACTCGCCGAGATGTTGACGTTCATCGGCAACTGGCTAACCGGCAGCGACCCGGCCGTCGCGCAGTGGGCCGACTCCGTGAATTATCTGCGGTATCCGGTCTTGGTGACTTTTCGGCCCGTGCGGAACCCACGGGCCGCCACGCACCGATAGGCCCGGGGCCTCTTTTCTGCCGCGGACGGGTACGCCGGGCGTGAGCCCGGTGTGACGTGGCCGGCTAGGCCATCAGCTCGGTGTGGGCGTGCTCCGGCGCCGTCTGGCAGACGTAGAGCTGCTGGTTGTAGCCGCTACCTATTTCGACCGCAGTGGGCTTGAAGCCGATGGATGGTTCATGCGCCGGTTCCTCGCGTGGGAGCCAGCTGCTGTCTCTGCTGCCGGCTTCGTACGTGGCGATGATCAGCAGGGCATCCATGTCGCTGTCGCAGGTAGGGCAGAGCAGGGGGCTGGGGTCGGCGGCTCCCCAGGCAGGCCAGCCGCCGACTCTCCAGCCGGGTGCGACGGACAACTCGTTGGCGTAGAACTCCGGCGGGTACGACGCGTAGGCGCTGTCCACACCCGTCTCGGCTGCCTGCCACAGGCTCCAGTCTCCGATCTGCTCCCGGAGTTCCTTGCTCAGCTCCCTGATGTCGGGGTATTCGGTGACCTGCTCCGGGTTGAGCAGGCACGGCTCGGGCAGGTAGCCGTCGAACTGCACCGCGGGCGGTTCGGGGGGCGTGGTGAGGATGTCGGTGACTGTGGCGGCCGACCGCCAGAACAGCGCGGTCTTGGGCATGCCCGCCGGGTGGTTGAAGGGGCACCACAAGACCTGGAGCAGGTCTGCGCCTTCAGGCGTGTGTAGATCGGGCACGTCGCGCGCGTAGAGCTGTGCGACCGGCAGCATCGCTATGGAACCCTCATAGGGGGCGATCGCCAGCTTGAGCGGATACTCCTGCGGGGGGCGGATTCGCTCGAGGGTCTCTCGTTCCTGCGGGGTCAGGGTCCTGCCGCGCGAGGCGGCACGGATCCGTCGTTCCAGCCTCACCTCCGCTGGGGTCAGGGTCGGGTTTATTCCGTCCACTTCATGGGGTTCGTCGCAGTGCGGCCACGGCTCGGCGGCGGGCCAGAGCAGCGGTCCGCCGATGGAACTGTCCTGCGGTGACGGCGACCCGGGGCGGGGGTGCAACCGGGTCGCTGTGCGTGCCAGCGGAGCCAGTGCAGGGAAGACGGTGGTGACGTCGAACGGCCGCGGCGGAGTGGTCGGGGTGCTGGTCATAGCCGCGATCTTGCCAAATGACTCTGACAACGGCGGGTCGCCGTGGTATCAGCCGAATTTCGGGCGCATGACGTATCGGCTGGTCAGAAGGCTATTAGTTGTGTCCGAGGGAAACCCGCACAACAGGCCGATATCCGGGGCAATACACCTACGACCTGCCGCGATACCGCTAAAGCCGTGTGCGACATCGCCCGCTGGCTGGGGCAAGCCCAAATGTGGTGTTTTTTCGGCAGTTACTACCGGAACCCCTATTGCGGCCAACATGACCGAAACCGCTTAGCGCCGGATCCCGTTCAGTTACACCACTACCCCCTCGTCGGCGCAGACGGTACGCACTCACCGACCTACGAGGCGACCTGAACCGGTTCGCCACCCTGCTGGGCGGCCTCGAGATCCCGGCCCACGACCTCCACATCGAGCCTTTCTGACACGCTCAGCGACCGGACACGCCGACCGGGGTGACGTCAAAATTCACGGATACACCCGCCCCGGATCGGCCCTGAGTGACGTCGGAATTCACCGATAAGCGGTGTCAGAATTCGCACTTAGGGCCATCCGAGGTCACGAGATATTGTCAATACCTGTGGGTTGGTGAGTTTGGGCGGTCTCACTCAGCGGTGTTTGGGGATGCCTGTTTGTGAGGCCATTTCCTGGCTGAAGACGACCATGATGTCGTCGGTGCCTAGATAGAAGCCTGCTTCCGATCCTGGATCGGATGAGCGACCTGCAGCGATCCATACGGCTGTTTCCCGGAGGCCGAGTCGGATGGCTGATGGCACTCGGACTGCGCCGCTCGGGTCGTGGTCCCAACAGATCTCGGCAGCAACTATGTTCTCGCCGATCAACCCGGCCCAGCGCGGGTGGTCGGACACGGGCACTGCGACGCTGCCTCCTGGTCCGACGAGCAGGAAATCGGTCATCGGCTTCGGGAAGATCTCGAGTCCGTATTCGGTGAAGGTGTTGTTCCAGATCGCCGAGTAGCGGTGGCCGCTACCGGTGAGCAGTTCGACACCCATCGTCGGTTCGTGCCAGTCGCCGAAGTCCCACTCCCCGGGGCACCGGCCGTCATCGCCAGTGGTCAACGGGTAGTACACGACATCGGCGAGGCGTTGACCGCGCAGGTCGGCCACGACCGCTTCGAGGTGCTTCTCGGCAGTGGATACCGACGGGCGCTCGACACGGTTGCTACCCGGGTAATCGGATTTCATGCAACATCCTTTCCGGTGGCCCGATCGTAGGTGCCTGACGTTGCCGGCGTGATGTCGATGGGGCGTTCCAGCAATTTGCCCTTGTAGAAGATGGCGCCGTTGCGGACGAGCGCGACCAGGTGTGGAGCGTTCACGGCCCGCCACCGTGTCTGAGCGGCCTCGATCAGTTTGAACGCCATGGCGAGGCCGGCCGCGCGAGAGCCGGGACCCTTGGTGACCTTTGTTCTCAAACGGACTGTGGCGAAGGTGGATTCGATGGGGTTGGTGGTCCGCAGGTGGATCCAATGCTCCGCCGGATACTTGTAGAACTCCAGCAGCACGTCGGCGTCGTCGACGATCTTGGCGACCGCCTTCGGGTACTTCGCGCCGTAATCGATCTCGAACGCCTTGATCGCGACCTGCGCCTTGTCGATGTCCTCGGCGTTGTATATTTCCTTCATCGCCGCTACCGCGCCAGGATGAGCCGACTTCGGGAGCGCTGCGAGAACATTCGCGGATTTGTGGAACCAGCAGCGTTGTTCGCTGGTCGTGGGGAAAACCTCACGGACGGCTTTCCAAAACCCGAGCGCTCCGTCGCCGACCGTCAGGACCGGGGCTGTCATGCCGCGACGACGGCAGTCACGCAGCAGATCGGCCCACGACTCGGTCGGCTCGCGGTAGCCATCGGTCAACGCGACAAGCTCCTTGCGGCCGTCGGCACGGACCCCGATCATCACCAACAGACACAGTTTCTCCTGCTCGAGACGCACTTTGAGGTGGATTCCGTCGACCCACAGGTACACGTAGTCGGTGTCCGCGAGGTCGCGGGTAGTGAAGCCGCGGGCCTCGTCCTGCCACTGCGTGGTGAGCCGGGTGATCGAGGCCGCCGACAGGCCCGCGCCGGTGCCGAGGAACTGCTCCAACGCCGGCCCGAAATCGCCGGTGGACAGCCCATGCAGGTACAACAGAGGCAGCACCTCCGTCATCTGCGGCGACTTCCGTGCCCACGCGGGCAGGATCGCGGAGGAAAACCGTTGCCTCTCTCCGGTGTCCGGGTCGACGCGCTTGTCGTTGACTCGCGGTGCCTGCACCGCTACCGCGCCCGCCGCGGTGAGGACTTCCCGTTCGGGCGTGGTAGCCGTTACGGACGACGAGACGACGGCCTTTCTCATCGAGCTGGTCGGCGAACTGGGCGATGTAGGCAGCGACCTCGGCCTACAGCGCGGCCGCGAGCATCTGGCGGGCACCGTCGCGGACGATCTCATCGATCAACGACCGGGTCGACCTGGCGTCGTCGTTGGCGGACTGGGTGTTCTGAACTACCGTGAGCACGGACGTACCTTCCCGACCGGCGTTGGCGCGCCGGCATGATCAAGACTTCTCTGACTACGTAGATCATCCGGGAAGGTGCGTCCTTCCCGTCATCCACAGGTCTTGATCATTGCTCGGCCTTCAAAGCAATGTCGCTCAGCTCGGGCTCCCCGCCGTCACCGCAAGATCGGCTCGATGAACACCGCCGCCACCGTTGCAGCTGAACCGGACCACGGACCAGTCCAGATCGTCATGCGGATCCTCGACCCAATAGCCGGCCGAGGCGAAATCCGCCGCTGCTCAATCGATGGGCAGATCCAACGGAGCCGTAATGGTGAAGTTCCGGTCGATCGCCTCCACAAGAGCGGTTCCATCGTCGCCCAACCCGTTGCGCTCCGTCCACTGCTTCACCAGGGCAAGGAAGCCGACCAAGTCCTGCTGCACGGTTCTCAGCAGGTCGGTCAGTATGAGCCGGGGCAGCACGATACTTGTCCCCGCCCACCGGCCGTGGTGACGGTTCGGGCCGCCGTCCTGCCACACGCGCAGACCACCGTCACTGGCGATCTCGACTTCCGGACCCGGGTCATGACCCAGCCACGGCGAATCTCCCGTCAGTACCTGCCCCCACTCGCGCCAATCTTCGAGCCCGGCGCAGCAGCCCGGCACCACCGCGGTCCCCGTAGCCATATCGAGCAACCGCAGGCCACCAGCCACGATGAGGATCTCCGCACCGAGCAGCGTCGCCATGACCTCATCGCGCCCACCCGGCGACTCGACATCGAGGCGATGAGCCAGAGCGCCGGTGAACAGCCCGATTTCCTCATCAGTACGGTCGGCGTCGAGCACCAACCACGACCCCGCAGCCACCGACGCGACAGGCCACGGCTGCGGCGATTCCGTATCGAAGACCGGAACCTCGACGATGGCCTGCATCTTGATCACCTCGACACTGAAGCAGAATCAGCCTGCATATTCCTCCGGTTTTCGGCGACCTCAGCGTGTCGCCGACAGCACGGCCACCGCGAGCTCGAGCGTATGAGCCCGGCCGGCGGCTACCGGAGCCTGGCGCCGCGGCGTGCGATCGCAGTCACCAGGCCGAGGGGCGGACCCGGCCGGGCGTGACAACATGCGCGAGGGCATTGCGCAACTGCACCGATGTCGCCGGTCCGAGCGCCCGTCCCCACTCCTCGGTGAACCGCGCGAGGGCGGCATCGGCTGCGTGGGTGGCCGCCCGCCCGCGCACGGTCAATGTGATCAATCGCGCCCGGGCGTCTGCCGGATGCGGGTTCCGTTCCGCGTAGCCCTTTTTCACCAGCTCCTCCACCAGTTGGCTGGCCGCCTGTTTGGTCACTCCCAGATGCTCGGCGATCTCACCGACCGTCGCCCCGTCCGGCGACATCCGGACGAACGCGAACCCGTGGGTGGGCCGGATATCACCGAATCCCGCGGCCGCCACCCCCTGATGAATGGCATCGGTGACCTCGGCGGCGGCCGCGAGCAGCAGCAACGGCAAATCCTGAGCGGACATGAATGCATCATGACACTTGACAGGTTAGTCAAGGTACTTGACAGTATAGTCAAGATACTTGACCAAAAGGAGTTGGATATGCCCGTCATTCGCACCGCCGACATCGCTTCCCATCAGATGCACGGCTCCACTTTCACCCCGCTGGTGCGCCCCACCATGGGCAGCGCCGAGCTCTGCGTATGGCGTCTCGAAGTCGCCCCCACCATCGAGGGCGTAGCTCACCGCATCCACCGCGAAGAGGCCTTCGTCCTGCTCTCCGGCACCATCACCATCACCATCGAAGGCGAAAGCAGTACCCTCACTCCCGGCGACGCCGCGGTAGCCCCGGCCGGCTCCGACATCAGCCTCGACAACCCCTCCGACGTCCCCGCCACCGTCCTGGTCACCACCACCGTCGGCTTTACCGGCGAACTTCCCGACGGGACCATCGTCGACCCGCCCTGGGTCAACTAACCGACGCGAAGATGTATCAGAGTTCTTGGTCTTCGCGGTAGTCGCGCAGGGTGCGTTCGAGCAGTTCGTGCAGGTGGGTGGCCAGTTCGCCGGTATCGGCGGGGGCGGCGTGGACCTTTGCGGTGGCGCGGACCCGGTAGCGGCCGTCGGGGTAATCCATGAGGTGGAAATCGCGAGCCGGGGCCGGGCGGTGATCGTAGGCTCCGCCGGGGTAGACGGCGAAATGAGCGACGGTGGAGCGGGGGCGTTCGAAGAAACGGCGAGCCGCGTCGTGTGGGGGTCGGGGCGCATCGTCGGAGAAGGCAGTGAAGGGCCGGTCGGCCGGTTCGTCGACTTCCGCGCGGTCCAACCGGATCTCGGGGCCGCTGCCGCGGGCCACCTCGGGGAAGGCGGCGAAGACGCGACGGGCGAGGGTGTGCGCGGGGACGAATTCGAGCCGCACGTCGCCGCCGCGGCCGGGGTCGGCGGTCGAGCCCTGGGTGAGCAGAACGGAACCTCGACCGGCGACAGCCGCGTGCATACGCACTTGGGCGGCAGGGTCGGCGGCGGCGCGCGGCAATACCGGACGGGCCGCGCCCGCGAATCCGGCGATCTCGATTCGCGCCTCCGGCTGCACCAGTACACGCAGCGGGCCGTAGAGATCTTCGTCGAATATGGTGCGCAGCCGGGCGGCCGCGGTCTTGTACGCGTGCTCGTAGTCGGCGGCAGTGTCCTCTACCGACCGGTATCGCAGCGGGTAGGGCAGCACATCGCGGCCGATGGCGTGCCACAGCACCATGAATTCGAGTGCCGACAGCCGCCAGGCGCTCCGGGTGGAATCCACTGGCTACTCCCCCAGGACGGGCGGCACGGTTTTCCGGCGATGTTCGGGGTCGAGGCCGGTCAGCTCGTCACCGTGCTGCTGGGTGACCAGCGCCTCGGCTATCGCGGACTTCTGTTTCTCTTTGTCTTCGTCGCCTTTACCGCGAGCCCCCGGCGGCATCATCGTCCCCGGTGTACCACCACGGCCCGCCGCGGTGCCGGTGCCGGCACTGTTCGTGGCCGCCACGGCGGGGCGGCCTGCTCCGGGACCGGTGACTGTGCGTCCCGGCATCGGTGCGACCGGGCCGCCGGGGGCGGTACCGACCGGACTGCCCGGACCGCCCGGGTTGGTGGACGGGCTGCCCGGGGTTCCGAGCGGGCTTCCCGGACCGGCGGGCAGGGCGACGCCGGGGACAGTGGTGGTGGATGCGGCGGTCGTGTCGAGTCCCGCCGGGTCGTCGGTGGTGGTGGCCGGGCCGGGCTGCAGTTGCGATGCGGTCTGAGTTTCGCCCTGGCCCGGTGCGGCGGTGCCGGTCGTCGTGCCGGGGGCCCGGGTACCGTCGCCGGAGGACATCGACGGTTGGGTGCCGGTCGAGGTCGAGCCGGGCAGGACGGGACCGGGGGAAGAGGGGTCGTGAATCGGGTTGTGAGCCAGCGGAATACGGGGTTGCGCGGTGTCTCCCTCGCGGATTCCGGGCTGGTAGACGCGTTCGAGTACAGAGTAGGTGGCGAGTTCGGCGGCGCTGGTGCGATCGCTGTCCATCTTCCAGCTGGGACCCGGCACCCAACTGGCGACGGTGCTGGCCCAGCCGGTGTCCGGCGCGGGCTGCACGTTCTGTTTGGTCACCTCGACCGCGGATTTCACGATCCCGACCTTATCGGCCATGATCCCGGTACCGGAAACGAGATTCTGCGCTTTGGTCACGTATTCGGCGATACCGCCGGCCGCCGCGGCGGCGGCAGGCCCGCTCCACGATTCCGCGATGGCTTTCAGTACGGCGGGCCCGAATTCGTTCAGCCCGGTCTCTAGTTTCGCCGACCGCGCGGACCACATCCGATGCAATGTGTCCATGGCGGAGACATCGATGGTCTGCGCTTTCCGGTACAGCTCGTCCAGGTCTTCGCTGCGCACATTGCCGAACAGCTGTTCCGGAATCCGCGGATTGTGGAATTCGCCGTCGAAGTTGTTGTCGGTGAGATCCTGGATACGATTACGCGCGGCGATCGCTTCGGGACTCTGATCCCCGTACGCCTCGGCCAGCGCCTGCGCGGCGGAATCCATATCCGCCGACCCGGCTACCGCGGCGCCGAGCGGGCCCCGCATCGCCAATGCCCCCAGATTCACGATCACTTCGCCGAACGACGGCAAACCGAACATCTCTCCCCCTCAGCTCACCTGGTTGTAGTGCTGCGAGTTACTGGAATCCTGCTCCTGCATACGATCCAGTGACACCTGGATCGTGTCACCCATCAACTTCAAGACCTGTATGTGATCCCGCAACGAGGTCGCTAGATCGCCATCACCTGCCGAATCTACTGCCTTCAATCCGAACAACCGCGCAAGTTCCTGACCGCACGCGAACTCCCCGAGACCGGCTACTCGAGCCATTTGCCCGATTCCTTGCAGGCACTCCTGATAGGTACCGATCTGGGCTTCGATAGCGGTCCGGCACCCGACCGCCACTGATTCGTCTAGATAAAGTTGCCCAGCCTTCGCCTGATCCGACAAATACTGCCACTGGGTAATGCTTTCCTCAATACTCATCTCACTCCCGTTACTGCGCCGGAAATATCGGCACCAATATTTCCGCTGCAGCTGATGCAATATCGCATGGAGCTCTTCTATCCTCAGTCAGTACCGTTTTGTAGATAGATATTTCTATGGACTGACCATCAACAGGAAAGCTCAAATAGCACATTTCTTCGTGACTATCTTCTGCACGTTTGAACTGCACCCCCGATCGGCCAGCAACGATGACATCGGCAAAGTCGATATTATTATGATCCTGCTTGGTTTCCTCGATGCTGTGGGATGTTGCCCAGACTCCGAGCGCATAGTTCCAACGGACAGGTTTGTCATGCCATGAGCACAACTTCCACCCCTCGACGTTCTCCACCCCCGATATCGTGTTGTCGCGCGTGGAGGGGTCCACCCCCACCTGCCGCAGCACTCCATCACTGATCTGCGTGCATGGGTCCCACAACGCTTCGGTTGCCGCCGCATCCGTGGTCGTCACAGCTACCGCCGAACCGCCGGTGGTCGCGTCACAACCACTCACCGCCAGCACAGCCCCTGCCAGTACCGCTACAGCCGCCACTGTCGTCCGTTGTCCCACCACTGCTCCCATCGGCCGTCAGTACTCCGCTCGTAGTGTAAGACGCACCGCCGAGGGCTGCGGTTCCATCGATCGCTGCCGAAAGGCATGGCACGCACGGTAACAACCGTGCGCGGCCGATGGAATCATGGCCGCTATCGGCGGTCTCATGGAATCGCTAGGGATTGATTCGGCATCCCAGCGTCACGGCCGAGAGCCGAATCCGCCTGCTCGGAGCTCGTTCGCAAAGGCATCCCACTCTCCAGGAGCGAACATCAAGGCAGGACCGGAAGTGTCCTTCGAATCCCGCACCCCGACCCGACCGTCTGTCAACCACGCGACCTCGACGCAGTCGCTCTGGCTGCCGCTGTGGCTGCTCTTGAACCAGTTCGCTCCGGCTAGATCAACGATTGTCACGATCGAACTCCCTCGTAACCCGGCGAATCAGCTCCCGGGTTTGTTCTTCATCTAGTGATGTACTGCGAATTGCAGATGCGAGCTCACTATAGAGCTGTACTTCGTCGGGCTTCTCGAGATAAACGTCCTGGGCGGGCCCACCCTCCATGAAGACGATCGGAGGCTCAACGCTCCCACCGGCCCTGTTCACATCGAACGAAAGGATGGTGAACCTGCCGTGAGGCATTCCCCATATAACACCCGCCTCATATGGATGCACTCGCAGGACGACATTCGCGAGCTTCGAGATCTCGGCCAAATGCCTTAGTTGCGCACGCATTACCTGCGAACCGCCAACCACTCGCCGCAGCGCCGATTCGTGGAGGAGGACCTCCAACATCACCGGGTTTGTCTTGCGGGTGACGATGGCTTGCCGTTTCATACGGTGCTCAACACGCCGGTCGATGTCGTCGCCGCTCGTGAATCCGGGGTACGCACTGATGACAGCGCGAGCATAGTCAGCGGTCTGCAACAGGCCAGGTACATGCTCGTGATAGGCGGTTTGCTGGCGCGCAACAGCTTCCAGGCCGACATACATGTTGTAGGCGTTGGAGTACAGACCCCCGTAGGCGTGGTACCAACTCTGCTCCCGAGCCAATACGGCCAGGTCCATGGCCGCACGCATGTCGTCGGGGTCGACTTCGTACAGCTCGCACAACGCACGAACGTCTTGTTTGCGCACCTTCTGAGTCTGGCCGGCCTCAACTCGCTGCAGCGCGGACGACGACAAGTCCGCCAATTTCGCAGCAGCGGCGATGGTGAAACCGGTCGCGTCGCGCCTCTCACGTAGGAACCGTCCGAGCTGGCGTCGTGGCAGCGTCGAGGCCGGAATCGGATCGGTCTCGTCGGCAGCGCTGTGCATGATGAACCCCCTTGTCGCGGAAACGGATCGAATCGGCTGCGCAATCGGGTCTGTTTTATCGCACATTCGGGTCCCTTCGTGGCACTTTGGGCTAGTTTGATTCGGGTACCCGATAGTGCTTGGCCCGGAACGGCGGGCATGGTCCCCTGATACAGGCGTTCGGGGTGAAGTCGCAGGCCGATTGCGAAGGTCCCAATCTTTCTGACACCAAGGATCTTCAGTAAGACACGGGGTCGGCCGCGCTCCGCGATCCGGCGGTACATGCATTCCCTTCCGTACTCGGGCACCCGAACGCGCCACGCATTCGCTCAGCTACAGGTTTCCGGGAGGACCGATGCCGTACCCACATGTCCGCACATCAGCAGAGCCGCGCAGACCCCTCGCTATCGGGTTCGTGCGCACCGAGATATCCGGGTTACACGCCCCGCGTCACGCCTGCGAGATCCAACGGTATGCCCACGAATCCGGCTACCGCTACGTCTATACCGTGCGACCACCCGCCGACGAGCCGCATCCGCTCACCTATGTGCGCGCTCTCGCCACCGAACTCGGCACCGCGGTGATCATCGCCTTCGATCTCGGCCAGGTCGACGACCGGCCCGCGCTGATCTGCGACCTCGGGTTCCGACTGGAAACCGTATGCCCCCACACCGTGTGGGCGCCCAGTGTTCCAGCGCTCGGTTCGGGCGGTGCGACGGTATGACTCCGTGGCAGATGTTGTGCGCCGTCGCTGTCACTCTCGCGATGTCCTCGATAGCGGCGGTCGCCCTCGGCTGTGTCTGGCCCGCCGACCCACCGCCGCGGAAGCGTCCCGCGACGCGCCCGAACACCCGGCAGCACCGGCGCTCCACCGGCCCCGGCCCCATTGATTGGACCTGCGCACTTCCCGGAGTACCGCTGAGCCCGGTCGACGCCCACAACGCCGCGCGGCACCACCTCGACCACGACTGCCCACGTAAACGGGTCGCGTTCGCCACTCTGGTCGCCTACGGCTGCGTCGTTCCCGACACGAGCCGACGGCCGTACCGGCGGAAGGTGCTGTCGTGAACCATATAGTCGTCACCGGAGGGGCCGGTTTCCTCGGCTCGCACCTGTGCCGCCGCCTGATCGCCCGCGGCGATCGCGTCACCGCTGTCGACAACTTCAGCACCGGACGTGCCGCGAATATCGCCGATCTGACCGGTCACCCACGCTTCGCCCTACGCACCACCGACACCACAGCCTTCGGCGCGTTCACCGGACTCGACGGGATCACCCATATCGCGCACCTCGCCCACCCCGGCAGCCCCTTCGCCGCCGCCCGCGACTCCGCGGCAGTCGTGCGCGCGGCCTGCACCGGAACCCTCGCTGTACTCGACCTCGCCGCAGCCCACACCGCCCGGATCGTGCTGGCCTCCGGACCTGACCCGGGCACCCGGCTGGACAGTCGCCGGCCCGCGGCATTCGAAGCCCACCGCACCGGCCACCATCTGATCGAAACGGCCGCCCACCACGACCGGCGCACCTCCACCGGTATCGCCCGGCTGTTCGAGGTCTACGGTCCGCACCTGGCCCCCGGCGACGGGCGCGCTACCGCGACGATCTGCGCCGCCGCTCTCCGCGCCCAGACCCTGTACCTCACTGATGACCCGGCACAATCGTTCGTCTATATCGCCGACGCTGTCGACGCCCTCACCCGCATGCTCGACACCGATATCCCGGGCCCGATCGATATCGCCGGTCCCACTCTGCGAGTCAGCGAATTCGCTCGGACCGCAATCGCGCTCGCCGGTACCGGCTGGCTGGAGACAACACCGGGCAGAGCAAGACCTGATTCCGCTGTCCCGGACCTGGCCCGGACTCGCAATAGCCTGGGCTGGCGACCGAGCACCGACCTACCAACCGGCTTGCACAGCACACTCACCTGGATGCGCACGGTCGTCGCGGGAGCGCAAACGCCTCGGTCGTGCTGAGCGATCCCAGCATCGAGACCGCGCCTTTCCGCGCAGTATCGACTGTCTGGAGCGGAATGACTCAGTCACTCGACCAGGCGAGCGGACCGTGTCCTCGGTCCAGGAGCGCGGGACATACAGTTCCCGGTCGATCGCCGCGTGCCCACGAGGAGTCGAGTAGGCGAGGTAAACAGCGACCTGGCTGTTCTCGATGCGTCCGGCGGTGCCGGTGTACTGGCGCTGCACGCCCACCGTGGCAGTGCCCTTCTTCGTCGGCGTCCCACCTGGCCCTCGACAACAGGTGCTGCAGGCCGTCCGGTGATGCGTCCCCTGCGTGCTCGGCGAGCGTCCAGCAATTCTTTCGTGGCAGGTCCGACAGCAACCCGAGCACCCTCGCCCGGCGCCGCGGTTCCACCCGGGCGAACCGCCCCGCGATGCGGTCCATCAGGACCTCGAACATATCCTGCCACCGGGCAGAATCTCTGCTGTGGCCTGCGGCCACTGTCTGATCTTCTGTCTTCACACACCGATGATCACCGGTGGCCGCACCCGTTCCCGGACGAGCCCCGACCAGCAAGGCCACGGTCCGGGCCGGAGTACCAGCTCTGGAGTTGAAACCGATGGACATGTCCTCCCGAGACATCCGTATACCCCTCAACGAGATCGTGGCAGTCCTGCAGGACCTCAACGAGTTCGTGGTTTCCCTCGACCGACTCGGATCCCGCCAGGCATTCGGAACCGCCGACGAGTACACCGTCGGCACATTCATCGCCGACTGGGATGTCGCTCGGCGATTGGCCCACGCCCGACACGTCATCAGCGTCGCGCTGGATGTGCAATTGAGCGAGGATGAGAACGCCGAGATCGACGACTTGTGTGACCGGGGCCGCTTCTACGGGGGGGTGGGACCCGAATACCCCGGAAAGGGGCCGCGGCGGGGGACAGATGCTGGTCGGTCGGGCTGAGCGAGGTGTCCGTTAGGGGAACCTTCAGCGGCCAAGATCAACGTTGCGCTGACAGGGGGGTGTGGCCAGGCGCGGTGTGATCTTCGGAGTTCGGTGGGCAACTGCCGGGAGGCGTACCTTGTTTGGGTCGTCCCGGCCGCGGGGAGGGGGTTGATGAGATGGCGTTTAGCCTGAGAACTCGTATCGAGTGGTTCTGAGCGTGAACCTGGGCATTGCGTGCCGGGCCGGATGTTCTTGTTTCGTGGAGGTTTCAGCGTGACCCGTACCACCGCGCCGCGGCCGGTCGATATAGCGGCCGCGATTCCGGCTCTGGCGCCGCTTGCCCGGACCGCGACTCGGTTGCACCCTCGCCCCGGCAGCCCCTCGTGCCACGACAGTTCCGTAGGCGGGCCGCTGCTGTGGCCGGCGGATGAGCCCTGGCCCCACTGCCACGACAGACACTCGGGAGAGGTGATGTCACTAAAGCAGGTCCGAGCCGAGCAGCAGGGCACCGTTTGCGATGAAGCCGTGCCGGGCGGAGACGACTACCAGTGGCAGGACACCCCGGAGGATTTCGCGAGGTTTCAACAGCTGTACGACCCGGATCCGGTGCTTCCCGAGGGCCCGGTCGCCATGCTGCCGATCGCGCAACTGTATGTCCGCGACGTTCCCGGCCTGCGGCCACCCGCGGGCAAAGATCTGCTGCAAGTGTTGTGGTGCCCTTTCGAGCACGACGACCTGCTACTCCCCACAACCACTGTGGTGTGGCGGTCCACGGCCACGGTCACCGACATTCTGGCCGATCCCCCCGAGCTCGTGGTCGTTCAACATGACGGGCGGTTCGTTCCGGTCCCGTGCACGATCTCGCCGGAGCTGGTGACCGAGTACCCGGCAGCGCCCGAGCTCGACAAGGATGTGTATCAGCAGCTGAAGCTGTGGGAGGCCGGGTATCTCGGTATCGATGTGGAAGACCTCGGCGACACCGAAAGCCCCTACCAGCAGGATCTGTCTGTCGCGCCCGGGTGGAAGATCGGTGGCTACGTCGGCTGGGGGCGCAACGATCCCTGGGTGCAGCCGTGCCCGACCTGCGGGAGACCCACCGAACCGGTATTGACCCTCGCCTCGTCGGAATGGGACGGGGGACAACACAGCTGGGTCCCCTACGAGGATCAGCCCGCCGACATGTCGCGCTACGGCAGCGGGGAGCCGACCAAGATCCAGATCCATGACATGTGGGACCTGGTCATCGGCGCCTGCCCAGCATCGCCGGAGCACCCCCACGTGCTGTTCCCCGGGTCTTGATCCGCTCTGCCACCGGGCCCTGTGAACCTGGACTCCGCAGACTGACGCGCGACCACGCGCACCGCGGGGATCTGTGACGTCGTTGGTCGCCGGGTTCCGGACTTCGGGTCGTGGTCGCTACTCGCGTAGATGTACCCGGCCTGGTCTCGTCCCAGCCGACGCGATACGCGGTGGCGGAGTTGCCCTTCCACACCTCCAACACGGCATCGATGTCGATATCGAGGTCCTGCAGGGCTTTCACCAGATTGTCGGCGGTGAGCTGGACGTACTTGCCCGCATCCAGGACATGGTCCGGCACGACCCGAATTGCCGGTGTCGAATCCGCTGAGTCGGCCACAACGTCCCCCTCGATGATCGAACCGCAGCTGTGCCCGACAGTACCGGCGCGCACCCGCGTGTCAACGGGGCCGGGCGCCCTGGCGACTCGGCCCGGCATCCACAACGCACAGCCGGGACCGGGTCCCGATCACCAGGGCGATGGCACCTGGTAGCACTGGGTGGCACAGTACCCGTATTATCGGGTTGTGAGCGCTCAGCCGGAAATCACCCAGCGGGATCTACGCAACAGATCCAAGGAGATAATGGACGCCGTCCAGGACGGGCAGGCGTTCACGGTCACCCGCGACGGCCACCAGATCGGCCAACTCGTGCCCCTACGGCGTCGCCGCAGGTTCATCCCGCGGGCAGAATTCGCCGCGATGTCCGGCACCGCGCCCGCGTTGGACACCGATACCTTCCGCGCCGATCAGGACGCTACGGCCGATCAGTACCTGGACGACCCCTATGACCGTTGACCGTCCGGACCGTACGCGTGGGCTGATCGACACCAACATCATGATTCTGCGTCGCTGGGTGGATCCCGCAGAGCTTCCGGACGAGATGGCGATCACGGCCGTCACACTGGCCGAGTTGTCGGCCGGGCCGCATGAGGTCCGCGGCAATGCCGAGCAGAACAGCTATGACGAGCACGCTGAACGAGCCCGCCGTCTCGATGTGCTCCAGCGAGCCGAACACGAATTCGATCCCATACCTTTCGACGCGGAAGCCGCTCGCGCCTACGGCCGAATATGCGCCGCCGTGATCGCTGCCGGTCGCAAACCGCGCCGCCGCATCGCCGACTTGATGATCGCCTCGATCGCCCTGGCCGAGGAGCTACCGCTGTACACGACCAACCCTGACGATTTCACCGGGTTGGAAGGGCTCATCACAATCGAAGCGGTTACTCGTCCGAGAGCACCGCACGAGAGCCGCACCGAGTAGGTCGTCTTCCCCCGATCACGCGACCCGTCGTGGATGTCGCGGCTCATGAGGCCGGTGACACCTGGCCGGCGTTCTTTCGCCCGAGCGCTGCGGCGGCGGCCACCGCTACCACCACGGCGGCAGCGACCGCGACACTTCCCACCACCGCCGATTCCGGCGAGTCCGCGAAACGAGCGACCCCGATCCACCCGAGTCCCCAGATCATGGCGAGAGCGAACGCGACCCGCCCGCCGCTGATGAAGGCCAATCCGACCCCGACAGCGGCGGCGATCACCAGCACCACCACCGCCCACGGCTCAGCGCCGAGACCGAGTTCACCGACGTCCCCGGCTTTCAACGCGGCGGCGATATTCGCCACCGTCGCGATGACGACCCACCCGAGATACAGCCCCATCACGCCGTCGAGCAGCACGGCCTCGACCCAGCTCGCGGGACGCGAGCGCAGCAAGCGGGCGAAAATCACCGCCAGCGTTGCGAGGAGCGCGAGGATCACCACGACGCTGACGTAGACCCACCCGAGCTGCACTGTGGCGATCCACAGCACGTTCAGCAGCAGCGACAGGGCGATCAACCACCACACGTCCCGTACCCGCGGGTTCCCGCGCTGCGCAGGTAACAGCTGCCAGACCGCGAGCGCGAGGAAACCGATGTACAACAGCGACCAGATGGCGAACGCTGTCCCGCCGGGAGCGACGAAGGTGGCATCGGCCGCGAGCGCCCCATCGGCGGCCTCGGCGATCGGTGTACCGCCCAGCGCGCCCGAACCGATCACCGCGGCGATCACCGCTAGCACGGCAGCCACCGCGAGCAGTACCTGACTGGGGATATCGGAGGACCGGTCCGTCATGTAGCGCGAATGCCCGCTCGCGGGGTATTCAACCACCGGCTCGAGAGTCGGCCCGGCGTTGGCTCACCGGCGCGCTTCCAGGGCCTCGTGCAGCGTGACCGCCCACTGGTGCACGATCTGTTTTCGACGGGCCGAATCATCGGTCAGTACATCGGCCAACCCCAGGCCGCGAGCCAGGTCGAGCGTGGCCTGGACCAGGTGATGGGTGACCGGGTCGGAGTCGTCGACTCCCAACTCTTGGACGGCGCGGTGGTGTGCACCGCGGCCGAAACGGGACTCGAGGGGAACGATACTTTCGCGCAGAGCGGGATCGGCTGCGGCGTGCGTCCACACTTGCAGGGCCGCTTTGAAGAGCCGGCTCGTGTAGGACTCGACCAGGCCGGCGACCACGGCCTCGGTGCGGGCGAAACCTGGTTCGGTGGTCGCCGTGGTCACCGCCCCGGCGTTGCGGGTGTCGAACATGTGGGTGAGGGCGGCGGTGATGAGGTCTTCCCGGGTCGGGAAATGATGCTGGGCGGCTCCCCGGGACACCCCGGCCCGTTCGGCGACCACCGCTACTGTGGCCGCCGCCCAACCCTTTTCGGCCAGGCAGTCGATGGTCGCCTCGAGGAGCCGCTGCCGGGTGGCCCGGCTGCGGTCCTGTTTGGGTTCGTGGGGTGTCGCCATAGCGGCCTATTCTGCCGAGACCGATTCGACGGTCGGGACGGCCCAGCGGGGTGGGCGGCGTTGCAGGAACGCGGTCATGCCCTCGATCACTTCCTCGGTGCCGAAGAAACTGCCCGAGCGGGTGGCCAATTCGTCGGCGGAGCGATCGAATTCGGCGAGGATCGGCGCGGTGGTGAGTCGTTTGCTCTCCGCGAGACCCTGCGGGGAGCTCTTGCGCAGTTCGTCCAGCAGTTCGGCCACCCGGGCGCTGGGATCGCTGGTGGCCAGGGTTATCAGGCCGATGCGCTCGGCGGTGTCGGCGTCGAACTTCTCGCCGGTCAGGAAGTATCGGTCGGCGGCGCGCGGCGCCATCCGCGGCAGCAGGGTCAACGAGATGACGAAGGGGGCCAAGCCGAGGCGAGCCTCGGTGAGCGCGAAACTGCTGGACAGACCCGCGACGGCGATATCGCAGGCCGCGAGCAGTCCCATACCGCCGGCCCGCACGTTTCCGTCCACCCGCGCGATAACGGGTTTCGGAAGTTCGAGGATGGTGCGCAATAACCGCACCATCCATCGGGTGCGGATATCGGCGGCGGCGGCGGGGTCGGCGTCCACCGCTTCTTTCAGGTCCGCCCCCGCGCAGAAGGTATTGCCGGTATGGGTGAGGACCACGCCCCGCACCTGCGGATCGGCGGCCGCGCGTTCCAACCCCTCCAGCAGTTCGGTCACCAGACGCGCGGAGATGGCGTTGCGGTTGTGCGGGGAGTCGAGGGTGAGGGTGGCGAACCCGTCCTCGACGGCGTAGTCCACAAAACGGGTCTCGGTTCCGGTCACGGCGGTCCTGCCTTTCCGGACGGGCCGGGGCAGGGCCCCGGCTCGTCGAAGTGCTCAGTAGGACTTCGGCAGGCCCAGCGAATGCTGGGCGACGAAGTTGAGGATCATTTCCCGGCTCACCGGGGCCACCCGCGCGATCCGGGCGGCGCCGAGCATTGCGGCCAGACCGTATTCGGAGGTGAGGCCCGCCCCGCCGTGGGTCTGGATGGCCTGGTCGAGGGCTTTGATACTGGCTTCCGCCGCCGCGTATTTGGCCATGTTCGCGGCCTCGGCGGCACCCATCTCGTCACCGGCGTCGTAGAGGGTGGCGGCCTTGAGCATCATCAGCCGGGCGAGTTCCAGTTCGATCTTCACTTGCGCCAGCGGATGCGAAATACCCTGGTGCGCACCGATCGGGGTCTTCCAGACGATGCGTTCCCTGGCGTATTCCACCGCCCGGTCGATGGCGTAGCGGCCGACGCCGACCGCCATGGCGGCACCCATGATCCGCTCCGGGTTCAGGCCCGCGAACAGTTGCATGAGGGCGGCGTCCTCTTTGCCGACCAGCGCGGTGGACGGCAGCCTGACATCGTCGAGGAACAGCGTGAACTGGTGATCCGGTTCGATGATGTCCATTTCCTGCGGAGTCTTCTCGAAACCGGGCGCGTCGGTGGGGACGATGAACAGGGCGGGCTTGAGCTTGCCCGTCTTGTGGTCTTCGGTGCGGGCGACGATCAGTACCGCCTCGGCCTGGTCGACGCCGGAGATGAAGATCTTGCGGCCGGTGAGCAGCCAGTCGTCACCGTCGCGGCGGGCGGTGGTGGTGATCTGGTGCGAATTGGAGCCGGCGTCGGGTTCGGTGATACCGAAAACCATCTTGGCCGAACCGTCGGCGAGCTTCGGCAGCCATTCGGATTTTTGTTCGTCGGTGCCGTATTTGGTGATGATGGTCCCGCAGATAGCCGGGGAGACCACCATGAGCAGCAGGCCCGCGCCCTGCGCGGACAGTTCTTCCATCACCAGCGCCAGCTCGTACATACCGGCACCGCCGCCGCCGTATTCCTCCGGCAGGTTCACCCCGAGGAAACCGAGCTTGCCCGCTTCGTTCCAGAGCTCGTCGAGGGGCTGGTTGTCACGCGCCTTCGGCAGTACATAGTCGCGGTAACTGTATTTGGCGGCGAGCCCGGCAACAGCGGCACGCAACTCTTTGCGTTCGTCGGATTCGATGAAGCTCATTGCTCACTCCTGGTTTTCGGCGGCGGGATCCACCACGGCGAGAACGGTGCCGACCTCGACCTGCCGGCCGACCTCGACATTGACGGCACTGAGCACCCCGGCCACCGGAGCGGCGACGGTGTGCTCCATCTTCATAGCCTCCAGCCACAGGATCGGCTGCCCGGCGGTGACGGTGCTGCCGACCTCGGCGCCCAGCCGGATCACACTGCCCGGCATGGGCGCCAGCAGCGAACCGGTGGCGATCTGGTCGGCCGGATCGGTGAAGCGCGGCAGCCGCCGCACTGTCACCGGACCGAGCGCGGAATCGACACAGACGAGGTCGTCGTAGCGGGCGACGGCGAACTGCCGCCGCACCGGACCGTGTTCGCCGGGTACCGCCAGCACCACCTCACCCGGAGTGGCCGTGATCAACTCCAGCCCCGCGAGATCCGCCACCTCGACGCCGGTCCGGGTGAACCGGTAGTCGATCTCGTGGGTGCCGGTGCTGCGGCTCTCGTAGGATTTGCGCTGCGACTGCGCGGGCAGATTGCGCCAGCCGTTCGGGATACCGGCGACCACACCGGCACCCGCGCGGTTGGCGGCCGATTCGGCCAGCGCGGCCGCGACGATCGAGAGTTTCTCGTCGGCGTCGGTGAGCACGGGTGCGGCCAGCGCAGCCAGGCCGTGGGTGGCGAAGAACGCGGTATCGGTGTCTCCGGCGAGGAATGCCGGATGGCGCAGCACCCGGACCAGCAGATCGCGATTGGTGACGAGACCGTGGATCCGGGCGCGCTGCAACGCTGCGGCCAGTAGCCGGGCGGCCTCGTCGCGGGTACGGCCGTAGGAGATGACCTTGGCGAGCATCGGGTCGTAGTGCACACCGACCACGGAACCGTCCACCACACCGGAGTCCAGCCGGACGCCGGGCCGGGTGGGAAGATCGAATTCCGTCAGCACCGACGGGATCTCGATGTGATGCACCGTCCCGCTCTGCGGCTGCCAATCCTGTGCGGGATCCTCGGCGTAGAGGCGGACCTCGATCGAATGTCCGCGCATGGCCGGGGGTTCGGGGTCGAGCCGGGCACCCCGCGCGATGTCGAGCTGGAGCGCGACGAGATCGAGACCGGTGGTGCACTCGGTGACCGGGTGTTCCACCTGGAGCCGGGTGTTCATTTCCAGGAAGTAGAACTCCCCGGCCTCGTCGGCGAGGAACTCGACCGTTCCGGCGCCGGTGTAGCCGATAGCGGCGGCGGCCTGGCGGGCCGCGTCGAAGAGCCGAGCCCGCATACCGTTCTCCACCGAGCCGGCACCGTCGATACGCTCCACCAGCGGTGCGGGCGCTTCCTCGACGACTTTCTGGTGGCGGCGCTGGATCGAGCACTCCCGTTCGCCGACCGCCCAGATGGTGCCGTGCGTATCGGCCATCACCTGGACCTCGATATGGCGGCCGGTCTCCAGATAACGCTCGCAGAAGACGGTCGGATCGCCGAACGCCGATTCGGCTTCCCGCCGGGCCCCGGCCAGCTGGTCGGGGAGCTCGGCCAGGGTGCGCACCACACGCATACCGCGACCACCACCACCGGCCGAAGCCTTGATCAGCACGGGCAGCTGCGCTTCGGTGACTTCGTCCGGGTCGAGTTCGGCCAGCACCGGCACTCCGGCGGCGTCCATCATCTTCTTGGCCGCGACCTTGGAACCCATCTCCTCGATCGCGGTGGCCGGCGGCCCGATCCAGACCAACCCGGCGGCTTGCACCGCCCGCGCGAATTCCGCGTTCTCGGACAGGAATCCGTAACCGGGGTGGATCGCGTCGGCGCCCGCGGCCTGCGCGGCGGCGATGATCAGATCTGCGCGCAGATAGGTCTGCGCCGGGGTGCTGCCGGGCAGCCGGACCGCGGCGTCGGCCTCGGCCACATGCGGCGCGTCGGCGTCGGCGTCGGAATAGACGGCGACCGTGCCCAAGCCCGTCCGACGGCAGGTGGCGAAGATCCGACGAGCGATCTCACCCCGATTGGCGACCAGGACACTGCTGATGAGCTGCTGTGAATTCGTCACGTCCGGCCTCACATTCGGAAGACGCCGAAGGATTCGGCGCCCTGGACAGGAGCAGTGTGGATGGCCGACAGGGCCATTCCCAGCACTGTGCGGGTATCGCGCGGGTCGATGACCCCGTCGTCGTAGAGCCGGCCGGACATGAACATCGCCAGCGATTCCGCCTCGATCTGAGCTTCCACCATGGCGCGCATCCCGGCGTCGGCCTCTTCGTCGAACGCCTGCCCGCGGGCTTCGGCGGACGCGCGGCCGACGATGGAGATCACCCCGGCCAGCTGCGCACCACCCATCACCGCGGATTTGGCGCTGGGCCAGGCGAAGACGAACCGGGGGTCGTAGGCCCGGCCGCACATGCCGTAGTGGCCGGCACCGTAGGAGGCGCCCATCAGTACGGAGATGTGCGGGACCTTGGAATTGGATACCGCGTTGATCATTTGGGCACCGTGTTTGATGATGCCCTTCTGCTCGTATTCCTTACCGACCATATAGCCGGTGGTGTTGTGCAGGAACAGCAGCGGGGTGTTCGTCTTGTTGGCCAGCTGGATGAACTGGGTGGCCTTCTGTGATTCCTCGGAGAACAGCACACCGCGGGCGTTGGCGAGGATGCCCACCGGATACCCGTGCAGGTCGGCCCAGCCGGTGACCAGGCTGGACCCGTAACGCGGTTTGAACTCGTCGAAATCGGAGCCGTCGACGATCCGGGCGATCACCTCACGCGGATCGAACGGGATCTTGAGATCGGGTGGGACGATGCCGAGTAGTTCGTCCGGATCGTAGAGCGGTTCGAGTACCGAGGGGCGCGGCGCCGGACCCTGCTTCTTCCAGTTCAGCCGTGCGACTATGCGCCGGCCGATCCGGATCGCGTCCTGTTCGTCGAGCGCGTAGTAATCGGCCAGACCCGAGACCCGGGCGTGCATTTCCGCACCACCGAGCGATTCGTCGTCGGACTCCTCACCGGTGGCCATCTTCACCAGCGGCGGACCGCCCAGGAACACCTTGGAGCGTTCCTTGATCATCACCACGTGATCGGACATACCCGGGATGTAGGCGCCACCGGCGGTGGAGTTGCCGAAGACCAGCGCGATGGTCGGGATTCCGGCCGCCGAGGCCTGGGTGAGGTCACGGAACATCCGTCCGCCGGGGACGAAAACCTCTTTCTGCGTGGGCAGATCGGCGCCGCCGGATTCCACCAGGGAGATCACCGGGAGCCGGTTCTCCCGGATGATGTCGTTGACCCGCAGCGTTTTCCGCAGCGTCCACGGGTTGGAGGTACCGCCACGCACGGTGGGGTCGGGGGCGACGATCATGCATTCCACGCCCTCGACGACGCCGATTCCGGCGACCGTGCTCGCGCCGACCTGGAATTCGCTGCCCCATGCCGCCAGCGGACACAGTTCGAGGAACGGGGAGTCCTCGTCGATGAGCAGTTCGATGCGCTCGCGGGCGGTCAGTTTGCCGCGTTTGCGGTGCCGGGCCAGTTTGTCCGGGCCACCGCCCGCGATGACCTTCTCGAATTCCACCTCGACCTCGGCGAGTTTCGCGGTCATGGCCTCGGCCGCCGCGGTGTACTCACCGGTGCCGGTGTCGAGGGTGCTGCGCAGTGTCGTCATGCCTGATACCCCAATCGTTTCGCGGCCAGGCCGGTGAGGATTTCGGTGGTGCCGCCGCCGATACCGAGGATCCGCATATCGCGGTACTGGCGTTCGACCTCGGATTCGCGCATATAACCCAGCCCGCCGAACAACTGCACCGCCTGGTTGGCGACCCACTCACCGGATTCGACGGCGGTGTTCTTGGCGAAGCACACCTCGGCGATGAGATCGGTTTCCCCGGCGGCGGCGCGGGCGGCGACATCACGGGTGTACACCCGGGCGATATCGATCCGGCGCGCCATCTCGGTGACGGTGTTCTGCACAGCTTGCCGGCTGATGAGCGGACGGCCGAAGGTCTCTCGATTGCGCACCCAGTCCAGAGTGAGGTCCAGGCAGCGTTGCGCGCTGGAATACGCCTGCACGGCAAGGCCCACCCGCTCGCTGACGAACGCGCCCGCGATCTGCAGGAAACCGGAGTTCTCCGGCCCCACCAGATTCGATACCGGCACCCGGACATCCTGGTAGGACAGCTCCGCGGTATCGGAGGCCCGCCAGCCCATCTTGTCCAGTTTCCGGCCGACCGTGAACCCGGGTGTGCCCTTCTCGACCACCAGCAGCGAGACACCCGCCGATCCGGGACCGCCGGTGCGGACGGCGGTCACCACGAAATCGGCGCGACAGCCGGAGGTGATGTAGGTCTTGGCGCCGTCGACGACGTAGTGGTCGCCGTCGCGGCGGGCGGTGGTGGTCAGATGGCCGACATCGGAGCCGCCGCCGGGTTCGGTGATGGCCAGTGCGCCGATCTTCTCCCCGGCCAGGGTCGGTTTCACCCAGCGTTCGATCTGCTCGGCATCACCCGCGCCGATGAGATGCGGTACGGCGATACCGCAGGTGAACAGGGAGGCGAACAGACCGCCGGAGACACCCGCGTAGTGCAGTTCCTCGCAGACGATCGCGCCGTCGATACCGTCGCCGCCGGCTCCGCCCGCGGCCTCGGGGAACTGGATACCCAACAGGCCCAGCGCACCCGCCTTCTTGTGCAGTTCACGCGGGATCTCCCCGTCGCGTTCCCAGCCGTCGAGGTGGGGCAGGATCTCGCGTTCGGCGAACGCGCGCACGGTCGCACGCAGTTCGCGGCGCTCCGGCGTGTTCCAGACAGTGCTCACGGCAGCAACTCCAACGGTATGTCGAGATAACGGGACCGCAGCCATTCGCCGAGTCCCTTCGCCTGCGGATCGAATCGGGCCTGATAGGCCACGCCTTCACCGAGCAGACCGGAGATCAGGAAGTTCAGGGCGCGCAGGTTCGGCAGCACATGCCGGGTGATCTCCAGCGTCGCGGTCTCGGGGAGCAGTTCGCGCAGCCGGTCGACCGTGAGTGTGTGCGCCAGCCAACGCCACTGATCTTCGGTGCGCACCCAGACGCCGATATTGGCGTCGCCCCCTTTGTCACCGCTGCGGGCCAGGGCGATCGCGCCGAGCGGCACCCGCTTCGTCGGCCCGGACGGAAGTGGTTCGGGGAGTTCGGGTTCCGGGACCTCGGTCAGTTCCCGGGTCTCCGACGGCGCCCCGACCGGCACCTGGCAACCTGCCGGGCGATGCGCGGCATGGGGAACCTCGGCCGCGTCGACGTACCCTGGGCGGTAGACGCCGTAGGGCGAACCGTTACCGGGCGGGGCGGTGAAACTGCATCCCGGATAGCTGGCCAACGCGAGTTCGACGGCGACGCTGGAGAACGCGCGACCCACCTTGTTCGGATCGGGATCGCGAACCACACAGCGCAGCAGGGCGCTGGCCTGCTCCTCGGTTTCGGCGTCGGAGCGGTCCAGCCGCGCCAGGGTCCAGTCCAGTTCGGCCGGGCGCTGCGGCAACCAGGACTCCAGTTGCCGGCGCGCCAGTGCGGCCTTCTCCTCGATATCGAGACCGGTGAGGATGAACTCCATCTCGTTGCGGAAGCCGCCGAGAGTGTTCAACGAGACCTTCAGCGTCGGCGGCGGCGGCTCGCCCTCGACCCCCCGGATCGACACGCGGTCCGGGCCGTCGGCCGCGAGTTCGACCGTATCGAGCCGGGCGGTGACATCGGGCCCGGCGTAGCGCGCGCCCTGGATCTCGTACATGAGCTGCGCCGCCACCGTATCGACGGTGACCGCGCCGCCGGTGCCCGCGTGTTTGGTGATCACGCTGCTACCGTCCGCGCGGATCTCCGCCAGCGGGAACCCGGGACGGCCGAGATCGGGGAGTTCGGTGAAGAACGCGAAATTGCCACCGGTGGCCTGGGTACCGCATTCGATCACATGACCGGCCACCACCGCACCGGCCAACCGGTCGTAATCGCTGCGTTTCCAGCCGAAATGGGCGGCGGCCGGGCCCACCACCACCGAAGCGTCGGTGACCCGTCCGGTGACCACCACATCCGCGCCCGCCTCCAGGCATTCGGCGATACCCCAGGCCCCCAGGTAAGCGTTGGCGGTGAGCGGCGACCCGAGCTCCAGTTCGGCGGTACGGCCGGTGAGGTCGTCGCCGTCCACATATCCGACCCGCACCTCCAGACCGAGCCGGACCGCCAGGTCCTGTACCTTCTCGGCCAGCGCCGCTGGATTCAAGCCCCCGGCATTGGTGACGATCTGAACATCGCGGTCCAGCGCCAGGCCGAGGCAGTCCTCGAGCTGGCGCAGAAAGGTCTTGGCGTAGCCGAGGCCGGGGTCCTTCATCCGGTCGCGGCCCAGGATCAACATGGTCAGTTCGGCGAGATAGTCGCCGGTCAGTACATCGAGCTGCCCGCCCTCGAGCATTTCGCGCATCGCGCCGAACCGGTCGCCGTAGAACCCGGAACAGTTACCGATCCGGATCAGGCCGGGATCGGCAGCCAGACCACTCATCAGCGGTTTCGCCTCCTAGCGCGGCACCGGGCAGGGTCGCCGATATGCGCCCGTGGCTGTCCGCGTTCCGCCCCAGCATCACAGGGGCCAGGTAAAAAATCAAGCACGCGTGCTTGTTAATTCCGAGCCCGGCGATCCCGGTCTATTGACCTCGAGTGGGCTTGAGGTTTAATACTGCCTGCATGAGTTCGATCAACAGCCCAGAGTCCACTTCGACACAGGGGCCGCCGCTCCTTTCGGTCGAGGACGAGCGTGCCATTCGTGACCTGGTGGCCCTCGCCGACCGTTCCCAGACCGACGCCGCCGTACTCCCCGGCCTGCACACCGATACAACGGCGATCGTCAACTTATACGGACGCCGGCTCCTCGGGCGCGATACCTTCGAGGCGGCGATGAGCGCGGCCCTGGACAGCGGACTCGGGGATGTCCGCACCAGCGTCGAGGTGCTCGACATCCGACCCCTCACCGCCGACGCCGCCCTCGTCAGCTGCATCAAAACGGTGCACGACCAGCGTCCAGGAGCTGAGCTGATCCCGCCGACCACCGGCGCCCTGACCTACGTGACAGTCCGGACTTCGACTGGCTGGAAGATCGGCCTCGCCCAGACGACCCCCATCGCCTCGGACTGACAGATCGCCCCACATCGCAATGGCCACGGCGATTCAATCCAACCGAGAGGAGAAGCCGACCCCATTACGAGCGGCGTCCGGACCGTCCGGACCCCTGACTCCACCGATATCGCCCCCGGTGAGCGGGGACGCGGCCACCACCTTGCGCAATCGGCGGGCGCGTCGGCTCGTCACCGAGTTCGGCAAGCAGTTCCCGACGCCGATCGGTCGAGATTTCGCGCCGGTCGCGATAGCTAAGCGCGCCCTCCATCGCCCAGAGCATCTCGCGATCGAGACCCAGCACCCCGGCGGCGCGCATGCGACGGTATGCCGCGCATGCGACGGTATGCCTCGACCGGACCGACTTCCGCGAGGTCGTCGAGACTCGATACATCGGCTCGGGCGAGCATGCCGGCGGCAGCCCGACCGAGCTGGTAGCTGCTGCCCTGCCATTCGCGAATCCGTAGCTGGGCGTCGCCGCGAACGCGTTCCGCCTCCCGCCACACGGCCGGTCGGAGGGCGTCGTCGCTGGTAGGCGGACAGGGACGAGCGAGGACCTGCGCGCGAGCACGGGCGGCCACACTCACCATGGGACGAAAACGCCGGAAGATCTGCACTTCGCCCTCGTACCCGTGGTCCCAGGAGCCCAGGTATGTGTAATCGGTGCCCCACCGGTCGCTCGGATCGAGACCGGCCGACTGCAACGCCCAGCTGCGGGCTTCGTCCGGAGTGCCGGGGGTGAGGACGAGCAGTCCGCAACGACGCGCGACCCTGCCCGTGTCCTTGCGGTAGCGCTCGCGATCTCGCCGACTCTCGACAGCTTCGGGTTCGAGCGCCCGGTCCAAGCCGAAAGTACGCCAGCGCACCGTGCCGTCCGGGTGCCGCAGGGGCAATCGGCTGCGCATTCGCCGGGCCGCACGATCGTCGAAACGGGTGCACCAGCCGGGAACCAGCACGATCGGGTCGGCCGGATCGGCATCGAACGGATTCGGGGTGAGAAACGGACGATCGATGAGCACGACGGTGCCGGGCCGAGCCTGATACGACAGCCCCCACAGCAATCGCGCCAGCAGCCGGGCACCGTGGTCATCGGAGAGTACGTGCCAGGTTTCGTGAAAACGGTTCGTGCTGAAACGGGCACGTGTACCGGGCCGAAGGGTGATGACCGTGCGGACGCGATCCGACCACTGCACCGAATGTCGGTGCAGTTTCAGGCCGTCCGTGACAGCACTGGCGGTGGCCGGACGTTGCTGCTTCATAGATGTTCACGAGACCACAGCGATCACCGGCCCGGCAAGCGATAAATCATGACCGCCGTCCTTCCGGGAAGCGGTCACTTCATCCGAGTGGCGACCAGCGATAACCGCCCCACCTCTATCCGGCGAGCCCAGCCGACCCGCCAGGGCAGATGAGAACCGGCACCCGCCCCCGACCCGCGCCGATGCGAGGACCAGGCACAATAGGGCTCCGTGTCCACCGATGTCGCCGTAGTGCTGCTGTTCACCCTCGCCGGATTTCTCATCGGCGGCGCCTACACCACCTGGAAGACCGCCCGGCCGCTGTCGATCGGGCTGGGCGTCTGCGCCGTACTCGCGGCCGTGGGAGCGGTGTTCTGGTTGCTCTGACAGGTTTCCGACGCACCCTCAGTGTCAACACTCAGAGCACGGCGCGCTGCGCGACAGGGCGGAAACGCGGTGAATCAGAGCCCGGGTCTGCGACCGGATTCCACCGGCTACCTCCCTGGCACCGCCGGAAAACGCGTCGGCCGTGCCGCTCTGCGCCGGGCACGGCCGGCGCGCCTTCCTCTCCGATCGGTTCGACGGCCGGGTCAGTCGGCTTCCAGCAGTGCGGCCTTCAGCTCACGCGCTGCGGCTTCCGGATCGTCGGCGGCGGTGATCGCACGCACCACCACTACCCTTTCGACGCCCGCGGCCAGCACCTCGGGGAGCGTCACGCCGTCGATACCACCGATCGCGAACCACGGGCGGGTGGGCCCCGCGGCTGCGGTTTCGCGCACCAGATCCAGCCCCGCGGGCGTACGCCCGGGTTTGGTGGGTGTGGCCCACACCGGGCCGGTGCAGAAATAGTCGATATTCTCGTCGGCCGCGGCCAGCCGGGCCTGGTCCCGGTCGTGCGTGGACCGTCCGATCACCACATCCGGACCGAGGATCTTGCGGGCGTACCAGGGCGGCAGGTCATGCTGACCCAGGTGCAGCACATCGGCGCTCGCCGCCAGCGCGATATCGGCGCGGTCGTTCACCGCGAGCAGCGCGCCGTGGCGGCGGGCGGCCGCCTTCAGTTCGGCGAGAGCCGCCAGTTCCCCCTTGGCCTCGAGCGGACCGTACTGCCGCTCCCCGGGCGACCCCTTGTCGCGGAGCTGGACGATATCGACACCACCGGCCAGCGCCGCTTCCACGAACTCGGCCAGATCCCCCTTTTCCCGGCGGGCGTCGGTACACAGGTACAGCCGGGCGGTGGTGAGGCGGTCGCGCGGGGGCAGCGGTCGGCGAGGGGAGGACGGTTGCACAACTGCCACGGTAACCGCGCTAACGTGGAGAAGTTGCAGGAGGTGGAACCCCGAGGAGGTGGCACAGGTGAGCGAACCTGCCACCGACTCGACCCTGGCTGTCGTCGGCGGCGGTGTGATCGGGCTGGCCGTGGCCTGGCGGGCCGCCGCGGCGGGCTGGACTGTCACCCTGTTCGATCCGGCCGTGGGAACCGGCGCCTCATGGGTGGCCGGGGGGATGCTCGCACCGCTGTCGGAGGGCTGGCCCGGTGAGGACGCGGTGCTGGAATTCGGTGCCACCGCCCTGGCGCACTGGCCCGATTTCGCGGCTCGGCTCGAGGCTGTCACCGGCGTCGATGTGTTCGTCGCCGCCGAGACCCTGACCGTCGCGCAGGATGCCGCCGATGCCGCCGACCTACGCACTGTCGCCGATTGGGTGGGCAAGCGCGGGCACGAACTGCGAGTGCTGGACCGGGCCGGAGTCCGCGAACTGGAACCAGCGCTGGCCCGTACGGTCCGCGCGGGCCTGCTCGCCCCCACCGAACCGGCCGTCGACAACCGCCGCCTGGTGACAGCCCTGCGCAAAGCGGTGGCCGAGGCAGGGGTGACCGTGCGTCCGGAGCGAATCGACGATCTCACCGGCCTCGCGCAACAGCAGGTGGTACTGGCCGCCGGGGCGGCGTCGGCCGAACTGTGGCCCGGCCTGCCTGTCCGGCCGGTGAAAGGTGAGATCCTGCGGCTGCGGCACCGGCCCGGCGCGCAACCCCCGCCGACCCGGGTCGTCCGCGCCCGGGTCCACGGCCGGCCCGTGTACTTCGTACCCCGCGCCGACGGACTGGTGCTCGGCGCCACCCAGTACGAGGCCGGTTTCGACACCGCGGTCACCGTCGCCGGGGTCCGCGACCTGATCGGTGACGCCGAAACCGTGCTGCCCGGTATCGGGGAATACGAACTGGCCGAGGCCCAGGCCGGGTCGCGCCCCGGCTCCCCCGACAATCTTCCGCTCGTCGGGCGGCTCTCCGACCGCGTGATAGCGGCCACCGGGCACGGCCGCAACGGCATGCTGACCAGCGCGCTCACCGCCGACGCGGTAGTGGCCGAGCTCCGCGGGAAACCGCTGGCCGCGGCCGCCGCGGCCGATCCGCAGCGGTTCACAGCGTCCGCACCTTCAGGAGGTAGTCGATGACACAGTCGTCAACACAAGGGTCACCGGCGCACGGATCGTCCGTGCCGATCGGGGTCACGGTGAACGGGATCGACCACGAATTCACCGAACAGCTCACCGTCCGCGAACTGCTCGAGCGTCTCGAGCTGCCGCGCCAGGGCGTGGCACTGGCGGTCGACGGGGCCGTGTTCCCGCGCTCGCGCTGGGACGAACCGGTGGGTCGCGGCTGGGAGATCGATGTGCTCACGGCGGTCCAGGGTGGCTGACGACGCGCTACGGATCGCCGACCGCACCTTCGGCTCCCGGCTGATCATGGGCACCGGCGGCGCGGAGAACCTGACCGTGCTGGAGGAAGCCCTGCTCGCCTCCGGTACGGAACTGACCACCGTCGCCATGCGCCGGGTCGATGCCGCGGGCGGTACCGGCGTGCTCGATCTGTTGAAACGGCTCGATATCACGCCGCTGCCCAATACCGCGGGCTGCCGGACCGCGGCCGAGGCGGTTCTCACCGCCCAGCTGGCCGCCGAGGCCCTGGACACCAGGTGGGTCAAACTCGAGGTGATCGCCGACGACCGGACCCTGCTGCCCGATCCGATCGAGTTGATCGATGCGGCCGAACAGCTGGTGGACGCCGGTTTCACCGTGCTCCCCTACACCAACGACGACCCCGCGCTCGCCCGGCGGCTGGAGGACGCGGGCTGCGCGGCGGTGATGCCGCTGGGTTCCCCGATCGGCACCGGCCTGGGTATCGGCAATCCGCACAATATCGAGATGATCGTGAGCCGCGCCCAGGTGCCGGTGATCCTGGACGCCGGGATCGGGACCGCCAGCGACGCCGCCCTCGCGATGGAACTCGGCTGCTCGGCGGTACTGCTGGCCACCGCGGTGACCCGAGCCGAGCATCCCGCGCTGATGGCCGCGGCCATGGCCGACGCGGTACGGGCCGGTTACCGGGCGCGGGCGGCGGGCCGCATCCCGAAGCGGTTCTGGGCCCAGGCGTCCTCACCGGGGCGGTAGCTCCCCGAGGCCGGACCAGCCGCGAGTAGGTGGCGAGCCGGGGCCGGGTCATCCTCCAGGATGAGTACCGATGGCGACCATCGGGCGACGCGGGCCCGCCCGGGGATAGGGCATGCTGGTCGTCATGATCGAAGTCCGGGGCTTGACCAAGCATTACGGGCAGACCGTCGCGGTCCAGGATCTGACCTTCACGGTGAAACCGGGTCAGGTCACCGGATTTCTCGGACCCAACGGCGCCGGTAAATCCACCACTATGCGCATGATCCTCGGCCTGGATCGCCCCACCGCGGGCAGCGCGCTCGTCAACGGCAGACCGTACGGGCAGCTGAAGCATCCGTTACGTGAGGTCGGCGCGCTGTTGGACGCGAAATGGGTGCATCCCAACCGTTCGGCGCGGGCTCATCTGGAATGGATGGCGGCCTCCAACGGGTTGCCGAAATCCCGGGTGGAGGAGGTGTTGCGCCTGGTGGGCCTCTCCGAGGTCGCCGGTAAATCGGCCGGTGGGTTCTCCCTCGGCATGTCACAGCGGCTCGGTCTGGCCGGTGCGCTGCTGGGTGATCCGAAGGTCCTGCTGTTCGACGAGCCGGTCAACGGCCTCGACCCGGAGGGCATCCTCTGGATCCGGCGGTTCATGCAGCGGCTGGCCGCCGAGGGCCGCACCGTTCTGGTTTCCAGTCATCTGCTGTCGGAGATGGCACAGACGGCGGACCATCTGGTGGTCATCGGCCGCGGCCGGCTCATCTCCGATTCCACGACCTCGGAGTTCATCGAACGCGCGTCGGAGTCCTCGGTGCGGGTGCGCAGTCCACAGCTCGACGAGTTGCGCAGCCTGCTCACCTCCAACGGAATGACCGTGAAACAGAACGAGGGCAATGCCGACGGCGCGGCTCTGGTGGTGAACGGGGTAACCAGCGACGCGGTCGGCGCGCTGGCGGGTGAGCACAACATCACGCTTTTCGAACTTGCCCCGCAGCGAGGTTCGCTGGAGGAGGCGTTCATGCGGATGACCGGCGGGGATGTCCAATATCACGGTGAGGTCGGCCCGCAGGGAGATGTCGCGGCTGCCCCACTGGGCGGAGAACCGGCACAGCCGGTCGAGCCCAAGGTTCTCGGAGGTGCCAAGTAATGGGTGTTATCGCCGCGGAACGCATCAAACTCACTTCCACCCGGTCACCGTGGTGGTGCTCGGTGATCGTCGTGGCTCTCGCGGTCGGCTTCGCCGCCCTGTTCGGGTTGATCGGCCGGATCGCCGCCGACGACCCCCAGGCCTCCGGCGCGCCGGCCCTGACCGTGGACACGGCCTTTCTCGGGATCAGCGGGTTCGGGGTGATGGTGCTGGCCATCATGGCCACCCTGACCGTGACCAGCGAATACCGGTTCGGCATTATTCGCACCACCTTCCAGGCGGTACCCAATCGCCTGCTGGTGATCGGCACCAAAGCCGGCCTGGTCGGGCTGTACGCGGCCGCGCTGACCACCGTGCTGGCCTTCGCCGCGTACGCGGTGGCCAAAGCGGTGGCCGGGGATGCCGGATCCACGCTGGTCCTGGACGGCAACTGGCGGGCTCTGTACGCGATACCGATCCTCGCCTTCCTCAATGTGGTGCTCGCCATCGGTATCGGTGTGCTGGTCCGGCAGTCGGCCGCGGCGATCTCGTTGATCGTGCTCTGGCAGCTGATCGTCGAACCGCTGGTCGGAGCACTGGGTAAGGTGGGGCGTGAGATCAGCGCGTTCCTGCCGTTCCAGAACGCGAGCCGCTTCGCGCTGATGGACGAGTCGATGGCGTCGGGCAACTGGCACTGGGGTGCGTGGGGCAGCCTCATCTACTTCATCGCCTTCGTCGCACTCGTCACCGGCGTCGCATTGCTGGTGGTGAACCGGCGCGACGCCTGACCACAAACCACCCGAGCTGCTTCCCTCGCCGCTCGGGTAGTGGGTAGCGCGACCTTGTCGGGAGGATCGCGCGCCCCGCACGCCGACGACCACTGCCCGGTCGTCGGAGTGCACTTATCACCGGCCCGGCGCGGCGACGCGCCGGGCCGGTGGTCGTTATCACACAGATGACCGGGCGCGCTGATCACGGGCTCACCGGCAGGCCGCTTCTACGGAACTTGCCAAATATCTGTAACCATGCGTTCACCAGCAGACCGCCGGTCGTCGCTACGATCGGGTTCAGGCACCACACGTAATCCATCGGCGGACCCAACGGCGTGCCGCACTCCTCCGATAGAGAGGCGACAGGTGACGATTCTCAGCGTTCCCCCCGCGTCCGATCCCCTGAGATACCCTCGGGACGTGAACGAAAAGCCCGCCGGCCGTGCCGTACCGGAGCCGGAGGTCGACAGGGCCGCCGCGCCGGGCGCCGCTCACGCGACCGCGGACGAGATCAGGATCGGACTGACTCCCGTACCCGACAACGGCGAAGCCGTCGGCTCCGGCCGCCCACGCGTCCACCCGCTGTCCGCCCTGATGAACGTGGCGAACCAGCGTCCGGACGTGATCGAGGTGTTGCGCCGAGCCCGCCACCAGCTCCCCGGTGACCCCGCGTTCGGCGATCCGCTCTCGGTCACCGGGCCCGGCGGCGCCCGCGCCGTCGCACGTGCCGCCGACCGGCTGGTCGGTGACAACCCGAGCGCGGCCCGGGAGATCGGTTTCGGCGCACTACAGGTCTGGCAGGCGATGCTCGAACGCCTGGGCCGGGGTCAGGGCACCCAGGAGATGACGGTGATGTTCACCGATCTGGTCTCGTTCTCCTCCTGGTCGCTCACCGCGGGCGACGAAGCTACGCTGGATCTGCTGCGCAAGGTAGCCAAAGCCATCGAACCGCCCATCGCCGAACGCGGCGGTCAGGTGGTGAAACGGATGGGTGACGGCGTGATGGCGGTGTTCCCGTCCGCCGACCGGGCCGTCGCGGCCGCGATCGCGGCGAAACGCAACCTCGCCGATATCACCGCGGACAGTTACCGGCCCCGCATGCGGGTCGGCCTGCACACCGGTTCACCGCGGGAGATCGGCGGCGACTGGCTGGGTGTGGATGTCACCATCGCCGCCCGGGTGATGGAGGCGGGTGGCAACGGCAAGATGATGATCTCCGAGGCCACGCTGGCCGCGCTGGACCCGGAGACCTTGGACGAACTCGGGCACACCGCGCGCCCCTACCGCCGCAGTTTCTTCGCTGCCCCGCTCAGCGGAGTACCGGAGGATCTGCGGATCTACCGGGTCAGTTCGGCCTGATCAGCGGAGGCTGTTGCGGTCCAGCCAGTCGGAGACAGCGGCGGCGAGCAGGCTGGCCGCGCATATGCGCAGCCTGGTCGACTGGGCCGAACGGCAATTCCACGAGATGGGACGGCCGCATCCGGCCCCGCTACGCGGGCAAGAACAAGGGCCGGTCGATCTCGGGGATCCAGCAGTCGCGCGCGATATCGCGGTTGTAGTTGTCACGAAAGTAGGCGACCAGGTCCGCGATACCCGGATGCGGATCGGTCCTGTCCCACAGCAACGCGTGCGGGTACGCCGGAGTCGGGTCTACGACGGGCACCCGGCGGATATGCGGATGCCACGGGGATTCGAAACCGTCGGCGCTGAAGGTCGCCAGCGTGTCCGAATCGGCGATGTGCTCGATCACCATCGCGATCGGGGCCGGTCCGCGGTCGCCGGCGATATCGGGGAACATGTCGGCTCGGCGACTGCTGTCGATCACGACTCCGCTGTACCGGCTCAGTTCGCGGTAGTAGTCGGTCCATTCCGATTCCACCGACGTCCCGGGCACCCACACCGTGACGCCGGCCAGTTCGCCGAGCGTCACCGCCGCCCGCCCGGCCAGCGGATGCCCCTTGCCGACCAGCAGATGCAACTGATCCAGATGGAACGGGATCGCAGTGATCCGCGCCGGGAGGGCGCGGGGCCCGCCGTGGGCGCGGGCGAAGGACGCGTCTACCCGCCCGGCGACCAGGGCGTCGCGAGAGGTGACGAACGCGTTGGTCAGCACGATCTCGGTATCGCGGTCGGGGTGGCGGCCGAGGTAGTACCGCATGGCCCGCATCTCGGTCGCCCGCTCGCCCAGGACCGCGACCCGCAATGGTCGCGGCTGCCGCACCACCGTGGCGACGGCCTCATCGGCGACGGCGAGCAGGGAACGCGCGTTCGGCAGGAACCGGGCGGCGGCCGCTGTCGGGGTGGCACCGGTGGGCACTCGATCGAACAAGTCGCGGCCGAGCTGCTTCTCCAGCCGCGCGATCCGCTTGGACACCGCCTGCTGGCTGATCCCGAGCAGTGCGGCTGCCGCGCTGAACTGGCCTTCGTCGGCGACGGCGACGAAGGCTCGCACCGTCGCCAGATCGAGCTCGCCCACTCCACCTCCTGATACATCCAACGGTTGTCTCCACCCTCGTGCCGATTGTTCGACTCAATACGTATGAGCTGGTCATATGTAGCCGAAATGACCTTATCGGTCCGGCCGGATGGACAACCGGACGGCCTGCGGACCGGTTCGACGGCACGGGGTTATCGATGACGAACACGTCTTTCGTGCATCTGCACAACCACACCGAGTACTCGATGCTCGACGGAATGGCTAAGGTGGGTCCGCTGTTCGCCGAAGCCGAACGGCTGGGGATGCCTGCCGTCGGGATGACCGATCACGGCAATATGTACGGCGCGGCGGAGTTCTTCCGCGAGTCACGGCGATCGCCGGTGAAACCGATCATCGGGATCGAGGCCTATATCGCGCCCGAGTCGCGGTTTTCCGGCAAGCGAGTGTTCTGGGGTGATCCCGGCCAGAAGTCCGACGATGTGTCGGGATCCGGTGCGTACCTGCATATGACGCTGTTCGCCGCGAACGCGATGGGTCTGCGCAATCTGTTCCGGCTGTCGTCGCGGGCATCCTTCGAAGGGCAGCTGGGGAAATGGCCCCGGATGGACGCCGAACTGATCGCCGAGCACGCCGAGGGAGTGCTGGCCACCACGGGTTGCCCGTCCGGTGAGGTCCAGACCCGGTTGCGACTCGGACATTTCGACGCCGCCTACGAGGCGGCGGGTCGCTGGCGTGACATCTTCGGCCCGGAGAACTTCTTCCTCGAGGTGATGGATCACGGTCTGACGATCGAACGCCGAGTCCGCGAGGATCTGCTCGCGATCGGCGCGAAGGCCGGGCTGACACCGCTGGCCACCAACGACTGCCACTACGTCCTACGGCAGCAGGCGGCGGCGCACGAGGCGATGCTGTGTGTGCAGACCGGTAAGACGCTGTCGGACCCGACGCGGTTCCGGTTCGACGGCGACGGTTTCCATCTCCGGTCCCCGGCGGAGATGCGGGCCCTGTGGGACGACGAAGTACCCGGAGCCTGCGATGCCACACTCGCGGTGGCCGAACGGATCGAACCCTATGACGAAATCTGGGAGTTCCGCGACCGGATGCCGGTATTCCCCGTCCCGGACGGGCATACCGAGGACAGTTGGCTGCGCCGCGAGGTGGACGCGGGCCTGTGCCGGCGCTTCCCGGGCGGCGTTGCGGACGGCTACCGACACCGTGCGGAGTACGAGCTGGACATCATCCGGGACAAGGGTTTTCCCGCCTATTTCCTGGTGGTCGGCGATCTGGTGGCGTATGCGCGCACGGCGGGTATCCGGGTCGGGCCCGGACGCGGTTCGGCGGCCGGGTCGCTGGTCGCCTACGCGCTGGCGATCACCAATATCGATCCCATCGAACACGGACTGCTGTTCGAACGCTTCCTCAACCCCGAACGTCCGTCGGCCCCCGATATCGATATCGATTTCGACGACCGCCGGCGCGGTGAGATGATCCGCTACGCCACCGAACGCTGGGGCGCGGACAAGGTCGCCCAGGTGATCACCTTCGGCACGATCAAGACCAAAGCGGCGATCAAGGACGCCGCCCGCGTGCAGTTCGGTCAGCCCGGCTTCGCGCTCGCCGACCGGATCACCAAGGCGCTGCCGCCCGCGATGGCCGCCAAGGATATTCCGGTATCGGGAATCACCGATCCCGCCCACGAACGCTACGGCGAAGCCGCGGAGGTGCGGGCCCTCATCGAGTCCGATCCGGATATGCGGCGGATCTACGACACCGCGGTCGGGCTCGAGGGGATGGTCCGCGGTGCCGGAGTGCACGCCTGCGCGGTGATCCTGTCCAGCGAACCGTTGCTCGATACCGTGCCGCTGTGGAAGCGGCCGCAGGACGGCGCGATCATCACCGGCTGGGACTATCCGTCGTGTGAGGCCGTGGGCCTGCTCAAAATGGATTTCCTGGGGCTGCGAACGCTGACCGTGATCGGCGACTGCCTCGACAATATCCGTGCCAACCGCGGGATCGAGATCGATCTGGACACGCTGGCCCTCGCCGACGAACCCACCTACGCCATGCTGGCGCGTGGCGACAATCTCGGAGTCTTCCAAATGGATTCGGCCGGTATGCGGGAACTGCTGCTGCGCATGGCACCCACCGAGTTCAACGATCTGGTGGCCTCCAACGCGCTGTATCGGCCCGGACCGATGGGCGTGGGGGCCCACTGGTCCTACGCCGATCGCAAGAACGGGCGGGAAGCGGTGACACCGATCCATGCCGAACTCGACGAACCACTACGCGAGATCCTCGCCGAGACCTACGCGCTGATCGTCTATCAGGAGCAGATCATGCAAATCGCCCAGCAGGTCGCCGGCTATTCCCTGGGCCAGGCCGACCTGCTGCGCCGCGCGATGGGGAAGAAGAAACCGGAAGTGCTGGCCATGGAGTTCGAGAACTTCCGGGACGGTATGCGCGGCAACGGCTACCGCGACGAGGCGGTGACCGCGCTCTGGGAGGCGGTGCTGCCCTTCGCCGGTTACGCGTACAACAAGTCCCATGCCGCCGGTTACAGCCTGGTGATGTACTGGACCGCCTACCTCAAGACCAACCATCCGGCCGAGTTCATGGCAGCCCTGCTCACCTCGGTCGGCGACGACAAGGACAAATCGGCGATCTATCTCGCCGATTGCCGGAAGCGCGGGATCCGAGTGCTGCCGCCCGATGTGAACCAGTCGGCGGCCACGTTCACCAGTGTCGGATCCGATATCCGCTTCGGGCTGGGGGCCGTCCGCAATGTCGGGGATCCGGTGGTGCGGGCAGTGATCCGGGCACGCGAGTCGGCCGGTGAGTTCACCGGCTTCTCCGACTATCTGGCCAAGGCCGACGGCGTGGCGTGTACCCGGAAGGTGGTCGAATCACTGATCAAGGCCGGGGCCTTCGAATCACTCGGTCACCCTCGCAAAGGTCTGTTCTCGATCCACGGCGAGGCGATCGATGCGGTGACGGTCACCAAGAAGGCCGCCGCGCGTGGACAGTTCGATCTTTTCTCCGGCGCCACCGCCGATCCCGATACGAACGCGTCCCTCTTCGATCTGCCCGTACCCGAAGAGGAATGGGACACCCGGGAACGATTGGGTTATGAACGGGAGATGCTCGGGCTCTACGTGTCCGGGCATCCGCTCGACGAGATCGCGACCGCGCTCGCCGCCACCGGCGACACTCCGATCGCCGCCCTGCTGGACGGCCGCGTACCGCACGGCCGCCGAGTGCGAGTGGCCGGAATCATCGCGGCGGTGGACCGCCGGGTCACCCGCAAAGGCGACCCCTGGGCGGTGACCCGCCTGGAAGATCTGGAGGCCGGTACCGAGATCCTCTTCTTCCCCGCCGCCTACGCCACGGCCGCCGGTTATCTCACCGAGGACGCCGTCGTGGTGGTCACCGCGACGGTCAGCATCCGCGACGGACGGCAGTCGCTGCTGGGTGATCAGGTGAGCACCCCGGACCTCACCGCGGGGGCCGCCGGTTGCCCCCTCACTCTCGCCCTCACCGTGGCGGCCTGCACCCCGCATACGGTCCGCGCCCTGCGCGAAACCCTGCAACGTCATCCGGGCCCCACCGATCTCCGGATCGAACTGATCGGAGCTCGCGGTCCCCGGCTGCTTGCCCTGGATCCCCGATTCCGGGTGACCGCCTCATCCGCGCTGATGGGCGAACTGAAAGCCCTGTTCGGTCCCTCCTGCCTGCGGTGACGGCTCGCATCTCGCCGTGCGCGATCGCGCCCTACAGGTCGAGATGCCGGTTCACCGCCATGGCGGCATCGGCCAGGTCGGGAAGTTCGAGTACGCGGACACCTCGCTCGCGCAACTTCTCCACCCCCACACAGTTCTCGACGAAGGTGGACGGCTCCCGCCACGCGATCACCACCATCGGGATCCCGGCGGCGAGCACCCGGTCGGTACACGGCAGCCGCGTCTTGGTCGCCCGCTCCGAACAGGGCTCCAGGGTGCTGTAGAGGGTGGCTTGCCGCAGCCGTGGATCGTCCGCACTCAGTTTGTCCAGCGCGGATTCCTCGGCGTGCACCTTCGGATCGGATTCCCGAGAGTAACCGGTGGCGATCTCGACACCGTCGGCGACGATCACCGCGCCCACCGAGAAAGCACCGGGTGCCTGCGGACTCCGCCGGGAGAGATCGATCGCCCGGTTCATCCAGTAGTGGTGATCGAGTGCGGGCACCGGGGCCTCCTGGAGGGCACTGTCGGGCGTAGCCCGTCCGCAGCCCGCGCACGGCCGGAGCGGAGGTACGCCTAGAGTCGATACCGCAACACTGCCACATCACCGAGCCGGTCGATATCGACCAGTCGCATCCGGTGGACGGAGCCACCCGGGAACCGGGCGGCGTGCAGAAAACGCGGTGCGGCCGGGTCGCCCACGAGAGCAGGCCCGATGGCGAGTCGGAGCTCGTCGGCCAGGGCACCGGCCAGGAAGGCGGTATGGATCCGGCCACCGCCCTCCACCATCAGCCGCCCGATACCCCGGGCACCGAGATCATCGAGCAACGGCCCGAATTCCAGGTCCGGGCCGAGTACCACGATCTCGGCCGGTTCGGACAGACGGTCACGTAACCGACGCGCACCGGCCTCGCTCGTGTACACGAGCGGTGCGTGTTCCGCGGTGCCGTAGCGCCAGAAACGCGCCTCGGGATCCAGATCGCCGCTCGCGGTGACCGTCACCTTCCGGGGGTACTCCGTCCGGCCCGCGGCGACCCGCTCCGCGCGACGCGACTCGTCCCGCACGATCAGCCGTGGATCGTCGCGCCGGACGGTCTCGGCCCCGACGAGGATGGCGTCCGACCAGGCCCGGACCCCGTCCACGCGGTCGAAATCGGCGTCGTTGGACAGCAGCAGACGTTCGGGCTCCGTATCGTCGATATAGCCGTCGACACTCATCGCGACCGACAGCAGTACATACGGGCGGCCCGCGCGCCGGGCTTCGTCGGCGACGAAATCCATCTCAGTCCCCGGATCCCAGCACCGCGCTGCGCGGAATTCCCAGCACCCGGGCATCCGCCGAGGCGGCTCCGCCGCGCCCCGCTCCCGGATCGCCCACCCCGCCCACCGGATTCGGGGAACCGCTCGGCTCCGGATTCTCCGGAGGGTATGGGGGGTTCAACAGCACCGCGCGCTCACCCGGGCCGCCCGGTTCGGCGTGCAACCAGACGAATTCCTCACCCAGGTCGACCGTGCGCGGCAGGGTCGCGACCAACTCCGCCGCTTCGGACGGTGTGCACTCATCGGTGTCCATCCGGGCGAAGGTGGCCCGCAGGCCGGGCCAGGCGTCCGCGAAACCGGCATGCAGTGGACGCTGATCCACCTCGTCCTCGGGAACCCAGGCCAGTTCCACGCTCTCCATGTTCGGGCGTACCGGCAGCGGTTTACCGGCATCGGCGATCACGGTGGTGTAGGTCCAGCCGCTCGGGGCGGCGGCGGTGAGCCGTTCGGCGCGCACCCGGATATCGGCGGCGTTGATCCCGGCCTCCTCGTCGGCTTCCCGGACCGCCGCGTGCACCGCCGTCTCGTCGCTGTCGCGCGCACCGCCCGGCAGCGCCCAGGTGCCGCCCTGATGGCTCCATAGGGCGCGATGCTGTAGCAACACCGCCGAACCACCGGTACCGAGCGGGGCGCGTAGCAGCAATCCAGCCGCACCGAACAGGCCCCAGTGCCGCACACCACCCGGGCTTATCGACCACCCGTCACCATCACCACGCATCTCGCACCACCCTCGTCGACCGTCGCCTCCATCCTGCCCCACCACACGGTGCGAATGAGGCGTTGTGGAGGTCCGGGGCGCGCGCGTGGACAATACCGAATACGCTCATAGGCGCGGTGTGAGTGATCTCGCGCGGCACCGGCGAAGCGATACAGCGCACACGGCGCCCAGAGTTGGAGGGTGGACATGACGCGGTTGGCGGTGGATCGGGTGGTACCCGAACCCGACCCGGCCCACCCGGAACCGGCGTCGGCCGCCGGGCGAGCGAGCATCGTCCGCCCCCGGTTCGCGCAGGCCTCGAAGTGGTTGAATCCGGCACGGTTACGCCTGTTCGCGCAATCGTCGCCAGGGCGGTTGCTCGGGGTGGGCCTGCTACTGGTCGTGCTGTGTGTGGGATCGGGGGCGATCACGGCGGGTGCTGTGCACGACCGCCAGCGCGATCTCGATATCCTGCTCGCCCACACCGAACCCGATGCGAACACGGCACATCGGCTCTACACCTCGCTCTCGGTCGCCGATGCGGCCGCCGCCACGGCGTTCATCTCCGGCGGCCTGGAACCCGAGCAGGTGCGCTCCCGCTACAGCCAGGCGCTGGGGGAAGCGGGAGCCGACCTGGTGACGCTGTCCGGTGACGACGCGCGGGACATCGAGCAACGGATGGGGATCGGGTCCGGCTTGCCCGTGTACTCGGGCCTGGTGGAGACCGCGCGCGCGAACAACCGCGAAGGTCATCCTGTCGGCGCGGCGTATCTGAGCGAGGCGTCGTCGCATATGCAGACGGTGCTGCTACCGGCGGCGGAACAGTTGTACGTGCGGCGCGCGGCCGGGGTGGACACCGCCCAGGACCGGCACGTGCGGCCACCGTGGTTCGCGATAATGCTGCTGGTGATCACCGTGATCGCGCTCTTCTGGGGGCAACGGCTGCTGGCTCGGCGCTGGCATCGGACCTTGAACCCGGGCCTGCTACTGGCTTCGGGTGCGCTGATGATCCTCATGTTGTGGACCGTGATCGCCGGATCGGTTTCGTCGGTGGCGATGTCCAGCGGGCGCGCCGACGGTACGGTGCCCGCCGCCCGTCTCACCGAGAGCCGGATCCTCGCACAGCGGGCGCGTTCGGCGGAGACCCTGAAACTGGTGCGCCGGGACGCCACCGGCGACTACGACCACGCCTTCGACGCCAACATCACCCGGCTCAACGAATTGCTCGCCGGTCATACCGACCGGGCCACCGTCGACGCGCGCACCGCCCTGCTGCACTGGCTGGCCGCACATCAGCGGATGAACGAGGCACTCAACCGCGGGGAATTCGCCCGCGCGGCCACAATCGCCACCGCGCCCGGCGCCGAGAACGCGACCGTCCATGTGGAATCCCTGGACAAGGCGCTGGGCAGCGGTATCACCGAGAACCGGGAAACACTTCGCAGCAATATTTTCCACAGCGCCCGGGTACTCGACTATCTGGCGCCGGGTGCGTTGATCCTCGGTATCGCCGCCGCGGCGTATATCGCCTTCGGCATCTGGCCAAGACTGCGGGAGTATCGATGAGGTTTGCGCGAAACCCGGCCCGACCGGCGGCCCCCCGGCGGCGGGCGTGGCGATCGTGGCGGCTGCTGGCCGGGGTGGCGTGTACCGCGCTACTCCTTACCGGTTGCGCCACCGGCCCGGGCCCGCACAGCGAGCTCCCGCACAGCGACTACGCCTCGCCACCGTTACCCGCGCAGGCGACGGCGATGGAGGCCGACGGTCCGCTACCCCTCCCCCGCGAGCCCGCCGACTGTGGTGACCCGACCGCAGGTCTGCGCCCCACCGGCCCGGGCGCGAGGGGTCCGGCCCTGGACCGGATCCGGGCCCGCGGCCGGCTGGTGGTCGGCTTGGACACCGGCAGCAACCTGTTCAGTTTCCGGGATCCGGAGAGCGGTGTGATCGTCGGTTTCGACGCCGATATCGCCCGCGAGGTGGCCCGGGACCTGTTCGGCGACCCCGAGCGGATCGAGTATCGCAGCCTGAGTTCCGAGGACCGCGAAGCGGCGCTGATCGAGCACCGGGTGGATATGGTGGTCAAGACCATGACCATCACCTGCACGCGACTGGAACGGATCGCCTTCTCCACCGTGTATCTGAAGGCAAATCAGCGAGTACTGGCGATGCAGGACTCCGGGATCCGGAGTCTGAAGGATCTGGCGAACAAACGGGTGTGCACGATCCGCAACACCACCTCGCTGGAACGTATCAGCCAGATCCAGCCGGACGCTTCCGTTCTCACCGTGCCCACCTGGGCCGACTGTCTGGTGGTACTGCAGCAACGGCAGGTCGACGCGGTGAGCACCGACGACACGATCCTGGCCGGTATCGCCGAACAGGACCCCTACACCGAACTGGTGGGCCCGAGTATCAGCGAGGAACCGTACGGGATCGGCATCCCCAAGGGGGACGAGGATCTGGTGCGGTTCGTCAACGGCACCCTCGACCGTATCCGCGCGGACGGTACCTGGAACCGCCTCTACAACCAGTGGCTGTCGGCCCTCGGCCCCTCCCCCGGACCCCCGCCGCCGGCCTATCGGGACTGATCGCCTTGGCGACGGACGAGACTCCGAGTGCGGCCACCCAGCTCGGGGCCGGGCGGGCCAGAAACGAACGAGAGTCGCACGGGGGCGAGGCGACCCCGGACACCGGATCGACCCACACCCCGGAGACAGCCGCGGTCGCAGGTACCGCTGTCGCCGGGACAACGGCGGCAGTCTCGAATACCGCCCCCGCTCCGGAAACAGCAGCCGTCGCGGGTACCGCCGCGTACCCGGGCAGGACGGCGGACGCGGCGTCCTCGGGTACCGGTACGGGAGCGAGCAGAGGCTCGGCCGCGGATTCCGGGCGCGGTAGCGGGTCTCAACTGCGCACCGGCCGCAGCTCTCGCACCGTACGCTCTCGGCCCACAGTGCGCACCCTCGTCGCGGGGTTGGTCGAGATCCCACCCGTCGAAGCGGCCGACCCGGTCGCCGCCGTACTGGCCGACCCGGCCGTCGCGGAGGGCAAGCGGTTCTGCTGGCGCTGCGGTAAACCTGTGGGCCGGGCGAGCGCGAGCCGCCCGGCCACCACACGGGGGATCTGCCCGAATTGCGATGCCGCCTACGATTTCCGCCCGACCCTGGACCCCGGCGATATGGTGGCCGCGCAGTACGAGGTCCAGGGTTGTCTCGCGCACGGCGGGCTGGGCTGGATCTATCTCGCCGTCGACCGCAATGTCAGCGACCGCTGGGTAGTGCTCAAGGGGCTGCTGCATGCCGACGATATCGAGGCGCAGGCGGTGGCCGTCGCGGAACGAGAGTTCCTGGCCGAGGTCGCGCATCCCGGCATCGTGAAGATCCACAATTTCGTCGAGCATCTCCCACCCGGCGGGGAACCGATCGGGTTCATCGTGATGGAGTACGTGGGCGGCCGTTCCCTGCGCGGCATGCTCGACGATCACGTCCGTCCCGAACGGATCCCGGTGGCGCAGGCCATCGCCTACATCTTGGAAGTACTGCCCGCGCTGGACTATCTGCACGCGACCGGCCTCACCTACAACGACCTCAAACCCGACAACATCATGGTGACCGAGGATCAGGTCAAACTGCTCGATCTGGGTGCGGTCGCGCCGATCGAGGCCTACGGGAACCTGTACGGAACACGCGGTTTCCAAGCGCCGGAAATCGCCCGGACCGGGCCTACGATCGCGTCCGATATCTATACGGTCGGCCGCACGCTCGCCGTGCTCACCCTGAACATGCCCACCGAGCACGGCGCCTATCGAGACGGTCTGCCCACACCGGAGGACGAGCCGATCCTGGCTCGCTACGAATCGTTCCATCGGCTGCTGCTGTGCGCCACCGATACCGACGCGAACCGCCGGTTCCCCTCGGCCGGCGCCATGGCCGACCAGCTGTCCGGGGTGTTACGGGAGATCCTGGCACTCGATACCGGTGTGGAGCGGCCGCACCGGTCCACGGTTTTCGGCAAACAGCGCAGCGCGTTCGGCGCACAGGAGCTGATCGGTCAGACGGACGCCTTCGCCGACGGCCTCGCACGTGACACTCGGCTATCGGCCACCGATATCGCCGCCGCGCTGCCGATCCCGATGCTGCCCCGCACCGATCCGGCCGCCGCCCGGCTGACCGACACCTTGCAATCTGATCCCGACCAGGCACTGGCCGCGCTGCACGAGGCACGCGAGCAACTCGTCGAGGATCCTGTGGCGGCGCCGGAGAATCTGGAACGCGAACTGCGCCTGGCCGAAGCTCGGATTCTGCTGGACACCGATCGTGTCGCCGAGGCCACCGAGCTGCTCGACGCGATACCGCGGACCGCCCGCCGGGATTGGCGTATCGACTGGTATACCGGTTTGGCCGGGTTACGCGAGAAGGACTACGAGAAGGCTTATTCCGCGTTCGATGCCGTGCTCCGGGTGCTACCGGGCGAACTGGCACCGAAGCTGGCGCTGGCCGCCACCGCCGAACTCGTACTCCAGCACTGGGAACCCGACGAGACTCGCGCCTGGCGCGACTACGCCGAGAATTTCTACGCCACCGCTTGGCGCACCGATCACGGCCTGGTGAGCGCGGCGTTCGGTTCGGCGCGCCTGCTCACCGCGGCCGGACGCCACCCGGAAGCCATCGCCGCGCTGGACGAGGTGCCCGGCTCCTCCCGCTACTTCACCACTGCCCGAATGACCGTAGTACTGCTGCTGCTCACCAGCGCGCCCGTGGCCGCACTGCGGGAGAACACAGTGCGTGAGGCGGCGGCCCGAGTGGAAGCGCTGCCTCCGGATGAACGCCGGGCCGTACAGCTGCGGGTCATGGTGCTGGGCACCGCGCTGGCCTGGCTGCAGGCCGGTAACACCCCGGAGCGGCCGCGACCGCCGATCATGGGAGTCGCGTTCACCGAGCACGCGTTGCGCGACAGCGCCGAGTCGGGATTGCGCACCCTCGCCCGCCTGGCTCCCGGCCGACGCCACCGCTATGCGCTGGTCGATCTGGCCAATTACATCCGGCCGACCACGTGGTTCTGATCCGACGCGCTCGGGCGTTCTCGGACAACGTGTTCCGGCCGGATTCCGGCGGCCCGCAGTACCCATATTCCCGGTTCGAACGGCGGATGTCTCCGGACCGGCGACGGTCGTAGCCTTCGGCGTGAAGCCGCGACCGAACCATCAGCGAAAGCAGTTCGAATGAATGACCTGGTCAACACCGCTCGCGTCGTATCCGCAGCCGATATCCAGGAGACCGTGGGCCCGCACAACCAGTTCCTGGTTCCCTGCGTCACCGCCGAGACCTGCGGCACCGAAGCGATCTCCGCGGGCCTGGTGAACATGCCGCCGGGAAAGGTCGCGCGGGCACACTATCACGCGCACTCCGAGACGATCGTGGTATGCACCCGGGGCAACGCCGCGACACTGATCGGCCCGGACCTGGTACCGCACGTGCACGGCCCCGGTGAATTCCTCTATATCCCGGCCGGTGTCGTGCACGTCGCCGTGAATCTGAGCGCCGCCGACGATCTGGTCGCCCTCGATATCCGCACCGACCCGAAGTTCAGCGAAGACCTCGTCCTGACACCGGAGTTCGACGAGGCCGCCGGCGAGATCGGGGCGCGGTTGCAGCGGGAACGCGCCGCAGCGTGAGGGGCCGAGTTCCCCATGAAGCCGGGAAGGATCCAGCATGACCGCGATCCTGCGGGCGCGGCGGCGCCCGGTCGTGCGCAGTGGGCCGATCGATGAGGCGTTCGCGGTGCTGGCCCGGCGTCCGGAAGTGATCCCATTCGCGGTCGGCGCCCCCGACCCCGGACTCCTTCCGGTCGATACCGTCGCGGCGCTGGCGGCCGAGGTATTGGCCGAGTACGGGAGCACCGCGCTGCAATACGGCGTCACCAGGGGGTTCCCGCCGCTGCTGGAGCAGGCCCGGGTCCTGTTGTCCGGTCGCGGTATCGACTGCCCGGCGGATCGGCTGCACATCGCGACGGGTGGTTCCGGGGCACTGCACAATCTGTGTATGGCATTGCTGGAGCCCGGCGCGGTGGTGCTGGTGGAAGCGCCGACCTACGGTCCGGCGGTCAAGGTTTTCCACAGCCACGGCGCCCGGGTGCGCGAGGTCGGATCCGATGCCGAAGGGATGCTGCCGGCGGCATTGGATAAAGCACTGGCCGATCTGGATGTGGCGTTCGTCTATCTGCTGCCGACGTTCCAGAATCCGACCGGGCGCACCATGTCCGGGGGCCGGCGGGCCGCGATCGCCGATATCGTCGAGCGTCGGGGCGCCCTCGTCGTCGAAGACGATGTGTACTCCGACCTGCGATACCGTGGGACCTCAGTACCCGCCTTCTGGTCGTTCGCGCCGGACCACACTGTCTACATCACCTCGCTGTCCAAGACACTGGCTCCGGCCCTGCGGATCGGAATCGAGGTCCTACCCACCGAACTCGTCGACTCGGTGCTCGCTCTCAAACAGGGGATCGATATGCAGACCTCGGCGTTCGCCCAGGCGATAGCGGCGCGGTTCCTGGCCGGGGCCGCGGCAGCGGACCATCTCGATCTGCTGAAAGAATCGTATGCGGCGAAACTGGAGACGATGACTGCTGCGCTGGCCCGGCATTTCCCGGGCGAATATCACTGGACCGAACCGGAAGGCGGAATGTTCCTCTGGCTGGAGGGCCCGCCCGGCCTGGACACCGATGCCCTATTGGCGCCGGCGCTCGAATCCGGAGTGGCGTTCCTGCCCGGCTCCGCGTTCTTCGCCCAGGAGGCACCGAGTTCGGCGATGCGACTCAGTTTCGCCGGCGCACCGGTCGATCGGATCGATCACGGCATCGAACTGCTGGCCCGGGTGTGCGGAGCGTGAAAGGCCGCGGTATCACCGGAGTGTGGGAGGTGGTCGTGGAGGGCGCACCTTTCGAATACCACGTCATGACCTTCCACGCCGACGGCACCATGCTGCAGTCGAACCCCGATTCCGGGAACCGGATGTCCAGCGACAGCAACGGTATGGGTACCTGGCGCGCCGACGGGTCCCGAGTGCGCGGGGCATTCGTCGAGTTCACCGTGGATCGGCAGGATCCGGATTCGGTGAGCCGGGGAATCGTCCGATTCGATGTGGAGGTGGGCCTCGACACGTTCACCGGGTCGGCCAGCGCGACCTTCTACGACCTGTCCGGCGTAGCGCGCGGCGCTCCGGCACCGGCTCGGCTACGGGGCCGCCGGTTCGACGCGTTCGCGCTGATCCCCGAACCGTAGCAATCCGCTCTCTCCCGGTGCGCCCGGTGGAGAGCCGGTACCGGCCCGGCCCTCCGTCCGGTGTTCAGTCCGTCCAGATCGTGTCGATCGGGGTCGCCTCGTTCGGCGGCGGGGTGGGCACACCGTTCGGGGTACGGGAGAAGCGGGGCGCCGGCGCGTGCTGGGTGACGTTGTCCAGTTCGATGAGCGAACCGCGGGCGGCGATATGTTCGTTCGCGCTCGCCTCGTCGAAGGTGAGCACCGGGCTCACGCAGGCGTCGGTGCCGGTGAAGATCGCGGCCCATTCGTCGCGGGTCTTGCTCCGGAACTTCTCGGTGAAAAGCTTCTTCAGCGTGTCCTGTCCGGCCGGGTCCATCTGGAAGGGCAGCCCCTCGGGGTCGATCTCCAGACCGGCCAGCAGCTGGGCGTAGAACTGCGGTTCGATGGCGCCTACGGCCATGTATTTGCCGTCGGAGGTCTCGTAGGTGTCGTAGAACGACATACCGGTGTCGAGCAGGTTCGTACCGCGTTCCGACGACCAGGCGCCGGTACCGCGGAAGGCCCAGATCATATTCGACAGCGCGAGTGTGCCGTCGACCATCGCGGCATCGATGACCTGGCCCTTACCGGAGTTCTGGCGTTCCACCAGGGCGGCCAGGACACCGAAGACCAGGAACATGGAACCGCCGCCGAAATCACCGACCATGTTCAGCGGGGGCACCGGCCGTTCGCCCTTGCGGCCGATGGCGTGCAGGACACCGGTGAGACTGATGTAGTTGATGTCGTGCCCGGCGCGGTCGGACAGCGGACCCTCCTGCCCCCAACCGGTCATCCGCCCGTAGACCAGGCGCGGGTTACGGCCGAGCAGGTCGTCGGGTCCGAGTCCCATCCGCTCGGTGACGCCGGGCCGGAATCCTTCGATGAAGACATCGGCCTTCTCCACCAGGGCGAGCACCTTCGCGATATCCGCCGGGTCCTTGAGGTTCGCCTCCACGATCGTGCGGCCGCGCAGCTGTGGACGGTCGGCTCCGCCGGGCAGTTGCCCGGCCCGCTGAATCCGGACCACGTCGGCGCCGAGATCGGCCAGCAGCAGCGCGGCGTGCGGACCCGGGCCGATCCCGGCCAGTTCGATCACGCGAATGCCCGCGAGCGGGCCCCGCTCGGTGGCGGTGGATGGTGTGCTCACGCCCTACCTCGGTTCGTCGTCGATCCAGTTTCTGCCCCGCGGGACATATTGACAGTATGACAACAGGGCCGTCGGAGTCACGGGGTCGGTGCCGTCCGGCTCGAACCTATCCGCTGTCGGTGGGCGCGAGCAGACTGTGGATATGCCGGACAGCACGGTCGCGCCATTGGACGCGACGGATTTCGACACCGCCATCGGTCGCTGCGCCATCGCCTGGCGGGCGGGCGCCGTAGCCCGCTTCCAGCTACCCGGCCACGATCCCGGCACCACCCGGCTCATCGGCGACGACGCCCGCCCGATCCCGGTACCGGCCGACGGCCCGCGCGCCGAGACGATCGCCCGGATCCGTGCCCACCTCGACGGCGATCTCGACGACCTCCGCTGGATACCCCTGGACCTCGCCGGGCTTCCGGAATTCCACCGGGCGGTGTACTCCGTCACCCGGGCCATCGACCCGGGCCACACTCTCAGCTACGGAGAGATCGCCCGGTGCTGTGGCGCGGTAGGTGCGGCACAGGCGGTAGGACAGGCGCTGGGCAGCAATCCGATCCCCCTCATCGTGCCCTGCCACCGTGTCCTGGCCGCCGACCACTCGCTGCACGGTTTCTCGGCGCCGGGCGGTGTCGATACGAAATCGAAGCTGCTGGCGATCGAGCGCACCCCGGGCTTCGGCGAACCGACCCTGTTCTGATCGAGCCGCACGCCCGGCCCGGGCACGCGACACCGCGTGATGTGCCGGTCCCTCGACGTCGCCCCCTGCTACGGCTGGATCGACAGCCGCCGCGACCTCGACGCCGGCCACTATCTCCAGCGCTACTCACCCCGCCGCCCGAAGAGCCTGTGGTCGCAGATCAACCTGGGCGAGGCCGAGGTCCTGATCGCCACCGGACGGATGCGCAAGCCGGGCTACGCGGCCATTGCTTCGGCCGAGGCGGACGGTCGAGGGCCAGAACACCGCGAACTCACCGAGGTCAGCGGTGGGCGATTCACCTGCTGTGGCGAGGGCTGCCCGGTGGCCGCGGTCGGCCCGTGGCCGTGACCTGGCGTAGACCGTGCCACCGGTGCGCGATCCGGATGGCGCTGCACGCGCCCGCCGATAGCGCTCCCAGCAGTACCAGTCCCAGTAGATACGGGCCGAAATCGTACGGCGGGCGCTGGGCGGCGGCATCGGCACGAGGCTGCGGCTGCGCTCCGGCGCCGACCGCGACGTTGCGGATTTCCGGCTGGACCACGGGCGGAGGCGGCTGCTGCGGTACCGGCAATCGAGGCGCGGGCTGTTGGGGTCCGGGCGGCCGGGGGGCCGGCGCGCCGCCGGATTCATCAAGGGCCGGCCCGGCGGGAGCCGCTCGGCCCGGGGCGGGTTCGGGTATGCGGTTGGTGGCGAGATCCTCGGCGACGGCGGCGAACCACTGCAACACCAGGTCGGTGGCCGGGCGACCGTCAGCGGTGTAGCCGGCGTGAAAGTAGTCACCGTGTTTGCGGACGGTATCGGCGTACCGCAGCCACAGCACGGGGTCGAGGAGTTCGGCGTTCTCGGCACTCAATTGACCGAGTGCGTCGAATGTTTTGGTGACCAGGTTGAACACGGTGCGCCGCGGCAGCGGGCGGCGCACGGCGTCGATGAGGGCGGTGGTCGCGCGGTCGAGGCCGCTCAGCGGGTCCGGGGCGGTGGCGACGGCGGCGACCTCGGCGGGTTCGAGGGCGATACCGATGATCGCCAGCAGGGTGTTGAGCGCGCTGGTACCCAGCTTCAACAGTGCTTCGCGGGCCTGCGGTTCGCTGACCGAACGCGGGTCGGCCGCTTCGGCCAGCCGGACACCGAGCGGCTTCTCCGGTGTCAACCGCAGTGTGCCCAGGGAGTATCCGCGCAGATCATGAGTGACGACTGCGGTCGCGGTCCGCCCCAGAGTCGCCGAGAAGCCGTCGGCAATCGACGACAGCGCGGTCACCGGGTCCGAAGGGATGAGCTCGGCCTGGCCGAGAATATTGACCACCATATGCAGGAGCGGCGCATCGGTGGGGGCGTCACAGGCAAGGTCACCGGGCAGGCACATCGAGGCCACGCGGCCGGTGAGTTCCCCGAAGTCCGGGGCGATATCGCGCAACGGGCCGATACCGCCGCCCGGCGCGGGATGCTGTGGAAATTCCTGCAACGCACCCAGTTCCGCACCTGTCGTGCCTGGTGCCGGCTCCGGGCGCGCGGTATCGGGCAGCCCGGGGAACACCCCGGCCCCGGGCGCGCGGGTGGGGTCGGCCAGCAGCGCCACCGCCGCGATCCGGTCGGCGGATATCACACTCTGTCCGGTACCGACCTCACGGGCGAACATCGAGACAACGTGCGCGCCCTGCGAGTAGCCGATCAATCCCAGCTGCGAGCGCGGGCAGTGATCGGTCACCTCGGCAGCCATATCTCGCAGTCGCCCGAGCCCTTCTTCGGCCGAGACCGAATACGGCGCCGACGTCGCCCCGGGAAGCGCACCGCCGAAACCGGCCAGATAAGGGACGTAGGCGCGGCCCACAGTGGGTCCGCTCAACATCTCGGTCAATGGACCGAGCACCAGGGAAAGCAGACCCGCGTCCGCCGCGACCGGTGAATTCGGCGTCGACTGCCCGGTCCCCTGCACACCGAGAACGAAAAGGCCGGGGCAGCCCCCGGCCTCCGCCAGCGCGACCTCGACCCCGTCCTGTGCCCTGGCGATCGAAGGTGGCCCGAACGTCAAGGTCGCGACCGCTGCTGTCACCGCGCCGATGACAACGGATACCACTCGTGGGAGCACCGCGCGGGCGCAGCTCATCCAGACCTCCGGATCAATCAGAACGCAGACGGCGCCGAGCGGCGGTCGACCTCGGGCAGGCTCGCTAGGGAACGAGCAACCCGACCACGAGATCCAGTACAGTGCCGACAAGCTGTCCGACAACACTCAGAAGCAACGGAACTCCTCACCGCGAAGCGAATGCGCCGACAAGAATCGGCCGTACCCAGCACAAAAGAGTTGCTACGTCGGAATGCCCGCCCCGGCCCTCACCACTCGGCGATCGGCCGAAGCGGGCAACCCACATAGAATTCGCCCGAACGGAAGCGCTCGTCAGATGCAGTTTTCACGAGCACAACCGGCGGCGAGACGACCTACTCAGAACAGCACGCCGCCGAGACCGCCGACAACACCGGCGAGGTTCGTGACGACGCTACCGACGAGATCCAGCAGACCACCGAGCAGTCCCATTTCAATCCTCGTTTCTCTGATTTCGTTGCCGCCCGAGCGGTCGCCCGGACTTCTACGGTTGCGCTCTCACCCAAGCCCCCGACAGCCGACAGAGCGATCGACCGTACCGCTTGAACAGCAGTTATGGCTTGAAGCTATGAGACATACCATCTTGTATTCGGCACCACCGGGCAGCTGGATCGGCCGGATGTGTAACGAATTTCGCGCTACGAGCGATGCGTTCGACTCATCTCCGGTAATCCGGCGCCGAAGAGGTTGCCGCCCAACGCTTCCACCCGGAGAGCACGAACTCGCGATCGAACTGGCCCCGAGATCACCGATCCGGTTCGTGCTCCCGGCGCCGCACGCCCCGGCGGCAGGGCCGGATCCGGGCTAGTTTGGTGCGGTGAGCGTATGGGGAGAAATCGTTGTCGGCCTGGTGATTCTGGTCGGGCTGGTCGGTATCGTGGTGCCGATCCTGCCGGGGGTGATCTTGATCTTCGGGGCGATCGCCGTCTGGGCGTTCGTCACCGGCGGTACGACAGCATGGGCCGTCCTGGCGATCAGTACCGTCCTGCTGGTCATCTCGGGGGTCGTGAAATACACCTGGCCGGGGCAGAAGTTGAAGGAAGCCGGCGTACCGAACCGGACACTGCTGCTCGGCGGCCTCGTCGGGATCGCCGGATTCTTCGTGATACCCGTCGTCGGCCTGTTCGTGGGTTTCGTGGTGGGCGTCTACCTTTCGGAATTGCAGCGCCTCCCCGACAACCGGCAGGCATGGGTGTCGAGCAAACATGCGATCAAAGGTGTCGGGCTCTCGATCCTGGTGGAACTATTGGGCGCGCTGCTGGCGAGCGGGGTCTGGGTGATCGGCGCGATCGCGGCGTGATCACCTCGAACCGCCGGATCAGCCCGGGCCCGGCCGCTGCTGAATGATCGGTAGCGGGCGAGTAGTTCCGTCGTGGGCCGCGGGCCGGCCGTCGCGCGGCGGAACGAACAGCGGCAGCGTCGGCGTCGGATCCTCGGCGGTTCGATCGATCGCGGGCAAGCCGTAGAACGCGCGGGCATTGTCTTCCAACACCGCGTTCATATCGGTGCCGACCACATCGCAGATCAGCTCCACATCCGATTCCCGGAACGGCCGACCCGCACGCGTGCCCGGCAGATCGCTGCCGAACATCAGCGCCGCCGGATTGACCGCGTGGATCCGGCGCAGCGCCGTAGCGACATTCATATCGACCCTGCCGAAACCGGTCGCCTTCACCCGCGCACCGCGGTCGACCAGATTCAGCAGATACGACATACCCTCCTCGGACATTCCGAGGTGGTCGACGGAGACCTTCGGCAGTTTCAGGATCACCGGTTGCAGTGAGGCCAGCATCTGGCCGTCCACATAGATCTCCACATGCCAACCGGCCAGTTCATGGGCGCGCAACGCCTGGCGGGTCATACTCGCGATATCGGCTGCCGCGCGTTTGAGGTTGAACCGGACCGCACGCACTCCGGCCTCGTGCAGATCGAAGATCTCGGCGTCGGTGGCGTCGAGATCCAGCCGGGTCACCCCGACCCAACCGGGGCCGAGTTCGGCGAGGGCGGCCCGCAGATAGCTCTGATCGTTCCCCTGGAACGAAGCGCTCACCACCGCGCCACCGGAAGGCCGGAACCGGGTCATCCGCCGCCGATAGTCGGCGACGGTATAGGGCTCCGGTAGGTAGCCTTCGTTCTCGGTCAGCGGAAACCGCGGATCGATGATGTGCACATGGGCGTCGAACACTGCTACAGCATGCCTGAGATGTCGGGGCATTCGCTCCTCCCAACCATGGACCGGGAGGAGCGGGCCACCATTCAGACCTTGTTCGGTTCGCTGGCGCGCAACATGTCCTCGCGCTCGACGACCTTGACCCGCTCGCGGCCCTCGGGCTCACCGAGCGACCGCTCGTGCGCGTCCAGCCGGTACCAGCCGGCCCAGGTGGTGAACGGGATGCCCCGGCTCTCCAGGAACTCGAGCACGGCTTCGGGCTCCGGGCTCTCGGCAGCGACGAAATTCGCGCTGTCGTCCACGAGGCAGGCGACCGTCTCGTTCGCATCACCCTTGGTGTGGCCGATGAGTCCGACCGGCCCACGCTTGATCCAACCGGTCACGTAGGTGCCCGACATATAACGGGCGGCGCCGTCGGCGTTCTCGTCGACCAGGACCCGGCCGGCCTCGTTCGGGATGACACCGGCCTGATCGTCGAAGGGCAGTTCGGAGATGTTCTGGGACAGGTAGCCGACGGCCCGGTAGACCGACTGCACATCCCATTCCTTGAAGGTGCCGGTGCCTTTCACATTGCCGGTGCCGTCGAGCTGGGTGCGCTCGGTGCGCAGGCCCACGACCTTGCCGTCCTCACCCAGGATCTCGGCCGGGGATTCGAAGAAGTGCAGGAACAGCTTGTGCGGGCGATCACCCTGGTCGCGGATGGCCCACTGCTCGAGAGTGTTGGCGACCATATCGACCTGCTTGGAGTGACGGCGCGCGGCCTCGGAGCCCTCGTCGTAGTCGATGTCCTCCGGATCGACGATGACCTCGATCGTCGGGGAATGGTCGAGTTCGCGCAGTTCCAGCGGGGTGAACTTGGCCTGCGCCGGGCCGCGGCGGCCGAATACGTGCACCTCGACGGCCTTGTTGTTCTTGAGGCCCTCGTACACATTCGGCGGAATCTCGGTGGGCAGCAGTTCGTCACCGGTCTTGGCCAGCACGCGCGCCACATCGAGCGCGACATTGCCGACGCCCAGGACCGCGACCTTCTCCGCGTCCAACGGCCAGGTGCGCGGCACGTCCGGATGGCCGTCGTACCAGGACACGAAATCGGCCGCGCCGTAGGAGCCGTCCAGATCGATACCCTGGATCGGCAGCGCCCGGTCGGCGTTGGCCCCGGTGGAGAAGATCACCGCGTCGTAGAAGCGGCGCATATCCGACAGCGTGATGTCGGTGCCGTAGTCGATATTGCCGAGCAGGCGCACCTGCTCCTTGTCCAGCACCTTGTGCAGGGCGGTGACGATTCCCTTGATCCGCGGATGGTCCGGAGCGACGCCGTAGCGGATCAGCCCGAACGGCGCGGGCATCCGCTCGAACAGATCGATCGAGACGTCCGCATCGGATTTCATCAACGCGTCAGCGGCATAGATGCCGGCCGGCCCGGCCCCGACGATCGCGATCCGAAGCGGGCGGTTCGCTTCCTTCTGCTCGGTCATCTGTTACGCGCACCCTTATCGGTCGAAAGAATCACTGGCGTTGTCGTTAGCTTAGGCTAACTTGACGCGCGGTCCGTATGCACCTACATCGCGCCGTTCGCGGGCGGCTGTTCACCGGTCATCCCACGTCCGCGCGGATAACGCTGTGCTGCGATACCCGCCTCTCACTCGATTCTATCGGGGTGCGGGCACGGGCCGATCCGGGGACCAGGGATGATCGTCGGTATGAGCGATGCCGGAGGAGCCGACGAGCAGGCGCCCACCGAATCGGGGGACGGTGAGCCACCGCGCTCGATCACCCCGTTCATCGTGGCCGCGGTGGTCGCGGCCCTGGTACTGGGCGGTGTACTGATCGCCGGACTGGTGGCGCCGGTTGAGAAAAATGTCACAGATTCCGACCGCATCGCCGGAGCGGTCCGCGACTTCGCCCAGACGAGCAGCCGCTACGGGGTGGCGCCGCCGCGCGAGGCGGTATGCCCGGGCTTCGCCCCCGCGCGGTCGCCGCTGGCCGGGCAGCTGAAACCCGACGAAACCGGAAAAGACATCGAGATCACGAGATTCGGCCCCGTCCAGGTCAACGGTGATACGGCGACCATCGAAGTGACCAGCCGCGTCGAGGGCGACGAGAAGACCGCGACCTGGTGGCTGTTCCAGTCCGACGGCGAATGGCGGGTGTGCAACCAACCGGTGGAATGATCCCGCCCGGGAGCGTCAACCAAGGTTTGACACGGCCGGGCCGGGCCGGGTTAATCTCGTGAATTAGGTCATGAGTGCCAGTGTCAAGCCCCGGCTCGCTGGCCGGCAACCCTCCTCCGCGGTGGGGTGCTCCGGGTGACGACCTGGCGCGCATCGATCGGATGCGGCAAGTGCGGATTCGCAGGAGGTGCCACATATGAGTTACGCAGGGGATATCGGTCCGGAGCAGGCATGGGAACTGCTGACCGAGAATCCGGACGCAGTCCTGGTGGACGTGCGGACCGAAGCCGAGTGGAAGTTCGTCGGAGTACCCGATACCAGCGCCATCGCCAAGCCGACACTGCTGGTGGAGTGGGTCGACGGCACCGGCACTCGCAACAGCGGATTCCTCGACCAGCTGCGTAGCGCGCTGACCGACCGTCCCGCCGGCGCACCCGTACTCTTCCTGTGTCGCTCCGGTCAACGTTCGGCCCACGCGGCCGACGCCGCGACCGCGGCCGGTATCGGCCCCTCCTACAACATCAGCGAGGGATTCGAAGGACCGCTGGACGAACTCGGCCACCGCGGTGGCTCCGGCTGGCGGGCCCACGGACTCCCCTGGCGCCAATCGTGATCGGCGGCGGCTCGTTCGAACGCCCGCTACCCGAAGGCGTCGGCCCCGCGACACTGGGCGTGCGCGGCGGCCTGAGCAGGTCGGGCTTCGACGAAACCTCCGAAGCCCTGTACCTGAACTCCGGATTCGTCTACGCCAGCGCCGAAGCGGCCGAAGCCGCGTTCACCGGCGACAACCCGCACTACGTGTACTCCCGCTACGGCAACCCCACCGTCACCACCTTCCAGGAGCGGATGCGCCTACTCGACGGCGCCGAAGCCTGTTTCGCGACCGCCAGCGGTATGGCCGCCGTTTTCGTCGCGCTCGGTGCGCTGCTGAAAGCGGGCGACCGGCTGGTGGCCGCGCGCAGCCTGTTCGGATCCTGCTTCGTCGTATGTAACGAAATCCTGCCGCGCTGGGGCGTGGAGACAGTATTCGTCGACGGTGAAGACCTCGACCAATGGGAAGCCGCCCTGTCCGAACCCACCACCGCGGTGTTCTTCGAAACCCCGGCCAATCCGATGCAGACCCTGGTCGATGTGCGCAAGGTCTGCGAACTCGCCCACGCCGCGGGCGCGAAGGTGGTGCTGGACAATGTGTTCGCCACCCCGTTGCTACAACGCGGATTCGAACTCGGCGCCGACGTGTTGGTCTACTCCGGCACCAAACATATCGACGGCCAGGGCCGGGTCCTGGGCGGCGCGATCCTCGGTACCTCGGAGTACATCGAGGGCCCGGTGAAAACACTGATGCGCCACACCGGACCCGCACTGAGCCCGTTCAACGCCTGGACGCTGCTCAAAGGTCTGGAAACCATGCCGCTGCGCGTCCGGCAGTCCACCGATTCCGCGCTGCGGATCGCCCGCTACCTCGACGAACATCCCGCGGTCGGCTGGGTAAGGTACCCGTTCCTGGAATCGCACCCCCAGTACGCCCTGGCGGCCGAACAGATGAGCGGCGGCGGCACCGTGGTGACCTTCGAACTGAAGGCCGCCGCCGACCACGCCAAGAAACGGGCCTTCGAAGTACTCAACGGGTTGAGGATCGTCGATATCTCCAACAATCTGGGCGACGCCAAAAGCCTCATCACCCATCCGGCGACCACCACCCACCGAGCCATGGGCCCGGAGGGGCGCGCGAGCATCGGCCTGTCGGACGGGGTCGTGCGGATCTCGGTCGGACTCGAGGACATCGAAGACCTGCTCGGCGACCTGGACAACGCGCTCAGCTGATCTGCCCCGCCTGGGAAGGTAGGGCCGTTCCGCCGATCAGGTCGTCTGAGGGGGCGGATCGGAGAATGGGGTGCGTACCCGCCCGACCAGGTCGGCCACCGAGTTCAGGACCATGGTCGGGCGGTAGGGGTAGTGCTCGACCGACATTTTCGTCGAGATACCGGAAGTCACCAGGATGGTGCGCATACCGGCCTCCATTCCGGAGATCACGTCGGTATCCATCCGGTCACCGATCATCACACTGGTCTGTGAGTGGGCATCGATCCGGCGCAGCGCCGAACGCATCATCAGCGGGTTCGGTTTGCCGATGTAGTAGGGATCGCGACCGGTGGCGCGGGTGATCAGAGCGGCCACCGAGCCGGTCGCGGGTAGTACACCGTCGCGGGACGGGCCGGTCGGGTCGGGGTTGGTGGCGATGAACCGCGCACCCCGTTCGACCAGCCGGATCGCGGTGGTGATCGCTTCGAACGAGTAGGTGCGGGTCTCGCCCAGCACCACATAGTCGGGGTCGACCTCCGTCAGCACATAGCCGATCTCGTGCAGCGCGGTGGTCAACCCGGACTCACCGACCACATAGGCCGTCCCGCCCGGCCGCTGTTCGTCGAGGAAACTGGCCGTGGCCAGGGCAGAGGTCCAGATCGAATGTTCAGGGATCTCCAGCCCGGTCTGCCGCAACCGCGCCTGCAGATCGCGTGGAGTGCGAATGGAATTGTTGGTCAGCACCAGGAAAGGGATCTCCTCGGCCCGCAGTTCGGCGAGGAATTCGTCGGCGCCGGGAACCATATGGTCCTCATGTACCAGCACCCCGTCCATATCGGTGAGGTAGGACAGAATCCGGTCGTCTGTGCTCACCCCATCGATTCTGCGCTTCGCGATCCGAGGGATGGGTATGCCGCGCCCGGAATCGAGAACGCGAGCCGAGAACGGGACTACCGGAGACCGCCTACGACGCGTACTTCCGCCCTCGCTCCGGCCGTGCGCGGGCTGCGGGTGGGCTTCGCCCAACTGCGCCTATTAGGGTCGAATCCGGGCCGGAAACGGTCCGACCACAACGCGACAGGAGTGGGCGCAAATGGGTGAGCTGAAGCTCGGGTACAAAGCGTCGGCGGAACAATTCGGACCCCGTGAACTGGTTGAGCTGGCGGTACTGGTCGAGGAACACGGCCTCGACAGCGCGACGGTCAGCGATCATTTCCAGCCGTGGCGGCACAAGGGCGGTCACGCACCGTTCTCCCTGGCCTGGATGGCGGCCGCGGGCGAGCGCACCGAGCGCATCATGCTGGGCACCTCGGTACTCACCCCTACCTTCCGGTACAACCCCGCGGTGATCGCCCAGGCCTTCGCGACCATGGGCTGCCTGTACCCGGGACGGGTGATGCTGGGCGTCGGTACCGGCGAGGCACTGAACGAGATAGCCACCGGGTACTCCGGTGAATGGCCGGAGTTCAAGGAGCGGTTCGCCCGGCTGCGCGAATCGGTCGATCTGATGCGCGCGCTGTGGACCGGCGCCCGCACCGACTTCGACGGCACCTACTACAAGACCGTGGGCGCCTCCATCTACGACGTTCCCGAAGGTGGTATCCCGGTGTACGTCGCTGCCGGTGGCCCCGTGGTGGCCCGCTATGCGGGGCGCGCCGGCGACGGGTTCATCTGCACCTCCGGCAAGGGCATGGACCTATACACCGAGAAACTCATGCCCGCGGTCGCCGAGGGCGCGGCCAAGGTCGACCGCGAAGTGAGCACGATCGACCGGATGATCGAGATCAAGATCTCCTACGACACCGATCCCGAACTGGCACTGGAGAACACCCGCTTCTGGGCCCCGCTCTCACTCACCGCCGAGCAGAAGCACAGCATTACCGATCCGATCGAGATGGAGGAAGCGGCCGACGCGCTGCCCATCGAGCAGATCGCCAAACGCTGGATCGTCGCCAGCGACCCGGACCAGGCAATCGAGCAGATCGAGCCGTATATCGACGCGGGATTGAACCACCTGGTGTTCCATGCCCCCGGGCACGATCAACGCCGGTTCCTGGACCTGTTCCAGCGCGACCTCGCGCCGCGCCTGCGCACACTGGGTTGAGGCGGCCCGGGCCGGTATCCCGTGCGCCGCGGCGTTCACCCGGATCGGCTCAGAGCCGGGTGAACGCCGCCCGATAGGCCCGCGGGGTCAACCCGTGTCGGCGCACGAGGTGCAGGCGCAGCGATTCCGCCGTCCCCAGCCCGGATCGGCGCGCGACTTCGGTGATCGCCAGATCGGTGACCTCGAGCAGTTCGCGGGCCCGGTCCACCCGCTGATACAGCAACCATTGCGACCACGGCAGGCAATCATCGAGCGCTGACAGCCACACCGCCTGCCCAGCCGCACGAGGGTGAGAGTGCGGAAGGGCACAGGTCAGCCGACCGTTCACGGCAGATGAACACAGCTAGGCTCTTGCCATGGCCGAGGTAGCTGCGTCCAGTGTGTACATCGCGTCCCCGGAGGGCGATACCGGGAAATCGACCGTGGCGCTCGGCGTACTGCAGATGTTGTGTGCGACCACCGCGCGGGTGGGGGTGTTCCGGCCGATCACCCGGTCGGCCACCGAACCCGACTACATTCTCGAACTGCTGCTCGAACACAGCACCGTCGATATCGAGTATCAGCAGGCGGTGGGGGTCGGCTATGAGCAGGTGCACGCCGACCCGGATTCTGCGATTTCCGAGATCGTGGAGCGGTACCACGACGTGGCGGCCGTCTGCGATGCCGTGGTGGTCGTGGGCAGCGATTACACCGATGTGGCCAGTCCCAGTGAGTTGCGGTTCAATGCCCGGATCGCGGTGAACCTGGGGGCGCCGGTGCTGCTGGTGGTGCGGGGGGCGCAGCGGTCGGTCGCCGAGGTCGAGCAGCTGGTGGAGTTGTGCACGGCGGAGTTGAAGTCCGAGCACGCGCAGCTCGCGGCGATCATCGCCAATCGCTGTGCGCCGGGGGAACTCGATACGGTGCGGGAAGCGCTCGTACCGTTCGGGGTGCCGTCGTGGAGTCTGCCCGAGGTGCCGTTGCTGATCGCACCCACTATGGCGGAGTTGTGCGAGGCCCTGGACGGCGATATGTACAGCGGCGATCCAGAACTGCTGCACCGGGAGGCGCTGGGCGTGATGGTGGGCGGGATGACCGCTGAGCACATTCTGGAACGGCTGTACGACGGGGCGGTGGTGATCGCGCCGGGCGATCGTTCCGATGTGCTGCTGAGTGTGGCGAATGCCCATGAGGCGGAAAGTTTCCCGTCGCTGGCCGGGATCATCATGAACGGCGGGTTGCTTCCGCATCCGGCGGTCGCGCGACTCATCACAGGACTGAAACCGCGATTACCCATCCTGACCACCGCTCTGGGTACCTACGACACCGCCGGGGTCGCGCATCGCACGCGCGGCCGGATGTCGGCGCACAATCCGCGCAAGGTGGATACGGCCCTGGCGCTGATGGAAACCCATGTCGATGCCGCGGATTTCCTGCGTCGGCTGGAGGTTCCGCTGACCAGTGTGGTGACCCCGCAGATGTTCGAATATCAACTGATCGAACGTGCCCGAACCGACCGGAAGACGATCGTGCTACCCGAGGGCGACGATGACCGGGTGTTGCGCGCGGCGGGGCGGGTATTGCAGCGCAAGATCGCGGATCTGATCATCCTCGGTGACGAGACGGCCATCCGCGCCCGGGCCGCGGAGCTGGGTGTGGAGATCGCCGAGGCGCGGGTGCTCGACCCCCGGACCTCCGAATATCTCGACGAGTTCGCCCGCGAATATGTGGAACTGCGCAAACACAAGGGGATGACGCTGGAGCGAGCGCGGGAAACGGTCGCCGACATCTCGTATTTCGGCACCATGATGGTGCATCGCGGAATCGCCGACGGCATGGTGTCCGGGGCGGCACACACCACCGCGCATACGATCCGGCCGTCGTTCGAGATCATCAAAACCGTTCCCGGGGTGTCGACGGTGTCGAGTGTGTTCCTGATGTGCCTGGCCGATCGGGTGCTGGCCTACGGCGACTGCGCGGTGGTTCCGGATCCGAGTTCCGAACAGCTGGCCGATATCGCCGTCTCCTCGGCCGCGACCGCGACCCGGTTCGGGATCGACGCCCGGGTGGCGATGCTCTCGTATTCGACGGGCGAATCCGGTAGCGGCGCGGATGTGGACAAGGTGCGGGTGGCGACGGGGCTGGTCCGGGAGCGGGCGCCGGAACTGCCAGTCGAGGGCCCGATCCAATACGACGCGGCGATCGAACCCACAGTGGCCGACGCCAAACTTCCCGGTTCCGAAGTGGCCGGGCGGGCGACGGTTTTCGTCTTCCCCGACCTCAATACCGGGAACAACACCTACAAAGCGGTTCAGCGCAGTGCGGGGGCGGTCGCGATCGGGCCGGTGCTGCAGGGTTTGCGCAAACCGGTGAACGACCTGTCCCGCGGCGCACTGGTCACCGATATCGTGAACACGGTGGCCATCACCGCCATTCAAGCGCAGGAGCAGTGACCGCGGCGCGGTCCGGCGAGAAGGAGACGGTGGTGGGCGGCAACCTGGTGCTGGTGGTCAATTCCGGTTCCTCGTCGATCAAGTACCAGCTGCTGGACCCGGATTCGGGCACGATCGCGGCGGCGGGCCTGGTCGAGCGGATCGGCGAGGACGGCGGTGCGATCGAACACACCACCGATGGCCGGACATCGACCGAGCAGGTCGCGATTCCCGACCACACGACCGGGTTGCGGCTGGCGTTCGCGAAATTCGCCGCCACCGGTCACGACCTGACCGCGGCGGGAGTGACCGCGGTCGGGCATCGCGTCGTGCACGGCGGTGAAGTGTTCTACGAGCCCACCCTGGTCGACGACCGGGTGCTGGCGACGATCGATGAACTGTCGGCCTTGGCGCCGCTGCACAATCCGGCGAACGTGCGGGGTATCGAGGCGGTACGCACTCTGCTGCCCGATGTCCCGCAGGTCGCGGTGTTCGATACCGCGTTCTTCCACGGTCTGCCGGATGCCGCGAAAACCTATGCGATCGATGCGCGGGTCGCCGCCGCGCACGGTATCCGCCGCTACGGATTTCACGGCACCTCGCACGAGTACGTATCCGGGCGTGCCGCCGAATTCCTGGGCCGCCCGCCCGAATCTCTCAGCCAGATCGTCTTCCATCTCGGTAACGGCGCCTCGGTCTCGGCGTTGCGCGGCGGGCGGCCGGTGGATACGAGTATGGGGCTGACCCCGCTGGAGGGCCTGGTCATGGGCACTCGCTCCGGCGACCTGGATCCCGGGGTCATCCTCCATCTCATGCGCACCGCACATCTGGATATCAACGGTGTCGATCGCCTGCTCAACCGCGGGTCGGGTCTGCGCGGTCTGGCCGGCGTCAACGATTTCCGGGAGTTGCGGCGGCTCATCGGTGAAGGTGACGCCGCGGCGCGGCTGGCCTACGACGTCTATGTCCACCGCATACGCCACTACCTCGGCGCTTACCTGATCGAACTCGGCGGGGTCGACGTGATCACATTCACGGCCGGAGTGGGCGAGAACAACGCGGATGTGCGTGCCGACGCCCTCGCCGGTCTGTCCCGGTTCGGAATCGCTGTCGACCCGGACCGCAATACTGTGCGGGAGCGCACCGCGCGCCGGATCTCCCCACCGGACGCGAAAGTCGATGTCCTGGTGGTACCGACGAACGAGGAACTAGCCATCGCCCGCGCGGCGGCGGCACTCACCGAAACAACCTGAGCCCGAACAGTTCCGGGGCCCACCCGAGCGGCCGAGGATTCAGTAGCAGGTGAGCGGCTGGAGCGAATCGCCGACCTGCGGCCCCAGTGTCGCGTAGGCCGTCGCGATGGCGGTCACCGCACGCCGCAGTTCGGGTTCCGGGCTGGTGTAGGGAAGCCGCAGGAAACGTTCGAACGCCCCCTGCACGCCGAACCGCGGACCCGCCGCCAACAGCACTCCGTGATTCGGCGCCGTAGCCGCCAGCGCCGTCGAAACCGGGGTCGGCAGTTGCGCCCATACCGACATTCCGCCGACTCCGGGAAGTACGTACCAGCCGGGGAGTTCGTCGGCCATCGCCGCCAGCAGCGCCTCCCGCTGGCTGCGTAGTTGCCCGCGGCGGCGGTCGAGGATCGGGTCCGCGTTCTCCAGCAGGTGTACCGCGGCCAGCTGATCCATCACCGGAGTACCCAGGTCGACGGTCGCACGGATACCGAGCAGCCGGGTGATCAGCGATTCCGAGGTCCGGATCCAGCCGACGCGCAGTCCGCCCCAGAACGATTTGGATGCCGATCCGATGGTGACGACCTCGGATCCTTTCGCGAAAGCCGCTACCGGGGCCACCGGTGCCGCCGTGCCGAGGGACAGATCGGCCATGGATTCATCGATGATCAGCAGCATTCGGGTATCGCGGGCGATGGCGACCAGTTCCGCCCGGGCCGCGTCGTCCATCAGGAATCCGGTGGGGTTGTTGTGGTCGGGTACCAGGTAGGCCAGTGAGGCCGCGGTCTGCCGGGCGGCGCTGCGCAAGCCGTCGAGATCCCAGGCGCTGGCCGGGTCTTCCAGGCGCAGCGGAACCGGAACCGGGCGCGCCCCCACATCCCGGATGGCCTCGATGGCGTTGGGGTAGGTGGGATGGTCGATGAGGACCCGGCCGGCGGTGGTGGCCAGCACGTTGAGCAGCAATCGGAGTCCGTGCTGGGCGCCCAGGGTCACCAGGATCTGGTCGGCACCGGTCGGCAGTCCGCGTTCGGTATAGCGGCGGGCCAGTGCCTCGCGCAACGGCAGAATGCCCACCGGATCCATTCCGTGCGTACCCAGATAGGACGGTATGCCCTGGAGTGCGACCGAGTATGCCTCTGCCATCTCCGGCGGCGCGGTCATCGCGGCGTAGGTCAGGTCCACGGCCGGAGCGGAGCCGTTGGACATGGTGGCCAGGATGCCGCGGGCGGCTCTGGTGCCGTCGTGCGCGATGGCAGGCGGCAGCGCGACGGTGCTGCGGGAGCCCTGTCGGGTGATGAGGTAGCCGTGCTCGCGCAGCAGCGCGTAGGTGGAGGTGACCGTCGTGCGGCTGACGCCGAGGGTGGTGGCCAGATGGCGTTCGCTGGGCAGGGCGATCCCGAGGGGCGCGCGACCGTCGTGGATCAACAGGCGGATCCCCTCGGCCAGCGCGAGATAGGCGGGCCGGGTGGCTTTGCGGGATGCGCCGTCGGTGCCGTCGGAGTTACGCCAGTGCCCGAGATCGCGAGCCAGTCCTGTCGCGCCGATCACTCTTGTCGCCATAAGGTCCAGTATTAGGCGATTGGCTCTTTATCGGCAAGTCCAGTCGGTGGATGCTGTAGACATGACACTCTTTGTGGCACTCGTGGGAGTGGGAACATTCGGCTTCATCGCCTATGACTACATAGTTCACGAATCGCGGATCGCCGAGATGCTGGAACGATACCGACCACTGGCTTCGGTTGCCGACGACTCGGCGAACCGATACGACCTCGAGCGAATGCACCGCGATCTGGAGACCATCCGGCCCTACCGGGAACGGGACGCGGCCTGAACTGTCCGCAGATTCGGGTCCGAGCGTGGCTCAAGGAGACGGGAGAGCAGTCCAGTTGAATAGCTGGACTGCTCGGTCGCTATTTCATCGGGTGGGTGCGGTAGAACTCGCACGCCTCCCCGGCGAGCAGACCGTCCTCGCACGCGAAATAGGTCTGGATACAGGAATTGGTATCGCAACCCAGCCGGGTCAGTTCGTCGCGGACGCGGATACTGCGTTCTTGCGGCGTCTCCGACTGCGGTTCTTGCGGCGTCTCCGACTGCTGCTGCGCGGCGGCCGGGGCCACCGGGACGGCGGTGCCCTCGTTGTCCGAGCAGGCCCCGAGCAGGAGCGTTCCGGCGCACATCGCCGCCAGGGCGGCGAATCGAACAGCGGATCTCGTAGCCATGCGCACCTCCACATCCCCCGGGGTGTTCGACGAGCGGCCAGAGTAACCGATGCCCGGCCCGATGGGTACCGGCTGATTCGCACCGACCTCCCGATCTGCGCTGCCTGCCCTACCCCGCTTCACAAGCCACACCGTCGCCGTCCTCATCGAGCTGCCACGAATAGCCCGGCTGACCGCCCGGCAGTGGAGTAACGGTCTCCCGGCGGGCGTGATCGCAGTTGACCCTCGGCACGGTCGGCGGGCAGCGGATGGGAATCGCCCATATCCCGTTCGTGCGGCGTCGAGCCGGGGCACGAACGGGATATCGACAGGCCGAGGACTACCTGGCACCCGGCCCGAAATGGGCAGGTACGCCGAGTATTCCTGCTGATCGAACGGTTACGAGGCGCCCGAAGGCGGATCGCAGACCTTCCAGCCGCCGTCGGTCTCCTGCAGATCGAAGGTTCGGGTGGTCTGCGGGTCCGCCTCGGTCTGCACGCTCACCTGCGCCAGAGCGGTCCGATCGGTGATCTGGACAGCATCGACGCTGGTCACATCCGGGATGCTGCCGCCTGCGACGGATTGCTGATGTACCGCGGCGAACTGCTCCTCGGACAACCCCTGGTAGTAGTCGTGCAGCCCACCGCAGGTCACATCGCGCAGACCGGCCAGGTCACCGCGCTCCAGCGCCCCGGCGTAATCACCGATCGCCGCGCGGATCCGGCCCTGTGGCGAATCGTCACCGGATCCGACACCGACCACGATCGCGATCAGCGCGATCACGACCGCTGCCGCGGCACCCGCCGCGATCAGCCATTTCCGGTTGTTCGCCGAACCGGCCGGCGCGGCAGCCGGCTCCACCCGTTGCGGTTGCGCGATCTGCCCGGGAGCGCCGAACTGCGGTGACTGCGCAACCCGCTGTTCGGCCACGGTCGGTTTGATATCCGCCGGTGACGGCGCGCTACCGGGACGCTGCGTCCCTGCCTGCGGCCGATCCGGACCGCCGACCGGCCGGGGCGCGCCCTGCGGACTTCCGGCGCCCTGCGGTTGGGGAGCGGGGCCGCTCGGCCGCTGCGGCGCGGGCTGATCCGGACGGCTCGGCGCCTGCGGACCGGGATGTTTCGGCCCCGACTGCGGACGCGGTGTACCGCGCGGTTTCGACAGCGGCCCCGGCGCACCCGAACCCACCCGATCGGTGCGGGCCGGTCTCTGCGGACCGCCGGGCGGTTTGGGCCCTGGGCGAGCGGCCTTGCGCACCTGATTCATATCGATGCGCTCGGTAGCGTTCGGGTCGGGTTTGCGTACCGAGAGGGATTCGGTCGGCGCCTCCTCCGGACGCTGTGCTTTCGGTATCACGACGGTTTTCGCTTCGGCGGGTACTTCCAATTCGACCGTGGCGTCCGTAGCCGCCGGGCCGACTGTCTGCGCCGCGTCCGATGCTTTCTCGGTGGACTCGGATTCCGCCGCTTCCGCGGCGGCGTCACCCGGCCCGGACTCCCCTTCGGTGTCCTCGGTGCCCTGCTCGGATCCGCGCACGGCGGATTCGGCGGTGACGTCGTCCCCGGCCCCTACCGCCGCGGTTCCGGCACCGGCCTCCTCGGCATCGCCGGGCGGGTCGGCGTTCTCGGTAACCGCTTCGTTCTCGGTGACCGCTTCGGAAGTCGCAGTCGTATCGGCTTCCGGTTCGTCACTCCGGTCGGCCGTTTCCGCGGCCGCCGCACCTGCGACGGCGGGCTCGGCGGCCCGCTCTTCGGTGGTCTTCTCGTCGCGGGACCCGGTGCCGGTGTCACCGGAATCGGCTTTCGTGCCCGATGCCTCGGAATCTTCCGCGGAAACCGGTGCCGTACCGGAAGATCCGGATGCCGCGTCCTGCTCGCTGAGCACCGCGGAAACGTCGGCAGTCCCTTCCCCGGGCGAACCGTCACCGGTCTGTCCGGAACCGCTGCCGGGCGGACTGTCGGCGTCGGTCTGTTCGGCGTCCGTCTGTTCGGCGTCCGTCTGTTCTGCGCCGGCACCGGTGGGTGACGCTTCCGCTTCGGCGGTTTCCGCTGCGGGTGAATCGTCACCGGTGGTGGTTACCGCCGCCGTTTCATCCGATTCCTCAGTGCTCACCGGGGTGTCCTCGCCGGACTCCGCGTCCCGATCTGGTTCCACCGCGTCCGCCCGCTCACCGCCCGGCTCCTTCGACGCGTGCACGAGCGCCTCGGCCGGTGTATCGCCGCCCTCGCCCGGCTCGGCGGCGGCCCCCGCTCCGTTATCGGGAGCCTCCGTCGCGGCCGGGTCGCCCGCCGCATCCGCTGCCCGCGACGGCTGCGATCCGGCGTCGGCCGGCTCCGGCTTCTCCGCGGCGGGAGAACTCACGCGGGAGTCGCTTCCGGCGGATGCGCCGGAGTCGGAGCGGATCGGTTCCTTGTCGTCGGTCGGGTGCGACACCTATACCCCTCGTTGCTGGCGAACAGAATGTGATGTAGATGGCCAGCCTATCGAGCAATCCCCATACCCGTGCACAATGAAGCCCATGACCTCGTTCGGTGATCTGCTCGGACCGCAACCGGTACTCCTTCCTGAACTACACGAGGCGGAGGACGCGCTCGACGCCGGCACCGACCCGGTGCGGGTGGCGGCCGACAATCCCGCCGCCTCGATCGCCTGGGCGGCCCTGGCCGAAGCCGCGTTGGACCGGGCCGCCGACGCCACGGAACCGATCAACCACGATGTCGTGGCCGCCTACGCGTTCGCCCGCACCGGCTATCACCGTGGCCTCGATCTGCTGCGCCGCAACGGCTGGAAGGGTTTCGGCCCGGTCCCGTGGGAGCACGAGCCCAACCGGGGCTTCCTACGCAGTGTGGCGGCGCTGGCCCGGGCCGCGAAAGCCGTCGGTGAATCCGACGAATACGCGCGCTGCCTGGACCTGCTCGAGGACTGTGATCCGCGGGCAGCCGGCGAACTCGGCCTGGGCTGAACGAAACAGCGGCATTGATCGACCCGAATTCCCGAGTGGCCCGAGCCCGGACCAGGGGCGTCGACCGGATGCGGCGATCCTGGAAAAGGCTCCGGCTCTCGGCGATCCCGATTCTGCAGTGCTCGCTGGCGGCGGCGCTGGCCTGGTTCCTGGCCAAGGACGTGGTCGGCCACTCGCTACCGTTCTTCGCCCCGACCGCCGCGGTGGTGTCCATCGGAACCGCGTTCGGGGCGCGGCTGCGCCGATCGCTGGAACTGGTGGTCGGGGTCGCCGTCGGCATCGGCGTCGGCGACCTGTTCATCTCCCAGGTGGGGACCGGGGCCTGGCAGATCGCTCTGGTGGTGGCCATCGCCATGGCTCTGGCGGTGTTCCTCGACGGCGGCGCCATCATCGGTATCCAAGCGTCGGGTTCGGCCGTACTGGTGGCCACGCTCATGCCACCGGATACCGGCGGCGGCCCGTCGCGGATGGTGGACGCGCTGATCGGCGGCCTGGTCGGGGTGGTGGTCGTCGCCGCGCTGCCGTTGCATCCGGTGCGGCGCGCCCGGGAGCAGGCGGCAGCGATTCTGGGTGTGATGGCGAAATCGCTCAACGACGGCGCCCACGGCCTGCTCGAACAGGACCCGAGCAAGTTGCACACCGCGCTCACCGCGGTCCGGGCCACCCAAGCGCAGCTGGATTCGCTGCGCAAATCGCTCGAGGGCGGGCGCGAGGTGAGCCGCATATCGCCGCTGTACTGGAACTCCCGTGGCCGGCTGGAGCGTTTGCGCGCCGCCGCCGATCCGTTGGACAACGCGGTCCGCAACATCCGGGTGCTGCTGCGTCGTTCGCTGACCCTGGTGCGCGATGACGAGATCCTCGATCCGGGCGTGATCGAGGAAGTGGAGCAACTGGCCGCGGCCGTGGATGTGGTCCGGCGCATGCTGCTGGCCGACCCCGGCGAACAACCCGACCGCGCCGAAGCCGCCCGGGTGTTGCGGTCGGTGGCCAAACAGGCCCACCCCGAGCTGGTTGCGGGGGCCGGTCTGTCGGCGCATGTAGTCTTCGCCCAGATCCGATCCACGCTGGTAGACCTGTTACAGGTCTGCGGGGTGCAACGCGTATCGGCCCTGGCCCTGCTGCCGCCGACGGTACCCAATCCCTATGTGACACCGAAGAATTGACCATTCGACCCGCTCACCGTACGGCGACCGGGGCACGAATGTTCGCCACCCGGTTGCCGGCGCTGTCGGTCACGGCGGATTCGAGTTCCACAGCACAGATCGTCCGGCCGAGGCAGGTATTCGAGTAACGGTTTACCTGTGCCACAGCGCTCGAACTCCACTAATGTGAAACATGACCGAACCGGCTCACGGCCGGTTCGGTCGGCCCCCTCCCGTGCGCCGCGTCGCCGACGACGGCGCGAGAGCGCCGTAAGTTTCGGATACCTGGACGCCGGCCCGGGCGGGGAATCCGGGCCCGTCCGGCCGGCGCCGCGCCGGGCGGGCCCTCTCAGATCGGTACGCCCTACCGGTTCGGCGGGCCCAGCGATGCGCGGCCTACGCCCAGAACCTGGTCAGATATCCGCCGTAGCGCGACCACTGTTCCGAAACCCCGGAAAGGTCGTAGAGCGCGTACACGACATCGAAGAAGATCTGATTGATCGACGGCGTGAACAGCAGAGCGAACAGGATGAGCATGCCGAAGGGTTTGAACTGTTCCAGACCACGCCGGGTCCGGTAACTCAGCGACGGCTCCACCACCCCGTAACCGTCCAGTCCGGGTATCGGCAGCAGATTCAGCAGTGTCGCGGTCACCTGCAGGAACGCCAGGAAGCTGAGGCCGAACCAGAATGCCGGGTGCTCGGTCGCGCTGCCGAACAAACGCACCACCGAAAGCAGCACGACCGCACAAGCCGCGTTCACCGCCGGGCCCGCCACACTGATCAACCGTTGCGTCCGCGCCGATACCTGATGAGTGTGCACATAGACCGCGCCGCCCGGCAGTCCGATCCCGCCGAGTGCGATGAAAACCATCGGCAACACGATCGACAGCAGCGGATGGCTGTACTTGAGCGGATTCAAGGTCAGGTACCCGCGTAACTCCACCTCGCGGTCCCCGGCCCGCCAGGCGAGATAGGCGTGCGCGAACTCGTGCAGGCACAGGGTCACCACCCAGCCGAACACCACCAGCACGAAAACACCGGCTTTGGCCGTGACAGAGTCCAGCTCCGCGCCCCAGGCCAGCACCCCGCCGGCGACCGCGATGGCCAGCACGAGCAGGAACACCGGACTCGGCCGTACCGCGCCGCGCCGCAGCGCCGGCACACCGCGGGTCACAACCGGCCACCGATACTCGACGCGACCATGCCGGACGGCGATCGCATCAGCGGACCAGCAGCCAGGGTTCGTGGTGCCGGTAGAAGGTCGAACGCGGTACCACGCGGCCGCTCTGCACACCGTCGCGGTTGATCACCGCACCCGGTGTACCGAGCTGCGCCGCACGGCCCGCTGTCCAACGGCGACGGCGGAAACGACGTGGATAGCTCGCCCGGACCCCCGGCAACTCCAGGGTGGGGGTCACGAACATGGCACGGACCGAGCCGGAGAACAGCCGGGTGTCGTCGACATAGGCCTCGCCGGTGAGCTGTGCGCCGTCCGGGCCGGTGATCTTGGCGCGTCCCACCAGGACCGTCCCGGTGTCGTCGCGCACCAGCGGGGTTTCCGTGGCGGAACCCTCCAGCGCCAGCTTGGCCGCGTCGTTCCCGGTCGGCAGGCCGTAGGCCTGCGCACCGTAGGTGCGGTCCAGCGGTACGTACCCGACCTCCACGTGCAACCGTTCGGTCCGCATCAGATGGGTGAGCACAGCGGCCAGGGCCGCGTCGCCGCCGAGAACGATCAGACGCGGCAAGCTGTCCGCCGCCAGAACCGGAAGGATCTCGTCGATCAGCCCGGAGCTCGGTATCGCCTCGGTCTGCGCGGTCGGTTGCGCGGCCAGAGCAATGGGTACCGGCGCGTCGGCACAGCGGAGAACCTGGGTACTCAAACGCCCAACACCCTCCCTCGGACCGGCTTCCCACCGAGTGTAAAGGGTGCCCCTCGGCGACCCGCGCGACGGCCCGTCCGCAGCGACCGTTCCCCGGCCGCCGGACGGGCTCGGCTAGACTGTGCTCCCGGCTTCCTCCGCATTACGGCAGGTAGCTGCAGCACGAAGTGCGTGTTGCGCGTCGAAACCGTAGGAGACACGACCATGCCGGCAATCGTCCTCATCGGCGCCCAGTGGGGTGACGAGGGCAAGGGCAAAGCCACCGACCTACTCGGCGGCCGCGTGCAGTGGGTGGTGCGGTACCAGGGCGGTAACAACGCCGGTCATACCGTGGTGCTGCCCAACGGCGACAATTTCGCACTACACCTCATTCCGTCCGGCATCCTGACCCCCGGCGTGAAGAATGTCATCGGCAACGGTGTGGTCGTCGACCCCGGTGTGCTGCTCGACGAGCTCGCCGGCCTGGAGGATCGGGGTGTCGACACCTCGGGCCTGCTGCTGTCCGCCGACGCGCATCTGATCATGCCTTACCACGTGGCCATCGATAAGGTCACCGAGCGGTTCCTCGGTAACAACAAGATCGGCACCACCGGCCGCGGTATCGGCCCCTGCTACCAGGACAAGGTCGCGCGAGTCGGCGTGCGGGTCGCTGATGTGCTCGACGAGAAGATCCTCACCCAGAAGGTGGAGGCGGCGCTCGAATTCAAGAACCAGGTGCTGGTCAAGATCTACAACCGGCGCGCCTTGGACCCTCAGCAGGTGGTCGAGGAGGTGCTGAGCCAGGCCGAGAAGTTCGCGCACCGCATCAGCGATACCCGGCTGGAACTGAACCTGGCCCTCGAACGCGACGAGACCGTCCTGCTCGAGGGGTCGCAGGGCACGCTGCTCGACGTGGACCACGGCACCTATCCGTATGTCACCTCGTCGAATCCGACCGCCGGTGGCGCCGCGGTCGGCGCGGGTGTCGGGCCAAACCAGATCGGCACCGTGCTGGGCATCCTGAAGTGCTACACCACCCGCGTCGGCTCGGGCCCGTTCCCGACCGAACTGTTCGACGAATCAGGCGCCTATCTGGCCAAGACGGGCGGGGAGGTCGGCGTCACCACCGGGCGGGCCCGGCGTTGCGGCTGGTTCGACGCGGTCATCGCCCGCTATGCCACCCGGGTCAACGGCATCACCGACTACTTCCTCACCAAACTCGACGTGCTCTCCAGCCTCGATCGGGTGCCGATCTGCGTGGCCTACGAGGTGGACGGCGAACGGGTCGAGCAGATGCCGACCACGCAGACCGGGTTCCACCATGCCAAGCCGATCTTCGAGGAGATGCCCGGCTGGTGGGAGGATATCTCCGGCGCGCGTACTTTCGAGGAGCTGCCGGCCAATGCCCGGGCCTATGTGCTCCGGCTCGAGGAATTGTCGGGCGCCCGGATCTCCTGTATCGGAGTGGGCCCGGGTCGCGACGAGACCATCGTCCGCCACGACATCCTCGGCTGAGGTATCAGCGCATCTTCGGAGATCTCAGCGGACGGCCTGGAAGCCCAGCACAGTGCCGCCGATCCGGATCGAATCACCGTCGGCGAGCAGCGCGGAATCGATCGGCTGCTCGTTGACGAAGACACCGTTCGCCGAATCCAGGTCCTCGAGCAGCAGTCCGGCCCGGCCCAGTTTGATCTGGGCGTGATAGCGGCTGGCCTTCGGATCGTCGAGAATCAGATCGTTGTCGGTCATCCGGCCGATCCGGAAACCACCGTGGGCGATTATCACCGTCCGCCCGTCCGGTAGCCGGAGCCGGCCGCTGCGCACCGTCCGCGGCACCTCGGTGACCGTATCGGTCATCGCCGCGGCCATCTGCTCGACGCTTTTCATCTCGACGGTGCTCAGCGGCTCCTGACGCAGGACCCGCCGCTCCAGTTCGACCAGGGCCGGGCCGGGGTCGATACCGAGTTCGGCGGCGAGTACCGTGCGCACCCGCCGGCACGCCTCCAACGCGTCGGCATGCCGTTCGGACAGATACAGCGCGGTGATGAGCTGCCCCCACAGCGGTTCTCGCAGCGGATGCTCGTTGGTGAGTGCGACCAGTTCACCGATCACGGCGGTTGCCCGGCCGCAGGCGATCTCCGCGTCGAACCGCGCCGAAACCGCCAGCAGCCGCTCTTCCTCCATCGCGGTGGCGAAGCTGTCGGCGAAGCCGAGTCCGGTGAGGTCGGACAGCGCCCGCCCGTTCCATTCGCGCAGGGCGGTGCTGAACAACCGGGAAGCGGACGCGTGATCGCCGGCGCCCGCGGCTCGGGTGCCGGCGTCCCGGGCAGCTTCGAACCGGCCCAGGTCACACGCGTCGTCGGCGATCTCGAGTCGATATCCCGAGGATTCCGTGCGCAGCACACCCGCTGGGTCGACGCCGGAATTACGGAGCGCCTTGCGGGTATTCGAGACGAATACCTGCAGGCTGGCCGCGTACGCGTCCGGCGGCTCCTCGTTCCAGACCATATCGGCCAAGGTCGACGAGGACACCGCCCGGCGGCGGTTCACCGCGAGCGCCGCCAGCAGCGCCCGCGGTTTGGGCCCACCGACCGGCACCGGCTCACCGCCGACCAGTAACCGGACGGGCCCCAGCACACGGAGATCGAGAATCATCCGGCTACGAGCGGCGAGAAGGGATCAGGCACTGATGGAGCGGCCCGCGGAGCGCAGGTCGTCGCACGCCTGCACCACCCGCTGGGCCATCGACAGCTCGGCCTTCTTCAGGTAGCTGCGCGGATCGTAGGTCTTCTTGTTGCCGACCTCGCCGTCGATCTTCAGCACCCCGTCGTAATTGCTGAACATATGAGCGGCGATGGGCCGGGTGAAGGCGTACTGGGTATCGGTGTCGACGTTCATCTTCACCACGCCGTAGCGCAGCGAATCGTCGATCTCCGATTTCAGCGAGCCGGAACCGCCGTGGAATACGAAATCGAACGGCTGCGCGTCGTTGGCCAGGCCCAGTTTGGCGGCGGCGACCCGCTGCCCCTCGGCCAGTACCTCGGGCTTGAGGACCACATTGCCCGGCTTGTACACACCGTGCACATTGCCGAAGGTGGCGGCGAGCAGGTACTTGCCCTTCTCACCGGAACCGAGCGCGTCGATGGTCTTCTCGAAATCGGCGGGCGAGGTGTAGAGCTTCTCGTTGATCTCGGCCTCGACACCGTCCTCTTCACCACCGACCACGCCGATTTCGACCTCGAGGATGATCCTGGCCGCCGCGGCGGCGGAGAGCAGTTCCTGCGCGATCGAGAGATTCTCGTCGATCGGAACCGCCGAACCGTCCCACATATGCGACTGGAACAGCGGATTCTGTCCCGCGTCCACACGCTCCTGCGAGATGGCCAGCAGCGGCCGGACGAACCCGTCGAGCTTGTCCTTGGGGCAGTGGTCGGTGTGCAGCGCGATGGTGACGTCGTACTTCGCGGCCACCACATGGGCGAATTCGGCCAGCGCGACCGAACCGGTGACCATATCCTTCACACCCTGGCCGGAACCGAATTCCGCGCCACCGGTGGAGAACTGGATGATCCCGTCACTGCCCGCCTCGGCGAAACCCTCGATCGCCGCGTTAATCGTCTCCGATGATGTGCAGTTGATGGCCGGGAAGGCGAAAGAGTTCGCCTTGGCCTGACCGAGCATCTCGGCGTAGACCTCCGGAGTCGCGATCGGCACTGTGAAGACCTCCGTGTTGTGCGGCAGACGTGGGATTGTCTGTTTCTGCACATACCCTAAGGCAGGCGGGTTTCATCCGGTATAAGGGGATTGTTTGCGCCGCCGCACCCTACGGCGGCCGATGTAACCGGTACTGTGGGCCGGGTGATTGCGCTGGCAGCTACCGACGCGGTGACGAGCAATCTGGCTCTGACCGAACTGCTCGACCCGATGCACCTGTTGACCGAGACCTGGCTGAAGAACGCGGTGCTACCGGCCATTCTGGTAATCGTCTTCATCGAGACCGGCCTGCTGTTCCCACTACTCCCCGGCGATTCGCTGCTTTTCACAGGCGGCCTGCTGGCCGCGCAGCCCAATCCGCCGGTATCGATCTGGGTGCTGGTTCCGGCCGTCGTCTTCATCGCGTTCGCCGGCGACCAGTGCGGGTACTGGATCGGCCGGGCCATAGGTCCCGCGTTGTTCACCAAAGAGGACACACGCTTCTTCAAGAAGAGCTACATCACCGAAACGCACGAATTCTTCGAGAAGCACGGCCCCAAAACGATTATCTTGGCCCGATTCGTCCCGATCGTCCGGACTTTCATGCCGGTGCTGGCCGGGGTCTCCAAGATGAGTTACCAGCGCTATGTCGCATTCGATATCGTCGGCGCGGTCGCTTGGGGTGGCGGTGTGACCGTTCTCGGCTACTTCCTCGGCAATGTCGCCTTCATCCGCGACCATGTCGAGGCCATTTTCTTGCTCATCGTGTTCATCTCGATCCTGCCGGGCATCAGCGCGATCGCCAAGAAACTGCTCGGGCGCAAGGCCGCGGGCACCACGGCCGACGGCCGCCTCACTTCGACCGCGGAACTCCCGGCCATGGATCTGCCCACCCAGGTCGACAGCACCATGCCCCTGCCGGTGGTGCCGAACAGGCCGGTCGGCGCGAACGATTCTCCCGTTCGGTAAGTGGTGAGCGCCCAGGCCATGCCCCATGCGATGGGCAGCTTCGAACCCCTGATCTCCGCCGGGCCGGCGCTGGTCTGGACGGTCGTTCTCACCTTCGTCTTCCTGGAATGCGCGTTCATTCTCGGACTGTTCCTGCCCGGCGATTCGATGCTGCTCACGGCGGGCATCGTGATGGCCTCCCACGCCGCCGGGGAAACCCAGGTGTGGCTACTGGCGATGGGCGCGATGGGCGCCGCCGTCGCGGGCAACCAGGTGGGCTATACGGTCGGGCGAAGAACCGGCCACCGGCTCGTGGCCCGGAAGAACGGGCGCTATATCAATACCCACAACCTGACGAGGGTGGCCGATCTACTGGAGCGGCACGGCTTCGTGGCCGTACTGATCGCGCGGTGGATCCCCTGGGTGCGGACGCTCTGCCCGATGGTGGCCGGAGCAGCCGGGATGGACCAACGGCGCTACACCGTCGCCAGCACCATCGGCGCCATCATCTGGGCGCCGGTGCTGCTGCTGATGGGTTACTACGCCGGTGGCTTCATCCAGCAGATCTCCTGGCTCATGCCGATCGTGATCGGGACGCTGGTGGTGTGCCTGATCGTGGGCACGATCGTCGGTATCCGGCAGTACCGGCAGGAGATGTCCCAGCCGGTCGAGGACTTCGATCTCGATTCCGCCGGAGCCGACGCCGACACCATGCCGCTACCCGGCCTGGGCCGCGCGCACCATCCACCTGGTCATCACCCCGGCACCGCGCACGACCACCTCGGATTACAGCCCGGCCGCGGTGACCATATGAGCGGCTTCCATGAGCATCCAACCCGAGAGCTGTACCGATAGGTCGCGTGCGGGTACCCGCGAGGAACTGACCGCGCCGTTCGAGGTGAGCCCACCGGCGCCACCGCTGCCGCTGGGCAGCTCGGCGGATACGGTCCAGTCGTGGCCGAACAGCGGTTCGCCCTCGACATCGAGCCGGTTCTCCCACGCTGCGGCCGCCGACTCCTTCACGATCCGCGCCGCCGTACGCCGGTCGGCGAGTTGTTCGTGTTCGTTCCCGGGCAACATGAGCGCGACCAGCGCGAGGTAGCGGATGAGGATCCCGTTGAACAGGCCACCGTCCCCGCCGGTACCGCCACGCACCACCCCTTCGATGGTCAGATGGTCTTCCACCGCGTCCAGCAGCCGGTGCACGCGGTCGAGGTGTCCGAAATCACCGGTGTGTACCGCGAGTTCGGTCTCCAGACCGAGCACCACGCCTTGGCAGTAGCTGTAGATCGGTCGTTCCAGATCCCGGGCGGGGAGATGGATACCGTCGAAGATCAGCCCGGTCTCCGGATCACGCAGCGTCTCGTCGATCCAGCCCGCGATCTCGGCCGCCCGCTCGTAGCGGCCGAGCCGGGCCAGTGCGATACCGGCCGGACCATTGGCCGGTGCGTTGTAGAAATCCGACCCGACCCGCCAGGGAACTCCACCGCCGACCGCCGGGTTCCACCCCGTGTACAGCTTCTGCTCCAGCGGGCCCAGCGCGCCGACGGCTTCCCCGTTGTCGTGGATGCGGGCCGCGCGTTCCAGGGCGATGGCCAGCCAGGCCATATCGTCGTAGTACCGGTTGGGCCACCCGGATATATTGCGGAGCCGATGCGAACGAGCCAGGGTCGCCACCCGTTTGCGGCGTTCGATGGTCGGCGCCCGGTTGGCGGCGTCGACAGCGCAGTCGATGAGGTGGGCCTGCCACCAGTAGTGCCAGGTGAGGAAGAACCGCTCGCGCCGGATCGACGGCCAGCCCACCACCCCGAGCGCGGTACCCGGCAACAGCCAGACCGGCCGCAGATGGCGGGATACGATCGCGGCCTCGGCCCGGTCGGCCCGCTCGGACCAACGGCTCGCGGGGTCGCCCTGCGGCCTGCGCTGTTGCCCGGCCGAGCGCCGGGGAACGTCGAGATCGTCGCTGGGCGGGGTCATGAAACCCATATTGCCAGGCGAATCGGCTTTTCCGCCGCTCAATTGTTACCGACTCGACGCGCAACCGTTCGACTTCTCCCGGATTCGGTCCGGACCTCGCGGAATTGCACCCGGACTGGGCGGGCGATGATCGCACCAGAATCGTAAAGTGGGGTAAACGTTCGGGCGTGTCGCCCGGCAGACCTGCCGCCGGAACCGGACCAGCGACTCGGCCATCTGGTAAACACACCGCTGCACAACGCTTTTCGAGCGGACTAGACCGAGCCGGATCCCCCCGGCCCGCCCACACTACGATCATGCCGTGACCAACCCAGCGCTACCGGCCGATACGAACCCCGCCCCGACCCAGGGCCGGACCCCCGGGACCGCCGCGGCGAGTATCCAGGACACGGAGTCGGCAGCGGGACAGGAATCGACCGATCCCGATCCGGACTCTGAGCAGGGGCTCGGCCCGACCGAATGGGGAGAGAACCCGAACGGCGTCGGCCCCTGGACGGCCGAGCACGACGGACCGCCGCCGGAAGACGACCGATTCGATCCGGTACTACTCGCCGAAGGCGACCGCCGCAATGTCGTCGACGCCTACCGCTACTGGACCAGGGAAGCGATCGTGGCCGATATCGACCGCCGCCGCCGCCACCCGTTTCATGTCGCCATCGAGAACTTCGGGCACGACGCGAATATCGGCACCGTGGTGCGCACCGCGAACGCGTTCGCGGCCGGCGCGGTGCATATCGTCGGCCGCCGCCGCTGGAACCGACGCGGCGCCATGGTCACCGACCGCTACCAGCACATCACCCATCATTCCGATATCGAGGCACTACTGGAATTCGCCCGATCCGAGGACCTGAGCGTGGTCGCGGTGGACAACGTCCCGGGCTCGGTACCGCTGGAAACCGTTCGATTGCCGCGACGTTGCCTGCTGCTGTTCGGACAGGAGGGGCCGGGTGTCACCGAAAGCGCCCGCGACGCCGCGGTACTCACGGTCTCCATCGCGCAGTTCGGTTCCACTCGCAGTATCAACGCGGGAGTGGCAGCCGGTATCGCCATGCACACCTGGATCCGTCAGCACGCGGACCTCACCACCGCCTGGTGAACCGCACCGGATACCGACGCACCCGCTGTGTTGATGGCGTCGCCTTCGGCGCCGCGGGTCGGGGCCCTATTAACCCCGGTTCTTCACTCCGGCGCTCAGTCGCTGCGCTCCTTCACTCTGTCGCTCCAGAACCGGGGCGGGCCCCGACTGTGGATGTCGACCATCCGGGGGGAGCGGGAGTTTGGGGTGGTGCGCCTTGTCGGCCTACCACTGTGCGAAGTGCTCGCTTGTCGCTGATCTTCGGAACGCGTATCGAGCGGATCCCCGACCCGCCCCGCCGAAGGCGGGGCGAATAAACACAGCTACGCAGAGCTGGAACCCACCAGTACGACGATGAGCACGATGTAGGCGATGATTCCGAGCACCATCAGGATCAGCAGCACCGAGCCGATGATGCCCAGTACGTAGCCCACCATCACATTGCTGCGGCCGCCGACGGTGCCACCGGACGCGTCGATCTCGTTGAGCGCCCGGCGTCCCAGAATCCATGCGAACGGGGCACAGATCTGGCAGAACATCATCCCGACAATGCCGAGGATCAGCACCGTGGTCGCTTGCGGGTGTTCGGGTGGCGGGCCGTACGCCGGGTATCCGTACGCGGGCGGCGGGTAGCTCATGGGTGGATCGTATCGGGCCGGCTCCGGGAGCGACCAGCGGAAATCCGTTCGTGCCCAGCGGCACCGGTCCGATCCCGGATATGTGCGCCCGGATCGGCCAGTAGGAACTGCGCGGCACCGTAGGTCGCCAGGATCACTCCTTCGATCACCCGCCGCGACCGCTCGCCGCGCGCGAAGAGCCGCCGCAGAACGATCAGACCGTCGGACACCGTGAACAGCAGCGCACCCACTCCCAGGCGACTGCGCGGATCGGCGCCCGGAATGTTCAGCCCCGCAACACTGTCTGCGTCCGGGGCAAGTGCCGGATCGGAGGCCAGCACGGCCGCGCTGCCCAGTGTCGCACCATAGGCGCTCAGCGGTGCCGCGAGCACCGGAGCCTTGGCACGCAGCAACGCGGCGGCACCCGCCCAGGCCAGCACCCGCGGCAGCGCCACCGCGAGCGCCGGGCGCGCACCGTGACGCCACCACAGCACCGCGTACCCCGTTTGCATCACGGCGAACGACGAAGCCCCGGCGATGAGCCGACGATCGTCGTCGGGGTCGATGAGCAGCACATCCCCGACCGTGGCGGCGCCGAGTGAACTCAACAGCAGGGCCCGGTCACCGGGGGCGATATCGGCACCACTGGTGGCGATATCGGCCGCGAGCAGCGGCATCATCAGCGGTTTGGCCGCCCACTGCCAGCGCTCGCGACCGGTCAGCGCACCCGCCACCGTCACCGTGGCGGCGGCGACGAACCCGACCCGCAGCGCACGCATCTCTACAGACTCGACTCGGCGGGCGCCGGCGGCAGGATGACCACCTGACCCGCATAGCTCAACCCGGCACCGAAACCGAGCAGCAACGCCAGCTGACCGCCCTTGGCCTTACCGGTGGCCAGCATCTCCTCCATGGCCAGCGGAATCGAGGCCGCGGAGGTGTTGCCGGTGTTCTCGATATCGCCCGCCATGGGGATTTCGTCGGCCAGGCCCAGGTTCTTCTTCATCAGCTCGTTGATCCGGGCATTGGCCTGGTGCGGGATGAAGACCTCGATATCCTCCTTGGATACCCCGGCCACATCGAGCGCGGTGGACAGCGCGCGCGGCAGGGTGACCGCTGCCCAGCGGAAGACCCGCGGGCCTTTCATCCGCAGTGCCATCCGGCCGACCGGTTCCACTTTCGGATCGGTGCCCTGCAGGTCCTGGGCCCGCTGCATGTAGTCGACGAAATTGATGTCCTGTTTGATCGCCTCGGCGTTCTCGCCGTCGCTGCCCCAGACCGTGGGCGAGATACCGTTCTCCTCGCTCGGCCCGATCACCACCGCGCCGGCGCCGTCACCGAAGATGAACGCCGTACCGCGGTCGGTCGGGTCGATCCCGATGGTCATGGTTTCGGCCCCGATGAGCAGCACGTATTCGGCGGATCCGGCGCGGATCATATCGGTCGCGACGCCGAGGCCATAGCCGAAACCACCGCATCCTGAGGTCAGGTCGAAGGCGGCGATACCGTTCATCCCCAGATCGCTGGCGACGATCGGGGCGCCGTGCGGGGTGAGCATCGGCCAGCTGGAGGTCGCCAGGATGAGGGCGCCGATGCGCGAGGGATCCACACCACTGTTGCGCAGGGCGCGGCGGCCCGCGGCCACCGAGATGGACCGCAGCGATTCTTCGCCGCTGATCCAGCGCCGGTTGCGGATACCGCTGCGTTCGAAGATCCATTCATCGGTGGAATCCAGGACCTCGCACACCTCGTCATTGCTGACCACGCGCGTCGGCCGGTAGGCACCGATTCCGAGCATTGCTACGTTGTCGTGCCCCTTCTTGCCGGCAATGCTCACCACGACTCCACGACCCTTCACTTGCAGTACTGACGGATTCTCAGGCTAGCCGAGCGGGACGGACCGGTGTACAGCCCGCCGGGATCGAGCAGCGGCGTTCAGCTCAGCTCGAGGTCCTCGAGGCTCAGAATGGAGCGATATTCGAGACCTTCATCGGCGATCACCCGGTCGGCGCCGGTTTCCCGGTCCACCACCGTGGCCACTCCGACCACTGTCGCGCCGGCGTCGCGCAGCGCGCGAACCGCGGTCAACGGGGAATTACCGGTGGTCGTGGTGTCCTCGACCACCAATACGCGTCTGCCGACCACATCGGGGCCCTCGATCTGCCGTTGCATCCCGTGGGTTTTCGCCGCCTTGCGGACCACGAACGCATCGATCGGCCGGCCCGGGGCGTGCATAACAGCCAGGGCTACCGGGTCGGCGCCCATGGTGAGTCCGCCGACGGCGTCGAATTCCCAGTCGGCGACGAGTTCGCGCAGCAGTTTGCCGATCAGCGGACCGGCCCGGTGGTGCAGGGTCGCCCGGCGTAGGTCGACGTAGTAGTCGGCCTCGTTGCCCGAGGACAGCGTCACCTTGCCGTGCACGACAGCTAAATCGCGCACCAGCCCGGCCAAAGCGTCCCGGTCGGTCGTTGCCTGGTCGATCATCGGTGTCCTTCCGCCCACGTAGGCGAGTCACGGCAGTAATGTCCCGGCGCATGCTGCGGCGCCCTGCGAAGCAGGATACGGGGGCGCTCCGCGCGGAGTTGTCGCAGGTCGCGCGGAGTGCGTATCGAGAAACCTACTGCGGTACCGGACCCTGGTAGGGGCGGAACCCCGGATGGAAGGGGCCGCCGGGCTGACGCGGCTCCTGGTCGTCGCCGGGAGCGGGTTCGCGGCGCTCGCGTGGGCCCGAATCACGCTCGGGTTCAGAGCGCGCCGACCGGTTCACCGTCCGGGCGTCGGGCACCACGGCCAGGCTCGGCCGCCGCGGCGCGGCGTCGCCACCGTCGGATTCGCGCCGGCCGGGCTCGTCGAGATCCGCCGGATCGTCCTGGCGGTAACGGACATTGGGCACCGGGCGACCGTAGCGACCGTCGTCACGGTCGTCGTCCTCGTAGTCGTCGTAGTCCTCGTCCCGGGCATCGGCGTCGTCGTATTCGGCCGAGCGGATTCGGGCCCGCGGACGCGGGTCGCCGGATTCGGGTTCGTCGGAGCCGGGTTCGGTGACCGGCGGCAGCACGTGCAGCAGACCCGACAGCCGCAGGACGGCGTCGATACCCGTCTCCCAATCCTTGGCCGCGGTTCCGACGGGGAGCATCCCGAGGGTCCAGTTGCCCTCACTCCACAGCATCTGCACGGTATCGGCCAGCGATTCGATGAACGCGACCATCCGCTGATCGACGGCATGCCGTGCGATTTCGGGATTGGTCGCGAAAACGACGCGATCGCCGATGGCGCCGAGCAGTTCGAGATCGGCGTCCTTGGGCGGGTTCATCGTCTTGAGCCGCATATCGACATCGATATCCGAACCGATCTGCCGGCGAACGGCGACCAGGGTCGCGGAATCCTCGAGATCCAGCAGTACGAATTTCTCGCCCTTGCGGATACCGGTCACCACGTCGACCGCGGTGAGGTAGCCGAGTTTGGCCAGCGCACCGCGCCGCCACGTCGAAGCGAGCGCCGGTTCCACCGACACATAGGTGTATCCCTGGGCTTTCGCCCACACCTGGCGCGCGTGACCGGTCCGCTGCCGCTGTCGCCGGTCGAAGTAGAGCAGCACGATCGCACCCGCGAGGGTGATTGCCGCCAGCCCGAACCACATTGCCGTCATCGTCGCCTAGCCTATCGACCCGCCCGGCGTAATGCCGGGCACCCACACTGCGCGCCGCGGTTTTTCATCGGCCGCCCCCTTCGAGGGCAGTACTGATGATGACATCGGCCTGGATTGATCCGTCCGGGCTCTTCTGGCCCTGCACGATCACCAGGTCCCCGGTCGGCAGAGCGTCGACAGTGGTCCCGGCCAGCGAAATCACCTGGGTGGACGCGGTGGTGTGCACCGTGACCTCGCTACCGGTGAGCGTGCTGATGGTCAGAGTACCGCCGGAGTTGGCGCTGATAGTGCCCATGGTGGTGCCACCGGCCTCCGCGTCTCCGGTATCGGGCAGATCCGGCGCACCGGGCAAGCCCGGGATCCCGGGCCCCGAATCACCCGGATCGGCCGGCAGCCCGCGACCCGTCGGGCGGCTGCTGGTCGTGGTGTCACTCGCGGTGGTATCGGAGTCGTCGCCGCCGAAGAGCATCCCCGCAGCGATACCGGCGAGCCCGATCAACACGATCACCGCGACCACGACGCCGATCCACATCCCGTTCTTCTTCGGCGGGCGGGGCGGCCCCGGCGGCGCCTGACCGGGTGGCACCTGCCCCGGCGGCCCGTAACCACCCCACGGACTCTCATAGGCACCGCCCGGATAGGCCGGCATCTCCCGGGTAGGGTTCGGACCCGGCCCCCAGCCGCCGTAGGGATCGTTGCCCGGATACGCCGTCGTCGACTCTCCGTAACCTGCCTGGCCGTAGCCGGTGGACAGCTTCTCGGTGGCCGATTCGCCCGGCTGACCCAGGTGCTGCGTCGGATCGTCGTCCGGCCGCCTCGCCCAGGGATCGTTCGGGTTGGTCATGCCAACCAGCGTATGCGTACCTTCGCCTTCGCTGCGGCCGTGCGCGTCCGCAGCCCGACAATCCGCCCACAAAACCCACCCCTGCGAACCTCGGCGTACCTTCGCCTTCGCTGCGGCCGTGCGCGTCCGCAGCCCGACAAACCGCCCACAAAACCCACCCCTGCGAACCTCGGCGTACCTTCGCCTTCGCTGCGGCCATGCGCGTCCGCAGCCCGACAAACCGCCCACAAAACCCACCCCTGCGAACCTCGGCGCACCCCAGCCTTCACTGCGGCCATGCACGTCGACATGCGACGAACCGCCCACAAAACCCACCCCTGCGAACCTCGGCGCACCCCAGCCTTCACCGCGACCATGCCGGCGATCCACTTACAACGCCGGCAGCGGTGCCCGGTGGCCGAACCGGCCCCGGGCGAACACCCGGGACCGGTACTCACGACAGCGATGGAGACGAGGCGATGCCGTCTTCGGGTGATACGGCCCGGTTACGGACCCGCGGTGACGGCGGTGGGGTCGCGGTCGCGGCGACCGACGACGAGGCCGTCGCCGTCCGGCGTGACGGCCACCTCGACGGTATCGCCGTCGGTGACCTTCCCGGACAGCAGTTCCTTGGCGAGCGTGTCGCCGATCGACTGCTGGATCAGGCGCCGCAACGGGCGGGCGCCGTATACCGGGTCGTAGCCGCGTACCGCCAGCCAGAACCGCGCCGAATCGCTCACCTCGAGGGTCAGCCGCCGCTGCGCGAGCCGCCGCTGCAACTGGTCGAGCTGAATATCCACGACGTGCGCGAGCTGGTCCTCGTCGAGGGCCTGGAACATCACCACATCGTCGAGCCGGTTCAGGAACTCCGGTTTGAACGCGGCGCGTACCGCGTTCATCACGAACTCCGCGTCGGCGCCGGCACCCAGGTTCGAGGTCAGGATCAGGATGGTGTTGCGGAAGTCCACCGTCCGGCCCTGGCCGTCGGTGAGCCTGCCCTCGTCGAGCACGGCGAGCAGAATGTCGAAGACATCGGGGTGCGCCTTCTCGATCTCGTCGAACAGAACCACCGTGTAGGGCCGCCGCCGCACCGCTTCGGTGAGCTGGCCGCCCTGGTCGTAACCGACATATCCGGGCGGAGCGCCGACCAGGCGGGCGACCGCGTGCTTCTCGCTGTACTCACTCATATCGATGCGGACCATCGCGCGTTCGTCGTCGAACAAGAAGTCCGCCAACGCTTTGGCGAGCTCGGTCTTACCGACACCGGTGGGACCGACGAACAGGAACGAGCCGGTCGGCCGATTCGGATCCGCGACTCCGGCGCGCGCCCGCCGCACCGCGTCGGATACCGCTCGCACCGCGTCGTTCTGCCCGACCACGCGGCGGGCGAGTTCGGATTCCATCCGCAGCAGCTTCTCGGTCTCGCCCTCGAGCAACCGGCCCACCTGGATCCCGGTCCACGCCGAGATCACCTCGGCGATATCGTCCGGGCCGACCTCTTCCTTGAGCATGACCTCACCGTCGGCGGCCGCCCCGGAGACCTCCTCGGCCTCGGCGAGTTGCTTCTCCAGCGTCGGGATGCGGCCGTACCGCAGTTCCGCGGCCTTGCCCAGATCTCCGTCGCGCTCAGCGCGGTCGGATTCACCGCGCAAAGTCTCGAGCTGCTCTTTGAGCACGCGGACCTGATCGATCGCCGTCTTCTCGTTCTGCCAGCGGGTGGTGAGCTGGTTGAGCTTCTCCCGGTCGTCGGCGAGTTCGGCGCGCAGTTTCTCCAGCCGCTGTTTCGATGCCTCGTCGGTCTCCTTGGTGAGCGCGACCTCTTCGATCTCGAGCCGCCGCACCGCGCGTTCGACCTCGTCGATCTCCACCGGCCGGGAGTCGATCTCCATCCGCAGCCGCGACGCCGCCTCGTCGACCAGGTCGATCGCCTTGTCGGGCAGGAACCGGGAGGTGATGTAGCGGTCCGACAGCGTGGCCGCCGACACCAGCGCGGAGTCGGTGATCCGCACACCGTGGTGCACCTCGTAGCGTTCCTTGATACCGCGCAGGATGCCCACGGTGTCCTCCACCGAGGGTTCACCGACCATCACCTGCTGGAAGCGGCGTTCCAATGCCGCGTCCTTTTCGATGTGTTGCCGATACTCGTCGAGCGTGGTGGCGCCGACGAGCCGCAGTTCACCACGGGCCAGCATCGGCTTGATCATGTTCCCGGCATCCATCGCGGATTCGCCGGTCGCGCCCGCGCCGACAATGGTGTGCAACTCGTCGATGAAGGTGATGATCTGCCCGGCACTGGACTTGATCTCCTCCAGCACGGCTTTGAGCCGTTCCTCGAACTCACCGCGATACTTCGCGCCCGCCACCATCGCGCCCAGGTCGAGCGAAATGACGGATTTACCGCGCAGCGACTCCGGTACATCGCCCGCGATGATGCGTTGGGCCAAGCCCTCGACGATCGCCGTCTTGCCGACACCCGGTTCACCGATGAGCACGGGATTGTTCTTGGTACGCCGGGAAAGCACCTGAACCACCCGGCGGATCTCGGTATCGCGGCCGATCACCGGATCCAGCTTTCCGGCGCGCGCGGCGTCGGTGAGATCGGTGGAGTACTTCTCCAGCGCCTGGTAGCTGCCCTCCGGGTCAGGGCTGCTGACCCGGGCGGTGCCGCGCACCGCGGTGAAAGCTTCACGCAGCGCCGCGGCGGTGGCGCCGTATTTCTCGAGCAACATGGTGATGTCGGTATCGCCGGAGGCCAGGCCGACCATCACATGCTCGGTGGAGACGTACTCGTCACCGAGTTCGGTGGCCAGATGCTGGGCCGCGGTGATCGCGGCCAACGCTTCGCGGCCCAGTTGCGGAGTGGTGGTGGCGCCGGAGGCGCGCGGCAGCCGGTCGACGATGTCCTGTGCCTCGCGGCGCACCGTGGCGGGATCGGTACCCACGGCTTTCAGCAAGGGGGCGGCGATACCGTCGGTCTGGTCCAGCAGTGCCACCAGCAGATGGGCCGGCCGGATCTCCGGGTTACCGGCGGCCGAGGCTGCCTGCAACGCGGCAGTCAGCGCGGCCTGGGTCTTGGTGGTGGGATTGAACGAGTCCACGAAGCACCTTCCTGCTAGTCGATATCTCATCCGGCATCCGCACCGTTTTCGGTGTCTCGTGCCGTTCTGCCCGATTCAACGTTCGAAAGGTTGAGTCTGTTCCGCTCAACTTTGAAATTTTCGGTGGCGGCCTCCCGGCACCGGGTTGCCAGAAAAGTGCTGGATCGCGGCTCACAACGACGCGTCGTTACCCGCGAACAAGATCAGCCAAACCCGGTAACCGTATTTCACACCCACCATCATCTCTTTTTTCGGGGATACTGGTCGGGGTGAAGGACCGCCGGTAACGGCCGGTCGGTCCCTCCGGGTCGGAATTCAGGGAAAGGAAGCTCCACGCCGTGGATGCGCGTTCGGCAGCGCTGGTCCGCGCCAATTTCCAGTCGGTGGTCGATGCGCCGAGTGGACCCGAGCGGTTGGTCAGCGCTTTTTACGGTCACCTGTTCGCGGCGAACCCGCGGCTGCGGGAGCTGTTCCCGCCCGCCATGGATATGCAGGCGAAGCGGGTGGTCACCGCTGTCCAGTACATGCTCGATCACCTGGAGGACTGGGACCGCGCCCAGAAGTTCCTCGAACAACTGGCGCGCGACCATCGCAAGTACGGTGTCGACGCCTCGCATTACGACCTGGCCGGGCCGGCGCTCTACGCCGCCTTCCAGACCTACAACGGCCCGTACTGGACCAGAGAACTGGCCGAGGGCTGGCGCGATGTCTGCCTGCTCATCTCCGCCGCCATGGCCATAGGCGCCAATTCCGATGATTCGCCGCCCTATTGGGAGGCCACCGTGGTCGGCCACCGGCACGTCCTCGACGACCTGGCCATCGTCCGGCTCCAGTCCGACGACCCGATTCCCTATCTGGCAGGCCAATACGTCCCCATCTCCGTCCCGCAGCGGCCCCGGATGTGGCGCTATCTCTCTCCCGCCATCCCGTCGAACCCGTACGGCGAAATCGAATTCCACGTCCGAAAAGTTCGCGGGGGCTGGGTGAGCCCGTCGATCGTCAACGAGACCAAGGTCGGCGACCGCTGGCTCATCGGCGGACCGCTCGGCGGCCTGCAGGTGGATCAGAACAGCGGCCGCGATGTGCTGATGATCGGGTCCGGCACCGGCGTCGCGCCGCTGCGCGCCCAGCTGATCGAGATGGGCCGCCGCGGTATCAACCCCCGGGTGCACTTCTTCATCGGCGGGGTCTACCCCTGCGATCTCTACGACGTGGAGAACATGTGGCAGCTCTCGCAGAGCAACCCGTGGCTCACCATCGTCCCGGTCTGCGAACACAAGACGAACCCGTGGTGGTATCCGCATCCCACCGAGGACGCGCCCTACGGCATGCACCGGCGCCTGGTCGGCAACCTCGGCGCCGTGGTAGCCAGTTTCGGCGCATGGGAGGATCGGCAGATCCAGATCGCCGGTTCGGCGAAGATGATCGCCGATACCCGGCGCGCACTGCTCGCGGTCGGCACCCCGGAGGAGATCATCAGTACCGATCCGGTCTGATCGGTGTCGGCACATCGAGCTCCGGGCGGTCTCCGTCCGGCCCGGCCTGTCAGGTGAGTGAAGTATGAGCAACGACCCGAGCGCATTCCCCGGCCATTCGCCCCAGCGGGCACACTGGCTGGCCGATGTCGTCGAACATCATCGGCTGCGCCACGATTTGGCCGTGGTCCGGTTGATCGGCGAATACGTGCCGTTCCATGCCGGACAGTCCCTGCAGGTCGAGGTCCCGCAGTTCCCGGGGATGCGGCGGCGGTTCTCCCCCGCCCTACCGCCCTCACTGGACGGCAAGCTCGAATTCCATATTCGAAGCGTGGCCGGCGGCTGGTGCAGCGGCGGGATCGTCGCCGATACCGCGGTCGGGGATCGCTGGAAACTCGCTGCGCCCGAAGGCATGTTCACCGTGGACCCCGAGGGCGACGAGGTGGTCATGATCGCCGGCGGTACCGGCCTGGCCCCGCTGCGCGCCCAGATCCTGGAGCTGGCCAGGCAACCGGACCCGCCCACCACCTATCTGTTCTTCGGGGGTTCCGCGCCGCGCGATCTGTACGCCGCCGATATGCTCGTCCTGCTGGCCGCTGATCTGCCCTGGCTCACGGTGGTACCGGTGGTGGAACGGCTCGACGACCCGTCCTGGGCCGATAAATGGCACGAAAGCCACCGGGTGGACATAGGTTTCGACGAGGACGATCTGCTCCAGGGCACCCTCGCCGAAGTGGTCGGGTCTTATGGGTCGTTCGGTCGGCACCAAATCCTGGTGTGCGGCTCCCCGGCAATGACCCGCTCCACCGTCGAACGTCTTCTCGACTCGGGCACTCCGCCCGAGAGAATTCAGTTCGAGGGCGCCTGAGCTCTGCCGGGACGCGATTCCGAATCCCGGTCCGGCACAGCGCCCGGTCTCGCATGGCCGGACATTCCTGGCATACGGTCACAGGCCGAAAAACCCGTCGCCGATTTCACCCACTCCAGGCTGCGGAGGGTTCGAATGTGGCGACGGCAGGGCTCGGAGATGCGGGGGAACTCTGCCCGATCGGTCCTTCGGCGGTCTCGGCGGCTCACCCCATGGTGAACGCACGTCCCGGCTGCTCGATCTTCGAACGGGGAGAAGGGGATCGCCGCACTCCTCCGAGAGCCGGTAGGTCATGCCGTTCGAGGACGTGATGGAAGGCCAGCGGGCGTACACCTCGTGAGCGTCCACTATCACGTCGGCTCGGAGCGCTACGCGCATATGTTCGCCGTCCAGATGGTCCAGATGTGGCACGAAGACCGCCTCTGCGCGTTCGATCGCAATCAGCCTGAGTAACCGGTCTATCCGGCTATGGGTGGCGGCGCACAGCACAAGGGTCTCGCACAGTGTGTAGCCGAGTCGTTCGGACAGCCGGCGCATGCGGCATTCATCCTGATACTGCTGGGCTCCTGACACATCGGTGCGCAAGTAGGCGATAGCGGGTGCCTGCTCCATAACCTGCTCCCTGAAGAAGGACTGATCAGTCCTGAACGACCGTAAATCGCCCCTGATGATAGGACTAGTTAGTCCACTTTGAGTTATTTTCAGTCAATGGAGAAGATGGGGCATGAGCAAGACCGCTGATGTGATCCGGGTACGACGAAGTCAACTTCGTTTATCGCAGGACCGACTGGCCGAGCTCGTCGGCGTTACTCAACGCCAGATCGGACGCTACGAATCCGGCGAACAGTCTCCCAGCCTCGCGGTGAGCGTCCGGCTGTCCAACGCATTGCAGGTGTCGTTGGCCGAGCTGGCCGGCGCGGAGGCGTCCGAGACCGACTTGTCCGGCGAGTGGTGGGTGGCGTGGCAATATCGGCGGAGTGGCGCCGACCATGTGAATGTTCACCTGTTGGCCGTAGCGCAGGACGACGAATTACTTCACGTAGCTGACGGCGATCGCGCTCATCCAGTTGTCGACGGCTCGTACACGTGGCGTAGCGAGCTCCGGCTATGGGGCGGTGAAGTGCTGATGGGCTGGTATACGACGTCGGGTGGAAGCATCCGCCACATCGGAACTCTCTACTTCGCGCTGCACCCGGATGGCTCGCAGATGATCGGCTCATGGACCGGTTTGCGGCCGACAGGCTCGCTGGCTCGGGGCTGGACTGCGATCGCGCGCGATAAAGACTGTGCGATCCAATTGGTCACGTCGCTGATCGACACGAACGGGGAATTGCCGACATGGCCCGAAAGGGCTATCCGATCGTCGCGCTGACCATGCACATCGATATCGGTGAGCCCGCCGGCCAGGGCACCTCACCGCGCGCGGTGAGGCCCTGCGCCGCGTCCCGGCGGTGTCAGAACCTCATGGCCTCATCCAACTAGTGCCGCCGGTTACGCGGCTGCCACACCACCAGCGCGGTATTGCGCTGCGGTGGAATCAGTTCCGGCCGGTAATCCGGCCGAGCCCGCTCCCGTTCCAACGCCGCGGACAGTTCCATCACCCGCTGCTGGAGTTCGGTGACCTGGTTGGTGAGCTCGATGATCCGTTTGATCCCGGCGAGATTGACGCCTTCGTCCTGGGACAGCCGCTGCACCTCGCGCAGCAGCTCGACATCGTGTTCCGAATAGCGCCGGCCGCCGCCCGAAGTACGCTGCGGCGTCACCAGACCCAGCCGGTCGTAGGTGCGCAGGGTCTGCGCGTGCATACCCGCCAGCTGGGCGGCCACCGAGATCACGAAGTATTCGCTGCTCGATCGGCGCCCTTCACGGGGCCCTACGCGGTCATGCTGCGCCGCCGCCTCCGGGCCCATCGCTCGAGCCGCGGGGCGTGCCGACCCCCCCTCGGATACCCGTTTCGGCTCCATCACGCACCTGCCCATCCCGCTCTCGGATCGAACCCGCTGGCCTTCTCCGCCTCTTGCAGCGCGCGCAGCGCCGCTACGGCATCGTCATCCAGCTTCGGCGGCACGGCGACCTTCACGGTGACCAGCAGATCACCGGCTCCGCCACCACGTTTGGGCACTCCGCGGCCGCGCACCCGCAGGATGCGGCCGTCCGCGGTACCCGGCGGCACTTTCACGCCGACCCGGCCCTCCAGCGTGGGCACCGATACGGTCGTGCCGAGCACCAATTCACTGTAACTGACCGGCAATGCCAGGGTCAGGTCGTCGCCGACCCGGCCGAAGACCTTGTCCTGGCTCACGTGCACCGTGACGAACAGATCGCCTGAGGGCGCACCCCGCAGGCCCGCCTCACCCTGCCCGGCCAGCCGGATCCGTTGCCCGTCCGCGATACCCGGAGGGATCCGGACATTGATGGTGCGGGTGCGGTTCTGGATACCGCTGCCGTGGCAGTCGACGCACGGGTCATCGATGATCGATCCGGTACCCCGGCAGTCGTCACAGGGTTCGCTGAATCCGAAAGCACCCTGATTGCGGCTCACCACACCGCTGCCGTTGCAGATCGGGCACACCCGCGGGCTGGTACCCGGTTTGGCGCCGCTGCCGTGACAGGTGGTGCACGGTGACGGGCTGGTCAGGTACAGGGGCACCGTGACGCCCTTGGCCGCCTCGCGGAACCCGAGTGTCGTTTCGGCCTCCACATCCGAGCCCCGCCGCGGGCGGCTGCCGGCACGGGTGGCACCGCCACCGCCCCGGTTGAACAGACCGCCGAACAGATCACCGAGGCCACCGTCGGCTCCGCCGGCGCCGGCTTGGCCGAAGATATCGCCCAGATCGAAACTCTGGGAGAACCCGCCGCCGGCACCCGGGGTGAAACCGCCGCCCCGGCCGTATCCGCCGCCGGAGAAAAGACGGCGGGTCTCGTCGTATTCGGCGCGTTTGGCCGAGTCGGACAGCACGGTGTGTGCCTCACTGACGGCCTTGAACCGTTCCTCGGCCTCGGCGTCACCGGGGTTGGCGTCCGGATGCAGATCACGGGCGAGTTTGCGATACGCCTTCTTGATCTCATCGGTGGAGGCGCCGGCGGAGACACCCAGCTCCTTGTAGAAGTCCTTCTCGATCCACTCCCGCTGGCTCACCGGGTATCTCCTCCTCTCGCTACCGTTCCACGGCCCGGACGGGCCGCTGTGGGGTCACACTTTCCTACCGTCTCCGGGCCCGCCGCGCGCGGCGCGACGGGCGCGCGGCGCCCCCGAATCACTCCGGGGGTACGCCGCGCGACCCGGTCCGAGGCTCTCGCCGCGGAGTCGTTACTTGTCCGAGCCGGCATCAGCATCCGATGCCTTCGCCGGAGCGGGTTCCGCCGTGGTCGCGGAATCCGGGTTCGACCCGAGATCCCCCGCCCCGTCGGTGACCCCGACCAGCGCGTGCCGCAGCACCCGCTCGCCGAAGCGATACCCCTTGCGCATCACCACACCGATCACCGGATCGTGTCCGGATCCCTCGTGCTGAACCGCCTCGTGCAGGTTCGGATCGAAAGGCTCGCCCTCGGATCCGAAATCCTCGAGACCCTGTTTACGCAACGCCTCGATCAGCTTGTCGGCCACCGAGCGCAGCGGCCCGGATTCCAGGTCGCCGTGTGCCTTCGCGCGGTCCAGATCGTCGAGGACCCCGAGCAGTTCGGTGACCACGGCGGCCTTGGCGGAATCGATCGCGGTCTTGCGGTCGCGTTCGACCCGGCGCCGATAGTTGGTGTACTCGGCGGTCAGCCGCTGCAGATCGGCGGTGCGCTCGACGAGCTCGTCCGACGCACCGGGCGGAGCGTCCGCGGGCGCCGCCTCGACGCCGTCACCGTCGAGGCCGGCCTGCGGCGCCTGGGGCGCTACACCCTCCTCGGCCCCGGCCGGGGCGGCGCCGTTGGCCGCCCCGGCCTGATCCCGTACCTCACCGGTTTCCGGATCGATCTTGCGCTTGTCCACGAAGCTGACCGGATCCGCCGGCTCTCCCGAATTACCTTTGTTTCCCGAATTCGTCACTTCTTCTCCGTGTCGACCGGCTCGTCCACGACCTCGGCGTCGACCACCTGGTCGTCGCCGGCGTCCGCACCCGCGGCGCCGTTACCGGCGGCCGCGCCTTCGGAGGCCTGGGCCTCGTAGATCGCCTGACCCAGCGCCTGGGATTCGGTGGCCAGCTTCTCCACCGCGGCCTTCACCGCGGCGGTATCGGTGCCCTTCAGCGCCTCCTTGGCCTCCGTGATCGCGGCCTCGACCTTGGACTTCACATCCGCCGGAACCTTGTCCTCGTTGTCGGCGATGAACTTCTCGGTCTGGTGTACCAGCGATTCGGCCTGGTTGCGGGTCTCCGCTTCCTCCCGGCGCGCCTTGTCCTCGGCGGCGTGCGCCTCCGCGTCCTTGACCATCCGGTCGATCTCTTCCTTGGACAGACCGGAGCCGTCCTGGATCTTGATCGTGTTCTCTTTACCGGTGCCCTTGTCCTTCGCCGTCACGTGCACGATGCCGTTGGCGTCGATATCGAAGGTGACCTCGATCTGCGGCACCCCGCGCGGGGCCGGCGGGATTCCGGTCAGCTCGAAGGAGCCGAGCAGTTTGTTGTGCGCGGCGATCTCCCGCTCACCCTGGAACACCTGAATCTGCACCGACGGCTGGTTGTCATTGGCCGTGGTGAAGGTTTCCGAGCGCTTGGTCGGGATGGTGGTGTTGCGCTCGATGAGGTTGGTCATCACGCCCCCCTTGGTCTCGATCCCCAGCGACAGCGGGGTCACATCGAGCAGCAGGACGTCCTTGACCTCGCCCTTGAGCACACCGGCCTGCAGGGCGGCGCCGACTGCGACGACCTCGTCCGGGTTCACGCCCTTGTTGGGCTCCTTGCCGCCGGTCAGTTCCTTGACCAGTTCGGAGACCGCGGGCATCCGGGTGGAGCCACCGACGAGCACGACGTGGTCGATATCGGCGACCTTGATGCCGGCGTCCTTGACCACGGACTGGAACGGCGCGCGGGTGCGGTCGAGCAGGTCCGAGGTGATCTTCTGGAACTCGGCGCGAGTCAGCTGCTCATCGAGGAACAGCGGGTTCTTGTCCGCGTCGACGGTGATATAGGGCAGGTTGATCGAGGTGCTCTGCGAGGAGCTCAGCTCGATCTTGGCCTTCTCGGCGGCCTCACGCAGCCGCTGCATGGCCATCTTGTCCTTGGTCAGGTCGATGCCCGAGCTGGACTTGAACTTGTCGACCAGCCACTTCACGACCCGCTCGTCCCAGTCGTCACCACCGAGGTGGTTGTCACCGGAAGTAGCACGGACCTCTACGACGCCTTCGCCGATCTCCAGCAGCGAGACGTCGAAGGTACCGCCACCGAGGTCGAAGACCAGGATGGTCTGCTCCTTGTCGCCCTTGTCCAGCCCGTAGGCCAGCGCGGCGGCAGTGGGTTCGTTGACGATACGCAGCACGTTGAGCCCGGCGATCTGCCCGGCTTCTTTGGTCGCCTGCCGCTGCGCGTCCTCGAAGTAGGCGGGGACGGTGATCACCGCGTCGGTGATCTCCTCGCCCAGGTAGGACTCGGCATCGCGCTTCAGCTTCATCAGCGTGCGCGCGCTGATCTCCTGCGAGGTGTACTTCTTGTCGTCGATCTCCACGGTCCAGTCGGTGCCGATATGGCGTTTCACCGAGCGGATCGTGCGGTCGACGTTGGTCACGGCCTGGTTCTTGGCCGGCTGCCCGACCAATACCTCGCCGTTCTTCGCGAACGCGACGACAGAGGGCGTAGTACGCGAACCCTCGGAGTTGGCGACGACGACCGGCTCACCACCTTCGAGAACGGCGACGACCGAGTTCGTGGTCCCGAGGTCGATTCCGACCGCACGAGCCATTTGTTTCCTCCTCATTTTCGACTGCTTGTGTCTGTCCGGGCCGGTGCCCATGGCGCGCGGCGGGCCCTTGGGGCCCCACCGCATGGACCCGCCCCTGGCAGAACATAGAGCACGGTCCCAGCAATACTGAGCGTGGTCGGCTCAATCCTGCCCCGCTTCCGCGGGGCCGTCAAGTCAAACTTGAGCCGCCATCACTCAACATTGTCGATCCACTCAACCCCCGACCCCGGCGATGTATTCCCACACCCGCATCCCGACGCCGCCACCATTGTTCCCCGGGCCCGGCACAGCGAACCGAGTCGGTGCGACATCGTGACCCAGCCGTACCGCGCCCGGGCGCCTCCACCGGGGCCGAGCCCCGATCCCCATCCGCCGCTCATCGGCGCTATTGTCAATGCTCCGCCCATGGTGACCCGGCACCCCGCGTCGCGGACCGGTGTCGCGCGGGCGAACCCGTACCGTGGTTTTTGGATGAGGAAGTCGAAGCGAGGATCCGAGAATGGCCACTGGGGTGGGCCTGCACATCGCGGAGTACGCGTGCACCGCGGCAGTCGTCGACGACGACGGGGATCCGCACTTCATCCTCCGTGAGCCGGTGCTGCACATGTCCGACGAGGGCGACGCGGTGCTCGGTGGTGCTGTCGCTCCGGCCGGGTACTCCCATACGATCACCGGTTTCGTCGCCGCCGTGGGCGATCCGGCGGGCGTGGTCGTAGACGACGGTGAGGCATACCGGGGGGAAGACCTGCTCGCCACCGCCCTGTTCTGCCTGATCAACCTCACCGCCGACCATCTCAACGGCCCGGCCGAGTTCTATGCGACACATCCCGCCGGATGGCCCGCCGCACAGGTCCTGGCCCTGCGCGGCGCACTCGACTATCTGGGCCTGAAATCGGTGACCTTGATCGGCGAGGACGAACTCCCGGCGCCGGCCACCCGTCTCACCCCGGGGGAAACCGCCCGGTACTTCGCCGAGAGCGTGGGCCGCGCGGCACTGGCCGTTGTACTCCGCACTCCGGCCGGGGCGACCCCGCCCGATCCCGGCACCGCCCAGAACTCCGCACTCGACACGGTCGTCATGCCCAAACTCCGCGACGGCGACACCTCGGCCAAGGCGTACTCCGCGATGGTCCCGGCCATGGATCCCGAAGCCACCTACGGCGGCCCGAGTCTCGGGGTCCTGGCCGCCGGACTGGGCTCCGCGGCCGAGCCCGGCCCCACGACCGACGCGCGCCCCGGGACCGGTACCTCGGCGGCACTCTCGACAGCCGCGGCGAAACCGGCGGCGAAAGCGGCGGCCGCGGCCCCGCCGCGCCGGGATCGGAGCGGCGGGGGCCGCCGCACCGCCGGGTTGGTGGCGGCCGCCGCGGTCGGCGGCCTGCTGATCGGAGCCGTCGGCGTCACCGCGATTCTGCGGACCGGCGCGGCCGAACCAGGTGAACCGGTCACCACCTCGGTTACCGAAACACCCCCTCCGCCACCACCGGTCCAACCACCACCGGTCCAGCCACAACCGGTGGCTCCGGTACCCGAGACCTACGAGCCGGAACCGACCTACATCGAGGAACCGACGGTCGAGCCGCCGCCTCCGGTCACCGTCACCGAGACAACACCGGCGCCCACCACGGTCCCCCCGACGTCCACCGGCCGACCCACCGGTCCGACCCTCACCGAGCCGACCACGGAAACCGAAACGACAACCACCCGGACCCGCCCCCGGTACTTTCCTTTCCCGGTTCCGTTCCGCACCGACGACCCCGATGTGAACCTTCCCGACACCGGATCCCAAGAAGGCGGGCAAGAAGAAGCCAGATAGCGATTCGTGCCTTAGAGTGATCCGCTGACCGGTGTTATTCCGGCCACCCCGGCAACCCGGTCGAAGCTCGAGCAAACCTGTGCGCCAACGGATTCGATTCTCAACGATTCGAGGCCCGTGGCCACAGATTATCTGGCACACAGTGCCGACGAAGGGACTTCATGCGCAAGTCGGTGGCGCGTCGCGCCGCGGTCAAGGCTGCCGTTATCGGCTCGACCGTTCTCCTGGCTCCCCTGTTCGGTGCGACAGCGGCAACCGCGGCACCCGCTCCGGAACAACTCGGTGCCGAGGACCTTCCGGCCGAACTGGTTCAAGCGCTGTCCCGCGATCTCAATATGACCCCGACCGAATATCTGGACCGCGCGGCCCGCGCCCAGCAGCTGCAGACCTATGCGGCCGAATTCCGGTCCGAGCGGCCCGATGTCTTCGCCGGCGCCTGGCTGACTCCGGAAGGTAAACCTACTGTCGCCGTGACCTCCCCGGACGCAGCCGAGGTGGCCAGCAACGACGGTTACACAACCCGCCTGGCCCCGGTCTCGGCGGCCGCGCTGGAAACCTCGCTGACGCAGATGAACCAGTGGGTCGCCGCGCAGCCTCGGGATATCTCGCAGCTGATCAATTCGATCGCGATCGACTTCCTCAACAGCCAACTGATCGTCAACGTCGCGAATACGCCACTGGCGCATGTGCTCAACCTGCCGACCCTCATCGCCAATATCAAGGTCGTGCTTTCCCCGAACGGCGGCGGCCCGGTCGAGCACCGGCCGATGGGCGGCGACACCTATATCAGCGCTCCCGGCCCGCTCGACGACGCGGAACTGAAGACCGTGGATGTGTGCTCGTTCGGCTTCAACAGTGTCGATTCCGCGGGCAACGCATTGAATATCAGTGCCGGACACTGCAATCCCAATATCGACAAAGGCGACGAACGGGCCCCCGTATACGGCCCGAATATTCGCAATATCCCGGCCAGTCCGCAGCTCGGCACATTCGTCCAGTCGGAACTCGGCGGACCGAGCACCCTGGACTACTCGTTGATCCAGTTGAACGAGCGCGCGGTAGGCGCCGGAATGGACCAGCCCACGGTCCGCGGCGCCAACGGCACCACCCTGACCGTCACCGGCACGGCCGACCCGGTGGTCGGCGCCCCGGTCTGCAAATCCGGCCAGTCCTCGACCTTCACCTGCGGTTTCGTTGTCGCGGATCGGGTCGAGACCCAGCTGTTCACCACCGAGGGCGATGCGAAGGTCGTCCGCGGTTTCGCCAGCTCGGCCTGCACCCTGGGCGGTGACAGCGGCGGGGCCATCATCAGCGGCACCCTGGCGCTGGGTATCACCAGCGGTTCCAACGCCGCCGATGCGCCCGATTGCGAAAAAGCCAATATCGCCCTCGCGCAGTACGGTGGCACCGCTACCCTGGGAATTCCCATTCGAGGCATCCTGGCGCACGCCGATTCCGCAGCCGGTGGGGGCATCGGAAGCGGCATCAGCGTACGAACCAGGCCGAATGCAGGCTGAGCCCGATATAGTCTTCGCATGCTCATGCCACGCGTAGGTAAACGAAGGTCGGCGCCGGCCAGAAAACGCATTCAACGTGCCGCGGTCGCTGCCTCGGCGGCCGTGCTGCTGTTCGGCCCGACCGCGGTCTCCACCGCTGCCCCCGACCCGGGTATCGGCCTGCCGGCCGACCTGGTGGCCGCACTGAACCGGGATCTGCACATCTCCCCCGAGCAGTACCTGCAGCGCGCCGATACCGCCCAGCAGGTGGCCGCGTTCGCCACCACCGCGCAGCGCCAGTACCCACAGGTGTTCGGCGGCGCCTGGCTCGACGAGCAGGGACGCGGCGTGGTCGCACTGGCGAACGGCCCCGGCGCCGACGAGGCCCGCGGTGCGGCGGAATCGACCGGATTCGTCGTCCGCAATGTCGCAAAGAGCGAATCGGCGCTGCGCGGCGAGAAGAGCGCCTTCGAACGCTGGCTCGACGGTCAGCCCGAAGCGGTGGCTTCCCTGGTGCGCGGTGTCGTGATCGATACCGTGAACAACAGCATCGCGGTGCGGGTCGACAAGGTCGGCCTGCCGATGCCGAACTTCATCGATCCGGCCCGCGTCATCGTCATGGCCCCGCCGATCGCGGCGGAAACACTGCCGCAGGCGGCCGCGATCGCCGAGTCCGGCGCGACTCCGGTCGGCGGCGGTGACGGTTTCGCCGCGATCGCCGGCGACAGCTCGCTGCGCTGCTCCTTCGGCTTCAACGGGATCGGCCCGGCGGGTAACACAGTCAATATCACCGCCGGACACTGCAACCCGAACCTGGACGACCCCGGTGCCGCCGCCGTGCACGAATCCCTCGGCGGTAACAAGGTGGGCCCGAAGATCGCCACCTATCAGAAGTCGGTACTCGGTTCCCAGGACTACTCGATCATGGGTATCGAGGACGGGGCCGCGGGTCGCTTCCAGAACAATCAGGTGAAGGTGCCCGGCGCGGCCCCCATCGCGGTCGACGGTGTGGCCACCCCGGTAGTCGGCGCCCCGGTCTGCAAATCGGGTTCCCGGACCGGATTCAGCTGCGGTGTGGTGAACGCCGTGGACCAGACCGTCCAGGTCGGTGACCGGCAGCTCACCCAGAGCTTCTCTGCCAATATCTGCGCCCTCCCCGGCGACAGCGGCGGACCGATCGTGACCGGACGCCAGGCCCTGGGTATCTCCAGTGCCTCTTCGGTCGCCGATTATCCGATCTGCGAGATCCCCAACATCCTGGGCGTGCTCACGGGTAATGCTCCCCAGCTGTTCGCGCAGCCGGTGAGCGTGGTGCTCTCCGACAACCCGGGACTGCGCATCCGCACGAGCTAGTGGTCCGTCCCGCCGCCGCTCCGATCGGACGCGGCCAGCGGGACATCGGCGCCGCGCCTCGCGCGCGACTCGCATAGAGCAACGAAAGGGCCGGCAGCATTACACGCTGCCGGCCCTTTCGTCTGTTCCGAACTCTTCTCTCTGCCACGTCAGCCGACGGACCCCGGCGATACATACCAGCGCTGTCGCCGATACGGACGCCTCCGTTCTTGCCTGCCGTCGTGCGACCGCAGGATTCAGCGCATCAGCGCGCCAAGCCCCGCAATGCTGCCCGGTTCGCGGCTGAAAGCAACGCCGCGAAGGAGCCTTTCCATACGACGAGGCCCCGCCTCCCGGGGAGAAGGCGGGGCCTTGTTGCCGCTGTACGAGAGCCGCTGGAGGCTTACTTCGGCGGTTCTGCCGGAGCTTCCACCGGGGCTTCGGCCGAGGCCGGAGCCGGGCCCTGCCCATCGTTGGCCCATTTGGTGCTGCCGGCGGGCGCCTGGATCGTGTTGATCAGCTCGATACCCGCGGCGACCAGTGTCGGACCACCGACAGCGATGGTCCCGAGGATCCCGCCTACGCCGGCGCCGGTCAACAAACCGGGAACGCAGCCCGCCACGATCGTCACCACGCAGCCGATAACGGCACCGACGGCGGTGCCGACGAAACCACCGATCGCAGTGGCGATACCGAAATTGCTCGCGAATTCATTCTGAGCCTGCTGGTTCTCCGTCAGAGAGGCAATCGGCTTCACCACGACGGGCTGGCTGGTGTCCAGGCCGGCGGGCTTCTCCGGAGTGATCTCCAGAACAGCGCCATCCTTTTTGACCTCGGACTTCACCGGAATCTCGGTTCCAGCAATGTTGAACGCGAGCGGCCAGGAGACAACCGGGTTGCCGGCTTTGTCCTTGATCTCGACGAACTTCTCGACGTCACCCTTGCCATCGTCCGCGATGGGGTCTCCAGCCGCCCCCGCGACCGGTTCTTCCCGTGGAGCGCTCGGCTCCTGCTCGGAGATCTCCTTCTCGACGATTGCGAAGGTTCCGCCGTTGACGGTCGCGACCACGGTCTTTTCCAGCAATTGAACGGCGTAGTTGACGGTTTCCTTCGGCGCGGGCGCCGGTTCCGCGTGAGCCGTGCCGAAGCCCAGGGCGAGTGAACCGCTGACGAGTGCTGCGACCGCGGCGGATCTCGGGAGTGTCATCCATTTCCAATCGGGTATCCAGCGTTACGTCTCGACGCGAGGGGGTCGATGTGATCGGACCCTGAATCCTCCCCGAGCGTTATGAGATTTCACGCATTCTGATAGATCGGGCTGAGCGTAGTCGAATGCACTGCCAAAAGGCGAGATTCGTTTCCCAGGCGTAAGAATAGGACGGGTAAGCCTGGCCTTAGCAGGGGCCGGCGACCGGGGCCCTTTACGGTGTTAATCAGCCCTTATGGGTTATGGACAGCCAACTCAATAACGTGATATTGATCACGCCGCGATCCACGCGGATAAGCCCAGGCAGACGCGCTGCGGGCTGCCGCAGATCGTACAGTGGACACCACTAGTTACTGGTGGGTAACTTACTGGCGGTTACGATACGAGCCGGACGGGGTACTGCTCAGTTCCTCGTACCTCGTGTTGCCTCGAAAGAAAGGTCGCGACATGAATGCCCTGACAGTGACGCTGGGCACCTTGGGAGCGGCGCTCAGCCTGCTGTGTTGGGCGTCGTTCTTCGGCGGCGTCCGCAAAATCGTGCGCGCGATCATGGTCGGCCAGCCCGCACCCGACCGCTGGCTGCCGTTCTTCCCCCGGTTCAAGCAGATGCTGGTGGAGTTCCTGGCGCATACGCGGATGAACAAGTTCCGCACCGTCGGCTGGGCGCACTGGCTGGTGATGATCGGCTTCCTGGGCGGCTTCATCCTGTTCTTCGAGGCATACGGCCAGACCTTCGATCCGGAGTTCCACTGGCCGATCATCGGTGATCTCGCCGTGTACCACCTGTGGGACGAGATCCTCGGCATCGGCACGGTCATCGGCATCGTCACGCTGATCGTGATCCGCCAACTCAACCACCCCCGAGTACCGGATCGTCTGTCCCGCTTCAGCGGATCCGCGTTCGCCCCGGCCTACGTGATCGAGAGCATCGTGCTCGTCGAGGGCCTCGGCATGGTTTTCGTGAAAGCGGGCAAGATCGCGACCTATGGCCACGCGAACGCGGCCACCGACTTCTTCACCATGCAGATCGCGAAGCTGCTGCCCGCGAGCCCCACCATGGTTTCGGTCTTCGCGCTCATCAAGCTGCTGTCCGGCAGCCTGTTCCTGTACCTGGTCGGCCGCAACCTCAACTGGGGTGTCGCCTGGCACCGGTTCTCGGCCTTCTTCAACATCTACTTCAAACGCGAGGACGACGGCGGGGTCGCGCTCGGCGCCGCCAAGCCGATGATGTCCCAGGGCCGCGCCCTGGATATGGAGAATGTCGACCCCGATACCGATACCCTCGGCGCCGGCCGGATCGAAGACTTCTCCTGGAAGGGCTGGCTCGACTTCACCACCTGCACCGAATGCGGCCGCTGCCAGTCGCAATGCCCTGCCTGGAACACCGGTAAGCCGCTGTCGCCGAAGCTTCTGATCATGTCGCTGCGCGACCACGGATACGCCAAGGCCCCGTACCTGCTGGCCGGTGGCCGCACCGATATGGGCGGCGACGAAGTCGGCCTGGTGGACGCCGAGGGCAACGCGGACGAGAAGAAGCTCGCCGAAATTCCCGAAGCCGCCCGTGACGAAGCCACCCGGCCGCTGGTCGGCGAGGCGGAAGCCCGCGGCATCATCGATCCCGAAGTGCTGTGGTCGTGCACCACCTGCGGCGCCTGCGTCGAGCAGTGCCCGGTCGATATCGAGCATGTCGATCACATCATCGATATGCGCCGCTACCAGGTGCTGATCGAATCGGACTTCCCGTCCGAACTCGCGGGCCTGTTCAAGAACCTGGAGAACAAGGGCAATCCCTGGGGCCAGAACGCCAAGGACCGACTCAACTGGATCAACGAGCTGGACTTCGATATCCCGGTCTTCGGCCAGGACGCCGACAGCTTCGACGGATACGAGTACCTGTTCTGGGTCGGCTGCGCCGGCGCCTACGAGGATCGCGCCAAGAAGACCACCAAGGCCGTCGCCGAACTGCTGGCGACCGCCGGGGTGAAATTCATGGTGCTCGGCCAGGAGGAGACCTGCACCGGCGATTCCGCCCGGCGCGCGGGTAACGAATTCCTCTTCCAGCAGCTGGCGATGCAGAACATCGAAGTGCTGAACTCGGTATTCGAGGGTGTCGAGCAGAAAAAGAAGAAGATCGTCGTCACCTGCGCGCACTGCTTCAACGCGCTCAACAACGAGTACCCGCAGGTGGGTGGCACCTACGAGGTCGTCCACCACACCCAGCTGCTGAACCGGCTGGTGCGCGGTAAACAGCTCGTCCCAGTGGCTCCGGTAGCGCAGAACGTGACCTATCACGACCCCTGCTACCTCGGACGCCACAACAAGGTCTACAACGCACCGCGTGAGCTGATGGCCGCTTCCGGGTCGAACCTGGTGGAAATGCCCCGCCACGGGGAACGTTCCATGTGCTGCGGCGCCGGCGGCGCCCGCATGTGGATGGAAGAGCAGCTGGGCAAGCGGATCAATGTCGACCGCGTGGACGAGGCGCTGAGCACCTCACCGGCCAAGATCGCTACCGGCTGCCCCTTCTGCCGGGTCATGCTCACCGACGGTGTGACCGCCCGCCAGGAGTCCGGCCAGGGCGAGGGCGTGGAGGTCGTGGACGTCGCGCAGCTGATGCTGGAGTCGATCGAGCGGGTGGATCCGGCGAAGCTGACCGAGTCCCTCACCGTCGTCCAGGAGCCGAAGGCCGAGCCGGAACCCGAACCCGAGCTGGAACCCGTTGCCGCCGAAGCCGAAGCCGAAGCCGCACCGACAGCCGAGAAGACAGCCCCGAAGGGCGGCGGCCTCGCCATGAAGGGCCCGGCCAAGGCACCCGGCAAGGGCCTCGGCATGAAGGGCGCCGCGAAGGCCCCGGGAGCCAAGGCAGCGGCTCCCGCAGTCGATACCGAGGACAAGCCGGCACCGGCCGCGAAGGGCCTCGGCATGAAGGGCGCCGCGAAGGCACCCGGCGGCAAGGGTCTGGCCATGAAAGGCGCGGCCAAGGCACCCGGCGCCGAGAAACCCGCTTCGGCCGCAGAACCGGCAGCCGAGGCAGCCGGGGAACCCACCGCGAGTTCGGCTCCGACCGAGAGCAAGCCCACGGTCGCGGCCAAGGGTCTGGCGATGAAATCCGGATTCAAACGGCCCGGCGCCAAGGCTCCGGGTGCGAAGGCCCCGGCCGCCGCGGCGAAGGCCGATGCCCCAGCGGAATCGGCGGCTCCCACCGAACCGGAGGCGGTGGAAACCGAACGGACCACCGCGACGGCACCCGCCGAGAGCAAACCGTCGAAACCCGCGAAGGGTCTGGCGATGAAATCCGGATTCAAACGTCCGGGAGCGAAAGCTCCGGGCGCCGCGGCCGCGACGCCCACACCGGAACCGGAGTCCACACCGGAACCGGCGGCGGAAGCCGAACCGGCCGAGGTCACCGCCGAATCGACGCCGGAGGTCACGGCCGAGCCCGCGTCCGACGTCACCGCGGAGCAGGTTTCCGAGGGCTCGGACAACGGCAATTCGGGCAACGGGTCCGGTGCGACTCCGCCCCAGGCCAAGCCGGGGGCGCTCGGCTTCAAGTCCGGTGCGAAGGCACCGGGGCGCAAGGGCTGACGGAAAAACCCGGCCGAACAGCGGCAGGGCCCGGCGAATCCTTCGCCGGGCCCTGCTTCGTTTCCATGGTCCTGCACCATCGTCGTCGCGGTGCTGTACCTGGCGGCGCCGATCGCGCTGCGCTGGGCGGGTCTTCCACCCCGGCGCCGCCCCGACCTGCCGGTCAGTGCAACGCGGCGCCGTACACGCGTTCGACCGCCAACTTCATGAGGACCCGGCGGTCGGCGACCATGACAGTCCGGTATTCGTCCCAGTCCGGGTGCTCGCCGGCCGCTTTCCGGTAGTAGTCCACCAGCGCCTCGACCTCCGGCCCGTGCGGATCGGCGCCGGGGCCGGTGAGCGTGACCGTGCCCTCGGCGGTCGCCCAGGCCCAGCCGTCGGCGCGGGTGACCTCCAGCGCGGCCCGCGGATCACGGCGCAGGTTCACGGTTTTGGCACTGCCCGCGGTCATCGAGACATAGATGACCTCGGCCGCGCGATCGTAGTAGGGCGTCACGGGTGACAGCTGCGGCAGACCATCGGATTTGATGGTGGCCAGGACGCCGAGCTGGCTCTCACTCAGCAGGGTGCGCGGATCGAACTGCGTACTCGTCATAACCGGGTCCAAGTCGGCCGGGCAGGACGGTATTCCGGGCGCACCCATCCGGTCCGGAAAATTCGCTGGCGCGAGAACACGGCCACGCCTGCACGCGGCCTACGACGCCTGCGTGGGATCCGGACGCTGGGCGCGCCGCGGCCACCGCCGACTTCCCCACTGCCTGCGCCACCGGCAAGGCGGGCGACGTCTACCTCTGCCACCCGTTCCTGGTCCACGCGGGTCAGCCCAATCGTGGCGTCCACCCCAGGTTCCTCGCCCAGCCGCCGCTGCACCCGGCACAACCACTGTGTATCAGCGGTCCCGGCCCGTTCTCGGCGATCGAGACGGCGATCCGTTCCGCGATCGGGTGATCGCGTGCTTCCGTCCGTATTCCATGGACGGAGTTGGAGTACTGACCAACCGGGCCGCGCGGCGATCCCCCTCTTGAAGATCGCCGCGCGGCTCGGTGGCGTGAGCCCCGCGTCCCACTCGGGCACGGTGAGTGGGACGCGGATCCGCTCAGGACTTCGTCGACGCGATATAGCGCGCGAGATGATCGGAGCTGGAACCGAATTCGTATTCGATGGCGGTGAGGCGCTTGAAGTAGTGGCCGATGGCCAATTCCTCGGTCATCCCCATCGCGCCGTGCAGCTGGACCGAATTCTGGCCGATGAACCGGGTGGCCCGGCCGATCGTCACCTTGGCGGCCGATACCGCGCGGGCCCGTTCGGCGGGCTCCGCTTCGACGGCGTAGGCGGCCAGGTACGCGGCGGCGATACTCTGCTCGAGTTCGATCAGCATATCGACCATCCGGTGTTGCAACGCCTGGAAGCTGCTGATCGGGACGCCGAACTGCTGCCGCTGCTCGGTGTATTCGACGGTGTCGTCGAGGACTTTGCGCATGAGGCCGACGGCTTCGGAGGCGACCGCGGCGATCGCCTCGTCGATGGTGGCGTCGATGGCGGCCCAGGCCTGCCCTGCCACGCCCAGCAGTGAGTTCGCGGGAACCCGGAATCCGGCGAAGGTGAGGTCGGCGGCGACGCGGTCGTCGATGGTGCGGTACCGGTGCACCTCGACTCCGGCGGGCGGGGCGGCCGGATCGAATTCCACCAGGAACAGCGAGATCCCGTCCTGATCGCGGCGCTCACCGGCGGTGCGCGCGGAGACGATCAGATGTGTCGCGACCGGTACACCGGTCACCACGATCTTGGTGCCGTCGATCACCCAGTCGTCGTCGCGGCGGGCGGTCGTGGCAACATCGTGGCGCACTTCCCCGGACTGCGGTTCGAGCGCGGCGAAGGCCGGCCGGACGAGACCGTCCGCGATCCCCCTCAACAGTTCCCCGGCCCGCTCACCGCCCGAACGGCGTAGCAGGCCGCCGCCGATCACCACGGCGTCGACATAGGGTTCCACGACCAGGGCGCGGCCCAGTTCCTCGGCGATGATCATGCCCTCGATCGGGCCGCCACCCGAACCACCGGACTCCTCCGGCAGGGTCACACCCAGCACATCCAGTTCGGCCAGCCCGCGCCAGATCTCGGGCTGCCAGCCGAGACCGGATTTGACCGCGGCCCGGCTCTTCGCCAAGTCGTATCGGGCGGCGAGAAAACCGGAGACCGCATCGCGCAGCATCTGCTGTTCGTCGGTGAAGGTGAAGTCCATCAGAGCCCCAATGCTGCCTTGGCGAGGATATTTCGCTGGATTTCGTTACTGCCCGCATAGATCGAACCGGCGCGATCGTTGAAGTAGCGCAGCGGTGCGACGGCCTGCCAGTCGGCTCCGCTGAGGTAGCCGTCGGCGGGCGGGGTGTATTCGGCGATCGGGCCGCCGGGCGCGGTGGCGTGCGGCTGATAGACCCGGCCGCGCGGCCCGGCCGCGGTGAGCGCGAGTTCGGTGAGTTGCTGGCTGAGCTCGGTGGACAGGATCTTCAGCATGGACGAAGAGGTGCCCAGATCCTTGCCCTGGGCCATAGCGGCCAGGGTCCGGAACTCCAGCACTTCCAGTACCTCGGTGCGGATCCGGGCGTCGGCCAGCTGCGCCGCGAAATGCGGGTCCTCGCTGAGCGGGTTGCCGTCACGGCCGGGCTGATCGGCCGCCACGGTGGCGATGTTCTGGGCGATCGCCTGCAGTGCGGGGGCCATGGCGCCACCGCCGCGCTCGTGGACCAGCAGATATTTCGCGACGGTCCAGCCGTCGTCGATCTGCCCGAGCACATTGCTCTTGGGAACCCGCACATTGTCGAAGAAGATCTGGTTCTGGACCTGTTCGCCCGAACTCATCACCAATGGCCGGATCTCGATACCGGGCGCCGTCATATCCATCAGCAGGAACGTGATGCCCTGCTGCTTCCGGCCCTCGCGAGAAGTGCGGACCAGCATGAAGATCCAGTTGGCCTCGGTGGCGTGGGTGGTCCAGATCTTGCTGCCGGAGCAGACGAAATCATCACCGTCGGAGACCGCGGACATATTCAGCGCGGCCAGGTCGGAACCCGCTTCGGGCTCGGAGTACCCCTGGCAGAAGAAGACCTCGCCGGTGAGGATCCGGGGCAGGAAGTAGTTCTTCTGCTCGTCGGTGCCGAAGGCGACCAGCGCCGGTGCGACCATCCGGATCCCCATCGGCGACAGCGCCGGGGCGCCGGCCAGGGTGAGTTCCCGGCTGAAGATGTAGTGCTGGGTGAGCGACCAGTCGCAGCCGCCGTACTCGACCGGCCAGTGCGGCGCCGCCCAGCCCCGTTCGTGCAGGACGCGCTGCCATTCCAGGCCGGCTTCGTGATCGGAGTAGACACTGGTCATCAGCCGGCCCGCGGTGCTCACTTCGGGCGTCAGCTTCTCGGCCAGGAACGCTCGTACCTCGTCTCGGAAGGCCCGATCGGCCTCCGACCAGTCGTAATCCATACACGCTCCCGAAGGCTTCATGCGTCGTAGCAGCAGGTCCGGCGACTACCGGTGCTAGTGCGAATGTAGCCAGGTCGCCGCCGTCCGGTCAAACTGAAGGCGCATGCCATCAAAACTGGCCGGCCCATCTGTTCCACTCCCCGGAAGGTCAGCAGCCACACCCCGGGGCGCCCCGCTTCCGGCGCGACGAACCGACCGAGCCCGTGCAGCCGGAGGCGGCGCAATCAAACACATTCCTCGAAAATCGCCTTCGCGTACCCCGCGGATTGATAGACATAGTCGTAGGCCCAGCGTGGAACCGATAACCGGGGCCCGGCGTCGACGAACAACATCTGTCCGTCCCAGCACTTCCCCAGAACGAACCGGGCCCGCGAGATGTGGGGAGTGAAGGTGACCACGATGACCCGCTCCCAGCCGTGCTGCCGCGCCTGCTCGGCGAGGTAGCGGCCTTCGCCGCGGGTGGTGCGCGGCGAAGGGTCGAAGCACACCACCTCGAAGCTGTACCCACCGTGGCAGATCCGGTTCACCAGCGGACTGTCCTCGTAGGGGTCGGAGATCAGCACCCGCGGTGCGTACCCCGAGCGGGCCAGGCGCAATCCCAGCTCTTCGCGTCCGTCGTGGGCACCGCCGAGCACCAGGATGGCGTCGGCCGGTGCGGGCTCTTCACGTTGCGGACTCACATACACCGGCCACAGGCCGAGCACCAGCGCGACGACAGAGACCACCCCCGCGGCGAGGACTAATCGGCGGCGCACTGGCGCGATCCTATCGGGCACCATCCCTCCACAGACATTCACAGGCCGCGTATGCCCGAGCCGAGGCAGAGCGCTCGGGCAGCGACCCGGCGGCGACCGTCGTCGGGTGTACATCTTCTGTTGCCCGGCACCTCGCCTCGGTTTTCTGGTGTGTGCACCGGCGAGGATTACCACTGGATCATGCGATGCACAGTCTTCGGAACCGGGTACCTGGGGGCCACGCACGCAGCGTGTATGGCCGAACTCGGACACGATGTGGTCGGTGTCGATATCGACCCGGGTAAGGTCGCCAAACTCTCCGACGGGGTGACTCCCTTCTACGAGCCGGGCCTCGAGGCGGTGCTGCGCCGCAATCTCGATGCGAGCCGGCTCAGGTTCACCACCTCCTACGCCGAGGCGGCAGAGCACGCCGACGTCCATTTCCTCGGGGTCGGCACCCCGCAGAAGAAGGGCGAGTACGCCGCCGACCTGAAATACGTGCACGCGGTCGTGGATACGCTCGCTCCGCTCATCACCCGCCCCGCGGTGATCGTCGGCAAATCCACCGTCCCGGTGGGCACCGCCGCCGAACTCGGCCGTCGCGCCCGCGCCCTGTCCCCGGTGGACGTCGAGGTGGCGTGGAATCCCGAATTCCTGCGCGAGGGTTTCGCGGTCAAGGACACCCTGCGGCCGGATCGGCTGGTACTCGGCGTGGATCTGGAGCGGGAACGGTCGGCGTGGGTGCGCGAGCTCGTCGAAGAGCTCTACGCTGAGCTGCTCGCCGCCGAGGTCCCCTTCCTGCTCACCGACCTGGCCACTGCCGAGCTGGTCAAAGTATCGGCCAACGCGTTCCTGGCCACCAAGATCTCCTTTATCAATGCGGTCTCCGAGGTCTGCGAGGCCACCGGCGCCGATGTCACGGTGCTGGCCGACGCGCTCGGCTACGACGCCCGGATCGGCCGCCGCTTCCTCAATGCCGGAGTCGGTTTCGGTGGCGGCTGCCTGCCCAAGGACATCCGGGCATTCATGGCGCGGGCCGGGGAACTAGGTGCCGACCACGCGCTGGCTTTTCTGCGGGAGGTCGACAACATCAATATGCGTCGCCGCACCAAGATGGTGGATATGGCGGCCCGTGCCTGTGGTGGTTCCCTGTTGGGCGCGAATGTGGCGGTGCTCGGGGCGGCCTTCAAACCCGAATCCGACGATGTGCGTGATTCTCCCGCGTTGAACGTGGCCGGCATGATCCAGCTGCACGGCGCGGTCGTCACCGTCTACGACCCGAAAGCCCTGGAGAACTCTCGTCGAGTATTCCCCACGCTGAATTACGCCACCTCGGTGGTGGAGGCCTGCGAACGTGCCGATGTGGTGCTGGTACTCACCGAATGGAACGAATTCGTGGAGCTGCGGCCGCGAGATCTGGACAGTGTGGTGCGGGCTCGCTCCATCATCGACGGCCGCAATTGTCTCGATCGGGCCGCCTGGCGCTCGGCCGGATGGGTGTACGCGGGGCTGGGCACCCCGTAGAGTCGTGGAGCCGGTCGGCTCACGGCAGCGATTGCTGCCTCCCGCGGCGACGGGGCCGGGCGGTACTGTCGACAAGAGTGGTTCGGGGGATGAGCCGTCACCATCGACCGGGCGACGCTCGCAGATCGTGAAGCGGGAAGTACGGATGGGCTGCCGATGAGTTCAGCACTGGGAGTGTCGGTGGGGACCGGCGCGATCCGCTTGGCGCGTCCACCTGCGGGCGCGGCGACGCCCGACCCGCAAACATTCGAGTTGCGGACCTTCATCGTCCCGTCCGAGACACCGAGCGCCGAGCGAGCCGCTCTCTCGGTCGCCGCCGCCTTGAACTCCGACCCCGAAATTGTCCGGACCGTCCTGGCCTGCCGAGACGAGTTCCAGGCCGAGGCCATGCAGGTGGCGATGGCCGAGCACGGTTTCGACGATTACGACATAGTGGCCGATATCGAGGCCACACTCGAATTCGCCACCGCCTCCGGCGCCTTGGCCGGAATCACCACCCTCGGCGTCTACGACCTGGGTGCTTCCGGCCTGTCGGTCACCATCGTGGATGTCGGTTCCGGGCAGGTCGTGCACACCGAACGCACCGGCGATATCAGCGGTGAATATTTCGACTCGCTCATCCGGGAGCAGCAGATAAACTCCGGCCGGATCGCCCATCCGCCCGACCCGGCGGGTCTGGCCCGGCTGGACGCGTTGTGCCGTTCTGCCAAGGAAAAGCTCTCGGCGACTTCGGCCGTCGCGTTACCCAGCGATTACGGGCCGGTGCTGCTCACCCAAGAGAATTTCACCGCGCTGGTCACTTGGGCCGTCGAGGCGTCGGTCCGCTCCACCCGCGAGGCCATCGGCCGTTCCGGCCGGGAAGTGCAAGCAGTGCTCGCGGTGGGCGGTGGCGTACGGATCCCGCTGGTCAGCCGCACGCTGCGGGATATTCTGGAGGTGCCGGTCCTGGTTCCTCCGGAACCCGAGGCGGCGACGGCCCGTGGGGCCGCTCTGCTGGCGCAGCGGGCGCCGGAGCCGCGCCCGGCGATCGGACCGGCACGTGCGAACGAATCCGCGCCTCCGGCCACGGCGACTCCGGGCGACACCCCGCCGAACGAGAGCCGGTTCGGCGTATTCGCTGCCGAGAACCACACGCCGACACCGGACGACACAGCGTCGAAAGCCGGTGTCCCCGGCCCGGCGATTTCCCCGCGCAGCCCGATGCCGCAACCGGGCATCTTCGGCCCGCCCGCCGGTACCGCCGTCGGCCTTCCGGCAGCCTCCGTTCTGCGGACCGGTGCGGCCGCCGCTACCGCGCCGACTGTCCAGGTCACCACTTCGATCGGTACCGACAAGTACCCGAGTGGTGCCACACCGGACCCGGTATCGCGCCCGGCTCCTGCGGCAGTACCGGAACTCTCACCCGAGGAGGATCCGCCGACCATCGCGCTGCGGATCCCGCAGAAGCTGCTGCCCCGGCGGTCGTTCGGCGAGCCCCCGCATCGCCGGCATCGTGAACTCGGTGCCGCGGCGGTCGCGGTGAGTGCCCTGGCGGTGGTGGCCGCGATCGGTATCGGGCTCGGCTACGGCCAGCACATGTTCCGCCAGGAATCGACCACCGTCGAAGGTACGACCTCGCCGCCGCCGACGTCGGCGGCCACCCCCTCAGCTCGTCCCGGAATGGCGGGCGCCTCGCTGACGCCCGCGTCGGAGCACGAATCGCTGGCGGAGCCGCCTCCGGTGGCCGCACCTCAGGAGACCGAGGCACCGACGACCACCAACGGCCCGAACACCTTCCAGGTCCCGGGGCTGCCACCGATCGTCGTCCCGACTATTCCCCCGTTGTTTCCGCCACCGCCCAACCGCTGAACGGACCGACCCGCCCGGGCAGGCCGGCGAACCGGAATCAGCTCTCGCCGTACCCCGGTCCGGGCCGGCGCGGCCGCCGGGCCGGGCGCTGCTCCCCGCTCCAGGGTCGCTGGTTGTCCGGACGCGGCGGTCCGGCCTGCTGGTCCCCGGTCTCCGGGGGCGCGGGGTATCGCCGCGCGGACCGCGGTGGCCCGTACTGCCCACCCCGCGTGGCCGGCGTCTCATCGGTGCGCGGGCTTTGGCGCTGATCACCGGGCCCGGTGCGCGGCACTCGCGGTTGTTCCCCGGTCGTGGGCCACGGCCGATAACCACGACCGTCGGATCGGTTACGCGCACCGGCACCTTCGGAACCCGCGCCCGCGCGTGGGATCTTGCGGTGCGTACCCGTATCCGCGCGGCGGCCCGCAGTGGACCGCCGCGGAGACCCGGCCGGACCGCGGGCCGGCTTGTTGCCGAACGGCCGGGCGAGCATGACCGCGATACCGGTGGTCAGTGGAACCGACAGCGCCAGGCAGATACCGCCGACCGCGGACCGCGTGATCTCGATGGCCACTGCGTCACCCACCAGCACATCGCGGATCGGGCGGCCCGCCACACTGAACAACAGCAGCAGCGGTAGCGCGCCACCGGCATAGGCGAGTACCAGGGTGTAGACGGTGCTGGCGATATGGTCACGCCCCACCCGCATGGCGGCCGTGAACACCTCACGCCGCGTGGCCTTCTTGTCGAGTTCCGCGAGTTCGAACGCTGCCGAAGCCTGAGTGATGGTCACATCGTTGAGCACACCGAGCGAGCCGATGATGAAACCGGCCAGCAGCAGACCGGTGATGCTGACGTGCTCGATATAGGTCGCGACATTGGTGTTCTGTTCCTCGGACAAACCGGTGAGGGATGTCGCCTCGATGGTCAGCCAGGACAGCACGGCCGCGACCACCATGGAGGTGAGGGTGCCCAGCAGCGCGGAACTGGTGCGCAGATTCACCCCGTGTGCCAGATAGAGGACCGCGTACAGGATCAACGAGCCTGCGACGAGTGCGACCGGTATGGCGGGTTTTCCGTCCAACAGTGCGGGGAGCAGGAAGACGACCAGCACCGCGAACGCGAAGACCAGTCCGAGCAATGCGCGGGCCCCGCGCCAGCGCGCGACGACGATGATCACCACGACGAAGGCCAGCACGATCAGGGCCAGCGGGAGCCCGCGCGCATAGTCGTCGAACGAATACAGTGGTGTCCCGTCCGGCCCGGCCTGGCGCACGATCCGTAGATCGTCACCGGCCGCGAGATCGGGTTGTCCAGGGCCCGGCGCGATCTCCAGGAGCGTGTGCTTACCCTCGTGCGGACCGGATTCGATGACGATCAGACTGCGCTGGCAGTCGTAGACCTGCATCGCGGGCGGTCGAGGTTCGCCTTCGAAAACCCGGCCGATGGACGAACTACCACACGCACCGAGGTCTTGCCGGATAACCTTGCCGGCTTCGGTCACCACCGCGGACCCGTCGGCGTTCTGCATGGGGAGCGGGATCTCGACCTGCTGCCGGTCGGGCCACAGGGCGATTGTCGAGATGACGACCACGATTCCGATGGCGACCAGCAGACCGATCACGACGCGTGCCGCGGTCGCGCCGATGGCGATCGGCCGGGAGTGGTCGTGATGGTGATGGTGGTCGCTCACCCCGGTCAGCCTAGAGGATTCACCGACGGCCGATGAACGGCAGATAGGGGCTTACGCTGCGATTACGCTGAATTGCTCCGAGGATCTCGGGAAGGGGCGGCGGAGAGCAGGGGGATGTCTCCGCCGCCCGCGGGCAGGCGGCCCAGGGGGGTAGGCGGCCTAACCCGAGGACCAGGTTGCCCAGGGGGGGTAGACAACCTGGCCGGGCACTTTGAGTGCCGAGGACCACTGTACACACAGGATCCTCTTTTGTGCCAGAGGGTTCGGAAAATTGGGCTTAATCCGGACGAAGGGTCTGTTTTGACCCGAAGTTACCCGCCTCGCTACTGTCGATAACCCGCGAGGAAATTGCCGAAACGTTCTATGGCAACGGCAAGATCGCGCGCCCAGGGCAGGGTCACGATGCGCAGATGATCGTGGTTCGGCCAGTTGAAACCGGTGCCCTGCACCATCAAGATCTTCTCTTGCAGCAGCAGGTCCTGAACCAGCTTCTCGTCGTCGCGGATCTCGTGGACTTCGGGATCCAGCCTAGGGAACGCATAAAGTGCGCCTTTGGGTTTCACGCACGACACGCCGGGAATCGCATTCAACCGCTCCCAGGCCACATCCCGCTGCTCCAGCAGCCGCCCACCGGGCAGGATCAGATCCTCGACGCTCTGATAACCGCCGAGCGCCACCTGAATAGCGTGCTGCGCGGGAACATTCGGGCACAACCGCGACGATGCGAGCAGATCCACCCCCTCCAGGAACCCGGCAGCGTGCTCTTTCGGGCCGGTGATGGCCAGCCAGCCGGACCGATATCCGGCCACCCGGTAGGCCTTCGACAAACCGTTGAAGGTGAGGCACAGCAGATCGGGCGCCAGCGTCGCGAGGGAAATATGTTTGGCGTCGTCGTAGAGGATCTTGTCGTAGATCTCGTCGGCCAGCAGCAGCAGTTGGTGTTTGCGGGCCAGGTCCACCAGCTGCTGGAGCACCTCGGCCGAATACACGGCGCCGGTCGGATTGTTGGGGTTGATCACCAACAGCGCCTTCGTTCGATCGGTGATCTTCGATTCGATATCGGCGATATCGGGTTGCCAGCCGATGGCCTCGTCGCACAGGTAGTGCACCGGAGTGCCACCGGCGAGGCTGGTCATCGCGGTCCACAGCGGATAGTCGGGGGCCGGGATCAGCACCTCGTCCCCGTTGTCCAGCAGCGCCTGCATGGTGATGGTGATCAGTTCGGATACCCCGTTACCGAGGTAGACGTCGTCGACGTCGAGCTCCGGAAAACCGGGTACCAGCTCGTAGCGGGTGACGATGGCACGGCGCGCGGGCAGGATCCCCTTGGACTCGGAATAGCCCTGCGCGGTCGGCAGGGCGGCGATCATATCCCGCATGATCACATCGGGCGCCTCGAAACCGAACGGCGCGGGATTACCGATATTGAGCTTCAGGATCCGGTGTCCCTCGGATTCGAGCCGTGTCGCGTGTGCGTGTACCGGTCCACGGATCTCGTAGACGACATTCTGCAGCTTCTTCGACTGCTCCAGAATCCGGGGCGCGGGGTGCGAATGGCCAGTACTCACCCGATCCATGGTGCCACCAGGGACAAGTTGATATCCGGGCCGCCCCGGCCCGGTGCAGTACCGTTACCACTGAAGGGGAGGCAGCGGAGAGCTGGGCGGGGCAGTCACCGGGGAGCCGCGAGGTTTTCGCCGCGAGGCCGATGCCGGTGAGCTGCTGCGGGCCGCGACCGCTCCCGGATCCGCAGAACGATTACGGTGCCATCGGCCCAGTGACCGGCATGCCCGCTCCCGGTGGGGTCGCCACCGGGAAGTAGTGGATTATCCGGTCCCCGGCGGCAGACTGCGGGTAGCGGTCGATCCGCAGAATTCCTCGATCCGCTCGTCCAGCGCCCGGGCTTCGGCCACCCCGTGGAAGGCCGGGGCACAGATCCGGCGGCGCAGACCGGTGAGCCGCTCCTCCAATTGGGCGATCCGCTTGTCCTCGGCGAGCGCGAGGACCGGCTGCAGCGCCGCGGCGGCGCCGTCGAGGCTGCCGTTGATCAGATGTGCCGCGGCCGAATCGACCCGCGCCAGGGATTCGGCCCCGTAGGACCGCTGCCGTGCAGGGCCGGTGCGGTAGAGCTCGATCGTACGTTCGGTCGCAACCAGCGCGGGTTCGGCCATACCGAGGTGGATATAGGTCGCGCCCGCGTAATAGGAGGCCTTGGCGTCGGAGAAGCCGAATACACCGCCCACCTCGTCGTGCAGGCTGTCGGCGCCACCCGCGGAACCGGCGTCGGCCGCACGCCCGATACACCGTTCGGTATCGGCAGTACTGCCGATCTTCGACCAGATACGGGCCTCGATATTGTGCAGGCGCACTGCGGCGGTGGCCGAATCCGCGTATTGCTGGCCGTTCTGTGCCAACTGCAGCGCCCGGTGGGGGCGTCCGGACCAGTATTCGATGAGGGCGTGCATACCGCGCGCCCAGGCACGTAACCCGTTGTGGCCGCTTATTTCCGCATATGCCCAGGCGGCCCGGATCTGTTCCCCGGCGGCATCGAGATAGCCGAGATCGGTACTCGCGTTGGCGAGCAATCCCGACAAAGAACCCGCCAGCAGGTATAGATGGCCGGCGTCCGACGGTCGCTGATGACCCTCCAGCAGCCGGTACACCCGGCGCCGCACCCGCAGCATCTCCACCATCATCGGCATGGGCGGCGTGTGCACGTAATCGTTGGCGATCCGAGTGACATCGGCGTCGAGCTGATCGAGTGTGCTCGGACCGATATTAGTGCCTTCCGCCCGGCCCGCGTGTTCGCTCGCCTCGTGCGCTGCCGCCATGATGAGATCCTTCTCCGAAATCGCCGCCAGGCCCTCCCCGCGGGCCGCACCGGTATCGATGAGGGCCAGGAGTTCGGCGTCATTGGAATATCCGCTGGGCGCGGCGAACCGGCCGGCGTCCACGCGCGGGCCGGGGTCGGGGTCGGTCAACGCCGCGAACCGGACCCGTTCGATATCGTCGGATCTGGCGAGACAGGTGTCGAGGGCAGCCTGATTGACCGGACGCGGATGCACCCGGTCGCCCCCGGCCTCCCATTTGGATACCAGTCGTTCGTGCACACCCAGATGTGCCGCGAACTCCCGGATACTCATCCGCTTGGCCTCGCGAAGCGCCCGAGCCTCCCTTCCAGACCACTGGCCGACCACGTTGTCACCCTTTCCGAACGATTTCCTCTCCTAGGGTACGAGCCGAATGTGACTGCAACCACAGGGAAATTCACCACCACTGCGAATGGCAGCGCAAGGGCAGTGGAACGCGAGCGTGTAGGCGTTCCCGACGCGCCGCCCCGGGCGCGATCCTGGAAAAGACAGGTCGGCGAGACCGGCACAGGCCGTGGCCCGGCATGCCAGGGAAGTTCGGCAGCAGGAGGCAAGGGGATTCACCGTGAACGTGGAAAAGCTCAGAACGGTCGACGACTGGGCCGCTTACTATCGTCACGAATTCGGGTTACCGGCCACCGAACGCGGCGGATTCGTGATGCTGCCGATCACCAGCCGGGCCTGCGTCGTCCATCTGCCCACCGAACGTGCCCGAGCGGTCCGCGGTCTACTGGATTCCCGGGATATCCGAGTTCCCATGCTGGCCCGGCAGATCCGCTGGAGCTTCCTGGCCTATCCGGATCGCCGGCCGGACCCGGAAGTTGTCGAGATGCTGCAGCGTATCGAAATCGATATCCCCGGGGTGGGCAGTGCGGTCATGCTGCCCACCGGCCTGGGCCGGTGGAACCGTGAGGGCTGCAACTGGGTGGTACCACCGGTACGCGACGGTTTGCTACCGCCGCTGTCCTCGGTGATCAACGCGGCGCTCCTGGCCGGCGGCGCGGCGGAATGACCGGGGCTCGTTCCCGCGCCGGGCGGCGTCACGACCGTTCGGGCAGGAGTCGCCGCGCATCGGTGAGCAGTAGCGGTGCGACCCGGCGGTGCGCGGGAGATACGGCGCCCCAGACGCGCGCACCCAGCGGCCGTTCGTAGCGGAGAAAGCAGGCCAGGGAAACGGACCCGTCCAGGACTTCGACCACCAGCCGGCCGACGAACAACCACGATCGCGCCTCGAGCGTGATCCAGGAGTCGCCGCGGTCGGCGATCCGCCACCCGGCGACCTGCTCGATCCCGGAACGGCGGGTGAGCCGCAGGCCCAGTACGACGCGCCAGACGAACTGCCCCTTCGCCCCCGCCGCCTCGTCCAGGGCGGCGCGCGCCCACTCGTGCGGGGTCGCGGCGAGGCCGGTGAACAGCACGAATTGATCGGCGTAGTCGTAGGCGGTCATACCGCTGCGCGCTCGGGCCGATTCGGTGATCTCGCACTGCCGGGCCGCTACCGGATCGGGCCGATCCGGGGCCGGGCGGTTCTGAGAATTGTCGGTCATCTCTGCCACCAACCTCCTGTTATACGCTTACGTATATCAACGTTAGCGCGAGTATACGGTGGCGTATATATCTGTTTCTGTGATTGGAGGCACAACGTGGGCGCCGTACGGACCACGACCGCCGACTGGATCGACGAAGGGCTGCGCGCCCTCGCCCGCGGCGGCCCCGACGCCGTCCGCGTCGAAGCGCTCGCGAAATCGCTCGGCGTCACCAAGGGCGGTTTCTACGGATACTTCGCCGACCGCAACGCGCTGCTCGCGGCGATGCTGGACGCTTGGGAGCGGCGCAGTATCGACGATGTACTGGAAAGCGTCACCCGCGAAGGCGGCGATGCGCGCGCCAAGATCCAGCGGGCCGGCGCGCTCACCCTGTCCCCGGAGCTGCTGCCCATCGATCTGGCGATCCGCGACTGGGCCCGCCGCGACGACGAGGTGGCCGCCCGGCTGCGCCGGGTCGACAATCAGCGTATGGCGTTACTGCGCGAGATGATCGGCACCTACTTCACCGACCCGGTCGAAATCGAAGCCCGCAGCCTGCTCGCCTTCTGCGCCCGCATCGGTATGCACTTCCTGGCCGCCGATCCACTCGACGGCACCGACCGAGCCGAGGTGATGAGCCGGACCGCCGATCTCGTGCTCGGCTCGCACCTCACGGGAGATCGGTAGCAGCACCCGGTCGACGGATCGAGTGCCCGGTCAGTGATCGGGTGCCGTGAAATTCAGGTACGCCCGCGACGGCGTCGGCCCGCGCTGCCCCTGATACTTCGATCCGGTGCCCGCGCTGCCGTACGGATTCTCCGCCGGACTGGCCAGCCGGAACAGGCACAACTGACCGATCTTCATCCCCGGCCACAGCGTGATCGGCAGATTCGCGACATTCGACAGTTCCAGGGTGATGTGACCGCTGAATCCGGGATCGATGAACCCCGCCGTCGAATGCGTGAGCAGCCCCAGCCGTCCCAAACTCGACTTGCCCTCGAGCCGCCCGGCCAGATCGTCGGGCAGGGTGCACACCTCCAAGGTGGATCCGAGCACGAACTCACCCGGATGCAGCACGAACGGCTCGCCCTCGGCGGGCTCCACCAGGCTGGTCAGCTCGTCCTGGCGCTGGGCCGGGTCGATATGGGTATAGCGAGTGTTGTTGAAGACCCGGAACATCCGGTCCAGCCGCACATCGATACTGGACGGCTGGACCAGGTTGTCCTCGAACGGTTCGAGCCCGAACCGCCCGGCGGCGAACTCCGCCCGGATGTCACGATCGGAAAGCAGCACGCCACGAGCGTAGCGACCGCCCCGCGGCGTGAAGCCCCCCGGTCCTCGAGGTCTCGTTTCCTGTCGTATCCGGCGGGCATACTCCGGTCATGTCCGAGACGAGCGCACACACCCATCACGGCATCGACTACATCGAACTCGCGGTCACCGACCTCGACGCCGCCAAACGGTTCTACCGGTCGGCGTTCGGCTGGGAGTTCAACGACTACGGCCCCGCTTATGCCGGTATCCGCCGCTTCGACGGCTCCGAAGGCGAAGCGGGTGGTCTGGCCACTGCCGACGAAGTCCCCACCGGCGGCCCACTGGTTCTGCTCTACTCCGAGGACCTCGACACCACCCTGCGCGCGGTCGGAGCGGCGGGCGGCACGGTGACCGAAGGCCCCTTCGACTTCCCCGGCGGCCGCCGCTTCCACTTCGCCGACCCCAGCGGCAACCGGCTCGGGGTCTGGTCCGAACGCTGACCGACGCAGCCGGCGCAGCAACTGCTGCGAGGAGCGGGCCGAAAATTTACGGCTCACGCCCGCCCTCTGCTAAGCTGCCCTTCGCGCCTGTGGGCGCAGGCCGGTGTAGTTCAATGGTAGAACTTCTGCTTCCCAAGCAGATGGCGCGGGTTCGATTCCCGTCACCGGCTCCACCATCACATGCTCTGTATATGCGCTGATCACCCGCGCCATCTGCCCCACCTCCCCAGTGCTGGATTCCCGTTCCGGCCGGACTCCACAATGCCGCTGTGCCACACACGTGCCACTACGCCCCGGTGCGGCCCTTTACCCGAAACTTCAACCAGCGCCTTGCTGCTCCGGACCGATGACACATCGTCGGAGAAGTCACCACGGAACAACGCCGACGCCTCACCCCAGCGCAGGGAGCAGAAGTGTGGGCACGACGAGAGCCGTACCCGACTTACCTCCCGCAGTCGCACACGAATCGGCCGGCACCCAGCTCAGTCAACTGGTTGTGGTCCGGTTTCGTCGAGTTGCCGAGATGGCGTAAACCTCGCATCGAGAACCATGGGCGCTGGTTCTTCAAAGGTGGAGTTCGGTCTCCCAATCCTGGAACGGCGGCTCGACCTCGTAGTTCGGATCGCAGCGGGCGCGAATCCATTGGGCGACGCGGTACTGCGCATCCCCATCGTTGAGCACCGTGCCATCCACATCGACTTGCAGCACATTGGTGTAGATAGCGAAGACCTGCTCCAGAGACGAACCGAATTCGAAGACAGCTGGGCGGTAGTCGATATCGTCGAGCAGGTCGAGGTCGAGGGTGCCGTTCGCCAAGTAGAAGGCGAAGAGCCGGAGCGAAGCACGCACGTCGACCGAGAGATGTCCCACCAGCACATCATGCATGGCGCCTGCACCACCTTGACAAGATCTAGGGAATACGGGCACTGCACCCGATCAGCCGAGTGAAAGCCCACCTACCCCGGAGATCGCCGGCGCACGATTGCGCCACGGCGTGGCGCACGAGAGTCGTTTCAGCGCAATGTGTTTCGAATATCGAGGTGGCGCCGGTCCTGCGGGCCTAATACAGGAATCCGGCGAGGGTTCTCGCCACTGTTTCGGGGATCGTCGACGGCGCGAAATGCATCTGCCCGGGAAAAGTCTCGAGTGTCGCGTGCGGCATACCCGTCGCCAGCCGCTCGACGGTCTCCGGCATCGGCTCCCAAGTGTCCGAGCCCCGCATCAGCAGCGTCGGGGTGGTCAAGCTGGCCCAGCGATCGAGATAGGCCGTATCGGCGATCATCGATTCGAGATCCCGGCTCCACCCGTAGGAGTCGTCGGGTTCGTGCTCGTCCGGTTCGGTCTCGCCGACGGCCTCCAGTAGCGACGACGGAACCCGGGAAACCTGCTCCGCGAGCAGCCGGACGGCCCGGCCTCGGTCGCCGTTCGTGATGAGCTCGTCGAACCGGACCAGCACCGGTGCCAGCTCGGCCCCCGCGGCGTACAGCGGTGGTTCCCACAGCGCCAGCGATCGGACCGGGAGTCCGGCGGCCGCGGCGTGCAGGGCGACCGTGGCGCCGTAGGACATACCCACCAGATGCGCGGGGCGGCCGATCATCTCGATGATCATCCCTAGATCGCGTACTTCGTCGGCATAGTGCTTGGGCGCGTGACCGGGTCCGCTCGGCGCGTAGCCGCGACGGGCCGGCAGCCACAACTCGAACCGGTCGGCCAGATATTCGGCCACCGGCTGCCACGAATGCAGCCCGCCACCGGAGCCGTGGATCATGATCACCGGTGACCCCGACCCGACCCGCTGGTAATAGATCCTGGTCCCGTCGAAGGATTCGAAGGACGCGGGCGGTTCGCTGGCGAATATGGGCATGCGGCTACTCTCGCAAAGCCGGGAGCACTCCTCCAGCGAATTGCCGCCGTTTCGCCGACTCATGCCACCGAGTATTGCGCGACGCCCGGGTTCTGCCCCCGAGTACCGCGACGCGACACCGTCCGATACGCGTGCTCGTCCCGGCCGCTGCGTCGTCAGCTCGCGTGCAGCAGGCGGAAGCGGGAGCCGTGGAAGACGAGAGGTTCGCGATCCGGATGGATGGCCAGCCGGTTGACCCGCAGAATCACCACGGTGTGGTCGCCGGCCGGGACATGCGCTTCGGGCGTCCCCTCGATCCATACCGACGCGCCCTGGATGAACAGTGCTTCGCCGGTGCCCTCGTGCAGGTCCAGGTCACGGAAACGATCACCGGTGCGGGAGCTGAGCGAGCGCGCCGCCTCCTGCTGATCGGTGCCCAGCAGGCTCAGGCCGAGATACCCCGCGTCGACCAGTTCGGGCCAGGTCGACGAGCTGTTCTGGATGCAGAACGAAACCAGCGGCGGATCCAGGGAGACCGGGACGAATGTGCTGACCGCCAGTCCGACCGGCTTTCCCTCGATATCGGCACAGACCGCGACGACCCCGCTCGGGAAGTTGGCGAAGGCTCGGCGCAGACCGGTGCCGTCGGCAGGGGTTTCGAAGATCTCGTTCATGATTCGCCCTTTCACTTCGAATGGGTTGTCGCCGCCGACAGCGCCCGCGCCACCGGTCGCCACCGGTCTGCGTACGCGTCGAGCGCGCCGTCCTCGGCGAACCTCCGGTCGGAGAGGTACAACCCCGGCAGGGCGGTGGTCGCGCCCAGTTCGACCAGGACCGGTTTGAGCAGCAGATCCGGGGCGAGCGCATGAGCGGGCCCCGCACCCAGCATCAGTGGAACGGCCAGCACTCCGGCCAGCCCGGTACCGCCGTCGAACTGCTCCAGAAACAGTTTCAGGAGCCCGGTATAGGTGGCTTTGAAGGTCGGGCTGGCGAAAACCACCAGTTCGGCGGCAGCGACGGTGCGCGTGGCCTCGGTTACGGCCGGATCGCCCCAGTTGAGCAGACCGGGCCCGAATTCGACCAGGTCGATGACGGCGGGCTCGGTATCCGGCCGTAGCGCCGTGGCGAGGCCGACGGCCGCGGAAAGAGTTCGAGATGCCGGTTTCGGGTTTCCGACCACTACTGCCACGGTCACGCCGGAGCCTCCTGTCTCCGGCGCGGGCCGGACTCGACTGGTGCTGTGTCCTCAGTGCACCATCCGGGGCCCGGCAGCGGGAGGGTTCGACTCGACACGATCGGAACCGGTCGTCCGCGTGAGTACGTACAGGCCCTTCAACGATCGGGGCGAACCGCGGTGTACCGGACGGTCGGCGGCGGCGGGGAAGTATGCGGCCAACCGGCCCCGTCCGGTGGCGACCAGGGTGAGATCGGTGGATGCCGCGATCGCGCCGAGCGATTCCGGGGTCACCGATTCCACCAGAAACGCCCCACCCCGCTCCACGAAGGAGGTGATCCGGCCCGCGGTCTCCAACGTACTGTCCACCGTGACACCGAGATAGCCGTCGAAGGCGATACGGCCGGTGGGTCGTGACGCCCGGCCGGGGCGACGGCTGCCGCCGGGTGGGCCCGCCGAGGGCGGTGCCACCGCGACCGGCCGAACGCCCGGCCGGGTTCGATTGCGCAACGCGTTCTGGTCACGGTCGCTGTAGAGAGCGACATCGAACCCCGCGTCGAGCAACCCCAGCGCGGCGGTGACGCCCGCCGGGTCGGCGCCGATCACCGCGGCCGTGCGGGCCACGGCGAAGGGCGGATTCTGTGGTGTCATGCAGGCATGCTGCTGGGAGGTGATTCCCGAGAGCAGTATTACGCTCAGCGAGAATCATTTCCGAGTTACTGCTACTGCGCCTTACCGAGGCATTCGGTGACGATCTTGTTGGTCGCCGCCCGGGCTTTGTCGGCGTCTTCCTCGCTCATGCCGAGGGTTTCCGGATCGGCCATCTGGGTGTCGAATTCGTCACCCACCATGGTTTGCAGGCCGTCTTGCGAAATGCCCTCCGCGATGTACAGTTGCGCGGCACAGTCGGCGAAGGCGGGATCCTGGAGTCCTTTCTCCTGCAAGGATTTGGAAAGATCCGCTTCGGTCAGCGTAGGCGCGGATTCGGTATCGCTACCGCAGGCCGCCGCGAACAACGGCAGAATGACGAAGGTCGCGGTAATCAGGGTCTTCCGCACCGGGTTCCTCTCTCAGATGTATCACACGGCCGCCGCGTCGGCCGGGGAAAGATACCCGCGGCCGCCCGCGTGACGTCCACGCATGTGTGTAGTCGCAGTCACAGTCGGCACGCAACCCGGGGCCCCGAATTCCGACGTGAGTCACAGTGTGGCCGCGCGCGGACCGAACTGAGGGCTGCCGCCTGCTGTTAGTCTGGAAACCCGGAATCGCGACCCGATCGGAGAGCGGCGCATATGACGATCCTCAACCATCATCGTGAAGGCCGCGGTGAACCGCTGGTGCTGGTCCACGGGGTCGGTAGCCGCTGGCAGGTATGGGAACCGGTCATCGGCACGCTCGCCGAACATTTCGATGTGATCGCGGTGGATCTCCCCGGTTTCGGCGAATCCGTACCCCTTCCGCGCACGACCGTCGACACGCTGACCGACGCGCTCGCCGCCTTCCTCACCGAGCAGGGCATCGACCGACCCCACTTGGCCGGAAATTCCATGGGCGGCGGAATCTCGCTGAACCTGGGCGCCCGCGGCCTGGCCCGCTCGGTCACCGCTTTCTCGCCGATCTTCTTCTGGGACAACGCCGGCCGGATCTGGTGTCAGCAGGCGCTGGGACAGGCCGCGAAGCTCGGCCGGGTTCTGGGCCCGGCAATGGCGAAAGTGCTCGCCACCCCGGTCGGCCGGACTGCTTTCCTGGGCTTGGTTTTCGGTAAACCGTGGGCCGTCAGCGCACAGGTCGCACTGGATACCGCACGTGGCGCGGTCGATTCGCTGGGGTTCTCCCCGGCCCTCGCGTCGTTCACCGACGCCGCATTGCGGGATTCCGCCGCTCTCGCCGGACTACCGGTGACGATCGCCTGGGGTAACCGCGACATCCTGCTCACCTATGCCACGCAGAGCCGTCGGGCTCGCGAGGTGCTGCCCGGTGCCCGGCACATCACGCTCGCGGGTAGCGGGCACACGCCCTTCTACGACGACCCAGAGGGCTGCGCCCGCCTCCTCCTGGACTGGCTGCCCACGCTGCGGGACGACGCCGGCCACCGGGGGGCACCGTAGTACTCGCCGAAAACCGTCGGATACAGGAGTAACCACAGCTGAGGGCGCTGCCCGTGGTGGCGGCCGGGCACAGGACGGCGCCACCGCGTTGATCGATCGAGCCCGAAAACGGTTTATGGCCAGTTGTTCGGGCCGCTTCCGTTGACCTTGTACGGCGACTTGGGATACACGCTGTAACGAAATTGCGTCCGCTGAGCAACTGTGGGTGTAACGATCTGTCCCGACGTGGGACACCGATGATACGAACACTGTGAGATCCAGCATCAACACCGTCGTCGCCGCCGTTTCCATCGCCGCGGCCGGCGTGGGTACAGCGGCCGGGACCGCCTCCGCGGCGCCGGTGCAGTTGACCCCAGCGGCACCGGTTACCGATACCGCCCCGGGGACCGGAGGTGCCACCGGATCTGCGAACCAGCTGGCGCAGGTGCTGCAGCTGCTGCAGACCGGGTCCACCAACAACCCCGGCGGAATGCTGTAAACAGCACCACCCCGTACGAACCTCCGTGGACGATTTCGGCGCCGGGACGCCGGCGCGGCCACTTCGCGAGCCAACGTAGGGCACCAGCCGAATCTGCGCAGCCTCAGGTGACTGGTCGCCAAGCCGCTGAACCCCGGAAAGCTTCCCCGCTTCGCTCACCTACGGTTCTGCAATCCGGGACCAGGAGTGAACACGGCCGATGTCAGGACTGGCTTCCGCCACGCTCGGGACCTGCTGATGTGGCGTCGTCCCGTATTGTCTCGAATCCTTCATGTCGGTTCACCACGTCGAACCGTCACCTGACGCTCTGGGGGCGACGTGGTGAGAGGCGAGGCGAACATGGCAGTGCGCTGAACTGTGAATACGACATCAGACGTGAGGGGTGGGTGCAGCAACCAACCTGGCTTCTGAGGGATAAGGTCTGATAGGTGACTGAAGGCGAGGATGCGTCGGCGGTTTCCGGGCTGCAGGTCGAGCATCGGATGGCCGGCGAGGTCGCGGTCGTGGTGGTGAACGGGAAAGTCGATCACGCGACCGCCCACCAATTGATGCAGGCGGTGCGTACGGGGTTGGACCACACCCGCGGCGGGTTCTGCGTCCTGGATCTGACCGCTGTGCGTTTCCTGGGCGGCTACGGCCTCAGCGCCTTACTCAAAGCCGCCAGGACTGCTGAGAACCGCCGACAGCCGCTGCGCATCGCCGTCGACCACAACCGGCCAGTGGTTCGTCCGCTCGAGATCACCGGGCTGGAGGAGTTCCTCGCGCTCTATCACAGCGTCGATGAGGCGCTACAGGCCTGAACCCACCGTAGCTGCCGGCCACCGGCCGGACCTCTGCTTTCGTTCGGACTTGCACAGGTCGCGCGATCGGCTGATCGGGGCAGCGGCAATACTGGGGTGGTGATCGAGAAGACCCTATGACCATCCAGCCGAACCCCAGCCCCGCAACGCAGCGTGTGGGGGGTTTCAGGTTCTATGCCGACGGGCAGCGCTGGGAATGGTCCGACGAGGTCGCGGCTCTGCACGGCTACAACCCTGGCGAGGTCGAACTGACCATCGATCTTCTGTTGAAGCACAAACACCCTGATGACCGGGATCAGGTAGCCGACGTGCTGTCGGCGGTCGTGGATGCCGGGCAGCCCTACTGTTCCCGGCACCGCATCCTCGATGCCGGCGGCGCCGAGCATCATGTCCTGGTGGTGAGCGATGAGATGCGCGACGGGTCCGGCGCGTCGATCGGCACCATGGGCTTCTACATCGATGTCTCCGACACCGCGGCCAGCATCCGTACCCAGGTGATCGACGAGGCGATGCCGGAGATCGTGGAAGCGCGCTCCGCGATCGAACAGGCCAAGGGCGCCGTGATGGCGATGTATGCGATCCCGGCCGAGAAGGCATTCGATGTACTGGTGTGGCGGTCCCAGGAAACCAACACCAAGCTGCGGGTCCTGGCCGAGAAGCTCGTCGCCGGCCTCGTCGAGTTCGGTGGCGTGGCGGTGCAGACCCGCACCCGCTTCGACCACCTGCTGCTCACCGCTCACGAACTCCCGGACCGCACCGCGGATAGGGGCGTCGACCAGGCGGAACGCTCGTCATGACACGTCTCTCGGCCTCGCGGTGAGTTCCGGCAGGTAAGCGCTCAGCGTCCCTGCCAGACCGGGTCGCGCTTTTCCGCGAAGGCCAGCGCGCCCTCGGCCGCGTCCTCGGAAACCAGGGCGGGAAGGGCGATCTCCCCCTGCTTCGCGAAACCCTCCGCCGAGGTCCAGCCGGGAGTTTCGTCGATGATCCGCTTACTGGCGGCCACCGCGAGCGGCGCCGCGGCCGCGATCTCCCCGGCCAATTCCAGCGCGACCTCCAGGGCCTCACCCGGTTCGGTCACTCGGTTGACCAGGCCCAGCTGGTACAGACGCTCGGCACTGATCCGTCCGCCGGTGAGCGCCAACTCGGCCGCGATACTGCGCGGCAGCCGCTGGGTCAGCCGCATCACGCCACCGGCCGCCGCCACCAGTCCCCGCTTCACCTCGGGCAGACCGAATTTCGCGTCCCGCGCGGCGACGATCAGATCACCGGACAGTGCGAGTTCGAAACCACCGGCGAGGGCGAATCCCTCGACCGCGGCGATCATCGGCTTCACCGGCGGCGCCGCGGCGATACCGAGCGGACCACGCTTCTCGGTGACCGGAACCTCACCGCGCGACATGGCGATCAGATCCATTCCGGCGCTGAAAGTTCCCTCGGCTCCGGTGAATACGAGGACTCGGGCCGAATCGTCGGCCTCGAACTCGTCGAGCGCCGCCTCGATCGCCTTGGCGGTGGCCAGGTCGATGGCGTTACGCACCGCGGGCCGGTTCACCGTGAGCACGGTTATCGCATCGCACCGGTCCAGGAGCACGGTGTCGGTCATCAGGCGGTCCTCTCGCTACGCAGAATGAAACGGTCGGCGGCGGTGATATCGATGGCGGCGCCCAAGCGGTCGGCCGCTGTGACCGCCGCGATGGTCTCGCTATCCGTCGCCCGGACAAGTATGCGGGCACCGGCCGGGTTCAGAGCACTTGCCACGACCGCTTCGGGTTCATCGCCCGCGCTGCTCTTCCGGTGCGGAACCGTGTAGGCCTCGATCACCGCCGGTCCCGTGTAACCGGGCGCGGTCGCCCGCCGGGCGACCGGTACTTCGGCCTCCACCGGTCGGAACATCCGGGCCGGCGGTTTCGCCGAGTAGACACCCACACCGTGCTTGGTGATATACCAGCCCAAGGCAGTGGTCAGGCCGTAGTCACCGGGGTTGCGTCGCAGAATCGCGGCCATGGCCGCGATGCCGTGGGTGCTGTAGTTGTTGCCGGGCCCGCCGCCGAAGGTCAGCCCGCCGGTGACGGTCAGCGGCCGCGCCGGATCGTCGATGCGCAGTCCGAGGGCTGCCGCGCCGACCTGGACGGCCACCGGAAAGCACGAGTACAGGTCGATATGCGCGATATCGTCGATCTCGATTCCCGCGCCACCCAGCGCCGCCCGGCCGGCCGCGGCGATCGCCGGAGAAGCGGCCATATCGGTGCGCTCGGAGACGAACCAGGTATCGGTGGCGGTAGCGCCGCCGTGCGGGAAGACCCACAGATCCCGCGAGACCCCCGCCGCGTCCGCCGCGGCGGCACTGCACAGGATCAGCGCAGCGCCCTGGTCGACCGTCAGGTTCGCCATCAACAGTTTGGGGTACGGAGTAGAGACCATCCGGTTGTCCGGTCCGGAGGTGATCAGTTCGCTCACGCCGCGTTCCCGGGGCAACCACGCGTACGGGTTGCGCGCCGCCACCGCGGAGAACCGCGACCACAACCCGCCGATCCGGGCCAGATGGGCCTGCTCGTCGAGGCCGAGCCGGTTACGCAAGGCCGATTCCATCAGCGCGTACACATAGCTCGGGCCCCACAGACCGGCCGCGGTCTCCATATCGGTGCCGGGGGCGTCGTCGGTGCCGATGATCCGGTCAGGGTGCGCGTTCTCGTCCTGGTCCGGCCAGCCCGGATCGGTGCCGGACCGTTTGGCGATGTTCCACGAGGCGACCGATTCGGCACCGCAGAGCAACGCGATATCCGAGCGGCCCTCGGCTATCTCGCTCGCCAGCAGATTCAGCAGCCGCTGGGGGGCGTCACCGCCGTAGGGTGCCGACTGCACGGTCTGCTTCGGGGTGGCACCCAGCTCGGCCGCGACCAATGTGCCCAGGTCGGCGTACTGGCGGCTCACCGGTGCCACCGAAGCGATCACATCCGCCGAACGCAGCAGCGCATCCCCGGTCCCGCTGTCCGCACCGGCGCGGCGTAGTGATTCGGCCGCGAGCTCGACGGGTCCGGGCAGGCCCGGTTCACCGGATCGGTGCACGACCTGTCCGACGCCGACGAGCACCGGTGTGCGCGGGTCCATTCCGGCTGGCAGCATGCGTCCTCCGCTTCCTCGCTGAAGTCTCCCGCTGAAATCGGCGGTTAACTTTCGATTAGACCATGGAGTGATCTATGTCGTCCGTGGGCCAACGCCCGGGCGCGACACCGCGCGGGCCCGGCCACGGCCGCCACGGGGGCTACGAATGACACCCGCGCAGAACCGCCGACAATGCGTCTGATCAGGCCGAATCCACTGCTAACATGTCCGCGTTCTGCCAGCCAGTCGAAATGTTCCGTGTATCCATCGAGACGCACCGGATAAGACCGCGGCGTCTTTGACATGACCCGGAGGTCCGACGGACTTGAAGAGAACCCGATCTTTACTTGTGTCTGTGCTGGCGAGCGCATCGGCCGCACTCATTGCGGTCACCGCACCGGCCACCGCTAATCCCAACGCCATCAATCCGATTCCCGTGCTGAACGGCACCAATGGGCTCCCCCAGTTACACGGGGCCACCCGGGCCGTTTTCCAGGTGACGGGTATGGCCAGCCCGAACGGAACCCAGAACTACAACATGCTCGGGACCGACCTGGGCATCATGTGGGACAACGGTCAGGGCGAAATGCTGACCGCTTTCGGCGATACCGCCGGAGTCGGTTTTCCCAATCTTCTCGCGGGCAGTATGTGGGCGTGGCGCAGCAATGTACTGCTCCGCAGCCATACCGTCGATCCGCGTCAGGGAATTTACTTCGACAGCGTCGTCCGGGACGTGTTCGGCCAGGCCAGGGACCTTATCCCGAGCCCGAAGATCCCACTGCTGGAGATCAGCCGAATTCCCACCGCGGGTATCTCGGTGGGCGGTGTGCAGTACATGAGTCTCATGTCGGTGAAAACATGGGACACCCCCGGCGATTGGACGACCAATTACTCCGGACTGGCCGCTTCGGCGGATAACGGGGAAACCTGGGCCGATCTCGCCTTCACTCGCCGTCCGAACGAGGGCGCGAACCGTAATTTTCAGATGAATGCCCTTTTGAAGGACGCTGGTTACGTTTATCTCTACGGCACCGCATCGGGTCGCGACAATGCCGCATACGTATCCCGGGTGCGGGAGCCGGAGATCCAGGACCTGGCCGCCTATGAATACTGGGACGGCGGCGGCTGGAAACGCGGCGATGTGAATGCCGCCAGGCCGATCATGCACGGTGTCGGCGAACTGTCGGTGATGTGGAACGACTATCTCGGGCAATACGTTTCCCTCACCACCGATCCGTTCAACTCGGTGGTCATGCGAACCTCGCCCGCACCGGCCGGACCCTGGAGTGAACCGCGAGTATTGATCGATAATCGTGAATTGCCGACGGCCTATGCACCCTCGATTTTTCCTTATCAGACCGGAAGCGATCTGTACTTCCTCACCACCCTGCACAACCAGTACAACGTCGTTCTGATGCGCACCCGGTTGTGAGATTCCCGGTTCGGCGCATATCCACGGCTTGACCTGAACAATGATTGAGGTAAGAGGCTGGTCCGCGATACCCGCTCCAGACACCAGGAGTCCTCGTGACGACCACCTCGACCTCGACCGGCACCAGCGAGCCGGTGCACGAGTGGCTGCGCAGCGCGGCGCAGCCCATACTCGGCACCGATTCCACCGATACCGGACCGGATCTGCGGAAACTGACCGACCGCCTGGCCACGGCCACGGTGGTCGGGCTCGGTGAATCCACCCGCTTCTCCCGGCAGACCTACGGCGTCCGGGACCGAATCTTCCGGGCACTGGTCACCGAACACGGTTTCCGGACCCTGGCCATCCAGGACAACGCCCGATCAGGCGCCCGGCTCGACGCCTACGTGCGCACCGGAGGTGATCCGCTCGCCGCACTCGCCGGCGCGTGGCGGCCCTGGCGTACCGGCGACGCTGTGGCGACCCTCGAATGGATTCGGGCTCACAATCTCGAACATCCCGATGACCAGGTCGGCATCATCGGTGTGCAACCCCCGGCGGCCGAACCCGCCGACTACGACGACGTCCTCACCTACACGCGCCGCTGGGCGCCGACGCGACTGGCGGAACTGGAGTCGAAGCTGACCCCGATCCGCACCGCGCACCGGATCGACGAGCATGTACAACATCACCAGGGCATACATCCGGGTCGCCCCTTCGCCGAAGACGCCCGGGACGCGCTCGCGCTACTGAAGTCGCTGCCCCGATCGGCGGATCCCGGCGCTACCGCCGAATTCGCCACCGCGCTCGGACTCCTCCGCTCGATCGTGGATTTCCATGAGCACAGCGTGGCCGGGCGTGGCGGCTTCGGCGGCGGCGAACCGGCGCCGGCACAGACCCTGATCGACCACTACGAGCACACCGGTGCGCGGATCGTCTACTGGGATGGGATCGCCCACACCGCCGCGACCGACCCTGCTGTCGGAGGCACCGCGGCAGCGCGGATGCGGACCGAGGGCAGCCATCTGCGCGCACGTTTCGGTCCGGCCTATCGGTCGGTAGGGATAGGTTTCCACCACGGTGACCTCGGAACAACGCACGCACCGGTTCCGCATCCCGAACTGGCCGACGCCACCTTCGGCACCGTCGATCTACCCGCCTGGTTCGTCGTCTTCGGCGACGAAATCCCCGCCGAGGTCCGGGCTTGGACATCGGCACCCGCCCAACTCCGGGTGATCAGCGGCATATACGACCCGGCCCGGGACGAGGAAGCGCGCTTCCGGGTGGAATCGCTGCGCGCCGCGTTCGACGCGCTCATCCATATCCGCGAAACCACACCGGTGCACTGGCTGCCCGAAACCGACGCGGGCTGAACCCGCGACCCGGCCGCATCCATACACTGGGCCGTATGAAGGCGGCCGAATGGGATGCGCGCTACGTGCAGAGCGAACTGGTGTGGGGTGCGCCCCCGAACAACACGGTCGTGGAGTTCGTGCACGGTCTGGAGCGGCGCGTGCCACGCCGGCCCGGACCCGACGGCGAGGTGCCCGAACTACCCCGCGCACTGGACCTGGCCTGCGGGGAGGGGCGGAACGCGCTGTGGCTGGCCACGCACGGCTGGCGGGTGCACGGTATCGATTTCTCGCAGGCCGGCATCGACAAGGGACGTACGGTGGCGACCCGGCTGACCCGGTCGATCCGGGAACGGATCACCTGGCAGTGCCAGGATCTCACCGATCCCGCGCTCGACATCGGCGGCCCGTGGGAACTGATCCTGCTGGTATTCCTGCATCTTCCGGCGCCCGAGCGCCGGAGATTGCTACGGCGGGCCGCCGATTCGCTCGCTCCCGGAGGGATGCTCCTGGTCCTCGGCCATCACAGCGAGAACCCGGCGCGGGGGTACGGGGGTCCCCAGGATCCGGCGGTCCTCTTCACCGCCGAGGACGTGGTGGCCGATCTGGGCACCGATTCCGGGCTCGACATCGACACAGCCCGAGAGGTACTGCGCCCGACCGAGAGCGGGGATGCGATCGACGCCCTGGTCGTGGCGACGAAATCCACGCGGGAGCGGTAGCGCGGGTCCGACGACGGCGGAGCGAAGTCCGGTCCGGACCGCCCGCGGGGTCCTATCGAGAACTCCACTGCCGGAACCAGGGCGCGAGGGTTTCGGCGATGGTGTCGAAACCCTTCCGGAAGGCATGCGGCTGCCCCGCTATCACCCGCACTTCGGCCGCGTCCCCGGCGTCCGGGATTCCGAACGGGTCGCTACCGCCGTTGATCACCACTACCTCGGCATCGCCTGCGGCCAGCAGTTCGTCGCGGCGGGATTTCTCCGGCTTACCGGGCGGGTGCAGCGGGAACGAGAGGGCGACCACCCCGCGCGCGCCGAGTTCTGTCGCCGTCCGACACGCCACCCGCGCGCCGTTGCTACGCCCGCCCTGTACCAGCGGCAGTTCCGGTCCGGTCCGCGATCGCAGCGCAGCGACCACTTCCACCCAGGCCCGGTCCTGCGGCTCGGGTTTACCGGGTGCACGGCGCCCGGCGACACGGTAGGGCTGCAGGACCCGGGCCACCACCCCACCGGCGGCCAATGCGGTATCGCGCACCGTCAGGATATCCGCGGAGTCCACACCGCCGCCCGCACCATGGGTGAAGACCAGCAGGAACGCCGGAGTATCCGGGTAGTCGATCTCGGCCTCGGCGGGCCCTGAGTTCGTCTCGATCCGCACGCCCCACCCTAGCCGGGCGCGGTGGGGCGGACCCCGGCGACGATCCGCACGCGGCGGCGGCGAATGTATGGTGCTACGGGCATTGCGGGCGAGTGGAGCGCTTTCGGGCGCGGTTCGCCCCGGGTGAACTGCGACGATACCGAGTCCGACTCGTCCGCGGAGAGATTGAGTATTGGTCTCACCTGCTGAAGTGGTGATGTGCTGCGGCGGTGAAATTCTCCGCACTCGTTCAGCTCGTCAGATTCGATCGCCGCCGGTTCGCTGCCGCCGCCTTGGCGGTGTCGGCGCTCTCGGCGGCCACCGCATGCGATGCCGACCCCGGCACCTCGGTCGCGTCCGCACCTCTGGGTACCACCACGCAAGTCGTATCGACACAGCAGCTGGCCGATCTGGAAGCGGCACACGGTGCGCGGCTGGGCGTGTTCGCGCTCGATACCGCCGATGGCCGCAGCGTCGCCTATCGGGACGGCGAGCGCTTCCCGATGGCTTCCACGTTCAAGGGGCTCGCCTGCGGTGCCCTGCTGCACGAGCATCCGCTGTCGTCGGGTTTCTTCGACCGGCTGATCCGGTATCCACGCACCGATCTCGTCGAGAACTCGCCGGTGACCGAGCAGCATGTCGATACCGGGATGACGGTTGCCGCCCTGTGCGAGGCCGCCATCACGGTCTCCGACAACACGGCCGGAAATCAGATCCTGAAACTCCTCGACGGACCCGCGGGCTTCACCGCGTTCCTCCGCACCCTCGGTGACAACACCTCGCGCTTGGACCGCTGGGAAACCGAGCTGAACACCGCGATCCCCGGCGATGAACGCGACACGACCACACCCGCGGCGCTGGCCGCCGACTATCGCGCACTCGTCGTCGGCGACAGCCTCGCCGAACCCGAACGCGCGCAATTGGCCGCGTGGCTCGTCGCCAGCCAGACCGGCGGTAATCGCATTCGAGCGGGGCTGCCCGGCGGCTGGACCGTCGGCAACAAGACCGGGTCCCCGGCCTACGGTTCCGCTCTCGACGTCGCCATAGCCTGGCCGCCGGGACACGCCCCGCTCGTCATCGCGGTGCTCACCACCAAATCCGAGCAGGACGCCGAGCCGGACAATGCTCTTGTGGCCGCCGCCGCCCGGGCCGCCGTGGAAGCGCTCGGGATCAGCCCGGCCGGCTGACGTTCTCCGTTGTCGGTCTGGATCAGCTCATCGATGCGCGGGGCTTCGATGCTCTCGGCGACACGGCGAGCTGGTCCAGTGGGTGTAGATGATCCCCAGATCATCGAGCAGGCTGAGCAGGCCTGCCGCGCGGTGGTCGAGAGCGGCCCGAAACCGCTGGTGTGAGCCCAGGTGTCTGTTTTTCGCGTCACAATGCGGCGGGACCCTTTGCCGAGCGCCTTACTCGCCGGTAATATAATCAATAAGTTACCCGTGAGTAGCCTGTCGTTACGCGTCAGCTACCCGACGGCAACCGACGGGCGGGAACGGTATCCACACCGACCGCACCCGACTCAACGGAGAGTGAGTATCACAATGGGTCATTACAAGAGCAACGTCCGCGACCTGGAGTTCAACCTCTTCGAGGTACTCGGCCTCGGCAGCATCCTCGAATCCGGCGCGTACGGCGATCTGGACGCCGACACCGTCAAGGAGATGCTGAACGAAGTCCGTCGCCTTGCCGAGGGGCCGCTGGGCGAATCCTTCGCCGACGCCGACCGCAACCCCCCGGTCTTCGACCCAGAGACTCATACGATCTCCATCCCCGAATCGTTCAAGAAGAGCTACCGCACCCTGCAGGAAGGCGGCTGGGACTCCTACGCCGTCGACCCCGAACTCGGCGGTATCGACGTCCCCCGCGCCGCCTACTGGGCCATCGCCGAACTGGTCCTGGGCGCCCAGCCCGCGGCCTTCATGTACGCCGCCGGCCCCGGTTTCGCCAATATCTTCTACAACAACGCCACCGAAGAGCAGAAGAAGTGGGCCAAGATCGCCGTCGAGCAGGGCTGGGGCGCCACCATGGTGCTCACCGAGCCCGACGCCGGCTCCGATGTGGGCGCCGGCCGCACCAAAGCGGTCCAGCAGGAGGACGGCTCCTGGCATATCGAGGGCGTGAAGCGCTTCATCACCTCGGCCGACTCCGACGACCTGTTCCCGAACATCATGCACCTGGTGCTCGCCCGCCCCGAGGGCGCGGGCCCGGGCACCAAAGGCCTGTCGCTGTTCTTCGTACCGAAGTTCCACTTCGACCACGAGACCGGCGAACTCGGCGACCGCAACGGCGTCTTCGTCACCAATGTCGAGCACAAGATGGGCCTGAAGGTCTCGGCCACCTGTGAGGTCACCTTCGGCGGTCACGGCGTCCCCGCCCAGGGCTGGCTCGTCGGCGAGGTCCACCAGGGCATCGCGCAGATGTTCGACGTCATCGAGCACGCGCGGATGATGGTCGGCACCAAGGCGATCGCCACCCTGTCGACCGGCTACCTGAACGCCCTCGACTACGCCAAACAGCGGGTCCAGGGAGCCGACCTGACCAAGATGACCGATAAGACCGCGCCGCGCGTCAGCATCACCCACCACCCGGATGTGCGCCGCAGCCTGGCCACCCAGAAGGCCTACGCGGAAGGCCTACGCGCGGTGTACCTCTACACCGCGGCCCACCAGGACGCCGATATCGCGGCTGCCGTCTCCGGCGCGGACGCCGATACCGCCGCCCGCGTCAACGACCTGCTGCTGCCGATCGTCAAGGGTGTCGGCTCGGAACGGGCCTACCAGTACCTGACCGAATCGCTGCAGACCCTGGGCGGCTCCGGTTTCCTGCAGGACTATCCGATCGAGCAGTACATCCGCGACGCGAAGATCGACTCGCTGTACGAGGGCACCACCGCGATCCAGGCGCAGGATTTCTTCTTCCGTAAGATCGCCCGCGACCGCGGTGTGGCACTGGCACACGTGGCCGGCCAGATCCAGCAGTTCATCGACTCCGAGGCGGGCAACGGCCGCCTCAAGGGTGAGCGGAAACTGCTGGCCACCGCGCTCGAGGATGTGCAGGCCATGGCCGCCACCCTCACCGGGCACCTGATGGGTGCGCAGGAGCAGACCGACGAGCTGTACAAGGTCGGCCTCGGTTCGGTGCGCTTCCTGCTCTCGGTCGGCGATCTACTCATCGGCTGGCAGCTGCTGCGGCACGCCGAAATCGCCGGGGCAGCTCTCGACGCGGGCGCCGATGGCGCGGACAAGAGCTTCTACCAGGGCAAGGTGGCCGTGGCACAGTTCTTCGCCCGCAATATCCTGCCGGAACTGACCGCCACCCGCACCGTCCTGTCGAACCTCGACAACGACATCATGGAGCTGGACGAAGCGGCGTTCTGAGTCCTGCACTGCCGGACACTGTCGTGGCCCCGGGCCACGGTGACACACCGTGGCCCGGGCCTACTCGGTCGACCCCACACGGCCGATCATGTGCGAGCGGTGAGTGAGAGTTCGACGTCGCGGGGCGTCTTCTTCACCAGGATCGCGACACCGACGATCGCGAGCCAGATGGCCGCGTAGCCGTTGAACATGGCGACCGCGCCCCATCCGTTGGATGCGTAGAACTGCGACGAGTTGTAGCCGAAGAACATCGACGGCACAGCCGCGAGATGCAGGGCTGCGATCGTGAACGAGGACCAGCCGATCCATCGCGGAAGTGCGCGACTGCGCAGGACCGCGTACCCGAAGGCGAGACCGAAGACGAGCAGCATCAGGTGGCTGATGGTGCCGTAGAGCAGGTAGGTGGGAACGGTTCGGGTCGGGTCGATCCGGGCGGCGGTCTTGATCGCGGTGCCGCCCTCCAGGCCCTTGGCGACCATGTCGAAGATCGTCCAAGCTACGCCGGCGGTGCCGGCGAGGGCGCCGAACCATTCGTAGCGAGCGTCTGCCCGCGTGATCAGTGGCCGGATGCCGGTCATGAAGACCAGGAACAGTGTGAGGGCGAGAAAGTTGAACAGGGTGCGGGTGAGGATCAGCCAGTCCGGCATGAGGCTGCCGGTGTCGACGCTGCACTTCGGGGGGTCACACGACGGCACGACGAAGTAGAGCGGAAGCTCGGCCATCGCGAAGACGGCGCCGAGGATCCCGGCAGCCCCTGCCCAGCGACGAGCGGAATCCGGAAATTCTATCTGTGTATGCAACGCACTGTTCATGCCATGCACAGTAATACTAACTGTGCATGCCGTCTACTGTTTTGTATGCGCCCTCTGGAAGGATTCCCGCTGTGACCCCACCCAAGAGCCCCCGAGGCGCGGCAGCGGATGACGAGGCCGCACCGGGGATCGAGTCCGCCGACACCGACCGTGAGGCGTTACCACCCGGCCTGGCAGCGGCCTGGGGTGTCGTCGGCACCGGACCGCGGCGCGGTCCCAAGCCTGCGCACACAGTCGAGGAGATCGTGGCGGTAGCGACACAACTGGCCGACGACGAGGGCATCGCCGCGGCTTCGCTTCCCAAGGTGGCCGGTCGTATCGGCGTGACCACCAACGCCCTGTACCGCTATATCAGCTCGAGAGATGAGCTGATCACGCTCGTGGCCGACCGCGCCTGGGGCGACCCGCCGGTGCTGCCGAACGGTGACTGGCGAGACGCGGCCGGGCTGTGGTCGCGTCAGCTCTTCCACCGCTTCTTATCGCGTCCATGGCTGCTGGACGCACCGACGACCATCCCGCTGACACCGCACAACGCAGCATGGCTGGATGCTCTGATCAGCGTCCTCGAGCCGACCGGCATGGCCGCACAGCAGATGCTGAACTGTGCGTACCTCCTCGACAGCCACGCGCGGTACGGCGCCAACCTACAGCGCAACACTCCAGCCCCGGCAGCGCTGCGACGTACGAATCCCGATCAACAGCGGACGATCCGCGCGATCCGTCTGTTCTTGGACGAGCAACTTCGCGCCCGCAACCTGAACGCGGTAGCGGAAGTGCTCGCGGACCCGGCGTACCTCACCGACGAGCTACCACTCGACGGCTTCGAGTTCGGCCTCGCGAGGATCCTCGACGGCATCGAGGCCTACATACGGCAATAGCGAGCTCACAGCGCCGAAGGACACAGCATGGCAAGATGAGCGACCGAAACCACCTCGCCCGCCCAGCAGGAGGACATCGAGAATGAGCCGCCGTCCGCTGTCCGTCCTCGTACGTACCGGTGTCGCCGGTGCCGTCGCCGCGCTCGTTCTGGCCGGTCCGGCGGCGGCGGATCCGAACAATGTGAATCCGATCCCCGGTATCAACGGCGAGCCCCGCGGATTGCCGCCGTTGCCGGGGCCCACTCAGGCCGTGTATCAGGTGACGGGGATGGACAGCCCCAACCGGACCCAGCAGGTGAATGTGCTCGGCACCGATCTCGGCGTCATGTGGGACGACGGTGCCGGCACCATGCTCACCGCGTTCGGTGATTCCGCGGGCTTGGGGGTCCCGAATCTGCTGGCCGGCAGCGTATGGGCGTGGACCAGCAATGTGCTGTTCTACAGCCACACCAAAGATCCGGCGCAGGGCATCGTCTTCGACGGGGCCGTCCCGAATCCGCTGCCCAGCCCGAAGATTCCGGGTATCGAGATCAGTTTGATCCCCACCGCCGGTATCGCGGTGGGCGGGGTGCAGTACATGAGCATGATGTCGGTGAAGGAGTGGGGTGACCACGGTCGGTGGAACACCAATTTCTCCACTCTCGCGGCATCCGGCGACGGCGGGCGCACCTGGGCCCAGCTGCCGAATACACGGCGGGCGAATGTAGATGGGCACGAGCGGTTCCAGCAGAACGCGTTCGTGAAGAACGCCGGGTTCGTGTACCGGTACGGCACACCGGCGGGCCGTAACCATCCCGGGTTCGTCTCGCGGGTCCGGGAAGCCGATATCGCGAATCTGGACGCCTACGAGTACTGGGACGGTCACGGCTGGAAACCCAACGATGCCAAGGCTTCCGCGCCGATCGTCGACGGGGTGGCCGAATTGTCGGTGCAGTGGAACGACTATCTGCGCAAATTCGTGATGACGACGACCGATCCGTTCAACTCGGTGGTGCTGCGGACCGCGGATGCGCCCGAAGGACCGTGGAGTGCTCCCCGGGTACTGCTGGAGGCTGCCGCGCTGCCGACGGCGTACGCGCCGATGATCTTCCCCTACCAGACCGGTAGCGACCTGTACTTCCTGCTGACGGTCCACCGCCAGTACAACGTGCTACTGATGCGGACTCCGCTGTAACGGCGCCCGCCCACGGATATGAGACCGCCCGCCCCCGATGATCGGGGGCGGGCGGTGTCGTATGAGTTCCCGCGCTGCTGTGGATCAGCGGGATCCCGGGCGGCCGCTGGGCCGGGTGCTGATGGGTGGACTACTGCTGGGCGCGGCGCTGCTGGGCTGAGTGCCGCCGCTCGAACCATCCCCGGAGTCCTCCGGTTTGTCCGGTGACTCGCATTCGACCTCCGGAACCGGATCGTATTTCACTGTGCGGGTGGTGCGGGAAACCTCGGCACCGGTATTGATATCGGTGATCACCCGGGTGTTGGAGATAGTGAACCCCGGCGCACCGGTCGAGGCGATACAGTCGTCGCCTTCGGGCAGCTTGATGGTCTCCGGTTCGGTCGGTTTGCTCTTCTCACCGGTGATGGACTCCACGTTCACCGTCTTGGTGCCCCAGATGCGGACCGTCACCTCGGAGCTGTCGGCGACTGCCTGGATGTACAGACCGTGCGGGGTGTTGTTGCGGAACTGGAGGTCGATGGCCCCGTCGAACACTGTCGCTTCCCGGGCCGCCGGATAGCGGGAGATGTAGTAGCTGTGTTCGGTGTGGCCGGCGTCCTCGAGGCCTGCGAAATAGGCAGCGTTGTAGAGGGTGGTCGCGAACTGGCTGATCCCGCCACCCACGGCTTTGCTGGGGCGGCCGTGATCGATGATGCCGGATTCCACATAGCCTTCGGCGGCGGTACGGGGACCGGTGTGGGTGTTGAGCGAGAACGTGTCGTTCGGTTTGACGATGGCGCCGTTGACCTCTTGGGCGACCGTCCGGATGTTCACCCCGGACGGTCCGGTGAACCCACTGGTGGTGAACTCGCCCATCGTCTCGTTGATCCCGAGTGACTCGGCTGCCTGAGTGGTGAGTTTGGGTTCGATCCGCTCGTAGATTCCCGGGGTGGTGCGCTGGGCGCCGCCGGCGGCCAGCATCGCGGGCAACTGATCCAGCGTTTTCGCCCAGTTGATCTTGTCGCCGACCACGGCAGGGACCACGGTGGGCGCACCGGAGAAGGTGAAGCTCGCATCCTTGGGTTCGACCTCGGTCGAGGCCAGTTGCGGGGCGAGCAGATCGGTGGCCACCTTGTGGTCGAACTCGACCCGCAGCCCGCCGTGCCCGTCGGGTACGAAGCCGACGATGGTCGCGATCTGTTCCGGGCTGAGTGCGGCGTTCGCCGCCTCCTTACCGGTGAAGACGACCGGCGCGCTCACCGCGGGTTCGGCGATCTGACGCATCGCCTGATCGATCGCGTCCTGACGGACAGCGGGCGGAGCGATGGCCACGGGCAGATCCAGGGTGCTCGCGGTCGCCCACTGTTCGGTGAGAACGGTGCGGGCGGCGGCCTGATCCAGTACCCGGCCGGAAGTCGGATTCACCTCGACCGGCCGCGTGCCCTCGAAATGGATACCGCCTTCCACCGGCGGCTGATCGTGCACCCTCAATTCGTCGAAGGTACGGCTCAGCGCGGCTTCGTCGACCGAGCTGGCGACCGTGACCTCACGAGTGGCGACGAACGACAGCAGCCGGGAGGCGGGGTTGAGCGGCTGCTCGCCGACTCGTTCCCAGGTCGACTCCCAATCGACCCCGAGCCCGGCGGCGGAAGGCACCAGCTGGGTTTGCACGTCGGCGATCTTCACCGGCACGACCTCACCGGCGCGGGGATCGAGTTCCGCCTGCAATTTCGCGCGGGCGTCCTCTTCGTCCATTCCGCCGATAGCGACCCCGGCGACCTCGACGCCGCGCGGGATCTTGCCGGAGGTCATCACCAGGTCCGCGATATATCCCACCAGCGCGACACCGAACACGATCGCGGCGACCAGCAGCACACGCCGGGCGTTCGCGGAGCGCAGCCGGGCACGGGCGCCGGAGAAGCGGCCGTTGTCGTCACCGGACCCGCCGGTACCGCGGCCGCCGCCCGGGCGGCGCGGCGGGGTGGGCGGACCGGATTCACCGTGCGACAGGATATCGGCGCTCGTCGGATTGTTGGGATGTCCCGGCCAGGAGGACGGACCGCCGGAGAGCCGCTGGGTCAGTGCGGCCGAATCGAAGACCTCGGTCGGGGCGTCGTCGGGGTCGGAGTCGGCGAAAGCGGCCTGCGCGGGGGCAGGGCTGGGCAGCGCGAACTGCTGGGTGGCGTAATCGGAGCCGGTGGGGTCGGACGTAGCGGGCCCACCGGCCGGCGGCATCCCGGGAGCAGCGGGACCGCGGCCGCCGGTACCACGAACGGGCAGCCCTGGTCGAGGGCCCGGCGGGGAATCCACCGGACCGTGGGCCGAGGTTTGCGGGGACGCGGCGCCGGAAACAGAACCCGGTGACGGCCGACCTCGGTTCGGCTGTGGTTCCTCGGACTCCTGCGACCGTTCGCCGGTACTGGGGTTCAGCCAGGAACTGCCGCCGCGCCAGTCGGACGCGACATTGTCGATCGGCCCGGTCGATGCGGGCAACTGCTGTCCGTGCTGGTTACGGCCGTTTTCGAGCAGCTGACGTAGGCCGCCGTCGACCGGCTGCGGACGGCCGGAATCGCGACTGTCACCTCGGTCGGTGTTCGATTCGCTGCTCACGAACCGTCCTCCCCAATCGATACTTCGGGGACTCGCGGGTGCGAGCCTTCGCCAACGATAGTTGTCCGAACTGTAATCTTCAGTGCCTGATCGATCACAGCTGCGCCATCTGGATACCGCAATGACGTCGCATTTGGGACATATCGCCCGAACCGAGCCCCGGACAGCAAAGTGGCTCCGGACAGCAAAGTGGCTCCGTGCAGTCGCCGGGTCGGGGGTCAGGCGAATGCACGGAGCCGACCGGTATATCGGTGCCGCGCGCAGGTCGTTACACATCAGCTCGACGAATTTTCTCGACCGGCGAGCACAATCGGTGACGACGTGCGATCCGGACTCCGATCAGAAGGGGACGCGAGATGCAGTTGGGCATGATCGGGCTGGGCCGGATGGGTGCCAATATCGTGCGGCGCATCGTCGCGGCCGGGCATACCGCAGTGGGCTGCGAACGTCACGCGGACGTAATCGACGACCTCACCGCCGAGCTCGGCGGCAGCTTCCGCGGGAGCACCGACCTGGCGGAGTTCGTGGCCGATCTCGACACCCCGCGGGTGGTGTGGGTGATGATCCCGGCCGGTCTCACCGGCGCCACAGTCGATCAGCTGGCGCGGCTGTTGGAACCCGGTGACATCGTCATCGACGGCGGTAACAGCCGGTACCACGACGATATCGCCCGCGCCGCGCAGCTGACCCCGCTCGGTATCCACTACCTCGATATCGGGACCTCGGGCGGCGTATTCGGCCGGGAGCGCGGTTTCTGCCTGATGATCGGCGGCGAGGCGGAACCGGTGCGGTACGTGGAGCCGCTGCTACAGGCCATCGCGCCCGGGGTATCGGCCGCACCCCGGACCCCGGGCCGGACAGGCGAGCCCGGTCCGGCCGAACAGGGGTACCTGCACTGCGGTCCGGCGGGAGCCGGTCATTTCGTGAAGATGGTGCACAACGGTATCGAGTACGGGGCCATGGCCGCCTACGCGGAGGGCTTCAACATCCTGCACAAGGCCGATTACGGCGACCGGGCGAGCGGCGAATACTCCGCGGAGGAGACTCCGCTCGAACATCCCGAGTACTACCGCTACGCCATAGATATCGCGGAGGTCGCCGAAGTGTGGCGGCGCGGCTCGGTGGTGGCGTCCTGGTTGCTGGACCTCACCGCGGCGCAACTGCACGCCGACCCGAACCTGGACTCCTTCGGCGGCCGCGTCTCCGATTCCGGGGAGGGGCGCTGGACCCTCGACGCTGCAGTCGACATCGGCGTCCCGGCACCGGTGCTCTCGGCGGCGCTCTTCCAGCGCTTCGCATCGCGCGGGGAATCCGAATACGCGGACAAGGCACTGTCGGCGATGCGCGAGGCTTTCGGCGGGCATCACGAACTTCCGGAGCCGGGGTAGGGCACACCGTTCCCGGCGGTGGCCAGTGTGCACTGACCGTCCTGGCACGAACGCTGCAGCCTGCCCCTTGAAAGGGTCTCCATCAGCCCGATCGTCCAGCACATCGGGCATCCGCGCAGCGCGATCAGACCGACGGGCAGGAGTATCAGAGCGACCGGTCCGACGACCGGGATCAGCGCTACCGAGCCGAACAGCGCGCCGAAGCCCACCACACCGCGGACCAGATGCTCGGGAAGGGTCGCGCTCGCGAAGTCGGGACCGTCAGGTTTTGTTCCGATCATCATTTCCCTCCAGGAGCCGGGTCGGATGGGGTCAGTAGTGTTCGACGAACTGCTCCGCGGGCTCGGTGCAGACGCGATTTCATCGCTGCTGTGCTGAGACCCAGCGCCTCGGCGACCATCGGGCCGCTGTAGCCCTGGATATCGCGCAGGATCAGCACCCGGCGGTGGTCCTGGGGCAGGGCGGCGATCGCGGCCACCACTCTGCCCGCTTCCAGACGTTGCAGTGCCTCGTCCTCGGCCGAGGCGGCCACGGCGGTGTCCTGCAACGGGGCGTGGTCTCGCCTCATCCGCGCGCGCCGTAGGCATTCGTTGCGGACGATGCGGAACATCCACGACGCCAGGGCGCCGGTTGCCCTCAGCATCCCGATCTTGCGGTACAGGATGACCAGAGCCTCCTGCGCCGCGTCCTCCGCGTCCTCCGCGGTGTCGCACAGGGAGCGGGCGAAGCGCCGAATATTCGGGTGCGCGCCCGACACCAACGCGGCGATCGCGTCGACGTCACCGCCCTGCGCGGCGACGATCAAATGTTCGCCGGGCCAGGTCGAGTCAGCCACGCCCGGCTCGTTTTCGCTTCATGACGAACATGCACGTGCAGAGCAACACCAACCCGACGGCGATACCGATACCGATGATCACGACAACCTCCGTATTCCATCCCGACGTTCGCCGGGATGTATGTGAGAGGCCTGGACCGTGCCAAAGGATTCAACGGCCCACTACCTTCTTTCAGCGCAGGATTCCGGCGGACAATCGCGCCGCTGCCACTTTTCGACATGGGCAGGCCTACGCCTTTTTCAGGTGCAGTGATAGGTAGTGGTCGAAGCCGGCGCGGCGCGCGAAGCGGACGGGTCGTCGCTGGTATTCGGTGAAGCCGAACTTGCGGTAGAGACCGAGCGCGGGCGCGTTGGTGTCCTTGATCTCGCGCAGGATGAACTCGTCGTATCCGGGCAGCGCGACGATGTGTCGCATCAGTGCGGTACCCACCCCACGCCCTTGGTGGGCGGGGACGGTGGCGACGAAGGCGATCTCGGCCAGTCCATCTCGTGCCTCATCGGGCGCGCCGAGGAACTGCGAGCGCACGATCGGGTAGCTGAGGGTCCCGTGCAGGAGCCCGAGGTGGCGGCGGAACTCCGGCAGTCGGGGCGCGAAGCACTCCTGATCACCAGTGGTGATCGATGCGATGGCCGCAGGTTCGCCATCGGCCAGGGCCACAGCGAACCTCTCCAGCAGGAGCATGTGCTCGAACGCGGCGGTCAATTTCTCCGGGTCGGAAGAGAAAAAGGCGAAGTCCTCAGCGAAGCCACGCACCAGCACCTCGGTGATCCGTCGGCGGTAGCCCTCGCCCAGCTTGTGACCGTGCTCGATCTCGATCATCCAGTTCGTCCCTCTATCAGCAGTTTGAGTACGACATCGACGTCCGGGGCGGTGAATTCGGCGCCCAGGCCCACGCGGATCGAGGTGAGACCGCCGAGCATCGCGAAGTAGCAGGTCGTGAGTTGTGCCGGATCACCGTGACCGAACTCGCCGATCGCCTGGCCTCGACGGATCAGATCTTCGAAGGCCCGCCACATCGAGCGGTGGGCGCCGTGGAGTCGAGCGATCGACGCGTCCGGGGTACCGGCGGTGACGCCCTGGTTGATGACGATCATGAACTCCGCGGCGCCGTCGTCAGCGGTGAGACCCGCGAGGTACTGAACGGTGAATTCCCGGATCGTCTCGACCGGACGTCCTGGGCCGGAAAGGTTCTCGGTCAGCGCGACGAGGCCGGTCAGGGCCTGGTCGAGCAGGTCGGCGTACAGCGCGTCTTTGGTCGGATAGTGGCGGTAGATCGTGCCGATGCCGACGCCGGCTTCGACCGCGATATCGCGGATGGCCGACGCGGCGTACCCGTGCCGGGCGAAAACGCGCACCGCCGCGGTCTGAACCGCGCTCCGGGTCGCCGCGGACAGCGCGGCACTCTGCTCAGCGGTACGTGCCATACCTCTCCCCGAATGTAGTGAACCAATGTTCATTCTATAGGGATCGGGTAGTAATCGCCGAAAAACAACCGATATGGCGTAGGACTTGGGCTTGGAGGCGTTCGCGAAGGTCGGTTTCCTCGGGTGTCATCGGCTCACCGGGGCGGCGGATGCGGGTGGGCTCTGGCCGCATCGGCAGGCCCAATCTTCCGCAGTCGCTTGCTGTGATAGATGAACATCTGTTTACAATAGTAAACATGCGTTCACTCATCGAGGATAGGACGGCGCGAGCGAGGATCCGCGACGAGGCGCTGCGACTGTTCGCCGAAAGAGGTCCGGACGCCGTGAGCGTGCGCGACATCGCGGCCGCGGCGGGGGTTTCGCCCGCGCTCGTCATGCGTCATTACCGCACGAAGGAAGGGCTGCGCGATGCGGTCGACGAGCATGTGGCCGCGGTCTTCGAGACCCTGCTGGACCAGGTCACCGATCCGCACGGCACGAAACCGCTCGACAGCAAACTGGCAACGACCATGGCCGAGATCGTGATCGCGCAACTCCCCGCCGACTCACCCATCCCCGCCTATCTCGGACGGATGCTACTAGGCGGAGGGCCAGTCGGAAATGCGCTATTCGCACGGCTGTACGTGATAAGCCGGGACGCCTTGGCCGGTCTCGCGGCCGCGGGTTCGGCCGATACCGGCGACGACCCCGCCATCCGTGCGGCATTTCTCTTGATCAATGATCTCGCCTTCTTGATGCTGCGACCGCACATCGGCGAAGTACTCGGCGTCGAACTGCTGTCCCCGGCGGGAATGCGTCGCTGGGGCACCGAGGTGCTGTCGATCTATCGACACGGATTAGGGGGCGCCGCCAACCTGGCCTGATAGCCCAATTTCCCCGAACCACAAGCTTACTCAGCGCAAACGAGGTATATCATGTCCAACTCCCGCGCACTGCCCGCTGCCATCACCGATGCCCTGGTCTCCACGGCGACCCGGGCATTGCACAACCGGCGCCTGATGCGCGCCCCGATCTGGGCTTACCGCGCCCGGCTCGGATTCCTGTTCGGATCACGCATGCTGATGCTCGAACACATCGGCCGCAAATCCGGTACCCGCCGATACGTCGTCCTCGAAGTCATCGACCGTCCCGAACCCGGCACCTACGTCGTAGTCTCTGGATTCGGCACCCGCGCACAATGGTTCCGCAATCTGCAAGCCAACCCGGCCGCGCGGATCTGGCCCGGGACCCGCGGCCCGGCCCACGCCACCGCACAGCTACTCGACCCCGATGCGGCAGCACAATCGTTGCAGTCCTACATCACTCGTCACCCACGCGCGTGGAACACGATGAAACCGGCACTTGAAAACACCCTCGGTGCCCCGATAGACGACCAGGGCACAGAACTACCCATGGTCGCACTACACATCGGAACCCGTCAGCAACCTGAGCATCGACCGGTCACCGTAGAACGACGTTGAATGGCATCCCAAGTGCGTTGCGGCAGGCGTGATATCACGGCGGCGATCCAGATCCCCATGTCGAGGACTCCGCCGGCCAGCCGGACCGCGTGGAACGGGATCGGATCGGAATGAACACAGCACTGAACGCCATCAATACCCCCGCGGCGCGCGGCATCCGGCGCGAATGCCAGGTCACCACGGCGAACGCGGAGGGTGTCCATGGCAGGGAGCCCGTTAGTAATCGCCGAAAAAACAACGGATAGGGCGTAAGACATGGTCAGGGGGCTTTTGCGAAACCCTGCGCTACCTCGCGGACGCGCCGCTGCGCCCGCCAGGTGACCGCGGCGACGAACAAGGCCGAGTCGTTCAACCAGTTTTCAGTGGGCGGCTTCGGCAACGGTGGTGCGATCGCCGACAACGACCCCGTCGAGCAGGAGAAGACCGCGAAGTTCAACGCGCTGCTGTCCAATGCGGTGATTTTCCATAGCGCCCTAGACATCGCCGAGATCGTGCGCCAGCTGCAGGCCGAAGGGATGGAGATCCATCCGGAGGACCTGGCGCAGGTCTCGCCGTGCCTGACCGAGCACATCCGTCGCTTCGGCGAGTACTCCACCCACGAACTCGGCGATGAACCGGCCGCCTATGACTCGCGCCTGGACATCAACTTCACCCGCCGCGCGGGCCGACCCGGCGACCTAGGCTTCTCACAGGCCGCGTGAGCACGCAGAGCTGACCCGGCTTCCGCGCTGCGGGACAGCGGAACCCGGGGACCAGGCCTTCGGGCCCAGAAACGATCGAAGAGCGCTCGCGACCTTCATGCCTCCACCGGATTCTGATCGTTCCGCTCTTGCGCCTGCGCCCAGGTGATCGCCCATTCGTCGAGCGGTCGGAGGGCGTAACCGAGTGCTGTCCCAAGCTCAGTGAGCTCGTAGCCGTCGGCCGAGGGGGCGATGAGCCCGCTTGCTGTGAGTTCGCGAAGCCGCTGGTAGAGGACACTGGATGACAGACCTTCGCACCGTGCCAGCAGCGCACGCGCACCGAGTGGACCCGCACGCAGCTCCCAGAGAATTCGCAGCGTCCACCGACGGCCGAAGAGATCCATCGCGGCCATGACCGGACGGCCGGTAGTCGATCCACGAACCGGTGTTGCTGGGCGCGGTGTCGGCATGACTCTCCTTGCGTTTCGCTATTCGAAACACTAGCATCCATCCCGTGTTTCTAATTTAGAAACAGTCTCGAACGGGAGTGACGATGTCGCGAATAGCCCTGCTAGAACCGCCGTACGCCGATCAGGCCGGCGCGCTACTCGCGCGCATGATGCCCGGGGACGTGCCGCCGATCGGGCTGTTCCGGATGTTCGCCAGAAACCTCCCGATGGCCGGCGCTATGCACGGATGGGGGCGCTACGAGCTGGGCCGACAGCTGACCCTGACCATGAGGGAACGCGAGATCGCCATCGACCGGACATGCGTGCTGTGCGGCTGCGAGTACGAGTGGGGCGTGCACATGATGCTGTTCGCCGAACGGGTCGGGCTCACCCGCGAGCAAGCCGCATCCCTGGTGCACGGCGGCCCCGCTGACCAGTGCTGGACGTCGGAGCGGGAACGGCTGCTCATCCTGGCTGTCGACGCCCTGCACGAGCGTTCCGACATCGATGACGCGCTGTGGACACGGCTCGTGTCGGTTTTCGACGAGCTCCAGTTGCTCGATCTGCTTCTGCTGTGCGGGTGGTACCACGCCGTGAGCTTCGCCGCGCGCGCCACGCGCGTGCCGCACGAGCCCGGCGCGCCTCGCTTCGCCGACTTCCTCCCGCTAATCCCCGAGACCAGCCGATGAACACTCCCCCGGAGCGCTCCGAAGCGCGGCTGCTGGTCCGCTCGTTGATATTCATTGCCCTGGTCGTGGCGGCGGTCGGCAGCCTCGGGACGCCGCTCATCACCAGCGTGGCGACCACGTTCCACGTCTCACTCGACAGCGCGCAGTGGACGCTGACCATCTCGCTGCTGAGCGGCGCCATCGCTACGCCCGTCCTCGGCCGGCTCGGAGCCGGCCCACACCGACGAGCCACGATTCTCGCCACGCTGGCGGTCGCCGTCGCCGGCAGCGCGCTCACCGTGCTACCGCTGCCGTTCGCGTGGCTGCTTGCCGGTAGGGCGGCCCAAGGCGTCGGGCTCGGTCTGACGGCGCTGATGATGGGCGTGGCCCGTGACCATCTTCCCGAGGGACGCGGCGCGGCCACGATCGCCCTGATCTCGGTGGTCTCGATCATCGGGGCCGGCGTCGGTTACCCGCTCGCCGGGCTGCTCACCGAGTTCGGCGGGGTGCGGGCCGCCTATGGCCTGGGTCTGTTCGTCACCGCTCTCGCTTTCCTGGCCGCGTGGCGCTCCATCCCCGCAGCTCCCGACGGCCGCTCCGCTCACGTGGATGTAGCGGGCGCGCTCATCCTGGCGGGTGGACTGTTCCTCGTCCTGTTCCTCGCAAGCGAGACGAGTCTATGGAGCCATCACCTCGCCGTGGCGATGGTCCTCGCCATCGCTGCCGTGCTCTTGCTCTGCATCTGGACCGCCTCCGAGTTGCGCAGTAAGACGCCGCTGATCAATGTCCGGGCACTGCGGCACCCGGTGGTCGCCGGGGCGAATATCGCCATGTTCGCCGGCGGGATCGGCATGTACCTCCTACTCACGCTCATCACCCGGTACGCGCAGACGCCGCACAGCGCCGGCTACGGCTTCGGGCTGACCACCTTCGTCGCCGGGCTGGTCCTTGTCCCGTTCTCTGCGCTGGGATTCGTCGCCGGGAAGCTCACGCCTCGGGTTCGCGAACGGGTCGACGCCCCCTTGCTCTTGGCCGGCAGCGCCGTCGTCGTCGGCGGCGGGTTCGTCCTGTTTGCGGCGGCCCGATCGAACCTGGCCGAACTGTTCGTCGCAATGGGCGTGCTGGGCTTCGGCGTCGGCAGCTTCTCGGCCGCCATGCCCGGCGTCATCCTGGCCGTCACCCCCAAGAGCGAGACGGCGAGTGCCATGAGCTTCAACTATGTCGTCCGCAGCGTCGGGTACTCCCTGGGCAGCGCTATAGGCGGCCTGGTCCTGGCCGCTGGCACCGATATCGGCCATCTCTTCCCGAACAACAGCGCCTACACCACGGCAGCGCTGGTCGGCATCGCCGCGATGGCGATCACGACTATGACCAGCCTCGCTCTCGCCCACCAACGCCCCCTCGAGACCAACCCGCCCGCCGCCCCAACCGGCGCGCCGAGCCAGGGCCGGTCGAGTCGATGACCGGCCCGCCGCAAGTACGGCGGCCCGAACAAGAACGAAAGAGAGCCGACAAGTCGGCTGGTGTGCGCAGGCAGGTCCGGAATTCTTCCCCAGGACCTCGATTGAGATTCTGCGCCACCGGATCCGGGCCAAGCACATGCTCGCCGCAATCGGCGCCGTACAGGCGGCATCGCGTTCCAGGGTTCGGGCTGCTGTCCGGTTCAGGTAGCGAACACACTCCAGACAGGAGTGAGACCATGAAGCATCACATCGCAGTTCTCAGGACCGGATACGCTGGAGCTGAGGCTGCTGGACCCATCCTGAGCGCGAAACACGTTCGCCCCCAACATATTATGCGTATCGCGCGAATTCTCGGCGATTGCTACCTGAACCCCAATAGTGCATGCGCACCTACCGGCCGAACGAAAACGGAGGTGCCCCGATCTTTCCGATCGGGGCACCTCCTCTTCCCTGCCGGTCCGCCGCGGCTGTGGGCGCTTCCCTCACCCGCCGGACGGACCCGTCGTGGCTCGGCTCAGCGCTCCAGGATGGCCACCACGCCCTGACCACCGGCTGCGCAGATCGAGATGAGCGCGCGGCCCGACCCCTTCTCCGCCAGCTGCTTGGCGGCCTGGGCGACGATCCGGCCACCGGTGGCGGCGAACGGGTGCCCGGCGGCCAGCGAGGACCCGTTGATGTTCAGCTTGGTGCGATCGATCGAACCGAGCGCCCCGTCGAGACCCAGCCGCTCCTTGCAGTACTGATCCGATTCCCAGGCCTGCAGCGTGGCCAGCACCACCGAGGCGAAGGCCTCGTGGATCTCGTAGAAATCGAAATCCTGCAGGGTCAGGCCGTTGCGGGCCAGCAGCCGCGGCACCGCGTAGGTGGGGGCCATGAGCAGGCCGTCGGGACCGTGGATGTAGTCGACCGCGGCGACTTCGCTGTCCACCAGATGCGCGAGCACCGGCAGATTGTGCTGGGCCGCCCATTCGTCGCTGGACAGCAGCACCGCCGAGGCGCCATCGGTGAGTGGGGTGGAGTTACCCGCCGTCATGGTGGCGTCGCCCAGCTTCACCCCGAACACGGGCTTCAGCGTGCCCAGCTTCTCGAGCGAGGAGTTCGGGCGCAGGTTGTCGTCCCGGCTGAGCCCGAGGAACGGGGTCACCAGATCGTCGAAGAAACCGCGTTCGTAGGCGGCGGCCATATTCTTGTGCGACAGATAGGCCAGTTCGTCCTGCGCATCGCGGGATACCCCGAATTCCTTCGCTGTGATGGCGGCGTGCTCGCCCATCGACAGGCCGGTGCGGGGTTCGGCGTTGCGCGGGATCTCGATCCCGACCATGCCCGGCCGCAACTGGCCCACCAGCTTGAGCCTGTCCGCGTTGGTCCGCGCGCGGTTGATGTTCAGCATCCATTCCCGCATCCGCTCGCTCACCCCGATGGGCGCGTCGGAGGTGGTGTCGGTGCCGCCGCCGATACCCACGTCGATCCGGCCGGCCGCGATCGCGTCGCCGACGGTGACCACGGCCTGCAGGCCGGTACCGCAGGCCAGCTGCAGATCGTGGGCGGGGGTGTAGGGGCTGAGCCGGCTACCCAGCACGCTCTCCCGGATCAGGCCGTGCTCACCGACCCGCTTGAGTACCGCGCCACCGGCGACCATGCCCAGCCGTTCCGATCGCAGGCCGAACCGGCTCACCAGTCCGTCCAGGACGGCGGTGAACATGTCCTGGTTGGAGGCGTGGGCGTAGGCCTTGTCGGACCGCGCGAACGGGATGCGGTTACCGCCGAGGATGGCTACCGGACGGGTCGTACGGGATTTGGTGGTCACTCGGGTCTCCCAGGTTGTCGAGGTGGCGAGAGGGTCGGGTGCTCCGGGCCCGGGCCGAGGCTCCCCGCCACGGCATCCGAGGCCCGCCCGCGCTCGGTTTACGATAAACTTACTCCGGAGTAAGTTCAATGTCGACACCGCCTCCGGCGACTCCCGACACCACATCGAGCAACAGAAAAGGTGGGAACTGTGGCAGCCAAGAGCAAGGGTGCACCCAACCTCTACGGATCGTTCGTCAATTCCGCGCCGGGCGGGTTCCTCGCGAACAAGCTGGGCCTGCCGAAGCCGGAGAAACTGCGGCGCTATGTAGCCGGCGAACCGGCGCTGCCGGGCCCGGTGCTGCTCGGCGGTAAGGGGCGCGTCGCCGAACCGGTGCGGGCACTGCTGGCCGACGACTACACCTTCGCCGATTCCATCACTGCGGGTGCCAAATACGGCGCGCTGGTCTTCGATGCCACCGGCATCGGCAGCATCGAGGATCTGTCGCAGCTGTTCGAGTTCTTCCAACCGGCGATGCGCAGTATCGCCCCGTCGGGCCGGGTGCTGGTCATCGGCACCACCCCCGAACTCGCCGGCAATGTGGACGGTCAGATCGCCCAGCGCGCACTCGAGGGCTTCACCCGCTCGGTGGGCAAGGAACTGCTGCGCGGCGCCACCGCACAGCTGGTGTACCTGCACCCCGACGCCTCCCCGGCCGCAACCGGCCTGGCCTCGACCCTCAGGTTCGTCCTGTCGGCCAAATCGGCGTTCGTGGACGGCCAGGTGATCCGCGTGGGCAAGGACGACGCGGTCGCACCGGCGAACTGGGACAAACCGCTCGACGGCAAAGTCGCCGTGGTGACCGGTGCCGCCCGCGGTATCGGCGCCACCATCGCCGAGGTCTTCGCCCGCGACGGCGCGAAGGTGATCGTCGCCGATATCCCCGCCGCGGGTGAGGCATTGACCGAGACGGCGAACAAGGTGGGCGCCACCGCGCTGGCCCTGGACGTCACCGCACCCGATGCCGCGCAGCGACTGGCCGAATTCGCCACCGAACGCTTCGGCGGAATCGACATCATCGTGCACAACGCCGGCATCACCCGCGACAAACTGCTGGCCAATATGGACGAGGGTCGCTGGAACGCGGTACTGAACGTGAACCTCGCCGCACCGCACCGGATCACCCAGGGCCTGGTGGCCGCGGGCACGCTGAAGGAGGGCGGCCGGGTCATCGATGTCTCGTCCATCGCCGGTATCGCCGGCAACCGCGGACAGACGAACTACGGCGCCTCCAAGGCCGGGGTCATCGGCATGGTGAACGCCGAGGCACCGGAACTGGCCGCCAAGGGCATCACCATCAACGCCGTGGCACCCGGTTTCATCGAAACCGCCATGACCGCGGCGATCCCGCTGGCCACCCGTGAGGGCGGCCGACTGATGGCCTCTCTGAACCAGGGCGGCCAGACCGTGGACGTCGCCGAGACCATCGCCTATTTCGCCGGTCCGGCCTCGAACGCGGTGAACGGCAATATCGTCCGGGTCTGCGGCCAGAGCATGATCGGCGCGTGATGACCGAGACCATCACCCTCGACGCACCGCCGAAGAACGGCAGCCTGTATGTGAAGGCCGCGCTCGGCGCGGTCCCGCTACCGCTGGTGTCGTCCCGGAAATCGACGATTCCGGACCGTGAGGTCCGGCTCGACGGCTTCCGGGTGGATCCCGAGCACCTGGCCGCCTACTGCACGGCCACCGGGCTGCGATTCAATGACGCCCTGCCGCTGACCTATCCGTTCATCATCACCTTCCCGCTGGTGATGAAACTCGTGGTGCAACGCGATTTCCCGTTCGTCGCGGTCGGTGCGGTACACGCGGAGAACCTGATCGAGCGCCCGCGGGAGATCTCGCTGAGCGAACCACTCGATATCACCGCGCATATCGAGAACCTGCGGGAGCACCCGAAGGGTCTGCTGGTCGACGCGATCAGCGAGATCCGGGTGGGCCGGGAACTGGTGTGGCGGCAGGTCACCACCTTCCTGCACCAGCAGAAGACGTCGCTGTCGGGTGGGCCCAAACCCGAGCCGAAACCGGACGAGGTGCCGCCGCCTCCGCTGCGGACCTTGAAGGTCGATCAGCAGACGATCAGCCGCTACGCGAACGCCTCCGGCGACCAGAACCCGATCCACACTTCGGCATTGGGTGCCAAGGCGTTCGGTTTCCCGCGGGCCATCGCGCACGGGATGTGGTCGGCGGCAACAATCCTCGGCAGCCTCGAGGGCCGGGTTCCGGACAAGACTTCCTACGCCGTGAAATTCGGTAAACCGATTCTGCTGCCGTCCACGGTGAACGTGTACGCCGACCAGGTCGAGCAGGGTTGGGATCTGGCACTGCGGCATCCGAAGAAGGGCTACCCGCACCTCACCGCGACCCTGCGCTGAGGCGGGCAGTCCACGCTCGGAAAGCCCCGCTCCGAATCGCTCGGAGCGGGGCACACTCCGTTTCCTTTGCCCGAACGACAGCAGACTTCACCGACTCGGCGTATGGAGCGGCGAGAATTCGGCTCGCCGGGCCGGGAACCCGCCTGTGTCACGACGATCAGAGATGTTCCGATAGGCAGTCTCGGCCGACAGCCAGGAGCGCGCGGCTGCGGAGTGCGCATTCGAGCTCGGCTCGGCGTGCATCGCTCTTGCCTATCTGGCGCTTCGGAGCAGATCTACCGCTGCGTGCATTCCGTACACAACGATCAGTGAGTCCAGTACCTTGTCGACAGTCAGCGGCGGGTTTCTGCGCCGGCTCACAATCGCCTCGATTGCCCGGAGCGCTGTCTCGGGCGAGACAGCCACGGTATCGGCCGCGAACTGGGCCGGTTTGATGATCTGGATATGTTTCGGCACCGCAGAGGCCGGAAAATGACGCACGTTGTCTGTCACGATGGCCCCGGCGCCACCGACAAGCGCGGCGGCAAGCACATGCTCGTCGTCGGGGTCTTGGAGACCGAAGGTTCCCTCGTGGGGCTCCCAGCCTTCCACAAGGGCATCATCGAATGCCGCTTGCATCTGCCGGGTGAGCCGCTTCGCTCGTGCTGCGGATTCTTCCGGATCGACCTCGCATCTCTGGCTGAGCTTGATGGCCTCGTGGGTCTCCAGCTCTTCGAGGATCGCGTTGGACCACAACGGGCGATATAGGCCCTCGATAGCCAACGACAGCAGAAGATCCCGCTGGAGGCTGGGCCACAGGACACACGTATCCAAGAGGGCGGCGAACATGCCGGAATTATTTCAACCCTTCGTCTTTCGGCGTCGCTCAGCAACGAGATGGCGGACCTCACGCAACTGCTCACGCACCTTCGCTGGATCTTCCTCGGCGTCGATGTCGACCTCCATCGCCGCCAATGCGTCGTATCGACCCTGACGCCGTGCTTCCCGGTATGTCAGGACGTCGTCCAGGCGGAGCCGGTGACGTGTGCCTACACGTTCGGCAGGCAGCTCCTGTTTGTCGATGAGCCGGATCACGGTCGGTCGACTGATACCGAGGAGATCGGCTGCCTGCTGCGAGGTCAGCGTCAGGCTGTGCGGTGCCACGGTGACGGCTTTGCCTGCCATCAACGCGGCCACGATCTGTTTCAGAGCCTGGTGGACTTCCGCCGGAAGTTCGATCCGATCGTGCTCGTCGACACCGACCAGCGCGTAGCTGGGGTCCGGCTTCGAGCCGGAGCCCCTGAGTCGCTCATGAGCAGCGAGGAAGCTGAACACGGACGCGAGGCTCTCGCGATCCTCGTCCGGGATGAAGGTCCTCTCCTCCAACGCTCGTGCAGCCATGCGAAACCTCCCCAATCGAACGTTTCGAACACCATTTCGGAACGTTCGAATATTGTGTCACGTCTTGGCTGGGCGTGTCGAGCGAAGTCTGGTCACACGCCGATATCGAATGCCGTCCACGGTGAACGTGTATCCCATGCCCGTTCACGCTCAGCTCCGTCCGCATCCCGGATATGCCGGAGGAGCCGGTGAGCGGCGGCGCAGCCCACGCGGCGACCCTGACGGCCGCGAGGCGCCGCTCGGAATATCGGCTTCGTCAGGTCCACGCCGCGAGCAGTTCGTCCGGTGTCAGCACTTGCACGCCCGCTATCGCGCCGCCCGCGCGCGCGACAGCCAGCATCGGGGTATCGGCATCGGCACCCGGTAGTTGTGCACGGTGAGTGACGAGAGCCGCGAGATCTCGCTGATCGAACGGCTTCTGCTCGAGCCATTTCACCGATCCCACACACGTGATCCGCTTCGCGATCGGTCCCCGATCGGCGGCGACGATATCTATCTCAGGGTTGTTCGTCCGCGTCCAGTAACCGCCGATCGCCCCCGTCCCCTCGGGCAGGTACCTGTCCGCAGCCCGCCACATCGCTTCCCGGATCACCGGCTCCACGGCCCGGCCCCGCCAGGATGTCCAGCCCGCCCGGATAGTCTCGAGCACCAGATCCCCCCGCCCTCGTTCTATCGCAGGCATACCGGGACCGAGAAAGAACAGCCAGAACCGCAGATGCGAATCTTCCACGCGATAGCGGGTTTCCCTACTCGACCGCACCGACAGGGGCCGCTCGACCGCCACCATGCGCCGGTCGGCGAGCATCCCGAGTGATCGAGTGAGCGAGGTCGGGGGCAGGTCTCCGGCTGCCCGGCCGATAAGGCTGAATGTCCGCTCACCGTGACCGATGGCGCCGAGAACCGTACGCGCCTGCACCTCGGTGGGGAATTCCGCGGCCAGCGCCCGTTCGGCGCTGACCAGCAGCGCCGAGGTCGGACGGCGGAGTGCGTAGGCGAGATAATCCCAAAGCCCCGCCCCTCGCGGCCATTCCTCGAGAATGAGGGGCAGACCGCCGCTCACGAGGTATGCGTCGAACGCATCTGCCGGTGAGAGGTCGAGCATGGCCGCGACATCGTGCGGATTCATCGGTGGTACAACCATTTCGGTGCCACGTTGGTAGAACGGCCGCCCATAAGTGTTGAGCTTCTCCATCATCGCGATATCGGATCCGATGAGCACCAACAGCACCGGCAGCTTCGACAGAGTCCGGTCGAACACCTTCTGCAGGGTGCCCTCGAATGCCCGATCCTCCCGCACCAAATAAGGCATTTCGTCCAGCACTACGACGCTCGGACGATCCGTGGGCAGCACAGTGGCAAGTAGATCGAACGCGGCCCGCCAGGTCTTCGGTGCCGCGAACTCCGACACCCTTTCGCCGCCGGGTAGCTCCGAGTCCGCGATCTCCGAGACAAATCCCGCCAAGTCCTCGTCACGCGACCCACCCACCGCAGTAAAGAACACGTGCGGCACCCGCGCCCGCGCCAGGAACTCCTCGACGAGCCGCGACTTCCCCACTCGCCTGCGCCCCCGGATCAGTACCGCTCGACCCGGCCGCCCCGACCGAGCACCCCTGCGCAACGGCTCGAGCAGTTCGTCGAGCACTGCGAGTTCAGCGCGTCGCCCAATGAACCCGTCCACCCACCCTCCTTTTACTATCATTCAAGATAGTATCTTACATGAAGGTATCATCAATGATAGTTACTGATGAGAAGTGCAGCTTCCCGTGAAACGACACGATCGCCGCAACCTCTACTTCAAGAGTGTTGCGACGATCGTGTGAATCCGCGTTCCGGTCCGGAGGCGCCTTCGCTGCCCCCGCCGGGCTCAGAGATTCTTCGGGAGCTTGATGGTCTCCGTCGGAGCGTCCGCGTCGCCGGTGCGCGGCAGCGTGGTGGTCGGCGCGTCGGCGGCCGAGGCGGCGACCGGCGAACTCCCACCGGGGCGGCGACCGGTGGGGCCGGTGGGCCGGGCCGGGTTACCACCGCGGCCACCGGTCAGCCCGAGGGCGATACCGGCGATCAGCGCGAGCACACCGATGATGCCGAAGACGATCGGCAGCACCCGGCCGAACAGCGACAGCGTGTCGATATTGTCCTTGGCCACGGCCAGCTGCGATTCGACAGTGTCGGTATCGAAGACCATATTGGCCTTGAGCGCCTGCACCTCGACTTTGTCGGCACTGCGGCCGTAGAAGATGTTGAGCTGTTCGCCGCCCTTGACGACCGTGCCGGTCTCCGGCTCGACCCATACGTCGCGGGTGTTGCCGTAGAAGCGGTACATGGTGACCGGTTCCTCGCCACCCTCGACGCCCCACTTGGCGGCGGGAAGTTCCAGTTTGTTGGTCGGCGCCTTGGAGACATCGTTCAGGTTGGTCACCGGGACGTTCTGCCGGAAGTGGTAGACCTTGGTGCCGTTGATCTCGGTCTCTTCCTGGAACTCCATATCGGTGGTGGTCCGGGCGAGCACGTCGAAATACGGGTAGGTCTTCTTCTCGGTACCGATCGGGAACCGATACTGCAGCCCCGTGTGCTGCACCGGATCCGCGAGCGCCTCGCCCTTGGAGTTGGTGGTGATCGCGATCGAACCGTTGGGATCGGCGGCCACCGGCTCACCGGTCGTACGATCGATGGTGACCCGGTCGACGTAGGCGGTCAGCACGCCGGTGTCACCGGACTTGTCGATCCGGCGCAGCGTGTTACCCGCCTGGATGGTCATCTCGTCGGCGTCGGAGGGATCCTCGACGGTGAGAAAACGCTGGGAGACCAGCGGCACGTTCTTGTTGACCTCCGCCGAGCGGCCCTCGGCGGTCAGCGACGAGGAGTCCAGGACCAGGCTTTCCTGATCCTTCTGATTGACCGCGACCGTGGTGATCTCGAGATCGAGAGGAGTCTTGGCCATTTTGCTGACGGTGTAGGTCGGGATCATCAACGCGGCGACGATCAGCAACGCGCCGAGACCCACGAGCACGCAGGCAACCGTCCTTCTGGTTCCGGCACTCAGTGCCATGCAAAGTCTCCTCGTCGTAGAACACAGGTCGTTCCGCGGGTACAGCGGGGCGCCGCGGCACTCGTGAGCCCCGACACTAACAGCCTGGAGGTTACCCGGGCGGTGGCGAGGCCGGAATCGGACCGAAATCGGGGGGAGTCTAACCCTCATTGTGAAATACCGGCTTCCTACGCGCCCGAGCGGCCCGGCAGACTGGACCCCGATGACGACCACCCCGACGACCGATACCGGCTCCCGACCGCCCGTCGAACCGGCCGGCCCCACCGCTGACCAGGCCGAGGCCGACAATGGCACCCGCCCGTCCGGCCGGACGCCGGGGCCCGCGGCGCGTCAGCGGGGGTTCCTCCCCGCGCTCGAGGGTATGCGTGGCCTGGCGGCCCTGGGTGTACTGCTCACCCACGTGGCCTTCCAGACGGGCACCACCGGTATTCCCGGAGGCCGGTTGCTGGAACGCTTCGATATGGCCGTCGCGGTGTTCTTCGCGCTGTCCGGTTTCCTGCTGTGGCGCCCGCACGCGCTCACCGCGCACGGGCTCGGCGAGGCACCCACGCTCGGGTACTACCTGCGGCATCGGGTGGCCCGGATCGTGCCCGCTTATTGGGTCGTGGTCTGCACTGTCCTCGTCCTGGTCCCGGCAGCAGCGGGCACCGCCGGTCTACAGGTGTGGATTTCGAACCTGCTGCTGCTCCAGGTTTTCGTTCCCCTCACCCTGACCGACGGACTCACTCAGATGTGGAGTCTCTCGGTCGAGGTGGCCTTCTATATAGCGCTGCCGTTCCTGGCCTGGCTGCTGCACGGATTGCGCGGCCGCGCGGCGGCGGCGCGGGTACCGGCGGTTCTCGCACTCGGGCTGGCTTTTCTGAGCTGGAACTTCATCCCGGTCCCGACCCCGGACGCCATCCACGCCGACAACTGGCTCCCGGCCTATATCCCCTGGTTCGCGGGCGGCATGCTGCTCGCCGAACTGACCTGCGACAACCGCTGGCGGCAGCGTTTGCGGCTACTGGGCAACCAGCCGGTCATGTGGGCGATCGCCGCCGCGGCGTTCGTGGCGTCGTCGACACGATTGGGCGGGGTCGCCGGACTGACCCGGGCAGAACCGTGGCAGTACGCCGCGAAGATGGGGCTCGGCGCGGTGCTCGGCTTCGCACTGCTGGCTCCGCTGGTGCTCGGACCACCGGACAAACCGCACCGCTGGCTCACCGCGGCACCGGTCGCGACCGCGGGGCGCTGGTCCTACGGCATCTTCATGTGGCATCTCGCCGTGCTGTCGGTGATCTTCCCGGTATTCGGCATCCTGCCGTTCCAAGGTGACTTCGGAGTCGTGCTGGTGCTGACGATCGCGTTCACCCTGCCGATCGCCGCGGCCAGCCACGCCCTGGTGGAAGAGCCGTGCCGACAGTGGGCGCGACGCCGGGACCGGCCGCGGCCCGCGAAATCCTGAACCGGCCGGCTCACTTGCCACTATTCGGGCAGATCCATCGATTCGGCGGTATCGGCCGACCCCGGTTTGCGACCCGACAGCCCCCGCCAGGCCAGCGCGTCCAGCAGATCCACCGCCTCGGCCACATCGATCCGGCCGTCGGCCACGGAATCGGCGATGGCCTCCCCCGCGCCGATCACGGCGACGGCGACGATATCGAAGTTGGTGCCCGGATCTGCGTGTTTGGCGCTCGACTCCAGCAGCTTGGCGGTCAACTCGATGACCCGCTCGCGGGCGTTCTCGATCTCCGAGGCGAATGCCTGCTGCCCGAGGGCTTGGCGGTACAGGACCTGCCACGAATTGCGGTGCATATCGACGAAACCGAGGAATCCCTCGAGCGCGGTGCGCAATTGTTCGTGCGGGCTGAGCAGTGGGTTGCCGGCGGGTGCGACGGATTCGAGGAAGCGCAGGCCCTCGCGCTGGATACAGGCGCGGAAGAGTTCGTCCTTGGAGCCGTAGTACAAATACAGCATCGGTTTGGAGATCTCGGCCTCGGCGGCGATGGCGTCCATGGAGGTTTCGTGGAAGCCCTTGCGCGAGAAGACCTCGACCGCGGCATCGAGCATCTGCTGCTCGCGCACCGCTCTCGGAAGTCTTTTCGTACCGCCCGCCATTACATCTCCTAGCCGCGTGAGCTCTCTATATTACTCCAAAGTAAGTTCCGCAGGACCGGAACCACCGGCCGCGATGCGCGCACGCCGACGTTCTTCCGGTGGACGGCCGGAAACCCGAAACCCCCGTCTCGCCCGGGCCGGCCCCCCGCCGGCCCGTCACCGCCCGCTCAGCAGGCGCGCGGTACCCGCTTGTAGTCGGCCATCCGGAGCACGGAGGCGTCCACTCGTTCCATCGGCAACCGCCCGGCGGCCACCGCCTGTTCCAACTGGTCGAGGACCTGACCCACGGCGTCGGTACTGATCCACAGGGCATTGTCCACGCCTGCCACCAGCGCGGCCTCCACCGCCTGCTCGATGGACAACCGATCGGTGATCGCGGCCATTCCGCTCAGATCGTCGGTGAAGATCGGGCCGTCGAAGGGCGCCGCCCCGTACCCGGAGCCCTCACGCAGCAAATTCATCACCTCCGGGCTGATACTCGCCGGAACGCCCGGGGTGGTCAGACCGGGAACATCGAGGTGACCGACCATCACGGCGGAACCCGAATCGATCAACTCGCGGAACGGCACCAGATCGCTATCGCTCAGCTCCGACAGCGGAGGCACGGTCACGGCCCCCAGATGAGAATCACCGGTGCTGGACCCGTGGCCCGGGAAATGCTTGAGCACCGTACCGAGACCGACCTCGTGCATGGCGCGGATATACGCGTCGGCGTAGTCGGTGACCACGGCCGGATCGTCGGAGAACGAACGGTCACCGATCACCGAATCATCGGGCTGGGAGCTCACATCGATATCCGGGGCGAAATCCACCGTGATCCCCAGGTCCTGCATGGCACGCGCGCGGTCCAGGGTCGCGGTGTAGAACTCATCGGATGTCATGGTCTGCGCGGTTTCCCGGGCCGACGGCGCGGTACCGATCAGATTCCCCAGGCGCGACACTCGGCCGCCCTCCTCGTCGGTGGTCACCATGAGCGGCGTTTTCGCCGCGGCCGTCACCTGTGCGAGACCACCTTCGGTGAGCATCGACTGGTCGGTCCAGCTGCCGACGAAGATCCCGCCGACCTGATGGTCGCGTACCACGGCGAGCGCGTCGTCGGTGCCGGTCACTCCGACAGTGAGCAACTGCGCGAGCTTCTCCCGAGTAGTGAACTGCCCCAGGAACTGGGCGGCGCAATCGCCGCCGGCTGTGGTGGTGGGGCCGGCTTCACCACCGGCCGCGCCCTCGGGACCGGTCGCGCCACCGGGGCTCGCGGTGGTCGTGGTACCGGAGCCGCCGCCGTCACCGCCCGAACAGCCGGCAAGGACCACGGCGAGCACCGCGAGCAGGACGAACGGTATCTTCCGCATCGGTCGACGGTAGCCCGAGCACCGCGACCGTGAAACCTCGGCTCGGCTTCCGCCCGGAGGTAATCTGGTAACACCGGTCAGGATTGCGCCTCGGAGGAGCTGATATGCCCTGCGATCTGATGCTCATCGCATACGACGGTTCCGAACACGCCAAACGCGCGATCGAATACGCCGGGCGTTTCCTCGCCGCCGACCGCGCAGTGGTCGTCACCGCCTGGGAGCCGATGGTGCGGCAGGCGGCGCGAATATCCGGCATCTCCGGGATGGTGCAACCGGAATGGGTGCCCGACGAGGAACTCGAGGACATCGCCTACAGCACCGCCCGCGCAATCAACGACGAGGGCGTGCACCTGGCAGGCCTGGCGGGCCTGAACGCCGAGGCTCGCATACAGGAATACGCCACCGGTGTCTGGCAGGCGGTCGTCGAGGTCGCCGACGAACTCGACGTCGACATCATCGTGGCGGGCACCCGCGGCGCCACCGGGTTACGGGCGCTGGTGCACAGCAGTGTCGCCGACGCCGTCCTCAAACACTGCCATCGCCCGGTTTTCCTGGTGCCCCCGGTGCAACGAGCCGATGACCGGCCGAACGGGCGTAACGATCACGCCGCGAAATAGGGTCGCCGCGAACCGGGCTACGGTCGGCGTATGACCGGGTTCCTGCTGGCACGACCCGACAGCGTGGTGCGCGGCAGCGGCGTACGCGCCGTCCATCGCGACCCGTGGCAGGCCGCGGCCGCACTCCGGGACGGGACCGCGGCGGCGATAGCCGGGTCATTACCGTTCGATCCACGCCGACCGGCCGCGCTGGTGGAACCCGATGCCCTGCTCGACACCGTGGGGCCGTGGCGACCCGCCGCTCTCCCGGAACTGCCCGCGGTCCGGGTGGTCGAGCAGACCCCCGACCCGGCCGGACATCGCGCCCGGGTGGCCCGGTTGGTGGAGCTGTTGAACGAGCCCGACGCTCGCCTGCGCAAAGTGGTGGCGGCCCGGTCGGTGCGCGCCGAGGCCGACGCCGTCCTGGACCCCGAGGTGGTCGCCGGATATCTGCTGACCCGGCATCCGCGCGCCAATGTCTTCGCGGTCGATCTCACGCCCGCCGGGCGCCCCGGCGCGACGCTGCTCGGCGCCAGCCCGGAACTTCTGATCCAACGCCGCGGCACAGCGGTGGAGCTGTATCCGCTGGCCGGCACTCTGCCCCGGCTGGCGGACCGGGCAGCCGATACCGCGCAGGCCGACCTGCTGGCGGCAAGCGCGAAGAACCACGCCGAACACGCGTTCGTCGTGGACTGGATCGCCGAACGGCTGGCCCCGGTCTGCTCCGGACTCTCGGTCCCCGAGCGGCCGCGGCTCGTCGCCACACACGATGTCTGGCATCTGGGCACCCCGATCCACGGGATCCTGCGGGACCCGGCGCCCAGCGCGCTCGAACTCGCCCTGCTGCTGCACCCGACCCCGGCCGTGTGCGGGACCCCGACCGCGGACGCGCTCGAATACATCACCGATCACGAGGCCGACCGGGGCTTCTACGGCGGCGCGGTCGGCTGGTGCACCGCCGACGGTGACGGGACCTGGGTGGTCGCCATCCGCAGCGCCGAGCTGGCGGCCGACGGACGGACGTTGCGCGCCTACGCCGGCGGCGGGATCGTCGCGGCCTCCGACCCGGACGCCGAACTCGCCGAGACCACCGCCAAACTGCGCACTCTGCTCGGCGCTCTCGATTGCGCCGTACCTTCCGGCGACGCATGAGAACCGCGGGTCCGAGCAACCGCACCCGGGACAGGCGCGGACCGCAGTCGGTACCCGGCCGACCGGAACCGTTAGGGTGAAACACCCGACGGTACCTATCCGGACCCGTCCGGTCCTGCTAGGTTGACCCAGATATCTGCCTGCGTCGAGTTTGGAGTGCTGCGATGAAGTTTGCTGTCCCCGGTGTCGCGAGTGCGGTCGGTGGCGCCCTGCTGGGCGCGATCGCGGTCTTCGCCATCACCGCCGCGCTGCAGCAGAACACCCGCCCCGAGGTCGACCGCAGCGGCAATGCGGACAGCTCGCTGCTGAACAACGTCGAATACGGCAAGCGCTGAGACCCGGCCCGATCTCGTCCCGTCCCCGCCGGTTCCTTCCGGCGGGGACGGTAAACGCCTGACCCACGGTGCCCGTCCAGTCCGACCCCGTCGAACCCGCCGACGTGGCCCCCCGCTCCGTCCCCGACCCGGCGCCCACCGCCGAACTGGGTCGGCGCTGGTTCCTCGGATCGGCTTTCGCCGCATTCCTGCTGACCTTCCTGCAGGCCCCCGGCCTCACCGTCGCCGATACCAAATACGATCTGGCCGAGAATCCGCTCGGCTTCCTCGCCCGCGCCGCCCATCTGTGGAGCAGCCAGGCAACGATGGGTCAGGTCCAGAACCAGGCCTACGGCTATTTCTTCCCGCACGGCGCGTTCTTCGCCCTCGGTGATCTACTGCACCTGCCCGCCTGGATCACCCAGCGTGTCTGGTGGGCGCTCTTGCTGCTCGCCGGTTTCTGGGGCGTGGTCAAACTCTGCGAAACGCTCGGCATCGGCAGCCGTGGCTCGCGGGTCATCGCGGCCGCCGCCTTCGCCCTCTCCCCCCGGGTATTGACGACCGTCGGCTCGATCTCCTCGGAGACGCTGCCGATGATGCTGGCGCCGTGGGTTCTGCTCGCACCCGCCGCGCTCGGCACCGCGTACCGCCGGCACCGGCGCGGCGGGGCACGCTCACCGGCAGGCAGCGCCGTGGCGTTGGCACTGATGGGGGCGGTGAACGCGGTGGCCACAGTGGCCGCCTTCCTGCCCGCACTGCTCTGGTGGGCCAGTTTCCGCCCCAACCGCACGTGGTGGCGGTTCACGCTGGCCTGGGTGCCGCTGCTCGCGCTGGCGGTGGCCTGGTGGGCGGTACCGCTGCTCCTGCTCGGCCGGGTCAGTCCGCCGTTCCTCGACTACATCGAATCCTCCGGGGTCACCACACAGTGGGCTTCGCTGGGCGAGGTGCTGCGCGGCACCGACAGCTGGACACCGTTCGTCTCCCCGGAGCGGATCGCGGGCGCGGTCCTGGTCACCCAGCCCGCCGCAGTCCTGGCCACCGGCCTGATCGCCGCGGTGGGGATGGCAGGGCTGGCGCTGCCGTCGATGCCGTCGCGCGGACGGCTGGTACTGATCCTCTGCGTCGGGCTGACCGGGATCTGCGCGGGCTATGTGGGGCAACTGGGCGGGCCGTTCGCCGAACAGATCCGGGTCTTCCTCGATTCCGGCGGCGCACCCCTGCGCAATGTGCACAAACTGGAGCCGCTGATCCGGCTGCCACTGGTGCTGGGTATCGCCCAGTTGCTGGCCAAGGTGCCCCTACCCGCCTCCGTCGGTCCCGAGGTCTGGCGCCCGGCGTTCGCCAACCCGCACCGGGACCGCCGGGTCGCGGTGGCCCTCCTGGTATTCGGGGCGCTCGCTCTGTCCAGCTCCCTGGCCTGGACCGGTAAACTCGCGCCGCGCGGCGCGTACGACGAGGTCCCCGCCTACTGGCAGCAGACCGCCGACTGGTTGCACGAGAACGCCGCCGACACCCGCGCTCTGGTCGTTCCCGGCGCCCCTTTCGGGAGCCAGGTGTGGGGCCTGACCCGGGACGAACCCCTACAGGCGCTGGCGCGGAGCCCATGGGCGGTGCGTGACGCTGTTCCGTTGAATCCGCCCGGCACCATCCGGGCGATGGATTCGGTGCAGCGGCTGATCGCCGACGGACGCCCCTCGGACGGGCTGGCCGCCACCCTGCGCGGACAAGGTATCGGCGTGCTGGTGCTGCGCAACGATCTCGATCCGGATACCTCCCGTTCGACCAGACCGATGCTGGCACACAGCGCGGTGGAGGGCTCGCCGGGGCTGCGCAAGGTCGCCGAATTCGGGGATCCGGTGGAAAACGACTCCGGCAGAGACGATTTCGTAGTCGACGCGGATCTGCGACCCGATTACCCCGCGGTGGAGATCTACCGGGTCGATACACCGGCCCCCGGCACCCCGGCGGAATTGCGCGGCGGAACCGGTGCGCCCGAACAGTTCCCGGGCGCGTATACCGTCCCCCTCGAATCGGTCCCGGTGGTGCAGGGTGGGCCCGAGGTCCTGGAACGATTGCACCGCGACCCCGCCACCTCACACGAACCCACCCTGTTCGCCGCCGATGCCGCGGCGGCGGGGTTACCGGTGGGGCCGGTCACGGTCACCGACACCCCGATGAACCGGGAAACCGATTTCGGCAGGGTCGACAACCACAGCTCCGCCCTACGTGCCCCCGGTGACGCGCGGCACACCCACAACCTGGTTCCCGACTACGACGTCCCGGGAGCCGAGCCGGTCCAGGGCGGTTGGACCGGTGCGACCATCACCGCATCCGGTTCGGCTGCCGACGCCACACAGATCGGGGGCGCGGCCCCCGGGAACTCGACCGCCGCCGCGGTGGACGGCGATCCGGCGACCGCCTGGATCAGCAACGCGGGCGAATATGCCCTGGGCCAATGGATCCGGCTCGACCTCGATACACCGTTCGAATCGGGATTGCTGCGTTTCACCACCACCCCGGCCGCCATCGGCGACCCCGTGAAATGGGTGGAGGTGCGCACCGACAACGGCAGCGTCTCGGCCCGCATCAGCGAACCGGGCGAACCGGTTTCGGTCGCACTGCCGGTGGGCTCCACCGAATGGGTGAAGATCACCGCCATCCGCACCGAACGTGGTAGCACCGGTGGCCAGTTCGGGATCAGCGAACTGGGGCTGGACGATTACACAGTCCGCGACGCTCCCGTCCCGGTCGAGATCCGACATCGGACGGTCTTGCCGCCGCCCCCGCCGGACGCCCCCGTGACCGGCTGGGATCTCGGCCAGGAATTCCCCGGCCGCAGTGCGTGCTTCGAAAGCCCCGACCGGGTCCGCTGCGGGAAAGGGCTGGCGCTGGCACCGGAGGAGATGGGACCCTTCGGCCGCACTCTTTCGGTGCCCGCGCCCGCCATCGTCGATCCGGTGCTCATGGTCCGGCCGCGCCAGGGCCCCGCGCTGGAGGCACTGCTGACCGATCCCGCCCGCCCCGTGGCGCGCGGCACTTCCGATGTCGGTGACCTGCGCGGTTCCGCGTTCGCCGCCACCGACGGCGATCCGCGCACCAGCTGGACCGCACCGGAGGATACCGTCCGCGACCCACTCGGGCCCAAACCAGCTCTGACGCTCGAACTTCCGGAACCCACCCTGGTGACGGGACTCGAATTGTCCCCTTCCCTGGGCGGTCTGCCCGCCGCACCCACCTCCGTCACGGTGAATCTGGGTAACGGTCCGCAGGTCCGGGAACTCGAGGAACCCGACGAGATCTCCCGGATCGATCTGCATCCCACGGTGACCGACCGGATCGAGTTGAACATCCGCAGCTGGGAATCGGTGCTGGACCGGACCGCGCTCGGTTACCACCAGCCCCAGCCGCCGGGGCTCGCCGAGGTCGGCGTACTCGGCCCGGACTATCCGCCGCCCGCCCCGGCGGACCGCCTGGTGACCGTCGGCTGCGACACCGGCCCGACCATCGCGGTGGGCGGCCGGTTGGTACACACCAGCGTCACCGCCACCGTGGGCGAACTGCGTTCCGGTGAACCTGTTCCCGCACGGGTGTGCCCGGATCTACCACAGGACACCGGCGCCTTCCCGGCCACCGAACCCGGTTCCGTGCGACCGGTTTCGCTACCGGTGGGCGAGGTCGACGTCCTGGTCGCGCCGACGGATCTGTTCTTCGTCGACCGGTTGCGCCTGATGAACACCCAGCCACCGGCGCCCGCTCCGGGCGACGGTACCCGGCTGCTGACTCTCCCGCTGAGCACCAACAGCGGTTGGTCGGCTCATACTGCCGACGGCCGCGAACTCCGGCCGATCGTGGTCGACGGCTGGCAGCAGGGCTGGCTGTTACCGGCCGATGCCACCGGTCCGGTCACCGTCTCCTTCCCGATCGACAGCTGGTACCGGGTCGCTATCGGCCTGGGGCTGCTACTGCTGCTGCCCCTCATCGCGCTCGCGGTCCCCCGTGGCCCCCGGGCCCGGCCGGTCACACCGACGCCGGGCGTGTGGTCGCCGCGGATACTCGCGACCCTCGGCCTGGCGGCCGCCGCCACCTTGATCGCCGGCGTCACCGGCGTCGTGCTGACCGTCGCGGGTCTCGCGGCGCTGCGGTTCGCGCCCCGGGTCCCCCGCCGCGTCCTCGCAGCGGTCGCCGGAATCGGCACCGCGGTCTCGGCGGCCGCACTGTCGACCGGCCCGTGGCGGATGCCGGGCGGGTATATGGGTGATTCGCTGTGGGTCCAGTTCCCGGCGCTGGTGGCGGTGGTCGCGGTGGGTCTGTCGGCGCTGCCGCGGATCAGGCGGGAGCCGGAAGCCGACGACGCGCCGCCGCTCGGATGACCAATGCCGCGACGAGGGTCGTGGTCACCGCTGCCACCGACGCGACCGTCGCGATCAACTCGGTGATGCTGTTCGCCAGGGTCAACATGAGGACCACCTCCAGCACCAGACCGGCCCACGCGAGTCCCGCCAGCGCTGTCCGCTTCACCGCGATGGCCGAGAGCAGCGCCCCCTGGAGCACCGCCAGAATCGCGCCGTGCAGCGCGAACAACCACAGCAGGCCCTGGATCGGCGCGTAGTCCTGACCCGCGAAAAGCGGGGCCAGCGGCGCGGCCACCGCCGCCCCCGCCACGGCGAACACCCCGATTCCGGAAAGCACCGCGAGCGCCGAGCGGACCGCCGAACCCGACAGAGCCGGTTGCGCCATCCGCGGATACAGCACCACCCCGACCGCCTGCGGTAACCAGAACGCGACCTTGGTGGCGATGGTGCCCAGGGCGTAACGGCTGGCATCGGTTTCGTCCAGCACGATCCGGACCACGATCAGATCCGCGGAGGACAGCGCCATCAACGCCGCCTGCACCTGTGCGGCCTGCAGGACCGCGAAAACCCCGGCCGGTGATCCCGGGGCCCCGCCCGGTGCCGTTCCGGGATCGCCCGCCGATACCGGAGCCGCCGGGCGGCCCGCCACCGTCCGCGCATACACCGCGGCGGCGGCGATACCGGCGGCGGCGGCCCACAGCGCCGGGGTCGCGCCGCCACCGCAGGCCAGCACCACCAGCGCCGGGATCACTTTGGCGATACCGGCGACCCCGAGCACCACGGCCAGTCCCCGGAAGCGGCGTGCCCCCTGCAGTACTCCCTGCTCACCCGCCAGCATTACCAGCGCGGGTGCCGACCCCAGCGCTGCCGCCGACGCCGCGATCCCGACGTCGAGCACCACGCTCACCACCGGGACCAGCATCACGACTGCCGCGGCCACCAGCAGCGCGCACCGCAGGCGCAACACCCGCAACGCGGAAATATCGGCCCCGTGCACGAGTTCGCGCGCCACCACGTTCTGCAATGCCAGTGCGGGCACCGCGCACAGCAGCTGCACCGCGAGCAGGCTGGCGAACTCGCTGTAGCCCGCTACTCCGAGCCAGCGCCCGGCCAGCAACTGCAGCAGATAGCTGGCGATATTCGCGGTCATCGCCCCCGCGGTCACCAGGGTCATGTCCGCCACGGCGGGAAGACGGCGAACGTACTGCACGAGCGCAAGTGTCCCACCCGACCCGGTGTGTATACCGGTCCGCCCCGCCGCGGCGACCGGACGTAGGGTGACTGGCCGTGAGTGCGCAACGTGCAGGGCGGTGGACGCATCTGCTCCCGGCCGGTTACAGCCTGCTGCTCACTCTCCTCATCACCGTCCCGCTGCTGCGGCCCGGATATCTGCTGCTCCGCGATGCCGTGAGCACCCCGCGCTCCTATCCGACCGATGCCGCGCTCGGCCTGGGTGATGCGGCGCCGCGCGCCGTACCCCAGGACGGGTTGCTCGCCGCGCTCTCCCCGCTGATCGACGGCGGACTGATCGTGAAGGTCATCCTGGTCGCCGCACTGTGGGCCGCCGGGTACGGCGCCGCCGTACTGGTTCGGGAACTGCTCGGTGCCCCGCTCGCGGCGCAGCTGGTCGCGACCACCCTCGTGGTCTGGAATCCCTATATCGCCGAACGGCTCCTGCAGGGCCATTGGAGCCTGCTCACCGGCTACGCCGCCCTCCCGTGGACGGTGCTGGCCGCGCTCCGGCTGCGTATCGCGGGCGGTGACCGGTTCGAACGGTTCCGGAACTGGTCCGCGCTGGCCGGCTGCCTCGCAGCAGCCGGCCTCACCCCCACCGGCGCCCTACTGGCCGCGACCGTCGCCGTGCTGGTGGTGGGATGGCGACGCAGTGCCGGAGTTCTCGTGCTCGCGGCCGTCGCCAGCGCGCCGTGGCTCGTCGCCACCGCGGTCTCCGGGGTCGCGGCCGAACCGTCCGACCCGGCCGGTGTCACCGCCTTCGCCGCCCGCGCCGAACCGTGGCTCGCCACCGTGGGCAGTCTCGCCGGGCTGGGCGGTATCTGGAACGCCGAGGCGGTACCGGTATCGCGGACCACTCCGATCGCCGCGCTCGCGACAGTCGTACTGCTCGCGATCGTCGCGCTCGGGTTGCGGACAGTGGTGGCGGCAGACAGCAACCCCGATCGCACCCGGGTTCGCCGGCTACTGATCGCGCTGGCCGGTGTGGCAGTGCTGGTCCCGGCTGTCGCGGCCACCCCGGCCGGGCTGACCGTCCTGGAATGGCTGGTCGTCGAAATTCCCGGCGCGGGGTTGTTGCGCGACACCCAGAAATTCGTGGCGCTCGCCGCCCCTGGGTACGCGCTCTGCGCAGCGGCCGCATGCCTCCGGTTCGCCGGCAGCGACGACAAGAGGGCCGCCCGGGACGCCGCGGACACCGGCTCCAATAGTTCACCGACCCCACCCGCCGACCGCCCGGCGCGCTGGTCGCCGGCATGGGCCGCGCTGTTCATCGGAGCGCTCACCCTGCCGTTGCTCGATCTGGGCTGGGGTGTCGGTGGGCAGATGCGGGCGATCCACTACCCCGATTCCTGGCACGAGGTGGCCGAGCGGATCGACGGACCCGGCGATATCGCCGTACTGCCGGGCGGTATGTTCCGGCGCTTCCCCTACAGCGGCACCGCCCCGGTCTTGGACCCGGCACCCCGGATGCTGCCGCGCGATGTCCTGCAGACCGGCGCACTACCGGTCCACGATCTGACAGTGACCGGCGAGGGCGCTCGCGCGCAGATCGTGGAGGATCTACTCCTCGAAGGCGGACCGGCGGGCCGGCTGGCAGAGTTCGGTGTCGGCTGGGTCCTGGTCGAACGGGACACCCCGGGCCCACTCGGAAACTCCACCGCGACGCTGGCGCAACTGCGGCCGGTCCACAGCACCGGCGAACTGGCGCTCTACCAGGTCCCGGACGTGCGGCCGCGGCCTACGCCGGAACATCGATCCCTGGTGATCGCCGCGCATATCCTGTGGGCGATCCTGCTGATCGCACCGCTCGCCACCTACGGGTACAGCACCCTGAGCCGCAGAGCCAGGCGCTGAGGATCCGCTACCGGGCGTGATCGGGTTCGGCGTGGAGGCCGAGTCACCGATGCGATCCGAGTGCCGGCGGAATCGTATCCTCCCCGGGCGAGATGAGCCCACTGACCCGCTGCCCCGCAGCGGCGGCGGCCAGCACCCGGTGCACACCGGAGCCGGTGTATTCCCAGGAGAACTCCCGGGCCCGGGCGCGGGCCTTCTCACCCATGATCGTGCGGGCGGCCGCGTCGTCCAGCAGCTCACCGACGATATCGGCCAGTTGATCGGCGTCGTCGGCCAGCACCCCGGTCACACCATCGACGATGGAATCGGTGAGACCACGGGAGGACCGGTAACCGACGGTCGGCACACCGTGCTGTGCCGCCTCGATCACCGCCAGGCCCCAGCCTTCTTTGCGGGAGGGAAGGACATGCACCCACGCGCGGGAGAGGAGTTCGTGTTTACGGCCCTCGTCGACATGACCGTGGAAGGTCACCGCGTCGGCGATACCGAGCGCCGCGGCCTGATCGCGCAGTTTGTCCGCCCACCAGCCGTCACCGATCACATCCAGTCGAACCCCGGGGTTGCGGGTCCGCAACCGAGAGACTGCGGTGAGCGCGTCTTCGATCTGCTTGTGCGGAACGAGCCGCGAAAGCACCACCACCCGGGGGTCGGTGGAGCGCACCGCCGCGGTGCCGGTGGGCACATGCGCGGGAACAGCTTCGGCCCCGTTGCGGACCACCGCGATCCGGGACCGTTCGACGCCGAGGGTCGCCAGTTCCTCGGCCGAGGGCAGTGAGACGGTGAGGTACTGGTCGGCCCGGTGCACCCGAGGCGAGAGCACCGATTCGATCCACCAGCCGATCCGGCCCACCAACCGGCCGGCCACCGGCCACTGCTCCCGGTGCCCGTGATGAACCAGCACGATCGAGGGCACACCCGACACCAGCCGGGCGAAGAAAGGGATCCCGTTCTGGGTGTCGATCACGGCTTCGGGGCGTATACCGCGCAACGGTCCGAGACCGAGTCGGCCCAGCGCGATCGCGGCCAACGCACGCGGATACACCGAGAACCGGCCACCACCCCGGCTGATATCGATACCGTCGATCCGCTCCCGCTTCGGCGCTCCCGGATAGCGGGCAGTACGCAGCGTCACCTTCACCCCGCGGGCGGCGAGTTGCGCGCCGGCCTGTTCCAGGTACCGCTCGCTACCGCCGCCCTGTGGATGACCGGTATCACGCCAGCAGAGCAGAAGTACTTCGCGCACGTGAGACTTCTCCGGTCGGCTCGGGTCCCGCGGACGGGACATGGGCATCGCGATACACCTTAACGCTCGGAGGTGTCCGCTAAGTCGCCCACCTGCGTGTCCATTCGATATCGAAGACCGGGTTCCGGGGTTTTCCGGCTGCGGAATCTGTCACTTGTCACAATGTGCGAGACTCGGCATCGTGCTCGACGCCGAGGAATCTCCTGTGGACCGGATAACGCCCGCGGCGGGCGGCGATATCGACACCGCGGCCCGCCCCGGTTATGCGCCGGACGATTCCGCCGACCCGGCCTTCACCCGATCGACGCCGAAACGTTTCCGGTTCGCGCGCCGCGCCACTGTGCGCAGGTCGCTGCGTCTGCTGCACAGTTTCCGGTTCGAACAGACCGATCCAGCCCGGTTCTACGGCGGTATCGCCACCGACAGCGCCGACCTGCTCGCCGATTTCTACGCCGACCTGACCGGCCGCGATCTCACCGGTGCCACCGTGCTCGATGTCGGTGGTGGGCCCGGCTATTTCGCCGACGAGTTCGCCCGGGCCGGTGCTCGCTATATTCCGGTGGAACCCGATCCGTCGGAGATGCATGCCGCCGGTATCTCGGTGCCGGCCGCGGTCCGCGGTTCCGGAATGGCTCTGCCCTTCCGTGACAACGCGGTCGATATCTGTTTCTCGTCCAATGTGGCTGAGCACGTGCCGGATCCGTGGCAGATGGCCGACGAGATGGTGCGGGTGACCAGGCCCGGCGGCATGATCGTGCTCTCTTACACGGTGTGGCTCGGCCCGTTCGGCGGCCACGAAACCGGACCGTGGCACTACCTCGGCGGAGAGTATGCCGCGCGCCGGTATCGGCGCCGGAACGGAAAGGAGCCGAAGAACCGTTTCGGCATCTCCCTTTTCGCGATCCGTGCGGCCGACGGAATGCGCTGGTCGCGGCATACGCCCGCGCATGTCCGCGTACTGTTCCCGCGATACCACCCGCGATGGGCCTGGTGGCTGGTGCATGTACCGGGTATCCGGGAGTTACTGGTGAGCAATCTGGTGGTGGTCGCGAGCAAACCCGGCTGATCTACAGCGCCACTTGCGCGCGGCTCCGCCCGATCCGGCCGCGCCAACCGCTGCGGATCACCGGTTCGGCTCGGGTCCACGGGGATTCCTGAATCGCCAGCCCGACGGTTTCGAGGGTGGTGAGCCCGACCAGATCGGCAAGTCCGCCGACCATCGCCACCGCCTCGGCGGCCTGGATGGCCGCTATCGCCTGCTCTGTGGTCAGGGTGCGTCCCGGTAGAAAGGAGACGACCCAGCCGCCGCTGCCAACGCTTTTCGCCTGATGGTCGGTCTGGTCGCTGGTCATCAACGCCCGGCCGATCACTTGCACCGCCATGAACACCTCTCCCAATCGCGGGTATTCGGTTCGATGAATGGAGCGAGCTGATATCTGGCTAACAGCATGCGCCTTCCAGCACCAAAACGCAATAGTGCGTTCGATGAAACACGAACCGAGAGGTCGGATTTCGGAGCGAAGACCACCTGCGCCGACAGCGTACGAGTGGCACGATTCCAGGGATGAATTCGCGAGTTCTCTTCGCGCACACGGCAACATTCATCCGAACCGAAAGTTTGCCACAGTCCGGCATTGCCGCCGGGAAGAAACGCCGCAGGCACGAAAGAACGCCTACGGCAGCGGATCTCGCGCGCCGCGGTGGAAAAATTCGGGTAGCGAACTAATCGGTTGCCAGCAACGCGCGCAGCACGGGCTGCTCGCCGGTCAGCGGATCGTCGACCGCGACCACCTCGACCCGCCAACCGTCCGGAAGCGCCGATTGCAGCCGGCCCGCGGCGCGGTGCAGCGGTGTACTCGCCGGCATACCGTCGGAGGGTTCCGGTGTGATGTACCCGTCGGCCATGTTCCAACCACCTCTCGAGGGTGATCGGCTCGGTCACGGCGTGAGCCGATCGGGCGATATCAGGACGGTCCAATCGGGACTGCGCGATCGTGAGATCCAGTGCACATCCAGAATAAGGCACACGACCTCGTCGAACCCACGTTCACCCGGCCGGGTCCTGGCCCGGAATACCCAGCGGCCCGCGGCGAAAGATATTCGCCGCGGGTCGCGAGAAGAATTCACCGGTTCATCCGGACAAGTCCGAATGAACCGCCGCGATCACTGCACGCGCTGTTTGAGCGCCTCGAACTCGTCGCGCACGCCGGAGGGCAGTTTATCGCCGACGAATTCGAACCACTCCTCGATGAGCGGGATCTCGGACCGCCATTCATCGACGTTCACCGCGAGCGCCGCGTCGACATCGGCGGGTTCCACATCCAGCCCGGCCAGATCCATCTGGGCCGCGGTCGGCACCTGACCGATCGCGGTGCTCTCGGCGTCGGCGGAACCCTCGATCCGGCCGACGATCCACTCCAGCACCCGAGAGTTCTCGCCGAAGCCCGGCCACAGGAAGCGGCCGTCGTCGCCACGGCGGAACCAGTTCACGTAGAAGATCTTGGGCAGTTTGGCCGAATCGGCGTTCTTGCCCAGATTGATCCAATGGCCCAGGTAGTCGCCCACGTGGTAGCCGAGGAACGGCAGCATGGCCATCGGGTCGCGGCGCACGGTGCCGACCTTGCCCTCGGCGGCCGCGGTCTGCTCCGACGACAGGGTGGCGCCCATGAACACACCGTGCTGCCAGTCGAAGGACTCGGTCACCAACGGCACCGTCGTCTTGCGGCGACCACCGAACAGGATCGCCGAGATCGGCACGCCCTGCGGGTCGTCCCATTCCGGGGCGAGTGTCGGGCACTGCGACATCGGGGTGCAGTACCGGGAGTTGGGGTGCGCGGCCAGCGTCTCGGTCTCCCGCAGATACCAGTCGTTGCCCTTCCAGTCGATCAGGTGATCGGGCTCGCCCTCCAGACCCTCCCACCACACATCGTTGTCGTCGGTACGCGCGACATTGGTGTAGACGGTATTACCGGCCCCCAGCGTCTCCATGGCGTTGGGATTGGAGGAATAGTTGGTACCGGGCGCGACACCGAAGAAACCGAATTCCGGGTTCACCGCGTAGAGACGGCCGTCCGCGCCGAAACGCATCCAGGCGATATCGTCGCCCAGGGTTTCCGCACGCCAGCCCGGCACGGTCGGCTGGATCATGGCGAGGTTGGTCTTACCGCAGGCGCTCGGGAAAGCCGCCGCGATGTAGTAGGCCTTGTTCTCCGGGGAGATCAGCTTGAGGATGAGCATGTGCTCGGCCAGCCAGCCCTCGTCATGGGCCATGGCCGAGGCGATCCGCAGCGAGTAGCACTTCTTGCCGAGCAGCGCGTTCCCGCCGTAGCCGGAACCGTAGCTCCAGATCTCACGATCCTCGGGGAAGTGGGTGATGTATTTGGTGTCGTTGCACGGCCACGGGACATCGGCCTGCCCCTCGGCCAGCGGTGCGCCCACCGAGTGCAGTGCCTTGACGAAGGGCCGATCCATGCCCAGCGAGTCCAGCGCGGCCTGTCCCATCCGGGTCATCACCCGCATGGACACCACGACGTATTCCGAATCGGTGATCTCGACGCCCAGCTTGGGGTCGTCGGCGCCGAGCGGACCCATGCAGAACGGCACCACATACATGGTGCGGCCCCTCATCGAACCCCGGTAGAGCTCGGTCATGGTGGCCCGCATCTCCGCGGGATCGACCCAGTTGTTGGTCGGCCCGGCATCGGCCGCGGTCTTCGAACAGATGAACGTGCGTGATTCGACCCGGGCCACGTCGGAAGGATCGGATAAAGCCAAGAACGAGTTCGGCTTCTTTTTCTCGTCGAGTTTGCGGAAGGTGCCCGCCGCGACGAGCTGGGTGGTGAGCCGGTCCCATTCCGCGTCGGAACCGTCCGCCCAGACGACTCGATCCGGCTGAGTCAGTTCGGCGACCTCCTGAACCCAGGCGAGCAGTTCGCTGTGTTCGGTCGGCGCGGTGCCGTCGGATCCACGAAGACCGGGAATGGTCGCTGAGGTCATGAAAACTCTCCTGAAATGGGCGACGAAGAATGCCTCCGCCCTGGCCCTTGGGCCCGTGACCAGCGCGAAAACACCTAGCGCCACCGTTGGCGGGTAAGGCTTCCGCAACGGTCCATCCTGTGCACCGCCGGATCGAGGCAGTGTACAAAGGGCGAAGCGGACGTCCAGGTTCCTGTCTAGAGATTAACGCGGTATTGCGGCCCCTATGGAATCGGGTTGCCGATCAATAGGGGTGGACAAACTATTTCCCGGAGGCCGGTGTCCACTGCTCCAGTATCTGCCTGTCCCGGGCGCAGGCGGCGAGCCGGCCGGGTTGTCCCGTGGTGGCGCGGCGCAATGCCGTCTCGAGTTCGGCGACCCGGCGATCCACATCCACCATGCCGGCCGCCGCGGCTCGCACCATCTCGTCGGACACCTCGGATTCGGTCTCGACCAGCGCCGTCACCGCGCGCTGCTCGAGCTGGGCTTTCACATTCGCCACCGCGTCGGCGACCCATTGCCGTAGATGATCGCGGTCGGCGAGCTGGCGGCGCGCCCGCACCACCCACGCGGCGGCGCCCGCCCCGAGCAGCAGGGTGACCGGAATGCTCGCCGCGTCGAGAGCCGGAACCAGCGCCAGCGGCGACACCATCAGGCGTCCCAGACCGACCCCCGCCGAGGCGCCCAAGACGATCATGAGGTGATCTTCGACACCCCCGGGCCTGGGTTGCGGATCGGGACCGAGCGTGGGCGCCGGCTCGTACCGCAGCGTGGGCGCGCCCTCCGGCGGTGGCACGCTCGCCGGGTGCGCGGCGGCCGCGCGCACCCGCAGCTCGGTCAACCGGGCGGCGATATCGGTATCCACCGTCGCGGTCAGCTGACCGACCGCCTGCCGCAGTCGCTCCGGAAAAGCGCGGCGCCCCGCCCCGTCCATGCTGTCCAGTTCGGCGCGGGCCTCCGTGTGCAGTGCGCGGACCCGGGATCCGACCTGGGTGAGCAGATCGACCCGGGCCAGATTGATCTGTGCGCGCAGAGTCGATACCGCCACCGCGCGACCGCCGTCGCGGTCGGCCAGCAGCCGGGCCCGTTCCCCGCGCAGCAGCTCGGTCTCGGTACCCGACCGCAGTAGCGTCTCCTCCTGCACGATGCGCTCCCGGGTCCCGGCGACGACCTGGGCCACCGCCGCCGCGCGGCGCGCGCTAGCGGTCGCGGCATCGGTGGTGAGCGCGATCAGCCGGGCGTGCAGTGCCGCGAGCCCGGACCGATCGAGCAATGTCGAATCGGTCCCGCTCCGGGCGGCCATCGCCAGGCGAGCCGAAACCGGCACGATCTCGCAGTCCAGACCCGCCGCGGCCAGCAGCTCGGCGCTGCGGTCGCGGACCAGCTGCCATTCCTTGTGGGCCTGGGTGCCGTTCAACACCAGCAGCACCCGTGCCCCCTCGGCACCCAGCCGGCGCACGATATCCAGTTCCGCCGCGCCGATCACCACCCCGGCGTCCAAGATCAGCAGCACCACCGTTCCCGGCGCCGCGCTCACCCGGGGATCGGCGGTCGGAGCACTCAGTTCGATACGCGGTTCGACGCGGGTCAGCTCGGTGCGCAGCAGTGTGGTGTTGGCATCGTCGGCGCCGATCACCTTGACCTCCGCGGCGGAACCGGTCACCGAGATCGTGCGCAGCAGGGCCATACCCTGCGGGTTCCAGCGCCCCACCACCTCGGCGACCCCGTCGGGCAGTCCATGTTCCGGAGGCACCGTGTTCTCGGCCACCGACTCTGCGGAAGTTTCCGGAAGACCCGCCGATACGTCCGCCGGACCCCGGTCAGAGTCCGACACTGCTCATCCGCTCCCACATGCGGACGTATCCGTTGTGGACCCGGACGGCCGCCCGACGCGCGGCCGGCGACATCTCACCGGCCACCACCGCCCGCCACCGGATGGCACGGGCCAGCGCATCGTCGGCGTCCTCGGGCTCGGGCCGGGGGTAACCGGCGGCCAGATGGGCGACCTCGGGGTCGACCAGACCGCCGCACAGGCCGAGCCACCGGGCCTCGTCGGTATCCAGGTATTCGGTGATCAGCGCCCGCGCCCGGCTGCCCCCGTGCGGTACCGCGCGCGCCGCCAGCCGGGTCAGCTCATCGATCAGAGTGCCGGCCCGGCGCGATATCGCCTGCTGGTAGCGCTGCCCGAGCAGTCGTGCCACCGGATCGATCCCGCTGACCGTGTGCAGGATCTGCAACACGATCTGCGGCGCGAGCTCCGGTTCGCGTTCCAGGGCTGCCAGTACGCACGCCAGTCCGTACAGATCCCAGTGTTCGAGCAGCTCGGTGCGGGCGGCGGTATCAGGGCCCACGGCCGGGGAGACGAACGCCTCGGCGGAGACCGCCGCCGCTGTACCGGATTGCGCCAACCGGCGCAGCAAAGCGAGATCGGACTCCTGGAAGGCACCGGAAACGGTCCGCGCCGCCAGCGATCCGACCAGGGGGAACGCCGGCAGACCGAATTCCTGGCCGAATTTCCTGGACGCGTTCACCGCGTCGGCCCAGCTGGTGCCGATCGCGTCGGCCTTGTTCAGCACCAGGATCGTGCGCTCCGGGCGCAACGACGCGAGAATCCGCCGATCACCCGGCGACGGCGTACTGGCCAGGACATAGACGACGATATCGGCGTCCAGCACCGGATCGGGGAATCCCGGCTCGTCCACCGGCGCCGTCTCCACCCCCGGCTGTAGTCCCAGGGCTCCGGCGACCGTGGTCCGCCCGGCCCGGGTGCGCCCGGCGACCTGCGCGCGCGGCAGGGTCCGCCAGCGCTGCGCCGCCACCTCGATACCGTTCGCGATCCCCGCGTCCGCCCCGTCGCCCATCCGCAGTGTCGAGATCAGCCGGTCCAGCGGATCAACCGACCCCACCTCACGCATATATCTGTCCGATCCCTCTACTGCCGACACACGCCAACCCCCTTCTTCCGGTGCGCATTCTGTCAGAACCGGGGCCGCGACGCGGCGGGCGCGGACCGAGTCCGTCCTACCAACCGGTAGTCTCTACCGGTCCGCTGCGTCCCGGAACCGGCCATGCTGGACAATAGGGCTGTGAACGACGCCGTGCACCCCAGCTCCGACTCCGTTCCCGTCGCCCTCTCGGAAACCTCCGGCGATACCGGAGGCCGGCGGCGACGGCACGCCGGTTCCCGTCTCTACCCCCGGGTCACCAGTTTCCGCTCCCGGCGCGGTGCGCTCACCCCCAACCAGCAGCAATCCTGGGACCGCAGCTGGCCGGTACTCGGCCGGGAGGTCGCCGACGAACCGCTCGACGCCGACGCCTGGTTCGGGCGCAGCGCGCCACTGGTGATCGAGATCGGATGCGGTACCGGCACCGCGACCGCCGCCATGGCCCAGGCAGAACCCGAGCTGAACCTCATCGGCATCGAGGTCTATCAGCCCGGATTGGCCCAGTTGGTCCAACGGATCGAGCGCGAGGAAATCGGTAATATCCGGCTGCTGCGCGGCGATGCCGTAGATGTGCTGGAGAACATGATTGCTCCCGGGTCGCTGACCGGTGTGCGGGTGTTCTTTCCGGACCCGTGGCCCAAGGCCCGCCACCACAAACGCCGGCTGCTGCAACCGGCAACGCTGGCCCTCGTCGCCGACCGGTTGCGGCCGGGCGGAATTCTGCACGTGGCCACCGACCACGCAGGGTACGCCGAGCATATTGCCGAGGTCGGCGCGGCCGAGCCCCTGCTCATCGGGTTGAACGAGGCCACCGGCGGTACCGGTGCCGAGCAGCGCGACGCCGCGCCGATCGGTTTCGAGCGACCGGTCACCAAGTTCGAGAGCAAGGCACACACCGCCGGTAGTGCGATCAACGAGTTCATATGGGGCAAGATCGAATGATGAGCGTCAGTGAAGTGGCCCCGGCCGGCGACGAGGTTGCCGGAAGTCTGCACGAATCCGGCGAGGAGACCGTCGGCCCCGAGGCGGACGGCCTGCGGCGGGTCCTGCTGGTCTGGGACGCGCCGAACCTGGACATGGGCTTGGGCGCCATCCTGGGTGGGCGGCCCACCGCCGCCTATCGACCCCGTTTCGACGCGCTCGGCCGCTGGCTGCTGGCCCGCACCACCGAACTCTCGGCCGGCGAGAAGCAGCGGCTGGAACCCGAAGCCACCGTGTTCACCAATATCGCCCCCGGAACCGCGGACGTGGTCCGGCCGTGGGTCGAGGCGCTACGCAATGTCGGGTATGCCGTTTTCGCGAAGCCGAAGATCGACGAGGATTCCGATGTCGATTCGGATATGCTCGGCCATATCGCGCAGCGCACCCGAGGTTCGGGTCTGGCCGGGATCATTGTGGCCTCCGCCGACGGGCAGGCGTTCCGCGAACCGCTGGAACAGCTGGCCGACGACGGCATCCCGGTTCAGGTGCTCGGCTTCCGCGAGCACGCGAGTTGGGCAGTAACATCCGATACTCTCGAATTCGTCGACCTCGAGGACATCCCCGGAGTTTTCCGCGAACCGCTACCGCGGGTGAGCCTCGACTCGCTGCCCGACGAGGGTGCCTGGCTGCAGCCGTTCCGGCCGCTGTCGGCGCTGCTCACCTCTCGCCCCGCACAAGGAGTCGCTTAAGTGTTCACCCGCTGGGGCGATCTGGTCTATCGGTTGCGATTCGCCGTCATCGGAGTTGTCGTCGCCGGGATGCTGGGCCTCGGGGCCTACGGTCTCGGGCTGGCGGACCATCTCAGCTCCAGCGGTCTGTTCGATCCGAACTCCGAATCCGTCGAGGCCGCCGAACTGTCCGACGGGGCTTGGGGGCGCGACCACCAAGCCGATGTGCTGGTTCTCTATACCGCGCCCGAGGGTCAGACCATCGACAGTGATCCGGCGTTCCGGGACAAGATCGTCGACAGCCTGAACCGGCTGCCCCGGGACCATCCGGATCAGATCGACAAGGTCAACGCCGCCTACTGGAAGACCGAGACCGGCGAATCCCAGCCCGCGGTCTTCGGTTCCAAGGACAAGACCAAGACCTTCGCCTCCATCGCGATCGTCGGCGACAACGACACCGAGATGGTCCGCAACTTCCGGGCCGTCAAGGACGTTTTCGATATCGACGGCGTCAATGTGCAGGTAGCGGGCCTACAGCCGGTGTCGGGCACGCTCAACGACACCATGGCGCACGACCAGCACCGCATGGAGATCCTGGCCATCCCGGCTGTGGGCATCCTGCTGTTCTTCATCTTCGGCGGCGTGGTGGCCGCGGCCCTGCCGCTGATCATCGGCGGCCTGACCATCATCAGCGCCAACGGCATCATCATGATGCTGACGAAGTTCACCGAGGTGAACACATTCGTCGGGGCGGTGGTCTCGATGATCGGTCTCGGTCTGGCCATCGACTACGGGCTGTTCATCGTCAGCCGCTTCCGCGAGGAACTCGCCGAGGGATACGACACCGCGGCGGCGGTCCGCCGCTCGGTGACCACCGCCGGACGTACGGTCGTCTTCTCCGCGACGATGATCATCGCCAGCCTCGGCGGTCTGCTCCTCTTCCCGCAGGGCTTCCTCAAGTCCATGGCCTACGGCACCATCGCCACCGTCGCGCTGGCCGCGCTCGCCTCGATCACCCTGCTGCCCGCCATGCTGAGCGTGCTGGGCAAACGGGTCGACATGCTCAGCTTCAAGCAGATCCGCAAGACCAAATCCGCCGAGGAGGTCGAAGCCAGCTTCTGGGGCCGGGCCACCACCTGGGTCATGCAACATCCACTCAAGATCGCCATTCCGATCTGTGTGCTGCTCCTGCTGCTGATCATCCCGGTGAAGAACCTCGCCTTCGGCGGTATGAGCGAACGCTATCTGCCGCCGGACAACGCCACCCGGGTCGCGCAGGAGGAATTCGACCAGACCTTCCCGCTGCGCCAATCCGATCCGATCCAGTTGATCTTCATCGGCGAGAACACCCGGTCCATCGCGAAAGTGATGAAGGAGGCCGACAAGGCTCCGGGCCTGGCGGATGCGTCCGGGTTCTCGGTCCCTTCCCAATCCCCCGAGCGCAAGGATCTCTTCCGCTCGAGCGCGACCCTGCTCGATTCCGAGGATTACGAACCGACCGTCGACTATCTCCGGTCGATCGAGGTCCCCGACGATGTGACCATGCTGGTCGGCGGTCAGCCGACGCTGCAGATGGACAGTATCGACGCCCTGCTGGACCGGATCCCGTTGATGATCGCCATGGTGCTGTTGGTCACCACGGTGCTGATGTTCCTGACATTCGGGTCACTGGTGCTGCCCATCAAGGCAGCGCTGATGAGCGCCCTCGGCCTCGGCTCCACCCTCGGCATCCTGACCTGGATATTCGTCGACGGCCACGGCGCGGGCCTACTCAACTTCACCCCACAGGCCATCATGTCGCCGGTGCTGGTGCTGATCATCGCGATCATCTACGGCCTGTCCACCGACTACGAGGTGTTCCTGCTGTCGCGAATGGTCGAGGCCCGCGCGCAAGGCGCCTCGACCACCGAAGCGGTCCGTATCGGCACCGCGCACACCGGTCGCATCATCACCGCGGCCGCCCTGATCCTGCTGGTGGTGACCGGCGCCTTCGCGTTCTCCGATCTGGTGATGATGCAGTACATCGCCTACGGCATGATCGCCGCGCTCATCATCGACGCCACCATCCTGCGGATGCTGCTCGTTCCGGCGACCATGAAGCTGCTCGGCGACGACTGCTGGTGGGCACCCGCCTGGATGAAGCGGATCCAGCAGAAGATCGGTCTGGGCGAACCCATCCTCGACGATGAGCGGCCCGGCGGCGGCGATGTGGTCGACCTGGTCAAAACGACCCCGGTCACCGATCCGGTCACCATGCTGATGCCGGCGATCGACACCGAGAAGCAGCGCAAAACCCCGGTGCTCAAACGCAGCCGGGAAGAGATCGAGTCGGCCGCACCGACCGCGCATATGCAGTCGGTGGACAAGGGACAGAGCAAAGCCGCTCGCAACCAGCCTCCGGCGCCCGGTCCCGCGGCGCCCAAACAGCAGATGCCCACCCCACTGGATCCGACGCGTCCGCGCGCGAACCCGCGCACCGAGAGTTCCGGTGAGCCCCGCCGGGGCGCGTCCGAAGAACCCGGTAGCCGTGGTCCCCGCCCACCCGCCGAGGGCCACGGTCCGCAGCCCTCCGCGACGCAGTCGCCCACCGAAGGCCGGTCGCCCAACCGGAATCCTCAGCAGCACGCGGGTGGCGCCGAGCCGGGTGTGGGAGCGAGCCGTCTCCCCGGGCGTATGCCCGAAGCCGGGCGTGGCCCCGGCGCCCCGGGGCCCGAACCGGGCCGTGGTCCCGGCCCACGCAGCGATCTCCGGCCGCAACCCGGTCGCGCTCCCGGTAACCCGCCCGGTCCCGGCCGCCCGCAGAACGATCACCCCGGACCGGACCAGCCCAGGCCCGCCGCCGACACACCGCGCGCCCCGGCTTCTCCGAGCGGGCCCCCGGCCGGACCGGGCCGCGCCGGGTTCGGCACGCCGAACCTGCGGGGCCTGTTCGCCTCCGAACCGACCGAGGACGCCGACGCTCAGAACGCGAGCGGCCGCACCGTCTATCCGACCCCGGCCGACGCGCCTCCCCTACCGCCCACGCCGCAGCAGACCCGGACCGGCGGCACCACCCCCCGCCCCCAGCCGGACAGTTCACCGCGGATACCCGGTGCGCCCGGACAACCCGGTGGTGCGATCAGGCCGCCCGCCCCACCGCGTCCACCGGCACCCGAAGGACGTCCCCCCGGCCGTCCCGGCCCCGGCCAGGGTCCGGCGCGACCACCGGTTCCGCCGCGTCGCCCCGGACCCGACGTCCAGCCGGATACGCGGTCGCCGCAGGACCAGGGTTCGCAGCCGCGACGTATGCCCCGGATTCCCGATCCCGGCGCCGCTCCGGGTAGGCCCGCTTCGGCCCTACCCGAACTGCCGCGCCGGGTGCCGGGTGCCCAGCCTCCGGCGGTGCCCGGTCTCTACCGGGCACCGGAGCCGCCGACCCGGCCCGCCGAACGTCCGGCCCCCGTCGAACAGCGACCCGAACAGCGACCCGACAGCTTGGCTCAGCAGTCCGCCGAAGGGACCGGCCCCCAGCAGAATCCGGACCCGCGCGAACGCAACAGCATCGAGTCGTGGATGGCGGGTCTGCGATCCGCGCGCCGTCAACAGGCCGGTACGCCGGCCGATGACAGCGGCCGCCACCAGCACGGTGAGGGCCGTTCGGTCAGCGTGAACGAACTGCTGCGCCGACGCGAACAGGATTAGTGGCGCTCGGGTTTCACTGCCCGAGCAGTCGCCGCCAGTGCGCCATGAAGGGTTGCCTGGCGGTGACCGACCCGAATCGGACCCGTCCGTGCACCAGCAGATGCAGCGGGCCGATCGGCGGGCCGCTGCGGACCTTGTTGTTGACGCTGGAACCGACCAGTTCGAGGCCGTCCAGATCGACCGTGGCTTCCTGCGGCACCATGAGGGTGAGTGAACTCGCGTAGTCGTCGACCTGGATCTCCACCACCTGGGTGGTCATGATCGCCTGGGTGAAATCCAGGGTCACCCCGGACAACCAGCTGTTGACCCGCAGCATCGGAGCGACCTGCCAATTGCCCCGGCGGTTCACCCCGGACATACGCGGCCGGATGACCCCGCCCTGCACCATCGCGGCCAGCCCGGAGGTGGCGGCGCCGGGTTGCGGTAGCGGCACGGGTTTACCGTGACCGGACGCTCGCTCGGTGGTGGGTTCGCCGATCAACCGGACCCCGGGCAGATCGACGAGTACCGAGTTCAGTTCGCCGCGGGTCCGCGAGGCCAGGGCGGTATCCATCCGCTCGGTGAACTCCCCGAGGGAGAGCATGCCCAGACCCACCGCGCGCTGCAGCAGTTGCCCGACATGTTCCCGTTCGGCATCGGAAACACGCAGGTCCCGGTTGCCGACCTGGCTACCGGGACCCGCACCGTCGAAAACCGGATCCGGGCCGTTCATAGATCCGAGATTACCCAGCAGCGTCCGGATCCCGCATCAGGGCATTCCCGGATACGGGGGTGGCGGGACCCGGGGTAAGCCCTGCTCATCTCGGTTTTCACGCCGGTCGGCGACCGGATCCGGCCGAGTGAGGGTATCGGTGCCGCGCGGGTCCGGGTCGGCGGTCCGGGCCAGCGGTAACCGCCGCTGCGCTTCGGCGAGCAGGGCACCGATATCGAAACGGCCCAGGGTCTGCGGTCCGACCGTGGAGTGGTCCCCGACTTCCGGTGAATCCGGTTCGGCCACATAGATACCTTTACGGTCCGGCGTCAGCTCGCCCAGCAGTTCTTCGGGGTCCGTGGCCAGCAGTGAGCGGATGGCGGTGTTGAGCACGGCGACCAGCGGTACCGCCAGCAAGCCGCCGGCGATCCCACCCAGCACAACGCCCGCGGCGATCGCGAGTACTACCGCGAGCGGATGGATCCGCACGGCCCGCCCGAGCAACAAGGGTTGCAGCACATGCCCCTCCAGCTGCATCACCGCCACGATGATGCCGAGCACGATGAGCGCGGTCACGAAACCCTTGGTGACCAGGGCGATGAACACAGCCACGAAACCGGCCAGGAACGCGCCGATGATCGGGATGAACGCGCTGATGAACACCAGCGATGCCAGCGGCAGCGCGAGCGGCACCCCCAGTAGGGCCAGTCCCGCGCCGATACCGATCGCATCCACCGCGGCGACCACGACGGTGGCCCGCACGAAACCCACCAGCGATCCGAACCCGAGTTCCCCGGCGGTGCGCACCCGTTCCCGGTGCGCCGTCGGCACCACCCGGGTGATGAAATGCCAGATCTGGTCGCCGCTGTAGAGCAGGAAGATGAGGATGAACAGGGTCAGGAAGGTGCCCGTCAGGATGTGCCCGATCATGGTGGCAGTGGTGAGGGCACCGCTGGTGAGCGTGTCCTGGTTGGACTGGATGGCCCGGACCGTCGCATCACCGGCATTGCGGATCTGCTCGTCACTCAGATGCATCGGACCGTTGATCGCCCAGTCCTGGACCTTGTGGATGCTGTTGGTGAACTCGTCCGAGAGCTGCGGCACACCGACCACGAACTGCTCCACCACGAAGGTCACCACCCCGGCGACCAAGCCCAGCGATCCGAGCAGTGCCACGAAAACACCGACCCCGCGCGGTACCCCGCGCCGCTGCATCCAGTCCACCAGCGGGGCGAGCAGCGCGGCCGCCAGCATGGCGATGGACAGCGGGATCACCACGGTGTCGAGCCGCCGCACTGCCGCAGCGAGCACCCCGATCAGGGCGAAGATCACCAGCAGCCGCCAGGCCCATTCCGCGGTCTGCCGGACGATGGGGTGAACGGCGTCTGCGGCAGATGGTTTCGGCTCGGTCACCCGGCCGAGCCTAGTCACGGCTGCCGGAAGGTTGCGGAGGTGCGTGGAAAGCGCACGCCGGGAGCCCGGCCGCCGAGTTTCGAGACAGGGCTCCGGCGGGCTGTCTCACGGCTGATCCCGGACCGGCCCGATCCCCAGCAGCGCGGCTCTGTCGACGACCCGGCCCAATTCCAGATCGATGTCGAACTCGGACGGAGCAGCACCACACTTCGTGATCATCGCGTGCGCTTCCTCCCGGATACGCCCCTTATCCGATACGAACCGCGATACCCCGAAGGCCGGCGAATACAGGTACCACTGCGACCCACAGCAACTCACCTCGACCGAGAACACCATGAATACCCTTTGTTCGTCTTGTTCGTCGTTGGCTTGCACGCCACGCCGAGGAGACGACACCCGGCGCGGCGGCTGAGACGAAGCTACGAACATCTCCGGAGAAAGGCCATCGTCATGCACAACAATGCACAAGATTGAAAAATCTCTACTACCTAGTGAAATTACCCAGTCACACTGGCATGGATGCCATCATGCTCGTGCATAGCTGACAGGAGATTCACGCGATGCGGTTGAGGTTCCTCGGAAGAGGTGGAAGCGAATCCCAGGGTTGCCCCACTCTGTATGCAACAGACCAGGGCAGTTACCTGGTTCAGGGATGGGAGACAGGCACACTCGGCACGGTCGAGATACCACACTTGCTGACAGGATTCACCGAGCCCGACACCTACCTGGGTGCGACCATGACCGACACCGGAAGAGGTACGTTCCGGCTCAGCGGTCGGCCTGTGACCGAACCAGCGGTGATGGGCCAGCTCGATCTAGCCAGTGACGAGGCTGCGATCCTGGTCGCGAAACGAGAGAGGACGTTTTTCGGCGATGCTGCTGGTCGAGGGTGATCCCTGGGCGGATTGGTTCAATGGGCTACAGCACAGCGCGTTTCATCTCGAAGTGCGAGACGTCTACGTCGAACCGTCCGAGAACAGCCGATTTCGGGCGTTCCTCGCAGGTGAGCCGGCATCGGATGAACCACCGGCGCCTTGGCATGCGCTCATGCGTAAGGTCACCGATCGAGGCATTCCGGTGACTCGCGTCCGGGTCGTGACCGTCCCGCACAGCGACTACCACCGATGGCTGCTGTCCGTCACCGATCGCAATATCCAGTCGGGAGAAGATATCCGGTACCTGCCGCGACGGGATGCCGGAGAGGTCCCACCGGATGACTTCTGGCTGTTCGATGACGAGCGGGTCGTCTATAACCTTGCAGGTGACGGCGGCGAGCCCGCAGGAGCGGCAGTCACGAAAGATCCGAGGATCGTGGACTACTGCCGCGGTGTTCGGGACAGGTTGTGGAAGCTGGCAACGCCGTACACGGAGTACGTCACGACGTGACCGGCTCCATCCACCAACAGCGCGAAGCTCTCGGGGGTCGGCTCCGGGAGCTTCGTCTCGACGCTGGCTTGTCCGGCGCGGAGCTGGCCCGCCGGAGTGGTTGGCACCAAACCAAGGTGCCGAAGATCGAGTACGGCAAGATCAAACCGTCCCGTGACGATATCCGGTCGTGGTGCGAGCACTGCAACGCCTTGGATCGAATCCCGGACCTGGTGGCCGGTCTCGACAACATCGACGCCGCATACCAGGAGTGGCGCAAGGTGCTCGGGACCGGCACCAAGAGACGCCAGCATGCACTGGTCGGCTTGACCGAGGCTGCTGAGATCATCCGAATCTACAACCCGTACTTCATGCCCGGATTCCTCCAAACCGCCGAATACGCTGCGGTTGTTCTTCAGAACGTGAGCAGCTTCTATCGGACACCCGGCGACATAGAGGCCGGCGTAGCCAAACGCCTCGAGCGCCAGCAGCTGATGTATCGAGGGAACCGCCGATTCCACTTGCTGATCGGCGAACAGGCGCTGTCGACCACAGTCGGCGGCGATCCCGTGATGATCGGCCAGCTCGACCGCTTGCTCGCTGTCACCGGACTCCCGCGGGTGAGCTTCGGAATCGTGTCGGCCGCCGCGGAGATCCCGTTCCCGCCAACGAACTTTTCGATGTTCGACAACACAACGGTGCTGGTGGAGGGGATCTCCGCGGAGCTGACCATCACTCAACCGAGGGAGGTCGACATGTACGGACGAGCGTTCGACATTCTGGCGATGATGTCGGTCACCGGGGACGCAGCCCGGGGGTTGATTCGGACGGCGATCGAACGGCGTCGCCAGTTCCGCGGCGGACTCCCCCGGACGCGCCGATAGATATATCGGCGCAAGTAGGACGGGACAGGCCCGGGGAAGCGAAGGACCGCCACGGTGGAGCTGATGCAGAGGCGCTCTCCCCGAGGCGCGGTGGCATATGGAATGATCTCCGGGGCCGTATCGAAGACCGAGAGCAGGACATCATACCGGTCAGTAATCCGCAGGTGATCACACACCATTTTCTGCAATTTCTGTACGAGGACGACTTCTACCCCGACCATCTGGTGGACCGGGGTAAGACGATCTTGCTGAGGTTGTGCGAGCGTATCGAGGTCGAGCAGCCTGTCGACCTGGCCGCGCTGTACGTCCTCACCCAGGCCGCCACCGAGGAGTTCAATGCGCTGGAGGCCGAGTTCGACTCGGCGGGCAGCGAAATCGAGACTGTGGCTCGTGGGGAGATAGGCGAGGACTTCTGGTTCGTGGCCCGTGCCTATGGTTTCCAGGACGCGGATGCGGAGGAGTTGATCGCCGGCCGGGACTGGTGAACGGCGTCGGAACGGCGCGCCGCCGGCAACGAACAGCGGGATAGGCCCGAACGCTCGTTCGAACGGGTTTCCGCGTCGCCGCAACCCGGCAGCACGGGACCGTCGGCCCCGGGCGCTAGATTGGTACACGTGTCAGCGCCATTGGAAGCGGTCAAACAGACCATGCATACGCGCTGGCCCCTGTACCTGACCTCGATGTTGCTCGCGAACGCGTTCGGTGCTGTTCTGGTGTGGGCGTTCATCCAGTACGGGTTACCGGTCCCCGAGGGTGAGGAACCGGGCACCCGGCAGGTCGGCCTGCTTGTCCCGGCCATCGTGTTCCTCACCGGCGGTGTCCTCAGCTTGACCGCCTCGGCCCTGATGCTGCGGCCGGTGATGCGCTGGCAGGTGCGTGGCGGACCGCCCAGTCGCCAGGAGCAGATGGCGGCCCTGCACGCGCCGCTGCGGCAGGCGATCCTGCATCTCGCCCTGTGGGTGCTCGGCGGCGGTGTGCTCGGCGCGGCGATCATCTCCGAGACCCCGGCCCTGGCCGGGGCAGTGATCATCACCGAATGTATGGCCGCGACCATCGTGTTCGGTTTCACCTACATGCTCGGTGAACGTATTCTGCGGCCGGTAGCGGCCGAGGCCCTCACGGCGGGCCGTTTCGACCACACGCTCACTCCCGGCGTCGGTACCCGGATGGCCATGACCTGGGGAATGGGGACCTTCGCCCCCACCATCGCGATCGTACTGCTGTGTGTCACCCAGATCTCGTCGGATGTGAAGTTCTCGGCGCAGTCGCTGGCGGTATCGATCCTGCTGCTCTGCGGTGTGGTGATCATGCAGGCGCTGGCCCTGTCCATGCTGACCGCCTCCAGTATCTCCGACCCGGTCCGCCAGCTCAGCCAGGCCATCGACCAGGTGCAGAACGGCGCCCGTGATGTGCAGGTGGAGGTTTTCGACGGTAGTGAGATCGGGCTGCTACAGGTCGGTTTCAACCGGATGATGGAGGAGGCGGCGACCCGGCAGCGGCTCCAGGAACTGTTCGGCCAGCACGTCGGCGCCGAGGTAGCTCAGCGCGCCCTCGACTACGGCACCGAGCTGGGCGGGGAAACCCGGTTCGTGGCAGTCCTGTTCGTGGATATGGTCGGTTCCACCGCGACGGCCGCCGAGCATCCGCCCACCGAGGTGGTCAGCCTGCTCAACGAGTTCTTCCGGGTGGTGGTCGATGTCATCGACCGTCATCACGGATTCGTGAACAAATTCGTCGGGGACGCCGCACTCGCGATTTTCGGCGCCCCACTGGACCGGCCGGACGCACCCACCGCCGCGCTGGCCGCCGCGCGTGATCTGCGCGAGGCACTGCGTACGGTTTCCGGACTGGATATCGGTATCGGAATTTCCGCCGGTTTGGCTGTCGCGGGGAATATCGGTGCCGCCAACCGCTTCGAATACACCGTGATCGGTGACCCGGTGAACGAGGCCTCACGCCTCACCGAACTCGCCAAGGATCATCCGGGCCGGGTGCTGGCCTCCGGTTCGGCGCTGTACTTCGCCGAGGACAGCGAGCAGCGGAACTGGACGGCGGGCGAGGAAGTGCAGCTACGCGGCCGGCGCCGCAAGACGCGGCTGTCCTGGCCGAGCGAAAGCGTCTCCTAGATCCGCCTGCCGAGGTATAGGAGCAGGCAGCGGACCCCGGCCAGGGGTGTCCATTAGGCTGGGCCCGTGACGGCCAACGGTGATGCAGCGGGTACTGCCGCTGTGCCTCCGGCCGGGGAACCGGGGCTCGCCGGGAATCGCCACCGGAAATTCCGCTGGCTCAAATGGCTGGCCGTTTCGATCGTACTTCTGCTGTTGATCGGCGAGGCTTTCTATCTGTGGCCCCGATTACACGAATCGTGGCAGAAACTCACCGAGATCCATTGGGGCTGGGTCGCCCTGTGTATCGCGGCGCAAATGCTGTCCATGACCGGTTTCGGATACGTCCAGAAACGGCTCCTGCACGCCGGCGGTGTCGAGGTGAGCCAGCACGGATCGGTGGCGGTCGTCTACGGCGCCACCGCCATGTCGGTGACCCTGCCCGCAGGTCAGGTGTTCTCCACGGCATTCACCTACCGGCAGACCAGGCGCTGGGGCGCCAGCCCGGTGGTGGCCTCGTGGCAACTGGTGTTCTCCGGGGTCGTCTCCGCGGCGGGCCTGGCTCTCATCGGGGTGCTCGGTACCGTGCTGGTGGGCGGCCGGGTGGGGCCGGTCAACCTGCTCGTTTCGGTGGCCGCGGTGGTGGCCCTGGTCTGGGCGGGCAACTATGCCTCCCGGCATCCGGGCACCTTCGAGGGGGTACTGCGCCGAGCGCTGATCCTGGTGAACCGGGCGCGCAAACGCCCGCCGAACACCGGTATCGACAAGATGCGGGAAATGCTCGACCAGGTCGAATCGGTGAAACTGGGTACCCGGGACGGCGCGTGGGTCACCTGGTGGGCGGTTGTCCACCGGCTGGCCGATGTGGCCTGCCTGGGTGCGGCCTGTTATGCCATCGGCGGTGATCCGCGGTGGGCGGGACTGCTGATCGCGTTCGCGGCGGGCAAGGCCGTAGGTTCGATCCCCTTCGCGCCGGGCGGAATCGTCTATGTGGACGCGACCCTGATCTACGGTCTCACCGCGGCCGCCGGATTGCCGGCGGCGCAGGCAGTCGCCGCCGCTTTCGTGTACCGGCTGGTCAGCTTCGTGCTGATCGCGATCATCGGCTGGATCGTCTTCGCGTTCCTGTTCCGCACCCGCAATGCCGAGGACGACGAATACGAGCAGGAGTTCTCCCGGCGTAATGCCTGAACCGCCGCGGACAGCGGATGGGCTGCGCCCGACCGCGCCCACTAGGCTCCTCGATGTGAAGTGGTACGTAGCGATCGCCGTCGACGTCGTGCTGGTGGTGGTGTTCTGCGCCATCGGCCGGCGCAGTCACGAAGAGGCTGTGCTCACCGGTCTGCTGCACACGGTCTGGCCCTTCGCGGTGGGGCTCGCCGTGGGCTGGATCGTCGCGGCGGCGATCGCTCGCCGGTCGGCCGCTGCCGAACCGTTCGACGGTTCCCGCCTGTGGCCCGCCGGGGCGGTGATCTGGTTGTGCACCCTGGTGTTCGGCATGCTGCTGCGGGTGGTGGCGGGGCAGGGCACCGCGTTCAGTTTCATTGTGGTGGCGGCCGTGGTACTCGCGCTGTTCCTGCTCGGCTGGCGAGGAGCCGTCCGGGCGATCAGGTGATCGCCCGGCTACCCGCCACGCGGCTCACTCGTCGGGATGGGCGAGCGCCTGCAGCATCCGTTCACCCATCCGGACGACCATATCGCCGCTGTCGATATCGGCGATATGGATCGCGAACGTCAGATCACCCATACTCGCGATCAGCCAACCGTCGTCCCCGGCCTTCGCCGAGAACCCGTTGACATCACGGAATCCGCGCAGCCGCGCCATGTGCGGCGCGTTCATCCCGTCGCGCAGCGCGGCGCGCAGCGCGGCGTCGACCGGGCCCGGAAGCGGTCCCATCGGTGCGTCGGTTTCGCCGGGACGACCGCGTTCGAGCATCGGCGGGCGGACCGTACCGTTGGTGATCGCCGCGGCCGCGATGGCCATCCCGAAGGGGCTCACCAGCAGCGCGTCCGAACCACCGCCTTGGCGAACCGGTTCGGCATCACCCGCACCGGCCGGGCGACCGGTCACTTCCTCCAGCCCGGGAACCCGGAAGTCCACTCCGACACCGAGCATGGCCGCCGCCTCGATCACCTCCTGGTCGGTGACGTCCTCGGGTGCCTTCCCCTCGGCAGCTCCGGCCGCTTTCCGGAACAGGTCGATGGTGCCGCCGGCCGGGTAGAGACCGGTGAACGCGACCGGACCCTGGGCACTGGAGTAGTTGTTCTGCGCCGCCGCCACGACGGCGCCGGTGGAGGGCTGGGTGACGACGATGGAGGCCGGCGAACCGGCGCTGACCACCGCGTCCTCGGCGGCACGCTGCAACCGCTGGTCCATGGTCCCCGCGATATCGGGACCGGCCGGGCCCTGGTTGCCGGCCAGTTGTTTGACGAACCGCCCGTTCTCGGACAGTTGCACGGCCCAGCCGGAGTGCTGGTCCTGGCTCTGTTCCCAGACCTTCTTCATCGCGTCGAGCATCGGCGAGAAGATCCGGCGATCGGAGACGATGAGCCGAGGCTCCTGTTTCATCACCACACCCGGGATCGGCGCCATTCGAGGTTCCAGGATCGCGAAATCGCCCTCGCGCAGGCTGACCGCGGTGATGGGCTTACCACCGGCCGCGGCGAGGTCCTCGCGCAGCGCAGCGCCCGTGATCAGCGGCGCCACCGGTTCGATGGCGCGGGCCAGCGCGTCGGTGGAGGCCACCTGGTCGGGCATCCGGGTGGGATCGAGTTCGACCACGTTGATCACCTGCTGGGTCATCAACGGCTTACCGACGTTGTCGACGACCTTCGGCGCCGGGTCGGGCGTGGTGCGCACCAGCTGAACGGAGCGATTCTGGCTGAGCTCGGGCATGACCACGGCCGGGTCCCAGGAGATCCGCCAGCCGTTGGCGAGTTTGCGGACGTTGCCCTGGAGACCGTAGCTCCAGTTCTTCCGCTCGCCGAAGCTCCATTCGACATCGAGGTTGAAGATGCCGGATTCGGCGTCGAGTCCGATGAATTGCGCCTTCTCGTAGTCGACGGTCCCCGATTCGAGACCCTCGAACATTTGCCGAAGGGTTGCCGAAGCCGCCGACGGGTACGAGGTCAACTCGGCCGCGCCCGCGTAGTCGTGTTCGTCGAGTCGTTGGGTGAATCGATCGACGACCGATTCGGGTCCGGCCGTTTCGGTCCCGGTCCCGCACGATCCCATCGCAATTACCAGAGCCGCCACCCCCGTAAGGGCCATAGCGCCCCGGAAGCGAAAGCGGCGGGATCCCCTCACGTCCATGTCGCCCACTCTTCACTCTTGTCACACCGGTAACAAGACAACCGTACCTGAAAAATGCCTGCTTGCGAGTGATCGCAAACCCGAAATCGTACCCCGGCCCACCGTGCGCGGTTGCGGCCGAGCCCAACTCGCCGCGCAACGGACCATGATCAATTATCGGGGCGTCCGAGAACACCCGGCGACGCTACGCTACCGATCGACCGGAAGCGGTGCGCCGTTACCCCGCCAGTCCGCGTTCATCGAAGAGATACCCGCTCACGGTAGCTCAGAATCATCCGCTCACGGGTTAGGTGTCGGTAGGGTTGCTGCCATGTCCGACGGCACCCTCCCGCAAACCTCGAGCAGCCCGATTCTGGTCCTCAACGGCCCGAATCTGAATATGCTCGGCACCCGGCAACCCGAGGTGTACGGGACGGAGACCCTCGACGATGTAATCGAATTGTGTCGTCGGGCCGCGGCGGCGCACGGTCGGGAGATCTCCCATTTCCAGTCCAATTCCGAGGGCGAACTCATCGACCGGATCCACGGGGCGCACGGCACCGTGTCGGCAATCGTGATAAACCCCGGCGGGTTGACCCATACCTCCGTGGCCTTGCGCGACGCGCTGGTCATTCCCGAGGTGCCGATCGTCGAGGTGCACATCAGCAATGTGCATGCGCGCGAGGAGTTCCGCCGGCACTCCTACGTGTCGCCCGTCGCCGACGCGGTGGTTGCCGGGATGGGCATACAGGGTTACGCCGCCGCGATCGAATTCCTGCTGACCCGCCGGGCGTGACCCGGCCGGCCCGCGGCTGGGCGTTCAGCTCACGCGGTCGATCCGGAAAACCGGGAACCCCGGCGCGATCGCGGCGAGTTCGGCATCGGTGGAGTCCTTCGTGATGCCCTCGAAGAATCGCCCGACTTCCCAGCCCCAGCGCTCGAGGTAGAGCCGCAGCAGCGGAACCTTGTCCGCGTCGTCGACCTCTACCGCGGTGAAGACCTCGGTCCGCCGGCCCAGTCGCAGCTCGCCGGCGCCGGCGACGCGCAGGTTGCGCACCCATTGGGTATGCCCGCGCGGCGCGACGAGGTAGCGCTGCCCGTCGGCGGCGGTCATGAGATTGACCATGGTCGTCCGCCACTCTCCGGATTTGCGACCGCGTACCGCCAGCAACCGGGACCCGGCGATGCTGATTCCGAGCTTGGGTAGCAGATTGGCGATCCGGTTGAAGATCGGGTCGAAACCGGTGGGGCCGAGGTAGCGGGTCGTCGCGTCGGTCATCTCGTTCTCCTTTGTGAGCAATGCTCTCTGTTGTGAACAACAATCGCATCTCCGCCCGACAAAGTCAAGAGCGGTGCTCTCTATTTATTGAGCCGCAGGTCAGGAGGCCCGAGAACAGTCACGGAGCCAGCGGCCGGGCAGCGGTTTCCACCCGGCCCCGCGGAACCCGCTACCGGCAACCCGTTTTTCTGAGACGGTGGTCGAGGGCCCGGTCCCCCGCGGATATCGGGCAGGTGTGCTGAAGCGAATGGCGGAGGAGAGTGGCGTGCGAGCCGCAGTTTTCCACGGAACCGAACCCCGATTGGTCGTCGAGGACATCCCGGTGCCGACCCCCCGACGAGGCGAGGTCCTACTGAAGGTCACCGCCTGCGGGGTCTGCCACACCGACCTGCACGTCCTGCGATCCGAAGTGAAGTTCCCGGCCCCCGCCGTCCTCGGTCACGAGGTCTCCGGTGTCGTCGAACGGCTCGGTGGGGGTGTGGGCAACGTCGCCGTCGGCGACAACGTGGTGTGCAGTTTCATCATGCCCTGCGGCGATTGCCGCCACTGTGTCCGCGGCGCCGAGGACCTGTGCGAGAAGTTCTTCGCGCACAACCGGCTCAACGGCACCCTCTACGACGGCACGACCCGGCTCGCCCGGGCCGACGGCACCCCACTGGCCATGTACTCGATGGGCGGGCTCGCCGAATACTGCGTGGTGCCCGCATCCGACGTCTTCACCGTCCCCGCGGACATCGGTCTCGAGGCCGTATCGATCCTGGGTTGCAGCTCGTTCACCGCGCTCGGCGCGATACACACCGCCGAACTGGGTCTCGGCGACCGGATCGCGGTGGTCGCGGCCGGCGGGGTGGGATCCTCGATTGTGCAATTCGCCGCGGCGGCCGGCGTCGCCCAGATCATCGCTATCGATATCAGCGACGAAAAGCTCTCGGCGGTAGCGAAACTCGGTGCCACCCATACGATCAACTCCCGGACCGACGACGCCGCGACCCGGGTCCGGGAACTCACCGGGGGACACGGGGTCGATGTGGCGTTCGAAGCATTGGGGAGCGCCGCCACCTTCGCGACCACGCTGGACGTGCTCGACGACGGCGGCCGAGCCGTGGTGGTCGGGATCGCCCCGGCCGGTTCCACCGGTGCGATCGACCTGGCCCGGCTGGTCCGCCGCAAACTGCAGATCCGCGGCTCCTACGGCGCGAAAGCCCGCACCGATATGCCCGCGTTGCTCCGGATGGTCGCGGCGAACACGGTGCGGCCGCAGGAGGTGATCACCCGCCGCTACTCCCTCGACCGGGCCGACGAGGCCTACAGCGCGCTCGGCCGCGGTGAGATCGTCGGACGGGCGATCATCGAAATGGGTTGAGGCGCCGCAGCACCGGTCCGCCACGCGCCGCGCGGATCAATGCGAGAATTCACCGCCGAGCGAGTAACGTCGAGCCATGCCGACGGAGGTCCGCAACAACATCGCACTGGAACGCTTCGAGATCACAGTCGACGGCGAGGTCGCGGGATATACCGAATATCAGGACACTGCCGGCGAGCGCGCGTTCGTGCACACCGAGGTGGACCCACGCTTCGACGGCTCGGACTATGCCCGGGCCCTTGTCGAGAGCGCACTGGACGCCACCCGCCGGGAGGGGCTGGGCGCACTGCCGATGTGCCGGCAGGTCCAGCGTTTCATCGGGACCCACCCGCAGTATCTGTCGATGGTGCCGCACTGGGCCCGGGACCGCCTCGGAATGCCGCAGTAGTAACGCTGGGCACCGCCGGTTCAGTAGGCGGCCACCGCGCCGTCCAATGCCTGCTGTAGGTCGGCGCGAACCAGCCGGGCTACCTCCGCCGGCCGGGCCGGAAGGTCGGTGTGCGGGACCCCGAAGTGGAAGCTCGCGGACTTCACCTCCTCCCTGGTCGGCGGCGCCGCCGGATCGGCTCGGGGCCCGTAGCTCAACCCCAGGCTGACCAGCGCCGGCCGGGCACCGAGTTTGGCCGTCCGGAAGGCGATATGCCCGATCCCGGTCCCGACCGCCTGCACCTGCGCCGGATCGACCTCGTTGCAGGTGCCTTCCGGGAAGATCGCCAGGCTGTCCCCTACAGCCAGGCGTTCAGCACAGATATCCATCATCCGCTGGCCGGCCGCGTTCACCGCCCGTAGTCCGTGGTCGCGGCCGCGGAACACCGGGATCCCGCCCATCATGTCGATACGGCGGCGCAGTTTGGTCTCCTCGAACAGCTCGTCCTTCGCCAGCACGCGGGTGCGACCGATGATCGGCCGCAATTCGCTGCGCCAGGCCGCGGCCGCGAGCGTGTACGGATCCAACTGCGACAGGTGGTTGACCGCGATCAGCAGCGGGGTCCGGGAACGGATCAACCCGCGGATCGCCTCCCGGGCCCCGGCCGCGTAGCCGACCCGCGGCCGGTAACGGCGGCCGAGCAGCGCGTAGGCCCCCGTCGCCTGCAGCCGGTTCTGCCGGTGTTCGCGATAGAAGTCGTACACATCGTCACTGTTGTCCAGGAGCACCTCGGGGGGACGCATACGGCTGACTCTACGAGCCTGCGGCGGTATGTCCAGACGGCCCGGAAACGGCCGCCGAGTGAACTCCGCGCGAAGTGAACAGTTGATCAGAGCGGCACAGTCGGGCAATAACTGCGATGATGGCCAGGTGGCGCAGGCAGATGACCCCGATGATCGCAAGACCCGGGGCGGCCGCGGTGACGGGCACGAGCCCGAACCTGGTCGTCGCGGTAACCGGCAGGGTGAGCAGACGGTGCGGGCCGGTACGCTCCTGGTTTCCTCGACCGAACTGGCCGAGCCCACGTTCCGCCGTACGGTGGTCTACATCATCGAGCACAACGACGCCGGAACGCTCGGAGTGGTGCTGAACCGGCCCAGCGATACCCCCGTACACGATGTGCTCCCACAGTGGGCGGAGTTGTCCGCGCAGCCGCACACCCTGTTCGTGGGCGGACCCGTCAAACGCGACGCCGCGTTGTGTCTGGGCACGCTCCGGGTCGGTGCGTCGATCGACGGGATTCCGGGATTGCGGCGGGTGGACGGCCGGGTGGTACTGGTCGACCTGGACGCCGACCCGGACCGGATCGGTCCGCTGGTCGAGGGTGTCCGGGTCTTCGCCGGCTACGCGGGCTGGACGTTCGGCCAGCTGGACAGCGAACTGGCCAGCGACGACTGGATCGTGGTCTCGGCTCTGCCCAGTGATCCGATCGCCGGCCGACGCACCGATATGTGGGCCCAGGTGCTGCGCCGGCAGCCGCTGCCGCTGTCGCTGCTCGCCACTCATCCGATCGAGGTCGAGCGCAACTAGAAGCGCCCTGTCCCCGCCGGCGGACCGGCGAGGACAGGGGCGTCGGGGTGTCAGCGGCCCTGGCGCCGGAACACGGTGGTCGACCAGAAGAAGCCGCCCAGGCCGATCACCAGGCACCAGCCCAGCGAGATCAGCGCGTTGTTCCCGATCGCGCTGCCCATCAGCAGCCCCCGCACCGTTTCGGTGAACGGCGTGAACGGCTGGTATTCGGCGAACCAGCGCATCACCGTCGGCATGGTGTCGGTGGGGACCAGACCGGAACCCAGGAACGGCAGCATGAGAATCGGGAACGGCAGATTGCTGGCGCTCTCCGGGTTCGGAGCGATCAGCCCGAACGCGACCGACAGCCAGGTGAGCGAGAAGACCACCAGCAGCAGGAACCCGATCGTGGCGATCCATTCCAGCGGTGTCGCCGACGGACGGAACCCCATCAGCAGTGAGACCCCCAGCATCGCGACGAGTGCCAGGAATGCCTGCACCTGTACACCCAGCGCATGCCCGGTGAGCAGCGCGGAACGCGAGATCGCCATGGTCCGGAATCGGTTCACGATGCCCTTGGTGACATCGGTGCACACCGATATGGCCACCGAGGCGGTCAGATAGGCAGGCAGCAGCAACAGCATCCCGGGGACCAGATAATCGATATAGGCGGTACCACCGTCACCGCCGAGACCGGGCTCCAGCGCACCGCCGAACACGTAGTTGAATATGGCCATCAGAACGATCGGCATCACCGTGACCGAAATCGTCATGCTCGGATAGCGCCGCGCCTGCAACAGATTGCGCCGCAGCATGGTCCAGGAATCGGCCAGGGCCCTCGCCCGGCGCGGCGGGTGGGCGGTGAGGGTTGTCATCGCACGAGTTCCTTGTCTGTGGTGGTGTTTCCGGTGAGGGTGAGGAAAACGTCGTCCAGGTTCGGGGTGTGCACGGCCAGGCCTTCGGCGGCCAGCCGATGGGCGTCGATGCGGTCGAGCACCTCGCGTAGCGAACCGAGGCCGCCGTCACCGGGGACGGCGAGGGTCAGTTCTTCGTCGATGGCGCGGGCATCGGAATCGAAAACAGCTGCTGCGGCGCGCAATCCGGCGATATCGCCGAACCGCACCCGGATATGCCCACCGGGCACCAGCCTTTTCAATTCCGCTGAGGTGCCTTCGGCGACGATCCGGCCGTGGTCGAGTACCGCGATCCGGTCGGCGAGCTGATCGGCTTCCTCCAGGTACTGAGTGGTGAGGAAGACGGTGACCCCGTAGTCCTGCACCAGGTTGCCGATGATCTCCCACATGGTGCGCCTGCTGCGGGGATCGAGGCCGGTGGTGGGCTCGTCCAGGAAGATGATGCGCGGATCGCCGACCAGGGTCATGGCCAGGTCGAGACGCCGCGTCATTCCGCCGGAGTAGGTTGCGGCTGTCTTGTCGGCGGCCTCGGTGAGATCGAAGCGTTCGAGCAGCTCCTGAGCGAGGTCCCGGGTGCGCCGCCGGGACAGATGGTGCAGATCTCCCATGAGCAGCAGGTTCTCGCGTCCGGTGAGCAGTTCGTCGACGGCGGCGAACTGTCCGGTCACCCCGATCACCGACCGCACCGAGTCCGGTTCGGTGGCCGGGTCGTGGCCACCGATCCGGATATCACCGGCGTCGGCCCGGATCAGGGTGCTCAATATCTGCACGATGGTGGTCTTCCCGGCGCCGTTGGGTCCGAGCAGCGAATAGATGGTGCCTTCGGGCACCGTGATGTCGACGCCGTCGAGGACGACCTTGTCCCCGTAGGACTTGCGGAGACCGGCCGCGCGAATGGCCGGGCTGCGTCCGTTGTTCATGGATCTACCCTTTCGAAATCAATAATCGAATGCGAATGTGAGCATGTATTATCGACACCGCCCCCGGGGGAGGGTGTGGAGTCAGCAAGTGGATGGTTCCGGCGGGCGCCACCCCGCCGCCAGGATCAGATATCGAGCTCCTCGACGGGGGCGTGCTCGGCGATATCGGAGAGGCGTCGGTAGAGCAGATCGGGGATCTTGCCCTTCAGTTCCTCGACAGTGCCGACGATGGTGAGCACATAGTCGCCCCAGTCGTGTTCGATACCCAGCATGCGGCGCCAGTTCTTCAGATCGCGCAGCCAGTTGTCCGATTCCGGATATTCCGACCAGTTCGCGTATTGCTCGTGCAGCACGAATTTGTTCTTACGACTACGGAACACGCGCACATGTTCCATTCGCTCGTCGGTGACATCCCGATGCTCGACGAGCAGGGCGCCCTGGAATCGCACCTGCCGGGCACCGTTGTGGCCGACCCGCAGGACGATCTCCTCGTACCCCTCGAGCTTGCCCTCCTCCAATTCGATGAAGCGCTTGAGCGCGGTGACCACCGCACCGGACAGATTGCCGCCGACCAATTCCTGCGCCCGCTGAAACAGTGGCAGATCGTCGTCGGCGACGTAGATGGTCTTGTTCGGCATGAGCTGACTATACGTAGAAATATACGTATAGCGCAAGCGGTCGCGATCACCCACCTTCCGCGCGGTCACGAGGGTTCATCCCCAGTTGCTTCTCATCTACCTATTGAACGTGCCGTTGTTTAGCGGTACAGTAGGCATTGTTCCGATAACGCAAAGAAAGAGTGCGACCCGCCCCCAAGGCCGCACCGAGCGTGACCGAGTGAGGACCCCGATGAACACGAACCCCGCACAGCGCACCCGCCGCCTCGCCGCGCGAATCGCCGCAATCGCGGTCATCGCCCTCGCACCACTTGCCGTCACCGCCGGTCCCGCTCTCGCCGACCCGGGCCAGGCGGTCCAGATCAGCGATTCCGACGACAGCTTCGGCGACAGCGGGAACGGCAACGGCGACTTCGGTTGGGACGACAACGGCCAATACGGCTACACCGACCACAACCGGCAGAACTACGACGGGTACGAAGACAACCTCAACAGCGGCGGGAACCAGTACGCCGACCGCGACTCGCACAACAACTACGACGGCGGCTATGACCAGCCGGCCGACTGGGACCGCGAGAACCACAGCGGCAGCACCCAGACCCCAGCCGTCTGGAACGCGCCCAACCCCCACATCCCGGCTCCGGCGCCGAGCCTCCTGCCGCAGGTCCACTTGCCGGTACTGCTGCCCTTCGCGATCCCGGGCGGACTGCCCCTTCCCTGAGAAGGACAGCGAACCGATACGGCGAACAAGTTGCCGTTGTCTAGCGGCACATAGCTGAGCGAGTCGTTATCGGGAAGTGGAAGGCCGGGTCGGTTAGCGCCGACGAAATCGCCGGAACAGCCGGACGATCGGAGCGAGGAAACCCGGACGGGGCGGAGGCCACGGAATACCGGACTCGCGAGCGAAACGCACAGCGTCGGCCGCCGTTCCGCTTCTCGGCCGGGCCCGAGCCCACTCGACGAACCGTGTGGTGAAGTCCGGGCCGGCCGCATGCACCAGTCCGGGATAACGGACCGCGACTTCCCTGGCCCGCTTATACCGGAGTGCTTGCGCTGTTGCGTGCACTCCGGCCGGATCGAAACCCGGCGGGACCGGCTCCCCGGCCACCAGCGCACGCACCAGTGCCGCTTGCCGGTCCGCCAAACCGGGCGCCTGCCCGTCCATCACCGCGACCTTGCCCGGGCGGCGGCGGTGACCGGTGGGCGGGCCGCCGCGTCGGCGATTGCGTCGAGTTCGTCCAGCAACTCGTGGGCGGGCGGATAGTCACCGTCCCGTTCGAGCATGAGCGGGACCGGGAGATCGTGTAAGAACTCGGTGACCAGCGCGAGCACCTCCGCCGGTATCGGATGCAGGTGGGTGTCGTGATAGCGCCCGCCGGATTCGTGGCCGCCGGCGATATGGCAGTAGGCGATGCGCTCGGTGGGCAGTCGGCGCAACTCGATGCGTGGATCGCGACCCCGATTGCGTGCGTTCGCGTACACATTGGCGATATCCAGCAGCAGATACGCACCGGTCCGTTCGACGATCTCGGTGAGGAACTCCGATTCACTGAATTCGTCGTCGGGCCAGTCGAACAGCGCGGCGATGTTCTCCACGGCCAGCGGTACATCCAATCCGGCCCGGGTCCGGGTGATATTCGCGGTCAGGGCGTCGAGCGCTTCGCGGTTGCGCGGGATCGGGAGCAGATGACCGGCCTCGAGGCCCCCTGCACGCACGAACGCGATGTGCTCACTGACCAGCGGTGCCGCCACTGTCCGCGCGCAGGCCGCCAGGTGTTCGATCCGGCGGCCGTCCACCGGTTCCGCACCACCCAGTGACAGTGAGATCCCGTGCGGAACAATGGCAATGCCCCGGTCCCGCAGCGCTGCGAGCTCCGCCGGAACCTCGATCCCGCCGCGGCCGCGACCGAGTGATTCCGCGATGACCTCGCAGAAGTCGAGACCGTCCAGCTGGTCTATCAGACCGCAGATCTCCGGGCGCCAGCCGATTCCGAGAGCCGATTCGGGTAGCGGACCGGTCACCGGTCAGCCACCGCAGCCACCACCACCACCACCGCAGCCACCACCACCACCGCAGCCACCACCACCGCTGTCGCCGCCACCGGCGTCACCACCGCCGGATGCTCCGTCCGCGCTGAAACCGGACATGGCAGTGTTCAGTGCCGGATCGAGCAGTACCAGCGCCTGCACACCGAACAGAGCGACGGCCAACCCGGCGGCCGCGGGACCGTAGGTCTGGTAAGACGGCGAATTCCCCGGACGCAGATACCGATTCTCGGCCTCCGCCTCCGCCAGCGCCGCCCGGCCCGCCGGGGTGAGCCGCACCGGCGCCACCACCCGCCACCAGGCAAACCCCGAAGCCAACAGCACGAGCACCAGGAAGAGCACCGGATTGCCGTTGAACAGTCCGGTGACCAGCCGGGCCACCCCGAAGAAACCCACGACCAGAATCGGCAGGCCCGCCTCGCGCACCTGCTTCGTGTACCGGGCGTCGGCCAGATAACCGCGATGGACGAGAACTTTCCGCATCCGATCGAGTTCGCCGCGGAGCCGATGGGTCACCTGGGTGATGCTCTGTTTCGAAACGTCGAGCCGTCCGCGCACCGCGACGGTGAACGGATCGAGCGTGGCCGTCGCGGGAGCGGACCCGACCGGCCGGCCACCGGCATCGATGAGATCGTGGCTGCGTAACAGCGCGATCGAGGCCATCACCGCCCGCCGATCACTGGTCAACAGACCGAGCTCGGGTGCGGTCAACTCGCCCACCGGAACCGGCCCGGTCGCGGTGACGATCCGGTGCCGCAACCAGACACCTACACCCACGGCGACGATCGCGAAGGGGATATAGATCAGCAGGAATCCAGGACCCGAAATACCCCAGGTCTCACCGGCACCCAACACCGATTCCGCCGCCGACCATTCGACAATGCGCATACCCACCTCCGACTCCGCGCGATATCGACTCCAGTATCCGGTTATATTGCCCCGCCTTCGGCGGGGCGGTCGGGGCCCTCGTGACCCCGGTTCTTCACTCCGGCGCTCAGTCGCTGCGCTCCTTCGCTCTGTCGCTCCAGAACCGGGGCGGGCCCCGACCACGGAGGGTGACCGTCCGGAGCTGACGGAAGGCCGCTTTGAGCGCGGGGTGGGTGCCGATGTCCGCCGACCGGGCGGGCGGTGCTTCGGACACGGCGGCGTAATACCGGAGAGTGCCCGGGCACGTGCCTAGGGTCGGGGACCATGAACACTGCCCGTAAGAGATCGACCGTGAGAAGGTCCGGCTCCCGTATGGGGCCGGGCAGTACCGTACGACGCCGTTTCGGGCGACCCGGGTTCGGGTTGGTGACGTTCGCGCTGGTGGCGGGGCTCGCGCTGGTATCCGCGCCCGCGCACGCCGAACCCACCGGGCCGGACGTCTCGTCCTGGCAGCACGGCGGCGGCCGGCCCATCGACTGGTTCTCCGTCCGCGCGGCGGGCCATCGTTTCGCCATGGTCAAGGCCACCGAGGGCCTGGACTACATCAACCCGTTCTTCATCCAGGACAGCCTGCAGATGCGGGTAGCCGGGATGGCCCGCGGCACCTACCACTACGCCCGTCCCGAACTCCCACCCGAACCCCAGGCTGCCCTCTACGCGACGATCGTGCTCGGCCAGAACGGCCCGCTGGATCTGCCGCCGGTGCTGGATATGGAGAATTCCGGCGGCCTGGCGCCGGGCGCCCTGATCGACTGGACCCACCGCTACCTCAACACCGTGCAGACACTCACCGGCCGGGTTCCGATCGTCTACACCTATCCCCGGTTCTGGCAGACCGCTATGGCCGACAGCGATCAGTTCCACCGCTACCCGTTGTGGATCGCCGACTACCGTGACCGGGCCGAACCGGAGGTCCCCGGCCGCTGGCCCACCTGGACGTTCTGGCAGCAGACCGACTCCGGCTCGATCCCGGGTATCCACGGCAACACCGATGTGAACGTGTACAGCGGCGCGCAGGGCGATTTCGCCCGCTTCGCCCGGATGGGCGGACTCACGGGCAGCGGATAGCCCCCTAGACTCCGATCCGGCCGCCCCCGGACTTCCAGACCGCCACCACGGCCGGGCGCGGCTGGGTCGTCCCGCCGTCCGGCCAGTGCGATGCCGGCCGATCCACCGACGCGTCGTCGGTTTCGCCCGGATGCTGGACACACACCATGACCCGTTCCTCGGTGATCACCGGACCGCAGGTCTCGGCGCCGACCGGGACCGACAGGAACTGTTTGGTCTCGCCGCGCCGGTCGCCGTCGAGTACCACCGCGAACAGTCCGTCGTTGGCGTCCAGCGCGTTACCGTCGGTGCTGATCCACAGGTTGCCGTACGGATCGAACGCCAGGTTGTCCGGGCAGGAGATCGGGCTGACCTTCGTCTTGTCGTAGCCCGCGAAATAGGTGTCGGCGGCGGCCGGGTCACCGCAGACCAGCAGCAAGGTCCAGGTGAACGCGGTACCCGCGTGATCGTCGGTGAGCTCGAGGACCTGCCCGTTCTTGTTCTTGTCGCGCGGATTGGCCTCGTCGACCGCCGGTTTGCCGTCGGTACCGCGCTTGTCGTTGTTGGTCAACGCCACATAGACCTTGCCGGTCTTGGGGTTCGCCTCGAAATCCTCGGGTCGGTCCATCTTCGTGGCGCCCACCTTGTCCCCGGCGAGGCGGGTGAACACCGCGACCTCCTCGGCGGTCATCCCGTCCACCAGCGATTCGCCGCGGCCGTCCTCGGCCGCGCGCAGGATCGGGATCCACTGGCCGGAACCGGTGAAACCCTTGTCGGAGGGCACCGTGCCGGAGCCGTCTATCCGATCGGGGTGGTCACCGGTGAGTTTCGCGACATAGAGGGTGCCCGCGTCCAGCAGGGTCATATTGTGGCGGCGGCTCGCGGCGCCGGTGCCCGCCTCGATCTTTCGTGCGGAGACGAATTTGTACAGGTAGTCGAAACGTTCGTCGTCCCCGCAATAGGCGACGACGGTGCCATCAGCGGTGACGTGGATATTCGCCGCCTCATGTTTGAACCGGCCCAGCGCGGTGTGCTTGACCGGGGTGGAGGTGGGATCCCACGGGTCGAGTTCGACCACCCAGCCGAAGCGGTTGGGTTCGTTGGGCTCGGCGGCGATATCGAAGCGTTTGTCGAATTTCTCCCAGTAGTGCGGGGCATCGGATTCGGCGATGCCGTAGCGCTTCAACCGGGCGGCCGATACCGGATCGGCGGCGTCGCCCACGAAATAGGCGTTGAAGTTCTCCTCGCCGGAGAGCACGGTGCCCCACGGGGTCACACCGCCGGAGCAGTTGTTGATCGTACCGAGCACCTTGGTACCGGTGGGATCGGCGGCGGTCTTGACCAGCGGACTGCCCGCCGCCGGGCCGGTCAGCCGGAACTCGGTCGTCGCGGTGATCCGCCGGTTGTATTTCCCGAACGCGGGCGCGAGCCGCCCCGTCCCGGCTTCCCCGTGCACCTCGACCACGGACAAACCGTGCGCGGCCATCGCGATCTCGACCTGCTCCCGGGTGATCGCCGCCGGCTCGTACCCCGCGAACATGAACTGCTCGGTCGTGTACTCGTGATTCACCACGAGCAGATATCTGCCCGGCTGTCCCTCGATCGGCAGCAGACCGGCGAAATCGTTGTTGTAGCCGAACTGCTTCGCCTGCGCGGCCGGGGTCTGCCGGAAGAAATCGAATGCGGGAGCGTCCTCGAACAGCGGATCACCCCAGCGGATCACCACGCCCTGCTCGTAACCCTCGGGAACGACCAGCGCGTCCCGAGTGTTCGGCGCCACCGGGGTGAACCCGGTTCCGGTACCTTCGGTGGTCGCGGTCGTCCCGACCTGCGGGTCGTCACCACAGGCGGCGAGCGCGCTCGCCGCACCGACCGCGACCACCGCTGCCGCGCTGCCCTGCAGCAGGCGCCGCCGGGAGATCCCCGCGACGATATCCCCGAAGTAGGTGTTCGACGAAGTGTTGGGCACCTCGTGGAAGCACGCGTTTCCGCATTTGTACTGGCAGGTGACGCGAGACCGCGACCCGGCCGGGTCGTGGGCGACGAAAAGCGCGAGGGGTTTCACAGTGGACTCCTGTTCCGGGCTGAACGCCCGCACGGTAGCCCACCCAGGCGAGTCTCAGGAGGACAGCGGATTAACGATTGTGTTTTCGCCCTTGGCGGCGTGCACCTCATCGAACAGGTCCCAGCCGTCGCGGCGGCCGACGGTGCGTACCTCGGCCATCCACCCTCGTCGAACCGCTCCGTCGACGAAGGCTCGGACCACGCCGGGCTTGTTCAGGTTCAGGAAACGGTCCCCGATCCAGATTTCACCGGCCGAGGAGTACCCACCATCGGGGACATTGCGCTCCCCATCGGAGCGGAAGACAAGCGTCAGGCCGGCCACCGAGCCGAGTTGCCGCAGCCGCAGAACTTCCGTACAGCCGTCCACATGCTGGTGGTAGGTCCGCCAGAGGTACTGCCACGCACCCACCCTGAGCACCCGGTAGCTGTGATCCTTCCGCATCGCACGATGCTAACGGCGGACCATAGGTCCGCCCCAACGATTTCTCGAGCGGACGGCCGTGCCGAGAACTCTCGGCACACTCAGCCGACGATGTTGATCAACCTGCCCGGAACCACGATCATTTTGCGCGGGGCCTTGCCGTCGAGCAGAGCGGCGATCTTCTCGTCGGCCAGCGCGGCCGCTTCGATCGCCGCCCGATCGGCCTCGACATCGACCTGGATACGGCTGCGGACCTTACCGTTGACCTGGATCGGGTACTCGACGGTCTCGGCGGTCAGCAGCGCCGGATCGGCCACCGGGAACGGACCGTGCGCCAGGGAGTGGCTGTGGCCCAGTCGCTCCCACAGCTCCTCGGTAATATGCGGGGCCAGCGGCGCCAGCATCAGCACCACCGGTTCCACCGCCGAACGCGGCGCGCCGCCCGGATAGGCCTTGGTCAGATGGTTGGTCAGTTCGATCAGTTTGGCACCGGCGGTGTTGTCGCGCATGGCCGCCAGATCCTCGTCGACCCCGGCGATCGTCCGGTGCAGCAACCGCAGTGTCTCGTCGGCGGGATTGTCCTCGGTGACCCGGGTCGCGCCGGTCTGTTCGTCCACCACGAGCCGCCAGACCCGCTGCAGGAACCGGTGTGCCCCGATGACATCCTTGGTCGCCCATGGGCGGGAGAGGTCCAGCGGACCCATCGCCATCTCGTAGAACCGGAAGGTGTCGGCGCCGTACAGTTCGCAGATCTCGTCAGGGGAGATCGCGTTCTTCTTCGATTTACCGATCTTGCCGTATTCCTGGTACACCTCGATCTCGGTGCCGGCGGTATCGGTCCAGTAGAACTTGCCGTCACGTTCTGTCACTTCGGCGGCCGGGACGTAGCTCTTACGTGCGTCGGCGTAGGCGTAGTCCTGGATGTAGCCCTGGTTGAACAGGCGGCGGTAGGGTTCGCTGCTGGTCACATCGCCCAGATCGAACAGGACCTTCTGCCAGAACCGGGCGTACAGCAGATGCAGCACCGCGTGCTCCACCCCGCCCACGTACAGGTCCACGCCACCCGGATCGTCGGCGCCGTGCTCGGCCGGGCGCGGGCCCAGCCAGTAGTTCTCGTTCTCTTTCGCGCAGAACGCCTCGGCATTGGTCGGGTCGGCGTAGCGCAGCTGGTACCAGGAACTGCCCGCCCAGTTGGGCATCACATTGGTATCGCGGCGGTAGGTGCGGGGCCCGTCGCCCAGATCCAGTTCGACCTCGACCCAGTCGGTGGCCTTGGCCAGCGGCGGGGACGGTTCGGAACTCGCGTCGTCGGGATCGAAGGTGACCGGGGCGAAATCGTCCAGTTCGGGCAACCGCACCGGCAGCATCGATTCCGGTAGCGCGTGCGGGGCACCGGATTCGTCGTAAACGATCGGGAACGGCTCACCCCAGTACCGCTGCCGTGCGAACAACCAGTCCCGCAACTTGTACTGCACCGTGCCCGCGCCGTGGCCGTCGGTTTCCAGTCGGGCGATCACCGTGGCCTTCGCATCCGCGATGGTCAGGCCGTCCAGATAGTCGGAATTGATGGCCGGTCCGTCACCGGTGTATGCCTCGCCGTCGAAATCCGCGGGCGGCTCGACGGTACGGATGATCGGCAGACCGAAAGCGGTCGCGAAATCCCAGTCGCGCTGGTCCTGGCCGGGCACCGCCATGATCGCGCCGGTGCCGTAACCACTCAGGACATAGTCGGCGATGAAGATCGGGATCCGCGCCCCGTTGACCGGGTTGGTGGCATGGGCACCCAGGAAGACTCCGGTCTTCTCCTTGTTCTCCTGGCGTTCCAGATCCGATTTCGCGGCAATGGATTTCCGATAGGCCGCCACGGCCTCGGCCGGGCTCGAGCCACTACCCGTCCAGCGCGGATCGGTCCCCGCCGGCCAGGCGGCCGCCGTCACACGATCCACCATCTCGTGTTCGGGAGCCAGCACCATATAGGTCGCACCGAACAGCGTGTCGGGTCGCGTGGTGAATACCTCGACATCACCGGCCGCCGTGGCGAACTCGACCCGCGCGCCACGGGAACGGCCGATCCAGTTGCGCTGCATGGCCTTCACGTTCTCCGGCCAGTCCACCCGGTCCAGATCATCGATCAGCCGGTCGGAATACGCGGTGATCCGCATCATCCACTGCCACAACCGCTTACGGAACACCGGGAAATTACCGCGTTCACTGCGGCCGTCGGCGGTCACCTCTTCGTTGGACAGCACCGTGCCCAGACCCGGACACCAGTTCACCACCGAATCCGTCTGGTAGACCAGGCGATAGGAGTCGAGGATCGCATTACGTTCGGCGACCGGCAGATCCGCCCAGTTCCTACCGTCCGGGGCCGGACGAGCCCCCGTCGCGAACTGCTGCTCCAGCTCCGCGATCGGCCGGGCGCGGCCGATCTCCTGGTCGTACCAGGCGTTGTAGATGCGCAGGAAGATCCACTGCGTCCACTTGTAGTACTCGGGATCGGTGGTCGCGAACGACCGCCGCCGGTCGTGCCCCAGCCCCAGCCGGTCCAGCTGCCGCTGCATGGTGGCGATATTGGACTCGGTGGTATCGCGCGGATGGGCCCCCGTCTGCACCGCGTACTGCTCGGCCGGCAGACCGAACGCGTCGTAACCCAGCGCGTGCAGCACGTTGCGGCCGCGCATCCGGTGGTAGCGGGCGAACACATCAGTGGCGATATAGCCCAGCGGATGGCCGACGTGCAGCCCCGCCCCCGACGGGTACGGGAACATGTCCTGGACGAACAGTTTGTCGGCCGGGACCTCCCCGGCCAGCGGCCCGACCGGGTTCGGAGCGTAGAAGGTGCCGCGCTCGTTCCAGCGTTGCTGCCATTGCCGCTCGATCTCCCCGGCGAGCTGGGCGGTGTACCGGTGAGCGGGCGTATCACCGGCGCGACCCTGGGGTGCGCCGTGGTCTACCGAGCCCGGCCCGGCCGTCTCGGTTGCGCGGGAGTCCTGCACGGTCCTGCCTTCTCTAGCTGCTGTGGGGAGAATTCCGTGCCGACAGCCTAAGACTTGCCCCCTGACAAGCCCAAAAAGGCACAGGCGTAGCCAGCGTTGGTGACCGTGATCACCCACGACCGCCGCCCGGCCAACGGCACCAGGACGGAGGCGATACGGCCGCCTCCCCCTCCTGTCTACTGCCGATGGTCGGGGCCCGCCCCGGTTCTGGAGCGACGAAGCGATGGAGCGCAGCGACTGAGCGCAGGAGTGAAGAACCGGGGTCACGAGGGCCCCGACGCCCCGCCGCAGGCGGGGCAAACAACACAGTCGGGGCCCGCCCCGGTTCTGGAGCGACGAAGCGATGGAGCGCAGCGACTGAGCGCAGGAGTGAAGAACCGGGGTTAATAGGGCCCCGACCCGCGACGCCGGAGGCGGCGCCATATACACAGCCCCCGACCCGCCCCGCCGAAGGCGGGGCAAACAACACAGCTATTCTCGGTGGGTGTTCGTTGTCGCAATTCTCCTGTTCGTCTTGGCCCTGGTGGCTCTGACGACGGGTGTGCTCGGCCTGGTCGGCCGTCTTCCCGGCAACCGTTATGTAGGTGTCCACACCGAGGCCGCGTTGCGCGATGAAGCGGCGTACCGGGCCGCCAACCGGGTCGCCGCACCGACTTCGATCGCAGCCGGTGCGCTGCTGGCCGCGGGGGCGCTGGTCGTGCTGGCCGCCGGTGGGCTCATCGGCGTGGTGGTGACCGCGGTGGTGCTGGTTATCGCGCTGTTCACGCTCGGCGCGGGCGCGAATGCGGGTGCCCGGGCCGCGGAGGCTCTCGCGCCGCCCGCGGAGACCGGCGGATGTGGTGGCTCCTGCGGGGGTTGTTCGCTCAAGAGCACCTGCGAACCGGCCGCGGCGCAGCCGGCTTGATCGCCGGTCAGCCCAGCCAGTCCAGTACCGATGCGGCCGTCCACGACTGCTGCATACTGCCCAGCGGTTCGCCGGTGAAGGGTTCATAGTATTCGGCGAAGCTGCCGTCGCTGGCCTGCCGGAGCGCCTCGGCGCGCAGCATGTACGAGCGTTCCGCCCAGCCGCGGTGGGCGAATACCCAGGAGAACAGCCAGCTCATCACCGGCCATACCGGGCCCCGCCAGTATTCGCGCGACCGGAAATCCTTCGATACCGGCGAGGTGGAGGGCGGTAGCGCGTAGCGCAGATCCGGGTGGCCGCAGAACCGCGGGCCCTCGAACAGGCGCAACAGGTTGCGTTCGGTGGCTCGGGGCAGGCCACCGCTGATCAGGGGGGCGAACATGGCCAGGGTTTCGGTGGTGATCCAGCGTTGTCGGCGGGTGTCGTAGTCGCGGGCTGCGCCGGTGCGCGGGTCGGCGGTGGCGATCACCCCGGCACGGAACCGGTCGGCCCAGCCGAAGAGTTCCCGGGTGTCGGATCTGGCCTGGTGATACTCCTCGCCGATCTGTCCGAGCACCTCGCAGGCGAGCGCGAAGATCGCGGTCACGAATACGTCTTCGACCGCGAAGTCCATCGCTGAGCTGAGCGCGTCGTCGTCGTAGCGGGCGCGGCGCATCTGCTCCAGGAGCCACAGATACCGGTCGTATTCGCGGTCGGTCGGCCGCTGGGTGGTGTCGGCGACGACGAGGAGGTCCTCGCGCCGGTAGGGCGGGAGATCGCCCGGCACCACGTTCGCGTAGGCGCGGTCCCAACGCGGGGAGTTGTCCATCCCGGATTCCCAGCCGTGGTAGAGCGTGATGCGGCCGCTGCCCAGCGGATCGCGGGCGTGGGCCAGCCAGCGATGCCAGCGCACCAGGTCGGCCCAGCGCCGGTTGAGGAATTCCTCGGCGACGGCGCGGGTACTGCGGCCGTGGCGGCGTGAATGGTCCAGGATGCGTTGTACGGCGATGGCGTGGACCGGCGGCTGGGTGATGCCGGAGGTGTCCGGACCGTCCGGTGCGTTGGCGGCCAGCAACCGGCATTCCCAGCGGGACGGGCCGGGGAAGTATCCGTCCACGCCGTTGGCGAAGACGATATGGGGGATCATGCCGTTCTTCCACTGCGCCGAGAGCAGGGTGTCGAGTTCGATCACCGCGCGTTCCACACTCAGCGGCGCCAGCCCCACCGCCACGAACGCCGCGTCCCAGCTCCACATATGTGGGTACAAGCGCGGCGCGGCGCTGGTCATGGTTCCCAAATCGTTGCCGCGCAGCAGATAGGCCGCGCGGGCGGCGAGCTGCGTGGGAGTGAAACCTGGGTGCGCCATCTCTACATCTTGCTGGTCGGTGCCGGGGACACGCGGTATCGGTGCGTGTGAACGCAATATCTACCCAGTCGCGGTTTCGTTCCGGTGTGCGCCGTATTTCGCGCGCGCTACACGAACTTGCCGAACCCTCGCATCGCGAGGGTGGGCGCGGTGCGGTGTGGTACGCACTACCCGGCAGGCCGTTCACGGACCGCCCGGGCAGGGGCCGAACCTCGGCAGCGCGACGAAACGAGGAGTGGGCGATATGCAGGACGAAGCCGACGCACCCCGGGAACAACCGGTAGCGCTGGTGACCGGCGCCGGTCGTGGTCTGGGCGCCGCGATCGCACGGGAGCTGGCGGCCGACCACCGACTGCTGCTGGGTGCGCGTACCGCCGCCGGGTTGGAGCCGATCCTCGCCGAGCTCCCCGGGGCCGTCGGCGTGCCGGTGGATCTCACCGATTACGCGGCTGTCGCGGCCGCGGTGCGATCGATCGACCGGCTGGACGTACTGGTGCACAATGCCGGGATCGCCGATCTGGGCACGATCGCCGAATCCTCGGTGCGGCAGTGGCGCGATACGCTCGAGGCCAACCTGATCGCTGTCGCGGAGCTCACCCGTCTGCTGCTACCGGCCCTGCGGGCAGCCAACGGTCATGTGGTGCTGGTGAATTCGGGCGCGGGGCTGCGCGCCAATGCCGGCTGGTCGTCGTATGCGGCCAGCAAATTCGGCCTGCGAGCGTTCGGTGACGCGCTGCGGCTCGAGGAACCGTCGTTGCGGGTGACATCGATCCATCCGGGCCGAATCGATACCGATATGCAACGGGCGATCGTGGCCGGCGAGGGTCGCCGCTATGAGCCGAACCAGTTCTTGCGTCCGGAAACTGTCGCCCGCGCCGTCCGGACCGCGATCGACACCCCGCGCGACGCGCAGCCCACCGAGATCGTGTTGCGCCCCTGGTGACCGCCTCCTCCCGGCAGCCTCACCGCCGGTGATCCGCCGAAGCCGATAGCGATGCCGACCGGATTGCGCGCCGATACCATCGGCCCATGGGAGCAGGGGGACTCCGAGGTTCGTACGGCGGCGGACGCGAGTGCGCATCCGCCGCCGTGAAAGCCGACCCGCGGCACCGTGTCCGGTGTGGTCAGTGCTCGTCGTAGTGGCCGTCGTGAGCTGCGTGTCGGTGCCCGTCGTGGATGTAGTCGACGTGGTCCCCGTGCGGCACCGCGACGTGACCACAGCCCTCTCCGTGCATGTGCTCATGTGCTGCGTGCTCGGCGTGGCCGGGAGTTTCGCATTCGTCGAAGTGCCCCTCGTGGGCGCGGTGCAGATGTCCGTCGTGGACATAGTCGACGTGATCGCCGTGCGGAACCGCGACATGCCCGCAGTCCGGGCCGTGTACATGGGTATGGTCGGTGTGCTGATCGTGTGCCGTTGTCATCGGTGTTCTCTCTTTCCTCGAGCGGTCGTTTTTCTCGAAACGATCACCTGGAATTACGCACACGGATACATTATCAAATGCGCATCAATGCAGGTAGCCACAGATGCGCCGGCGTGGATAGTACGGCGGTTCGCGAGGCGTGAACCCGCTACCTCCCAACCATGGCAACCTGACCATCTACCCGAATCATCCGACCATCAAACGCGTTTCGGGAATTTTCTGGCACGTTTCAGTGTCTTCCGAGTACCAACCGCGTAACGTCGGTGTAGTTCGAAACCGCCGGGCGACAGTCTTCATGGCCCGGCGGTTACCGCTGCGCGTCAGTTCTGGCTGGTATTCCACTGGCAATACCGTGATGAAGATCGGACACGAGGACCTCATGATGATCCGCAAGATCGTTGCGGCCGTAGTGCCGCTGCTCGCAACCACCACCGTGGGCGCGGCAGTCGTGCACGCGGAACCCGCGACCCCCGAGATCGGCTACCGGGCCGAGCTCATCGGCAACAGGGTGGTCACCACTCTCACCAACGGTACTTTCGAGATCGACGGCGAAACCGTCCAGATCCTGGACACCTCCGGCACCACTGTCGTCTCGCTACCGCTGGCGGTTCGCGAGGGCGCGACCGAATACCCGCTTCCGCACGCCGTGCGCGACGAAGGCCGGGTGCTGGAGTTGACGGCGGTCAAGGATGTGGCGGCGGCGCGGCCCGCGGCACAACCGGTGGCGTCGCCGTACGAGAACTACACGGCCCAGAACAACTTCGCTTCCCAGTTCGGCCTCGCCACCGCCATCGGCGGTTTCATCGGTACCGCACTGGGCGCGCTGATCGGGCTGACCGGAATCGTCTCCGGACCCGGGGTGATCGCCAGCGTGATCGCCGGTGCCGCCATCGGTGGCATCATCGGGTCCATCGTCGTGGGCGGGCCCACGCTGATCATCGCCGGCGTCGACCTGCTCAACACTTTGGCCGCCGCCCCCGGCACCACACAGTGGGCGCCGCGCCAGCAGGCGCAGTCGACGAACTGACGGTGCCCGCGGCCACAGGTCGGTGACGCGATCCGATGATCGTAGGGACAAAAAGGGCCCGTTCCGGCGTATACGCCGGAACGGGCCCCTTCCACGTCGGTCGTCAGGCGATACCGCTGACCGGCTCCGGATTGATCTCGTCGCGCCAGGCGATGGCCTCGCGGACCTGGGTCAGATCGTAATCCGGGCCGGTGATGCCGACAGTGAACAGCGTGGCACCGGCCTTCAGGTAGTCCGGCGCCTTCTCCGTGCCGGGCCAGGCGACCGATCGCTCGATATCGGCCGTTTCGGTGCCCACTCGCGTGCAGTGCTCGTCGAGCACCTCGCCCTTGTGGGTGAAAACATCCAGTTCACCGAAGCTGTGCCAGATATCGGCGTATTCGGCCACCAGCCGCAGCGTCTTCTTCTCCCCGCCGCCGCCGATGAGGATCGGGATCTCCCGCACCGGCTGCGGGTTGAGCTTCGCCAACCGACCGGAGATCCGCGGCAGGTACTCCTTGAGGAGGTTCAGGCGGCTGCCCGCCGTACCGAAGTCGTACCCGTACTCGTCGTAGTCGCGTTCGAACCAGCCCGACCCGATACCCAGGATGAGCCGGCCGCCACTGATCCGGTCGACGGTGCGGGCCATATCGGCCAGCAGGTCCGGGTTGCGATAACCGCCGCCGGTGACCAGCGCACCGATCTCCACCCGTTCGGTCTGCTCGGCGAACGCGCCGAGCATGGTCCAGCATTCGAAATGCACGCCATCGGGATCGCCGTACAGCGGATAGAAATGATCCCAGTTGAACACGATGTCCACACCCGCGTCCTCGGCCCGCAACACGGCATCGCGGATGAGTCCGTAGTCGGGCGCGTGCTGGGGCTGGAGTTGAACTCCGATCCGGACCGGTCGGCTCATCTTGTTTGACTCCTCGTCGTCGGGTGATCTCCCGAACCCGAGGCTACCGGGGTTCGGGGCGCCCGGCCCGGTACCGGCGGCATGTCCACCGACCATCGCCGGCGTCGATATCTTCCCGAATTCCGGTCGGGCATGGATTGCGTAACAGATGAATACACCCCTATTTCGGAATTCCTACGTGGGTAGCATTTCGACAGCGTCTCGTTGCCACGACCCGCTGCCGGTCGGCGATCACGCACAGAAGGAGGCTCCCGCCCATGCCTGTGTGCACAACTCGCGACGAAGTGAACATCTATTACAAGGACTGGGGCAACGGACGACCGGTCGTCTTCATCCACGGCTGGCCGCTGAACGCCGATGCCTGGGATGACCAGATGAAATGCGTGGCCGACCACGGCTACCGCGGTATCGCTCACGACCGGCGCGGCCACGGCCGCTCGGATCAACCGTGGAACGGTTACGATTTCGATACCTTCGCCGATGACCTGAACGATCTGCTGACCGGTCTCGAGATCCACGACGCGACGCTGGTCGCGCACAGTATGGGCGGCGGCGAGCTCGCCCGGTATATCGGCCGGCACGGCACCGAACGAGTACATTCCGCGGTACTGCTCTCGGCGATCCCGCCGTTGATGGCCAAGAACGAGAGCAACCCGGAAGGCGTGCCGGACAAGGTTTTCGAAGAGATCAAATCCGGAATCCTGAATGAACGTTCGCAGTTCTGGAAGGACACTTCCGAAGGATTCTTCGGCGCGAACCGCCCCGGCAACAAGGCCACCCAGGGTAATCGCGACGCATTCTGGATGATGGCTATGCGGGAAAGTATCCAGGCCGGTGTGAAATGCGTCGACGCGTTCGCCTGTACCGATTTCACCGAGGACCTGCGGAAGTTCGATTTTCCCACCCTGGTCGTGCACGGTGACGACGACCAGGTGGTCCCGTTCGAGGCCACCGGCCGCAAAACCGCAGAGATCGTGCAGGATTCGACGCTGAAGGTGTACGAGGGCGGTTCGCACGGAATCGCGCTGGTTCCCGGCGACAAGGAGAAGTTCAACGCCGATCTGCTGGAATTCCTCGACCACTGACGGCCACGGGGCACGGACCGCGTTCCTCGGCTGACCGGAGGGACGCGGTCCTTCGTGCTGTCCGGAGGCGGACATCCGCCGTTTTCGTGATCTCGGCAGGTCAGCGGAGTATCACTCGCCTGAAACGCCGACCTCGCCGGACACCGGGTATTCGGCAGGGGGTTTTCTACCGTTTCGCTGTACCGCTTCAAACCGAACGATCACGGGAGGTTGGACAGAGTGGCAAACAGCATTCGTGCCGTAATGGTCGCCGCGCTGGCGGCGGCGGCAGTAACCGGGCCCGCCGCGGCGAGCGCACTCGCGGCACCCGACTCCGAGCCCGACGCCCACTCGAACTACCGATCGGGAATCGGTGACCACACCCGCCCGGTCCCCAACGGCGACGAAAAGAGCGGGGCACCGGCCTCGATTCCCGGCTACTCGTCGTCGACCGGTGACAGCCGACAGTCCGATCGCTCCGGGGTGGACGAGGACCGGCAGTCCGGCGGCCTCGGTCACGACCAGCAGTCACAAACCGGTGGCCAGGACGGCAGCACCTTCCCGGGATGGGGTGTCGGCGCCAGCGGGCAGTCACGAACCGGCGGTGCCCAGTCCGATTCCAGCGGCTTCGGCGACAGCGGGCAATCCGGCAACGTCGGTAGCGACCAGCAGTCACAAACCGGTGGCCAGGACAGCAGCACCTTCCCGGGTATCGGCGACAGCCGACAGTCCGATTCCGGCGACAGCCGACAGTCCGATTCCGGCGGCGTCGGCAGTGCGCAATCACAATCCGGATCCGTGGACAGCCGGCAGTCGCAGTCCGGAAGCGGCGGTGGCCAGCAGTCCGGAACCGACGGTAGTCGGCAGTCGCAGTCCGGATCCGTCGGCGAAAGTCAGCAGTCGAGTCAGGGATCCGATTCGAGTGGGTCGGTGACCTCGCCCTACGAGATGGAAGAACGCCGGTAGAAAGCCACTGGGCGGTGGTCGAGGGCGCCCAGCGGTCGGGATCGGGCCGGCAACAGCGGAGCAGCCCCGCGGGTCCCGCGGGGCTGCTCCGCTGTTGCCGGCCGAGTCCGGGGCGCGGCGGTTCGCGACCGCTACCGGACCGGACGAGGTAGCCGGGACGAGGGTCAGTCCCGGACGAGCGACATCAGGTGATCCAGCGATCCGGCCGAGGGCAGTCCGAGCGCTCGCTCGGCAACGGTGCCCGCCTGCACCGCCGACAATCGACCCGCCACGTTCAAATCGAATTTCAGGGTGAGTTCGTCATCGGAGAGCGGGTCGGCGGGGCCACCGCGATTGTGGTCGATCCGCGCTTCGTGCCACTGTCCGTCGGTGGTCCGTACTCGTAGCACGGCCGGGAACTGATGCGGGTAGATCTCGTCGCACCGGTCGTCGCTCCGGCTGACCACGAGTGCGGCCAACTCGAGGGTACGCGGATCCCGGGCGGCTTCGTCGGTGAAGTCGGCATGTCCCACGCCCAGTCCGGAACCGCCGAGCAGTGCCCGCGCCACCGTGTACGGCCCCGAGAAGGCCGCGTGGTAACCGGATTCCGGCGCGGCCTTCGCCGCAGGCGGTTCGGCGATTGTGCGCAGCACCGGCTTCGGCACGCCCAATTCGATTTCCGCGATCCGGTCCGGATCGAGCCCACCGCCGCGCAGTGCGCGGGCGGCATCGATCCCGGCGTGGGTGAAGTGGTTGCACGGATAGGGTTTGAAGAAGATCCCCGGGAGTTCCCAGTGCTCGCCCAGCCGGTCGACGACCTTGGCCGTATCGGCCCGGTCACCGCAGAAGGCGTGCAGGAATCCGAAGCGGCCCTCGATCACGGTGGGCGGTCCCGTGAGGCCGTGCCGGGCGAATTCCGCGGCGGTCACGCCCGAATGCGCGGCCCAGCCGCAGTGCGCCCGTTTGACAGTGCCGCCGGTGCGATTGGCTTCCAGCAGACCGGCACCGAAACTGGCGGCGATACCCATCGCGTCGGCGATACCCTCGGCGTCCAGGCCGTACAGCATCGCCGCGGCAGCGGCCGAACCGACAGCGCCACAGATGGAAGTCGCGTGCTGGCCGCGTTCGAAGAATTCGGAGTTGCCCAGTTCTTCGTCGTAGCCGCCCATCCCGAGACGTACCGCGATCTCGATACCCATTCCTGCCGCGTCGAGAACCGCGGCGCCGTCGGCGCCGGTGGCCTCGCCGACCGCGAGGGCCGCCGGGACAACCGAGGCCGACGGGTGCAGGACTGACGGCAGATGCGTGTCGTCGGAATCCATCGAATGCGCGAGGGTGCCGTTCACCAGCGCGGCGGTGGCGGCGGGGAAACGCTCGCCGGTACCGATACCGGTGGCCGCGGCGGCACCGGCCCAGCCGCGAGCGACGGCCGTAACGGCCTGTGCCGACGGCTGGCCCTGAGCGGCAAGGGAATTACCGAGCACGTCCAGGACGCGCCGGGCCACATCCTTGCGGAGTTCGTCGGAGAGTCCGGCGGTGCGGGTCTTCGCGGCCAGGGCGGCGAGCCGGCCGACGACGGTACCGGTGAGGTCGTGGCGAGCGGAGGTAGCGGTGCTCACACCGTGTCCTGACTCGCTCATGCCGGCACCACCGCGACCGGGCGCACCGGCGACCCGGTCCCGCCGGTGATGCGCAGCGGCGCCATCACGAAGGTGAATTCGGTGAGGCCGCGCGCACTCGCATCCTCCAGGTTCAGATGTTCGATGATGTGGATCCCGTTCTCCACCAGCAGCACCCGGTGTACCGGCAGGACACTGTGTCCCTTGCCCGGCGGGATATGTTCGAAGGCAGTGGTATCCGCGCCCGCGGCCACGATCCCGGCCGCGGCGAGCCACTGCGCCGCACCCACATCGGCACCCGGAACCCCGTCCTGCTGGCCGAGGTAGCGCTGGGCATTGTCGAAATGGCGGGCCCAGCCGGTACGGATCAGTACGACATCTCCGCGCCGTGGCGTCACCCCGGCGGCGTCCGCGGCGTCGCGCAGATCCTGTTCGGTGACGGCCTGACCTGCCTCGAGGGCTTCGACGCCGCGGACCCGCGGCACATCCAAGAGCAGCCCTCGCCGCAGCATGAACGGGATCGTCTCGGCGCCGAGTTCGGCGAACCGGCCGCCGCGCTGCGCCTCTTCGGCGTCGATATCGCCGTGCAGTTTGCCGCAGTGACTCACATGCGAGAGGGCATCCACATGGGTGCCGACGTGCCCACCGGTCACGATGATCTCGTTGGCCGCCGATCCGCCGTCCGGGCGGACCATATCGCCGTGCCGGCGGATCAGGGTCATCCGGAAACCGGGATGGTTGGGCGAACAGGGCATCCCGGTCGTATACGGATGACCGAGCTCGACATAGTCGACATCGCTGCTCACCACCGCGTTCAACAGCGCGTCCGGCGCGGTGGTCACGGTTTGTTCGGTCATGCTCTCACTCCTCGTACTGCGGTGGCCTCGGCCCGGTCGAGAATCACGCGGGCGTTCGCGACGACGGCGGGATCGATGAAGCCGCCGTTCTCGTCGAGGACCGCGGATTCACCCGCCGCCTGCGACGCGGCCGCGCATTCCACGATCCGCCGGGCTCGGCTATGTTCTTCCGGCGACGGTGTATAAGCCTGGTTGACGATGCCGATCTGGTCGGGATGGATGACGGATCGCCCGAAGAAACCCTGGGCGCGTCCGGCGCGCGACGATTCCGCCAGACCTGCCGGGTCGTCGACCGCGGTCCAGACGCTCTGGACCGGTGACGACAGTCCGGCGGCGCGCGCTGCCGTGACGATCCAGCCCCGCGCCCAGGCCAGACCCTGGGCCTCGGTACGCATATCGGCGGCCAGATCCGCTTCCCCCAGCGCGATTCCGGTGACGCGCGGATGGCATTTCGCGATGGCGGGTGCCGCGAGCAGGCCCGCGGCCGATTCGATGATGGCATGGACCTGGCAGGTGAGCCGGTCGGTCGTGGCCGCCACCGATTCGGGCGTCTCGGCTTTCGGCAGCCGCACCCCTGCGGGAGGGACCTGCGCAGCGGCCAGGCCGGCGAGTTCGCTTTCCAGCCAGGATGACCCGATCGCATTGAGCCGCAACCAGATCCGCCGTTGTGGCGGCACGGTGCGCAGCGCGGCAAGGGCATTGGTCAGCGCGCGTTCCTTCGCGTGGACCGGAACAGCGTCCTCCAGGTCGATCACCACGGCGTCGGCGGGGCTGTCGATCGCCTTGCCGATGCGGTCGTCGCGATGACCGGGTACATAGAGCCAGCTGCGCGGTGTCATTTCGCCACCGCCCCAGCGGTATCCGGCATCCGGTAGCCCAGCGCGCGCGAGACCCGCTGCGCCGCTTCGATCAGTGCGCTCTCGTAGCGGTCGCAGGCTTCCTCGGTCATCCGGTAGCTCGGTCCGCACACCGATACCGACCCGATCACCGCGCCATCGGCCCCGAACACCGGCGCGGCGATCGACCCGGCGCCCTCCTGACGTTCGCCACTCGACCGGCACACGCCACGCTCGCGCGCTTCGCGCAGCGCTTCGCGCAGCGAAGCCGGGTCGACGATGGTCGTGCTGGTCAGCCGGGGCAGCGGCCGCGACAGCAGATCGTCCTGTTCTTCCTCGGAGAGGTGGGCCGCGATGATGCGGCCCGACGAGCCACTGTGCAGGTCGAACCGGCGACCCAGGTCGACGGTCATCTTGATTTCCTGAGTACTCTCGACCTGGTCCAGGTAGACGCGCCCCCCGGGCAGCCGCCCGGTGACGGTCGCCGTCTCGCCTGTGGCGCGCTGTAGGTCCACCAGGGCCTCGCGGGCCATCCGTCGCAGCGGGGATACGTCCAGTGCGCGGGCGCCGAGCGTCGCCGCCGCCGGTCCGAGCAGGTACCGGCGGGTCGAGGGTTCGTAGAGCAGTAGACCGCATTCGACGAAGGTTGTCAGGATGCGGTGGGCGACCGCCTTGGACATACCGGTCGAGCGGGCGATCTCCGAGACGCCGAGCGCGCTCGATCGGCGGCCGAACTCGAGCAGCACATCCGCTGCCCGCGCGGCAGACGTGGTGCCTCCACTGGAGGACTCCATCGTGGCTCCGTTCTGCGGGGTCTTTTCGTTGTTCCGACAGCGACGCTACCGACGTGCCCGTCGTACATATAAATAGAATCTATGAACTAAGTTGTACCGCTTAGCGAAACGAATGTCCAGGCCGCTCGATCAGCTCACACTTGAGTTTCTGCGGCGTTAATCCTTTCTACAGGCACTTGTGTCCAGATTGTCAAACGTGCATAGTGCAGGGGACCACATTCTTGCGTTCCGCTCAGCGGAACATGATAGGAGGAAGCGTGGACGGTCCGGATTTCGATCTCGTCGTCGCCGGCGCGGGTGGCGGGCTGGTCGCCGCACTACGCGCCGCCGAACTCGGCGCGAACGTGCTCGTGGTCGATGCCGACGAGCACTTCCAGCGCGGTAACAACACCTCGATGTGCACCGCGATGATCCCCGCCGCCGGCACCCGCTGGCAGCACGCCGCGGGCGTCCAGGACAGCCCGGACCGCTTCCTCGCCGATATCGACCGCAAAACCGGCGGTACCGCCGATACCCGGCTCGCCCGCGCGCTGGCCGGGGCAGGCGCCCCGCTGGTCACCTGGCTGGCCGACGTGCAGGAACTCGACCTCGAACTGGTCACCGACTTCCGCTACCCCGGGCACAGCGCCGACCGCTGTCACACCATCCCCGGCCGGCACGGCTCCCGGCTGCTGCGCCACCTCGTGGAGCGCGCCCGGGCTCACCCCCGGATCGAACTGATCGCTCCGATGAGCCTGCGCGAGGTGTACACCACCGACGGCCGGGTCAGCGGAGTCGAGATCGCGACCCCGGATGGGAACAGCGAACACCTGACCACCCCCGCCGTACTGCTCGCGACCAACGGCTTCGGCGCCGACAGCGATCTGGTCCGCCGATGGATCCCGGAGATCGCCGACGCGCACTACCACGGCGGCCGGTTCAGCCGCGGCGACGCGCTGCGGATCGGCCGGGGCCTGGGCGCCGATACCGGCTACCTCGACGCCTACCAAGGGCACGCGGCGCTCTCCTCGCGCAGCCAGACCCTCATCGGCTGGGCCACCGTCGTACACGGCGGCGTCATCGTGAACAGCGAAGGCCGCCGATTCGCACCCGAGACCACCGGCTACTCGGAATTCGCGGCCATCCTCGCCGCGCAGCCCGGCGGTACCGGTTGGATCGTCATCGACGAACACATCGAAGAGCTGTGCTCGGTGTTCGACGATTTCCGTACGGTCGCCGACAGCGGATCACTGGTCCGTGCCGCGACCGCCGCCGAACTGGCCCAACGGATCGGCGTACCGGCCGCGACGCTGGACGACGAACTCACGGCTGTCCGGCGCGCAGCGACGGGCGAGGAAGCGGATAGGCAGGGCCGCACCGACGAGCGACATCCGCTCACCGCGCCCTACGTCGCCATCGCCGTTACTCCCGCCCTGTTCCACACGCAGGGAGGGCTGGTCGTCGACGAACACGCGCGGGTACTGGCCGATGGTTCGCCGGTCCCCGGTCTCTACGCCTCGGGCGGCGCGGCCATCGGGATCTCCGGCCACGGCGCCGGGGGCTATCTCGCCGGCAACGGACTCATCACCGCACTCGGGCTGGCCTACCTCGCCGCCGAGCACGTGACCAGCCCGGTCACCGCCTGACCACAGATTTCACAAACGGATATTCGCCAGGAGAAGAGATGACCTCGTACCTGATCAAGAACGGCACCGTGGTGCGTACCGAGAACGCGGCCCCCGAGGAGGGCGAGGCCGCGGACATCCTGATCGTCGACGGCAAGATCGCGGCCATCGGCGCGAACCTGCGGTCCGAGGATGCCGAGATCGTCGACGCCACGGGCAAGCTGATCTTCCCCGGTGTGGTGGACGCCCACCAGCACTGGGGTATCTACAACCCCCTGGCCGAGGACACGCAGACCGAATCCCGCGCGAGTGCGCAGGGTGGTGTCACCACCGCGCTGACCTATATGCGGACCGGGCAGTACTACCTGAACAAGGGCGGCTCCTACGCCGATTTCTTCCCGGAGGTCCTCGACGCCGCCGCGGGCCGCAGCTATATCGACTACGCGTTCCATCTGGCGCCGATGTCCAAGGAACATATCGGCGAGATCCCCGACCTGGCCGCGGATCAGGGCGTGACCTCGTTCAAGATCTTCATGTTCTACGGCAGCCACGGGCTGCACGGGCGGTCCACCTCGCAGAGCGATTTCCTGATGATCCCCGAGGACGAGCGCTACGACATCGCCCATTTCGAATTCGTGATGCGCGGGGTGCAGAAGGCCCGTGAGCAGTTCCCCGAACTCGCCGAGCACATCTCGCTGTCGCTGCACTGTGAGACCGCCGAGATCATGAGCGCCTACACCAAGATCGTCGAGCAGGAGGGAACGCTGAGCGGCCTGGCGGCCTACAGTGCCTCGCGCCCGCAGCATTCCGAAGGCCTGGCCGTCACCATCGCGTCCTTCCTGGCCGACGAGACCGGACTGCCGAATATCAACTTGCTGCACCTGAGCTCGGCCAAGGCGCTGAAGGCCGCCATGAAGATGGCCGAGGCTTTCCCGCACGTGAACTTCCGCCGCGAGGTCACCATCGGCCACCTGCTCACCGATATCGACAACGCGAACGGCCTGGGCGCCAAGGTGAATCCGCCGATCCGCCCCCGCGAGGATGTCGAGGCGCTGTGGGAGCATCTGCTCGCCGGCAATATCGACTGGGTCGTCTCCGATCACGCCTGCTGCAAGGACGAGGTCAAATTCGGCGAGGACCGCGACGATGTGTTCGCCGCCAAGTCCGGTTTCGGCGGTACCGAATACCTGCTGCCCGGCCTGGTCACCGAAGGCCGTAAGCGTGGCCTGTCACTGCGCCGGATCGCCCAGCTCGTCGCGTCGAACCCGGCCGACCGCTACGGCCTGCCCGGTAAAGGTCGGCTCGCCGAGGGCGTCGACGCCGATATCGCCATCGTCGACCCGAACCGCACCTGGACCGTGCGCGCCGCGGATTCCGAATCCACCCAGGAATACACGCCGTTCGAGGGCTCCGAGCTGAGTGCCGCGGTCACCGACACCTTCGTGCGCGGGAACCGGGTGCTGGCCGACGGCGTCGTCACCGGCGAGCCCGCGGGCCGCTACATCTCGCGGCCGTACTGAGGAGATCGAGATTGAACGACGAGTCGCAGCCGACCGGCCCGCTACGCGGAATCAAGGTCCTCGATGCCTCCACCATCCTGGCCGGACCGCTGACCGCGCAGATCCTGGGCGATTTCGGAGCCGAGGTCATCAAGATCGAGCACCCGCAGAAACCGGACGGGATGCGCGGCCACGGCCTCGACAAGGACGGCATACCGCTGTGGTGGAAGATGGTCGCCCGGAACAAGCAGACCCTCACACTGAACCTGAGCATCCCCGACGGCCAGCAGATCTTCCGGGATCTGGCCGCCGAAGCGGACGTGGTGATCGAGAACTTCCGGCCGGGCACCTTCGAACGCTGGGGTCTGTCCTACGCGGAACTGGCGGACCGTAATCCCGGACTGATCATGCTGCGCGTCACCGGTTTCGGACAGCACGGACCGTATTCGAAACGGCCCGCGTTCGGGACACTGGTCGAATCGATGAGCGGCTTCGCCCACCTGACCGGGCAGCCCGACGGACCGCCGACGCTGCCCGCTTTCGGGCTCGCCGATTCCATCGCCGGTGTCGCCGGTTCCTCGGCGATCTCGATGGCGCTGTTCGAACGCGAACGCAACGGCGGCACCGGGCAAGAGGTCGATCTCGACCTGCTCACCCCGATGATGACCGCGGTCGGCCCCGGGGTGATCTACGCCGATCAACTCGGGATCGATCAGGAGCGGACCGGTAACCGGTCGCAGAACAACGCGCCGCGAAACCTCTACCGCACCAAGGACGACCACTGGGTCGCGATCTCCACCAGCGCCCAGGCCATCGCCGAACGGGTCATGCGACTGGTGGGTCACCCCGAGGTGATCGACGAGGAATGGTTCGCGACCGGGCGCACCCGCGCCCAGCACGCGGACCTGCTCGACACATACGTCGGCGACTGGATCGCCGAACGAACCCGTGACGAGGTCACGAGTGTTTTCGAAGAAGCCGGCGCGGCCGTCGCGCCGGTCTACCGTCCGAGCGACCTGCTCACCGATCCGCAGGTCGTCGCCACCGACATGGTCACCACCGTCGAGGACAGCGAGCTCGGCCCCATGCGCATGCAGAACGTCATGTGGCGCATGACCCGATCGCCCGGGGCGATCCGGCACACCGGCCGACCCGCCGGTGCCGATACCGACAAGGTCCTCACCCACCTCGGGCGCAGTCCCGAGGATATCGACGACCTGCGGGCACGCGGGGTCATCTGACCCGCGGCAGCTTATCCGAGGAGTTCGCTATGAAATCGCGTTGGTGGACAATCACCATCATCTTGGGCCTGGTGGTGGTGAATTATGTCGATCGCAGCGCCATCTCGTTCGCAGCCAGTGATCTGCGGGACGAGTTCGGTATCACGACCAGCCAGTACGGCGTCATCAGTTCCGCATTCTCGATCGGCTATATGCTTTTCGCCCTGCTCTCGGGGCCGCTGGTCGACCGGTTCGGATCGCGCCGCGTCCTCATCGCGGGGATGTTCATTTGGGCCGCGGCCACGGGGCTGACCCCGTTCGCGGGCGGGTTCGTCGGTCTCATCCTGCTGCGTCTCGTCCTCGGCGCCGGTGAAGCGCCCTGCTTCCCGGCCGCGACGCGAATCGCCAGCCGGTGGTTGCCGGTGCACGAACGCGGCAAGGCACTCGCTCTGATCGGCGGTGTCGCCGTGTCCGGCAGCCTGCTGGTCGGCGGGCCGATCCTCACCCAGCTGATCGAGCTGACCAGCTGGCGGGGCATGTTCTGGGTGCTCGCGGTCGCCGGAATCGTCTGGGTGGTCGTGGCGTATCCGTTCCTGAAGAACTCCCCGAGCGAAGCGTCCTTCGTCTCGAAGGAAGAACTGGCCTACATCAAGTCGGGCCAGGCCGAAGGTGAGGACAGCGGACACGAGTCGAAGGTCGACTGGGGCGAGATCCTGCGCAACCGCAACCTGTGGCTCGTCGGACTCGGCTACTTCGCCTGGGGATTCATGTTCTGGGCCTTCATGTACTGGCTCCCCCAGTACCTGGAGCAAGAATTCGGGCTCTCCATCAAGGAGGTCGGCGGATTCTCGGTGGCACCGTGGGCGGCCGGTGTGGTCGGCGCGCTCGCCGGCGGCATCCTGGTGGACCGCGTGTACAAGCGCACCGAGAGCATCCGGTCGCGGTTCCTCATCATCGGTGTGGCGCTGCTGCTCGCCGGTGCCTCGATCGTCCCGATCCTGTTCTTCCCGGGCAATCTCACCGTCGCCCTGATCTGCATCTCCGCCGGCGTCGGTTTCGGGTTCATCACCGGCGGGATCTGGTGGGTGGCCTCGATCGACGCCGCACCGACCCAGCCCGGTACGGCGGCCGGTTTCGCCGACGCGTGCTTCGCCCTCTCCGGGATCATCGCTCCGTCGGTCATGGGCTTCATCGTCTCCGAGACCGGCACCTACGACGGCGGTTTCATCGTCATGACGGTGCTGTGCCTGATCGGCGCGGCGGCGATGCTGTTCTTCACTGTGGAACCGGAGCGTCCGGCGTCGCCGCGGGTACGCCCCGGAGAATCGGAGGGCGAGCTCACCACCACGAGCTGACGTCCGCCGGGATCCCCCGGCACCGATACGACGCACCGCGTAACCCGATGAGGGGTTACGCGGTGCGTTTCGCGGGGCTGACGCAGACCGGGGCGGTCCACCAGGCGGAGACGGCCGCGGCGACCTCACCGGGGCCGCCCTCCGGCGGCCCGCGCCATGGCTGGAGCCCGGCGGATCGTGACCGGGCCCCGGACAGCAAGAAACCCGCGCGGATCGCGCGGGTTTCTGTTCTCGTCGGCTCCTAGATGGCGCGGACGTCCTGGGCCTGCGGGCCCTTCTGACCTTGGCCGATCTCGAACTCGACACGCTGACCCTCATCGAGGGACTTGAAGCCGGAGCCGGAAATCTGGGAGTAGTGGACGAACACGTCAGGGCCGCCCTCGTCCTGCGCGATGAAACCGAAGCCCTTTTCGCCGTTGAACCACTTCACACTGCCTTGCGACATACTTTTGCTTTTCTTCCTGTTGCGAGCCGGGCGATCACTGCAACAACCCGTGCCCATCCCCCAGCATGCCACACCCCGGGCGGACACGCCGTGCAACCGCACGGCGGCGCTCGGACCTCTGAGACAACCCGGCTCGACCACTCGAAAAAATCTGCAGCGGCAACAGTAGACATTCCAACCAAGGTGCGGTAACTTCTGTCTCGTCGGAAACGAAGGAAGTATCCAAAGGGCACGGGAGATGACGAACTGCCCGTGAGGACAGGACCGGCGGGCGCGGCCACGGGACCAGCATGTACGACGGTCCCACCGCCCACCGGGAAGCACGTGAAGTTGCACGGAAAGAAGAGGAAGTACCACGAGAAGGAAGGAGGCGTTGCCCGTCGGGTCGCCCACGAAGTTATGTGGTCAGGGTGATCACCGACGTTTCGGTTACATGTCGGAAGACGAAGTAATTCCCCCTTTCAACGCCCCGGCGCCACAGGCGCCGGGGCACTTCGGCGTCCGGAGGCCGCACGATTTCTGAACCCACGACCGCGAACGAGAAGTTCGACGATGACGACTACCCCGCCTACACCATGGGCCGGGCCGCCGACCTGCTCGGCACCACCCAAGCGTTCCTGCGCACCCTCGACGACGCGAAACTGATCGTTCCGCAACGCTCGCCCGGCGGGCACCGCCGCTACTCCCGATACCAGCTACGTATCGCCGCCCGCGCCCGCGAACTCGTGGACTCCGGCACCCCCCTGGAAGCCGCGTGCCGGATCATCATCCTCGAAGACCAACTCGCCGAAGCCCGCGAAATCAACGCCGCACTCACCCGAGAGGATTGAGCGGAACTCACCCCGCCCAGTTGCGAAAGACCGCCCGCCCGCCGGGGAGGCGGTCACAGGTGGATAAGCCATCCGTCGGGCCGATCGAGTTCGGCCCACACGGTTTTCCCGCCCTCGCGATAGTCGGTTCCCCACCGGGCCGCGAGCTGCGCGACCAGCAGCAGCCCGCGCCCGCCCGTGTGGTCGGGCCGACGGATCCGCGGCGAGACGGGCGAGGCGTCGTTCACCTCGATACGGAACCAGCTGTGGCCGTCCACCATCAAGCGGCAGATGTGCGGCGAGCGGGCGTGACGCCGAGCATTGCTGACCAACTCATCACTGACCTGCACCGCATCGCACACCTCGATCCCGGCACACCCACTCATCAGGCGGCGCACCTCGGCCCGCACCTGCCCCGCCGACGTCGTCTCGAGATCCACCTCGACAACCCGGCAACCCCGTCCATCACCGCCCCGCACCGGGTTCAGTGTCGTCATGCCCACCGCGGCTCCTCCTCCCGCTCCGCGAAACGCCCCGCAATCCGCAGCCGCTCCGACTGGCCCCTGCTTACCCGTCATGAACCGACGGAAACCCCACCGCCGGAACTCCTCAGCGCCGCATCTCGGGCGACTGTCCCTCCACCCCACCCGTAGCGGCGGTCCCGGACCGTGTACGGGCTACCCACGCCCGGATACGGCGCTGTCCGCGCGCCGATGGCACGCGGACAGGGTGATCGAGTCCTTTCGGTGGGTTGTGGTTCAGGGTGCCGTGATGGTGTTGGTGTCGAGGGTGACTGCGCCGTTGAGGGCCAGGATGTTCCCGTCTGCGGTGACGCCGGTTGTCACCGTCACCGAGGTGAAGGCCAGCAGGCTTCCGGCGAAGTCGGTATCGGCGCCCAGTGTGGCCGAGCTACCGACTTGCCAGAACACGTTGTCCGCGGTGGCGCCGTTGATGAGGTTGACCACGCTGTTGGCTCCGGTGATCAGTGTCGTCCCGGCCTGGAAGATGAACACTGCGCTCGGATTGCCTTGCCCGTCCAGGGTGACCGTGCCGTTCAGGCCGATCCCGCCGGTGGCGTTGTACACCCCGGAGGTCAGGGTTTGTCCGGCGAGATCGGTGGTCACGGCAGCGGTGGGTGTCCGGCCCGCCGCATCGGTGTAGGCGGCCTGTAAATCGGTGTGTGCCTGCGCCGCGGCCGCGTCCCCGGCATGGATCGCACCGCCTGTCACCGTTCCCGGCGGGAATCCGGTCACCGAGGTGCCCGGGCTGACACCCAGGTCGCCGGAGATGGCCGTGGCTCCGGTGTTGGTGACTGTCGAGGCACCCAGTACCGCGAACGAAGCCGCGGTCCCCAGATCGACAGGCGCCAGACCCGAAGAAGCGTAGGTGAAGGAGACACCATTGCTGGTTCCACCTGGAGTGGTGACGGTGACAGACACTGTTCCAGCTGCATGAGCTGGGGTGAGGACGGTGATCTGGGTGTCGGAGTTTACCGTGAACGAGGTTGCCGGTGTCCCACCGAAACTCACCGCGGTGGTTCCGGTCAGGCCTGTGCCGGTGAGCACGACCGCTGTCCCACCGCTGGGCGGTCCTGAGTTCGGGGTGACGCCGGTGAGGGTGGGCACCGCGATATAGGTGAACGCGACACCGTTGCTGGTTCCGAACGGGTTGGTCACGGTGACCGATACCGGCCCAGCTGGATGGGCAGGGGTCACCGCGGTGATCTGCGTCGAGGAGTTGACCGTGAACGAGGTTGCCGGTGTCCCACCGAAACTCACCGCGGTGGCTCCGGTGAAGTTGGTCCCGGTGAGCACGACCGCCGTCCCGCCGGCCGCGGACCCCGAAGTCGGAGTGATGCTGGTCAAGGTAGGAACCGGAGCCGGACCATAGATGTAGGGCATCGGGTTGCTCGTGCCGTCCAGCAGTACTTGGACGGTGACGTTGACCGTGCCGGTGCCGGGCGGGACGATGGCCGTGATCTGGGTATCGGAGTCGATGGTGAATGTCGTTGCGTTCGCGCCGAACCGGACGGTCAAGGGACCGACATTGGCGTATCCGGAGCCGGTGATCACTACAGAGTTGAAACCCGCCGGAGGGCCGAAAGAGGGTGTCAGTGAGGTGATAACAGGTGCCATTATATTGCTTTCTGATCAGTGAACGCGAAAAAAGGGGTTTCCGCAGCAGCGCAGGGTTCGTCTGTTTGATACGCCGCCTATAACCAGTAGTCGTCCAGCGGTGGCACTTTGGCAAGGAATCCGCGGTCAGTTCTTGTCCGGTCTCTTTCCATTTTCGGGTCCGGTCGATAGCTCCAAGGAAGCTGAAATCGGTCGGGAACTTGTGTTATGTCTTCGATGGGAGCCGCCGCCCAGCTAGGACGCCTGAGCTTTGTTCGCGAATTCCGGTGCCGATTGTTCGCGAATTCCGGTGCCGATTGTTCGCGAATTCCGGTGCCGATTGTTCGCGAATCCCGGTGCCGATTGTTCGCGAAATTCTGTGCCATTATTCGGGAATTTCGGTACCGGACGTTTGCGAAATTCGGTGTCGTTGTTCGCGAATTCTGGCGTCGGTCGTTCACGAATACAGGCATCGGCGGGGCAGGATGCTTCCCGACCCCGGTCAGGAAAGATTGACATCACTGGGCTAGGGCCTACCACCAACAGTGGTGTCGAAATCGGCGATCACAAAAAATCTCGAGGTGATGTCGAGATTCGCCAGCGACTGCTGCCCGTATTCACGATCAGAACCAGGTGCCGGCAAGAACCGTGCCATCTGGCACGGCAGCGCAACTGCCCGGTAGCGGTGGTGGCGGGCGCCGTCTGTCGTGTGGCGAGGGGGCTTGACTTGTCGGGGCCATCGAATTCGACTTCGAGATGCCGCAGACCCGGGCCGCGGATCAGCGAATCCGCCTCTTCACACCACCACCCGGCTCCCCGGGCGTCACGGCTCTCGAACTCCTCCGCGTCGTTGAACCGGAGACCGCCCACCGCAGTCACCGTTGAGCGCCTTGCGCGATCGGCGAAACCTGGAGTCGATGCGAGTCACGGCAGACCCGTTTACACCGAGCAGCCGGACCGGGTCACCGAGGTCCGCCGCCGGACAGCGTGGGAGGACATCGATCGAGCCGCGAGTATCAGTTCCCGCCCGGGCGCTGCTGATCCGATCCGTAGAGCAGCCGGTTGACCCGGACCAGGACGTCGAGCTGAGCCGGGTTGTAGAGATCTCGCAGAGCTTTGCCGACCGTTTCCGCCGCGCGTTTCGCGCCCACCGGCGAATCGGTGGCCGGCGCGGCGATCTCGGGGTATTCGGCGCTCACCTCGCCGGCGTACGGGGCCAATCGTTCGGCCAATTCGATACGGGTGGGTTCGTCGGCCTCGGCGGGCAGCTCGTCGAATTCCGACATCGCGGGCACAGTGCGTTGTTCGTTCAGCAGACCGCGCAGCGCACCCAGACCGGAGGGGCCCAGCACCCGGGTGAGGATGACAGTGAAGTCGCGGTCGGCGTCGGTGAGCACGGCGGTGGCCGGACCCATATCGGATGGGAGATCGGTGGAGGCGCCCTGCCGCAGGATCAGGGCGAGTTCCACTCGGATGCGCTGGAGCCGATCGATGGTCGCCGCCAGTTCGGCGTCCAGAGTCTGTAACGCGTCACGGGGAAAATCTTCCCCTTCACCCATCTCGGCGATCTGTGCGAGCGGTATTCCGAGATCGGAGAGTCGTTTGATCCGCAGAACACGCAGCAGGTGGGCTACCCCGTACCGCTTGTAGCCGTTGGAGGCCCGTTCGGGCTCGTCGAGCAGACCGATGTCGTGGTAGTGACGGACCGCGCGCACGCTCGTGCCCGCGAGTTCCGCGAGCTGACGGGTACTCCACGTCATGACCGACTCCTCCGCTCCGGTTCCGCCGCCACAACGCGGCGGCTCGATACCAGCCCGACTCGATACCAGCCTGAACTGTGCCGTAGCGGCACAGTCAAGCGCGCGCACCCCGGCGCACGGCATCCCGGTGGCGAACGACACGAACCGATCCACCGATGTGACCTGGATCTCGCCGGATCGGCGTTGACCGTGCCGTTGCGGCCTGGTGTCTCCTGGCATCAGCCATCGAGCACAGCGTCCGATCGAGCACAGCGTCCGATCGAGCACAGCGTCCGATCGAGCACAGCGACCTCCGGACGTGGGACACCCACGGTACCGCCGCTACCGGTCGCAGTCGCCTACCCACCGACAGCCGGAAGGATCGATATGGCACTGCCCGAACTACTACCGGAATTCGTCACCGTGGAGGACTTCTTCGGCCCACCCGTCCGCACGGCCGCCTCCCTCTCGCCGGACGGGAACCGGATCGCCTATCTGGCACCGTGGCGAAACCGCCTCAATGTGTGGATCGAAGACCTCGACGGGGCCAGGACACCGCGCTGCGTCACCGCCGACGCGGATCGCAGTGTGCAGGAATACCACTGGACCAACGATCCGCGCCGGCTGCTGTACACCCAGGACAACGGCGGCGACGAGAACTGGCATCTGTACCGGGTCGACCTGGACGCCCCGGACGCCGCGGCCGTGGATCTCACACCGTTCCCCGGGTCGCGGGTACTGCATTTCGAAATGCCCGCCGAAAGGCCGGGGCGCGCACTGCTGACCCTGAATCTCAGGACGCTCCAGGAATTCGATCTCCACGAACTCGACATCGCCACCGGCGAAATCACTGTGCTGGCACAGAATCCGGGGTACGTCTCGGATTGGGTGCCCGGACGCGGCAGTGAACTGTTCGCCACCACGATGACCGCGAGCGGCGACTTCGAGTTCGGGCGCTGGGACAGCGTGACGGGCACGCTGCATCCGCTCCTGGTGTTCGACGGCACGGACTATCCGATGGGCGTCTATCCGGTGCAGCTCACCCCCGACGGAACCGGAGTGTGGATCGGCTCCAACCGGGGGACCGACCGCACCCGGGTGGTCCGGGTGGATCTGGCCTCGGGCGCGGAGACCGAGGTCGACAGTCACCCCACCTTCGATCTCGACACCCGCCCCATGGTGAACCCGGCACTGCCACCGCCGCTCATCCTCGATCGGCGGACCGGCGAGTTGATCGGCGCCCGCTACCTGCGCGAACGGCAGGTGATCCGACCCCTCGACCCGCTATTCGCGGAGGTGCTCGAGAACCTTTCCGCGCTGTCGGACGGCGACCTCGCCGCGATCTCCTCGGACGAGAGCGGCCGGCGATGGGTTGTCTCTTTCACCCACGACCGCGATCCCGGCCGCACCTATTTCTACGACCACACCACCGGGGAGAGCAGGCTGCTCTTCCGGCCTTTCCCGCATCTGGACCCCGCGACTCTGGCGCCGATGACACCGGTGACGGTCCCTTCACGCGACGGACTCGAACTGCCGTGTCATCTGACGCTGCCCGTGGGGGTCGAACCGTGCGGATTGCCGATGGTCGTACAACTGCACGGCGGCCCGTGGTTCCGTGACAGCTGGGGCTACAGCCCAGGTGTACAGCTGCTGGCGAATCGTGGTTACGCGGTACTGCAGGTCAACTTCCGCGGATCCACCGGATACGGAAAAGCTTTCGTCGAAGCGGCGGTCGGCGAATTCGCCGGGCGGATGCACGACGATGTGATCGATGCGGTGAATTGGGCCGTCGGTGTGGGATACGCCGATCCCGACCGGGTCGCGATCTTCGGCGGCTCCTACGGCGGTTACGCCGCCCTGGTCGGGGTCACCCGTACCCCTGATATCTTCGCGGCGGCAGTCGATTATGTCGGGATCTCCGATCTCGCGGGTTTCATGCGGACCATCCCCGAGTTCGGGAGGCGGTTCCTGGTCAACAACTTCCATCGTTTCGTCGGCGACCCCGACGATCCGGAGCAGGCGGCCGATATCGCGGCCCGGTCGCCCATCTACCACCTCGACCGGATCCGCACGCCCCTGCTGGTGATCCAGGGCGCGAACGATGTACGGGTGGTCCGCGCCCAATCCGACGACCTCGTCGAGGAGCTACGGGCGCGCGGGGTCGAGGTCGAGTACATGGTCAAAGAGGACGAAGGGCACGGTTTCGTGAACCCGGACAACCAGATCGATATGTACCGCGCGATCGAGCGTTTCCTCGCCCGGCACCTCGGTTCCGGCGCGGGCGAGCAGCAGCTCCGAACCTGACCATCGAGTGGGCGGTGTCGTTCGGGCCGGCGCCGCACCCACACCGGCCCGGCCGTCGGGATTCGCTGGTTCCGCGCGACCCGCGGCGGCCCGGGTCGGCAGGTCGCGCAGGGCTCCGACGGGGGTGGACAGTCGATGCGTTCACTGGCACGATACGCACCGAAAACGTACAGACCATGCGGAGCTCGAGAACACCAGCGGTAGCCTCTGACGCCATGACCACGCACATGTTGCGAATTCGCTCCACTTCGCGTGTTCCAACCGGTGAAGGGAAGTGAACAAGCCGTGGCCACGGTGACCTTCGATCGCGCCACCCGGCAGTACCCGGGGGCCAAAACGCCCGCAGTCGATCAGTTGCAGCTCGAGATCGCCGATGGTGAGTTCCTGGTGCTGGTCGGCCCCTCCGGGTGCGGGAAATCGACTTCGCTGCGGATGCTCGCCGGACTCGAGGAAGTATCGGACGGTCGCATTCTGATCGGCGACCGCGATGTCACGCACTCCGATCCCAAGAATCGCGATATCGCGATGGTCTTCCAGAACTATGCGCTGTACCCGCATATGTCGGTCGCCGAGAACATGGGTTTCGCGCTCAAACTCGCCAAAGTCGGCAAGGACGAGTCCCAGCGCCGGGTGCGTGAAGCGGCCCGTCTGCTCGATCTCGAACCGCTGCTGGACCGGCTGCCCAAGGCACTATCCGGTGGTCAGCGGCAGCGGGTGGCGATGGGCCGGGCCATCGTGCGTGATCCGCAGGTGTTCCTGATGGACGAACCGCTGTCCAATCTGGACGCGAAATTGCGGGTGCAGACCCGAACCCAGATCGCCCAGCTACAGCGCAGGCTGTCGACGACGACGGTGTACGTCACCCACGACCAGGTCGAGGCCATGACGATGGGCGACCGGGTCGCGGTCATGCGCGACGGCCTGCTCCAGCAGTGCGCCGCCCCGCGCGACCTCTACCGCGATCCGGCGAACGTGTTCGTCGCCGGATTCATGGGGTCGCCGGCCATGAACCTGTTCACGCTGCCGATCACCGACGGTGCGGTGCGGATCGGTGGATTCGCGCTGCCCCTGCCACGCTCGGTCACCGACGCCGCGGGAGCCTCGGTGACCGTGGGCATCCGCCCCGAGCACCTGGAGACCGGTGATTCGGGTATCGAGATCGAGGTGGATGTGGTCGAGGAACTGGGTTCCGATGCCTTCATCTACGGCCGCCCCACCGAGAACACCCAGGGCGCGGACACGATCGTGGCGCGCACCGATTGGCGCAACCCGCCGGCGAAGGGCAGCCGGGTACGGCTGGCCACGGACCCCGAGCACGTCTACTTCTTCGCACCCGACGACGGTCGCCGCTTGAACTGAGCGGGGAACCCGGTTTCCGGGTCGCACCGGTCCGACGCCATGGACCGGTGCACGAGGTCGTCGACGGGAAGATCCGTGCCGCACCCTCGGTTCCCGTTATCCGCCGCCGACCCGCACCACCCGGCCTAGTGTGGTTCCGGTGAGCGAACTGCCCTGGCTGGACGAGGTCCACGTCTACGCGATCCCCTTGCGGACGCGATTCCGCGGGATCACCGTTCGCGAAGGGGTGTTGGTGCGCGGGCCCCGCGGCTGGGGTGAATTCTGCCCGTTCGCCGAATACGAAGACCGCGAGGCAGCGCACTGGCTCGATACCACTGTCGAGCAGGTCACCGTCGGCTGGCCGGAACCGGTGCGGGACCGGATTCCGGTCAACTGCACGGTGCCGGCCGTCTCCCCGGAACGGGCGCACACGATCGTCGCCGGGTCGGGCTGCCGTACGGCGAAGGTGAAGATCGCCGATCACCCCGGCTCACTGCCGGAGGACCTGGCCCGGGTGGAGGCCGTACGGTCGGCCCTGGGACCCGGCGGTGCGATCCGGGTCGACGCCAACGCCGTATGGGATGTCGAGACCGCCGTCCGGAGCATTCGCGAAATAGACCGGGCCGCAGGCGGACTGGAGTATGTCGAGCAACCGTGCCGCACGATCGAGGAGCTCGCCGCGGTGCGCCGCCGTGTCGCCGTGCCGATCGCCGCCGACGAATCGATCCGCCGCGCCGAGGACCCACTGCGCGTCGCGGTGGCCGGCGCCGCGGATATCGCGGTACTGAAATGCACTCCGCTCGGCGGTGTCCGGCGGGCACTGGAGGTCGCCGCGGCCGCCGGACTGCCGTGCGTGATCTCCTCGGCCCTGGAAACCAGCGTCGGACTCGCCGCGCAGCTCGCCCTGGCCGGGGCTCTTCCCGAACTCGACCACGCCTGCGGACTCGGCACGGTGAATCTGTTCGAAGGCGATATCGTCGCCGAGTCGCTGCGTCCGGTCGACGGTTACCTCCCGGTTCCGCGCACCGCCCCCGTGCCCGACCCCGATCTGCTGGCGAAGTACCGCCACCCGGACGCGGAGCGCGCTGATTGGTGGATCACCCGAATGCGGCGCTTGCTGGAGCTGCGGCGCACGGAGAATTGATGCCCGGCGCCACATGCGCCGACGGCAGCGTTCCGGACCGCGAGTAGGTCGGGCGAACCCTCCATCCACTTGTTGGTTTCACCAACGTTTGCTAACGTTGGCCTCACCAACAATAGGAGACGTTACATGGACGGGTTCGTTCGATACGCCGGCTCGGCCGCAATCGCCCTCGCACTCACCGTGACCGGATGCGCATCCTCCACATCCGCTACCGACCCCCGCGCCGCCACCCAGGAGACCACCGTGAACCCGGCTGCCATCACCCCCTTCGAGATCGACATCCCGCAGTCCGACCTCGACGACCTGAACGACCGACTCGCCCGCACTCGCTGGCCCAACGAGATCACCGACGCCGGAACGGACTACGGCTTCCCGCTGGCACGACTCCAGGAACTGGCCGAGCACTGGCGCACCGGCTACAACTGGCGCGAACACGAAGCCGCACTCAACGAACTCCCCCACTACACCACCGAAATCGATGGCCAGAACATTCACTTCGTCCACGTTCGCTCACCGAAATCCGACGCGCTCCCGCTGATCCTCACCCACGGCTGGCCCGGATCGTTCCTGGAATTCCTCGATGTGATCGAACCCCTCTCCCGCGACTTCCACCTCGTGATCCCGTCCATCCCCGGCTTCGGATTCTCCGGACCCACCCACGAACGCGGCTGGGACACCACCCGGGTCGCCCGCGCCTGGGCCGAACTCATGCACCGCCTCGGCTACCAGCGCTACGGCGCACAAGGCGGCGACTTCGGCTCGGGTATCTCGACCGCGCTGGGCGCGTCGGCGCCCGAACACGTCGTCGGAGTGCACGTCAATTACCTGCCCACCCGACCCGACCCCGAAGCCGGAATCGAACTGACCGCAACCGATCAGGCGCGGCTGGACAAGATCAAGCAGCTGATGGCGAACCGACCGCCGTACCAGGCTCTGCAGGCAACCACGCCGCAGACCATCGGTTACGCGCTGACCGACTCACCGGTCGGCCAGCTCGCCTGGATAGCCGAACGCTTCGCCCAGTGGACCGATCCGAGCACCCCGGTCGACGACGAACGGATCCTCACCGACGTCTCGCTGTACTGGCTGACCGCCACCGCGGCCTCCTCCGCGCGACTGAGCCGCGAGGCTGCGCGACGGACCGAACCGTGCCCCGTACCGCTCGGCGTGGCGGTATTCGCCCATGACATCACCCAGTCGGTGCGACCGCTGGCCGAACGGCTCTACGACATCCGGCACTGGTCCGAGTTCGACCGCGGCGGTCACTTCGCCGCGATGGAGGTACCGGAACTGCTCGCCGAGGACATCCGGACCTTTTTCCTCACCCGGCTCGACACCGATCCGGCCGCCCCTCGCTGAAGAACCGCCGGGCGTGCACCACTCACTCCACCCGCACTCCGCAGTCGTGAAAAGTCATCCGCAGCAACAACCCCGCCTCGGGTCCGATCACGCCCTCCACCAATTCCAGATAGCGACCACAGAATCCGGGCCCGTGCGCCGCCGCCGTTTCCGGCCTCGGTTCGAGGTGATGGGCGAGCTCGTGCAATACCACCAGTTCCCGGAGCGCCCACGCCGTCCGTCCGCGTCCCGAACGTCGGGCGGCGACCGGCACTGCCAGCACCGCGACGTCGGATTCATAGTGGGCGGCAACGCTTCCGGCGCGAGCACGAACCCGGATGGGCACCCCGGCCCGATCCCAGGTGGCCGCGACCCAGCCCAGTGCGAGCACTAGATCGCAGTACTGCTGCACCGAATCCACCGAGGCGAATCTCCGTTCCACCGGGAGAGTCAACCGCGACCCGTGCACTTCGACAGTTCGCTGCCCGAATTCCGCTGCTCGATCGAATATCGAGCGCACCAGTTGTTCCGCGTCGTACACCCTGGCGCGCTGGGTATCCCGCACGGCACTCATCGCGGGCTATTCGGGGAGTTGCCCGCGCGCGCCGTCCAGCTCGCGGGCGGGGCCGAGCCTGGCCGCCTGCCCGGCCCGGTCTCCCGCTCGCCGGGCGGCCGGCGCGTACCCGGTGGAAGTGTGCGGTCCGCGCCAGGTACCGCGGGCATCGGAAGTGCGGGTGTAGAAGTCGGTCAATTCGATGTCCTTGCCCCGCAGCGCGAGCGCCGTATCCGCGGCCTGCTCCGGGGACACGGATTCGGCCGCGTCCGCGTTCCGCGTGGTCGCGACCCGCTCGACCTCCTTTTTGGCCTCGGCCAGCCGGATTCCGATCCGCTCGGCGAACGCCAACTGGAAATTCAGCCGGGCCGTCACTCCGGCCACCGGTACCCGCGCCACCCGGCGTACCCGGCGCCCGGCGCGACGTTCGGTGACCACCTTCTCCACGGTCGCCGACCGATAATCCCCGGATTTGATGTATCGGTCCGAGGCCCGCACCATCTGCACCAGCAGGCTGGAGTAGAGCGCCTCGCAGACGGCGATATCGGCGGCGAACCCGTAGGCGTAGACCTGGGTGGAAGTGCGGGCGACATCGCAGCGCACATCGTTGGCGCCGGCGATCGCCACGAACAACTGCACATAGGTGCGCAACCCCTTGCGCCCGGGTTCACCGATCGGGATCATCCGCTGGATCAGCACGTCGGGCCGTTCCCGGTCCCGGGTGTGTGCCCGCGCCACGGCCAGATCGATCGAGGACCGGGTCGCCAGCCGCTGCGCCGCGGCGAGGAAAGCCTCGGCCTCGTGCTCGTTGTCGGTGGATTCGGCTTTGCGCAGCAGTCCGCCGATCCTGGTGAGCAGACGTTCGGATACTGCGTTCGCGGAAGACATCGGGCACCAGCCTACTGGTCGTGGCGGCCGCGAGACGGGCACAGGCATCCGCACCGGCTCCGCCACCAGTAGTTATGCGCACTGCCACACATTCCGGCGGACCGCACGGCCTGCCGCGCGCGGGCCGCGGCGGGCGGGGTTCAGCGCACTTCGATCCAGGAGTATCCGACACCGACGGTGCACACCATGTATGTTGCCTTGTGCTGCCGCTCACGTGTCGACCCTGGAGTTCCGCGATGGCTTTCAAGAAGGCGCCGTCCCTACGTGCCGCGCTCGTCCTATGGCCGATCGCGCTGCTGACCGTGACCTTTGCCACCGCCTGCAACGCCAGTGACACCGATGAACAGCTCGGCATGAACCAGGACGGACGCGGCCCGATCACCTACGTCGAAGGTAAGGACACCACCGAGACCGGTGCGGTCAAGCAGGTGATCGACAACTGGAATGCCACCCACCCGGACGAGCAGGTCACCTACAAGGAGCAATCCAACGACGCCTCGGCGCAGTACGACGATCTCGTCGAGCACATGCGCGCGAAGTCGACGGACTACGACGTGGTCGCCCTCGATGTGCCGTGGACCGCGGAGTTCGCGGCCAAGGGCTGGATCCAGCCGCTGGAGGATCAGTTCACCATCGACACCTCCCCGCTGCTCTCGCCGCCGGTGGCCGGCGCCACCTACAACGGCACTCTCTACGCCGCACCGCGCAACACCAACGGTGGCCTGCTGTTCTACCGCAAAGACCTGATACCCGACGCTCCCCGTACCTGGGCCGAGATGCGCGCCGCCTGCCCGCTGGCCCGCGATAACCAGATCGGCTGCTACGCGGGCCAGTTCGCCCCCTATGAGGGCCTGACCGTGAACACCGCCGAGGTGATCAACGCCTTCGGCGGCACCTTCGTCGGCACCGACGGCCGCACCCCCACAGTGAACAGCCCGCAGTCGCGGGCCGGGCTCGAGCAACTGGTCGACGCCTACCGGGTCGGCGATATCCCGCGCGAAGCCATCACCTTCCAAGAACCGACGAGCGGTGCCGCGTTCACGCAGGGCAAGCTCATGTTCCTGCGCAGCTGGCCCTCCACCTACGGTGACGCCTCCTCGGAGGCCTCGGCGGTCAAGGATAGATTCGGGGTCGCCCCGCTCCCCGGCGACACCGGTATCGGCGCCTCCACGCTCGGCGGCTACAACGCCGCGATCAGCGCGTACTCCGAGAACAAGGCCACCGCCCTGGATTTCCTGAAATACCTGATCGGCGAGGAAGCCCAGCACATCATCGCCTCCGGCGCGCTGCCGTCGGTGCGAGCCTCGATCTACGACGATCCGGCGCTCATCGCCAAGATGCCGTACCTGCCCGCCTTGAAGGATTCCATCGCCAGCGCGGTGCCCCGACCGGTCACACCGTTCTATCCGGCGGTGTCCAAAGCCATTCAGGACAATGCTTATGCTGCCCTGACCGGAACCAAGTCCGTGAACGACGCGATCATCGGCATGCAGAAGGGCATCGAGACGGCCGGATCGTAGCGGTTCAACCGGACCCGGCGAGCCCGTAGGAGAGAGTAACGGTGTCGGATCCTTCCGGAACGGACGCGCAGGCGTCGGTCCGTACAGAAAAGCCCGCGAACGCACGCGCGGATCGTGGGACGGCCGGCAGGCTTCGTGATGAAGCCCGCCTGTCGGGTCGGGCGTGGCTGTTCGTCGCGCCGGTACTGATAGCGCTCACCGTGGTGATCGGCTATCCGGTGCTGCGGGCGCTGTGGATGTCGTTCACCTACGACGATCAGCTCGATCCGGCGACCGGCCGTTTCGTCGACAGCGGCGAAGGCACCTTCTACAACTACCTGCACTGGCTCGTCGGTCAGTGCCAGGTGATCACCGGGGGCGTCACCGAATGCCCGACCGGCAATCTGGGCTCCGAGTTCTGGGGTGCCGTCGGCGTCACGCTGTTCTTCGCGGTCGTCACGGTGACGCTGGAGGTGGCGATCGGGCTGGGCATGGCGATCGTCATGGGCAAAACCTTCAAGGGCCGGGCGCTGCTGCGTGCGGCGGTACTGATCCCGTGGGCGATCCCGACGGCGGTGACGGCCCGGCTCTGGGAATTCATGTTCCAGTACGACGGTGTGGTCAACACCGTGTTCGGCACCGAGATCCTGTGGACCTCCGACGCCTGGCCGGCCCGTTTCGCGGTGATCGCCGCCGATGTGTGGAAAACCGCGCCGTTCGTGGCGCTGCTGCTGCTGGCCGGACTGCAGATCATCCCCGAGGACGTCTACGAGGCGGCGCGGGTGGACGGCGCCTCGGCCTGGCAGCGGTTCACCCAGATCACCATGCCGCTGCTCAAGCCGGCGTTGCTGGTCGCGGTGCTGTTCCGCACCATGGACGCGCTGCGCATGTACGACCTGCCCGCCATCATGACAAATGATCTGCCGGCCACCCGGACCTTGTCGGTGCTGGTGGTGGAGCAGACGCGGCAGGGTCCCAACAGTGCGGCGGCGCTGTCGACGATCACCTTCCTGTTGATCTTCGCGGCGGCCTTCCTGCTGGTGAAGGTATTGGGTGCGAACGCGGTGCGGACGCAGGAAGAACAGCGGAAGGCGTGATGGCCGCGGTGACAACAACACAGCAAACCGGGGCCGCCCGGCCGGCATCGTCCTGGCGGCGCAGGCTCGGCTCGGCCCGTATCTACGTGGGCGCCCTGATCGTGTTCCTGTGGGGGCTGGGCCCGTTCTATTGGATGGCGGTGACCGCGTTCCGCGACCCCGCCTACACCTTCGATCCCACGCCGTGGCCCACCCACGTCACCCTGGACAACTTCCGCGACGCCTTCGACACCAGCCGCGGTAACGATTTCGGCCGGGCATTGCTCAACAGCGTGATCATCGGCACCGCCACCACCGCGATCGCGCTGGTCATCGGGATCATGGCCGCCTACGCGCTGGCACGGCTCACCTTCAAGGGTCGCTACCTGGTGTCCGGACTGATCCTGAGCGCGTCGATGTTCCCGGTCGTAGTGCTGGTGACCCCGCTGTTCCAGCTGTTCACCGATATCGGCTGGATCGGCAGGTACCAGGCGCTCATCCTGCCGAACATCTCCTTCGTGCTGCCGCTGACCGTCTACATCCTGGCCTCGTTCTTCGCCGAACTGCCATGGGAACTCGAGGAGGCGGCCCGTATCGACGGCGCCACCAAAGTCCAGGCCTTCCGTTTGGTGATGCTGCCGCTGGCCGCGCCCGCGGTGTTCACCACCGCGATCCTGGCGTTCATCGCCGCCGTGAACGAATATCTACTCGCCCGAGTCCTATCCGGTAGCGAAACGGAACCGGTGACCGTGGCAATCGCCCGTTTCTCCGGGAACAATCCCCTGGTGGAACCGTATGCGGCGATCATGGCCGCGGGCACGTTGGTGACCGTTCCGCTGGTGATACTGGTACTCGTCTTCCAGCGGCGAATCATCTCCGGGCTCACCGCGGGCGGCGTCAAAAGCTGATCACTGGGTATCCTGAGGACCGGCGGTGGTGCGCCTGAGTTTTTCCGACGCTCCGAGAGGAGATGATCGTGAGCTCGTTCCGTTCCAGACGTGGTCGCAACACACCCCAGCCACCCCGGTATCCGTCCATAGCCGGTTGGAACCAGCTCGACGATTCCGGGCCGAATCCCCACCCACCCCGGCCGCCCGCATATATCCGTCCGCACCGGACACGCGGCCGGCGCATCCGCCATCTGCTGCTCTGGCTGTTCACCATTCTGGTCGCGGTCCCCGCGCTGTTGGTCGCGCTGGTCTACTGGAGTGCCGAGATCCCGGCCGCCGGGACGGTGCCCATCAACCAGACCGCCACCATCACGGCCGCCGACGGCACGACCGTGCTGGCGAAGGTCGTGCCACCGGAGGGCAACCGCACCCCGGTGCCGCTGTCGGATGTACCCGAACACGTCCGTGAGGCGGTGCTGTCCGCGGAGGACCGCAACTTCTACAGCAACCCCGGTTTCTCCACGTCGGGTCTGCTGCGCGCGGTTCGCGACAACGTACTGGGCCGGGCCAACGCCGGGGGCGGTTCCACGATCACCCAGCAGTATGTGAAGAACGCTTTCCTCGACTCCGAGCGCACCGTCAGCCGCAAAGCCCACGAGCTGATCATCTCGTCGAAGATGTCGAAGGAATGGAGCAAGGACGAGATCCTCGGCGCCTATCTGAACACCATCTACTTCGGTCGTGGCGCCTACGGTGTCGCTGCCGCCGCCGAGGCCTATTTCGGGAAACCGGTGCTCGAACTGACCACCGCCGAGGGCGCCGTCCTCGCCGCCCTCATCCGCTCCCCGTCCGCGCTGGATCCGCAGGCGCGGCTCCCCCAGCTGCTGCAACGCTGGAACTACGTGCTCAACGGAATGGTCGAGATGAAGGCACTGGCCCCGGGTGAGCGCGACGCGATCGTCTTCCCACCGACGGTCCCGCCGCCCGCTCCCGAGGACGCGAACAGCACGCGTGGCCCCGAGGGCCATATCAAAGCCCAGGTGTTGCGCGAACTGTCCGACGCCGGGATCTCCGATCAAGAGCTGAACACCGGCGCACTGCAGATCACCACCACTATCGACGCGAAAGCCCAGCAGGCGGCCACCGCCGCCGTGACCGGCGCCCTCGACGGACAGCCGCCGGAACTGCGAACCGCGGTGACTTCCATCGACCCGCGTTCCGGAGCGGTACGCGCCTATTACGGTGGCGCCGACGGTATCGGTTTCGACTTCGCCCAGGCCCCGGTCCAGACGGGATCGGCGTTCAAGACCTTCGCGGTCCTCGCAGCATTGCAGCAGGGCATCCCGCTCTCCCGGGCCTTCGACAGTGCGCCCGTGGATGTCAACGGTGTGCTGGTACGCAATGTCGAGAACGAATCCTGCGGTACCTGCAGTGTGAGCGAGGCCTACAAACGCTCCCTCAACACCAGCTTCTACCGGCTCACCCTCGCCATGAACAACGGCCCCCAGGCGATCGCCGACGCCGCCCATCAGGCCGGTATCCCCCAGGATATTCCCGGAGTCCCGGGCCAGTCGCTCACCGAGATGGGTTCGGCACCCATGCCCTCCATCGTGCTCGGGACCTATCTGGTGCGGCCGATCGACATGGCGTCGGCATATGCCACCGTCGCCGGCGATGGCCGCTACCACCAGCCGTACTTCGTACAGCGCGTGGTCCGCGGCGACGGCCGCGTCCTGCTGGATCGCGGCGGTGAACCGAAGCAGCGGACCGGCGCGCAACCGCCACCCGCCGAACAGCGGATTCCGCAGACCATCGCGGCCCAGACCGCAGCGGCCATGCTTCCCATCGCGTCGTATTCCAATGGTCACGGGCTCAGCGGGCGACCCTCCTCGGCCAAGACGGGCACCACCCAGTTGGGTGATACCGGCCAGAACAAGGATGCCTGGATGGTGGGCTTCACCCCGTCGCTGTCCACCGCGGTCTGGGTCGGTACCGAATCGAATCTCCCGATCGTGACCGCGGGCGGCGGCCCGATCTACGGGTCCGGTCTCCCCTCCGATATCTGGAAACAGACCATGGACGGCGCTTTGGTCGATACCCCTGTCGAGCAGATCGGCGCACCGCCGTCGAACCCCGCCCCGGTCGTCCCCGCCGCACCCCAGCAGCCTTCGGGCAACCCTTACGACATCCTCAACCCGCAGCCTCCCCGGCAACCGGAGCCGCAGCAGCAACAGCCGTCCCCCCAGCAACCGTTCATCGTGATCCCGCCCGCCTCCGAACCGTATGTGCCCGAACCCGAATACCAGCCGGAACCGCAGGCACCGGCCCCTCCCCCGGTGGAGGGGCCCGCGCCCGCACCGGCACCACCGGCACCGCCCCCGCCGCCGGCCCCACGAGTCGTCGAAATCCTGCCCGGCGTCACGATACCCGTACCGTGATCTACAGATTCCGGTCGTGATCCCTCCGAAGGAACGGTCGGCGTGGCAGCATCGTTGGCCAAGAGTGAGATGTCGCCCATCCGACCGACCGGCCCGGCCCGGGCCGACGCCCGTGCCGGGACTGGCGTGCGGGAGGATATGCGCTGGAGCGACGACGTATGACGAGACATAGGGGCTATGCCGGTGGAATTCAATGTCGTTGACCGCCCGGAAACGCTGGTGGCGGGAATGGTGCTACGCAGCCCGGCACTCGCCGTGGAAGGGCCGCGCCGCACCAGAGTCGAAGAAGCCTGGAAACGTACCCTGGCTCGCTCCTTACCCGGTCACCCCGCCAGCGCGTTCGTCGATCATGCCCCGGAGATCAACTCCTACCTCACCCATATCATCGGCTACCGCTGTCACAGCCTCGACGACCTACTACCCGGCGATGTCCTCGCCCGTATCCCCGCCGGCCGCTACGCGCGGTTCACCCTCAGCGGCGACGACCTGGGCGAAACGATCGTGACCCTGTGGCGCGCGATCTGGGACGCCGAGGCCGCCGGGCGGTTGATCCGCTCGTATGCCGGCGACTACGAGCGTTACCCCGACGAGCACACGGTGGAAGTGTTCGTCGCACTGGCAGAAGATGATTCGGTGAGCAGGTAGGAACAGCTGTGGACTTCGAAATTGTCGAACTCGACGAAAGCCTGGTAGCCGGGCTGACCATCCCGCTGGCCGGCCGTGAAGTGACCGCCCGCGACCTCGACCTGGTGAACTTCACCTGGGACCGCTACCTCTCCCGCGAGAAGAACGTCCCCCGCGTCGCCGCCTACATCGGCCAGGGCGACCACGCGGTAGCCGTACTCGGCTACGAGATCAAAGGTATGGACGACCTGGATCCGGGCGATGTTCTCACCCGGGTCCCGACCGGCCGCTACGCAAAGTTCGTGGTCACCGAGAAACCCTACGACCTGCTCCGCACAGCATGGGCAAGGGTCCGGGAAGCGGAGAAGGCAGGCACGATAACCCGTTCCCACACCGCCGAACTGGAACGCTACATAGGACCGACCTCGGTAGAGGTCTACGTCTCCCTGGACTGAATACCCGCCCGATTTTCCCACCCACCCGAGCTACCATCCCCAACAGCCCCAACACCGACCCGCACGTCGAATCCCGACCCAACCCAATGAGTCGAGTCTTACGAGACACCCCAAAGGGTTGAGGCCGTCTCGCCGTTCAGGCCTCGAAGCGCATGCGCCGCAGGCGCGAGTCTCGAGGCCTGAACGGCGAGACTTCAGGGCCTCAACCCCGCGCGCGCCAGCGCGCCAAAAACACAGCACCTTCACGAGCGACCCCACCCCCACCTTCACGAGCGACCCCCCACCTTCATGAGCGACCCCCCACCTTCATGAGCGGCCCCCCACCTTCACAAGCAAGCCCCCCAACCTGCACGAGCCACCCCCCACCTTCACAAGTGACCCCACCACTCACCCCACGAACAAGCCCACCCTCAACATCCCCGAAGACCCGCGTTCACCGTCGGAAGCGACCCGCCCCCACCGCGGGTGACAACGATCAGGACCTCGGCGGCTTGCGAACCAGCAGCTGGGCCTGTCGGCCCCGTTCGCCCTCGTGCGGCTCCCGCAGCAGACGGCCGACCTCGACGAACCCGGCCGCGGCCAACAGTTCCGCGAGACTGTCGGGCGACCATCGGTAGGCAAGCGCCACCTTGTGGTCGAACTCTCGCGGTTGCGCATCGGGGCCGGCGAAAAATCCGAGTAGCAGGTAGCCGCCCGGCGCCAGCACTCTCTGGAATTCGGTGAACACGACCGGCAGTTGCTCAGGTGGTAGGTGGATGATCGAGTAGAAAGCGAGAATGCCGCCGAGCACTTCGTCGGGGAGGTCCAGAGCGGTCATCGATCCCTCCTCGAACCGCAGCTCCGGATACGCCTGCCGGGCCAAGGCGATCATTGCGGGCGAAAGGTCGACGCCGAACGTATTCGATCCGAGCGCCCGTAGGTGAGCGGTGACCTGACCGGGGCCACATCCGATATCGGCGACCGGTCCGCCGCCGTGAGCTTGTACGAGTTCGGCGAACGCGGCAAGCAGTGCACGTTCCAGCGGTAAGGCATCGAGCATGTCACTGAAGAGCTCGGCGTAGAGAGAGGCGACGGCGTCATAGGCCGACCCGGTGTCGGGCAAGGCGGAGGCTTCGGTCACGACGAAACCGTACCGTCTCGGTGGCCGGGGACCAGGGCCCGATTCCGGAACTCCCACGCCGCTCCCACAACAGACCCGGCCGCCGTGAACATTTCGAGTGTTCACGGCGGCCGGGTTCTGCTCTCGACCGCTTACGCGTCGATGATGAAAGCTTCCAGCTGTGTGCGGGCGATATCGTCGGGCAGCTGCTGCGGCGGGGACTTCATCAGGTATGCCGACGCCGGGATGACCGGTCCGCCGATGCCGCGGTCCTTGGCGATCTTCGCGGCGCGAACCGCGTCGATGATGATGCCGGCCGAGTTCGGTGAGTCCCACACCTCGAGCTTGTACTCCAGGTTCAGCGGTACATCACCGAAGGCACGGCCTTCGAGGCGGACGTAGGCCCATTTGCGGTCGTCGAGCCAGCCCACGTGGTCGGAGGGGCCGATATGCACATCGCCGGCGCCCATTTCCTTCTTCAGGTTGCTGGTGACCGCCTGGGTCTTGGAGATCTTCTTCGATTCCAGTCGCTCACGCTCCAGCATGTTCTTGAAGTCCATGTTGCCGCCGACGTTCAGCTGCATGGTGCGGTCGAGCTGGACACCGCGGTCCTCGAACAGTTTCGCCATCACCCGGTGGGTGATGGTGGCGCCGACCTGGCTCTTGATGTCGTCGCCGACGATCGGGACCCCCGCGGCGCGGAACTTCTCGGCCCATTCCGGATCCGAGGCGATGAACACCGGCAGCGCGTTGACGAACGCCACATCGGCGTCGATCGCGCACTGGGCGTAGAACTTGTCGGCTTCTTCGGAGCCTACCGGCAGGTAGGACACGAGGACGTCGGCCTCGGAGTCCTTCAGCGCCTTGACGACGTCGACCGGGTCGGATTCGGCGAGTTCGATGGTTTCGGCGTAGTACTTGCCGATGCCGTCGAGGGTGGGGCCGCGCTGGACGGTCACGCCGAGCGGCGCTACGTCGGAGATCTTGATGGTGTTGTTCTCGCTGGCGAAGATCGCCTCGGACAGGTCGAAGCCGACCTTCTTGGCGTCCACGTCGAAGGCGGCCACGAACTGCACGTCACGAACGTGGTATTCGCCGAACCGCACATGCATCAGTCCGGGCACCGTCGTGGAATCGTCGGCATCCCGGTAGTACTGGACGCCCTGGACGAGCGAAGAGGCGCAGTTGCCCACACCCACGATGGCGACGCGAACACTGGACTTGTTGGTGTCTCCACTACTCATGGCCGGTATTTCCCTCTTTCTGTGGTGCCGCCTTCGTCGATTGCTCCGCCGCAATCAACTCGTTGAGCCAGCGCACTTCGCGCTCGCTTGATTCGAGTCCGAGTTGATGGAGTTGACGGGTGTAGCGATCCAGCGATCCACTCGCCTTCTTGACCGCTTCCCGCAACCCCTCTCGGCGCTCCTCGACCTGACGCCGCCTGCCCTCCAGGATCCGTACCCGTGCTTCCGCGGGGGTACGGCTGAAGAAGGCGAGGTGGACGCCGAAGCCGTCATCGGTGTAGTTCTGCGGACCGGTATCGGCCAGGAGGTCGTTGAAACGCTCCCGACCGGTAGGGGTCAGCTGGTAGACCCGCCGGGCCCGGCGGGTCGTCGACAGTCCCTCGGGTACTTCCTCCGCGATCAGCCCGTCCGTCCTCATTCGTTTCAGGGTCGGATACAGCGATCCGTAGGAAAAAGCCCGAAACGCCCCGAGTAGACCGGTGAGCCGCTTCTTCAGCTCGTAGCCGTGCATGGGCGATTCCAGGAGCAGCCCGAGGATTGCCAGTTCGAGCAACGGGCTTCACCCCCTGACTTCCGTACAGACCTAACCAATGGATGCAGTTACCCACTATATCGGACCGATATAACCACGCATAGTTCAGCGCGATGCATCACACACCCCAAAGCGAACATCAACCCCCCACCACCCCCGTAAACAGCCAATTCACCCGCCCCCAAGCCGCCGATCCCGACGCAACCCAGTGAGTCGAGTTCTACGCGAGCGAACTCACCCACCACGGCCTCGTCCACCTGCCGATGAGCCTGTGTCGATCGGTCGTCAATCTATCGGGTGGACGGCCAGCGGCTCCCCGTCGAAAGCGACCTGGAACCAGCCCCTGTCCGATTTCGCTTCGTTTTCCACGAAGATCTCCACCATCGGCTCGGCGGCGCCGTGCCGAGAGGATTCGTAGGTCACCGAGATATAGTCGATCGTCCCGCCCGGCGCCTTCGCGGTCTGCGGTGCCCCGGCAAGCAGCCCCGCCAGCGCGGTCAGATCGATCTCTCCCAGGTCCAGGGTGGGTTCCTCGGCAGCCCGCGAGGTGCTGGTGGTCCAGTCGTCGAACTCACCGTCGCGATAGGTGTAGGAGGTCTGCACCCGGGTGACGGGGTCGTACCGATCGACGGACACATGATCGGGGTAGAAAGAGGCCTCGTCGGCGACCGTATCGCCGAACTCGGCACGATAGACCTCCACGAAATCGGCGATCCCGGCCGCCGTCGTCGTATCCGGCAGCACGGCGCGCGCGGCGGGCTGATCCTCACCACCCGCCGAGAGACCGCCCAGCGCACCGAAGGCCAGCGCGGCGGCGACCACGCCGACCGGTATCCACCACGGCCGTGAGCGCCGCCGGCCACGCAGGACCGGCACATTCACGAGGTCGCCGGGTATCTGCAGATCGTCGATCAGCGCATCGAGTTCGCCGAACGATTTCGCCCGCATCGCGGCCGCGGTGCGCTGCTCGTGTTCACCGGCGGTGAGCTGGCCCTCGGCCAGCGCGGTATCGAGCAGTCCGCAGATATCGGCGCGGTCGCGGTCGCGCGCCCGGAGTTGGTTCGTCGCCACGGGCCTACCCTTCGAAGATCGAGATATCGAGAATCGCGCCCACGGGGTCGACGTATACAGTCCCCGATTCGTCGAATTCGTTCTGCACGTAGATCCGGACAACCGGACGACCGGCGAGATCGCCGGAGGACTCGATAGCGACGATCATCATCGAGACGGCACCGCCGGGCACTCGGGTGGCCTCGACCGCGTTCGCGGCCGCCGTCCCGATGGCAGCGGGGTCCAGGAGCCCCAGATCCATCGCTTGTGTATCGGTTCGTCGAGTGGTGATGTCATCGGACTGCGTGAATCCACCCCGATAGTCGTAGCCGACCTCTCGGTTCGTCGCGCCCGGTACGGCCCGATCGATGGTCGCGAATTCGGGGTAGAGGTAGACGCTGTCCGCCGCCATATCTCCGAATTTCTCGCGGTATTCCGCGAGGAAGTGCGCCAGACCCGCGCTGGTCAGTAGATCGGGCGTCTCGATCACCACCGCAGCGATGTCGTCCCGGCCCGGAGCCGCGGCCGACCCTGGGGCGGCCTCCGGGACCGGTGAGCCGGAATCGGGGCTTGTCACCGCGAAACCCACGAAGGCGGCCACCAACCCCGCCGCGAGCAGCAGCGCCGGATTCCGGCCGGAAACGGGGGGTACGGCGGGCACCGGGCGAGTCGGTACCCGGCGACTGCCCTGTAGGTCGGCCACCAGATCTGCCAATTCGCCGAGTGTGCGGGCCGAACCGAGCAGTTCTGTCAGGACCCGGTGCTCTTCCTCGGTCAGCTGGCCGTCCTGCCGCCCGGCGTCGATGAGCGCACCCGCGTTCGCCCGGTCGGCGTCGCGCGCCCGCGTCCGCGGCGGATAGCCCGCCTTCGTTCCGGCCCGGCTCGCTGCGGACCGGGATTCGTGTGCCGCCCCCGGCGACAGGCGGCCCGTAGCGGCCGGGGTCTGCAGATCGGCGACCAGTCGTCGCAGTTCACCGAGGGTTTTCGCGCTGCGAGCCTGGGCAACCCGGTCGTGGTATTCGCCGGCCTCGAGTTGCCCTTCCGCGTATGCGGCGTCCAGCAGGGTGGACGTTTCGGCGCGATCGATATCCCGGGCGCGGATGGAATCAGCGGGAACTGCGGTGGACACCTCCGGATCGTACGGCTCCGGCGATGCTCGTACCGCGCTTCCTTCAGCTGTTCACGCGGCCGCGACCGCCCGGAAACCGAATGCCGCGATGGCCCAAGTGCGCCAAACACTGTCTCCGGCGGCGAGGTTGAACGACCCCACCGAGCCGCGACCGGGGAAATCCGGCGCCCCGGAGACCGGATAATCCCGCGTGGTGCGAATATGCCTCGGCCCCCGAGGAGTCCGGCCGACCCCGCCTCCGGCGGCCGCCGACCGGACGGATCCCATGCAGCCGCGGGCGGCGCAAATACATCACCGCTACTCTGGGAGCGTGCGAATTCAGCGGCAAGTGGTCGACTATGCGCTCCGGCGCAGGTCGCTGCTGGCTGACGTCTATGCGGGCCGTGTCGATGTCGCCGAGGTATGTGACGCCAATCCCTACCTGCTGCGTGCGGCCAAATTTCACGGCCGGGGGAGCGAGGTTACATGCCCTATCTGCCGGAAGGAACAACTCACCCTCGTATCCTGGGTCTACGGCGACGGCCTGGGGCCGGTCGCGGGTTCGGCGCGCAGCCCGGAAGAGCTGGTACGCCTGGCCGAGACCCGAGAGGAATTCTCGGTTCATGTGGTCGAGGTGTGCCGGACATGCAGCTGGAATCATCTGGTGCAGTCCTATGTGCTCGGGAAGACGCCGCAGGGCCGGCGTTCCGGTTCCCGGGTGAACCGGCGCACCGCCGCGGAATGACCCCGCCCGGCCCGACGATGGTGCACGCGCCGTGCCCCTCGGGGCGTCGCGGAGCGAGCCCATCAGACCGATACGAGCTTTGGAGACCTTGTCAGTGACTTCGCCCTACGAGCCCCCACCCGGCGATGACCCGCGCGGTGGTCGCACCCAGCGCGGTCCGCTTCCGGGTCGAGAGCCACAACAGCGACCGGGGGTGCCCGATCGGGGTCCCGCGCCGAACGCGAACGCCCCGCGCCCCGGACCGGGCGCACGCCCGCCGGCCCCCGGCGGTCCGCGTCCGGCACCGGGAGGTCCGCGACCGGGCCCGGTAACGGGTCCGCGACCCGTCGCGAACGGGCCACGCCCGGCACCGAACGGACCCCGGCCCGGCCCGGGCGGTTCGGGCCGGCCACCGGCGCCGGGGCCGCGCCCCGGACCCGACGGCCGCCGGCCCGGCCCGAACACCGGTGGGATGCCCGGGGCACCGCGGGGTCCGCAGCCTCCGCAGCGGCCGGGCACGCCACCCGGCCGTCCACCGCAGGGTCAGCCGCCGAACCAGCCCACCCAGCGCATGGGCCACCCGGGAGAACCGGGTGCGCCGCGCGGTGAGCAGGGCACGGCGAAGATGGCACAACCCGCCGCGCCCACCGAGACCACACGTCGCGATCGCACCGCGACCGGCCCACGACCGGTGACGGGCCGACCGACCACCGGTGAGCGCCGGGCGGCCGGCGCGGACGACCGGCCGGCCCGCTCCGGTGCCGCGGGCGGTCCACCGCCGCGCCGACCGGGTGGCCGTTCGGGCGGGCCCGGCGGACCCGAAGGCCGCGGACCCGCTCAGAAACGCAGGAACTGGTGGAAGATCGCTCGACGGGTCACCTATGTGCTGGTGGCGCTGGCGATCGTGGTGCCGAGCACGGTGTTCCTGATCGCCTATTCGACGGTGTCGGTGCCCGAACCGGGCGATCTCAAGACCAACCAGGTCGCAACGATTCTCGCGGCCGACGGCGAAACCGAGATCACCCGGGTGGTGCCGCCACAGGGCAATCGCACCGATGTGACGATCGATCAGATTCCGCCGCATGTACGCAACGCGGTGATCGCCGCCGAAGACCGGGACTTCTACAGCAACCCGGGTTTCTCGATCTCCGGATTCGCCCGTGCCGCCCGTGACAATGTGCTCGGACGCGAAAGCGCCGGTGGTGGTTCGACGATCACCCAGCAGTACGTGAAGAACGCGCTGGTCGGTAACGAACACAGTCTCACCCGTAAGCTCAACGAGCTGGTGATCTCGGCGAAGATGGCCCGGCAGTGGAGTAAGGACGAGATCCTCACCGCCTACCTGAACACCATCTACTTCGGACGCGGCGCCTACGGTATCGATGCCGCTTCGAAGGCCTACTTCAACAAGCCGGTCGTGGAACTGAGTCCGGCCGAGGGCGCGGTGCTCGCCGCGACCATCCAGCTGCCGTCACTGCTGGACCCGGAATCCAATCCCACCGGCGCCGAGTCCCGCTGGAACTATGTGCTCGACGGGATGGTCGCCGGCGGCAATCTCGATCCGGCCGAACGTGCGAGCCTGACCTACCCCGCGGTGGTGCCGTCGTCGACGGTCGGCCAGAAGACCGATTCCACCGGACCGGAAGGCCATATCAAAGCGCAAGTGCTGCGCGAACTCTCCGAGGCGGGCATCAGCGAACAGCAGATGAACACCTCCGGCCTGCAGATCACGACGACCATCGACGCGCAGGCGCAGAAGGCCGCGCTCGACTCTGTGCACAAGAACATGGAGGGCGAACCGGACAAGCTGCGGACCGCGGTGGCCTCGGTCGACCCGAAATCCGGTGCGGTGCGCGCCTACTACGGCGGCGAAGACGGCTACGGCTACGACTTCGCGAATGCCGCGCTGCAGACCGGCTCCTCGTTCAAGGTGGTCGGCCTGGCACAGAACCTGGAGAGCGGTATCCCGCTGTCCCAGATGTACGACAGCTCGCCGATCACCGTGAACGGTATCGAGATCACCAACGTCGAGGGTGAGCAGTGTGGGGTCTGCACGATCGCCGAGGCCCTCAAGCGCTCGCTGAACACCAGCTTCTACCGTATGCAGCTGGAAATGCAGAACGGCCCGCAGAAGATCGCCGATATGGGTCACAAACTCGGTATCCCGGAGGAACTCCCGGGAGTCGGCGCCACGCTGACCGAACCGGGCGGCGCCGGCCCGAACAACGGTATCGTGCTCGGTCAGTACCAGGCCCGCCCGCTGGATATGGCATCGGCCTACGCGACGCTGGCGGCGTCGGGCATGTACCACAAGCCGCACTTCGTGACCAAGGTCGTATCCGCGGACGGTACGGTGCTGCTCGATCGCGGCGACGTGGCCGGCGAACGGCGGGTCTCCGAGGCCGTCGCCGACAATGTCACGGCGGCCATGGAACCGATCGCCGGATACTCCCGCAATCACGGTCTCGCCGGAGGCCGCCCCTCGGCCGCCAAGACCGGTACCGCGCAGCTGGGTGACACCGGGGAGAACAAGGACGTGTGGATGGTGGGCTATACGCCGTCGCTGGCCACCGCGGTCTGGGTGGGCAGTACCGACAACTCGCCGCTGCGCAACTATGGCGGCGCGATGATCTACGGTTCCGGATTGGCGTCGGATATCTGGAAGGGCACGATGGACGGTGCTCTGGAGGGCACGCCCGTCGAGAAGTTCCCCAAACCCGCGCCGATCAAGGGTCAGGCCGGTGTGCCGAAGTGGACGGCCCCCTACACAGCGCCGTCCACCACGATGCCGACCTTCGAGCCGCCCGTGGTGATCCAGCCGAGCCAGGTCGAGATCCTGCCCGGTATCACCATCCCGGTGCCCGGGGTCCAGCCCAACCCGCGTAGCCAACCGCAACCACAGAATCAGCCGCAAGGTAACGCGCAGGGCGGCCCGATGCCCGGACAGCCCACTGCCGGGCAGGCGGCCCCGACCGTCACCCAGGCGCCCGATGCCGGCGGTGGAACCGACACCGGCGGCGACAGCGGGGACAGCAGCGACAGCGGGGATGACAGCCGTCCGAACTCCGGAGGATAAACCCGCAACACTGTCCGGGGTTCCGGCTCGGTCCGGGCCGGGACCCCGGTAACAGGTAACGTCGGGTGCCGTGAGCGAGCAGCGACTGGTGGGTGGGCCGGACGACGGTGTGGGTCCCGGAAACGGGCGAACCGGACCGGCCGACACAACCGGTTACGATTCGCCCACCCTCCTCGCCCGCGACCTGCGCTCGGCCGACGCACGCGACAAACCGAGCCGCAACGACTCCATGACCGCCCAACTGTGCACGATCGTGGGCGGCCCGGTCGGTGATCACGCACTGATCGGGCGCGCCCGGTTCTGGACGCCGATGCGGGTGCTGCTGGCCTTCGCGGTGATCTTCCTGGCGTTCGGCTGGTTCGCGAAGGCCGGATGTATCCAGCAGACCACCACCTCGGACGGCCTGCTCACCCTGGACTGGAACAACGGCCGCCAGTACACAGCCATGTGCTACTCCGACACCGTTCCGCTCTACGGTGCCGAACGGCTCAACGAGGGCGCGTTCCCGTACAAGAAATCGTGGGTGGAGGAGACCCCCAGCGGCGATACCGAGGTCCGGCACATGGAATATCCGGTGCTGTCGGGGATGTATCAGTACGTCTCCATGCTGGTCGCCAAGAGCTGGGACGCCAGCCCGCTGCCGGGTGCGCTGCAGGTGGTCCTCTATTTCAATGTGGTGGCGCTGGGGTTGTCCGTAGCCTGGCTCGTCACCATCTGGGCGACCGCGCTGCTGTCCGGACGCCGGATCTGGGATGCGGCGCTCGTGGCGTGCTCACCACTGGTGATCGTGCACGCCTTCACCAATTTCGATTTCCTCGCAACCGCGTTCGCGGCCCTGGGTCTGCTCGCATGGGCGCGGCAGCGCCCCCTGCTGGCCGGGGTGCTCCTGGGTCTGGGCGGCGCGGCGAAACTGTATCCGCTGCTGCTGCTCGGCCCGATCGTGGTGCTGTGCCTGCGCGCCGACCCGATGCACCGAACCCCGCGGGCACACCAGACGACCCGGTTACGCGATATCGACAGTGTCGCGGAACTACGCACCTGGCTCGTAGAGCTCCCGGCACGCACCCGGTTGCTGGGCACCCGCCCACTCGGTGCGGCCGGTCTCACCATCGGTGGCGCCTTCGTCACCTGGGCGCTGGCCAATCTGCCGATCGCACTGCTGTACCCGGACGGCTGGCGGGAGTTCTTCCGGCTCAACACCACGCGGCACGCCGATCCCGATTCGCTCTACAACGTGGTGATGTCGTTCACCGACTGGTCCGGTTTCGACGGTGTGCTGCGGCACGGCGAACCACCCACCGTCCTCAATCTGGTGTCGCTGTCACTGTTCGTGGCGGCCTGTCTGGGGATCGCCTATATCGGTCTGACCGCCCCGCGGCGCCCCCGGCTGGCGCAGCTGTGCTTCCTGGTGATCGCCGCGTTCCTGCTGACGAACAAGGTGTGGAGCCCACAGTATTCACTGTGGCTGGTACCGATCGCGGTGCTGGCACTACCGCATCGGCGGGTACTGCTGGCCTGGATGACGATCGACGCGTTGGTCTGGGTGCCGCGCATGTTCTACTACCTCGGTGTCGACCGCAAGGGTCTGCCGGAGCAGTGGTTCACCGCGACGGTCCTGCTGCGCGATGTCGCCGTGATCGGATTGTGCGCGCTGATCATCCGTCAGATCTACCGGCCCGAACAGGATCTGGTGCGCCGGGTGAATCAGGACGACCCGGTCGGCGGAGTGATCGACAATGCGCCGGACCCGCTGCTGCCGTGGCTGCCCGAGATGCTGCGTCCCAGGATCTCCCGCGAAACCCATTGGACCGCCGCGGCGGCCGCGACACGCACCCACCCGCGGGAGTCCGCCACCGTGGCGTCCTCGATCAGGGCGCCCCGGGAGAACGCCGGCCCCACTCGCCCGCCCGCTCGCCTGGGCTGAAGCGCGTCCCGCCTGTCTCAGCCCGCCCGCAGGATCCGCGCACGCTGTTCGGGTTCCTGGGGAAGCAGGTCCAGGTCCAGCTGCCAAGCGTTACCGGTCCACGGATCGAACAGTGGCGTTCCGGTGACGGTCGGCAGATGGCGGCAGGCACGCGAGAGGGTGGCCACAGCGCTGTCACCGGAATCGGATTCGTTACCGCCGACGATCATGGCCGACAGTCCGATCAGGTCCCCACGCGCCAGCAGAGCGACCAGACGTTGCGCATCGGCGGCCTGGTATCCGTGCGGGAAATCCGCGGCGAGCAGGATCCGGTGTTCGGCCGGCGGGGCGCCCTGTCCCGAGCTGTGGGCCATCTCCGCCAGTTCGGCGGCGTCCACGAGTTGCTGCAGTCGCGGGGAGATATCGGAATGGTCGGTGATCGGTGGTCCGGCCAGCACCGGTGCGAGCATGCCGGTGAAACCGGTGAACGCGCCGGTGAGATCGATGAGGTCGACAAGGGTCCGGCGGCCCGGGGCAGCTCGCAACAACCTTGCCAGCAGGGCACCGATTACCGGCGCCACCGCCGCGGATGATTCGGTATCCACCCACAGCGGCCGGTTCAGCGGAATCGGCACACAGTACGGAACCCGCAGCGCGCCTCGGTCGAGTGCGTGGAGTTCGCCGAGCCGGATTCCGTCGGCCGGGGCAGCCGGACGGTCCCAGGCCGGTGAATTCCACGAGGCCAGCGCCGCGGGTAGCACCGCGTCGGCCTCGTGCAGTTCGCGCTGCAACTGGGTGCTGTCGCGGCGATGATTGTCCTCCGCGGTGGTCGTGAGCTCGTCGTGGCGGCGCTGAGCGGCCGACCGAGCGGCATCAGCGGCCGGGGTGTTACGGGTGGCGGGATCGGAGACCGCGGCCGAGAGTTCCTGGTCGAGTCGTTCGGCCGCGTAGCCGCGTGCGGATTCCAGTGCGGCGGCCGAACGGGCGGCGTCCTCGAAGATCATCCACAGCCGCTCCAGCCCGTGCCCGACCTCCAGGGTCGGGAGCTCGGCCTGCGGGCCGACCGGCGGAGTAACCGCAGTGGGCGCACCCACCGTCGCGTCGTGCACGGTGGCGGTTGCCGACGCCGGGCCCGCGTAGCCGTCGGCGCCATGAGCCCGCAACAGTTCCCCGATACCCCCCGCATAGCCCTGGCCGACCGCACGAAGTTTCCAGCCGGCGCCGCGCCGATACAGTTCGAAGCAGATCAGCGCGCTCTCCCCGGCCTGCGGGGCGATTACGAACTCGGCTGCCGGAGTGTCGTTCTCCGACAGCGACGCGGTGACCACACCGATCCCGCGCTGGGCGGCGGCCACCAGGAGCACCGCCTGCGCGTCGGCGCGCACCTCGGCGGGGGTGACGACGACGGCCGAAGCCGCCTCGTCCACCCGGACTCCGGGACCCGCCGACCGTTCGGTCCCCAGCACATCGGCTGCCGAGCCGACGCGCAGATCCGCGGCCACCACCAGCGCCGAAACCGACAGCGGCCCGGCGGTATTCACCTGGAATCGAACGATCTCACCGCTCAACGGTATGTTCTGCCCCGCCTGCAACTGCTTCATATCCTGGCCCCCGACTCCGTTCATACCGCCAGGAACCGGCCCAACTGCGGAATCGCCTCACCGGGGTGTTTGGCGTTGAAGCCCTCGCCGATGGCCTGCATCTTCCAGTCGGCACCGGCCCGGAACAGCTTCGCCATTGCCATCGCGGTGGTAGGGGTGCCGCCGGTGAGCGAATAGCGGGCGAGCTCGGTGTTGTTGGCCCCGTCGATCAACCGGCAGAACGCGTTCTGCACCTGACCGAACGTATGCCCCTTGTAGGAGGTCACGACGAAGACCAGGTTGTTGACATGCGCCGGGAGCCGCGTGAGGTCTACCAGAATCACCTCGTCGTCGCCCGCGCCCTCACCGGTGAGGTTGTCGCCCTGGTGCCGGATCGAGCCATCCTTGGACGTCAGCTGCCCGTAGTAGGCGACGTCCACCGGATTCATATCGGCGAACATCACGACCGCGGCGTCGAGGTCGATATCCACGGTGCGACTGCCGAACATGCCGCGCTGCTGCACCGGATCCCAGCCCAGACCCATCTTGACGAAGGTGAGCGCCGCACCGTCCTCCTTGCGGAGGCTGACCCGCTGCCCCTTCTGCAGGCTCACCGGGCCGGTCTTGCTCAGACTGATCTCGTTGGGATGCTGCTGGGTGGGCGCCGGCTGCTGCGGGTATCCGGGGCCCGGCGGGGGCGGGTAACCACCGCCCTGCGGCGGATAACCACCGCCCGGCGGCGGATAACCACCACCCTGCGGCGGGTAGGGCGGGGCCGGCGGCTGCTGGGTGGGATAGGCCTGCTGGGTCGGCGGCGGCACCGGGGCGGTCTGCTGGGCGGGCGGTGGAGGCGGAGGTGCGGCGGCCTGCGTCTCGGCTGGGGAATCGTCCACGGTGACACCGTGATCGGTGACAAGTGCCGCGAAACCACCCGCGTAGCCCTGCCCGACCGCGCGCACCTTCCACGCACCCTGACGGCGGTACAGTTCGAGCGCGATCACGATGGATTCGGTGGCGAGACCGTCGACCCGGTACTCGAACAGCTGCGCGCCGGACTGGTCCGATACGTAGGCCACCGGCGGCGCGAACTGCCCGAAGTTCGTATTCGGATCATCGAGTGTGATGACGGCGCGCACCTGCGCGATCTCGGCGGGCACCGCACCGAGGTTCACCGCCAGCGAAGCGGGCTGCCCGGCCGGGCCGGGCCGCAGGTTCACACCCGGACCGCTGGGCTGATTGTAGAAGACGAAATCCGCGTCGGTCCGGACTTTGCCCTGCTCGGTGACCAAGAGTGCGGACAGATCGGCCGGAGCCGCCAACTGAATGGAAATCACCACGTCGTTCGTGGCCAGAGGACCGTTCTGGCCCTTGGCGAGTGTTGCGGACAAGGCAGACCCTTCGCTTGTCGGTGCGTATGGATGCCACTGTATCTTTTGCCCCGCCTTCGGCGGGGCGGGTCGGGGCCCTATTAACCCCGGTTCTTCACTCCGCCGCTCAGTCGCTGCGCTCCTTCGCTCTGTCGCTCCAGAACCGGGGCGGGCCCCGACTGTGTTCGATTGCCCCGCCTTCGGCGGGGCTGTCGGGGCCCTCGTGACCCCGGTTCTTCACTCCTACGCTCAGTCGCTGCGCTCCTTCGCTTCGTCGCTCCAGAACCGGGGCGGGCCCCGACTGTGTTCGATTGCCCCCGCTTGCGGCGGGGCCCTCGTTACCCCGGCCACGGATGCCGACCAGGCGCGGCAGACGTTGTATGTGCTGGGCATGGACTGGATCGACCTGCGGCGATTAAGGTATCGGCGACGGATGAGCACCAGCGGTGTGCGGGGCTCCGGGGCGGCGAGGACAGGCGACTATCCATGGCACAACTCTTCGAACAATCGAAGAAGGTGATCGAGGTACACCTGGCGAACACCAGTATTCGCGCCATCTCCGGCTCGATGGTCGCCTACGAGGGAGCTGTGCAGTTCAAATCGGCCGGTTTCGGCGGGGGCGACGGCGTGCTGGCCGGGATGAAACGCCGCGCCACCGGCGAAAAGCTCTCGCTGATGGAATGCGGCGGCCAGGGCCGGGTCTTCCTCGCGGTGAACGGCCAGTACGTCTCGGTGGTGAATCTGAACAACGAGACCCTGCAGGTCGAATCGCAGCAGTTGCTGGCCTTCGCCGGGAACCTGCGCACCGATGTGCGATTCGCCGGTGTGCGTGGGGCGTCCAGCGGCCAGGGGCTCTTCACCACCACGGTCAGCGGTCAAGGGCAGGTCGCGCTGCTCTCGGCGGGCGGGCCGCTCATCCACCTCGAGGTTTCACCGCAGTTCCCGTTGGTGGTGGACCCCGATGCGTTCGTCGCGGCTCGCGGCAACCTCAACCAGTCCTTCGTCACCGATGTCTCGTGGCGCTCGGTGATGGGACAGGACGGCGGCGAGGCGTTCTCGCTGCGCTGGGACGGGCAGGGCGTGGTCTCGATCCAACCGGCGGAACGGTAGGGCGGCATGTTCGAGAAGATCAATTCCAAGGTCGTGGCGGTCGATATCGGGATGGCGGGCGGCGTGGTCGCCCGTACCGGCGGCATGCTCTTCTACACCGGCGATGTGTCCTTCGCTCCGCACGAGATACCGGGCGGGTCCGGTATGGGTGGCGGCGGCGGTATCTTGCAGATGGCCGGGCGGATGATGGCCGGCGAACACCAACGCACCATGATCGCGCAGGGCAGCGGCCGCGTGCACTACGGGTTCGCCGGGCTGGAAGTGGAGGTTGTCCAGGTACAACCGGGCGCGACGCTGCAGGTGGAGGCCTCTCGCCTGCTGGCCTACACCGCCGGATTGCAGACCTCGGTCGTATCGGTCGCGAGTTCCGGTGGCGGAGGCGGCGGCGGTCTGATGGGCGCGCTGCGCGGCGCGGCATCCGGCGCGCTGACCGGTCAGGGCATGTTCACCACGCAGCTGTCCGGTCAGGGCAGTGCAGTGCTGCTGGCGCACGGCGGATTTCTCGAGCTCCAGGTGGGCGGACCGAATCCGGTGGTCGTCGACCCGCAGGCCTTCATCGCCTCCTACGGAAACGTACACACCGATCTGAAGGCAGCGGTGAGCTGGCGCGACGCGGTCGGCCGCGGATCCGGTGAGGCAATGCAACTGCAGTGCGCGGGCCAGGGGCTGGTGTACGTACAGGCATCGGAGGAGAAACTGTGAGCGAGATCCTCAGCCCGGTGACGCTCGGGGAGAGCGACAATGTGCCCGGCAACAGCTACGCGTACTGCATCGACCTCGTGAAACCGTGGTTCATGCGCAAAGGCGCGATGATCGCCTATTACGGGCAGATGCAGTTCCGAGCACTCACCCACGGGTTGCAGGGTCACCTCCTGAACATGGTGGCGAATCAGTTCTCCGCGCCCCTGTTCACCGGTGATTACGTGGTGGCCGAGGGACAGGGCAAACTGCTGATCGGCGATCGCGGGTACGACATCAACTCCTACGACCTCGACGACGGCAATCTCACCATCCGCGCGGCGAATCTGCTGGCGTTCGAACCGGGTCTGTCGCTGAACCAGTCGATCGTGCCGGGGTTCCTCACGCTGATCGGTACCGGGAAGTTCCTGGCCTCCTCGAACGGCCCGGTGATCTTCGCCGAACCACCGTTGCGGGTGGACCCGGAATCGCTGGTGGGCTGGGCCGACTGCCCGTCCCCCAGTCACCACTACGACCAGCGGTGGGTGTCGGGCTTCCTGGCCGCGGGGGCGGCGGCATTCGGCGTGAACTCGGGTGAGGAACGGCAGTTCGATTTCACCGGCGCCGGAACCGTACTCATCCAGTCCAGTGAGAAGGTGCTCAGCGACCACGCGCTCATCCGGACCATCGAGGGACAGTTGCAGAGCGGTGTCACCGTCCCGGGCCTGCAGCGTCTGCAGGGTGTGATCGCCCAGCAGCTCACGGGTCAGCAGCAGGGGTACTGAGCACCGGCCTCGCGCGACACGACCGGGGGGCCGGGGACCGGTACCCGCGCTGTCGCACAGGCAGACTTGGCCCATGCTGCATCTGCGGATAATGTCGCCGGCCGCGCTGACCGGCGAGGTGGTCGAGATCTTGGAGTCCGATCCGGCTGTCAGCGGTCTGGCGGTGTTCCGCGGCAACGCGGTCCGCCCCGAGGGTGATGTGGTGCTGGCCGATCTGGCCCGGGAAGCCGCCAACGAAGTCCTCGACCGATTGCGGGCGACCGGGCTACACCACCGGGGCAGTATCGAACTGCAACCTGTGCCCACCTGGATGTCGCTGTCGGGGTATCTCACCGAGCTGCGTACCCCGGGGTACAGCGCGGATGCGGTGATCTGGGCCGATGTGACCCAGCGGTCCTACGAGGAGACCGAACTCAACTGGACCTACCTGAGTTTCATGACCCTGGCGACGGTGCTGGCCAGCATCGCGATCGTGGTGGATTCGCAGATCCTGATCATCGGCGCCATGGTGCTGGGCCCGGAATTCGGGGCGATCGCCGCGCTCGGTGTCGCGCTGGTGCGGCATCGGCTCGCCTTGTTCGGGCGCGCGCTGGCCACCCTCGTGCTGGGGTTCACGGCGGGTATCGCGGTGACCCTCACCCTGGTGGTGGTCGGACGGCTGGTCGGCTGGATCACCGTCGATGCAGTCACCGGGGACCGGCCCGAAACCGCTTTCATCTACACGCCCGACAAATGGTCGTTCATCGTGGCGCTGATCGCCGCTGCCGCCGGTGTCCTCTCGCTGACCTCGTCCAAATCGGGTGCGCTGGTAGGTGTCTTCATCTCCGTGACCACCGTGCCGGCGGCCGGCAATATCGCGCTGGGGCTCGCGTTCGGCGTGAGTTCGGCCATCTGGGGCAGCACCCTGCAATTGGTGATGAACTTGGCCGGGATGGCCATAGCGGGATGGGCGACGCTCGCGTTGCAGGACCTCGTCTGGTCGCGGGTCTCGCCCCGGCGGCCGCGCGCCGAAGCACGGGCGCGCCGGCGCATGCTCTAGCCCGGTACTCCGGCGATCGCCGGATCGGTGAGCGCGTCGGTGAACCAGTCGAGGATCTCCTCCCCGGCACCGATTCCGGCGGCCGTGGTGACGGTGAGACCGGGCCGAGTCCAGCCGAGCTCTTCGAGTTCACCGTGCCGGGGCCGGATCGCATGGTCGGCGGCGGCGAGCATTTCGGCATCCAGCGCACCGTCGCCGGCGGCGAGCGTCGGTGCCGCTGCCGCCAACCGACCCGAGGCCACGAGCCGGGAGCGGACCTCCGATACCGCCCGGCTCTTGCACACCGCCAACGGCATCGTGTAGATCTTGCGTCCCTGCCGGGATGCCGACCATCCGCGTTCCCGGCACCAGGCATCCCAGTCGGCGAGGAACTTCGGCGGAGTGGCGGCCGAATCCACCACCAGATAGCAGAAGAGGTCGTCGGCGCCGCGGAATTTCAGCACCCACGAATCGTCGATTCTGGCCCGCAGCGCGGCCTCGATCTCGGTGAGCCCGGCGCCCCCGGCCCGGACCGCCGCATCGATTCCCCGGCGCCACTGCGGGTCGGGCACGCCGTCCACCAGGATATTTCCCCCGTTGCTGGTGATCGCGTACTGCCACGGTGCGCCCGGGAGGCGGATCCGGCCGAACTGCTCGATGGTCCGGGTGGTGGTGGGGAGTACCGCCGCCGCGGTCGCCAGCCACCGCAGCCGGTCCACGGCGGCGGAGGTCATATACGACAGCGGAGCACCGTCGAGATGCTCCACGCACACCGTTTCCGCGGCGACGGCTCCGGCGGCGGCGCTCGAATAGATCATGGTGCGATCCAGATCGGTGGCCATCAGCAATGGTTTCGGGACCGTCATCTACCGCTGCACATCCTTGATCAGACCCACGCACGAGTACGCCAGCTCCGGTACGACCTCCACCGGCACCGCCCGGGCCTGCGCCAGCAACCGGATATGCGCGTGCTCGGGCGCGTCCGCCTCCCGGACCAATACCCGCCAGGGCACCCGACGCAGTAGTACCCGGGTGGTCTCCCCGACACCCGGTTTGACGAAGTTCACAGTGGCGATCCCGTATTCGGCCCGCACCTTCTCCACCGAGGCCCACCCCGCCCAGGTGGGTGTCCGCGCGCCGGATCGCACCGCGTCGACCTGAGCGGATACTCGCGGCCGGACAGTTTCGAAAGCCCCGGTGACCGTGTCGATCAGGCGCGCCGACACATCATCGGCAGCCAGTTCGGCATAGAACTTGGCGCCGTGGAAATCCTGGGGCCCGATCAACTCCCGGTTGAGAACTGTTCGCGAGACCAGGCCCGAGACCGTGGAATTCAGGCAGGCGGAGGCGATCAGGAAATCGTCGCGGGTCCCGTAGGTGCGGACGCAATGCCCCGGGTCGGCGAGCACGGCCAGATCGTCATCGAATCGGGCACCGCCGGTCGCGTGGTACTCGTCCAGTGCCGCGGACAGTTCCCGGGCGATAGCACCCTTACCGGTCCAGCCGTCCACGAACACTACTGAGGCGGGGTCGTGATGATGGGCCAGATAGTCCAGTGCCATCACATCGATCCCGCGATCCCGCACGATCGACACCGCATAGTGCGGGATATCGAGCGCCCGCCGGTCCGCGTGCGGGCCGGCCAGCCAGCGGCGGATGAGGATCCCGATCGGGGTGCCCGCGCGCGCCAGCGACGCCAGCACGATATCGGTACCGCGTTCGGCGACCACGAGTTCGGCCACCGTTCCCACCGCCAGGGCCAGCCGCTCGGCGCTGTCGGCGAGGACCCGGTCGAACAGTTCCCGATAGGCGGCGTCGGGCTGGTATTCGATGGGCAGCGATTCGGCGTAGTGCGCGAGGCCGGCCTGGATCCGCTGCTCCCGGGCAGCGGTATCGGCCTCCAGGTCGACGCCGGACAGGTCCTTCAGCAGCCATGCCACATCGGCGCGCTCGTAGGAACCGAATTCGGGACCGAACAGCGGCCCCGGTCCGACGAAGGTCCCTGAGCGGGCGGCGGCCAGCGTGCGTGGATCCGCACCCCGGACCACCGCTACGAGCACATCGGAACCGGCGGCGGTCAGTACATCCACCAGACCGCCCGGGGCATCGAGCAGTTCGCTGTCGGCCGGGGAATCGGCAACGAAAACCAGCACCGGATCGGCGCTCGGATCATCGGGCCAGGAGGCGTTGTAGAGGTAACGCGGCTGTTCCTCGCCGAGTTCGGGAGCCGTGAACCGGAATCCGCGCCGCAACGGATAACCCGGTTCGTCCAGTACGTGGGCGGGCGATCGAGTGGTGGTCTGATACCGCACCGGTATCCCGGATTCGGCGATCGTCACAGCCAGGCACAGCGGAAGATACATGAGTTCTTCGTGGCCGAGCACGATCACCGGACGGCCCGAGTACTGGGTGACCAGCTGGTCCCGCAGCATTTTTGCCGCGGCATCGGCCGCCTGCTCGAAACCGGCGCGGTCGGCTCGTAGGAACCCGTGCCGGCCGCCCTCGGGCATATCATCCGGCCACGACAGGTCCAGCCGCGCCGACGCACCGCGCCGGACCGCCACCGGATTCAGTTCGGCCGCGGGTAACCTCGCGACTGTTGCCACCAGGCCGTCGGGCAGGATCGCGGTGCCCGAAGCCAGGCACACCGTATCGATCCGCGCCCCCAGCGCCGCGGCCGCCGCGGCGAACCGGTCGCGGTCGGCGTCGGTGCGCATATCCACCAGCGTGGCCAGCACATAGTGGGTCCGCGGGGCGAATTCGTGCAGTGCCTGGATGGCATCCAGGGCGGTATTACCGGTGGAGATCTCGTCGTCGACCAACACCAGCGGCAGACCCGCGGTGAACACGTCCCCGGGCATCGGCTGCAGCAGATGCGAGGTGGCGTGCGAATGTCCCTCCTCGAACCCGGTCAACGTCACCGCCCCGGGCACCGTACGGCGGGTCGAATGCAGATAGCACGCGGCGTCGATCCGCGTCGCCACACAGTGGCCCAGGCCCGTGGCGGTCTCGGCGAATCCGAGCACCACCGCGTCCTGATCACCGAGCACCGCGCGCACCAGATCGCCGAGCCGGTCACCGGAATCGCGGACCCGCATCGGATCGGTCGGCAGATGTTTGCCCAGCACCGTGGACACCAGCAGATGCGCACGCCGCGGATTCTTGCGCAGCCCGGGCTGCAGCAGATCGGTGATCTCCGGTGCGGGCAGCAGCCTGTCCGGAGTGTCGCCGTGGCGGAACGTCTCCCGATGGCGCAGCTCGATCCCGAGAAGGCGGGTCGCCCAATACGACTGCCCGGTCCGCGAACTCATACCGTGACCAGCGCTGACAGTAGATCCACGAAGGACACTCCTTTCTCGGCCACCCCGAAGACCCGGGCTCGGATCAGGGTGTTGCGCGCCCAACTGCGATGGGGACGCATCTCGTTCATCTTGTTCCGGTAACCGGACGCGGCGACCCCGCCGACCTCGACCTGCAGAATGTCCAGCGCATCCGAATACTCCTCGTGGGTGACCACCGACAGCGCGTGCACGGCCGCCACATGCGAGGGATGGATAACGGTTTTGCCCTGGATACCGTTGGCGCGATCGAGAGTGATCTCGCGCAGCAGACCATCGAGGTCCCGGCTGACCAGATAGCTGCGGAACGGCACCGCGTCGGATTCCTCGAACGGCGCGGTACGCAGCAGCGGGCGGAACATCCGCTCGTGATCGGCGAAGTACTCCCAGACCGGGCCGGTGATCACGAACCCGGTACCGTCGGCGCGCCCCAGATAGTTGACGATATCGGCGATCACATCCGCGATGACGCGCACGTCGTAGATGGTCAGATCGCGATCCCGGCGGATTCCGAAGGTCGCGCACATATCGGTGGCGCCGATCCGTACCGCCAGGATCCGTTCCCGGTGCTCGGCCAGGCAGGCCGCGATATGGGCGAGTTCGCTGTCCCTGGTCTGCCGATGGACCAGCGCGGCGGATTCGAGGACCGGCATCCCGTAGAGCGGCCGCTGCGCGCGAGCGCCCGCCGCAGCCAGTGCGGCGAGGTATTTCGGCGCCGAGGAACTGTCGAACTTGGGGAAGACGAAACCGGTCAGCGCCTGCACCCCGGCGCCCAGCCGGTCGAGGAGTTCGGGCACGGTATCGGCATCGCGGACCCGGACGAACAGCATCGGGCTCGGATCGGGCCGGGCCGCGAGCTCGTCGAGGGTGCGCACGGTCTGCAGTTTCGCGAACTCGACCTCGTGGTCGGCGACGGCGTCCTCGAGGTCGATCACCATCGAACACACCCCGCGATCGGCCCGGCGCACGATCGTGGCCGTCAGATCGGCGCGGGTGGCCGGTACGTACAGGGTGGCGCCCAGCGCTGTGGCGAGTATCTCCCGGTCGGCGAGATCATCGAACGGCTCGGGTTGCCGGTGGAACAGCACTCTGGCGTCCGGACCCTGCAATTGCCTGAAATGTCGGCGCGGTATCCGTTTGTGCAGGGAAATTTCCTGCCGGACGGCCATGCCTGCGGTCATCGAGCCCCCGTTTCATCCTCGTCGTTGTCCCGGTGGTGATTGTTTGCGCATCCGCTCGACAATCCCGGCAATGAATTCGGTGATGGTGTCGAGTTCGTTTACATACGCCCAATAGTCGGGGTGCCGCCCGGTGAGGGATGCGGCGACCCGGTCGAGGCGATCGACCTGAGCGTCCAGCACCGAACCCCATTCCGGCACCAGTCCCCTTGACACGGCGAGCATCTGGGCATCCCGGAGCCGGAACCGTACGGTCTCGGCGCGTTGTCGCGGATCGTCGCGGACCGCCCGCAACTCGGTCAACCGTTTGGTCACGGCATCGACCAGTTGTTCGGCGTCGGCGAGGTGGCCGCGCGCGGTGGTGGTCAGTTCAAGGGCCTGCTCCGGGGTGTTCTCGGCCGCGGCGGCGCGCGCCCCGGCGAGGGCTTCGGCCGCGGCGGCGATATGACGCTCGCTGGTGCGCTCATTGTCTGCCAGATCGGCCGAACTCGCAGCATTGAACTCACGCAGCAGCGCCGAATGCGCGGGCCCGATTCTCTCGGCCCGCGTGCGGACCGCCGCAAGCCTGGTGGTGACCGATGAGACCGCCTTGCGCGCGGCTCCGGACCGAGATGGAGCCTGGGCCAATGATTCCGACAAATCGGCCGTAGCGGAAGCCAGCCGGTTGGCCGCCGCGCGCGCCCGGCCACGCTGGTCCGGCGGGACCGCCGCCGATGTGACCATTGCCTCATCCACAGCCGCGGCTCCATCACGCACGGAGGGGTAATCGGCGTACTCCGATTCGGCCGCCTGCCTGCGCACCCGTGCCGCCTCGGCGGCGACCCGCTCGACCAGCTCCGGCACCGCCCGCCGCACCGCGACCGCTTCTTCGAGCGTGCCCCGGTCGCCGTGATAGAACCGATCGACCTGCTGCGCGGCGCTCCCCAGCTGCCGCACCACCGCGTCCACCCGCTGCTGCCGGTCCGGCCGGCGGGCACCGGTCTGCTCGTCTTGGTCCAGCTCACCGGTCAGCTGAAGGTAGGCCTCCGCGGCCGCGTAGCAGATTTCCCGCACCGCTGCCCAGCGGCGACCCAGGTCCCGCTCCGGGAACATCTCGTCGGCGGCCGCCGCGGCCGCATCCGCGGCCGACTGCCGCCGGTCCATATCCAGGAACGCCGACGTCAGCGCCGACCGTGTCTGTTCGAACCACGGATCCTCCCCCGACCGGAACCATCCACGCCTGCGGCCTGCCACAGACCCGATGGTATGAGATCCGACCGCCTGCGCGCCGCCACCGGGCGTACCGCCCGGGTCCGCGCTCACCACGTCGAACACCGCCCGGGCGCGTCGAACGCCGCCCGAGCTACCCGGCAGGCGAACCGGTCACTCCGAAAGTGCTCGGCACCAGGGCTTCCGGTTACATCGCCCACGAGTGCCGATGACCGGCTTGCCCGAGTTTGTACGCAAGTTCACCGAAAACCACTACTGTCGTATTCCGTACCCGGCGGTTACCGACATGCTGGGAATCACAGACGACTACGAAAGGGAATCCCGCATGGGTGTCAGTTTGTCCAAGGGCGGCAACGTCTCGCTGAGCAAGGCGGCTCCGGGCCTCACTGCGGTCGCCGTCGGTCTGGGCTGGGATGTGCGCACCACCACGGGCACCGATTTCGACCTGGACGCCAGCGCGATCGCCACCGGAGCCGACAAGAAAGTCGTCTCCGACCAGCACTTCGTGTTCTTCAACAACCTCAAGTCCCCCGAAGGGGCGATCGAGCACGCCGGCGACAACACCACCGGTGAGGGTGAAGGCGACGACGAGGTCATCAACGTCGACCTCGCCAACACCCCGCCCACCATCGAGAGCATCTTCTTCCCGGTCTCGATCTACGAGGCGGACGGCCGCTCGCAGTCGTTCGGTCAGGTGCGCAACGCATACATCCGCGTGGTGAACCGGGCGAACGGCGAGGAACTCGCCCGCTACGACCTCTCCGAGGACGCTTCCACCGAAACCGCCATGGTCTTCGGTGAGCTGTACCGCAACGGGGCCGAGTGGAAGTTCCGCGCCATCGGCCAGGGTTACGCGTCGGGCCTGTCCGGGATCGCGCGTGACTACGGTGTGAACGTCTGACGATCCACACCTCCGGGTAGCGTGAGGGGGTCCGGCGACGGGCCCCCTCGTTCTCTGCCCCCAGAGGCGCGAGGGGACAAATTGGACAAATAGGCCGTCGGCGGCAACGCTGGTGGCTGGTCGTCCATATCGCCGATCAGGTTTCTCGTACAGGCCGGGATACCGACCGCAGTCCGGCCACCGCACACGAAAGGTCCCAGCGTGGTCCTGCGCATATTCGGCTTATCCCTGGTAGTCACGGTGCTGTCGCTGGGGGTGGCGTTCCTCTACGGCGGCCCGACCGCCCTGGCCCTCTGCCTGATCCTCGGCATCCTCGAGGTCTCGCTGTCCTTCGACAACGCTGTTATCAACGCCACCGTCTTGGAAAAGATGAGTGAGTTCTGGCAGAAGATCTTCCTCACCATCGGCATCCTCATCGCCGTCTTCGGTATGCGGCTGGTCTTCCCGCTGGCCATCGTGTGGGTCACCGCGGGACTCAACCCGGTCGAGGCCTTCGACCTCGCGCTGAACCCGCCGGCCGACGACGCCGCCTTCTTCCCCGACGGCAGCCCCAGCTACGAGACCCTGCTCACCGACGCCCACCCGCAGATCGCGGCGTTCGGCGGCATGTTCCTGGCGATGCTGTTCCTGAACTTCATCTTCGAGGACCGGGAAATCAAATGGTTGTCCTGGGTGGAACGCCCGCTGGCCAAGGCGGGCAAGCTGGACATGATGTCGGTGGTCGTGGCGGGTATCGGCCTGGTTCTGGCGGCGGAGTTCCTCGCGCACGACGACACGCGCTCCACCGTCCTGCTGGCCGGCCTGCTCGGCATGATCCTCTACATCGCCGTCGACGGGCTGGGTTCGATGTTCCACGTCGAGGAACAGGCGGAAGCGGCGAGCGGCCCGTCCGAACTGGCCAAGGCCACCGGTAAGGCCGGGTTCTTCCTCTTCCTCTACCTGGAGGTCCTGGACGCCTCGTTCTCGTTCGACGGCGTGATCGGCGCGTTCGCCATCACTGCCGACCCGATCATCATCGCCCTCGGCCTCGGCCTGATCGGCGCGATGTTCGTCCGGTCGATCACCGTCTACCTGGTGCGCAGGGGGACACTGAACGAATATGTGTACCTCGAGCACGGTGCGCACTGGGCTATCGGCGCATTGGCCCTGATTCTGCTGATCACGGTCGGCGATATCCACGTCCACGAACTCGTCACCGGTCTCATCGGCATCGCCTTCATCGGCGCCGCGGTGCTCTCCAGCATCCTCCGTAACCGCAAGGAAGACGACCCGAAACCCGCCGAGGTATCTGAACCGGCACCGGTGAGCTGATCCACCGGCTCGAATATCGCGGGAGCGGACCTCGAGGTCCGCTCCCGCCGTCGTTTCAACGGCCGGACGCTTCGAAGTACGCCTGACCCACCGCGAAAATGCCGCGTTGCGGCAGCCAGAACTCACCCAGTCTCGTCTGCCCGGCCAAGGGCCCGGCCGGGCCGATATCGACACCGTCGATACGAGCCACCGTGCGATCGACCGTCCACAGCAACCTCGGGTTGGTCCGGAACCATTGCCCGTTCGGAGTGGTGCCGCGCAACCGCACCCGCCCGACTCCCAGCGCAGGGCCCGCGACCCGCGACATGACCGACAACACAGCCGGGTTACGCCACAGCGCCGAGGGCATCGCGCCGCCGAGACCCGTCATCGCCGCCGTCGCCGCCGACTGTCCCAACTCGATGTCCCATACCAGCCTGTCCGGTATCTCCACCGTCAAAGCGAACGGGCCGGTCCAGGTGACCGAGATATCCGCGACTCGCGTATCCGTGAGCGCGGAACCGTAGTAGCGCGGACAACTCATCTCCGGCGCCACACTGCTGTAGATGACCCATTCCTCGGCCGGGTTCCGGTGCCAAACCGATTCGTACCCGGGACCGACCGAACTGGCGCCGAAATGCCGGAAGGCCAGATAGTGGCCGCTCGTGAACGGCTGCCCCATCACTCCGTACCCGGCGAAGCGCTCGGCATCGGCACCCCGGGGCAGCGCCGGCTCGACTCCGGCGATCGATCGTGGACTTCCGGTCATTACCGTCCTCCTCGACGAGCGAACCCCGCACCTACCACCCTACGGCTGTGAACTGGGAAAACGATCCACTGATCCTGAATCGACACGGGCCTCTCGACAGCGCGCTGCCAGCGGGTCGGCGCATCCGATCGCGGTGATCCGGCAGGATCGGGTCCATGGCCACCGACAAGGAACGTATGCTGCGCGGCGATCTCTATCGCGACAACGACCCCGAACTCGTCGCGGAACGCCTGGCCTGCCGCGCACTGATCGCCCGCTACAACGACTCGCCCCCCGAGGCCGATACCGAACGACAGGAGATCCTCGACCGGCTGCTCGGCGGCTGCGGTACCGACACGGTGATCATGCCGCCTTTCCGCTGCGACTACGGCTATCCGACACGGATCGGCAGCAACACCTTTCTCAACTACGACGCCGTGATCCTCGACTGCGCCCCCGTCACCATCGGCAACGACGTATCGATCGGTCCCCGCGCGCAGATCCTCACCCCGCTACACCCCATGGATGATCACGAACTGCGCCGCGCCCGCTGGGAATCCGCCGCTCCCATCACGATCGGTGACAATGCCTGGCTCGGCGGCGGGGTCATCGTCTGTGCTGGGGTCACGATCGGCGAGAACGCGGTGATCGGCGCGGGTAGCGTGGTCACCCGGGATATCCCGGCGCGAGTCTTCGCCGCCGGTAACCCCTGCCGGGTCATTCGGGACCTGTGATCCGTCCTGCCCGGGAGAGAACGAGGAACAGAGTGCGGAACGATTATCGTTCCACGCTGGTGGAGCAGCTGCGGAAGTACGCGCCCGCGCTCCCTCCGGGGAAGGCGGATTCACTGCGCACGAGGGTGATCGTCGGTGAGCTCTCCCTCGCCTCCGTCGATCTCGTCAGCGCATTGGTCGAGTGAGAGTCGCCGCCTCGACAGCGGCGATTCGCTGATCTCGCTCATCCGTCACGCGAGATTCGTCCGGTCGTCCTCGCGAGCGATCACTCACCGTCGGCGGGGAGCCGGACTATGTGCGGGACGCCGACCGGATTGCTGATCCAGTGGGCGTTCATGCCCGCGGGGAAGGGTTCCAGCTCGTCCTGCACGGGTGCACCGTATGCGGCCAGATGCTCGGTTGCCCGGTCGACGTCGTCGGTGAGAAGTTCCAGCCAGAGGTCGGCGCGCGCATAGTTGTCGACACGGTCGAGCCACAGCGTGACGGGCCCGAACCGTACCGAGGCACTCTGGACAACTCCTTCGGCGACAGCTTCGCCGCTGCTGTCGGTGACTTCCATGCCCAGTACGTCACGGTAGAAGGCGACGGTCCGGTCGAACTGTGCTTTGGGAAGTTTCATGGCGATGTTGTGCCCGCCGCGGAATTTTGGGGTCATGGTTCAGTTCTCCTGTGTCCGATCGAGGTGGTCACGTAGCGCGCTCAGGCGTCCGTCCCAGGTGTGTGCGAGCGCGGCGAGAAACGACTGGGCCACGACCATCGGCTGGGTTCGCAGGTGATAGTGGATCCGGCGCCGCTGTCCGGGCTCGGCATGGACGAGTTCGGCATCTGTCAGCAGGTTGAGGTGTTTGGCGATCGCCTGGCGCGAAATGGGCAACCGAGCCGCCAGATCTGTCGCGGTCGCCGGACCGCGCGCGGCGAGTTCGGCGAGGATGCCGCGTCGCGTCGGGTCGGCCAGCGCTGTGAATACCGCCTGGGCGATCAGCTCGGTGTCGGGATGGTCAGGCCGCGGCATCGAGATACTCGGCCAGCTCGGCCAGTTCCATCGCCCACCCATTGGTATTGCCTTCGTACGCCTGGGCCGAGTGGTCGAGCAACTGCGCGAAGCCGGTTTCCACCATCGTGAGCCGGGTGCCGGTGGGTGTCGGCTCCAGCGTGAATTCCACGTGGGTGCGGCGTGGATCACCGGCCGGTAGCCCTTCGATCGCCCAGGCGAACGCGAAACGGCGGGGCGGCTCGACGATCTGGATCCGCAGGGTGTGCGGTCCGTCTCCGTCCCACCACACCCGCACTGTGCCGCCGGGGCGCAGGTCATCGATTTCGGCTCGGGAACCGAACCAGCCTCCGAGCCCTTCGGGCGTAGTCAAGGCTTTCCACACCTTTTCGGGCCGGTGGTGTAATTCGAGATCACGCTCGATGCGATCGGGTAGGGGCAAGGCGACCTCCAGGTATAGCAACCAACTGATTGCAACAATCTATAGCAACCAGTTGATTGCGACAAGGCGTCTCGACGAAGTCGGCCCACCGGGAGGTGCAGATCGCATCAGAGCTTTGTGCACACATTGCGAGGCATACAGGACGCACTACCGAGTGCGACCTCCGGCGGCATCCCGGTTCTGCCGCCCAGCCCGGTGCGCACCATTCGACGCACCGCGGCCGGCAGGTTCCCGGGAGCGCTCAGCCCTCGCCGTCGAGAGTCAGCACGACCAGCGGCAGCGGCCGGTCGACTTTGGACTGGAAATCCGCCAGCAGGGGGTTGTTGGCCAGCACCCAGGACGCGAACTCGTCGTAATCCGCACCTTCGAGCACCTTGCCGGTCGCCTGGTAGGTCTTGTCCCGGAGCTCGATGGTGACCTGCGGTTTCGCCTTGATGTTGTACCACCAGGCCGGGTACTTGTCCTCGATGAACGAACTCACGTACATGATGTCGTCCCGGTACAGGGGTCCCAGCGGAGTCGTGTGCCGCTTGCCGCTCCTGGCTCCGGTGGTGGTGAGCAGGATGAGGTCCCCGCCCGCGTACGCACCGCCCACTTTGCCCGAGTTCTCCCGGAACTCCTTGATCACGTCGTCGTTCCAGTCGGCGATCCCGCCCTGCTGGTCCCAATCCTGGTTCCACGGCGCGTTCGGATCGTTGTACTCGGTGAAGTCGCCCTGTTCCGGCTGCCCCACAGTCGATTCGGTTTCGCTCATGATCCGAGTGTGTCGTGGAATCAGGACAGCTATTGTCCTAATTCGACCAGAGAACCGTGCGGCCGCGGCCGATGCGATGGCCGATGAGCTGGAATGCCGACTACGGGCGAGCGACCTCGGACTGCGGAGCCTCGGTCGGTATCCGCACCGAGTGGAGCCAAGGCGGTTTCAATGGTCGAGGTCGGCGTAGGCGATGGCAAGGTCGACCACGGGCCGATAGACGGCGACCCGGTCCAGCGTCCACCCGCCAGGCCCGAGCAATGCCTCGTCGGTGGCGATCCGGTAGATCAGGGCGCGGATCAGCATCTGACCCCACGCCGGCAGATGCGACCATCGCACGGCCAGTTCGGTTGAGGCTCCGAACCAGCACAGCGCGTCGACGACAGCGACGGCGGACGCCCACGAAGCGGGCCGCCAGTAAGGTGCCCAGTCGATGACCGCCGGTGGCAGACCTTCCGCGAACAGGACGTTGCCGATCAAGTCGCCGTGCACCACCTGCGGCATGAGATCGACTGGGCGGCGAGCTCCGGTCAGCGGTCGCAACAGGCTCATCGCGGCCGGACAACCGTCGACCGGGAGTTCCTCCCAAGCGACTCGGTCACCGATAGACCACGGATCGGCGCGCAAGTCCAGAAACTCCGGACGGGGTAGGTCCGCGATCGCCTTATGGAAGGCGATCCCGGCGCGCAGCGCGTCGTCGGGTCGGCTGAGGTCCGGCCGGCCGGCAACGAGTTGGCATGCCTCCCAGTTCCGGGCTGTCCATGCCCCGTCCGCGGCTTGGACAGGACGGGCGATCCGAAACTGCGCCGAGTCGGGTAGTGCGGTGAGAACCTCGGCGCGCCAGAGCGTTTCCGCCAGATGCTCGACTGGTTTGACAACCAGATCGCCGACGCGCCAGGTCCCGTCCTTACCGCCGGGTAGCACGACAGGCGCCCCGGCCGCGCCGAACGCGGCCAGCACCGGATCCGGCGGGACCGCGGGTGATGAGTTCATATTCGAGATCGTATGGCTTCGCCTGGTCGCCGGTTGCCCTCGACTATCGCCGCAGCGGTGGCTCAGAGTTGGTGGCCGAGAAGCCGAATCTCGAGATCATGGCCAACTGGGTGGCCACCGTGATCGGTCTCGAATCTGTGGCGTTTCTTCGCGGGTGTCGTCGAGGGCGCGCTGAGGTCGACCACTGGTGGGCCCTGGCGCTCGGCCTGCTCGCCCCGGCCGCCAAAGCGGTGCACTCGGTGATCGTGAACCGGCGGATCGACATACTCGCCCAGGACGGTCCGGCCGGCCAGGCGAGTATTGATCATCAGGTTTCCTCGGTAGGGGTTCGGTCTGCCGGATCAGTGGACGACGAGCATGCCGGGTCGGGCGAGGAGGTCCACGGGTAGGAACCGGCAGCGCATACCGAGGACGAGGCTGCAATGACCGCGCGCGAGGAGTGGGGAAAATCGCTCGCCCAACGCCGCGGCCTTCAGGGTTCATCCCGCCCCTCGTCGGACCATCGGAACCATGCGTCGCCCTCGTGGATGTGTAGCAGGAAATCCGCGACAGGCGTGCCGCGGTCGTTGATCAGGGTGAGTGCGCTGCTGATCGCTTCGTAGGTCTCCTCCCAGGCCTCCATCGCATCCCCGGTGTCCGGGTTGCCGGGGCCGTCGATGAGTTGGAGTTCGCGGTCGAACAGTGGTTTGAACTGTGCGAAACCTGGATGTGGGATGAAGGTGCCCGACAACCACGGGAAGTCACCGTCGGTGATGTGGATCTCCCCGATCAGCTCATCGGCGTTCGCGAGCTTCCAGACTGGTTCGGACACGGGATCTCCTCTGTCATCGGTAGTCATGCGACGTCCGCACGGCCTCCGGGGCTGGCGTCGTCGGCTCCTTGCGGCCGTCGGCCCGGACGCCGAACATCACCAGCAGGCACAGCTTCTGCTGGTCGAGCCGGACTTTGAGGTGGATTCCATCGACCCACAGGTACACATAGTCGGTGCCCGACAGATCACGCTGCCCGAAGGATTTGGCTTCGTCCCGCCACTGCGTCGTGAGCCGGGTGATCGACGCCGCCGACAGACCCGTGCCGGTGCCGAGGAACTGCTCCAACGCCGGCCCGAAGTCACCCGAGGACAGCCGAGCCGCTCGAGTTCTCAGCCCCGGGCCATGTCGACGAACCGCGACAGGTGCAACTGGTGCGCCACCGTGATGGTCGCGGTGGGACCGTTACGGTGTTTACCGAGGATCAGATCCGCCTCACCACCGCGCGGATCATCACGTTCGATCGCGTCGGGCCGGTGCAGCAGGATGACCATATCCGCGTCCTGTTCCAGCGAACCGGATTCGCGGAGATCGGATACCTGCGGGCGTTTGTCCGTCCGCTGTTCCGGACCACGGTTGAGCTGACTGATCGCCACCACAGGCACTTCCAGTTCTTTGGCCAGAAGCTTGAGATGCCGCGAGAATTCGGATACTTCCTGCTGACGTGATTCGACCTTCTTACCGGAACTCATCAGCTGGAGGTAGTCGACCACGACGAGCTTCAGGTCGTGCCGTTGTTTGAGCCGGCGGGCCTTGGCCCTGATCTCCATCATCGTGAGGTTCGGCGAATCGTCCACGAACAGCGGTGCTTCGCTGATCTCACTCATTCGCCGAGCCAATTTCGTCCAGTCGTCGTCGCTCATCCGCCCGGCCCGCATATCCCCGAGTTTGATCTTGGCCTCGGCCGACAGCAGGCGCATGACGATCTCGGTCCGGCTCATCTCCAGCGAGAAGATAACGCTCGCCAGTCCGTGCCGAATCGAGGCACTGCGCATGAAATCCATTCCCAAAGTGCTCTTGCCGACACCGGGCCGCGCCGCCACAATGATCATCTGACCGGGGTGCAGGCCGTTGGTGACCTCGTCGAGTTCGGTGAATCCGGTGGGCACACCGAGCGAGATTCCGCCGCGGGAGGCGATGGAGTCGATCTCGTCCATGGTGGGCTGGAGCAATTCCTCGAGCGGGAGGAAATCTTCGGCGGTCCGGCGTTCGGTGACCTCGTAGACCTCGGCCTGGGCGCGGTCCACTACTTCGGCGACGTCTCGGCCGTCGGCGCCGGCATAGCCGTACTGCACGATGCGGGTTCCCGCTTCCACCAGCCGGCGCAGAATCGCCTTCTCGGCGACGATCTCGGCGTAGAAGCCGGCATTCGCCGCGGTGGGAACGGTCTGCGTGAGGGTTACCAGGTACGGAGCGCCGCCGATTCGCTTGAGCTCACCACCGCGGTCCAAGCCGGCTGCCACGGTAACCGGGTCGGCGGGTTCGCCACGACCGTAGAGATCGAGGATGACGTCGTAGACGGCCTGGTGTGCGGGGCGATAGAAATCGCCGGAGCGCAGTACCTCGATCACATCGGCAATGGCGTCCTTGCTGAGCAGCATGCCGCCGAGCACCGACTGTTCAGCCGCCATATCGTGTGGCGGCTGGCGCCCGAAATCCTCACCGGGCGGCTCCGGCGGGAAGTCCCTGTGCCCGCGGTCATCGACGACTGCCATCCGACTCGACCGTCCTCTCCTTCAGACCGGACGCCACCCTTCGACGACCGGTTCTACCCCACGGGACCGACAGATCGCACTCCGAGATGCCGATGACCAGTGGTCAGACGTACCAGCTATCACCCGGATAGGGCTGATACCCCACATCGCGGCGGAGTGTTGCCAGTGGTGCTGCGACGAACCTAAGCGACGTTCTATCCACATGCCAACCGAGGCTGTGCACAGACCTGTGGATAACCTGGGGATAGTTCACCCCTCGTTGTGCACAACTTGTGGATAACTTGGGGAAAATGCAGGTCAGCCGCAGAAAATACCCAGCTAGACGCTGATTTTCGAGGCCCCCGCAGTGTGGATAAACAAAGTATCGGCGTGTCGGAGATGTTGAACAGCCGGGCGTGTTGAGTTAACGGATAAGCGAACAGATATGACGTGGATCACATTACGTCCGGTTGGTTTTGTGATTGATCCACAGGACTCACATCTTGTGGATAAGGCACGCGCGGTACGAACGTGCATCACCCGCGAACATGCGGGCACCTGCCGTCACAATGAATGCCGCAAACCAGCGGCTAATATGCCGTTTCCATGGGAGAACACAACCGACCGGGGATCACGTCCGATCTTCAGCGATCGGACGTGATCCCCGGGTTCGGGTATATGTGGCAGAACCGGGTCAGGCCGCGGCCACGACATCCAGCGCAAACTTCGCGGCGACGTCCGGGTGCAGATGGACGGTCACCTGATGCTTGCCGGTGGCCTTGATATGCGACTTCGGCAGTTCGATGCTGCGCTTGTCCAGAACCGGACCGCCCGCCGTCTTGATCGCGGCGGCGACATCGGACTGGGTTACCGAACCGAAGAGCTTGCCGGTGCCCGCAGTCTTGACCGATAGTGAGACCGAATCCAAACCCTCGATGGCCTGCTTCAGCTCGTTGGCATGACCGAGATCGCGCACCCGGCGGGACTCCTGGGCCCGGCGGATGCCCTCGACCTGCTTCTGCGCGCCGCGACTGGCAACGATCGCCAGACCCCGGGGCAGCAGGTAGTTACGGCCATAGCCGTCCTTGACCTCGACGCTGTCGCCAGGAGCGCCGAGGTTGTCCACATCGGCAGTCAGAATGAGCTTCATTTGCTTTACCGACCTTTCTCAGCGAGCCGTCGAAACGTAGGGCAGCAGCGCCATCTCACGCGAGTTCTTCACCGCGATGGCGACATCGCGCTGGTGCTGTACGCAGTTGCCGGTGACCCGGCGAGCACGGATCTTGCCGCGCTCACTGACGTACTTGCGCAGCAGCTGCACATCCTTGTAGTCGATGTTGACGATTCCGGTCTTGCTTTCTTTGCAGAAAGTGCAAGCCTTCTTCTTGAGCACCTTTTCGCGCGCCGGTGCCTTGGCCATTTTCGTTCACTCCGTATTCTTGGTGGCCCGCCGTCGCGGGCCGATGCGGGCCGTCTCAGAACGGCGGTTCGTCGTCCACCCGGCCGCCCCCGAAGGAGCCGGCTGCGGGCGCGCTACCCCATGGGTCTTCAGCTGCGCCCTGCTCGGAACGTCCACCGCCACCGTTGCCGGCGTTGTTGTTACCACCACCGCCGCTGTTGGAACCGAATCCACCACCGCCGCCACCACGACTGGTCTTGTTGACCTTGGCCGTGGCGTACTTGAGCGAGGGGCCGACCTCGTCGACCTCGAGCTCGACGACTGTGCGCTTCTCGCCCTCACGGGTTTCGAAGGAGCGCTGCTTGAGCCGCCCGCTGACGATCACACGGGATCCCCTGGTCAGGCTTTCGGCGACGTTCTCCGCGGCCTCGCGCCAGATATTGCAGCGCAGGAACAGCGCCTCGCCGTCTTTCCACTCGTTGGTATTACGGTCGAAGATCCGGGGCGTGGAGGCGACGGTGAAATTCGCCACCGCCGCGCCCGCGGGCGTGAATCGAAGCTCGGGATCGGCCGTCAGATTTCCGATGACCGTGATTACCGTATCGCCAGCTGCCATGGGGGGTTCCTCCTGCTCGGTGTGCAGTCCGGGTGCACTCGCCTGTTGCGCTAGAGCCTAGAGACAGGCTCCGACGAAACAGCGGTAGCGACCGGAACTACTTGTCGTTGCGCAGAACCTTGGTGCGCAGGACCTGCTCGTTGAGGCCCAGCTGGCGATCGAGTTCGTTCACAGTGGCGGGCTCGGCGGTCAGATCGACAACCGCGTAGATGCCTTCGGCCTGTTTGAGAATCTCGTAGGCGAGGCGCTTACGGCCCCAGATTTCGACCTTGTCGATTTTGCCGCCCTCGGTACGGACAACGCCGAGCATATTTTCCAGGGACGGTCCGACGGTGCGCTCGTCCAGGCTCGGATCGAGGATGACCATCACTTCATAATGACGCACGAACCAATCACCTCCTGTGGTCTGGGTGTCGGCCACGGACGGTCCGTGGCAGGAGGTCGTCGCGTCAGCAACCGGGCAAGAGTACCTGAGTGCCCGGCCCGCAGCGAAATCGATCTTCGATATCGCGACAGCCCTGCCGTCGCGACTACGAAATGGATTCCTATCACCAGGGGGCGGTGTATTCTCCGTATTCATCCGGCACCCGTGACCAGGTCGTGAGCGAGCTACACGGCGGGCCGGAGCCCGTTCGATCGAACAGCGGGCCCAGATAGCGCCCACTAGGGTGGTCGTATGTCGATCGGACCGGCCGCGGGTGCGTTCGGGGCCGATCGCGTGGCCCGGCGTACGACCATTCTCACAGTCGTACTGCTGTGTGGCGCCACACTGCTGGTCGCATTCCTCAACAAGGCGCGGTGCGCGGGATCGCCTTTCCGCGCCGACGGCCGCAGTGCCGCCTTCGATTACATCAAGGACGCCCGGGTCTGTTATTCAGATATCCAGTTCCTCTGGCTGGGCCGCGATATCGATCAGCATATTTTTCCCTATGTACACGGCGGGATCACCGCCGACGGGACACTGACCGGCGGCGCCGTCGAATATCCGGTGCTGAGCGGACTGCTGATGTGGCTCGGCGCACTGGGCGCGCACAACGACGCAGCCTTCCTCCTTCGGTCCGCCCTGCTGTTGGCGCCGTTCGCCCTGGTCACCGCCTGGCTGCTGGCCCGGTTGGCGGGCCGGGCCGCGCTGCTCTGGGCGGCGGGGCCGCCGCTGGTGCTTTACGCGTTCCACAACTGGGAACTACCGGTGGTGTGCACGACCGTGGCGGCCGCCGCGATGATGGCCTCGACCCGGTATCCGTTGCGCGTACGGGGGGCACTGGCCGCGATGCTGCTGGGGTTGGGGTTCTGTTTCAAGATCTATCCGGCGATCTTCGTGGTCCCACTGATGCTGTATGTCCTGACCGGCGGGGAGCGAGAGCACGCCGAGCCGAGGGTCCGCCGGCGCCCGGATATCGCCGGTGCGCTGATAACCGGGGCCGCCGCCGCCGTGACAGTGGCGGCGTTCAATCTGCCTTTCGCCCTCGCCGGCTACGAAGGCTGGCGGGCTTCGATCGAGTTTCAGCAGCAGCGCGAAGCCGATATCACGACCAACTCGATCTGGTACTGGGGCCTGCGACCGCTGTTCGGTTCGGATCCGCTGAGCAGCTCCGCCTTCTCCGAGATCGTCTCGATCGCCTCACCGACTCTGATCATCGTGTCGTTCGCCGTGGCCTTGTGGGCGGGGTGGCGGCGCTATGCCGAATCGGGCGTGTATCCGTGGCTCGGCGTCAGCGGGGCGATGCTGTGCGGATTCCTGGTGTTCCACAAGGTGCATTCACCCCAGTACACGCTGTGGTTGATCCCGTTTCTGGTGTTGCTGGCGGTGCCGTGGCCGGTGGTGTGGAGCTATCTGGTCGCCGATATAGCGATCGGGGTGGGCGTTTTCCGCTACTTCTACACGATGGGCACCGGGGATTCGGTCGAGCTGATGGAGGCGGTGGTCCGGTTCGGGGTCTGGGGGCGGGCCACCTTGCTGGTGTTGCTGTTCTGGCTGTTTCTGAAGGTTCCGCTGCGGGCGCCGCGAACCTCCGCGGGTGATCGGGAGCCGGGCGACCTGATGAACGAGGCCGGGCGGAGGACGCACGGCTGAAGCGGTTCCAATAAAACTAGAACGTGTTACATTCAAGGTGTGACACCTGTCGGGTTCCGCTGCGCCGGCCACTGTTGTAGGAGGTGTGCGGCATATTCGAGGCCTACGGGTGACAGCGGTCGAATCAGCCGCCGCGCGGCAATTATGTAACTTGTTCCAGCCATAGGGAGACAGCACCGCCATGCGTACCGATATCTGCGACCGGCTGGGGATCGAGTTCCCCATCTTCGCCTTCACCCACTGCCGCGACGTGGCGGCCGCGGTCAGCAACGCCGGCGGTCTCGGCGTCCTCGGCGCCGTCGGATTCACCGCCGAACAGCTCGAGGTCGAGCTGGCCTGGCTGGACGAGCACGTCGGCGACAACCCCTACGGCGTCGACCTGGTGATCCCCTCCAAATACGAGGGGAAAGGTATCGACGGCCTCTCCCCCGAACAGCTCGAGGCCGAACTCGTCAAACATGTCCCCCAGGGCCACCGCGACTTCGCCGAGAAGATCCTCGCCGACCACGGCGTCCCGAAGCTTCCCGAAGAAGAGGTCCATCCGCAGTTGCTCGGCTGGACCGCCACCACCGCCGCCCCGCAGGTCGAGGTGATCCTGCGGCACCCGAAGGCGAAGCTGGTCGCCAACGCGCTCGGCACCCCCCCGCCGGAATTCGTCTCCCAGATCCAGGAATCCGGCCGGTTGATCGGCGCGCTGTGCGGTTCGGTGAAGCACGCCCTGAACCACAAGGACGCCGGCCTGGACTTCGTGGTCTGCCAGGGCACCGAAGGCGGCGGCCACTGCGGTGAGGTCTCCTCACTGGTCCTGTGGCCGCAGGTCATCGACGCCGTCGGCGATCTGCCGGTGCTCGCGGCCGGCGGTATCGGCGACGGCCGCCAGATCGCGGCCGCGATGGCGATGGGCGCCGCGGGCGCGTGGACCGGATCCATCTGGCTGACGGTGGAAGAGGCCAATGTGCCGCCCGCCCAGATGAAGACCTACATCGACGCCACCAGCCACGACACCATCCGCTCCCGCGCCTGGACCGGTAAACCGGCCCGCATGCTGCGCAACGACTGGACCGACGCCTGGGAATCGGCGGAGACCCCCGACCCACTCCCGATGCCGCTGCAGATGATGGTCGCCCTGGACGGCGTGAAGCGCGGCCACCGCTACCCCGAAGCCGCCAAGGACGTGAACTTCAACCCGGTCGGCCAAGTGGTCGGCATGATGAACAAAATGGAGCGCTCGGGCGAGGTCATGAGCCGGCTGGTCGACGAATACGTAACGGCCTGCGAGCGGTTGAACAAGCTGAACGGCGATATCTGAACTGTGTCTATTTGCGCCGCCTGCGGCGGCGCGGGTCGAGGCCCCCGGAAGTCCCGCCGTTCAGCGCCCGAGACTCGCGCTTCGCGCATGCGCTTCGGGCGCTGAACGGCGGGACGGGCCTCGACCTTTGTGGGCCTCGTAAAACTCGGCACCGTGCAGGCGCGCCAGTCCGCGAAGAGAACCGGATACAGGCCTACCGCACGGCCGGACCTGCATGCCGCCCGAGACCACCAATCCCGACGCAACCCAATGAGTCGAGTCTTACGAGACACCCCAAAGGGTTGAGGCCGTCTCGCCGTTCAGGCCTCGAAGCGCATGCGCCGCAGGCGCGAGTCTCGAGGCCTGAACGGCGAGACTTCAGGGCCTCAACCCCCGCGCGCGCCAGCGCGCCAATAAACACAGCACCTTCACAAACAAGCCCACCTCTCACCCTCACAAACAAGCCCACCTCCCACCCCTCGCTAGCAACTTCACCCCCACTCCCGCGAGAAGCCCACCACTCACCCTCACCCTCGCCCCTCGCTAGCAACTTCACCCCCACTCCCGCGAGAAGCCCACCACTCACCCTCACCCTCACTCCCGCGAGCAACCTCACCTCTCACCTTCACGAGCAAGCTCACCTCCCACCCCTCGCGAGCAACCTCACCCTCACTCCCGCGAGAAGCCCACCACTCACCTTGACGACCGAGCTCACCCCCGCGGGCACCCCCCACCCCTCACCGCCACGAACGAGCTCACCACCAACTCCCACAAGCAAGCCCAACACTCAGCATTCACGCTGGTACCGGATTCTCGGTCGACGGTGAGCTTGCCACCCGCCCTACAGACGGCTTCCGCCCGTCGGGGGCTGCGCTGCGACCGCACTCAAGCGGTGGCCGCGTGGACTTCTTCGACTTCGCCTTCGGCGCCGAGCAGTTCCTCGAACCGGGCGACAACTTTGTTGTGGTACATCCCGAACAGGTCCTCGAAGAGCGCGAGTTGTGCTGGAGTGGGGCCGGATTCCGATTCCCAGACCGCGATCAGTGCCCGCCAGACCAGGACGTGCAGGTCGGCGGCGCCCGCGAAATAGGCGTCGACGGCTTCGGGGACTTCGAGCACCATTTCGCCGATGGAGTTCAGAATGGCTCGCTGCATGCTCGATTCGAGTGCCACCAGCAATTTGCGTACTACGTCGATCTCGATGGCGAGGATCCGGCGGTAGTCGGGAACATCCAGTCGCGCCAGCGTTTCCAGCGTGTCGATCTCGGCTTTCAGTTCGGCGAGATCGACTCCGGCGGCTGCGGCTGCGCCGTGAGCGAGGCCGGTGTAGGAAAGCAATGCGTCCAATACGATGCCGCGTTCGACCTCGACGATATCGCGGAACATCTCGATCGCGACCTCGGGCATCGGGACGGAGAACCGGAAGAGGTGCCGGTAGACGTCCAGGCCGCCGGCTGCGCGGACTTCGCGGATGGTGAAACCTTTACCGCGCCGGGCCTCGACGAACCCGTAGGATTCCAGTCGGCCGAGGGTGAGCTGGGCGGTTGCCCGGTTCATCTCGAACTCTTCGGCGACCTGCCGGACCGAGGGCATCAGCTCGCCGGGCTGATATTCCCCTGCGGCGACCCGCCGTGCCAGTTCGTCGGCGACATCGGCGACCACCGTCCGGGACCCCATGGATGCACCTTTCTCGGCAGCTGATACGTCCCAGACAGTCTATGCGCAAATATGCCAGACTGCACAGGAGAACAGGCGAATCGCTTCTGGGGTGAGGAATGAGCAGTCGACGTGATCCTGGCGCGCCCCCGGTGCGACGGGCGCTGCGCAGCGCCCGACTCGTAGCGCTACCGGTCGCGTTCGCGGGCCGGCAGGCGGCGGGCGCGGGCCGCCGGGCACTGGGCCGTCCGGCGCGGGAGGTGAACCGGGAAATCCAGACCCGGACCGCCGAGCACATGTTCCAGGTGCTGGGCGAGTTGAAGGGTTGCGCCGCCAAGCTCGGCCAGTTGCTGGCGATCTATCAGCTCGCCCTGCCGCGCGATATCGCCGCGCCGTATCAGGCCGCGCTGGCCCGGTTACAGGATTCGGCGCCGGTGATGCTGCCGACCACTGTGCACGGAGTACTGGCCGAACATCTGGGTCCGGATTGGCGGGAGCTGTTCCGGGAGTTCGACGATCGGCGGGCGGCGGCTGCCTCGATCGGTCAGGTGCATCGCGGGATCTGGCACGACGGGCGGGCGGTCGCGGTGAAGGTCATGTATCCGGGTGCCCGGGCGGCGGTGGAGTCGGATCTGGTGCAGTTGCGACGGATCTCCACGCTGGCTTCGGTGTTCCTGCCGGGCGCGGATGTGAAATCGGTGACCGAGGCATTGTGCGAGAGTGTGCGCGCGGAACTGGATTACGCTGCCGAGGCAGATAATCAGCGGACCTTCGCCCGGGTCTATGCCGGGAGTGCCGAATTCCGGGTACCGGAGGTCCTGGCACAGCATGGCGATGTGCTGGTTTCGGAATGGCTCGAGGGCATTCCGGCCACCCGGATCATCGAGTCCGGCAGTCGGGCGCAGCGGGACCGGGTCGGCGAGACGATGATGCGGTTCGTGCTGACGGGCTGGGAGCAGCACGGGCTTCTGTACTGCGACCCGCATCCCGGCAATCTGCGCCTGCTCGCGGACGACCGGCTAGGGGTGGTGGATTTCGGTGCATGCGCGCCGTGGCCGCATCCGGGTTTCACCCGGTTGGTGGTCGAGATGTGCGACGCGATCTTCAACGGCGATCCGGCGGCCTTGGAGACGGCGGTGCGTACACACGGGTTCGCTTTTCCGGGAAGGACTCTCGACGCAGTCGCCTTGGATGTGGCACTGTCGGCGTGCGCGGAGCCGGTGCGGCATCCGCGGTTCCGCATCACCACACCGTGGTTGCGCAAACAGGTGCTGCGCACTACGGCCCTGCGGTTGACGAATGTGATGCGCGAGCTGACGCTGCCACCGGAATGCACCCCGTTCGCGCGGGCCGCGCTCACCATGGTCGGCACTTTGAGCCAGCTGGAATGTGAATGCGACTTCAGTGCCGAACTGGAGCGGTCGGTGCCCGAACTCGGCGAGGTTTTCGCGGTGATGCGGCACGATCCGGCGCCGGGTGTAGCGGCGAACTGATCTCCCGGCTGCCGGAAATCGCACACACCGTCTGGGACATTTTTCGGTGAGAATGCCTGATTTACGGAATATCTCTCCTATTTATCCCTGGGCACAATCAGTAGCCCAGCCATTGCCGCCACGCGGGCAGCAGCCGGTCGGCGAAAGCGGCATAACCATCCGCCCCCGGATGCGCGCCGTCCCCGGCCCGCACCTGCTCCGCCCAGACCGGGGCGTCGGCCAGCAAACGGAAGGACGCGGCGTAGGGGACCTCGAATTCGGCGCACGTCTGCTCGAAGGTCCGGTCCAGCTCTTCGATCCGCTGATTGCGCCCCGCGTCGTCGACCGGCGGCGGGCCCACCACCAACACCGGCCACTCCTGCGCCCGAGCGGTGGTGAGCAGCACGGACAGGTTCGCAACCGAGCTCCGTGCCTCGACCCGGGGGCGGCCGTCGACGAGCAGGGTGTCGTTCACCCCGAACGAGAACACCACCCGTCCGTCCGACCCGACCGGCAGCCGCACCAGACATTCCGCGAACCACCGTGCGGCGATATCGGCGGAGGTGTGCCCACGCACCCCGAGGTTGTACACGGTCCGCGCCGCCCCCGCGGCGCGGGCGTGCGCGGTCAGCCGGCCGGTCCAGCCCAGAGCCTGCGGGTCACCCACCCCGGCGACGAAGGAATCCCCTACCGAACAGATGCGTTGATCACTACTCACCCCTGGATTCTGGCAGCGTGTTGGTGTGTATCGTCCGGCTCGGGCTCCTGCATACTCACCTGCTGGTGGCCGTGACCGGCCCGTCAGCTTCACCTCGATCCGAAAGTACCGATACGACATGCGAGTCGATGGGCGGGAGATCCCGGTCACGGGCAGTCTCCTCCAGCCGCTCACGCGGCGGACCAGCGATATTCTGCGTGTCGTATTCGCGGCGGTCGGGGTGACGGTCGTCATCGCCGGTTCGCTGATCACCCGGCCGGAATGGCTGGCACTGGAACGTTCGGTCTCCAATATCGTCGGATTCCTCAACCCCGACCAGTCCAATCTGGTCTACCTGCTGTACGGGATCGCCATCCTCATCCTGCCGTTCGCGATCCTGGTGGAACTGGCTTTCGGGCGGCAGTGGAAGCTGCTCGCCGGCTACGCCACCGCCGGGTTGACGGCGGTACTGCTGCTCTCCATCACACCGAGCGGACTATCGGCGCCGCAATGGCACCTGCAGGTTCCGGAGAACCTGGACGACAAAACCTTCCTGCAGCAGTTCCTGGACGACCCGCGCTGGATCGCCCTGCTGGCCGCGGTACTCACCGTCGCCAGCCCGTGGCTGCCGGTGCGGCCCCGGCGCTGGCTGTGGGTGTTGCTGCTGGCTTTCGCGCCCATCCATCTGGTGGTCAGCACAGTGGTTCCGGCCCGGGCCATGTTCGGTCTGGTGGTCGGCTGGCTGGTGGGCGCGGTGATCGTGCTGTTGGTGGGGACTCCGGCGCTGGAAGTACCGCTGGACGCGGCGGTACGGCAGCTGGCGCACCGCGGTTACACCGTCACCAGATTCACCGTCGTACGGCCCGCCGGACCCGGCGCGCTGATGCTCTCGGCGACTGTGGAGGAACCCGAGCGCGCGCTGGTGGTCGAGCTGTACGGCAAGAATCAGCGCTCGCTCAGCGCGCTTCGCCAGTTGTGGCGCTGGCTCACTTTCCGCTCCAGTGAGACCGCCCCGCTGCACGGTTCCATGCATCGTGCCGTCGAGCATCGCGCGCTGATGGCTATCGCGCTGGACGAACTGGGCACGGCCGCGCACCGGCCGGTCACGGTATCGGGCCTGCCACGCGGCTGGATGCTGTATGCGCATACGCTGCCGGCCGGGCGCTCGATCGGACAGGACCCCGGCGATGCCGGGGCACTGGATTCGGTATGGCGGGCGCTGACGGTGTTACGGGAGCGCGGGATCGCCCACGGTGAGCTGCGACCCGCCGAAATCCGGATAGGACCCGATGGCGCGTTGTTCGGCGGTTTCGCCGCGGCGGAACTGTGCGCCTCCGATGCCCAGCTCCAATCCGATATCGCCCAGTTGCTGGTCTCGATGACGGCGGTTTTCGGTGCGGAACCCGCGGTGCGCTCGGCGATCGGTGTACTCGGCGAGCAGACCGTGCTCACCGCGTCGCGCCGGCTCACCAAGTTCGCCATGCCGGGCGGTATCCGTAAATCCATCCCGGGCTGGAAATCGGTGGTGACCGCCGCGCGCGAGGAGGTCCGCACACAGACCGGCGAGGACCGGATCGAGGCCGAGCAGATCACCCGGTTCAACCGTAAGAGCCTCATCCAGCTGGCGCTGCTGATCGGCCTGGTCTATGTGGCCTATCCCTTCATCAGCGCGGTACCGACCTTCTTCACCCAGCTCAGAGAAGCGAACTGGTGGTGGGCGCTGGCGGGGCTGGCACTGTCGTCACTGACCTATCTCGGGACGGCCGCGGCGCTGTGGGCCTGCGCTGCCGGCGTCGTGAAGTACTGGCCGCTGGTCCTGATGCAGATCGCGAACACCTTCGCCGCGACCACCACCCCCGCGCGCGTGGGCGGGCTGGCGCTGAGTGTGCGCTTCCTGCAGAAGGGCGGGGTCGGGGCGGTACGCGCCACGGCCGCCGTGGCACTACAGCAGGCCGTGCAGGTCTGCACCCATATCTCGCTGCTGGTGCTGTTCAGTGTGGCCGCCGGGACTTCGGCGGACCTCTCGCATTTCGTACCCTCGCCGACAGTGCTCTACCTGATCGCCGGAGTCGGGGTGGGCATCGTCGGCACCTTCATGTTCGTACCGAAACTGCGGCGCTGGCTGAACAATTCGGTGCTCCCGCAGGTCCAGGAGGTGGTCGTCGAACTGGCGGTGCTCGCGCGTGATCCGAAACGCTGCGTGATCATCGTGCTCGGCTGTGCGGCCCTGACCCTGGGACAGGCGCTCGCCCTTTTCGCCAGCGTGCAGGCATTCGGGGGCGGAACGACCTTCGTGACCGTGACCATCGTGACGATGATCGGCGGCACCCTGGCCTCGGCCGCACCGACGCCGGGCGGTGTCGGTGCGGTGGAGGCGGCGCTGATCGGCGGCCTGGCCGCGTTCGGTCTGCCCGCCGCGGTGGCCGTACCCTCGGTTCTGCTCTATCGAGTGCTCACCTGCTGGATTCCGGTGTTCTGCGGCTGGCAGGTGATGCGTTATATGGCCGAGAAGCACATGATCTGAGCTGTATCTGTGGCGCCGCCTCCGGTGCCTCGGGTCAGAGCCCATCAGGGCGTGTTCCACAATGCGCTCGGCGCCGCGACCAGCTACTTGTTCGAGGCGGCCGTCGTCGTGGACTTCGGCGTCGACCGGATCGAGAGCAAACTCGCGCGATCGGCCGGCTAGGCCCCGGTTCTTCACTCCTTCGCTCCAGAACCGGGGCGGGCCTCGACCTGAATGTCAGTCGAGTTCGGCGAAGGCGTCGGCGGTGGTGCGGAGGCCGGCGCTGACGAGTGCGATATTGGCCAGTGAGGCGGTGTGCACATGGGGATCGGCGGCGGTCACGCAATCGGCGACCGTGTAGACGGTGAATCCCAGGTCTGTCCCGTGGCGGGCGGTCTGCTCGACGGTGAGGTTGGTGGCGACACCGGTCAAGAACAGCGTGTCGATATCGTTCTCGGCCAGCCAACGCGGCAGATCGCTACCGGCCAGCCCCGACAACTTCTGATTGTCGACGACCCGGTCGGCCAGGTCGGCGATCTCGTCGATGAGTCGGCTGCCGGCGGAGTCCGGCCGGAACTCGTGCTGAGCCGCCCCGACCGATTGCATGAATCCGGTATTGCGCACCAGCCGGCCTTCCCCCTCCGGAACGGTGAACCGGGTGCAGATGATGGGCAGGCCCAACTCCGCCGCCTGCGTGTGGAAATCCGCGGCCCGCTGGACCACACCGCTGGCGGCCACCGGCTCGGCCAGCATCGGGCCGAAGAACCCTTCCGGCCGAATGACGTTCACCTGCCAGTGCAGGGCTAGGACTGCAGCATGTTGATCCGACATGGCGTAGATAATCGACCATCTCCGGCGCAGGTGCACAACCGGCCGGGAAAAGTCCCGGCCACCGGGCACGCCGGAGCAGACGAGCAGGTGCCGGATCGGCGAGCCCAAGGGATCTTCCGATCCGGCGAATGCTTCACGTGAAACATGACCTACGAATCGACCTTGCGCAGTTCCACTTTCACGACCTTGCCGCTGGCGTTGCGCGGCAGTTCCGCCACGATCACGAGTTCCTTCGGATGCTTGTAGCGGGCCAGGTTCTCGTTGAGGAACGGTTCGAGGTCGGTGAGGGTGAGCTCGCCTTCCGGATCGTCGAGCGCGACGACCGCGACCGGAACCTCGCCCCACTTCTCGTGCGCCTTACCTATCACCGCGGCCTCGCGGATCAGCGGATGCGCGAACAGAACGTTCTCCACCTCGGCGCAGTAGATGTTCTCGCCGCCGGAGATGATCATGTCCTTCTTGCGGTCCACGACGTAGACGAAACCCTCTTCGTCCTGACGGACCAGGTCGCCGGAGTGGAACCACCCACCGGCGAAAGCCGCCGCAGTCGCCTCGGGCTTGTTCCAGTAGCCGGCCATCATGGTGGGGCCGCGGTAGACGATCTCACCGACCTCGCCGGGCGCCACATCGTTCATCTCGTCGTCGACGATACGGGCCTGGATGGTCGGGATGACCTTGCCGACCGAACCGAGCTTGCGGATCGCGTCCTTGCCCTCGAGCACGCAGGTGATCGGTGACATCTCGGTCTGGCCGAACACCGCGACATTGAAGGCATCGGGGAACGCCTCTGCCATCGCCTTCAGCACGGTGTCCGAGGCGGGGGCGGCACCCCAGCTCAGCGCCCGCAACGCGAGTTTGCGTTCTTTGACGGTCGGATCGTCGCAGATCAGCTGCCACTGGGCAGGCACACAGAATGCGGAGGTCGCCTGCTCGGCTTCGACCGCGTCCAGGAATTCGGTCGCGCTGAAGGCGCCCAGCGGATGCAGCACGGTCTTCGCCCCGAGCACGAAGGCGGGGGCCAGGCTGCCGAGTCCGGCGATATGGAACAGCGGCGAGGTGCAGAAGCCGATCGACTCCTGTTCCAGCTGCAATGCCCGGATACAGGTGAGCGCCTGGGCGTTCATATTGCCGTAGGAGAGAACGGCGCCCTTGGGGCTGCCGGTGGTGCCCGAGGTGTACATGATGAGGCAGGGGGTGTCCTCGGGGATATCGAGCGGGGTGTGCGCTCCCCCGGTCTCGGTGATCGCGTCCTCGAATCCGACGGCCCCCTCTCCACTGCTGCCACCGATGACGAAGGTGTGCTCGAGACCCGGCGCCTGCGCCCGAACCGCGGCGGCCAGCGGCTGCAGTACGGAATCGGTGACCACGGCCTTGGCGCCGCTGTCGCCGACGATATAGGCCAGCTCGGGCGGGGTGAGCCGGAAGTTCACCGGGACCGCGATCGCGCCGAGGGCGTTGATCCCGAACACGGCTTCCAGGTATTCGGGGTAGTTGAGAGCCAGGATGATCACGCGGTCACCGAACGCGACGCCGCGGCGCGCGAGCGCGTCGGCGAATTTCTGCGACCGTTCGTGCAGTCGGCGCCAGGTGGTGTCGGCGCCACGGAAGCGTAGTGCCACCTCGTCGGGCCGCATCACCGCGTGCGCGGCGATCTGGTTGTTCCAGTGATTGCGACGCGATCTGATCGGCTCGTCGAGGGCCTGCGCACCGGTGGACATCCCACGTACTCCTCTCGGTACCGCGTGACCCGCCGGAGTGCCCGGCGCCACACGCGGTGTGAACATGTCGGCAGAATAACAATTCACATGAGCACCGGCAAGGAAATCGGGGCCGAATAGCGGTTAATCCCGAGGAACTCGACCAGGGAACGAGTTCGCGCTCGCTGAAGCGCGTATTTGCGGCGATACCCGCTGCCGCGCACGTCGCCCAGCTACACGAGATCCCCTCACTTGTGCGAATCACGACTCACTTCCAGGGTTGATCGGGTGCTGATACCCGTGGCACCATGCAGCAGACGCGGAGTATTCCGCGAAAGTAGAGGAGAGCACCGATGCTGCGGACCAGGTTCACCGAGACCTTCGGTATCGAACATCCGATCGTGCAGGGCGGGATGATGTGGGTCGGCCGGGCCGAGCTCGTCGCCGCCGTCGCGAACGCCGGTGGGCTCGGTTTCATCACCGCACTGACCCAGCCCACCCCCGACGATCTCCGCCGCGAGATCGAGCGCACCCGCGAACTCACCGACAAACCGTTCGGGGTGAACCTGACCATCCTGCCCTCGATCAACCCGCCGCCGTACGAGGAGTACGCGAAGGCGATCGTGGACAGCGGCATCAAGATCGTGGAGACCGCCGGCAGCAATCCGGAGCCGTTCCTACCCACCTACCACGAGGCCGGAATCAAGGTGGTGCACAAATGCACCAGCGTCCGGCATGCCCTCAAAGCCCAGAAGATCGGCGTGGACGCGGTCAGCATCGACGGTTTCGAATGCGCCGGCCACCCCGGGGAGGACGATATTCCGGGCCTGGTCCTGATCCCCGCCGCGGCGCGCGCGCTGACCATCCCGATCATCGCCTCCGGCGGTATCGCCGATGCCCGCGGCCTGGTCGCGGCGCTGGCGCTGGGCGCCGACGGCGTGAACATGGGGACCAGGTTCCTGTGTACCGAGGAGTCCTCCATCGACCGGAAGGTCAAGGAGCAGATCGTCGCCAATTCCGAGCGCGATACCAAGCTGATCTTCCGCACCATGCACAACACCGCCCGGGTCGCCGCCAACGAGGCGAGCCGCAAAGTGGTCGAGATCGAGAAAGCCGGCGGCAAGTTCGAGGACGTCCGCGAACTGGTCTCCGGTGCCCGCGGCCGGCGTGTTTTCGAAGAAGGCGACCTCGACGCCGGCATCTGGTCGGTCGGTCTGTGCCAGGGCTTGATCTCCGACATCCCGACCTGCGCCGAACTCATCGACCGGATGGTCGGCGAGGCCGAGGAACTGATCAGCGCCCGGCTGGCCGGTTTCCTGGCTTAGGTCTGACCGGGGGCGGGAAAGGCTGGCTTCCCGCACTTTCCGGTCGTGAGTCGACCGCGCCCGCACCGCCGGAGTTCAGTGCACTACCCGGGTTCGCTGCGGCGCCGGTTCAGTGGGCGGCGAGCGCGGCCACCGCGTGGTAGTCGTGCGCGGCGACCACCTCGATACCGTCGGGCAGCGCATGCAGCCGGTGAATGGTCTCGAAGGCGAGATCGCGGTCGGCGTCGAACAGTTGCCCGGGCATGGGCGCCTTCTCTCGGATCAGCTCGATCTGCAGCCGGTTCCATACCGAATCACCGGCGAGTAGTACCCGGCGACCGTCCCGGGTGGCCAGCAGGACACCGATACTGCCCGGGGTGTGCCCGGCCAGACCCACCAGCAGTATCGAACCGTCTCCGAACAGGTCCAGGCTGCGGGCGAAAGTCAGCACCGGCGGGCCGTCGAGTTCGAGTGGTTCCAGCGGACGGCCCTGTAGCGGGCCTCGGACCACCCCGACCGGCGCGTGCGGACCGTCGAGCGCCCAGCGCAGTTCATCGGAGGGCAGCCGCACCGGCACCGAAGCCGGTAGTTCGAGCACCCCGGAAATATGATCCCAGTGCAGGTGGGTGGGCAGTACGAAATCGACGGCGGCGGGGTCGAGGTCGCGGGCGGCCAGCGCGTCCGCCAAGCCGAGCACCGGCTCGTCCGGCGCCACGAGGTATGGAATCGGGAAGGGCAGTCCCGGTAACACCCGCCGGTGCACATGAGCGCACAGTGCCGGGTCCACCAGGAATCGCGCCGAAGGGTGATCGACGATATAGGCGCCCATGACCATCGGCAGATGTCCGAAACTGCGCACTCCTTCGGCGACGATGGTCGTCGGAGCCGACATCCGGCCCTGGACGAGTACGGTCAGCCCCACGCTCACCCGGGCCGGCGGCAACGGTGCGGGTTCCAGCCGCGCCAGGAATCCGGTATCGGCCCGCCGAGGACGCAGCAGCCGCGCCGGAGTAGCGGCCAGTGCCGCGCAGCAGCGCAACACGGTGGGCAGGGTGCGGGTACGTCCGTCCGCGGAATCGGCCACTCGGCAACGGTACCGGCCGGCCCGGACGAGATAGGGACAACACCGGCGACCGAGTCCGATAGCGGCGGACCTCGGGAAACAGATCAGCGAGTCGCCGGGCTCGTCCCCTGACATACCGGTCCAGACCATGGGAGTGGAAGACTCACGGCACCAACGGATTCGGAAATCCGGTGTATCGGAATTTCCGGCATAATCGAAGCGTGAGGCCATCCGCTCGCCACGGCCGCCAGGCAGTCCGTCCCTCCACAGTGTCACTACGATGATCGGTCCTCGCGACGGTGTGCTCTTCCTGTTCGGTGGAGAAGGCGGGGAACACGAGCGGATGGGCCGGACGCTGGCCGGACGCTATCCGATCTTCGCCGAGGCGGTCACCGCCGCCGGCGATGCTGTCGCCGCCGCGGGCGGGCCCCGAGTCTGGACACCTCGCTACGGTTTCCGGCAGGCCGTGGGAAGTACGGCCGCCCCAGAGCAGGCCGCGGCGCAGTCCCACCCGGAATTCGTCCAACCTGCCCTGTTCGCTTTCCAGGTGGCGATCGCCGAATTGCTGGCTGCCTGGGGTGTGCGGCCGGACGCGGTTGCCGGGCACGGGATCGGGGAGGCCGCCGCCGCGGTGACGGCCGGAGCGCTGTCACTGGCCGAAGGCGCCAAAGTCGCGGTGGCGCGCGGCCGCGCGGCGGGCCGAATGGCGGGATCCGGTGCGGTGGCCGAGTTGCTGACCTCGGAATCGGAGGCGATCCGGCTGGTGCGGCCGATGGCGGAGAAGGTGACGATCGCCGCGATCAACGGACCGCGATCCGTTCTGGTCTCCGGCACTTCGCGTTATGTGGATGTGGTGGTACGCCGAGCCGAACGCCGCGGTATCGTCGCGGCCCGGACGAGTTCGGATCACCCTGCACACAGTCCGGCCATGGCCGAGGTGGTGCCGCGGTTCCTCGGCGACCTCGGCCCGATACGGCCCACCGTCCCGCGTATCCCGCTGTACTCGGGAGTCCACGGCGGTACGGTCGTGGATTCGGCGGAGATGTCACCCGCTTATTGGGCCGAGAACATCACCCGCCGGGTAGAACTCGGGATGGCGCTGCTGCGGGCGGCCGAAGACGGACTGTCGATGATCCTGGAGATCGGGCCCGAACCGCTTCTCGCGACGGCCGTTCGGGCCGTCCCGGAGTTCGCGCACACCACCTACGGCACGGCGGACCGCACAGACGAGGGCACGGCGTTTCTCACCTGTCTCGCCCAGCTCCACGCGACGCGAGCACTGGGTGGCGGCATCACGGAAACCGGCCGCGACGGCGCCCCACGCCCGCTCCCCCATCGAACGGGGACCGCAGTGGGCGAAAACGGCGAGCGACAGGAAACTTCGCCCGCAGAGTGGGAGAACGCGCCGGGCGGTTACGGAACAGGCCTTCCGGCAGTCTCTTTCGGCACTTCGGGATCTTGCGGTGTACCGGGACGATCGGAGTCTTCCGAGCACGAGGACACGGCTGATCCCGACCGGCTGCCGAACGGGGAGGATTTGCGGGCGGAGGCCACGGGTGCCGGAACGCTGGCATCGGTACGGCTCGCCGACAGCCCCCCACCCACAGATATCATCGCATGGACCCGGGTGGTCGATGCCAATAGGGCTATCCGCTTCATCGCGGGCCGGGTCGCCCTGGACCCGCCGATGACGATCGATCGATCCGGAACCTACGTGGTCAGTGGCGGTTTGGGTGCTCTCGGGTCGGTTATGGTGCGGCGACTGCTCGCGGCGGGTGCTCGCGATGTAGTCGTGCCGACTCGCTCACCGCGCCCGGTCCCGCCGCTGCTCGAGGGGCTCGAGGATCGGATCGTGGTGGTGCGCTGCGATACCGCCGACCGACACGACCTCGACAATGCGCTGCGTGATATTCGCGAAACCGGCTGCACTATTCGCGGAGTAGTCCATGCGGCACAGGTTTTCGAGGATACGACGGTCGGGGTCGCCGTATCTGCCGATACCGCAAGCGGTTCGGTGTGTGCGGCACAGGAGCCGGGAGCGGCCGGCGAGGACCGGGAACAGCAGGATCCAGATCTCGACGCGGGCCGGTTGGCACGGCGCTTCGCGCGGATCTCGGCGGCGGCGGCCAATCTCATCGAACTCACCGCGGCAGACCCGGTGGCGTTCATCGCGGTGTTCTCCACCCCGATTGCCGGAACACCGCGACCCGCCGGTCCGATCACCCGCGTCTCCTGGTCGCACACGGAAACCAAGGACACCGGCGGACCGGCCGACGGGGTTCGAGAGTATTGATTGTTCCGGCGCAACCGGAGCACGTGGGTCGTGCCGGAACGGAATAGGTCGCGTCTACCCGGTGGGCAGGCAGAACGTCGACGGATGCAACCGAACCGGTATCAGTCCTCGGACCGGCCGAGTAGCCGATCGGTTTCGCGGCGCTCCCGTTTCGTCGGACGTCCGGTTCCGCGGTCACGTTGCGGAAGGGCGGCCAGAACTTCGCGGGGTGGTGGCGGCGGACTACGGTCGATCATGCACTGGGCGGCGATCGGAGCACCGACCCGTTTGCTGATCACTCGTTCCACTATGACGATCCGCTCGATACCGTTGTTCCGGATACGGATCTCATCACCCGGCCGTACGGGCTGTGCTGGCTTGGCTGTCGTACCGTTCACGCGCACATGCCCGCCTCGGCAGGCGGCCGCGGCAGCCGACCGAGTTTTGAACAAGCGAACAGCCCAAACCCAGGAGTCGACCCGGGCCTGGGTATCGCCGTTGCTCGGCTCGGTTGCGGCTCGGTTCACCCGCTACATGATACGGCGCGCGGTAACCACATCGTCGGCGGAAAGATGGGTATAGGTGACCGGCTCACCGGACTGTACCGCGTTCAGCAGCAGGCCGTCACCGGCGTACATGCCCACGTGGCCGCCACCGTTGGTGATCACGATATCGCCGGGCTTCAGGCTCGCGAACGCGATCGGCGCACCGACGTGGGACTGCTCGAAGCTGGTGCGCGGCAGTTTGATGCCGGCCTGCTTATAGGCCCACTGGACGAGGCCGGAGCAGTCGAAGTTGGCCGGGCCGGCCGCACCCCAGGAGTACATGGCGCCGACCTTGGTCTTGGCGGCGTCGAGCGCGACATCACCCAGGGACTGCTGCACCGGGGCGGGGGGCGCGAAGCTCGGCAGTGCGGGAGCGCCCGGCATGACGTGCGGGGCCTGCTCGATGACCTGGTTCAACTGCTGGTTGAGCTGATCCGCCTGCGCGGAGAACTGGTCCGGCACCTCGACATCGAATTTGCCTATCCCGGGAACGTCGATCGTGGTCGTCGCGGCCGAGGCGATCGCGGGCATCGTGCCCGTGGTCGCGGCCAACGTACCCATGACCAGTGCGCCCTTGACAGAATTAGGCAGCTTGGATTCTCGCTGCAAGCTGTGCTTACCCACCGAGCTACGTCTCCGATCCTCGTGCTCTCCGTCGCTCCGATCGCGCGTCCTACTCGATTCGCGGCGTTCGACTGCGGCGGTGACCAAATGGCGCCGCCTCACTGACGAAACGACTCGACTCCACTAAGTCACAAGAAGGTTACGATGCCCATCGGATGTTGTCCAGCCGAACAGGTGTCCTTTTCGCGCCAACAGGGTATAGGACCGTAAAAAAGCACGGCGACACCGTTTTTCGTCCCGGCGCAAGGTCACACGAAGGTCTCGTCCGGGCGTGTCGAGTCCGTACTCGGCCGCGGGCGCCGGGCGGCGCCAGGCCTCTCTAGAGCACGGCATAGATACAGCCAGATTTTCCGATAGGCCCGCTACGGTGTGAGGGTATGGACCCCGTGCGGAACCCGTATGCGCCCGGCGCTGGTCAGCGTCCACCCGAGCTCGCCGGTCGCGGCAAACAGCTCGACGCGTTCGATATCGTCCTCGAACGGATCGCACGGGCCCGCCCGGAGCGCAGCGTGATGCTCACGGGTCTGCGCGGAGTGGGAAAGACCGTACTGCTCAATCAGCTGCGCTCGGCCGCGGTCTCCCGGGGCTGGGGCACCGGGAAGATAGAGGCCCGCCCGGACCAGGAATTGCGCCGGCCGCTGTCGTCGGCCCTGCACATGGCCGCGCGGGCCATCGCCAAAACTCATCACAGCCAGGAACGGGTAGACGATTTCCTGGGCATTCTCAAAGCATTCGCGTTACGCGCGACCGCGGACAAGGGCATGCGGGAGCGCTGGCAGCCGGGTATCGATGTACCGGCGGTGACCGGCCGCGCCGATTCCGGCGATATCGAGATCGATCTGGTGGAGCTGCTGATGGAGGCCGCGGCGCTGGCCCAGGACATCAGCTCGGGTATCGCCGTGTTCATCGACGAGATGCAGGATCTGGGTCCGGCCGATATCTCGGCCATCTGCGGCGCCTGTCATGAACTCAGCCAGGACACCGCCCCGCTGATCGTGGTGGGGGCAGGTCTGCCGCATCTGCCGGCTGTCCTGTCCGCGTCCAAGAGCTACTCCGAACGGCTGTTCAGCTATCACCGCATCGATCGACTGGATCGGACCTCGGCCGACCGGGCACTGATCGCCCCCGCCGAACGCGAGGACGTGAAGTTCTCCGACGAAGCCCTCACCGCGCTCTACCGCAAGGCCGACGGCTATCCGTACTTCGTCCAGGCCTACGGCAAAGCGACCTGGGATCAGGCGCCGGGGAGTCCGATCACCGCGGAGGATGTCGAGGTAGCGGCGCCCACCGCCGAGGAGGAACTGGCGGTCGGATTCTTCGGGTCACGGTACGAACGGGCGACCCCGGCCGAACGCGAGTACATGCGGGCCATGGCGGATCTTTCCGGCGACGACGGCCCGGTCGCCACCTCCGCGGTCGCGGCCGAACTGGACCGCAAGCCCGCATCGCTGTCGCCTGCGCGCGATGGGCTGATCAAGAAAGGCCTCATCTATTCGGCGGAACGCGGGACCATCGGATTCACCGTCCCGCATTTCGGTCGCTACCTGCGCAGTGTCGCGACCTGAACGGTACCGGTACCGGTTCATGGGCTCGGCCAGCGCATTCTGTACAGGTCGACAGATGGTCGGATACCACCCTCGATCAGTTCGTATACCTATCTCTATACAAGAACATAGATAGGCATATAGAGGGGTCGAGACCGAATCGAAGGCCGTATACATATCTCTAGCCTCTAAACTAGATATGCGTATAGGGCTTCATAGCCCCGACATCGGCCACGGATCGAGCCCCATATCGGCGCCCTGACCGACACCCGATCTCGATCTTCGGACGAGCCGGAATCCAGATTTTGCCGTACTGTGTTGTAGATCACCTTGTGTGGTCGGTCACAAGCCACGCCGGACGGTCGGCGCCGTCGGCGGCGTTCGCATCACGACCGGTCAGCAACTCAGGAGGTATCCATGACACGCAGCGACATCGCGGAGCTCCGATACGCCGTAAACCAGCTCCGGCGCTCCATCGGGGTGCTTCGCACCCACTACGGAGACGCCGGCACTGTGCGGCGGCTGGAGAACGACCTGGAACGGCTCTGCATCGATGCCGACGAACTCGAACAGAGCCCGCCGCCCCAGGTGGCGACACCTCGCGGCCAGGAACCCATCTACGTCCCGGACAGCAAATCCGACGAATCGGCATGGATGGGCGCCCAGGACGAGGGGCTCGGCTTCCATTCGCGGCCCCGTACCCAGTAGCGCTCGCCCGGATCACCCGGCGCCCGCGCGATTCACCGCCGGATAACTGAATACCGATCCTCGGGTCCGAACCCGGGGATCAGGGGACGACCGGTCGCCGGACAGGCGACCGGTCGTCCACATTTGCGGCGTGTTCACCGACCGCGATCGCCAGTAAATGTGGCGCAAATCACCATCACCCGAGCGCAACCAGATTGCGCGGACCCCGCTCGTTCGATAGCGGGCCGGGCGTATGGTGCTCAGCATCACATTCGATCGCGGAGGTACACATGACCACCCGCACCGCCGATCAGCGAGGCATCGACCAGTGAGTGCCGCAACGACCACGACCGCTCCCGAAGCGGGTACAGGCGTATTCAGCAGGACCCGGGCCCGGATCACCTCCCGGACCCTACGCACGGATCAGTGGTGGCTACCGCCGCTGATCACGGTGATCGGCCTGGCCGCGTTCGTCATCTACGCGACCGTCAGATCGTTTGTGCGCACCGCCTATTGGGTGCCCGACTACCACTATCTGACGCCGTTCTACTCGCCCTGCCTGAGCACCTCGTGCGTGGCGGGGGCGAGCCATTTCGGCACCCCGTTCGGCGATCTGCCGATGTTCCTACCGCTCGGTTTCCTGGTGTTGCCGTTCCTGCTCGGATTCCGGCTCACCTGCTACTACTACCGCAAGGCCTACTACCGTTCGGTGTGGTTCTCCCCGCCGGCCTGCGCGGTCGCCGAGCCTCATACGAAATACACCGGAGAGACCCGGCTTCCGCTGATCATCCAGAACGCGCACCGCTACTTCTTCTACGCCGCGGTGATCATCTCGTTGATCAACACCTATGACGCTGTGATCTCCTTCCACGGCAAAACCGGAGGATTCGGCCTGGGGCTGGGCAGTCTGATCATCACCGGGAACGTGATCCTGTTGTGGGCCTACACCTTGTCGTGCCATTCCTGCCGGCATATCGCGGGCGGGCGGCTCAAACACTTCTCCGCGCATCCGGTCCGGTACTGGTTCTGGACCCAGATCTCCAAGCTCAACACCAGGCATATGCAACTCGCCTGGACGACGCTGGGCACTCTCGTGCTCACCGACTTCTACGTGATGTTGGTTGCCAGCGGAACGATTTCCGATCTTCGCATCATCGACTGAGGAGTTTGTACGGCTATGCCCGAAGTGGAGCGGCACACCTACGACGTCGTGGTGATCGGGGCCGGCGGCGCCGGACTGCGCGCGGTGATCGAGGCGAGGGAACACGGCCTGTCGGTGGCTGTGGTCTGCAAATCGCTGTTCGGTAAGGCCCATACCGTGATGGCCGAGGGCGGCTGTGCGGCGGCGATGGGCAACGCCAACGAAAAAGACACCTGGGAAACACATTTCCGCGACACCATGCGCGGCGGAAAATTCCTGAACAACTGGCGCATGGCGGAACTGCACGCCCGCGAGGCCCCCGACCGGGTCTGGGAGCTGGAAACCTACGGTGCCCTGTTCGACCGGACCGCCGACGGCCGGATCAGTCAGCGCAACTTCGGTGGCCACACCTATCCCCGGCTGGCCCACGTGGGCGACCGCACCGGACTCGAATTGATCCGCACCATGCAGCAGAAGATCGTATCGCTGCAGCAGGAGGACTACGCGCAAACCGGCGACTACGAGTCCCGTATCAAGGTTTTCGCCGAATGCACCGTCACCGACCTCCTCAAGGACGGTGAGCGGATCAGCGGTGCCTTCGGCTACTGGCGCGAATCCGGCCGCTTCATCCTGTTCGAGACCCCGGCGGTCGTGCTGGCCACCGGCGGAATCGGCAAGTCCTACAAGGTGACCTCGAACTCCTGGGAGTACACCGGCGACGGTCACGCGCTCGCGCTGCGGGCCGGCGCACGGTTGATCAATATGGAGTTCCTGCAGTTCCACCCCACCGGAATGGTGTGGCCGCCGAGCGTGAAGGGGATCCTCGTCACCGAGGGTGTCCGAGGCGACGGTGGGGTGCTGAAGAACACCGACGACAAACGCTTCATGTTCGACTACATACCCGCCGTCTTCAAAGGGCAGTACGCCGAGAGCGAGGAAGAGGCCGATCAGTGGCTGCGCGACAACGACTCGGCGCGGCGCACGCCCGATCTACTGCCTCGTGACGAAGTGGCCCGGGCGATCAACGAAGAGGTCAAAGCGGGCCGCGGTACCGAACACGGTGGCGTCTACCTGGATATCGCCTCGCGGCTCACTCCCGAGGAGATCATCCGGCGGCTCCCCTCCATGCACCATCAGTTCAAGGAACTGGCCGATGTGGATATCACCAAGGAGCCGATGGAGGTCGGCCCGACCTGTCATTACGTGATGGGTGGTATCGAGGTCGATCCCGATACCGGCGCGGCGCATGTTCCGGGCCTTTTCGCCGCGGGCGAATGCTCGGGCGGTATGCACGGGTCCAACCGGCTCGGCGGTAACTCGCTGTCGGATCTGCTGGTCTTCGGGCGGCGGGCCGGGCTCGGCGCGGCGGAGTATGTCGAAAAGCTCACCGAGCGTCCGGGGATCGCCGAAACCGATATCGCGACGGCGGCCCGATCGGCTCTCGCCCCGTTCGATCCCCCGGAGGGCGGCTCGGGCGAGAATCCGTACACCCTGCACACCGATCTACAGCAGACCATGAACGATCTGGTGGGCATCATCCGCAAAGAGCACGAGGTGGGCGAGGCGATCAGCCGGCTCGAGGCGCTGCGCGCACGGTTCGAGCATGTCACCATCGAGGGGCATCGGCAGTTCAATCCGGGCTGGCATCTGGCCCTGGATATGCGGAACATGCTGCTGGTCAGCCAATGTGTGGCACAGGCCGCGCTGCTGCGTACCGAGAGCCGCGGCGGGCATACGCGCGACGATCACCCGGGAATGGACCCGCAGTGGCGCAACAAGCTCCTGGTCTGCGCCACCGGCGAGGAGGGGGTCGCGAATATCCCCGATATCTCGGTGACCGTGCAGGAGCAGCGACCGATGCGCGGCGAACTGCTCGCCCTTTTCGACTTCGGCGAGTTGGAGAAGTACTACACCCCAGCAGAGATCGCAGGTCACCCGACCGCGACGAGCGGCACCGTGGCAGGGTCGACGCCCGCGGACCGCGTTTCGGACAGCAAGGAGGCGTGAGCGGATGAGTTACGACGCCCAGTTCCGGGTATGGCGCGGCGATACCGAAGGCGGGGAACTACAGGACTTCACGGTCGCGGTGAACGAGGGCGAAGTGGTACTGGATATCATTCACCGCCTGCAGGCGACCCAGGCATCCGATCTGGCGGTCCGGTGGAACTGCAAAGCGGGCAAATGTGGTTCGTGCTCGGCCGAGGTGAACGGAATGCCACGACTGCTCTGCATGACCCGTATGTCCACGTTCACCCCGGAAGATGTCGTTACCGTGACGCCCCTGCGAACATTTCCGGTGATTCGCGATCTGGTAACCGATGTCTCCTACAACTATCGAAAGGCGCGGGAGATACCGTCGTTCACCCCGCCGCCGGATCTGCAACCCGGTGAGTACCGCATGCAGCAGGTGGACGTGCAGCGCTCGCAGGAATTCCGCAAATGCATCGAATGCTTCTTGTGCCAGAACACATGTCATGTGGTGCGCGATCACGACGAGAACAAAGAATCATTCGCCGGGCCGCGGTATCTGATGCGGATCGCGGAGTTGGAGATGCATCCGCTGGATGTGGCCGATCGCCGGGATGCCGCCCAGGAAGAGCACGGCCTCGGTTACTGCAACATCACCAAATGCTGCACCGAGGTGTGCCCGGAAAATATCAAGATCACCGATAACGCGTTGATACCGATGAAAGAGCGCGTCGCCGACCGGAAATACGATCCGATCGTCTGGCTCGGCAACAAGCTCTTCCGACGCTGATCGGTAACGAACCGTCCAGCATCACAGCATCGCGACCACACCGGTCGCGACCAGCCCCACAAGCACCCCGACGAACAACGCCGAGAGCACCGAGCCGGTAAGTACGAACACGCCCACCGCGGATGCCGCAAAGAGCAGGCCGACGATCAACCATTCGACGCCGTCGCCGGGCCCGAACTTGCGGAGCCGGGGATGTGAATTTTTGATCCCTGGGTCCACATATCGTTGTCTACCCGTTACCCGAGAGACCCAAACGCGGTGTTCGGGCGGGCACACGATCTCCGATCAGGCGCGGAGCCGGGCGACGAATTCGCTTACCCGGGCATCCGCGGACGCCTCGTCCAGGGCCTTGGCCAAGGCCTCCTGGTAAGTCGGTTCGGCCTTCTCCTGCAGGGCGCGTCCCTCCTCGGTTATCACGGTGTACACACCCCTGCGATCCTTGGGGCACAGGTCGCGATGGGTGAGCCCTGCCGATTCCAGCCGGGCGGCCAGACGGCTGACCGAGCTCTGGTTGAGGCCGATCAGTTCGGCCAACTCCTGCATACGCAGCTCGCCGTCGTCGGCGCGCGCGAGCCGGCAGAGGGCCTGATACTCCGACAACCCGATACTGTGTCGCCGCTGCATCTCCTTGGCCAGCCGCTGGGTCACCATGCCGTGCACTGTCACGACCTGATCCCAGATCATCGCGTCCATGATCCCGCCTTCCCGTGTTGACATCAGAGTACATGCAGTGCCATTATCTGCATGCACATACATTAATTGCATGTACATGCAGACTCTGAGAGGGAGTTCGCCATGACCGCACAGCGCGCCGAGAAGATCGCCACCACACCCGACTGGTACGAGCCGTACAAGATCTCACAGGCCATCAAGGCGAACGGCCTGATCCACGTATCCGGACAGGCAGGCATCGACGAGCGGGGGCGCACGGTCTCCGACGACTTCCTGGCACAGGGACGTCAGGCGTTCGTCAACATCCGGCGGGTACTGGAACAGGCAGGCGCCGACCTGAACGACGTCGTGAAGGTCGGCATCTTCGTCACCGACATGGCCGCGAACCTGGACAAGGTCATTGCGCTGCGCGGGGAGTTCCTCAGCGAGCCCTACCCCGCCGACACCTTGCTCGAGGTGTCCTCCCTCGCCCAGCCCGACTGGCAGATCGAAGTAGAAGTCACCGCCCTCGCCCGCTGACCCGCGTTCCGCACCTGTGAAAGGAAGACCAATGTCCGACAGCCCTTTGCTACGTCCCTACCGGCGCGGCGCGCTCGACCTGCCGAACCGGATCGCGATGGCCCCGATGACCAGGGGGCGCGCGGACGATTCCACCGGCGTACCGAACCCGCTCACCAAGGACTACTACGCACAGCGCGCGGGCGCCGGATTGATCGTCACCGAAGGCATCTACCCCAACATCCTCGGCAAGGGTGGCCCCGGCATCCCCGGGCTCGTCGATGACGCGCAGGTAGCGGGCTGGCGCGAGGTGACCGATGCGGTACACGCAGCGGGTGGGCGCATTTTCGCCCAGCTGTGGCATGTCGGCCGGATGACCCACCCGCTGATTCTGCCGGGTGGCGCGACCCCGCTGGCGCCCTCGCCCGAACGGATCACCGGCTCGCAGATCTTCACCGCCCAGGGGCCGGTAGATCATGTGACGCCGCGAGCGATGACGACCGCCGAAGCCGACGACACGGTCGCGGACTTCGCCGCCGAGGCGCGCAGCGCCATCGCGGCCGGATTCGACGGAGTCGAGATCCACGGCGCGAACGGCTACCTGATCCAGCAGTTCCTGGCGGAGAACACCAACCGGCGGACCGACCGCTACGGTGGTTCACGCAACGGTCGGCTCCGACTGGCCGTCGATATCGTCACGGCCGTCGCGACCGAAATCGGCGCCGAACGGGTAGGCCTGCGCATCTCACCGGACAACCCGGAAAACGAGATAGACGAGCAGGATCCGCAGGGCACCTACCGTGCCCTCGTGGACACCCTCGACCCGCTCGGCCTCGCCTACCTCCATGTGATCGAACGCGGCGAGTACGCGGCCCTTGCCGACCTCCGCCCGCGCTGGTCGGGCACGCTCATCGCGAACTTCAACGGCCCGGCCCCCACAACGCGGGACGCGGGCGAAAAAGTGCTGGACACCGGGCTGGCCGACATCTTCTCGTTCGGGCGGCTCTTCATCGCCAACCCCGACCTGCCCGCCAGGTTCGCTTCCGGCGCCCCGATCAGCGAACATGCCCGCGACCTGGTCTACGGCGGCGGCGCCGAGGGCTACACCGACTATCCCGCGCTACAGGCCGCCCGGATATGAGTTATCGGTCTACCGCCTCGGATCACCTGCGGTAGCGGGGTCGCGGCACCGCAACGCACAGCGGCAGCGGGCCTCAGAATTCGTGACATCGGGCGGCCCGCTGACCTGGTCGCTTTCGGGTTGTCTCACGTTGCGGTCCGCGGTAGGTGTCTCAGATCGATGGCATTTCTTCAGCTCGGTCCGGGGTGCGCGCCAGGCATCGAGCACCCCGGACCGGCCTGTGGATGTTGGGCGTCAGTCCTTTTCGTCGGCGGTCAACCGTGTGATGGTCCCGCCCCCTTCTGCCGAGTACTCGTTTTCCGTGGATGTCATGAACGTGGCCTGGTCGGGGCCGGTGGCCGACACAGTCAGAGAGCGTGTCCGCCGGCTACCTGCAGAATCTGTCCGGTGACCCAGCGGGCCTGGTGGGACGCCAGATACACCACCGCGTCAGCGATATCGTCCGGCTCCCCCACCTGGCCCATCGGCACGATCTCCCTCGCCTGCGCGAGGATGTTTTCGTCCATCCAGCCGGTCTGGACAGGGCCCGGGGCGACGGCGTTCACGCGGATGCCGCGCGGTGCGAGGTCCAGGGCGGTGGAGCGGGTGAGTGCTTCCAGCGCCGCCTTGGATGTGCCGTAGCCGGTCTGGCCGGGGAAGGCTCGGGCGGCGTCGGTGGTGATGTTGATGATGCTCAACGGGTCGTCTCCGCGATGTAGTCGTGCCACCTCGGCAGTGAGGACCGCGGGGGCGACGGCGTTCACCCGATAGTGGCGCTCCATCGACGCATGGGTCAACGTGTCGACGGTGTCCGGTGTTTCGCAGTGTGCGGCGTTGTTGACCAGGACATTGATCGTGCCGGTGCGGGCGGCGACCGCACCCACCAGCCGGATCGCGCCGTCCGGTTCGGACAGGTCGGCGCTGACGGCGAAGGAGTCGTTGCCCAATTCGTTCGCGAGTTTGTCCGCCTCCTCTGCAGTGGGAGTGAGGTGGGCCCATTCGGTGCCGGCCGGGGCTGGAGGATCTTGGTCGAGGTAGTGGATCGCTACGCGTGCCCCCTGGGCGGCGAACGCGCGACTGATCGCTGCGCCGATATTGCCGGAACCGCCGGTGACCAGGACGGTCCGGCCGGCCAGGCGAGTATTGATCATCAGGCTTCCTCGGTAGGGGTTCGGTCTGCCATATCAGTGGACGACGAGCATGCCGGGTTGGGAGAGGGGGTCCACGGGCAGGAATCGGCAGCGCACCGGGGACGAGGCTGAAATGGCCGCGCGCGAGGAGTGGGGAAGCAGGAAACGAACATCGGCGTCCTGATCAGAGACAGTTTTCACCCACAAGGCTGCATGCCGCGTACGCGGGGACCGATACTGTCAGGAACGCACGTGGGGAGAGTACACAATCCGCTTCTGCTCAACGAGTCGTTTTGCGCGGGATCAGTCGCTCCGGTCGAGATCGCACAGGGTACCTCCCCGCTCGGACCGCAACCGGCGACACCGGCGGCCCCGGTCGGACCAGCGCAAGGAGCAGAAATCTCACAGTGATGTCGGATCCGTCATGTCACCGACAAACATTTTGAGATTCCGACACGAGTTCTGAGGCCCTACAGCAACTCCGCCGACCGGGATCAGGGACGGTCGAACTCGCCGTCACGTACACCCGCGGTGAATGCGGCCCATTCGCCCGGCGTGAAGACCAGAACCGGCCCTTCGGGATTCTTTCCGTCGCGCATCCCGACATGCCCCTCGGCGAGCATCGCGATCTCCACATTGTGGGTCCCCGGCACACCGGCACCCACACCGGTCGCACCGCTCACCCAGCGGGCGCCGGAAAGATCCACATTCGTACCGTTGTCGATGCTCATCCAGGTTCTCCTTCACCGCCGCGCATATCGCTGTGTTTCGTGTCCAGGGCCCCGACGCAGCGCGCCATCAGCATGTAGCGCGATGCTACGCGTCGCGTCGGCGGAGCTGGGTTTACACCCGTCTACAAGAAATTCGCAACTCGGTACCGGCAAAGTCGCCGAATCTCACACCATATGCGCCGTTCTCGGCCTATGGTGAGCTGTTGGTCGTATGTGCACACCCGGAAAACCACCGCGGACAACAGGTGTCGACCGCGGGTTCATAAGGAGGTCGTGTGATGCGGTTGAATCTGGACGCCCCGATCCCCACCCTGCTCGCTTGCGGTGACGATCCCGGCGTGATGACCCCCGAACAAGCCCATTCGGCAATGCAGTTGCACCTGGACTGCACCGTCGACGAGTGCCGGGTCCGCCGGCGGGCCCGAGCCACCCTTGTGGATTCGGGACGCTGCGTTCTGGACAATCGCGCCCTCCAGTAGAAGCCGGATCTCGCTGCTGTACCGGCCGATCACCGGCCCGCCGGAGCGGGAACTCCCGATCTCCGCAACCGTGAATCCCGTTACCGACTCAGCGACGGCGGTGGTCGGTGATCGGAGCGCGAGGGCCGAATCGCGGCTTACGGGCCTGCCCGCTGACCTCCAGGAGACGGATGGTGCGGTATCGATGTGGACGTACCGGTTCGAGGTACTCGACCATCTCCGCGTCGTCGATATCGCGCCCGAGCAGGGTCCAACCGACGATAGACGCCAGATGGAAATCACCCACCGAGAGCGCGTCGGCGTCACCGAAAGCACGCTGCGCCGTTTCCGCTGCCGTCCACTCCCCTATCCCGGGGATCGTGCGAAGGCGGCGCGCGGCCTCACCCGAGGGCAGGGCTGCCGTTCGCTCCAGCGAGTCGGCGACGCGAGCCGCCCGTACGACGGTCTGCCAGCGCTGCGGCCCTACATTCGCACGGTGGAAGCTCCATGAGGGGATCCGGCTCCAGGTCGCCGCGTCGGGCGGCACCCGCATTCCCGCCGGAGCCGGGCCGGGCGGCGGGCTACCGAAACTGTGCACCAGGCGACGCCACGCCGCGTGAGCGGAAACGATCGTCACCTTCTGCTCCAGGATCGCGGGGATCAGCGCTTCGAGTACCCGGCCGGTGCGCAGCATCCGCAGCCCGGGGTGCCGCTGATGCGCGGCCGCCACCGTGGGATGGACGGCGACGAAATCGTCGACCTTTTCGTCCAGGCACAGCATTCGATCCAGCCCGTCGAGGAACTCCGCGGCGCCCGCACCCCAGGCATCCGCGGTGACAGTGGCCGGATCGTCCTGGACCAGCCGGTAGGTGACCGGTCCGGTCGGCATCCGGGAGGTGTGCCAGTGCGCTCCGTCCGGAGTGATCTGGTGGCACGGGTCGCCCGGCCCCCGGCGCAACGGCGCGAGAGTATGGGCGAGGTGGACCGGTGCGGCGGCGGACAGAGTCCGGGTCGCCCACGCGTCGTCGGTGGTTCCCGCTGTTCGGACAGGCACCATGTCATTGTGCGCTGTCGCGGGTAACGGTGTCGCATTGCACGACGATGAAATCGCAGCCGAGCAAATATCCGAATTCTGTCGTGACTGGAGGTTTCTATGATCACCGAGGCACTCAATTGGCTACTCGATCTGTGGGGGGCGGTTTTCGCCGGCAGCTCCGGATACGAGATTCCGCCCGGGAGCATTCCTTCCGGAAGTTGATCGTTTCCGGGCGAGGCCGCCGATACACGATCGGCCGCCCCCGGCGATAGCGCGCCGCCGTACCAGGGAAATCAATTGTCCCGCAGCAGAATCTGCGCCAGATGCCTACCGCGACGCGCGGTCAGGTGGGCGGTCTGAGTGCGACAGGAGAATCCGTCGGCGACAACGACCGCATCCGGCCCGGCATTGTCGATCGCCGGCAGTATTCCGTTGGCCGCCACCGCCGCCGATATCTCGTAATGCCCTTTCTGCATTCCGAAATTGCCGGCCAGACCGCAACATCCTGCAACCTCGGTCACATTCACCCCCATTTGGGCGAATATTCGGCGATCGGCCTCGAAACCCAGGACCGAATAATGGTGACAGTGCGGCTGCACCACCATCGACGTGCCCGCGAGACTCGGTGGCCGCCAGTCCGGTTGCGCGGTCAGGAACTCGGCGAGCGTGCGCACCGCCGCCGCGACCGGTGCGGAACGCGGATCCTCGGGCAGCAGTTCGGGCAGATCGGCCCGCAGCACGGCCGTACAGGAGGGTTCGAGACCGACCACCAGCCCACCGGCCCGCACATGGTCCTCCAGCGCGCCGAGCGTGGCACGTAATCGCGTCCGGGCACCGCTCAGTTGCCCGGTGCTGATCCAGGTCAGCCCGCAGCACACCCGACGGCGGGGCACGACAACGCGGTATCCGAGGGAATTGAGCAGTCGGACAGCAGCCAGCGCTATCTCCGGGTCGAAGGCATCGGTGAAAGTATCCACCCAGAGCATTACGGTCGACGCGTTCGCTTCCGCTACCTGCTGGTTTTCCGATTCCTGCCAGATCCGCCGGAACGAACGCGGTGCGAGCTCCGGTACGTCGCGGCGCGGATCGACCCCGGCCGCCCGCATACCCAGCCTGCGCAACGGTCCGGCCCCCGCCAAGGCGTTGACCAGCCACGGCACCCGGGTCGCCCCGGAGAGCCAGCGCGGGAGCCGGCCCAGCGTGTAGTGGTCGCGGGGACGCAGCCGCCGACGATAGCGGCGGTACAGGGTCTCGGACTTATAGGTCGCCATATCGACCCCCGCCGGGCAATCCGTCCCGCAGGCGCGACAGGAAAGACACAGATCCAGCGATTCGGCCACTTCGGGCGCGGACCAGTCCAGGTCGCCCCGGACTACCTCTTGCAACACCCGCGCCCGGCCCCGCGTGGTGTCCTTCTCGTCGGCCGTCGCCAGGTACGAGGGGCACATGAAACCGCCTGTCGCCCGCGTATCGGCCCGGCATTTGCCCACCCCGACACAGCGGTGCACCGCGGTCGACAGATCCCCCGCATCGCTGCCGAACGCGAACCCACGGGCCCGCGGCAACGGCGGCAGGCCCACCAGTCGCAGATCGGCGTCGAGTGGGCGCGGCTCCACCAGAACACCCGGATTGAAAATGTTCGCGGGATCGAACAACGCCTTGTAACCGGCGAACACCGCGCGCGCCTCGGGCGAGTACATGATCTCCAACAATTCCGAACGAGCCCGGCCGTCACCGTGCTCACCACTGAGCGAACCCCCGTGGCCCACCACCAGATGCGCCGCGTCGGTCAGAAATGCCCGGAACCGCTCCGGTGCGGCGGCTATGGGCAGATCCAGGCGCACATGGATACAGCCGTCACCGATATGCCCGTAGAGCAATCCCTCGACCTTGTGCTCGCGCGTAAGGTCCTCGAAATCGCGGAGGTAGGCACCGAGCCGGGCAGGTGGAACCGCCGCGTCCTCCCAGCCCGGCCAGGCCGGCTCGCCGTCACGGGTCCGGCCGGCCAGACCCGCCCCGTCGGCCCGGATACGCCACAGCGCGGCCGCGGCCCGCGGGTCTTCGATGATGCGCGTATCCAAGGCTCCGGCCGCCGCGCACAGAGTCCGGGCGGCGGCATGGGTCGCGGCCGCGTTCTCCCCGGCCAGTTCCACGAACAGCCAGCCGGTACCTCGCGGGAGGTCGGGGACCCGGCGGCCGTGCGCCCGCACCATCTCGACCAACCGGGCATCGATACCCTCCACCGCGACCGGTGCGACCGCGACCACCGCAGCTATATCGTCGGCGGCGGTCGCCAGGTCCGGATAGCCGAGCACGACCAGCAGAGTCGCGAGCGGGATCTCCACCAGTTCCACTTCGGCCTCGAGCAGGACACCACAGGTGCCCTCGGCACCGACGAACGAAGCCGCCACCGACCCGCCTCTTTCCGGCAGCAGATGTTCCAGGCCGTAGCCCGATGCCTGCCGGTCGAATCGGCCCAGATCGGTGCGGAGTACGGCAAGCGAATTCGCGGTGAACTCCGGCAATCCCGGAACCGCGTCCAAGGAATCCGCGAGCCGCCGAGCCGTGCCGGTACCGTCGAGGATCCGCAGCTCCCGGACCCGGTCGGAGGTACGGCCCCAGGCGATGGCATGCGGCCCGCAGGCATTGTTGCCGATCATCCCGCCGAGAGTGCAGCGGTTCTGCGTGGACGGGTCGGGGCCGAAACGCAGCCCGTGTTCCCGTGCCCGGCGCTGCAGGTCCGACAGCACGACACCCGGTTGCAGCCGCGCGGTCCGGCGCCGCGGATCGATCTCGGCGATTCCGGTCATATACCTGCTGAAATCGATGACGATGCCGGGACCGACCGCGTTTCCCGCGACCGAGGTGCCACCGCCACGCGGGGTGAGAACCGTCCCCTCGGCCCGCGCGACCTCCACTACGGCGGCCACCTCCGCATCGGCACGGGGAAAGACGACCGCCTCGGGTAACACCCGGTAGTTCGAGGCGTCCGACGAGTACTCCACCCGGCGGCGGTGGGAGATGTCCACCGCGTCCACACCGATCCGCGCGCGCAGATGCCGCGCGAGGGTGCCCCGTCGTACATCCTGGTCGGCCACACGAACCAGCCTAGGCTCGCCGTCCTCGATCCTTCCGGACTCGGCGCGACGGTGCCGTCCGCGGCGGGTCGGTGCCCGGGACGGTAGTCACCGATTTCGAAGGCCCGCGCCCGATATCCACCTTCTTGTCACCCCGGTGGAGTAGACCGGAGTGGTGGCCAGATGGCTGTTGCACGTAGACCTCGACCAGTTCCAGGCCGCGGTCGAGTTCCGGCGTCATCCCGAACTGCGGGGGCAGCCGGTGATCGTGGGCGGGAACGGCGACCCGGAGGAACCGCGCAAGGTCGTGACCTGTGCGTCCTACCCGGCACGGGCTTTCGGCGTACGTGCCGGAATGGCATTGCGGTCGGCGGCGCGTAAATGCCCGGACGCGGTGTTCCTGCCTCTGGATGTCCCCTGCTACGAGGAGGCGTCCGAGGAGGTCATGGCCCGGTTGCGTTCGTTCACCGACCAAGTGGAGGTCTGGGGGTGGGACGAGGCGTTCGTGGCAGCCGATACCGACGATCCCGAACAGCTGGCCCGGGCGATCCGAGCCGCCGTAGCGGAACTGGACCTCACCTGCGCGATCGGCATCGGCGACAACAAACTCACCGCGAAGCTGGCCACCGGTTTCGCCAAATCGGTCGGCAAATCCGGTGATATCGCGGCCGACCCGCCGGGAGCGCACGCGGGGATGTTCCGGCTCACAGCCGCCAACTGGTCGGCGGTGATGGCGCATCGCCCGACGAACGCGCTCTGGGGGATCGGTAGCCGGATCGCGGCGCGGCTGGCCGAGTCGGGAATACACACGGTCGGCGATCTGATGGCCGCCGACCGGGCCCGGCTCGCGGCCGAGTTCGGTCCGGCCAATGGACCCTACCTGTGGGTGATGGGCCGCGGTGCCGGGGATACCGAGGTGGTGACCAAACCGCCGCCGGCGGTGGGGCGCAGCAGGTCGGAGACCTTTCCCCGGGATATCGAGGATCACGCGGAGATCGGGGCGCAGGTCGCCCGGTTGGCGGCGGAGGTCGCCGCGGAGATCGCCGCGGCGGGCCGTATCGCGACCCGGGTGGCCGTCACCGTGCGCACCAGCACCTTCTACACCCGCAGCAAACAGTCCAAACTGCCCGAGCCCACCACCGATATCCCCACCATCGTCGAGGCGGCGCTGCGCGTACTGGATCGCTTTCCGCTGGATCGCCCGGTCCGGTTGCTCGGTGTCCGCCTGGAACTCGCGCCGGTCACGGAGATATCCGGTATCGATACCGACGAGTCCTGACCGATCGAAACTTGACATCAATATTGGTTGAGCTTTTAGTGTCGGTGCACTGGAGTTGAATCGGACTCCGGAGCGGAAGGACATGTCAGATGAGCATGGAATCGGTGGCCTGGGACCAGATGTACCGGCGCATGCACGCCCCGGAGGAGCAACGGTCGTTCAGCCTCGCCACAGCACGGCGCATTCTGCGCTTCGCCCGACCGCATCAGCGGCGGCTGATCGCCTTCCTGGTGCTCAGCGTGGTCTCGGCGGTACTGGTGGTCGCCACGCCACTGCTCGCGGGCCGGGTGGTCGACAATATCTTCGCCGGTTCGCCACCCCGGACGGTGATCCTCCTCGCGCTGGCCATCGCGGGGCTCGCGATCCTCGATGCCGGGATGGGCCTGGCCATCCGAGCGCTCTCGGCGCGTATCGGCGAAGGCCTGATCCTCGACCTGCGGACCGCAGTATTCGATCATGTACAGCGCATGCCGGTCGCATTCTTCACCCGGACCCGGACCGGAGCGCTGGTCAGCCGGTTGAACAACGATGTGATCGGGGCGCAGCGCGCGTTCAGCGACACCCTGTCCGGTGTGGTCGCCAATATCGTCACCGTGGCGCTCACCCTGGTGGTGATGTTCCAATTGTCCTGGCAGATAACCTTGCTCGCGCTGCTCCTGCTACCGGTATTCGTGATCCCGGCCCGGCGGATGGGCGACCGGCTGGCCGATATCCAGCGCGAAGCGGCGGGGTTGAACGCTTCGATGAGCACGCAGATGACCGAACGCTTCTCCGCGCCGGGCGCGACGCTGGTGAAACTCTTCGGCCGCCCGGCTCAGGAATCGGCCGAGTTCGCCCTACGCGCACAGCGGGTCCGCGATATCGGCGTGCGCACCGCGATGCTGCAAACAGTGTTCGTGACGGCTTTGACGCTGGTATCGGCACTGGCCGTCGCACTCGTCTACGGCCTGGGCGGATGGTACGCACTGCGCGGGCAGTTGGACGCGGGTGCCGTGGTGGCCCTGTCGCTGCTGCTGACCAGGCTGTACTCACCCCTCACCGCGCTCGCCAGCGCCCGAATGGAGATCATGTCCGCGCTGGTCAGTTTCGAGCGGGTGTTCGAGGTGCTCGATCTGCGGCCGCTGATCGAGGACGCACCGGATGCGCGGCCGGTGCCCGCCGGGCCCGTCGAGGTGGAATTCGACGATGTGCGGTTCGGATATCCTGCCGCGGATAAGGTTTCGCTGGCCTCCCTGGAGGAGGTGGCGACACTGGACACTCGCGGTGGTGAGGAAGTGCTGCACGGGGTGTCGCTGCGGGCCGAACCCGGTCAGCTCATCGCTCTGGTGGGTTCCTCGGGCGCCGGTAAATCGACCATCGCACAACTGGTTTCCCGCCTGTACGACGTGGATTCGGGCGCCGTCCGGCTCAACGGCACCGATATCCGCGAACTCACCACGACGTCGATACAGGAGACCATCGGTCTGGTCACCCAGGACGGACATCTGTTCCATGACACCATCCGGGCCAATCTGCTGCTGGCAGCCCCGGCGGCCGAGGAGGAGCAGTTGTGGGACGCGCTGGAACGGGCCCGGCTGAGCGAGCTGATCGCCGGCCTGCCCGACGGTCTGGACACCGTCGTCGGGGAACGCGGCTATCGACTCTCCGGCGGGGAACGCCAGCGACTCACCATCGCCCGGCTACTGCTCAAACAGCCGCGGGTGGTGGTGCTGGACGAGGCGACTGCCTCCCTCGACTCCACTTCCGAGGCAGCGGTACAGGCGGCGTTGACCGAAGCGCTCCAGGGGCGCACCGCGCTGGTGATCGCCCACCGGCTGTCCACAGTACGTGCGGCCGACCAGATCCTGGTGGTCGAATCCGGCGGCATCGTGGAACGCGGAACGCATACCGAGTTGCTCGCCCTGGGCGGACGGTACGCCGAGCTGTACCGGACCCAGTTCGCCGACGATCCGGCACCGGCGGCCGCGTAGCCTGGCGCGGACGGTCACCGGACGGTCACCGTCCGCGTGTGCCGGCCGGTCGCGCCGTCCGGTACCGGGTCGGCGCGGTCGGCGGTCTGTACCCGGCCGGTCCCGTCCGTCGCCCGAACCCGCAACGTATGCGAACCGGGCGGCGCGTCCCAGCGCCAGGTCCACTGACGCCAGGTATCCAGCGAATACTCCGGCGCCAGCTCGGCCGGTTGCCAGGGACCGTCGTCGACCTGCACCTCCACCGCGGCGATCCCGCGATGCTGAGCCCAGGCCACCCCGGCCACCACCGCCGGTCCGGGAGTGATGTTGCCGAATGCCGCCGGAACATCGATACGGGAGGCGGTTTTGATCGGACCGAGCGCCGACCAGCCGCGCCGAGTCCAATAAGCCCGGGCCCGATCGAATCTGGTGATCTCCAGATCGACGACCCATTTCGTGGCGCTGACATATCCGTAGAGGCCGGGCACCACCATGCGGGCCGGGTAACCGTGCGCGACCGGCAGCGGCTCACCGTTCATACCCACCGCTAGCAGAGCGTCTCGACCGTCGGTGAGTGCCGCGACGGGCGTACCCGCGGTGAAGCCGTCGGCGCTGGTGGACAGCACCATATCCGCGTCGGGCCGGATCCCGGCCTCGGCGAGGAGGTCAGCGAGCGGGTACCCGATCCAGGTCGCGTTGCCGACCAGATCACCGCCCACCTCGTTGGAGACACAGGTCAGCGTGATCACTTTTTCCACGGCGGGCCGCCGCAGCAGATCGTCCATGGTGAACTCGATTTCGCGGTCCACCATGCCGTGGATCCGTAGTCGCCAGTCGTCGCTGGTCAACGCGGGTAACCGCAGGGCGGTGTCGATTCGGTAGAACGTGTCGTTGGGAGTGATGAATTCGGTGATCCCCCGCACGGGCGGATCGGTTCCCAGCGGTACGGGCGCGGCCGCGAACTGTGGACGCGGGACCACGAACCGCCGCAGATCGGCGGTCACCGCCCGCGCCCGCTCCCCGGCCCACCGCCCCGCCGCCGCGGACCCCGCGGCGAGTACAAGAGCCCCGGCGGCCAGCCCCAGGAACCGCCGCCGCGACGCTTCGGCGCCGTCCGCACCCAAGCCCTCCTCGGTGGACACGAGCCCCGGCCCGGAACGGCGCCGCGGCGCCCGGGTGATCAGCACCCGGAGGGTGAGCACCCCGGCGGCGGCTCCCAGCAGGATCGGCACCGTGTAGGCCGCGGTCGCGGTCGGCCGCTGGAGTACCGCGATACCGACGACCACCGCGAGCCCGGCCAGCAGTGCGCTGCCATAGGGCCCGCGGCGTTCCAGCAGCCCCGCCGTCACGGCGAGCACCACCATCACCACACCCATACACAGGAAGAGGACGGGTTTGTCGCGGGTACCGAATTGTTCGATGGCGAACTCGCGCAATGCCTGCGGCGTGTGGTCGACCACGGTCGCCCCGGTCGCCAGGAAGGGCGCGGCCGCCGGGGCGATCAGAGCCGCGGCCAATTCACCGACACCGAGGACGACCGCGGCGGCCGCCAGACCGCTCAGCCCCGCCGCGAACCGTCCGACGGGGTACCGGGCCGCTGGGCCCGGCGCCGGGGAACCGGCCGAACTCGTCGTGTCCTGCATCAGCGTCCTCGTTCATCCGTCGGGGCGGGCGCCCCGACGGATGGGAATTCGTCACACCAGCCACTGCGGATGGTGTCACTTCCGGCCGCGGGGCGGAAGCCTCGGCAAACCCGGACCGGGCCGAGCTCAGCCGAGGGTGAGAGCCGCGATCGGATCGGTGGTGGGCGCGGGTGACCCGCCATCCGGCTCCAGCGTTATCGCGAGCTGATCAGAACCGGTGAACTCGGTGACGTACGGATCGCTCGCGCCCGGAAGCTCGGCCAGCACCCCGGCCGAACGCGGCGTCCCGCTCGCATCGATCAGCCACAGCTGATAGTCACTGCCGGGAGGCGGTTCGGGCGTCGCGTCGAAGGAAACGGTGGCCGCACTCAGCGCATCGGATACATGCACGGTGAGAATGCCGTCGGTGCCGATCCGGGTGCTGGTGGTCCGGGCGTCGGGCTGGTTCAGCACCTCCTGCGCGGTCACGGTCCCGCCCGGCTCGTCGCCGCGCTGCGCGACCACACCCACACCGACCGCGATACCGATGGCGACCACCACCGCGGCGGCCGCACCGAGCACGGCCCACCGGCGCGAAAGCGCCCGCCTACGGTCCCGGGCGAGAGTGAGTTCATCGGTGGTGCCGATGTCCGGCGGATCGGTCTGCGTGAGCCGGGTCGGATCGCTGATTTCGTCGTGCGGCGAATCGGACCGCACCGCGGAGCGGGCTCCGGGCGGGTGGTCGAGTGCCGCGAGAATTCGCGCCTCGATCCGGGCCGGGGGCGTTTGGGCGTCGAGAACCGACAGCGCCGCCATCGCTTCCCGCACCTCTCGGACGGTGCCGTCGAAGGAACGCGCGGTCTCTGGGTCGGCGGCACGCACACGCTGTTCGATCTCCGCCTCCTCGGCGGCGGCCACCGCGTCGAGGGCGTACGGAAACGCCAGGTCCAGCAGGTCGCCGCTGTTCTCCGGCGAATCGGGTGGTGCGGTATCAGGCATCGGAGGCAACCCCTGCCAGGCAGTTCTGGAGCCGCTTCAGACCATCGCGGATGCGGCTCTTGATTGTGGGTAGCGGAGATTCGAGGTGGTCGGCCACCTCGCGGTAGGTGCGCCCGCTGTAATAGGCGAGAGCGACCGCCTGCCGCTGGGTGGAGGTCAGTACCTCGAGACAGTCGCGTACCGCCTGCTCGTCGAGGCGCTGGTCCACCGTCTCGGAGACGACGTCGTGATCGCGCCCCAGATGGGTGTGCCCGTAGACGAGGTCCCTACCGGCGGCCGACTCCTCGGACCGTACCCGGTCGACCGCGCGCCGATGGGTGATCATCATCAACCAGCCGATGGCGCTCGACCGAGCCGGGTCGTAGCGTGCCGCCGCGGACCAGACCTGGAGGTATACCTCCTGGGTGGCTTCCTCGGCCGCCGCCGGGCTGCGCAGGATCCGCCGCGCCAGCCCGAACACGCGGGGACTGGTCTCCCGGTAGAACCGGGTGAACGCGTCCCGATCGCCGTCCCCGGCCGCGGACAGCAGGTCGGCGAGCCGACGCTGCGTCGCACGGTCGTCGTGTCCGTCGGTCCGGACCGAGCATGCCGCCGCATCGTCGGTTTCCGAATCCGCCAACCGGATCGGTCCGGGGCCGGACCCCGGCCGATTCGTCATGAGCGCGCCCTCGACTGCATGGCAAGGCATTCGCCGCAGCCCTCGGCCGGGATCGGTTCGCCGCCCGGGTTGTCGTCCAGATCACCGTGCCGAACACAACGCATCATGACGCCAGTCTGGTGCACTCGCCCTGCACACGCATCCGAAACAGTCAGGTCGGCGGCATGAGTACCTTGTCGATCATGTAGACCGTGGCGTTGGCGGTCTGCACACCGCCGCAGATCACCGCGGCGTCGCCGATCTCGATGTTCTCGCCGGTGCGGGTGGCCTCGACGGTTCCGCCTTCGACCGTGACGTGGTCACCGGCGATATCGGCGGGCGCGATCCGGCCGGGAACGACGTGGTAGGTGAGGACCTTCGTCAACGTGTCGGAATCGGTCTTCAGACTCTCGATCGTCGCCGGGTCGACCGCGGCGAAGGCAGAATCGACCGGAGCGAAGACGGTGAACTCGCCGCCGTTGAGCGTATCGACCAGATTCACCTTCGGGTTGAGCTGACCCGATACCGCCTGGACCAGTGTCTTCAGCATCGGGTTGTTCGAGGCCGCCACCGCGACCGGGTCCTGCGCCATTCCGCCGACCGAACCGGCCCCGCTGGGTACTTGGGCCGCGTAGTCGGCGCAACCGGGTCCGACGAGACCGGTGGCCGGTTCGCCGGCGGCCGGGGTGCTCGCCATCGGACTATTCGTGGCCGTGGCGGCGGAGTCGCTGGACGCGTCACCGGAACACGCCGTCGATCCCAGCAGGGCGGCGGTCGAAACGAGCGCCGCCGCAAGCACACCGCGTTGCATGCTCTTCATGGATTCCCATCACTTTCAGCCAGGCCGACCCTGTGCGGCCGCACCGCGAACATTGCAGGACGGAATTCGGGTGGATCGGCGGATCGGATGGGCGCGGGCCGGGATCGGGCGAAAAGAACCCGCTGGATACGGAACAGGCCGCGGTGGCTTCACCGGGAGCTACCGCGGCCCGTTCGCGTGGATCAGGCGCTGACCGCCAGGGTTCGGCTGTCCACGGCCGGTTCACGGACCGGTTCGATGGCGTGGGCGAGGATCTCGGCGACATCGCTCACCGGGCGGACGTCGAGATCGGCCAGCACATCGGCGGGGACATCGTCCAGGTCCGGCTCGTTGCGCGCCGGGATGAACACCGTCTTCAGCCCCGCACGTTGAGCGGCGAGCAGTTTCTGCTTCACCCCGCCGATCGGCAGCACCCGGCCGTTCAAGGTGACCTCGCCGGTCATTCCGACATCGGAGCGCACCGGGCGGCCCAGTGCCAGCGATACCAGCGCGGTGACCATGGTGACACCGGCGGACGGGCCGTCCTTGGGCACCGCTCCGGCGGGAAAGTGGACGTGCAGGTTCCCGTCCAGCACCGCCGATTCGATACCGATCTCGCCCAGATGCGACCGCACATAGGTCAGCGCGATCTGCGCCGATTCCTTCATGACGTCGCCGAGTTGGCCGGTCAGCGTCAGGGCACGTTCGCCGGCCGCGGTGTTGGCCTCGATGTAGAGGACATCACCACCCAGACCGGTGACCGCCAGCCCGGTCGCCACGCCCGGCACAGCGGTACGCTCCGCCGAATCCGGGGTGAAGCGCGGCCGCCCGAGATAATCCTTCAGGTCCCCGATATCGATGGTCAGCGCGGCCGCCGACGCATCGACCTCGGACAACCGGGTCGCCGCCTTGCGCAGTGCCTTGGCGATCAGCCGTTCCAGCTGCCGCACACCGGCTTCCCGGGTGTAGTCGGCCGCGATCTCGCGCAGTGCCTGGTCGGTGACCCGGACTTCCGCGGCGGTCAGCGCATTGCGTTCCAGCTGCCGGGGCAGCAGGAAGTCACGGGCGATGGCTACCTTGTCGTCCTCGGTGTACCCGTCGACCGTGATCACTTCCATCCGGTCCAGCAGCGGACCGGGGATGGTGTCCATGACATTGGCCGTGGCCAGGAACAGCACATCGGACAGATCCAGGTCCATATCCAGGTAGTGATCGCGGAAGGTGTGGTTCTGGGCGGGATCGAGCACCTCGAGCAGGGCTGCCGCCGGATCGCCGCGGAAATCCGAGCCGAGCTTGTCGACCTCGTCCAGCAGCACGACCGGATTCATCGATCCGGCTTCCTCGAGCGCCCGCACGACCCGGCCGGGCATGGCGCCCACATAGGTGCGCCGGTGACCGCGGATCTCCGCTTCGTCGCGCACACCGCCCAGGGCGACGCGCACGAACTTCCGGCCGAGAGCCCGGGCTACGGATTCACCCAGCGAGGTCTTGCCGACACCGGGCGGCCCGGCCAGGACCAGCACTGTGCCGGATCCGCGCCCGCCCACGACCGCCAAGCCGCGCCGGGCACGCCGCGCACGGACCGCCAGGTACTCGACCATCCGGTCCTTCACCTCGTCCAGACCGTGGTGGTCGGCGTCGAGCACGGCCCGGGCCGCCGCCACATCGGTGGAATCCTCGGTTTTCACCTGCCACGGCAATTCCAGCACGGTATCGAGCCAGGTCCGGATCCAGCCGCTCTCGGGGCTCTGATCGCTGGACCGCTCCAGTCGGCCCACCTCACGCAGGGCCGCTTCGCGCACGTTCTCGGGCAGGTCGGCCTGCTCGACCCGGGCGCGGTAGTCGTCGGCGCCGTCCGGTTCGTCCTCGCCCAGTTCCTTGCGGATGGCGTTGAGTTGCTGGCGCAGCAGGAATTCGCGCTGACTCTTCTCCATGTTCTCGCGGACCTCGTCACCGATCTTCTCGGTGACCTCGGCCTCGGCGATATGGGCCCGGGTCCAGTCGATCAGCAGGTTCAGCCGCTGCGCGACATCCGGGGTGTCGAGCAGTTCGCGTTTCTGCTCATCGGTGAGATACGCGGCATAGCCGGCGGTATCGGCGATGGCGGACGGTTCGGTCAGCTGGTTGAACGCGTCGACCATCTGCCATGCCTCACGCCGCTGGAGTACCGAGACGACGAGTTTTTTATATTCGGCGGCCAGTTCGCGGGTGCGGCCGTCGGCGGCGGGGATATCGACCGGTTCGGCTTCCACCCACAGCGCCGCACCGGGGCCGGTGACACCGTGCCCGATTTTCGCGCGCCGTTCCGCCTTGAGCACAGCGGCCGCCGCGCCGCCGCGCACCCGGCCGATCTGTTCGATGGTGGCGATCACGCCGTAGGCGGCGTAACCCTCGGTGAGTCGCGGGGCCAGAAGTACGGTCCCGGTCTTCGCGGCCTGCGCTGCGTCGATCGCCGCCTGTGCGGATTCGTCCAGTTCGATCGGCACGACCATCCCGGGGAGCACGATGGGATCGGTCAGGAACAGCACCGGAAGATTCAGTGGTGTAGTCACGAACACAACCTCCAATAGTTGAGCTAATCCCACTCAACTTCACCGGTATCGCCTTTGTTCCGCCTCCCGCCCCTGTTCGCCCAGGGCGAATAATCCGCAGATAATGCTCAGTGCCCGGCGAAGGCCTCCGCGAGCCACCACGCGCCGCCGTCACTGGTGATCTTCGCGTCGATCACCAGCGGCCGGGCCCGGCCGGTTCTCCGGTAGTCGGCTACCCAACGGCGCACGGCGGCGAGGTCGGCGACCGATCCGACCGTGACCCCGGTGGCCCCGAAACCGTTCGCGATGGCGGCGATATCTGTTTCGGGGAAGGTGACGGTGCCGTGGTCCGCGTCACCGAAGTGATGGACTTCGGCGCCGTAGGCGGAGTCGTTGTAGACGATCACCACCAGCGGCAGTTCGCAGCGCACCGCGGTCTCCAGTTCGGAGATCGCCATCAGGAAACCGCCGTCGCCCGCGCCGAGCACCGGAAGGCGATCGGGCCGCGCGAAAGCCGCGCCGACGGCGGTGCCCAGCCCCAGCCCGATCGACTGGAACGCCTGAGTGAAACAGAATCCGTTCTCGTCGGGCACCGACAGATGTGTTGCGGGATAGCCCATGAAGTTGCCGGAGTCGATCGAGACGATCCGCTGGGCGGGCAGTATCTCGTCGAGCGCGATCGTCAGGTGTCGCGGGTCGATCCGGCCGTCCCCGGCGGAGTCCTCCACCGGTACGTCCTGCCAGCGGCCGGTGCGCACGATCCGCGAAGCGACCTCGGCCGTGCGATAGCCGGTCACCTCCTCGGTCCCTGTTCTGCGCAGTTCGGCCAGCGCGTCGCGGGCGGCGGGTTCGCAATCGCCGAGTACCCCGAAATCGACCGGGCGGTGCGCGCCGATGGCGTCGATATCGTCGTCGACCTGCACAACCCGGGTATCGGAGCCGATGAGGCGCCCGTGCCGCGTGGTCCACATGTTCAGCGCACAACCCCAGCCGACGACGAGATCGGCGGCGGAGATCAACTCGGCCGTGGTCGGCGAGGCGAAGCCTCCGGAGATACCGAGCGCGAACTCGTCGCCGGCGAAGAGTCCGTTGGCCACGGCCGAGGTGGCGAGCAGAGCCCCGCATGCCGCGGCCAGGGCGGCGATCGCTGGTCCGGCGTGCCGGGCGCCGCGACCCGCGACGAAGACCGGCCGACGCGCGTCGCGCAGCGCCTCGGCCAGTTGCGCGACCGCCTCGGCACCGGGTCGTACCCGCTCCCGCGGCACGGGAGCCGCGACGGGCCCGGTCGCGGTGCAGGGTGCGGCGGCGATATCGATCGCGATATTGAGAACCACCGTGCGGCGCCGGGTCACCGCGGTCCGATGAGCCCGGATCACATCGGATACCGCGGTCCGCGCCGAGTACACCCGCTCGCTCACCGCACCCACACTCCTGGCCAGGGCCTCCTGATCGACCCGGAAATTGGACCGCAGCGCCGCCGCCGGGCTGTCCGCGGTGAGCACGATCATCGGGGTACGGCTCTTCGCGGCCTCACCGATCCCGGTCATGGCGTTGGTCAGCCCGCAACCCTGATGCAGTGAGACCACCCCGACCCGGCCCGACATCCGGGTGTAGGCGTCGCCCATGCTCGCCGCGCCGCCTTCGTGCCGGGCCGCGGTGAAGGGCACCCCGCCGCGACGCAGCGCATTGGTCATCACGAAGTTGCCGCTGCCCACGACCCCGAAACAGTGCCCGGCACCGAGATCGGCGAGTACCCGGCCCACCACATCGGCGACGGTCGGGCCGTAGACCACCGCGGCCGGGGCCGCGGGCGCCGGGGAGTCCGTCGAACCGGTGACGGTCATGCCTGTGCGCCGCTGCGATCGAGCACCGCGAGCACCCGCGCCGGGCTCCCGGTGCCGCCGACGATCGGCAGCGGGCTCACCACCAGCATCGCGCCCACTGCCGGCAGATATCCGAGGTTGCGCAGCGAGGTGAGACCGTATTTGTCGTTTCCGAGGAAGTAGTGGTGGACCGGGAAGGCGGGATCGAAACCACCGGCCAGGCCGGCGTCCACACCGACGGTTTCGACCCCGAGACCGGTGACCGACCGTTCGGTGGCCAGCCAGTGCGCACAGTCGACCGCCACTCCCGGTGTATGCGAACCGGTGTCGTCGGCGTTGAGGAATTCGGCCGCCGAACCTCCGCGCGACTCCCACCCGGTGCGCAGCAGCAGCCAGGTGCCCTCGGTCAACCGGCCGTGTTCCGCCTCCCAGGCCTCCACCTCGGCGATCGTGAGCAGATGATCGGGATCGGCGGCGACCTCACCGGTGAGGTCCAGGACGGCGGCGGGGCCGATGAGCCGGCGCACCGGGATCTGCGAGACATCGTCCCCGTCGCGCCCGGTGACCCAGTGCACCGGGGCATCGAGGTGGGTGCCGATATGTTCCCCGGTGTGGATGTTGTTGTGCCGCCAGAACGGGCCGGGCTCGTTGTAGGCGCTGACCTCTTCGAGACTGAAATCGATCAGATTCGCGAACGGTTCGGGCAGGCGCAGGGCCGGTGTCGAACTGCTCAGCGGAGTGGTCAGATCGATCACTTCCAACCGCCCGGTCGCGAGTGCGTCGAGGAAAGCGGGGAGTACCGAGGTCTCGGGGTTGCTCATGCCGGCACCCTATTCCGGATTTTCGCGGTGCGGCATACCCTCGCGAGGGCAGCCACTGCACCGGTGAGCCCTGATTGACACCCGGGACGGCCCGATGACAATGTGATCATTTCGAACACCGATCCGGCCAAGGGGAGCGCGCGATGATCACACTCTCGTCCGGAGTGTTGATCAACTGGGAAGAACTCACCGGTCAGAGCAAGTTCGTCGTCGATCTGATCAGTTTTCCGATATTCAGCGCGGCCGCCGGATGGCTCACCAACTGGACCGGCGTACTCATGCTGTTCTGGCCGCTGATGTTCCGCGGTATCCGGATTCCGGGCCTCGATGTGCTGTATCCCTATCTACCGCGCCGGGTCCAGGTATTGCCGACATTTTCCGAGGACGGGTCGCGGCTGGGTTTTCAGGGATTCATTCCGGCGCGCGCCGAGAAAATGGCGAGTATCTGTGTCGACAAAGCGCTGCTGCGGATCGGCAGCCCCCGGGATTTCATCCACGAACTGGATCTCGACGGTATCGCCGACTATGTCGCGGCGCTGGCCCGTAAACAGGTGAAGAGCATTGTCGACGAAGTGATGAACCGGGAGAACCCCGATCTGTGGAATGCCGTGCCCCGGGCGATGCGGCAACTGATCTATCAGCGGGTGGAACGGGAACTGCCGGAGCTCACCGGCCGGGCGTTCGATTCGCTCGGCGACAACGTCGATCAGCTCATCGACGTGAAGGGTTTCGTGATCCGGTATCTCCAGGAGAATCCGGAGATCCTCAAGGACCTCACCACCACGATCGCGGCGCCGGAACTGAAATTCATGGTGCGTATCGGCCTGCTCGGCGCCCCGTTCGGCCTGCTGCTGGCCCTCTACCTGCACATCCATTCCGATATCCCGGTCTGGGGCTGGATTCCGTCCTGGGTGATCGTGCTGGCCGCCTCGGCGCTCATCGGGGTCGCGGTGAACATCATCGCCGTGCGGGTGGTGTTCACGCCGGGCGATCCACAGCCCCGGTACAAGTACATCTGGAAACAGGCGCTGCTGGCCAAACGGCAGCCACAGGCGGCCACCGACCTGGCCCATATCCTCGCCTATCAGGTGCTCACGCTGCCCAATCTGTCCAACGAGTTGCTCAACGGCCCCAACGGCGACAAGACCCGGCTGCTGCTCGAACAGCTCATCTCCGACGAGATCCACCGGCAGCTCGGCCGGACGACCTCGGTGGTACGGGCCGCGTTCGGCCGGCGGCAGTTCGACAACCTGAAGGTCGGTGCGGCAGGTGCGGCGGTCGGCCTGGCCCCTTCTCTGGTGGAAGACGCCGATTTCATCCGGGAGCAGGCCGAGAACATCGACGAGTTCGCGGCCCGCAAGCTGCAGTTGCTGACTCCGGGTGAGTTCATGGAGATGTTCTACGCATCGGTCGAACAGGACGCCTGGCTGCTCTATCTGCACGGCGCCGCGCTCGGGCTGCTGGTCGGTGCCACCCACCTGCTGCTCTTCGGCTGGTAGAGCCTCCTTCTGACACACCTCGACAGAGCCTGCCTGCGCGCACAAAATCAAGCAAGCGTGCTTGTATTTTTCCCGCACCGCTGGAATGCTGAACCGCGCACGATGCCGTGCACGACGGAGGTGAGGGAACCATGGCCGATCTGGACGCGCTACTACGCGACCTCGCCGCGGAGAGCGCCGACCTGGAGAGCCTGGTCGCCGAACTGCCACAGCCGGACTGGGCTCGTCCCACTCCCGCGGCAGGCTGGACCGTCGCCCATCAGATCGGGCATCTCGCCTGGACCGACGAGGTGGCCGGGCTGGCCGCCACCGACGCACGAACCGGCGGCACCGCCTTCATCGACTTGTTGACCGAAGCCGCCGCCCGGGTGACGACCTTCGTGGACGAAGCCGCCGCGGCAGCCGCCACCACACCGCCGCCGGAACTGCTCGAGCGATGGCGACGCGGCCGGACCGAGCTCGCCGCGGCACTGCGTGCCGTACCCGGGAACGCGAAAGTGCCCTGGTTCGGGCCGCCCATGCGGCCGGGCTCGATGGCAACCGCCCGGCTGATGGAGACCTGGGCGCACGGCCAGGATGTCGCCGACGCACTCGGAATCCACCGCACGCCGACCGACCGGCTGCGTGCGGTGGCGCATATCGGCGCGCGGACCCGCGATTTCGCGTATGCCGTCCGGGAACTCCCCGCTCCCGCCGCCGAGTTCCGGATAGAACTGCGCGCACCGTCGGGCGAACTGTGGTCGTGGGGCCCCGAGAGCGCGGCCGAACGGGTTACCGGTCCGGCAGTGGATTTCTGCCTACTGGTCACCCAGCGCCGGCATCCCGAGGATCTGGCGCTGCGCACTACCGGCCCGGAGGCGGCGCACTGGCTCACCATCGCCCAGGCTTTCGCCGGCCCGCCGGGAAGCGGTCGTGAGCCGGCTCGGCAGAGCTGAGAAGGAGCCGGCGAGCGGCACACCAGGTTCCCGCGGCGGCCGGACATCGTTGGCCGGATGGGCACTCACGGCAGTGGAGTACGGCGCTCGCCGGCTCGGTGATAGGTACCCCCCGTACTGTCCCCGAAACCCCTCACCGGTCACGGTTGGACCACCAGCCCGTACCTGTTCGACCATGCTGTGACCCTCGTCTCGAGTATTCAGGCGGCTTGCACTTCCCCGCCTGGCCCTCACCTGCTCTGATACGCTCTTCGGACGTTTGGGCCCCTACGTCACATTCGGTGTCCTACGGCTATCGAATCTCCAACTGCCTGAAATAAAACGGAAAGTTATAGTATTTTTGTCGGGCAGCCGTGGAGGGAGGGCCCGTGGGCTTCATCAAATACGCGAGCGACGTAACGGCGCCGATCACAGTCGCCTTCGCTTATGCCGACAACCCCCTGTCCATCCCGAACTGGATGGCGGGAGCCCCCGAGATCACCCGGCGGGGCGATCCGGAGCGCGGGGTCGGCGCGAAGTACGAGATCCGATATCGGCTCGGCCCGTGGCATCCCGTCCTCCACTGCGAGATCGCCGAGCACCGTCAGGACGCCGTACTGGGTTACCTCCTGACCGGCCCCCTCACCGCCCGGCTGACCCTGCGTTTCGACCCACTCGGCCGCGGCCGCTCCGTGCTGACCACCGAACTCGACTACCCCAGTTCCGGCGGATTCACCGCGATCCTGCGCGATCGGCCGCGCGACGCGCTCCTGCGCCGGGCGCTACGGCGAAGTGAATCGCGATTGCGCAGGGCGATAGAGGAATTCCACGGTACCGATCTTGTCGGCCGACTTGCGTAGGGTACATCCATGATCATCGTGAGTACCGACGGATCGTGTCTGCGAAACCCCGGCGGAGCGATCGGTTGGGCGTGGGTCGACCACGCGGGTGGCGCGGAGAGCGGCGGCGCAGCATCGGGTACCAATCAGATCGCCGAACTACGGGCTGTACTGGAGGCGGTCCGAGCCCATCCGGGGTCGGACCCGCTATTGATCGAAAGCGATTCGCTGTACGCCATCAAATGCGCGTCCGAATGGCTGCCGAACTGGCGCAACAACGGCTGGCGCACCTCGAACGGGTCCGCGGTCAAGAACGTCGAGATCATCCGCGAGATAGACCACGCCATCGCGGGCCGTCCCGGCCCGGTGCGCTTCCGCTGGGTGCGCGGTCATGTCGGGAACTATTTCAACGAGCAGGCCGACGCGCTGGCCGGCGCCGCCGCCCGCAAGGCCGCGGCCTCGGCACCCGCGAGCCGAACAGTAACCATGGTCGCCCCGGTGACCCCCGAAACCTCCGCGGCAGCAGGGAAGGCCGCGGAACCGGTGGCTGTCGCGGCCGCCGAATACGCGACAACAGCGCAGGCGCTCCACCTGTTCTGAATCCGGCCGGGATGGGAACGCCCGCGCTGTTGTCGCCGTAGTACTCGTATTCCGATACCACCCGAATAGCCTCCGGCGGTGGTGGCTCGACCCACCGCCGGAGGCGCCCGGGCTCGAAAGATAGGCCTTTAACAGCGATTATGCCGAAACGGCATCATCGTGGATCACACGAAGTTGTGCCCGAAATGTGCCCACGGAGGAGGCGTCGAGCGCGGACGTATCCCCTGTTCGGGACAATATTGTCGGCGCCGAAAAATGATCGGCCGGGGTCCTCGATGGTGAGTACTCCGGCCATCTTGCGGGATCCCGCAAGGTCGTCAGCGGCGGCAAGCCAGATGACCTGGGGATACGCGCTCAGCGAGTACTCCGAGGGGAGTTGCTTGGAGAAACTCCCCTACTTGGCCCGGAACAGCGCGACGGTGAGCCCGGCCAGCCCGAGAGCGAGCAGAACCAGGGCAATATCGTGGCCCGTCACGTCAGCGGGCCGTCGAGGTCCAACAGTGGCCAGCGGTACCCGCGCGGGTAGGTCTGCATCGGGGTCACGAGGTCGCACAGATCGGTGATGACATGGCGCACCGGGTCGGCGTGCTCGAAGCTTGGCACGATGACGGCCGCAGGACTGTGCTCGTAGATGTTCTGCGCGATCACCAGAGCAGAGACCAGGGGCCCGGTATCCAGAACGATGCTCATCACTATTCGATACCCGTGCCGATCCGCGATGTCGTGAACATCGCCGCCGCGGGCGGTGACATCTCGCCGTACCAACCCGATCGCCTTCGGCTGTTCGCCGGCCATGTGATGCCCCTTGTCCCTGCTCCGGTGTGTGGTGGCAGCACCCGGGGTGAGCGTCGGGGATCAACTCACTCTGGGTGCCGATTCAAGGTTCGACCTGGCAAAGCCTGTGGGCTGCCAATTCCCTTGTCACACTGGTTGTCAGGGGGACGCCAGGATGGGAGCCACGATGAGCAGGAACACAGACCGTGGCGTAGGCCAGCGGATAGCAGACGAACGGAAGCTTGCCGGGTGGACGCAAGACCGGCTGGCTCAGGAAGCCAACGTCTCGGTGTCGCTGGTGCGCGCCGTGGAGCAGGGGCGGGCGCCGGCGTCGTCGGCGTTCGTGTCCTCGGCGGCGAAGGCATTGCGGACGAGTCCGGCCGAACTACTCGGCCAGCCGTACCCGCGAACGACACGTGACGAAATCGAGGTTTCCTCAGGTATCGCGTTGATCCGCAGCGAGCTTGCCGCGTACGACATTCCGCCCGCCGGACTACAGCCGCGACCGATCGAGGTGGTAGCCGCGGATGTGGAACGGATGCGGACCCTACGCCGGGCGTCGCATCTCCGGCAGATGTCTCAGGATCTGCCCGCGCTCATGACCGAAGTCCGGGCTTTGGTTCATAGCGAACAGAGCGGCAATCGGCGGCGCGGGTACCGACTGCTGTGCGAGATGTACTTGTGTGCCCGCGGTCTGGCGCACAAGCTCGGATACACCGATCTGATGACGGTGGCTATCGAGCGTCTCGGGTGGGCAGCCGCACGGACCGGGAGCCGGCTGTGGGTGACCTCGGCGCAGTACTTCCGGGCATCCGTCCTCACGTCGACAGGCGATTGGAACACCGCGCTGATGTACCTCGAGCGCTGCCGTTCCGAACTGGAATCCGAACTGGGCGTCGGCGATATCGAGCACCTGGTGAGCTGGGGCGGCCTACACCTGCAGTCCGGTCTGGCCGCGGCGCGGGCCGGGGACCGGGATACCGCGGACGCGCACCTGGGCGAAGCACGCGAGACCGCGGCCCGGGTCGGCGGCGCGGACTACCACGAACCGGTGTTCTACTTCGGGCCCACCAATGTCGGTATCTGGTCGGTCGGCCTGGCCGTCGAAATGCTGGACGGGACGGAAGCGATCACCCGGGCCGATGGCCTGCCGGTGCCGGCGTCCACCCCGAAATCCCGGGCCGGGCATCTGTATATCGACCTGGCACGCGGGTTCCTGCTGCACGGGGACCGGGCCAAAACACTCGATGCGCTCAACACTGCCCGCAAGATCGCCCCGATACTGACCCGGTACCACCCGATGGTGCACGAGACGGTGCGCGTGCTGGCGCGGCAGGAAGCCCGGAGCACGGAGAGCCTGCGCGGATTCGCGGCATGGTGCGGAGTCGGTCAGTGACGGTAAGCGACTGTGGGAATTGGTCAGTTCCGGCCGTAGATCGCCACGATCAGCCAGCTCACTGTCGACGACGTTCACGTCGACAACGACACCGTCGCGATCAAGTTCGGCACCTCGGCGACGACCGGATCGGCCAGCGTCTCCACAAGATCGGGATCCGGCCCCGGCAGGACCGCTCCACCGCATTGTTCATCCTCGCCGCCGAACTGTCCGCCGCCATCCTCGCTCGGGTACTCGGCGTCCACATTCAAGTCGCCGTCCAATGGCAGAAGGCATCAGCCGGCGACTGGGCCGCTTACGCCGCCGATGTCAGCCGCAGTGTCCCGGAGAACCAATGAAGCTACCTGTCACCATCCACCGAGCACGGCTCGGATCTACGGAGTTCAAGGTCATCCGACCCGCACAGCCCCTGGTCCACGCAGTGCTCATCGACCATGATCGGCACCTGGACACCTACCTCGATCAGGACGCCGCCCATCGCATCGGTGGGCTGTGGAAGCTCGCTGCCTCTTCACCGCGCTCGCTGGTCCACCTGCCGATGCGTGGGAACCGTGGCCCCTCCCACAAACTGCCGGAAGACGGCACACGGCAGCTTGATCTCGTACTGCTGCACCACTCGCTCCAGTTCGCACCCTCACGCTGGAAGGAAATACGAGGACGGCTCGGCCCAGGGCGTCCGCGGACCGTGACGCTGCCCGGCCCAGGGCACACCGACGAAGCCGTGATTGACCACGAGGCACGGCACTACCAGGAGAACCGGGATCTGTTTCACCAGCATCTCCACGCCGAGACCCTGTTCATGACCGGCAGCGCGAAGGTGTTCAGGGACACCGCCCAGCGCTTCTTCGACGTCGCCCGAAACGGTCCCGGATACGTCCCCGTACATCCGAGCGACCACTTCTGCACCGAACTCCACTCCAACGACGGCATTCTCGGCGACGCGCGCGAGATCCACATCGAGTACTGCGACCAGTGGGGCTCATGACCCCGACCGACAGGAACCCGCCGACCATGACGTTCAACGATCACCTCCAGCATCTCGTCGAGAAGGCCCTCGCATCCATCCCGGCCGCCGATGCCGGGCGACATCTACGCTGTCTCCTTCCTCATCGACAACGAGGACGACGACCCGCGTCAGCCGACCTTGACGATCGGCTACAACACTGAGGCTCAGGCCCGACGCAGCATTCAGGACGCTTCTGACCAGGCAGAAGCCCGTTGGAATTACGCTTTCTGGATCCAGAACGAGCTAACTGTGGTCGGCGACCTGACCAGCGACCCCGCCGGGGCCATAGCTCGCCAGGAGTGGATCAACGACCTCGGACTTTGGTACGAAGAGCCGACCGACCTCGCCGACTGGGATTCAGTCATCGGGCCACTCGCCGCGCAGATCGAGTCCCACTTCAACCAGACCTGCTGCCGGCTCGCCCGAACCCTCCATACGACCCGCGTCATCGAAAGGGCTGGTGAGCGATCCCGGCGGATCACCGGGATCGCTCACCGGATGTCACAGGTCAGTTCCCCGGTGCCGGGGCGGGTTGTCCACCCGCGGGCGCGGCCGGCGCGGGACCTGCCGGTGCCTGCGCTGCGCCCTGGCCGGCGAGTCCGCCCAGCATCGCCAGTTCCCACTGGTTCACGATCCAGCGGTCATCGTCCTTCTCCAGGGTCGCGACCACCGCGATGTCCTGGCGCTTCGGTTCGGGAGTCACCGAATTCGTCTTCATCAGGCCGATATTGACGAGAACCTTCGCGCTCTTCTCGTCACCGGACTGGAAGCCGCAGGTCGCCTCGTCCACCCAGGATTTCACCTTGGATTCGGTGAGCAACTGGCGCAGCACATCCCAGTTCTGTTCCAGCGAGGACACCACATTGTCGGTGGCGCCGTCCTTCATCGCCTTCATGAACCCGTCCAGGTCGCCCTGGTAGTCATAGGTGTTGGTCGAGCGAGCGAACTCGCATGCCGCTCGGGTGGACTGGTCCTGTGCGTTCAGTTCACCCCGGTTCTGTTGGAACGCGCGGAAATACACGACTCCCGCGACGACCAGCGCCACCAGCACCACACCCGCCACGAAGGCGGCCACCACCGGGAGCAGTCCGGACCTGTTGTCGTTGCCCGGTTCCGGTGTCGCCGCGATCTCCTTCTCAGCCATAGCTTCGAGTCCTCACTTCTCGTCTCGCGGCTGCAACTACTGCTGCATCATCGGTGTATCGAAGTCGGCGACCAGCCAAGTGCCGTCGATCTTCTGCATGGAGACATTGGCCGCTACCTTGACCTGTCCCGGTCCCTGTTCCTGCGGAACGCTGGCGGTGGTGAACTGCTGGTCGATGACCAGGACCACCCGTGCTCGATCGCCGGACCCGGATTCGTATCCGCACTGCACCGAGGTCGCGGTGGAGCTGACCTTCGATTCGGCGAACCGGGTCTTCAGGTCCGGGCCGATCTGGCCGACCAGGTCCTTCCACTTACCGGTGGCGGAATGGTCCAGCCGCTGGATGTAGTCGTCGGCCTTGTCACCGGTGTAAGTGGCGAAATTGTTTCCGAAATCGCAGGCGGCCTTCGTCGCCGCGGCGCGACGGTCCACTTCGTCCTGCTTGTTCCCGGCCAGGAAGAAGAAGACCCCGACCGCTACCAACGCCGCTACCAGCAGCACCGCCGCACCGATCAAGGCGGGCAGCGGGAACGGTGAGCGACGACCGGTGGGTTTTTCCGCATCGGTGGGCGCGTCGGTCCCGGACTTCGTCCCGGTCGCCGAGATCTTCTCGGTGGTGTCGTCCGCCTTCTTCTCGGTATCAGCCTTGTCACCGCTGGTCACGATGTCGTTCTCATCTTTTCCGGAAGTGGCGTGCTCAGCCGCGGCGTCCGCTGGCACACCGGTGCCTTCCGGCTCCTGGGGGTCGGAGACGGGTTTTTCTGAGGACATCTGTACTGTTCACACCTTCCCGGCGCGGCTGGAAACGCGCCGTAATCTACCGGTCGAAAACGACCGCCGGGTGTGGCGGGCATCTCTGCGAGAGTATGCACCGTCGCACCCGGCTCTCCACGACCGGTTCCGTCTACCGCACGGGCGGCAGCGTACGTTCGTTCGGGTCCACTCCCGGCGGAATGGTCTTACCGTTGTCCGGGATGTTCGGACGCGGTGCGTTCACCGCGCCACGGATCTGCTCACCCGGTCCGGGGCTGTCGCAGTAGTTCCACATCGGCAGCGTCCCATCCTGCACCACCTGCGTGTTCACCGGAGTGGACTGGTACTGGCAGTACGGCCGGAACCAGATATCGAGGATGGTGTGGAACTCGTTGTCGTGAGCGGGGACACCGAGGGCCGCGCCACCGAGCTCGAGCGCCGGGAACAACGCCGCCAGTGCGGGTGTGCGCAGCTGCGCCGCCCGGGTGAGGGCGAGGAAGTTGCCGGCCAGCGCGGTGATCGGATCACTGGTGCTGTCCAGGGTCGCGGTCACGGCCGCGAACTGTCCCGGCGCCTGGTCCAGCACCTTGATCAGTTCGGCGTTGGCCTTGTTGAACTGGTCGAACAACACCCGCGAATTGGCGGTCAGCGTCCCGAGATCGGGCTGCGCCTGTGAGGTGGTGGCCGCGATGGTTCGCAGATTGGTGATCAGGTTCGTGGTCTGCGGCAGCAGCGAATCCATCCCCGCCGTCACCAGACTGACCCCTTCGATCAGCGACCGCAGCTGATCCGGGCCGCCGCTGAGCGCGGTATCGAGTTCGTTCAGGATCACCGCGAAATGCTCCGGATTCACCTGAGCGATGAGGTCGCTGGAGTTCTCCAGCACCGACGACACCGGAACCGGGGTGCTCACGCGCTCCGGATTGAAATCGATCGACGAACCGTCGGTCAGGAATGGGCCCTGAGCGGTGGCCGGCCGGAAGTCGATGTACTGCTCACCGGCGCCCGACAGCGCCTGCACGGCGACCTGCGTATCCACCGGGATGTCGTAGCGGGAGTCGATCTCGGCCTTCGCCTGGATCCCGGCACCGTCATCGACGAGTTCGAGATTGCTCACCTCCCCGACTCGGTAGCCCCGCAGAGTCACATCGTTACCGGGTTGCAGGCCGCCGGAACGGTCGAGGTTCACCGTGACGGTGTAGGTGCTGCGCAACGGATTGACCCGCATCACGTTGACCAGCAGATAAGTACCGCCGATCAACAGCGCCAGGACCAATCCGATATTCGACAGCAGGATCTTGTTCCTGGACAACATCACTGGCCTCCTACGCGGTACTGCACGACCTGGAGGATCTGGATCAGGCTGCCCGCGAAGTCCTGCAGATCGCGCACATCGTAGAAATGGCTGGTACCGGGCGCGGTCAGCATCGCGATATCGAGATTGGTGACGTTGACCTGCGCGGCCAGGCTGCTGCCACGGAAAGTGGCGTTCACCGGAGCCTTCAGATCGTGCAGGGCGTCCATCAGTGCGCCGAAATTGTCACCGGTCGCGGCGAGTGCCGACATCAGGCTGTTCAGACTGTCCAGCGTGCCGGCCAGATCGCCACCGGTGGTGTCGGCGTAGTCGCCGAGTGCCGCGCTGGTGGTGGCGATCTTGCCGAGCAGATCACCGAGCGCGCGGTTGTTCTCCGCGATCGCGCCGATCATATCGGGCAAGGTGTCGGCTACCTGGCCCAGTTCGGTGCGCCGGGCGTCGAGCGTATCGGCCAGCACATTGAATTCACCCAGCACGCTGTCGATACGGGACGAGTTGGCATTGATACTCGAGACCACACCGGTGATCTCGTTCACCAGGTGCACCAGCTGATCGCTGCGTCCACCGACGATCGAGTCCAGTTCGGTGCCCAGCCGGGTCAGATGGGCGATACCGCCGCCGTTGAACATCAGCGATACCGACAGCAGCAGTTCCTCCACCGTCGCACCGGCCGAGGTCTTGTCGATGGGCAGCGTATCGCCGTCGGTGAGCAGCTGACTGTTCTGTTCGGTGGGCGGTTTGGAGACCGCGATGAACACGTCACCGAGGGGTGTGGCCTGGCGGAGTTCAGCGGTGGTGCCGACGGGTAGATCGATATCCTTGCGGATCTGCATATCGACGATGGCCTGGAAGTTCTCGGTTTCGATATTGGTCACGACACCGACATCGGAACCGCCGATCTTCACCTTGGCCTGGTCGGGCAGGTTCAGCGCGTTCTCGAATACCGCCTGCAGTGTGAAGGTGTCACCGCCGATCCCCGGTTTCGGCAGCGGTATATCTTCAACGTTCAGACCGCATCCGGAGGCCAGCACCACCGTCCCGGCCGCCACGAGGGCTGCCATGGCACGACGGGCGCGGCGGATCGTTCGCATCATTTCGTCAGTCCCAGCAGTGCGGCGGTGAGTCCGAAGTCCGGTCCGAAATCCTCGGGCCGGCCGGTGCGGCAGCCGTCGGACTTCATCTGAATCCGTTCGCAGAAAACGCTGACCAGCTCGCCGTTGGCGAGGTTCGTACCGATCAGCGCGTGCAGCCGGACATAGCCCTGTTCGTAATTCATCGACCGGTGGATGCTCTGCAACAGCATCGGCGCGACGTCGACCACCTCGGTGACTCCGTGCGCGTTCGCCCGCAACTGGTCGATCACCCCGTTCATCTTGGTCAGCGTGTCCACCAACTGATCCTGATGGGTCGCGAAGATCGAACTGGTGTTGTTCAGGAAGTCGTAGAGCTGCTGGAGGGTGGACTGCAGACCGGGTGCCTGCTCGGCCAGCATGGTCGTCATCTGGGTGGCCTGATTGCTGAAATCGCGGACCGCCTGGTCGTTCTCGGCCAGCATCGTGGTCAGCTCGTTGAGCTTGATGATGATGTTCGAGATGTGATCCTTGTTGTCCACACCGAGCTTCAGCGCACTCGACAGCGCGTTGAGCGTGTCGCGCATCTTCGCACCCTGGCCGTTGAGCATGGGGTAGAGCACCCGGCCCGACAGCGGGCCGAGACCCTCCTGGCCCTCCTGAGGTTTCAGGGCGTCGGCGAATTTGTCGATCGTCTTGAGCATCGTGTCCAGCTCCACCGGAACGTCGGTCCGTTCCAGTGGCAGATGGTCGCCGCTCTCGAGCGCATCCCCCTCGACGTAGCGAGGAGTCATCTCGATATGCCGGTCGGTGACGATGGACGGTGAAACCACCACCGCCATGGCGTCCTTCGGGATCTGCACATCACCGTCGATGGTCATATGGACCTCGACCAGATCACCGTGCGGCACGATCTTGTCGACCTTGCCTACTTCGAGTCCGAGCACGGTGATCGGGTTGCCCTCGAACATGCCGGCGATGTTCTCGAAATCGGCGGTGATCGCGATATCGCCGCCGGTCACACTGTTCACCACCGAGCAGCTGCCGAGCGCCAGCGCCGATACACCGACGACCAGCGCCTGGCCGGCACGCTTCATGATCCCGTTCTTGTACTTGATCATCCCTGGCACCCCTCGGCGACTTCGGCGAAGCACAACCAGTTGTCCGGGAACAGCCACGGAATACCGACCTCGGCGTAATTGCCGTTACCCCAGGCATTGGCCAAGTAGCGCACCGACGGCGGCATGATCGACAGCAGCCGATCCAGGTTGTCCTTGTTCTTCTGCAGACCCGTCGCCATCGTGTTCAGCTGATCGAGCGTATTGCCGAACTGGTTGTTGTTCTGTGCGCCGATCGCCTGCAGCTGCGCGGTCAGCGTGGCCACATTGTCGAGCAGGGTCCGCAGCAACTGCTGCCGTTCCACCACCCGCGAGGCGATGGCCTCACCCTGGGTGATGATCAGCAGCGTGCTGTTGCGGTTGTCGGCCAGAATGGTGGTCACCCGGTCGAGATCCTTGAGCAGCTGCGAGACATCGTCCTTGCGGTTGTCGATCACCTTGGCCAGTGCGCCGATACTGTCCAGCGACTGCACGACCAGTTCCGGCGAACCCTGCAACTGCTCGTTGAACAGATTCAGCGATTCGGCGAGTTTGCCCGGCTCGAGTTCCTGGAACTCCGGGGTGCCCTTGGAGACCACATCGGCCAGATCGTAGGGAACCGCGGTGTTGGTCTTCGGGATCCGGTCGTCGGGCAGGCCCGAACCGTCCCCGGGATCCAGGTCCACGTAGCGGGCACCGAGCAGTGTCGCCATCTTGATGGAGGCCCGCGCGTCGGGTCCGAGTTCGACATCGTTGGTGATCTGAAGGGTCAGCAGAACGTGGTCGCCTTCGAGTTCGGCGGCCGCCACCCGTCCCACCGGCACACCGGCGATATCGACCTTGTCGCCGACGGTGATGCCGGCGGTCTGCACGAATTCGGCCTCGATGGACTGTTCACCGATTCCGAGACTGCGGAAACCAGTCGAGGCCAGCACCAGCGCACCCACGACGATGACACCGATGATGCCGAGGCCGAAGTAGCGATTGTTGTTGAACCAGGTCTTGAGCTTGGTCATCATGGCCGGCACACCGCCGATTGCGAATTTCCACCGATCTGAGAGAACAGGCCGCGCGGGAAGAGGACACCGTAGAGCGATACATCCAACCGGCAGATGTAGGCGTTGGCGTACGCGCCTTCGGAGGTGAAGCGCCCCGCGTCGGCGAGGATGGACGGCAGATCGATCGCGGCCTGATCCAGTTTGGCGCCGTTGGCCAAGAACAGGGTCAAAGCGTCACGTGTCGAATTCTGCACCGCCTCCAGCTTCGGCTGGATATTGCCCACCATGCCCACCAGGGCGGTGGTCGCACCCGCGATCTGCTCGGTCGAGCCGAGTAGTTGCTGTCCCTGCTCGTACAGTCCGCCGATCAGCGCACGCGTCTGGGTTATCAGGGTCTCCAATTCATCCCCTCGTTTGGCCAAACCAGCCATCACACCGCTGAGATTGGTGATCACATCGCTGAGGATGGCGTCGCGCCGCTGAAAATCGGTGGCCATGGTGGCCGCCTGGGTGATGAACGAACTCAATGACACCCGGTCGCCCTGCAGGGCGAGGATGAAGGTCTCCGAGAGCCGGTTCACCTGCGCGGGTTCGAGCACCTCGAACAACGGCTGGAATCCGTTGAGCAGCGCCGAGATATCGAAGGAGGGCTCGGTGCGGTCCACGGGAATATTGCCGTCCTCCGGCAGCGGGGACGCGTCCCCGCCGGAGCCCGGCGCCAGCGCGACATAGCGCTGACCGATCAGGTTCTGGTAGCGCACCAGCGCCTTGGTGTTGCCGAAAAGGGTCTGATCGTCCTGGACGATAAAGCTGACCTCGGCGTTGTGGTCGTCGGTCAGCTCGATCTTCTCGACCTTGCCGACGCGCACACCCGCCATCCGGACATCATCGCCCTCGCGCAGACCCAGCACATCGGTGAAAACCGCCGAATACGATTTCGTACCACCGTCGACCGTGCGGGCCAGCGTGTTCCACACCAGTACGGTGACCAGCACCGACACCACTGCGAACAGGCTGAACCCGATCAGCGGTTTGCGAACTCCCCTCACGAGGCGGCCTCCTCGGTCACACTCAGGGTTCCGCCCTCCAGGATCGAACTCAGTATCAGGTACTCCATCGAGGACGGCTTCCGGCCGAGCAGAGTCGTCACGGCGGCGTCGCCCTCGTAGGTGATCGGTGCGGCCGCGGGCGCCACGCCGGTGCCCGGGGTGCCGTTGTCCGCGGCCGGCGCGGGCGCGCCCGGCGCGGCCGGCGGATTCTGCGGTTGTTCACCGGGCTGCGCGGCGGGAGCCGGAGCCGGTGCGCCGGGCAGCCCCGGAAGCTGCGGCAGCCCCTGCGGGAACAGCCCTTCCAGTGGCGTCCCCGCGAACGGGTTGTTGCCCTGCGCCTGGGTCGGCGCGGGTGCCCCGCCCTGCGTGGTAACACCCGGGATCTGCGGCAGTCCGGGCAGCGGCGGCATCACCGGCAGGCCGTCGGCGGCGGCCAACCGGCGCGGTTTCACCTGCTCGGGGAGGTATCCGGGATCCGCGACCGCAGGAGCGGTCGCGCAGCTCGGGCCGGCCAGATCGCCGTAGCGCGGGCAGTCCGCCACGGTGTTGGGGTTGAACGGGGTGAAGGTGACGCCCGCGTTCCACACCATCTGTCGCTGCGGCCCCCAGGTGAACACCGTGTTCAGCTTGCGGGACGAACTGTTCAGATTGCTGATGGCGTTGGTGATCGACGCCGGGTTCGCGGCCAGCGCACCGAACGTCTGGTTCATTCCGACAGTGAGCTCTTTACCGACGTTCGGGTTGCGGGCGAACAGATCGTTGATCTGGTCGGCCATACTGCTGGCACCGGTGATCACGTTCACCAGTTCCGCACGCCGGTCGGCGATCGTGCTCGCGGTCTGCACCGAGGAGGCCAGCACATCCATCAGATCCGGCGCCGACTCGTTGAGCGCGTGTACCGATCCCGACAGATCACCGAGGAAGACACCGAGATCCGGGATCGACTCATCCACCGAGGTGACCCAGCGGTCGAGCCGCTCGATGGTGGACCCCGGGACCCGGCCGCTGCCGTCCAGTGCGTAGGACAGGGTGCCGAGCACCCGGCCGAACTGGATCGGATCGATCGCGTCGAGGATGTTCTGAACCGTGGTCAGCGTGTCCTGCAGGGCGATGGTGCCCTGGCTGCGGTCTTCCTCGATGATCGAACCCTCGTCGAGGTGGTCGGCGTTGGGCCCGTTGTAGACCAACTCCACCGAGGTGACCGCGAACAAGTTGCTGGGTACCACCCGGGCGGTGACGGTGGCCGGGATACCGTCGGCGAATTCGGGCTTCAGCTCGATGTTCACCTCCTGCACTTCCCCCTGGGCCGCGACCGAGACACTCTTGACCGCGCCGACCAGCACTCCACGGAACTTCACATCGGCTTGTTCGGGCAACCCGTCACCAGTGGTGGTGAGGTTGGCCGTAACCTTCACTTTCTCCACGAAATAGCCCTGATACCGGGCCATCAGGAAGCCGAGAACAATCGCGAAGACGATCAGGCCGCAGACGCCCGCGATGAGCAACTGCTTCATCGTGGGCCCACGCCCACTCGGATCGATGATCATTACCTACCCCGAGATCCGGATGCCGGGGTTGACACCCCAGATGGCCAAGGTCATGAAGAGGTCCACAAAAACGGTGGCGATGATGCACATCTTGATCGCACGACCGGCGGCGACACCCACGCCCTCCGGGCCACCGGAGGCGAAGAAGCCGTAGTAGCACTGGATGAACGTGGTGATGGCGACGAAGATGATTGCCTTGAGCAGCGAATACAGCACATCGGTCGGAATCAGGAACTGATAGAAGTAGTGCTGGTAGGTGCCACTGGCAGTACCACCGATCAACTGCACGGTCAGCGCGCAAGAGATGTAGGCCATTGCCAGGCCCAGGCAGTACAGCGGCAGAATGGTGATCATCGCGGCGATCATGCGAGTGCTCACCAGATAGGGCAGCGGACGGATCGCGATCGACTCGAGCGCGTCGATCTCCTCGGAGATACGCATGGCGCCGAGCTGAGCGGTGAAACGACAGCCCGCCTGGGCCGCGAAAGCCAAGGCGGCGAGCAACGGGCCGAGTTCACGAGTGGTCGCGAAGGCCGAGATGGCACCGGTGATGGGACTCAGCCCGAGCAGATCGAGCGAGGTGTGGCCCTGGATGGCCACGGTCATTCCACCGAACGCGCTCAGGATGAGTACGACGCCGATGGTTCCGCCGCCGACGATGAGATTGCCGTTGCCCCAGGTGACATCCGAGAGCAGCCGCCAGACTTCTTTCGGGTACTGCTTGAACGCCAGCGGCATCGAGCCGACCGAACGCAGGAAGAAGAACACCTGGTGCCCGAGCCGGGCAAGCATATCGACCGGTACACCGGCCGCATTTCGCAGTTGCTGAAGGGGTTTGAGCAGCGGGGGCACATATGTTGCGGACACCGGCTCACACCACCTGAGGGGGGAACAAAGTGTTGTACACCTGGGTGAAGATCACATTCACTCCGAACAACATCACCGCGGACATGACAACGGCGGTATTCACCGAGTTGGCGACACCACCCGGACCACCGCGGGTGTTCAGTCCGGTATCGCAGGCGATGATTGCGGCGAGGAGACCGAACAACAGCGATTTCACCAGCGCGACAAGCAGATCGAGCGTTACCGCGAATGAGGCGAAGGTCGAGATATATGAACCCGGAGTTCCACCCTGGGCGAAAATATTGAAAACGTATCCGGTCAGAAATCCGACGAAGACAACAAATCCGCAGAGCAACACGCTGACCAGCATTGCGGCACCGAGTCGGGGTGCCACCAGTCGGCGCAGCGGATCGACGCCCATAACTTTCATGGCATCGATTTCTTCGCGAATGGTCCGGGAACCGAGATCGGCGCAGATCGCGGACCCGACTGCGCCCGCGATCATCAGCACGGTGACCAGTGGCGCGCCCTGTTGAATGATGCCGAGGCCGTTGGCCGCACCGATGAACGAGGTGGCGCCGACCTGCTGTGCGACCGCGCCTACCTGGATGGATACGATGACACCGATCGGGATGGCCACCAGTAGCGTCGGCGCGGCGGCCACGTTGGCCATGAACGCGCACTGCCGGATGAACTCGTTGACGGGAAACCGGCCGCGGAAAATACTGACCACGAGTTCGGTAATCGCTTCGACGGCCATGGTCATCTGACGGCCGAGCGTCTCCACTGAACGTCTGGGGTGGTCGCGCCAGTAGTCCCGCGTCCACTCGACCGCTCCGCTCAACCGAGAACCTGTTGGTGGACTCTTGGTCGACTGCACTGACTAACCCCTCTCGACGTCGGTTACCTACCCCGACGGCTGGTTTGCTTGAGGCACCTTACTACGTAGTAGTGCGGAACACACCCTAGGCGCGTGAGCGCGGTCACAGATGTTCATCACTTTGTGGCGTGACCACTGAGTTATCGCCCGTTCTTTGGTGTGTATCCCAATGAGAGTTCCGCGTTACCGGAAGAACATACAGCTGACCGGCGCTAAATGTAACGAAGACCGCGAGAACTGATGCGAACCGTGGTTCACTTAAATAACGGAGAGTATTCCGGGAAATTAACCCTTTCGCGGCGGTGCGGAGATTCGACCGTTACTCGACCCGCGCGGCCAAATCCGGGACAATTAATAGCGTTCGGCTATTCTTCCGAGGGTTATCGTGGCCGGAGTTCGCGCGGTGCGCGCCGCACGTGGAACACCCCCGGCCGAATGCACGACCGAAGAGCCGAAGTTCCTTGTTACACAACCGAACTCGCGGTTAGCGGCTACTCGGGGCGCGCGTCGGGGCCTTTGCTGCCACGATGAGGTGCCACACATTGATATCGTGCGGCTTCAAGGTCTGGAGGGATATGTTCAGGAAACTCGCCCAGGCGGCCAGCGCCGTCTTCGCCGTCGCGCTGAGTACGGCGCTCCTCGGCACCGGGACGGCCGCCGCCGATCCCGCCCGACCCGTACTCGGTGGCGGCTCAGGGCTCATCATTTCCTCTGAGTCCGGTCAGATGTCCGAGTATGCGATCCAGTGCACGCTCACCACGATCGGCCACGACAGCGCCGGCAGACTCGTCGGCCTCACCGCGGGACACTGCGGAACACCTGGGCACGAGGTGTATTCGGAACAAGACCCCGGCGCCGGAGTGCTCGGGCGATTCGTCTACTCCAACCAGGACCTGGACTACGCGGTACTCCAATTCGATCCCGGTCGAGTGGCCCCGGTCAACCGCGTCGGCAACCTGAGCATCACCGGGCTCGGCGCACCGGCCCAGTTCCCCAATATCGTCTGCAAAGAAGGCCGCACCACCGGCAACACCTGCGGTATCGCCTACGGCGACGTCTTCGCCAGCAGTGTGGAGACCTGGTCACAAATGTGTGTGATGGAAGGCGATTCCGGCGCACCGGTCGTCGTCGGGTCGACACTGGTCGGCATGGTGAACGCCTACCTGGCCATCGCCTGCTTCGGACCCGAGGTCGGCACCAATATGGCGACCATCATGGGCGATATCGACCACCGGAACAGCGTCGGAGCCGGGTACCGACCCATCTAGCGGCTACCGGAGATCGACATCGAGGCGGGCACCACCTGGTGCCCGCCTCGACTTTTATCCTCGGGCCCCGGGCGGGCGCCGCGCGTCCCTGACCTCAGAGCTCCTCGACGCACACCACGAAGCGACGCTCCGGATACACATATCCGCTGTTGCCCGAGCCACACGCGTTCACGTCCGTGGCGCTCTGCTCGATCGCGACAACCTTCACTCCGTCCGCGGCCGAGGTCTCGGTGCAGTCGATCCGCTCCGGCCCGGTCGTGCCGCCGCCCACATCCATACAACCGCCGACCACCCAGTCGATATCGAGGCACAGAGCCCCCATCTCGATGCCGTTGCGGCTCTCGGCGTAGTAGTTGTCGGCATCGCTGATGCACTGAGTGCTCTGCTCGGCCTTGCCGATCACCTTGTAGTTCGACTCGTTGCTACCGCAGGACGCCTCTTCGATGCTGGCATCGGTGGTCGTACCGCCGAGGGTCACGCACTCGCCGACCTCGGCGTCGAAGCCGACATCGCCACCTTCCGGGGTGGTGGTCGGCGCGCTGGAGGTAGTGGTGCCGGAGCCCGGTGTGCCGGTTACATCCACCGCGTCCACGGTGCCCGTCTCCAGCACCGGTTGCGCCCGGCCCTCGATGGTGGAACTACAACCGGCGACCGCCAAGCCGGCCGCCACCGCGGCCCCGGCGATCGCCACCGTCAATCGAGATGATGCCCATCCAGACACGCACAGTCCTCCCGCTGTGATGCCGAACTCTGCTCCCGCATCGAATCCGAACCTCACTACAGCTCCGCCAGCAATATCACGCCATGAATACACCATGACGGCGCGAGCGTCGACTCCGCTGACCCCGCCTCCGGGGAGCCCGCCGCCGACTGCCCGAGGGCAAGGAGCATCTGGCGCGCGAAGGCGTGACATATGTCATCGACAGGTTTGCCCACACCGCGCCGCCGGGCCATGGCGGTGCGTACCGGCCGAACAGGAATTCCCGGCACACCCGGTATTCGGCGTGCCACCGGGGACACCGCGCGCGGGCGGTGGCGCAGCACACCATTGATGCATAACAGCTATGTAACGAAAAGGGGGACTGGTAACGACTGGATAAACGCAGTACCAAGGACCTTGGAGCGGAGGCGCACCCGCAGGATCACGTGCGAGCTTCCGCGTTGCGCCACAACCAGTCGGGACCGCTCCACAACTCCACGACCGGCGACGCGCGGACGGCCTTTCGATAGGGCTCACGAGCCACACGACAGCCGTGGAGGGGCTCCACCAACTCCGCGAACACTCGCCGGGGTGCTCCGAAGGACGTACCGGCGGCCCACCAGCCCCGTGCGCTCCAGAGTCGAATGGACGGACGAACACTCTATGCATGTCTTCAACAACACCGGGTCGCTGCCGACCAGTCGCCGGACTTCGAACCGGCTTCGGCAGGGTGTCCTGTTGACGGCCGCGATCGCCACTGCCACCACGGTGGCCACCGCGCCCGCCTACGCGCTGCCCAACCTGCCCTCCGGTTCATCGGCCGGCGTCGCCGAACCCGTCCCGCCGGCGGCCGACTTCGCGCCACCCGCGATCAACCCCTCCGAGGGTGAAGAGGTCGGAATCGCGCAGCCGATCATCATCAACTTCAAGGATCCGGTCGACGACCGCGCAGCAGCCGAACGCGCCATCAAGATCACCCCGTCGGCCGATGTGGCCGGCCATTTCTACTGGTGGAGCGATAAGCAGGTGCGCTGGCGGCCGAACCAATTCTGGCCGGCACAGTCCGACGTCGTGGTGGAAGCGGGCGGCAGCCGCAGCGCCTTCCACGTGGGTGACGCCGTGATCGCCACCGCCGACGACAACACCAAGATGATCACCGTGACCCGTAACGGCGAGGTCGTGCGCACCATGCCGACCTCGATGGGCAAGGTGGACCACGAAACGCCCAACGGCACCTACATCGTCGGCGAGCAGAAACGTGAAATGGTCATGGACTCCTCGACCTATGGTGTCCCGATCGACGCCCCCGAGGGCTACAAGCTCGACGTCGAATACGCGACCCGTATCTCCAACAGCGGGATCTTCGTACACGCGGCACCGTGGTCGGTCGGTTCGCAGGGCTACGCGAACACCAGCCACGGCTGCCTGAACGTGAGCACCGAGGACGCGCAGTGGTTCTTCGAAAACGTTAACAAGGGTGACGCGGTGGTCATACAGAACACCCAGGGCGGCACCCTCAACACCGGCGACGGCCTGGGCGACTGGAACTGAGCTGTGTTGATCTGCCCCGCCTTCGGCGGGGCGGGTCGGGGCCCTATTAACCCCGGTTCTTCACTCCTACGCTCAGTCGCTGCGCTCCATCGCTTCGTCGCTCCAGAACCGGGGCGGGCCCCGACTGTATTGTTTGCCCCGCCTTCGGCGGGGCTGTCGGGGCCCTCGTGACCCCGGTTCTTCACTCCGGCGCTCAGTCGCTGCGCTCCTTCGCTCTGTCGCTCCAGAATCGGGGCGGGCCCCGACCACTGGGGTAGACCATCCGGGGAGGCTGCGCGGGTTCGACGGCGGCGGAACTGGGCAGGAGAACGGTGGCCTATCCGAAATTCGGGTGGGCCACCGTTCTGTCACCAGGTGGGGTCACCAGATCTTGACGCGCTCCTCCGGAGCCAGATACAGGGCATCCGCCGGCGTCAACTCGAAGGCCTCGTGGAACGCGTCGATATTGCGTACCACCGCGTTGCAGCGGAACTCCGGCGGGGAGTGCGGGTCGACGGCCAGGCGGCGCACCGCCTCCTCCGGACGCGATTTGGTCCGCCAGACCTGCGCCCAGCCGAAGAACACCCGTTGCAGCCCGGTGAGGCCGTCGATCATCGGCGCCTCCCGGCCGTCCAGCGATATCCGGTAGGCCTGCAGGGCGATCGACAACCCGCCCAGATCGCCGATGTTCTCGCCGATCGTGAACTCGCCGTTGACGGTGTGCTCGTCCGGCAGATCGACGGGGGAGAGTACGTCGTACTGGTCGATGAGTGCGCGCGTGCGCTTACCGAACTCGGCGCGATCGGAATCGGTCCACCAGTCGACCATATTGCCGTCGCCGTCGTACTTGGCGCCCTGATCGTCGAAACCGTGCCCGATCTCGTGGCCGATCACCGCCCCGATCCCGCCGTAGTTGGCGGCATCGTCGGCGTTCATATCGAAGAACGGCGGCTGCAGGATGGCAGCCGGGAAGACGATCTCGTTCATCCCCGGGTTGTAGTAGGCGTTCACCGTCTGCGGGGTCATGAACCATTCGTCGCGATCCACCGGACCGCCGAGTTTGTTCAGGTCGCGATCGTGATCGACGGCGTAGCCGCGCCGGTAGTTCCCGACCAGATCGGCCGGAGTCACCGTGATCGCGGAGTAGTCGCGCCAGCGGTCCGGATAGCCGATCTTGGGGGTGAACTTCTCCAGTTTGGCCAGGGCGGCCTGCCGCGTCGCCGGGCTCATCCACTCCAGCTCGGCGATATTGCGGCGATAGGCTTCGCGCAGATTGTCCACCAACCGCACCATCGCCGTTTTGGCCTCGGGCGGAAAGTGCTCGGCCACATAAAGTTTGCCCACGGCCTCACCGAGCAGATCCTGGACCAGCGACACTCCACGCTTCCAGCGTTCCCGGTTCTCCTGGGCGCCGGTCAATGTGCGGCCGTAGAAATCGAAGCTCTCCTCCACCACTGCCTCGGTGAGATAGGGCGCACGGGAACGCAATACCCGCCACTGCGCCCACAGCCGCCACTCCTCGACAGATTCCGAAGCCCACAGCTGCGCGAAGGTCCGCAAGTAGTCCGGTTGCCGGACAACCAGTTCCGCCAGCAGCTCCGGGCCGGCGCCGGAAACGCCCTCGGTGAGACCGCCGGCCCACGCGGTCCAGTCGAATTCCGGATCATCGGCCAGCAGGTCGGTGAAGGTCGTGAGGTTGTAGCTCAATTCGGCGTCGCGGCGGCGCACCACATCCCAGTGTCCGGCCGCGAGTTTGCGCTCGAGCTCGAAAACGCGAGAGCCCACCGACCCCGCGGGCACCAGTTCCGCGACTCGCGGATCGGCCGCCACCAGGGCGAACATCCGATCGATATGCGCGATGTAGCGTTCGCGTACCTCGGCGTATTCGTCGGAACGGTAGTAGGACTCGTCGGGTAGTCCGATACCGGACTGCGTCGCGTAGACGAGGTAGCGCTCCGAGTCCTTGTCGTCGGTATCGACATAGACGGCGACCGCACCGGAGACGCCGACACGCTGCAACCGGCCCAGCAGCCCGGCGAACTCACCGCGGTCGGTGGTCCGCGCGAGCGCGGCCAACTCCTCGACGATCGGCGTCAGCCCCAGCGATTCGACGGTATCGGTATCCATGAACGAGGCGAAGAGATCGGCGATCTTGCGCGCATCGCTGCCGGGTTCTCCCTCGGCGTTGCGAATGATCTCCTGGACATCGAGCTCCGCCCGGTCGTAAAGGGTGCGGAACGCGCCGTCGACCGCCCGATCGGCCGGGATCTCGTACCCGGTCAACCAAGCGCCGTTGACATGCGTGAACAGGTCGTCCTGCACCCGGACAGCCGGGTCGAGATGGGTCAGATCGATACCGGAGTGGCTGGTCGGATCGGAGTCGGCCGCCTCCCCATAGCTGGTGGGGATTCCCTGACTCACGACAGAGGGTTCCTGTTTCATCGACGGTCGCCTTCCTGCATCTGACGCGCTGATCTCCCGGTCACCAGCCCCAGTATGCCGGTGCCGGACGGGGGCGGGCCGGCCACGCACCCGGCCCGCCTGTTCAGTTGGTCGGCTCCGGGGGCGCGATCGTCACTCCGTATTGGTCCTCGATGCGCTGATTGAACTCGTCCTCACACTGCGAGACGGCGGTCTGGTCGCCGTTCGCGTTGCTCACACAGTCCACGAAATCCCGGCCGCCCGAATCCGACCAGATCCCCCAGCCGACGATGGCGACAACGATCACGCCGACGATGGCGAGCAGGCCGAGAATCAGGCCGATCACAGCCATGATCCCGCCGCCGCCGGTACCGCGTTTGGCCTTGACCAGGGCGATCACCCCGAGGATCACCGCGATCAGCCCGAATAGGATGCCGCCGGCGATCGTCCAGAAACTCAATACGCCGAGGATGCCGAGAACCAGCGCGGCGATCGCCATCCCTTTGCGTTTCGGCGATTCCTGCCAATACTCGGGCTGCCCGCCGGGACCGGGATAGGGCCCCGGTCCCGGCGCGGGATAGCCCGGGGGTGGTGGGTAGGACATACATTCCTCCTCAGCTGAACTGATCGAGACCCTGCGCTCGAATGATCTCGGTCCGCATATCATTGTCGAGGGTCCCTACCGCTCGGGTCGACCCCTATCCAGACTTTTCGGACGTTACCCGGCTCCGAGCCGAGCATGCATCTCCCAGATCAGCACTTCCGCCGGTTCCCGTGCGGTGAGCCGCTGGCCACCGGAAAAGGTCAGGCGCACGGCGTCACCCGCATCCAGCGGACCCGAGCCCTCCATCTCGACAGCCCCGCGGGCGACGAACACATGCAGATACGGCGCCTCGGGCAGATCCACCGTCGCCTGGCCCTCCGGCGCCAACTTCGCCACGTGCAGCGCCGAATGCGAACTGTTGATAGCGATCGCGGTCCGATCGCGATACCGCGGCAGCCCGGACGCGACGGTCACCAGCCCACCCGCGGCCAATTGGTCGTCGATCTCCAGCTGCTGATAGCCCGGTTCGATGCCGGGTTCGTCGGGCAGCACCCACATCTGCACGAAATGCACCGGCTCGTCGTGCTCGGGCCGATCGCCCTCGACTCGCCAGGAATCGTTCTTCTCCGAATGTCGTATCCCGGTGCCGGCGCTCATCCGCTGCGCGAGTCCCGGGTAGATGACGCCACTGTGGCCGAGCGAATCCTGGTGAACAAGGGAACCCTCCAGCACCCAGGTCACGATTTCCATATCGCGGTGCGGATGGGTGTCGAAGCCCTGACCGGGCAAGACGATATCGTCGTTGTTCACCAGCAACAGACCGTGGTGGGTGTTCTCGGGGTCGTAGTGCGCGCCGAAGGAGAACGAATGTTTGGAGTCGAGCCAGGATATCCGGGTTTTCATGCGGTCACCCGCACGATGTACATCGATATGCGGCGTCGGCAGCGTGGACATCGCACGACTCCTTTCCGGCTCGGGCACAATTACCTTTCCCGTATGTAGCAACTCGGCGATACCACGACCTCGTCGATTGTCCGCTCCCGGCATTTTACGCGAGCGGCCTCGGGGTGAACGGCTCGTGAGCAACAGGGGCGGTAATAGCGGTGTGGCACGTGTTTCGTCGAAAATGGATAAAAAGAACCAGGAGGTGGAAGATGCGCCCCGGAGCACTCGCGCGAACCGAACAACGGCTGCGTGCCGCCGCGCGGCGCGACGGTGTCACCGATCTGGTCGTCGGCGTCGCAGTGTTCCGGGACGGAAAACTACTGGTGGTGCGCCGGGTACCGGGTGACTATCTCGGCGGAATGTACGAACTACCCGGCGGCGGGGTCGAATCCGGAGAATCGCTCACCGAGGGCGTAGCACGGGAACTGCTCGAGGAAACCGGGCTGGTGGCCCGCCGTATCACCGATTTCCTCGGCTCGTTCGACTATGCGACCCGAACCAAAGCCAAGGTCCGTAAATTCAGTTTCCTGGTCGAGGCCGCGCCCGGTGAGATAACTCTGGACCCGGACGAGCACGACGATTACGCCTGGATTGATGCCCGCGACCTGGGCACCCTGCCGATGGCCCCGGACATGCGTGAGGCCGTCGACCTGCTGATCGCCGAGCGGGTGCCCGGACCAGCCGATATGCCTCGCGGGCTCCGGGGCGGGTAGCGTCGCGGCGGTGTCCAGCACTGCGCCCGAACCCACCACCACGGCCCGGACACCCGGAGGCGGCGGGCGCAGACACGATCTGTCGGCCCTGCGGGCGGCGATCACCGAGAGCCCCGGCGCGATCCGGTTGACCCTGGTGCGGTTCACCAGCCAGTTCGGCGACGGTATGTTCCAGGCCGCGCTGTCCGGCGCGATCCTGTTCAACCCCCAACGGGAAACCGATCCGCTCGCCGTCGCGGCCGGCTTCGCTGTGCTACTGCTGCCCTATTCGCTGATCGGACCGTACGCCGGCGCCCTACTCGACCGGTGGGATCGGCGACTGGTCATGCTGGTCGCCAACCTGGTGCGCGGCCTGCTGATCGCCGCTGTCGCGCTCGGGCTGCTCGCCGGCGCCCGCGCCGGCGCGTTGCTGCTGGTAGCACTCACAGTGGTCGGGATCAGCCGCTTCACCGCCGCCGGTGTGTCGGCGGCACTGCCGCGGGTGCTGTTGCAGCGTCGGCTGGTACCGGCCAATTCCGTCCTCGCCACCGTAGGTTCGGCGTGCGCCGCGGCAGGTGCCGGCGCTGCGGTGGCGGTGATCGGCGTAATCGGCGCCGGGGATGCCGGATCGGCTGCCGCCGTGGCCCTGAGTACGAGCGGTTCGGTGGCCGGGGTGGTGCTCACGGCCGGATTCCGGCCCCGCACGCTCGGCCCGGAATCGGACCCCGGAGATACAGCCGGCGCTGTCCGGGCGGTACTGGCCGGGCTGCTGGTCGGCGCACGCGCGGTCCGGCATTCGGTCGATGTGTCCACTGCGATGATCGGGATCGGAACCCACCGGATCGTGTTCGGCGCCAACACACTCGTCATGGTGCTGGTACTGAGGGAGACGCCGTCGCACGGCGCGGCGGTGGACAGCGGACTCATCGGTTTCGGCGTCGCGATCACCGCCACCGCCGCCGGAATGCTGCTGGCGGCCCTGCTGACCCCGCTGCTCATTCCACGCCTGGGCCGGCCCCGCACAATACTGCTCGCGCTGTCCGGCGCTATCGCCGTGCAGCTGGCGCTGGTCCTGCCGACCGCCCTCGCCCATTCCGCCGATACCGTGCACCGGGCCCACCAACTCCTGCTCGCCGGGGCATTCCTGCTCGGTCTCGCCGGGCAGACGATCAAGCTCACCGGTGACGCGGCCATGCAGATGGATATCCCCGACGACCGGCGCGGACAGGTTTTCGCCCTCCAGGACACGGTGTTCAATATCGGGTTCGTGCTGGCGGTCGCGATGACGGCGCTGGTCGTTCCGGCGGACGGCAGGTCACCGGTGGTGGTGCTGGCGGGGGCGGGGTGCTACGGCGCCGGGATCGTCGCCTTGCTGCTCAACAACCGCAGGCAGAGCCGACCGGCCGTCGGCGAGATCGGTTGACCGATCGGTCGCACCACGGCGGTATCCGCCCGGTCGCGCCGGTGGTCCACCGGCTGACCGAACACGGTGCGTGACACCCCGACCAGGTGAACAATGGAGACAGAGCCGGAAGGAGGATGCCGTGGGATTGGATCTCAACAGCGACCTCGGCGAGGGGTTCGGTGCGTGGAGCATGGGGGAGGATGCCGCCATGCTGGATATCGTGACCAGCGCGAACATCGCCTGCGGTTTCCACGCCGGCGACCCGTCCATCATGCGGCGCACCTGCGCGACAGCGGTGGACAAGGGGGTGCGGATCGGGGCGCATATCGGGTATCGGGATCTGGCCGGGTTCGGCCGGCGGGCCATGGCTGTGCCGCCCGATGAACTGCGCGACGAGACGCTCTACCAGATCGCGGCCCTGGACGGGTTCGCTCGGGCATCCGGTGACCGGGTGCGGTACGTCAAACCGCACGGCGCGCTCTACCACGCCGCCGCGGCCGATGCGGCCCTTGCCGAGGCCGTGGTCGGAGCCCTCCACGACTACGACCCGGCCCTGGCATTACTCGGTCCCGCTGGTACCCATCTCGAGAAATCCGCGCTCGCTGCCGGGACCCCGTTCGTGAGCGAAGGATTCGCCGACCGGGGCTACACCGTGGCAGGCGGGTTGGCCGCACGGGGAACCTCCGGCGCCGTTCTCGACACTGATACAGCTGTCGCCCAGGCGGTATCACTGGCGGAGACCGGCACTGCTCGGGTGGCGCACGGGGGCGGCACCGTGGCGGTCGCACCGGACAGCATCTGCGTTCACGGCGACACCCCGGCGGCGGTCGCGATGGCCCGGCGGATCCGCGCCGCACTGGAGGACGCCGGGATCGCCGTAGCGGCCTTCACCTGAACGAACGGAGCGGGTGACGTGAAATCGGCACGACCACAACAGATCCGGGAAACTGGCCCGGCGGCGATACGGTGTGCGGGCGACCGGGCCTTCCTGGTCACTCCGGCCGATCCGGGCCGGGTCGGCCAACTGGTCGCGGCGTTGTCCGAGCGAACCCCGGCCGGTGTGGTGGATTTCCTGCCCGCCGCGGAAACCGTTCTGATCACCCTGGATTCGGTGGGCTCGGCGGCCCGGGTGCGGCGAGGGCTGGAGCAGATCGTCGCCGATGTCAGCGCGACGGAACGCGATGTTTCCCGTGGAACATTCACCACCACAACCGAACCCCTACAAATCCCGGTGCGCTACGACGGTCCGGATCTCGAATGTGTGGCCGATATGCTCGATATGCGCCCCGAACAGGTGATTTCCGCCCACACCGCCGCAGTGTGGCACTGCGCTTTCGTCGGTTTCGCGCCCGGATTCGGATACCTCACCGCCGCCGACTGGCAGTCGAAGGTTGTTCGCCGGAGCGCGGCACGCACCCGGATACCGGCGGGATCGGTGGGTCTGGCCGATAGCTATACGGCGGTGTACCCCCGGGAGACCCCGGGCGGCTGGCAGCTCATCGGTACCACCGACCTGACCATGTGGGATACCGGCCGGGAACCGCCCGCGCTGGTGCGCGCGGGCGCCCGGGTGCGGTTCGTCGACGTGGATGCCGCCTCGTGATCGTGATCGAGCAGGTCGGTCCGCTGGCCACCGTCCAGGATCTGGGTCGCCCGGGCTGGTTCGATTCCGGTGTCGGCCCCGCCGGGGCGGCGGACCGTGGCGCCCTTCGACTGGCGAATCGACTGGTGGGAAACCCACAGGGGGCGGCCGGGATCGAGGTTCTGCTGGGCGGACTGACCCTGCGCGCCGAAATCTCACTACTGGTGGCGGTCACCGGAGCACCCGCCCCCGCCACCGTCGACGGGACCCCGGTGGGACATGCGAGCGTGCTGCATCTCGAACCCGGCCGACGGTTGCGTCTCGGTTTCACCCGGACCGGGTTACGCAGCTATATCGGCGTACGCGGGGGAGTGGATGTCGCACCGGTCCTGGGCTCCCGCAGTCACGACACACTGTCCGGTATCGGTCCGCCGCCGTTGCGCCGAGGCGAAACGATCCCCATCGGTCCACAACCCCGCGATTGGCCGAATATCGAGCAGGCGCCGCAGCCCGGTCCGCCCGGTCCGCCCAGGGCACTGCAGATCCGGGCACTGCCCGGCCCACGCGACAACTGGTTCACCGACCCGGGCGCCCTGTTCACCGGGCACTGGGCAGTGAGCGCCGATACCGACCGCGTAGGTGCGCGCCTCGACCGGGCGGAAGGACCACCGCTACAACGTATCTCGGCCGGCGAACTGGCCACCGAAGGTATGGCACTCGGATCGGTACAGGTTCCGCCCAGCGGGCAGCCGGTGGTCTTCCTCGCCGACCATCCGATCACCGGCGGCTACCCGGTCATCGCGGTGGTCGCCGACGCCGATATCGACCGCATCTCGCAGGCCCGGCCCGGTCAGCGGATCCGTTTCCGTCGCGTGGCGGGCCCCGGCTGAACTCGGACGACCGTCACGGTGCGGGCGGCTCGTCCGGCGGACTCAGCTGGGCGTGCAGTAGATAGACGTTGTAGGAATCCCACGCGGACACGGTGAAGTACAGGTCGCGCGACGTCGACCACGGATGGATGAAACCGCCGTAGGACTGGGGATAGTCGGCCGTCGATACGAGCTGGACCGGGTCTGTCCAGGTTCCCTGCGGGTCGGCGGCGGTCCGCAGGACGATCGCGCCGCGCGCCGGGTCGAGATAGCACATCTGCCATTGGCCGGTAGCCGGATCGACGCGCACCGACAGTTCGCTGGCGATCCCCGCCACCAGCGGTGTCGCCTGGTTCTCGGCCGCCGGTGCCCAAGTACCGCCGACCCAGTACTGATACGCCGATTTGTTCAGCACCTCATCTTTCGGGACCCGAGCCAGCCCGATCACACCGATCCGGCCGTTCGGGGTGCCGAACATGTAGACATGGTCCCCGTGCGGCACCATGGCCGCCACCTGGAACCGCCCGAGCCCGAACAGGTTCTCCCATCTGGCGTGCTGATCCTTGACCCAGGTGCTGCCGTTGTCGTCGGAGTAGGCGATACCGCCGTAGTTGGTCGACCACATACCCGGTACTCGGCTCCACGCGTTCACGGACATGAAGCTGAGATACTGCCGGCCGGCCAATGCGAAACCGGAGGTCGGAATGGTTGTGGTTTCCCAGTTCTTGATCTTGCGGCTACCCAGCAGTTCGGCGGCGTGACAGCGGCTGTCCTGGACCATCGTGTCCAGCGAAAGACCGTCGGCGAGATCGCGGTCGGTGCTGTAGCCCAGCACATTGCTGCGCCAGTCGGCATCGGGACCACCCGCGCCACCGGCCGACCAGCCCTTGCCGAACGTGTCACCGAAGACCACCGCGACCTCACCCGGTTTCGTCTCCCACATCAGCCCCAGGTCGGTGCCGTCGACCTGCCAGCGCATATCGGTCCGATTCCGCGAACCGTGCCCGGTCAGCTGCTCGACCAGCCGCACCGACTCGACCCGCGGCGCGGCGACCGGCGCCGCGACCGGACCTGGTTCGGCTGGATGCACAACCTGCGGCGGCGCCGGTTGCGGCGGAACGCCCGGACCGCCGGGCACGGGGTAGGGGATGGGTTCGATCTCCGGATCGAACCGCACCTCGGGCAATCGCCACGGCACTCCGGAACCGGACCCACTGCCCGAACCGCTTCCGCTCGCCGAACCGCTGTCCGGGGGCGGCGGCGGTGCGCCGAGCTCCGGTGCGGGCACCGGCGGTTTCGGCGTATCGCGGATATCGGGACACGGATTGTGGCAGGGATCGACGGGCAGCGGCTCCGGCGTGATCCGCGTATTGTCGGGCGGCGGATCCGGTACGGGCACCGGCTGTAGTCGCGGCACCGGAATCGGGATATCGATACGCGGGGGCACCTGTAGCGGCGGAGCGGGCGGCGCCGACGGATCGGGTTCGCGGGCCAGCGGATCGAAACCGGTCTCACCGCAGGCATTCACCGGTGGCGGAGCCCACGGGAACGGTGCGGAACGAGCAGGAACCGGAACGACCACATACCCCGCGAGAACCACGCCGAGGAAGGCGAGCCCGACCCGACCCGGCCGGGAACCCGGCACCACCCCGAACACAACTTTTCGTAGCCTGATGTCGAGTCCCATTGCCGGAATGAACCTACCCGAAACGGGCAGCATCCGTGCTGATTGATCGATGCCGGGTCGGCCTCCGCGTGGTGGCCGCCGCGCCGGCCCAGTAAGCTCACAGGTGATCATGGCCGCCTACTCCGATCCGCGATCGGCCTCCCCGTTCTCCGCGCTGCGGGCCGTCGAACTCGGCAGACGACTGTTCGAGCAGACCCGGCTGGAACAGTGGGTCAGATATACCACCGCCTGGATGGGACCGATGGCCGACCTCGGCGCCGGGACCGTCACCGCGCTGCTCCCGGACACTCTGCTCACGGTGCTGAGCGAAGGAATCCTGAGCCGATTCGGCGGGCAGGAGCTCAGCGCGACCCTGCTCGGCCACCAGCTCACCGGCACCCTGAACGTGCTGAAGGTGCGCCGCCGCGGCGCGCATTTCCAGACCAAGGCCGTGCTGCGGGAACTGCGCTGGGATGAACGGCCCATCGACGAGATCACCGTCATTTCACACGAGGTCAGGCTGGTCCCCGGCGTGCCGACCCGGGTCCGCGCCAACCAGATCGATATCGAGGGCACGGTCGGCCTGGCGACCGTGGTGGACTGGCTCGCGAGCCGGCAGCGGGAATGGGACCTGTCGGTCACCGAATCGGGGCTGATCCGCGCGGTACACCGCCGCAAACGCGTCACCGCCGAATTGGATGCCTCGATCACCGACGATGCACTACACCTCGAGATACACCGCGCCCACTGGGCCGGACTGCCGGTACCGAGGCGGTGGCGCGCAATGAACCCCATCCCGATGGGGGAGCTACCCCGGGGTGCCCGGGTGCGCTGGGCTGTTCGCGACGGCGCGCTCATCCGGTTCCGGATCGAACTGGCGCCGATCAGCGGGTCCTTCGACCTGACGCAGATCCGCTCCGCGATCGTGGCCGGAACGACGCTGATCGTTTTCTGACGGCACGATCAATTCTGGGTCTGCCACCATTGCTCGAGTGCCTGCTCGGCCTCGTCCCGAGTGAGCGGACCGCGATCGAGCCGCAGCTCCTTCAGGTACCGCCAGGCCCGTCCGACCTCCGGCCCCGGCGGCAGGCCCAGCAGTTCCATAATCGCGTTACCGTCCAGATCCGGCCGCACCCGGGCCAGATCCTCCTGCTCCTGCAACCGGGCGATCCGCGCCTCGAGATCGTCATAGGTGGACCGCAACGCCGCCGCCCGGCGCTTGTTCCGGGTGGTGCAGTCGGCCCGCACCAGCTTGTGCAGGCGAGGCAGGAGATCCTCGGCATCGGTGACATATCGGCGGACCGCCGAATCGGTCCACTGACCCTTGCCGTAGCCGTGGAACCGCAGATGCAGGAACACCAGGCGGGCGACATCCTCGGTGAACTGCTTCGGATACTTCAGCGCACGCATCCGCTTGCGCACCATCTTCGCGCCCACCACCTCATGGTGATGGAAACTCACCCCGCCACCGGACTCGTTGCGTTTGGTATCCGGTTTCCCGATGTCGTGCAACAGCGCGGCCCAACGCAGCACCAGGTCCGGATCGCCTTCCTCCTGGTCGATGGCCTGGTCGAGCACCGTCAGCGAATGCCAGTAGACGTCTTTGTGCTGGTGATGCTCATCGATCTCCAGTTTCATGGCCGGTACCTCCGGCAGCACCCGCTGCGCCAGACCTGTTTCACACATCATGTTGATGCCGTCGATCGGATGGGCGCCACCGATCAACTTGTCCAGCTCCGTTCGCACCCGCTCCGCGGTGATCCGATCGATCTCCGGCGCCATCTCGACAATCGCGCCCCGCACTCGCGGATGCACATCGAAACCGAGCTGTGCGACGAAACGCGCCGCCCGCAGCATCCGCAGCGGATCATCGTTGAACGAGTCCTCCGGAGCGGCAGGCGTATCCAGGACCCCGGCCAGCAGCGCGGCCATTCCGTCCAATGGATCCACGAACTCCAGCGACCCGTCCACCGCGATCCGGACGGCCATCGCGTTCACCGTGAAATCCCGCCGGACCAGATCGCCTTCCAACGTGTCACCGAAGCTCACCTGCGGATTCCGCGAAACCCGGTCATAGGTATCGCTACGGAACGTGGTGATCTCCAGCTGCTGCCCGTCCTTGGCCGCGCTCACCGTCCCGAACGCCAGCCCGCCGGTATCCCACAACTGATCGGCCCAGCCTCGTACGATCTCCAGCACCTGCTCCGGCTGTGCGTCGGTGGTGAAATCCAGATCGGTCCCGAGCCGCCCCAGCACGGCATCCCGCACACTGCCCCCCACCAGATACAGCTGGAACCCGTGCGCGGCGAACATCTCCCCGAGCGGAGTCAGCACATCGGAGAGCCGACCCAGAGTAATAGCGGCCGCCGCTAGCAAACGGGTACGGCGATCCTGCACAGCGTCGTCGGACTCGGTCGAAACCACAGCAGAACCTTACTGTGCTTATTTGCGCGCCTTCGGCGCGCGGGGTTGAGGCCCTGGAGGTCTCGCCGTTCAGGCCTCGGGACTCGCACCCTGGCCTGGGTGGGTTCACCTCGGCCGAAGGTGCTCAACGGTCGGTCCATCGGATGGCCGACCGCACGTCGCATGCGCTTCGAGGCCTGAACGGCGAGACGGCCTCAACCCTTCGGGGTGTCTCGTAGAACTCGACTCGGGTGGTTGCGTCGAGATTCGAGGGCTGAACGGCGGGACCCCAGGGGGCCTCGACCCGCGGCGCCGAAGGCGCCGCAAACAAACACTGCTCTAGTATTGCGTAGTGTCTCCGGCCGATCGTGCGAACAGTAGACGCCGCCAGCCGCGGCGTCGTGGTTCGGCCGGTGGTGCGGCGAAACCTCGCATGCGTACCGTGCGGGAGACCTCGGCCGGGGGTTTGGTGGTCGATGGTCTGGACGGTCCGCCGGAAACGCGCTGCGCCGCTCTTATCGGCCGTACCGACCGCCGGGGCCGGCTGCTATGGTCGCTGCCCAAAGGACATATCGAAGAGGGTGAATCCTCGGAGCAGACGGCGATCCGTGAGGTTGCCGAAGAGACCGGTATCCAGGGCGAGGTAGTCGCCGAATTGGGCAGTATCGATTACTGGTTCGTCACCGAGGGTCGGCGGGTACACAAAACAGTGCATCATTTTCTGCTGCGTTCGGTCGGTGGTGAATTATCCGACGCGGATGTAGAGGTCACCCAGGTCGACTGGGTACCGCTGAGCGAATTGAACTCTAGGCTGGCCTATGCCGACGAGCGCAGGCTGGCCGAGGTGGCGAACCGCCTGATCGACCGGATGGAGACCGGCAAGCGATGACGCGTGGACTGAGTCGGATCATGCTCGTGATCCTGACCATCCTCGGCTCGGCGGCGCTGCCCGCGCTGCTCGGATCCCCGGCGCGCGCCCAGCCGACGGGGTCGGCCGAGGACACCGCTGCGCCGCAGTTCTTGAAGTTGTCCCTCGATTCGGTGAGTCCCGGCACGGTCACCGCACAGAGTGATCCCATGCTGACAGTTGCGGGCACGGTCACCAATATCGGTGATCGCGGGGTGGACGAGGTGGCTGTGCGGGTGCAGCGGGCACGACCGGTTGCCGACCCCAGTGAGCTGCGCACGAGCCTGAAGCTCGATCAGGTGAACTACGAATTCCCGACGCCGTTCCAGGATGTGGCGGTGCGGCTGGAGCCGGGGCAGCGGCAGCAGTTCACCATGACCGTCCCGCTGCGGGATGCGGCGGGGACTTCACTGAATATCACCGAGGCCGGCGTGTACCCGCTGTTGCTGAACGTGAACGGGACCCCGGATTACGGCGGTCAGGCGCGGTTGGACGACGCCCGTTTCCTGCTGCCGGTGCTGGGTTTGCCGGCGGCTGCCGACGGTAGCGGTCCGCCGCGGCCCGCGCCTGCCACGCCGCCGGTGCAGACCACCCTGTTGTGGCCGCTGGCCGATCGTCCCCGCATGGTGGCCGGACAGACCGGTGACCTGGATCGGGAGGTCGAGCTGACCGATGACGAACTTGCCGCGTCGGTGAGCCGGGGGGGCCGGTTGGACGAGCTGGTGGGGGCGCTGGAATCGGTGTTCGCCGCCGATCGGGGCGAAGACGGCCCATCATCGGCGGTCTGTTTGGCGATCGACCCCGATCTGCTGCTCACTGTGCAGGCGATGACCAGCGATTATCGGGTTCTGGCCAGTCCGTCGGACCCGGACGGTGCGACCCGGCCCGGGGCCGGAACCGAATCCGCGAATGCATGGCTGGACCGGTTGCGGAATCTGGCGTCGTCGATGTGCACGGTGGCGCTGCCGTTCGCGCAGGTCGATATCTCGGCGCTGGCAGCGGCCGCCGATCCGGCGCTCACCGCGCGGGCACTAAATTCGCCGGCATCGATCGTGGATTCGATTCTGAACACCCGGTCCGTGCGCGGGGTGAGCCTGCCCGACGCCAGCAGTCTGGATCAGGGCGCGGCGCAGCTGTTGAAGGCGCAGGGGTTCGGGACGGCGGTGCTGGCGGGTAACGCGGTGGCCCCCGAAGGCGGTATCGGCGATCCGTACGCGGCCGTGCCGGATATGGTGCGGCTGCCAGGTGTGCCCGGTGCGGTTCCGCCGCCTGCCCCGGCACCGGAGTCCGGTGACACCCCGGACGCGGTCCCCGCCGGTGAACAGACTGATTCCGGAGTACCGTCCCCGGCGCAGACCCCGGCGGGCGCCGCGCCCTCGCAGGCGGGCGGCGGCGGCGCTTCGACGGCCGATCCGGCGCTGCGGGTGGCAACCTTCGATATCTGGCCCGCCGCCGCGTTGGCGGGGGTCGGTTCCAATCCGCCCACCCCGGCTTATGTTCCCGAATCGGCGCGGTACGCGGTGACCAACGATTCCCGGACCGCGCGGCTGCAGGACGCGCTGGGGGCGGTTTCGTGGCGGGCGCTGCAAACCGATCCGCGCCGCCCGCGCTCACAGTTGATCATGCCGCCGCAACAGTGGGGCGCGAATCGCGACGAGGCCGCCGCCCTGTTGCGGCAACTGGACCTGTTGGCCGAGAACAAGCTGGTCGATCCGCGGCCGTTCGACGATCTCGTCGGCCAGGCCCCCGATCCGGTCCCGTATCAGCTGACGCCGCTGCCGGAGGCTGCCGTGGAGGGGGTGCCCGGCTATTTCGCAACTCCCGCGCGCGACCAGTCCCACCGGATCTCCCAGTTGCTGCAGGCGATGGTCGAGGTGCCCGAAACGGCGCCTACCCCCCGCGCCTATCTCGACCCGCTGCGCGACGATCTGGTGCGCGCGCTGTCGCTGTCGGACCGGCGGGGCGGCCCCACCGCCCAGGCCGAGGTCTTCGCGCAACGCCGGATCGAGAAGGCGACGTCGACCGTGGACGAGATCTTCCGTTCGGTATCGGTGCTGCCGCCCGGTGGCGTGTACACGCTGGCCTCCGAGTCGAGCCCGTTGTTGCTGGTAGCACGCAACGACTTGCCCGTCTCGGTGCGGATCCGGTTCCGGATCGACGCCCCGCCGGAAACCAAGATCACCGATATCGGTGAGCAGTTGCTCCCCCCGCGGGGCACGCGGTCCTTCCAGATCCCGACCGAGGTCAGCGACAGCCGCAAACTCGTGGTGCCGATCTCGCTGAGCACACCGGATGGGGTACCGCTCGGCTACGCCACCTCGATCTCGGTGCGTTCCAACGCCTACGGTCAGATCCTCGCGATCATCACCGCGTGCGCGGCGGCCCTGCTGTTCCTGCTGGCCGGACGCCGGTTGTGGCGGCGGTTCCACGGCAAACGCGATCCGGCCGACAAGGGTATCGACCCCGGGCTCCGGCAGCGCGTCGTCCGGCTGGGCCGGGCCCGCCGCCGTGGACGCGGTCGTTCCGGGCCCGAGTCGACCGCCGAGGCCCAGCAGCCGACCGACCGCACGGTACGGGGCCGGGAACACGTGTAGTCGCGGATTCCGCGTTCCGCGCGGGTAGGCGGCCGGGCGTCGGCCGTGCACACGGTCGGGGGAGGGTGACCCGGACCCGCGTCCCATGGAAGATAGAGAGTGCGCACCGGCTGTCCGGAGATCCGTCCGGGTGTCGGTGCGCAGTCGGACGCGCCACCACCGCCGAACCGTACGGTCAGGCGCGCGTTGGTGCCGAGACAATGTGTTCGACGCGACACAGGGGACAACCGCCACGCGGAGTCCGGGCGATACAGGAGGCATGATGAGCGACGATGAATCCTCCGCTCATCGGCAGCAGCCCGGTCGACAGCCCGACGGTCCACGTGCCCGCCGGTCCCCCAGCGCACCGTGGGAGCGAGTGCATCGAGCTCCCGGCCCGGAGACGGATATGACGGGTCATCCGGGTGATCCGGAGCTCGACCGCGAACGCCCCGCCGCGTTCCGGGAGCCACCCCCGCAGATGCGCCGGCCCGAACGGCCCGGTGGACCGCCGGATCACGCCGTCCCACCCGGTCCCCGACCGGGCCCAGGGCCGCATCCGGGGGAGGACCGCTACGCGCCCACCCGGCAGCCGAACCCGGATCCGCGCATGCCCCGGAATCCAGCCCCGGGCCGGCCCCCGAGCCCGCCGTCCGGCGCGCGCCCAGCGGTCCCACCGGAGCAGCGATCCGCACCACCGTCCGGCGCGCGCCCGGCCGTCCCACCCGGCCTGCGATCCGCTCCACCGTCCGGAGCCCGCCCGGCCGACCAGCGATCCGCACCACCGTCGAGTGCGCAGGGCGCGGTCCCGCCGATGCCGGGGTCCCGGCCGCCACAGCCGCCCGGCCGCCCGCCGATGCCCCCCGGCCAGGGCCGGCCACCGGCTCCCGGTGCCCACCCCCGAGGCCGAGACCACCACGACGGCGGGCGCCCCACACAACGCCCGAGGCCCGACGGCGGCGCACCGGCGGGACCGCCCTCCGAACCGTTCCCCGCGCAGCGGATGAGGCCGATGCAACCGCCACCCGCCGCCGGGCCACCGCCACGGCGCCCGGGCCCACCGGACCGGCCGCTCCAGCCGTCCCCGGCACGCCCGCCGCAGGCGCCGGATTCTTCTCCTCGCATGCGCCCCGGCCGGCCGGGGCAGTCGCCCGGCATGCCGGGCGGGCCGCCGCATCAGCAGGCTCCACCGCGGCAGGCGCCGCCATCCCAGCCGTTCCGGCAGGTCCCCCCGGGCCGCGACCCCGTACAGCCCGCAGCGGACCCTGCCGCCGCAGCTTCCGCGCGCGGCCGGACGGGAACCGGGTCCATGGCCGCGGTCGCCGTCGCGGAGAAACCGGCGTCCGGCGCGGCACCGGAAAAAGGGGACGACAGCCAGGTCAGGCTGCTCAAGGATTCGGGATCCATCGCGATCGCCACCTTGATCAGCCGGATCACCGGTTTCGGTAAGCAGCTGCTCCTGCTGGCGGTGCTGGGCCCGGCGATCGCCAGTTCGTTCACCTCCGCCAGCCTGATCCCGAACATGATCGCCGAACTGGTGCTCGGCGCTGTGCTGACGGCGATCGTCGTGCCGACGCTGGTTCGAGCCGAACAGGAGGATCCGGACGCCGGTGCCGCCTTCATCCGGCGCCTGGTCACGGCCGCCTCGGTGATCCTGGGAACCGCCGCGCTCCTGGCCACCGCCGCCGCGCCGATCCTGGCGACCCATGTCTTCGTCTCCTCGAACGGCAAGGTCAACACCGCGCTCACCACAGCACTGACCTTCCTGCTGGTACCGGCCGTGCTCTTCTACGGCCTGTCCGCGTTGTTCACCGCCATCCTCAACACCCGGGGCGCGTTCAAACCGGGCGCGTGGGCGCCGGTGCTCAACAACGTGGTCGTTCTGGTGGTACTGGGTCTGTACGCGCTCACCCCCGGCGAGATCACCCTGGACCCGGTACGGATGAGCGATCCGAAACTGCTCGTCCTGGGATGCGGGGTAACCCTCGGCGTTATCGTGCAGGTGGTCAGTCTGCTGCCGGCGATCCGCCGCCAAGGGATAGATCTGCGCCCGCTGTGGGGCATGGATGCCCGGCTCAAGCAATTCGGCACCATGGCAGGTGCCATCATCCTGTACGTGCTGATCAGCCAGATCGGCGGCATCTTCGCGAACAATATCTCCTCGCAAGCCGACGAGGCGGGTCCGGCGATCTATCAGAACGCCTGGCTGCTGCTCCAGCTGCCCTACGGCGTCATCGGCGTCACCCTGCTCACCGCGATCATGCCCCGGCTCAGCCGTAACGCGGCCAACGACGACACCCCCGCGGTGGTGGACGATCTCTCGGCCGCCACCCGGCTGACCATGATCGCGCTGATCCCGATCGTCACATTTCTGACGGTGGCCGGTCCGCAGGTCGGCGACGCGTTGTTCGGCTACGCCCGGTTCGCCGAGGACGCCTCCCGGCTCGGTACCGCGGTCAGTTTTTCGGCATTCACCCTGATCCCGTACTCGCTGGTGCTGATCCACCTGCGCGTTTTCTACGCCCGCGAACAGGCGTGGACACCTACCTGGATCATCCTGGGGATCACCACGATCAAGATCCTGTTCTCGGCACTGGCCCCGTTCATCGCCGACAACAGCCAGCAGGTGGTGATCGTGCTCGGCATCGCGACCGGCCTCGGGTTCACCACCGGTGCGGTGATCGGCGGCTACCTGCTGCACCGCAGTCTCGGCGATCTACGAATGGCCAATGTGGGGCGGACGGTCAGCAGGGTGTTGCTGGCCTCGCTGGCCGGCGGTGCGGTCATGTTGATCGCGGACCGGGTCATGGGCCTGGACCGGCTGACCGAATCACTCGGCGGCCCCGGCTCCTTCATCCGGGTGGCGATCACGGGGATCGTCATGTTCGCGGTCGCGTTCGGCCTGATGCGCCTCGCGGGTATTCCCGAGGTCGTCGCCATAACCGTCGCCGTCTCCCGGCGTCTCGGCATCACCCCGCCGGCCCCGGAGATCGACCTCGGACCCGCCGAGGACGAATATGCCACCCGCATACTGCACCGCCGGGATCCGTATCTCGCGTACTCCGGCTTCGACTCGGCCATGGACGCACAGAGCACAATGGTGCTGCCCATAATTCGGCCGGACTCGGTTGAGCGCACCGGCTCGGGTCAGTTCCCGTACCCTGTTCGGCAGACGAGCACAAGAGGCAGGACCGCTGAAGTTGCGGCATACCAGGGCGAAGGAGGTCCGAGGGTGAGCGACGACGCGGTGGGCGAGCGCCCAGCCGCCGATTCTTCCTCGAATCCGGCGAGCGGTCGCCTGTCCACCGATGTTCCCCCGGAGCAGACGGAACCGGGCGACCCGCACACCCAGCGCGTGGGCGGAGGACCGTCCACGCACGATTCCGCGTACTCGGCGGAGCGGCGGCCGGAGTCGGGGGCCTACCCCGGCGACGGCGAAGCCGCCGGATTAGCGGATGAATCGGACGAGGGATACGAGCCGGAGGAATCCGGCGAACACGTCTCGGAAGAGCATCTGCACCAGGCAGGTTCGACGGTCTCGGCCACCGATCCGGTCTACGACACCGGCATGATCCCGGTACCGCCGATTACCCAGTCCAGCCGGGTACAGCGCGGGCCGAAACTCATCCCCGGCGCCTCGGTGGCAGGTGGCCGCTACCGGCTGCTGGCCGGGCACGGCGGGGCACGTGGTCTGCGGTTCTGGCAGGCACTCGATATCAAACTCGACCGTGAGGTCGCGCTGACCTTCGTCGACGCCGATCAGAAGTCCGCCGGTAATTCCGGCCAGGACGGCCCACAGGCGATCCTGTCCCGGACGCTGCGGCTGGGCCGGATCAATTCGCCGGGCCTGGCCCGGGTCCTCGATGTGGTGCGCGGTAGTTCCGGCGGCATCGTGGTCGCCGAATGGACTCCCGGGCGCTCGCTGCGCGAGATGGCCGAAACGGCGCCGTCGCCGATCGGTGCGGCCCGGGCCATCCGCGTCCTCGCCTCGGCCACCGAAATGGCGCACCGCAGCGGCGGAGCTCTGTCCATCGATCATCCGGACCGGATCCGGATCAGCGCGTCCGGTGACGCGGTGCTGGCCTTCCCGGGCACTCTCGGGGATGCCGACCCGCAGAGCGATGTCCGCGGTCTGGGCGCCATGCTGTATGCCCTCATGACCGCCCGCTGGCCGCTGCGCCAGGGCGGGATGAGCGGGAACGCCACCACAGTCGGCGGACTGCACCTGGCCGATTTCGGGCCCGACGGCACCCCGGTGGAGCCCCGCCAGATCCGTCCCGAGGTCCCGTTCGAGATCTCCGCGGTGGCAGTACGGTCACTGGAGCCGAACAAGGGCGTCCGGACCGCCGCCACCATCCAGCACGTACTGGAGCAGGCCTCGGTGGTGGATCAGAAGACCGATCTCATTCCCGTGCTGCGCCTCGGTCAGCGCGCACCGGCACCGGCCGACGAATCATTGGCCGATCCGGAGTTGCTCGCCGCCGAACGCGAGAAATCGCAGCGGATGATGTGGATCATGGTGGCCTTGGGGATCCTCACCGCCCTGGTCGTCGGCATCGTCATCTGGTGGCTGGTCAGCGTTTTCGCTCCGGGTGATTCCAGCGAGCCGCTCAACGAGCAGAAGGTCATCGGGCTCACCACCAGCCGAGCGCCCGATGCCTCGGAAACGCCGGCGGGCCCCTCGTCGGCGCCCGCGGCGGCCGGTGCGCCGGTGCCGGCCAGCGGAGTCGTCGTGTTCTCCCCGGAGGGCACCCCGGACGATCCTTCCGGCGCGGCCACGACGACCGACGGCGACCCCGCGACCGCCTGGAGCACCGATCAGTACTTCCAGCAGTTCCCGGCCCTGAAAAAGGGGGTCGGCCTGCTGGCGACACTGCCCAGTCCCGCAACCCTGACCAAGGTTTCGATCACTTCGTCCACCCCCGGAACCAGTGTCGAGATCCGTACCTCACCTACCGAGACGGCCACGCTGGACCAGACTCAGCTCGTCGGCACGGCGGTCCTCGGCGACGGGGTGACCGAGGTCCCGATCCAGACCGATCAGGCAGCACGCTATGTGCTCATCTGGGTCACCGGACTGGGCAATTCGGGCGCGCAGTTCCAGAGCTCCATCGCCGAACTCGGGTTCGAAGCCAAACCCTGATACCGCGATTCGGCCTCCACATCTGCGCGCGTGCGGAGGCCGAATCGGTTGCCGCAGAATCGTTTGCCGGGATATGATCTCGATCCGCGCTCTCAGCAGGGAGCCCGGCGGGATCAGGGGTACGATTCCGCACGCTGCCTACTCGCAGTGGTTGTCGGTGCCGGATCGCCGACCGTCGTTGCTGTCGTGAGCGCTGTCCAAGGGGTTGGCTATTGTCGTTCGAACTGAACGTGGGGGGTCGTGCAGGGACGACCGGGACCGGTGCGGCGGGAACGGGGGAATCCCGGCTGGATACGACAACCGATATAGATCTGCTGCGGGCGCATGTGAACGGCGCCCCACACGCTTTCGCCGCACTGATCCGCAGGCACAACGACCATCTCTGGCAGACCGCTGCACGGGTCTGCTACTCCCCGGAGGACGCGGCCGACGCCTTGCAGGAGGCGCTGCTGTCCGCGCACCGCAATGCCGCCTCCTTCCGCGCGGAATCCGGGGTCCGCACCTGGCTCCACCGGATCGTGGTCAACGCCTGTCTGGACCGGATACGCCGTAATCGCGCCCGACCCGCTACCTTCCTGCCGCCGGAAGTATGGCCCGAAATATCGGACGAATCCGATGATTACAGCCGGGTCGATATCTCACTCGTGCTCGAACGCGCGCTTTTTCAGCTTCCCCCGGACCAGCGTGCGGCGGTGGTCGCGGTGGACGTGGAAGGATACAGCGTCGCGGCCGCCGCGGAACTGCTCGGCGTTCCGGTGGGCACGGTGAAGAGCAGATGTGCCCGCGCCCGGCAGCGCCTGAAGACCGAACTGGATTCTCTGCACGTGGAGAGGAACCAGATGTAGCCCCGCCGCGTCAGTATCAGTGACACATTTTTCCTCCCGAACGGTATGTACCCGAGGGAGTAGGTAACCACCGGCCGCAGGAATCGGTACCCGAGTCAGATGGACGCAGCAGCAGCATTGGAGGTGTGCAGGTCATGAGCCCTATTCCGCAACCTCCGTTCACCGAGGAGTTGCTCGCCGACCTGCATGCCGGAAATATCGATCCGGAACTCGGCGCCCGCTTGTGGCCCGCGGTACAGCGGGACCCGGAGGCTAAACGCTACCTCGATTCGCTCGATAGGATCCGCGGGTCCCTGGCCGCCTTGGGTGGTTCGGAGCGGATCGCCCGCCCGATCCCCGGCGATATCGCCGCGCGCCTGAACGCGCTGGCCGAATCGCTGGGTGGGCCGCTCGGTGATTCGGTAGGGGATGCAACGTCGGTCGAGTTCACCGAGCCACTGGATAGCCGACCGCCCGGCCTCTTACACTTCCCGTCACCCTCTCCCGATTCTCCGATCCGCGATTTCGGGGACGCGAGTCCCGGAACACTTTCCGCGAATTCAGGCGCTGTCGCAGTCCCGATTCCACTCGACGCGCGCCGGCGGAGACGCCGTATCGCGGCCGCACTGTCGGCCGCGGCGGTGACCGTGGTCGCCGCCGGGGCCGCTTTCTTCGCCGTGAACGACTCCGATCACGCGACCGATCCCACAGCCGCCCCACCACTCTCCGAAAGCATCGAACCGAGCCTCGGTCTGGACACCGCGGTGGCCCTGCGCGCGCTCGGCCGAAACGATGTCCGCGGCCGGCTCGCCGACCCCGCCGCCCTCACGGCATGTGTGCGGGCCGTGGGAATCGACCGCCCGGTACTGGGGTCCACCGATATGGACTTCCGCGGCCGCGAAGCGGTGCTCGTTCTGGTCGGGGGGCGTAACGGCGCTCAGATCACCGCGCTCGTGGTCGGCTCCGGTTGCGGGCCCGGCAACCCCGAGGTCCTCGCGACCCCTACCGATATCGGCTAGGCACGCCTGGGCCCACGCCTCCGGCCGCACTCGCCGGGGCCGGGGGAGCGGGAACAAAGCGCGTCTACGCTGTTGTTGACCGAATCGTCCCCGCTAGCTTTCTCTGGAAGGGTCTCATGAGCACGCCAGTTCGCGACCTGATCATCGTCGGCTCCGGTCCGGCCGGCTACACCGCCGCCGTGTATGCCGCCCGCGCCGAGCTCCGGCCACTGGTGTTCGAGGGCACCCAGTTCGGTGGCGCGTTGATGACCACCACCGAGGTGGAGAACTTCCCCGGTTTCCGCGACGGCATCATGGGCCCCGACCTCATGGAACAGATGCGTGATCAGGCCAAACGCTTCGGTGCCGATATCCGGACCGAAGATGTGGATGCGATCGACCTGAGCGGTCCGGTGAAGAAGGTCACCGTGGGTGATGATGTGTACGAGGCATACGCGGTGATCCTCGCCATGGGCTCAGCAGCTCGCTACCTCGACGTCCCCGGTGAGCAGGATCTGCTCGGCCGCGGCGTCAGCGCATGTGCCACCTGTGACGGCTTCTTCTTCAAGGGCCAGGACATCGTGGTGGTCGGCGGTGGCGACTCGGCAATGGAGGAGGCGATCTTCCTCACCAAGTTCGCCGCCAGTGTCACCGTAGTGCACCGGCGCGAAGAGTTCCGGGCGTCCCGCATCATGCTCGAACGGGCCAAGGCCAACGAGAAGATCCGCTTCCATCTCAATGCCGAAGTCTTGCGGGTACACGGCGAGACCAGCGTCACGTCGCTGACACTGCGCGACACCCGGACCGGTGAGACCTCCGAGCTCGCCGCCACCGGCCTGTTCGTCGCCATCGGCCACGATCCGCGCAGCGAACTCGTCCGCGGCCAGATCGATCTGGACGCCGCGGGTTATGTGCAGGTCCGCGATCCGGGGACCCAGACCACTGTCGAGGGCGTCTTCGCCGCCGGTGACCTGGTGGACCACACCTATAGGCAGGCGATCACCGCGGCCGGTACGGGCTGCCGTGCCGCCATCGACGCCGAACGCTGGCTCGCCGAGAAGGGCGATATCACCAGCAATACGCTGTCGCACGCCGACCAGCCGGTCGATGTCGCCGTAGCGAACTGACCCCGCGGGCGAGTCGCGCCCGGAGATCAAGGAGAACACCATGTCCGAGAGCACCAATACGGTCACCGTCACCGACAAGTCGTTCGCCGACGACGTGTTGCTGAGCGAGAAGCCGGTGCTGGTCGATTTCTGGGCCACCTGGTGCGGGCCGTGCAAGATGGTCGCCCCGGTCCTGGAGGAGATCGCGGGTTCGCACGGCGAAAAACTCACGGTGGCGAAGCTGGATATCGACGCCAACCCCGAGACCGCCCGCGACTATCAGGTGATGAGTATCCCGACTATGATCCTGTTCGCCGGCGGCAAGCCGGTGAAGCAGATCGTCGGAGCCAAGGGCAAGGCCGCTCTCCTGCGGGAAATCGAAGACGTTATCTGACGTCTCGAATACGCCAACAGGCAGCCATGACATGGCGGCGCGCCGTAGTATGCCCTGACCAAGATTGTCGAATTCCGGTCCGGGTCTGACAGAATCGACCACGCTCCGTCGTGCGAGGGTATAGGCCGTCGCATGAGTGGGTACCCGGGATTGACGGAAGGAAGGGCCCTCACGCATGCACCGACTTCGTCACGGCGACACCGGTCCAGCCGTAGCAGAGGTTCGGAGCACCCTGGCCAGTCTGGGGTTCCTGCACGCGCACAACGGCGTGGACACCGACGGCGCGGGCGAATATTGGAAAGACACCGAAGCCACCTTCGATTATCAGCTCGACTCCGCGGTGCGTGCGTTCCAGCAGCACCGCGGATTGCTGGTCGACGGTGATGTCGGTCCGGCCACCTATCGGGCGCTGAAAGAGGCGTCGTACCGGTTGGGCGCCCGGACCCTCATCTATCAACTCTCCGCACCGCTCTACGGCGACGATGTCGCGACATTGCAACGCCGACTGCAAGACCTCGGTTTCTACGTGCACCGGGTGGACGGTTTCTTCGGTCCGCACACCCATGAGGGTCTGACCTCCTTCCAGCGCGAGATCGGCTTATCGGCCGACGGGATCTGCGGTCCGGATACGCTGCGCTCGCTGGAACTGCTCGGCGCTCGGGTCACCGGCGGTAATCCGCATCGGATCGCCGAAGAGGAAGTGGTGCATCGGGCGGGCCCACAGCTCACCGGTAAGCGCATCGTCATCGACCCGGGTCTGGGTGGCGATGATCGAGGTCGCGCCGTACCCACCGAATTCGGCGATGTGTACGAAGCGGAGGTCCTGTGGGATCTGGCCAGCCGGCTGGAGGGCCGGATGGCCGCCACTGGGATGGAGACGTTCCTGTCCCGCCCGTGGGGTAGCAATCCAACCGATGTGGAACGCGCGGAAACATCCAACGCCTTCGACGCCGATCTGATGATCTCGCTACGGTGCGCGTCCAATTCCAGCCCTATGGCCAACGGTGTGGCCGGGTTCTACTTCGGTAATTCGCACGGCTCGGTCTCCATGATCGGGCAGGTACTGGCCGGGTTCATCCAGCGTGAGGTGGTGGCTCGGACCTCGCTGCAGGACTGCCGCACCCATCCACGCACCTGGGATCTGCTCCGACTGACCAAGATGCCGACTGTGCAGGTCGATCTCGGCTACGTGACGAATCAATACGACGCGTCGGTGCTGGCCAGCCCGCGGATGCGCGATGTCATCGCGGAAGCGATCCTGATCTCGGTGAAGCGCCTCTACCTGCTCGGACAGGACGACCAGCCCACCGGCACATACACTTTCGCCGAGCTATTGGCCGAGGAACTCGCCGCCGCCGATAGCGGTTAGCGAATTCCGTTCCCACTCGGTTTCTACAGGGTGAGTACCCGGGTCGGCACGGTCATGGAAGCGGCGGCCAGCAGTTGGTCGAGTGCACGCTCGACGTCTTCCTTCCAGCCGTGGTCGGAATCGAGTTCCAGCCGCAGCCGCGGAAAGCGATGATGCTGTGCGACCACTTCGAATCCGACTTCCTCCAAGAAGTCGGATTCGATCATGCAGTTCTGTGGGCTGCAGTCGAGAATGGACCGTCGCGCACGGTCGGGCGCGCCGATCCTTTCCATCAGGCGCATGGTCCCGGTGGGCCGGTCGGAGAGAGCCGTACTCGGTGGGGTACCCCGGATACCGAAGGCTTCCAGGGCGCGGACACCTCGCCGGATCAGGTCGGTGACCACTCCCTGCACCAAACGGTAGGCGATATCACCGTCCAGGTCGGGATACTCCGTGCCGAGTGTGGTGAGCAGTATCGCGTCGGGGCTGACCGGTGAAGTGGGGAAGAGCCCCGCGCGGGGCACCACCCGCGGCGGTGCGTACAGCGCGCAACCGACAGTTTTGTCGTCGATTGTCGCCAGTTGGCCACACGAACCCCATTCGAGCATGACCGTCGAGATCCAGGCTTCCTTCTCGAACATCGGATCGCTGAATCCACAGGAGTCCGCGGCCACCGCCGGGTCCATTTCCCAGAACACACAGCGGCGGGCATGTGCCGGCAGCCGGCTGATGTTCTCCAGGGTTAGTCCTGTGACGCTGGTCGACACCGCTCTGCTCAGCCTCCAGCTATCCGATTCGTCTACACTCACGCCGCATCATAGTTTTCTCGACAGCCAGAATATGCGATCAAGCGAACCCGCCTCATTTCGCGTCACCGTGATCTTCGTTTGATGGCCGTCATCACGCTCGAGCCCCGATTCCGGACACTGTCACAGTGACGCTTCATCTCCAGGAGAGAGTTCGGGCGGGCAACACGGCAAATTTTCAATTCTCGAGTGCGGATTGCAGCATCATATCGACGATCCGTTCCAGATCATCCACCGATCCGAACTCGACGACAATCTTGCCCTTCCGTTTACCGAGGCTCACCGATACTTGAGTATCGAACGATGTGGACAATCGATCAGCGACATCCTGTAAGCCGGGGGAGTGGATCGGCGGCCGCTTCGGTGTCGGCGGTTTGGGCGGTTCCTGTTCCCGGTTCGCAAGCTTCACCGCTTCCTCGGTGGACCGCACCGAAAGCCCCTCGGCGACAATCCGAGCCGCCAGCACTTCCTGCGTGTCCGCTCCACCTTCCAGACCGAGCAGCGCCCGCGCATGCCCGGCAGAGAGCACCCCGGCCGCGACCCGGCGCTGCACCGGAATCGGCAGTTTCAGCAGCCGGATCATATTGGTCACCACCGGCCGAGACCGGCCGATACGGGTCGCGAGCTCTTCCTGGGTGACCCCGAACTCCTCCAGCAGCTGCTGATAAGCCGCCGCTTCTTCCAGAGGATTCAGCTGAACACGATGAATATTCTCCAGGAGCGCATCCCGGAGCATGGCGTCGTCATTGGTCTCCCGGACGATGGCCGGGATCGTTTCCAGACCGGCCTTCTGGCAGGCTCGCCAGCGCCGCTCGCCCATGATCAACTGATAGCGGCCGTCGCCGGACTCCAGTTCGCGGACCACGATCGGTTGCATCAGCCCGAACTCACGAACCGAATGGACGAGTTCAGCCAACGCCTCGTCGTCGAAATACTGTCGCGGCTGCTTCGGATTCGGCTCGATCTTGTCCGGAGCGATCTCTCGATAGACCGCGTCACCCGCCGGAGCCAGGTCCGGCAGCTCCACCGGCTCCGGCACTTGGTGCAGATAGGTGGATGCGGGGCGGGGCCCAGGATCCAGACCTATCACCGCATTGGCCGCCTCGGTGCCCAGTCCCGCCGCGACCGGCGCCGGTCCCGTCGGAATCAATGCCGCAAGACCGCGTCCCAGTCCACCCTTTTTCGACTGACTCACCGGCCTACCCTTTCCCTTGCCCGCGTCCACAATCACGACCGATCACACACCCGATCCATTCACTTCGCGTCATTTACTCCGCGCCGTCTGTCACCGCGGCGATTTTCACCGCACCGCGCGCGGCCATCTCCCGGCCGGCGTCCAGATAACTCAAGGCACCACGGGAGCCCGGATCGTAGTCGAGAACCGTCATCCCGTATCCGGGTGCCTCAGAGACCTTGACGCTGCGTGGGATCACCGAGCGCAGTACGATATCGCCGAAGTGACTGCGGACCTCTTCGGCGACCTGGTCCGCCAGTTTGGTACGACCGTCGTACATGGTGAGGACCACGGTCGACACGTGGAGTTCGGGATTGAGATGCGATTGCACCAGGCCGATATTCCGGATCAACTGCCCCACTCCTTCCAGCGCGTAGTACTCGCACTGGATCGGAATCAGGACTTCCCGAGCAGCGACCATCGCATTGATGGTGAGCAAGCCGAGCGAGGGCGGGCAGTCGATCAGGACGTAGTCGATATCGTAGCCCGCGATATTCGCTTCCTGGATAGCTCCCTTGAGCCGTGCCTCCCGAGCCACCATCGAGACCAACTCGATCTCCGCACCGGCCAGATCGATCGTCGCCGGAATGCAGAGCAGGTTATCGCTGTGTGGGCTCTGCTGGATCGCATCATGAACCTTGATCTCGCCGATCAACAGCTCGTACGTGGATGGCACACCGGAGTGGTGCTCAACCCCGAGCGCGGTACTGGCGTTGCCCTGTGGATCCAGATCGATCACGAGCACCTTCATCCCATGGTGCGCCAGAGCCGCGGCCAGATTCACCGTCGTCGTGGTCTTACCCACCCCGCCCTTCTGGTTGGCCACGGTGATGATGCGTTGCTCATGCGGTTTCGGCACTGTCACCTTTCCTGGATGCATTAGCTGGCTCGCGCGGTGCGCCTCGGCAGCGATCGGCGTCTCGGTAGCGGAGATATGCCCATAAGGCGTACTTCCCAAGGCTTCCGGGCCGATACTGCTGCCGTCCAGCATTCCCGGTACGCGTGATGTTTCCCGTGAAACATTCGCTGAACCGCTCGACATAGACCGCTCCTAACGCGAGAACTGCAAGATCACGTGGCCTGACGGGTGTCGGCGCCGTGTCGTCGTAACAAGCCGTACAGGATCGAATCACGCTCCACGGCGACCTCGGCATCCGCGTACGGCCCCGACAGCTTCGCAACAATGCGTGGACACGCGAAGCTACCTCCTCCGACGCTGACGCTCTGCCGCCAGTCGACCGAGCGGAGCCTTGCCGCCGCAACACCAAGATTCCTTACGTGGCACCGGCGCTCACGCCCGACGTTCAATAGCTTGCCAGCCGCAGGCGCGATTAGAAAGCTGAATCGCGGCGACGCGCCCATTACACGCACAAGTTTTCTACATTCGGACACGCATCGACCGCGCCGACCGAGTTCGCCCTTCGATGTTTCACGGGAAACATCGAAGGGCAGCTCCCGAAAGCGGCGAGAATGCCCACCGGTGACCCTCCGCCGAGCCGGGGTCGGCAACGAAACCACACCGGCCGGGGGAGCGACTGCCTGTTCCGACGACAGTCACCGTCCACCCGTTATCGACTATGTCGCTCGTCCCGCAGCCGCCCGTTCGCAGCTTCGGGATGCACGCAGAGACCGATACACAACCCGCCCGACGGTCAGCGCGCCGACCGTCACACCATCTGCTCCTACTGGGGTCACGAGCTAGTTGTCACAGTGACGTTCCCGGGGATAGGTGGGGCTTCCACCCAGCAAGCTCTCGCCGAGACGATCCCGCCAGTGCTAGACGCTCAAAGCAGCCTGTGGACGGCGGATCCCGGTCACCTCGACCGGCGATTCCCACAGCCGGGATGGGCAAGCCCACCCAGCGCAAATCTCGGCGGCGATCCGGGGCTGACTGTTCTCGTCGCGATAGCGGACCGCTCGCGCCCCTCGGACTGCCCTATCGGGACCGTCGGATAACCCCCGCAATATCGAAATCCTCCATCCACACAGGGACCGGTAGCCAGTACCTATCGACAGCACATCATCGGAAGCTGTCACGACTCGGTCGGCCGTGTCGGCGTGGCACCGTTTCCGGCACAGCCACTCAGATGTCGAACACAGAACTGGACTGGCTAACCGACCCCTCGGAGTTGTTCCGACCCACGCGGGTCCTACTCGCCAGATGGTCCACCGCCGATAGCCGGCCTGACGCCTCCGACCGACCTCGCGACGTCCGCCCCCTTGCTTTCTCTGCTGTCCCCCACAGCGTCCAACTCCCGCACCGATACCGAGAGGGCGGCGCCCCTCGACGTTTCGCACAAGACAACACGGAGGAGCGCAGTCGTTACAGCGAATTCCTGCCACGGGAGACCTCTGGCCTTGCGACTCTTCCTGCCCGGCTCGAATCCGAATAGAAAGAAGTCCCGGCGTATCGGAGGAGTCGAGGAGCGATCGCGCCGAGTGGTTCGCCAACATGCGACACTGCCGTTCTCGCATTCTCTGACTCCCGCAGTGCTGGGTTCGCACGCTGAATGCCGATCCGGAGCACACTGAAATATCGCGATGGGCGTGAAGCCGACGCCACGGCGAATCGGAGTCCGGGACGGCGAGCCCTACCACTCGACCTCCGACATCGATCGCCGAACTCTGCAGTCACCCGATCCGCCCCGGAACGCCGGGACGGGCTGTCCGGATGGCAGAGAGCCGATTCCGCCGGCACGAGGACAGCGGGATCGACCCCGCCTTGCGACCCCGCCTTGCGACCCCGCCTTGCGACCCCGCATTGCGACCCCGGCATTGCGACCCCGCATTGCGACGCCGACCGTTTCACGTGAAGTGACCATCTACCTGTCGTAGCTTGCGGCAACTCCAATTCATCCACGCACCTGCACACCCGAATCGAGACACCGATCCGGCAATAACGCAATGTTCGGCGTCGATCCACCTGGGCAGAACCACTCTCCGATCCCTGCCACCGAGCATGCCATCGGCCTGCCTCACATCGACAGTTCACAGGATCCAACGTCACCGAAGCTTCTCCGGTGACGCCCAGCGCGCAGCCGGACTTCTCCCCGATCAAGGAGCCGGACAGAAAACATCGTCGAGCCCGCGATTCGCCGAAACGGCATGCCGGCAGAAGCACTGGCTCATCACCGGACTGGTATTTCTCGCCCCCGGCTACCGATCTGCACCTGTCCGAGCTCCTCCAGGAGGTGAGCACATATTCACCAGGGCGTGTTGCGGGGACAGCGCAGCCCCGTAGAAAACAACCAGAGTCCTCGCAAGGGAGATGCGTCCGCCGCATAGGCCGCTTCAAGCCGAAATTCACTCCGGGACTCCGGGACTCCGGGACTCCGGGACTCCGGGACTCCGGGACTCCGGGACTCCGGGACTCCGGGACTCCGGGACTCCGGGACTCCGGGACTCCGGGACTCCGGGACTCCGGGACTCCGGGACTCCGGGACTCCGGGACTCCGGGACTCCGGGACTCCGGGACTCCGGGACTCCGGGACTCCGGGACTCCGGGACTCCGGGACTCCGGGACTCCGGGACTCCGGGACTCCGGGACTCCGGGACTCCGGGACTCCGGGACTCCGGGACTCCGGGACTCCGGGACTCCGGGACTCCGGGACTCCGGGACTCCGGGACTCCGGGACTCCGGGACTCCGGGACTCCGGGACTCCGGGACAGAGGATCGCCGAACCTCGACCAGGGGGCAAGCGAATGTTTCCCGTGAAACATTCGCTTGCCGCACCGAGCTGGGGAGTGGCTACTGTTACCTGCGACCGACCCGGCGCTCCGCGCGCGCCACGCGCCTGGCGGATTTCTTCGGCGCACGCTCCGAGCGTCGCAGGCGCTCCGCCGACAAGACCATGGTGGGCGTCGCGATTATTCCTGCCCCGCATTCCAGCACAGAGAAGTTGCCGGCGCCGACTCGCTCCACTGCGGCGCGATCGCGCTCCAATTCCTCGGCGACACTCGAGCCTTTGAGGGCAAGCATATGCCCGTGATCACGCAGGAGCGGAATCGACCACTCGGCCAGACGTGCCAGGGGAGCGACCGCCCGAGAGGTGACGACATCCGCCCCGCCGGCTTCCTGAACGACGCCGGGTTGTTCCGCTCGACCGCGAACCACCGTAATCCCGAGCCCGGCGGCATCGATGAACTCCTTCAAGAAGACGGTCCGCCGCAGCAGGGGTTCGACGAGAACGATCCGGAGGTCCGGGCGCGCCAATGCGAGCGGGATTCCGGGCAGTCCGGCGCCGCTGCCGATATCGACCACCGATGCGCCCTCACCGATCAACTCACCGACTACCGCGCAGTTGAGGATATGCCGCTCCCAGAGCCGTGGAACCTCTCGCGGTCCGATCAGTCCGCGTTCCACCCCGGCGGTGGCGAGAGCAGTCCAGTAATCACGTGCCAACTCCAACCGATCACCGAAGACGATTCCCGCCTCGGCCGGTGGCAGCGATTCCGGTGGTCCGGCCTCCGAATCGCCGAGATCTGGTTTCACGTGAAACACCTTTCTCTGTGGTCGTGCCGATCTACCTGAAATGGAAACATCCGCTATCGACTTTCAACCGTAGCCGCGGCGTGACGATGCTGTCCCGGGCACCGGATACGGAGGAGGCCCGGGTCCGTGGACCCGGGCCTCCTCCGGCCACTCGGCACCCGGCTGACGCACGGGCCGACGACCTCACTCCGGTACGACGACCACCCGGCGATTCGGCTCGACGCCTTCGCTTTCGCTCGCAACGCCGTCGATCGAGGCGACCGCGTCGTGCACGATCTTGCGCTCGAAGGGGGTCATGGGGGCGAGTTCTTCGGGAGCGCCGGACTGGAGGACACGCTGCGCGGCCGCGGCGCCGAGTTCGCTCAGATCCGCTCGGCGCTTGGCACGCCAGCCCGCCACGTCCAGCATGAGACGACTACGGATACCGGTCGACTGCTGGACAGCCAGCCGAGTGAGTTCCTGGAGTGCGTCGAGGATCTCACCGCTGTGGCCGACCAGTTTCGTCAGATCTTTACCGCCGTCGATGCTCACCACGGCGCGGTCGCCCTCGACGTCGAGATCGATATCACCGTCGAAATCGAGTACATCGAGCAACTGCTCGAGGTAATCGGCCGCGATCTCACCTTCTTCGATAAGCGCCTCTTCGGCGTCACTCACCGCATCATCGGACTCGGCCTCCACGACGGTCGTGGATACGGTGGCGTCCCCGCCTTCGGTCTCGAGAGTCATCTGTTTCCTCTATCTGCTCGCCGGACCCCGGCCGCCCCGGCCGGAATCACGATCACAAGGGGTCTGGGGGGAGTGGCTCAGCGCCGACGCTTCTGATTGGCACGGCCGCGACCGCCCGATCGCTTCTGGCCGCTCGGTCGCCGCTGACCCGGCTGCTGCTTTCCGCCTGCCTTGGCCGCCGGCTTCGCCGGTGTCGATCCATTGCTCTCCGCTGTGCCGGCATCCGCCGAATCGGAGTCCGCGTCACCGTCCGCTTTCACAGTCTTCTTCTTGGTATCGACGGGTTTGACTCCGGGCTTCGGCGCGTTCTGGGCCTGTTTCTCCCGTTTGGCCGCGAGCTTGGCTTCCTCTTCTTTCGCCATCCGGCCGAAGACGAGGTGCTGCTGGCCGTAGGTCCAGATGTTGTTGGAGACCCAGTAGAGCAAGATCGCGATCGGCAGGAACGGACCGCCGACGAGCACACCGAATGGGAAAACCCACAGCGCCAGCTTGTTCATGAGCGCAGCCTGCGGGTTGGCCGCAGCCTCGGCGCTCTGCCGGGCGACCGAAGCGCGCGCATTGAAATGAGTGGCGATGGCGGCGATGATCATCAGCGGAATGGCAACCGCGGCAATACTCACCTTGCTCGGGATACCACCGTAGTCGGCGAACGCGAGGAGTTCGTCGGCCGGAGCCGTGATGAATGCCGAGATCGGAGCACCGAAGATACGGGCACTCAGGAACGATTGCACATCGTCGGCGTTGAAGACGTAGTTCGGAGTGTGCGCGTTGGTGTAGGGGTCCATACCGATCTGGCCGAACCCGTGGCCGGTCCGGTTGAACGACCGCAGCACATGGAACAAACCGAGGAACACCGGAACTTGGGCGAGGATCGGCAGACAGCCCATGAGCGGGTTGAAGCCGTGGTCCTTCTGCAGCTTCTGCATCTCGGTCGCCATCTTCTGGCGATCGTTCTTGTACTTCTTCTGCAGCTCCTTGATCTGCGGCTGCAGTTCCTGCATCTGCTTTGTGGTACGCACCTGTTTCACGAACGGTTTGTAGAGCACCAATCGCAGCGTGAAGACCAGGAACACCACGGCCAGGGCCCAGGAAAGGCCGTTGTCCGCCCCGAAGGCGAAGCCGAAGACCCGGTGCCAGAACCAGAGGATCCAGGACACCGGATAATAGATGAAATCGAGCACGGCTCTATGCACTCCCGTCGGTAGTGTCACCGATCACCGCATGCGGTGATCCCTTACAAGCTTCGGTCCGCGGATCGTCGTGGCTGACGCTGCGCCGCCGCTCCGGTACGGGATCCCATCCACCAGGGTGCCAGGGTGCGCATTTGGCCAGTCGCACGGCCGTCAGTCCGAGACCGAACACCAGCCCGCGGGTACGCAGCGCGGTAACCGCGTACTCACTGCAGGTGGGAGTGAACCGGCACACGGGCATGCGGGTCGGGGAGACGTAGGTCCGGTACAGCTCGATCAGAAAGATCAGAATATTCGCCGGCCACCGCCGAATGGTCGCTACTCGCGTACTCGGGGGACTCATCGCGAAATACCCCGGCCGGATACCGTCACAGCCGATAGGGCACCGAGCTTGCGCAATCCGCTCACCAGTTGGCGACGCAACTCATCGCTGTCGGCGGTAGCGGCGCCGGGAAGCGCGCGGATCACGATATCCACCTCGGCGGGGATCTCGGCGGTCAGTTCTGCACAGATATGACGCAGGCGGCGGGCCACGCGGTGTCGTACAACCGCATTTCCCACCGCCTTGCTGACGATCAGCCCGAAACGCGGACCGCCGAAACGAACCGGCACATCAGGCACTGCCGGCTCCACCTGATCGGCCAGAGCATGGACGACCAGGTTCCCTTTACCCGCACGCCGGCCGCGTCGTACCGTTCTGGAGAAATCGGCACGATCGTGCAGCCGGCGCGGCTCAGGAAGCACCCGGACGTCCGGGGCGCATCGAAGCCGCCGCTGCGGTACAACTACCGGCAACGTGGGTCACGGGGTTCGGCGGACCCGGCATCGGACACCGAATTCGACGGGGAATCAGGCGGTGAGCGTGCCGCGGCCCTTACGGCGGCGCGCGGTGACGATGGCGCGGCCCGCACGGGTCCGCATCCGGAGACGGAAACCGTGGACGCGCGCCCGACGACGGTTGTTCGGCTGGAACGTCCGCTTGCCCTTGGCCACGGTCAACACTCCTCGAATTGGTGGATACCCTTCGGCACCCGAAGCTTTTCGGTGATTCTGGCGATGTCTGCCCGGCGCCGCGGTCCTGGCGAACGGTCAGCACAGAACTGTCACCACGCCGGGGGGTGACTGTACGAGGGTACTTATCCAGTTCTACCGGGTCAAACTCGCCCCCGTTGCGGCGTCCCGCCGGCAACCCGGCACCCGCCCGGCGGTGGCGATCGTCACCGTGCGATCGTGATGGCGTAGAGGGATGCAGGTCGGGCGCTGGACACCGACCCGCGCGCAGCGCGGGACCGCAGTGCTGGTCCGCTGAGATTGTCCCCATCTGTGGATAATTGTGTGGAAATACCCTGTGAATGGCATATTCGTAGGGCCGAAGGTGCCACGCCGAAGCCGGGAGATCGGGGACTCCGGGCAGCGTCCCCGGGCACCGTATCCATGAGATACGGCTGAGCGGTGGAGCGGACGTCAGCGGTGTCACTGGGACGAACCAGTACAGTAGACGCACCGTGAGCCCCGGACGTCTGCGCCGAGCAACCGACTCCCGGGGAGGACACTGGATGGACGACGAGCAGAACGTACTGGCCACCGTGTGGCCGGAGGTGGTCGCGGAGTTGACCACCGGTTCGCCCGACGGTGCCATCGGCGCGGTGACCCGAGCTCAGCAGGCCTGGCTCAAACTGGTCAAACCGTTGATGGTCGTTCAGGGATTCGCGCTGCTCTCGGTTCCGTCCTCACTCGCCCAGGAAGCCATCGAACGTGACCTGCGCGAACCCATTCTCCGGTCGCTCGGCCGGCGCCTCGGGCCGCAGGTGGAGGGTCTCGGGGTCCGGATCGCCGCACCGCTGCCCGCCGGTGCCGACAACGCGCCCGCCCGGCACGCGCGGATGACCAGCCGACCGGAACCGGTCGCGACCCGGCCCGAACACTTCGGAACCCCGCGACCCGGTCCGGCACCCGCCGTGTACCCCGCGACCGGGCCGAGCGGATCCACCTGGCCGGCCGAGGGCGGACGCGACTCCGAGGGGGGTGAGTTCCCCGCTCGCGGATATGAGCCGGACCCGGGATTCCCGCGCACTCCGAGTGAGCCGCGTTTCCCGCGGCACGGTTTCTCGCACGAAGCCGAACTGCCGCTCACCGGTGAGCTACCCCTCAATCCGCTCTCGCGCAATACCGAACCGATCGGGGGCGAGCCGACCGGCCGGCCGCCTCTGCCCGAACTGCCGCACGGCGGGGATTTTCCGTCCGAACCTGTGAATTCCAGGGGGACCGAGGAACCGGGCCGCGAGCCGTACCCGCGTTCCTACCCGCGCGAGTACGCGCCGGTCCCGGAATATCCCCGGGACAACGGCTACGACCGGGACCGGCAGTATCCGCCCGCGGAGTACCGCGATACCTACGGGGGCGCCCGCGGCGATATCGCGGACCCGGCGGCCAACGGACACGAGCGCGGTGCGCCACCTTCGCGGGACATCGCACCTGAACGCGAACCGATTCTGCCGCCACGGCGCGCCGACCGCCCTGCGCAGGAAACGCTGTTCGCGCCCGATATCGCTCCCGGCGATATCGGAGCACGGGAGGGGATCCGCGATACCGATCGCGACAGCCTCCGCGAGAGCGTTCGTGATCCGGGGGTCGACCCCGAACCCGATGTGCACCACGAAGACGAGAAGGTGGTGAATGCCCGGGATTCCTGGCCCACCTTCTTCGCGAAATCACCTGACGCAGGTGATACGGCGAGACCGGCGGCGAGTCTGAACGCCAAGTACACCTTCGAAACGTTCGTCATCGGCGCGTCCAACCGGTTCGCGCACGCGGCCGCTGTCGCCATCGCCGAAGCTCCGGCCCGCGCCTACAACCCGCTGTTCGTATGGGGTGCCTCGGGGCTGGGCAAAACCCACCTGCTGCATGCCGCCGGTCACTACGCCCAACGGCTCTTCCCGGGTATGCGGGTCAAATACGTCTCCACCGAGGAATTCACCAACGACTTCATCAACAGCCTGCGTGACGACCGCAAGGTGGCGTTCAAACGCCGCTACCGGGAGACCGACATCCTGCTGGTGGACGATATCCAGTTCATCGAGGGCAAAGAAGGCATCCAGGAGGAGTTCTTCCACACCTTCAACACCCTGCACAACGCGAACAAACAGATCGTGGTGTCCTCGGATCGGCCGCCCCGGCAGCTGGCCACGCTGGAGGAGCGGCTGCGCACGCGGTTCGAATGGGGCCTGATCACCGATGTGCAGCCACCGGAGCTGGAGACACGGATCGCGATCTTGCGTAAGAAAGCCCGCATGGACCGGCTCGATGTCCCGCACGACGTCCTGGAGCTGATCGCCAGCCGGGTGGAGCGCAATATCCGCGAGCTCGAGGGTGCGCTGATCCGGGTCACCGCTTTCGCGTCGTTGAACGGGCAGCCGCTGGATCAGTCGCTGGCCGAGGTGGTCCTGCGCGATCTGATGCCCGAATCACACGATGTGGACGTCACCGCGTCCACGATCATGGGTGTCACGGCGGAGTACTTCAATACCTCGATGGACGAACTCACCGGCCCGGGTAAGGCCCGTCCGCTGGCCCAGGCCAGGCAGATCGCGATGTATCTGTGCCGCGAACTCACCGATCTGTCGCTGCCCAAGATCGGACAGGCATTCGGTCGCGACCATACGACGGTGATGTACGCGGAGAAGAAGGTACGCAAGGAGATGTCGGAGCGTCGCCGCGTGTACGACCAGGTTCAGGAACTGACCGCCCGGATCAAACAGCGCTCCCGGTGATGTCCTCGCCCTGAGCGGGACCGGGATCTCCCGATGTCTCGGCCGAGGCGATATCTCGGGGCATGCAGGCGTCGGTGCCGGCGATCGGTTCGGACAGTCCAGGCCCTCGTATGGATCCGAGCAGGCCGCTGATTCGAGGGCGGAGCCGAGCCGGTCGGCAGTCGAGGTTCGGGGGCGGCAGAGCGACCGTGTCATTCACCGAACTACCGGCGACCGCGGCCTGGACACACCGGGACGCGCGGTCCGGCTTCGAGGTCGTGTACCTGCGGCGCGACGGGGGCGGCCACCGGATGGACGGCTGCACCAGCGCCATGCCCGTACACCGTCTCGCATTGCCGGTCGGTGCCTGCGCCAATGCGCCGGCTGCCTATGTGCGCGCAGCCGATCTGTCCGTCACGCGGCTCGAACACCAGTACCGGCGCATCGCCGATGACGGCACCCACCCGCGTTACGAGTACGGCGCGCCCGCATTCGATTTCGCCTGCCGGTTGGTCTACGACGAGTCGGGCCTCGCCCTCCGCTACCCCGGAATCGCCATCCGCGCCGATTGAGCGTGCTCGACCGCTTCGCGCAGTCCACGTACAGCGACGCCCGCGCCGGCCGCGAAAGTTTAGATCGCGCATGGTGGTCAGTCGGTCGTTCTCCTCTCCCCACGACAGCCCGCGGGTAACCGATGCGGCGCTCGACGACCCATGGATACGCCACGCCACCTCGCTCGAGCGATCTCGGCCCACCGAGCGCCGCGTGGCCGGCCCCTCGCCCTTGCTGTGTCCGAGGGCAGAACTGGCGCTGCACTCGCCGCGGTGGCCCAGCGAACCGGAAAGTTCCTCCGGCGCAATCCGGTTCGCCAACCGGACGAAGCACCCTCGTTTCCGGGCACCGGATCCGGACCCCATCGGCGTCGGCGTGTCGCATTGATCCACATGTACTTCACTAACAGGCTGTGGATGCGCTGAGCTGGCAGTATTCGGTATCCACACCTGTGGATTCCCCAGGTTGTCCACGGGTTCATCCACAGGATCGACGACCGGTTGGGGGCAACTTGTCCACAAGCTGTTTATCCACAGTTTCCACAGGCTGATTCGTCCACAGCCACTGAACAGCGGTGTCCCGGTCAGAGGCTTGGGGACAACCTGTGGATTCCTCGAGGATTCCTCGAGGAATCCACAGGTTGTCCACGGATCCATGCACAGTGTGCACAACTGCCCGAAATCTGGGGACCAAGTTGGGGATGGACTGTGGACGCAATGTGGACAACAAAAACTGTCCACAGCCACCGCCGATTCATCCTCGAGTTATCCTCGAGCCATCCACAGCAGGACACGCGGTGTGAACTGGATGAACAGGGGAAATCCACAGTTTCCACAGGGCCTATTACTACTCCTGTTCTTCATATAGATAATTTCTCTTCAAAACAGGCTGTGTGGACAAGTCTCGAGCGGCTCGCACGACCGCACGCACCCAGAGGAAGACACAGGGACAGCCACCGAGCGCTCCGCCGGGCACCGACATCACGCCCGGGAACGGGTTGCCGCTCCTGCACAGCTCGCAGCGGCGGTCCGATACCGGACACGTTCCCGGTACCTGTGCGCACCGAGGACCGAGGGATACCGGCCATCCATACCCGCGACGACCGGATGTGACGTATGAAGACCGGCCAGTGGGCAGATCAGTGCGCTGCTCGCTGCGCGCTCGCTGAGTCGCTGTACCGCCGGTGCGGATTCGCCGAACATCGAGCACGATGCGAGTCCGCAGAAGCGGGTACGGCCGGAACCAGGTGCGGGAGTTGTCCACACCGCATTCAGCGGAAGACCGTGGACAGCGTCACGAGACTGTGGACAGCGTCACGGGCGGGGGAGTTCGCCGGTCATCCACAGGTCTGCACAGACCATCGGCGCAGTTCGAGCCGCTGCGCCGTGATCGATCCGCCCGGCCTGGCCCGCACAACACCGGAGGACGTATCCTGCACACGGAGGGGCAGCCGACCCGGTCGCTCGAAACGGGGTACGGTCTGATGTCGGCCGCTCGTGCCGGACTCCTGGGGCGGTTGGTTCGGATCCCCGGCCACCGCATCGACCACCGCGCCGGTGACGGAGTCTGCACAGCGGGATACACAGGGGCGCTACAGCCGTCGATCCACACTGAACGGGAGAGGACACCTCGGGCGATGGACCTTGCAGGCATGAAGTTTCGGGTCGCGCGTGAGGATTTCGCGGAGTCGGTCGCCTGGGTGGCGCGCAGTCTGCCGTCTCGCCCGCCGGTCCCGGTACTCGGTGGAGTCCTGCTGGTCGCGGACGAGGACGGTCTCACCGTCTCCGGGTTCGACTACGAGGTATCCGCGCAGATGCGGGTCGCCGCGGAGGTCGCCGGCCCCGGCCGCGTACTGGTCTCCGGCAAACTGCTGGCCGATATCACCAAGGCGCTGTCCAACAAACCGGTGGACGTGTCCGTGGACGGCAGCCGTGTCCTGATCCAGTGCGGTAGCGCGAAGTTCTCGCTGCCGACCATGCCGGTGGAGGATTACCCCCAATTGCCCGAGGTACCGCAGTCGAGCGGGGAACTGGCGGTCGAGGTGTTCGGCGAGGCGGTCGGCCAGGTGGCCGTCGCGGCGGGACGCGACGATACGTTGCCCATGTTGACCGGTATCCGGGTCGAGATCGAGGGACCGCAGGTCGTTCTAGCGGCCACCGACCGGTTCCGCCTCGCGGTGCGGCATATCCAGTGGCAGCCCGTGCGCACCGATATCGAGACCGCTGTGCTGATTCCCGCGCGCACCCTGTCCGAAGCCGCCAAAACGCTGGGCGCCTCCGATCGGCCGGTCCAGCTTTCGCTGGGTTCCGGTGCGGGTGCCGACGGGCTGCTGGGGATCGTCAACGGTGGCCGGCGGACCACGACGCGACTACTCGACGCCGAGTTCCCGAAGTTCCGTCAGCTGCTGCCCAAGGAACACACCTCGATCGCGACGCTGGCCGTGGCCTCGCTCACCGAGGCGATCAAGCGCGTCGCGCTCGTCGCCGAGCGCGGCGCGCAGGTGCGGCTGGAGTTCTCCGCGGAGGGACTGCTGCTGTCGGCGGGTGGCGACGACGCCGGCCGGGCCGAGGAGTGGCTCACCGCCGATTTCCGGGGCGAACCGCTGACCATTGCCTTCAACCCGGGTTACCTCATCGACGGGCTGTCGGCGTTGCGCTCGGAACGGGTGACCTTCGGGTTCACCACCCCCAGTCGCCCGGCGGTGCTGCTGCCTGCCCGTGAGGAGGAGCCGGAGCCGCTGGATTCCGGTTCGTACCCGGCGCTGGAGAGCGATTACATCTACCTGTTGATGCCGGTCCGGCTTCCGGGCTGAGCGGGCGTGGGTTCGGTAGCGACGAACCGGCGCGCGTCCGCCCGGTATCACGGGTGTCCCGGTACTGTGCGAGCGACAGTTGGTAGCGATAGCTCCGCAAACCATCGCCGCGACCTGCGCCGTCTCGGGTTATCCACAGCTGTGGATAACCAAGCTGTCATTTCCCGGACGGTGTGAGCAGGTGCGTATCCGTGCTCTGACCTTGCGTGATTTCCGATCCTGGGAGCACGCTGAGATCGAGTTATCCACAGGCCCCACGGTTTTCCTGGGGGCGAACGGGAACGGCAAGACCAACCTGCTCGAGGCTCTGGGCTATCTGTCCACGCTGGGGTCGCACCGGGTTTCCGCCGACGCTCCGCTCATCCGGTCCGGCGCCGAACGCGCCCGAGTCGGCGCGAACGTCGTGCACCTGGGCCGGGAACTGCGTATCGATGTGGAGATCAACCGCGGCGTCGCCAATCGAGCGCAGATCAACCGGTCGCCGGTGCGCCGCCCGCGTGAGATTCTCGGGATACTGCACACCGCCTTGTTCGCACCCGAGGATCTGGCGCTGGTACGGGGTGACCCGGGGGAGCGGCGTCGTTTCCTGGACGAACTGTGTACCGCCCGTCGACCGGGTCTCGCCGGGGTGCGCGCCGACTACGACCGGGTCCTGCGACAGCGTTCCGCCCTGTTGAAGACCGCGGGCCGGTCCTCGCGGGCGGATCTCGGCACACTGGACGTCTGGGACGGGCACCTGGCCGGTCATGCTTCGGTGCTGCTCGCCGAACGACTACGCCTGGTTCACGAGCTGCATCCACATCTGACCGGGGCGTACGCCGCTCTCGCGCCCGAGTCCCGCCCGGCCGTCATCGGCTACCGCAGCGGCGCACTGCCGGCCGAGCTGCTCGATCCCGCCCGGGCGCCCGGGTCGGGCGACCCGGCACTCCTCGAGGAGATCCTGCTGCGCGAGCTCGCGGCGGCGCGGCCCAAGGAACTCGAACGTGGTATCTGCTTGGTCGGTCCGCATCGCGACGAGCTGGAGCTGATGCTCGGCGAAACCCCGGCCAAAGGATTCGCCAGCCATGGAGAATCCTGGTCGTTCGCGCTGGCGCTACGGCTCGCGGCCTTCGAACTGCTCCGGGCCGACGGCACCGAGCCGGTTCTGCTGCTCGACGATGTCTTCGCCGAGCTCGACCGGCGCCGTCGCACCGCGCTGGCCGCCGTAGCCGCGGCCGCGGAGCAGGTTTTGATCACCGCCGCGGTGCCCGAGGATGTCCCCGCCGAGCTGATCGGCGACACCGTGCGGGTGACGACAACCGGTGATCCGGAGCATCGGATATCCGGTTTCACGTCGGATCGCCCGGCGGCCGGAGGTGACCCGCCGCGGGCGGTCGCGGGCGATTCGCCGACTTGACGGACACGCACCCGGCACCGCCTTGCATGCGGGCCGGGGCGTTCGTAGAGTGAGCCGATACCCCGGGCCGTTATCCCTTGCCCGGACTCGGAAATCAGTTGTCCACAGCCTGTGGATAACTTGTTCGACCAGGTCGTCGGCCCGCACTCCGGGCACCGTCCGGGTCCCTTCGGTGACAACCGGCACCGGCACTCGAAATACCCATCCTGAACTGGGCATTTACCCGATGGATCGGTCTTCTGTCCGATTCGGGTGCCGTGGTGCCCCAGTCCGGCCCCCGGATGTGCACAGCTTGAGGAAAACCGGTCGAACCTGGGGATAACTCGCACCGGTGAGTGGAGCAGCGAATGACCGATCAGCCCGGACCGCCCGGTGGTACGACGCCCCCCACCGAACCGGAACTGCGTGGGGTCGACCTCGCCCGCCGGGCGCTGGAGGAGGCTCGGGCGGCAGCGCGGGCCAGTGGGAAATCCGTCGGACAGGGGCGGTCTTCGCCGCGGCGGGGCAATCGCTCCGGGGGGCGCCGCCGTAGCGGTTGGTCCGGCCCACGTCCCGATGATCGCGATCCACAGCCGCTGTCCAAGCTCGCCAACTCGATCGCTCGTAGCCGGGGATGGTCGACCAAAGTCGCCGAGGGCACGGTGTTCGGTCATTGGTCGGGTGTGGTCGGCGAGGACATCGCCGCGCACGCGAAACCGGTGAGCCTGGAGAACGGGGTGCTCAGCGTCGCGGCCGAGTCCACCGCATGGGCCACCCAACTGCGCCTGTTGCAGGCGCAGTTGCTGGCGAAGATCAGCGCGGCAGTGGGCCCCGGTGTGGTGCGCTCGCTGCGAATCTCCGGGCCGACTGCGCCCAGTTGGCGTAAAGGCCAACGTCATGTTCGTGGTCGCGGGCCGCGCGACACCTACGGCTAGGGCGGTTTCACGTGGAACGCCGACGGGCGGTACTGCCCGGCTTTTCCGGCCGCGGTCCCTCAGAGAACTCTCAGGCCGAATCTGATGGTTCGGAAGGGCTGGATCGCGAGGGGACCCGTGCCGGTCCGATTTATCGCATCCAGGAAGCTGTCAGGGGTGTCGCAGGTGCACTGTAAGTTGGGCCGCGAAGTAGGATGGAAACGTAAATCAGCGGCGATACCCTCGGCGCGTTGTGTGCAGCCCTCTGATCGGTCTCGTGCCCACGTGCGCTGTCCCACCGCCGTCCCGGGGATCAGCAAGTAAGGAGAGCTACCGACCAGTGGCTGCCAAAGACTCCAAAGCATCAGGCTCGGGCGCATCGGAAAAGCAGGACTACGGTGCCTCCTCCATCAGGGTCCTGGAAGGACTCGAGGCGGTACGGCTGCGCCCGGGCATGTACATCGGTTCCACGGGTGAGCGCGGTCTGCACCACCTGATCTGGGAGGTGGTGGACAACTCGGTCGACGAGGCGATGGCCGGCCACGCCACCAAGGTCGAGGTCACGCTACTCGCCGACGGTGGCGTCCAGGTCGTCGACGACGGCCGCGGTATCCCGGTGGCCATGCACGCCCAGGGCATCCCGACCATCGAGGTCGTCATGACCCAGCTGCACGCCGGCGGCAAGTTCGACTCCGATTCCTACGCCGTCTCCGGTGGCTTGCACGGCGTCGGTATCTCGGTGGTCAACGCGCTGTCCAGCCGGCTCGAAGCCGAGGTCGACACCGACGGTTACCACTGGAGCCAGACCTACAAGGACGCGGTCCCCGGTCAACTGAGTCAGGGCGACCCGACCAAGGCCACGGGCACCACCATCCGGTTCTGGGCCGATCCCGCCGTCTTCGAGACCACGACCTACAACTTCGAAACCGTGTCGCGGCGGCTGCAGGAGATGGCCTTCCTGAACAAGGGCCTGACCATCGTGCTGACCGACGAGCGGGTCAGTGCCACCGAGGTCATCGACGAGGTGGTCAGCGAAACGGCCGAGGCGCCCAAGCACGACGACGGCGAGAATCCCCCGGTCGAGCACAAGGTGAAGACCCGCACGTACCACTATCCCGGCGGTCTCGAGGATTTCGTGCGGCATATCAACCGGACGAAGCAGCCCATCCACAACTCAGTGGTCGCGTTCAGCGGCAAGGGCCCCGGGCACGAGCTCGAGGTCGCGATGCAGTGGAACTCGGGCTACTCCGAGTCGGTGCACACCTTCGCGAACACCATCAACACTCATGAGGGTGGCACGCACGAGGAGGGCTTCCGGGCGGCGCTGACCACTGTGGTCAACCGGTACGCCAAGGAGAAGAAGCTCCTCAAGGAAAAGGACGGCAACCTCACCGGCGACGATATCCGTGAGGGTCTCGCTGCCATCGTCAGCGTCAAGGTGAGTGAGCCCCAGTTCGAGGGCCAGACCAAGACCAAACTCGGTAATACCGAGGTGAAGTCTTTCGTGCAGCGGGCCTGCAACGAGCACCTCGGGCACTGGTTCGAGGCGAATCCGGCGGATGCCAAGACCATCGTCAACAAGGCGGTGTCCTCGGCGCAGGCCCGGGTCGCGGCGCGGAAGGCCCGTGAGCTGGTCCGGCGCAAGAGCGCGACCGATATCGGTGGACTGCCGGGCAAGCTGGCCGACTGCCGGTCCAAGGATCCGGTCAAATCCGAGATCTACATCGTCGAGGGTGACTCCGCCGGCGGTTCGGCCAAATCGGGTCGCGACTCGATGTACCAGGCGATCCTGCCGCTGCGCGGAAAGATCATCAATGTCGAGAAGGCCCGGATCGACAAGGTCCTCAAGAATACCGAGGTCCAGTCGATCATCACCGCCTTCGGTACCGGTATCCACGATGAGTTCGATATCGCCAAACTGCGGTATCACAAGATCGTGCTGATGGCCGACGCCGACGTCGACGGGCAGCACATCTCCACCCTGTTGCTGACGCTGCTGTTCCGCTTCATGCGTCCGCTCATCGAGCACGGTCACGTGTTCCTGGCGCAGCCGCCGCTGTACAAGCTGAAGTGGCATCGCATCGAACCCGAGTTCGCCTACTCCGACCGGGAACGCGACGGTTTGCTCGAGGCCGGGCTGGCGTCCGGTAAGAAGATCAACAAGGACGACGGTATCCAGCGGTACAAGGGTCTCGGCGAGATGAACCCGAAGGAGCTGTGGGAAACCACCATGGATCCCTCGGTTCGCGTGCTGCGTCAAGTGACGCTGGACGACGCCGCCGCAGCGGACGAGTTGTTCAGCGTCCTCATGGGTGAGGACGTCGCGGCTCGTCGCAGCTTCATCACCCGTAATGCCAAGGACGTTCGCTTCCTCGACGTATAGGGGCAGCGGTTGCACCCGCAGCGCCTTCGCGCTCCGTCGACACGCGCTCGCGCGCGGGTGATCCGCCGTATTCCGTCAGTACCAAGGAGATTGCATGACCGACACCACGCTGCCGCCGGAGAGCGCGGGCGACCGGATCGAGCCGGTCGATATCCAGCAGGAGATGCAGAACAGCTACATCGATTACGCGATGAGCGTGATCGTGGGCCGTGCGCTGCCCGAGGTCCGCGACGGCCTCAAACCGGTGCACCGCCGGATCCTGTACGCGATGCACGACAACGGTTACCGGCCCGATCGCAGCTATGTGAAATCGGCGCGTCCGGTGGCCGACACCATGGGCAATTACCATCCGCACGGCGACTCGGCCATCTACGACACCCTGGTCCGGATGGCCCAGCCGTGGGCGATGCGGTATCCGCTGGTCGACGGCCAGGGCAACTTCGGCAGCCGGGGTAACGACGGCGCCGCCGCCATGCGTTACACCGAATGCCGGCTCACCCCCCTGGCCATGGAGTTGCTGCGGGAAATCGACCACGACACGGTCGATTTCATCCCCAACTACGACGGTAAGACCCAGGAACCGGTAGTTCTGCCCAGCCGGGTGCCGAACATGCTGATGAACGGCAGCAACGGCATCGCGGTCGGGATGGCGACCAATATCCCGCCGCACAATCTCAACGAGCTGGCCGCGGCCATCTACTGGATCCTCGACAACCACGAGGCAGATGAGGAAGCCACCCTCGCCGCCTGTATGGAACGGGTGAAGGGCCCCGACTTCCCGACCTCCGGCTTGATCGTCGGGTCCCAGGGCATCCACGACGCCTACACCACCGGTCGCGGTTCCATCCGGATGCGCGGAGTGGTGGAAATCGAGGAGGATGTCCGCGGGCGCACCACGATCGTCATCACCGAACTGCCCTACCAGGTCAACACCGACAACTTCATCAACGCGATCGCCGAACAGGTCAAGGACGGCCGGATCGCGGGCGTCGCCGATATCCACGACGAATCGTCGGACCGCGTGGGTATGCGCATCGTCGTCACGGTCAAACGCGACGCGATCGCCAAGGTCGTGCTGAACAACCTGTACAAGCACACCCAGCTGCAGACCAGCTTCGGCGCGAACATGCTCTCCATCGTCGAGGGCGTACCGCGCACCCTGCGGCTGGATCAGATGCTCCGGCTGTATGTGAACCATCAGCTGGAAGTGATCGTCCGGCGCACCCGGTACCTGCTCCGCAAGGCCGAGGAGCGGGCCCATATCCTGCGCGGTCTGGTCAAGGCGCTGGATCTGCTGGACGAGGTCATCGCGCTGATCCGGCGGTCGGCCAATACCGATACCGCGCGTACCGGCCTGATGGAACTGCTCGATATCGACGAGACCCAGGCCACCGCCATCCTGGATATGCAGCTGCGGCGGCTCTCGGCGCTGGAACGGCAGAAGATCGTCGACGAACTGGCCAAGCTCGAGGCCGAGATCGCCGATCTGAAGGACATTCTGGAGAAGCCGGAACGCCAGCGTGCCATCGTCAAGGACGAACTCGCCGAGATCGTCGAGCGTTACGGCGACGACCGGCGCACCCAGATCATCTCGGCCGACGGCGACGTCGCCGACGAGGATCTGATCGCCCGCGAGGACGTGGTCGTCACGATCACCGAAACCGGGTACGCCAAACGCACCAAGACCGACCTCTACCGCAGCCAGAAGCGCGGCGGTAAGGGAGTGCAGGGCGCTGGGCTGAAGCAGGACGATATCGTCCGGCACTTCTTCGTGACCTCGACCCACGATTGGTTGTTGTTCTTCACCAACAAGGGCCGGGTGTACCGGGCCAAGGCCTACGAATTGCCGGAGGCCAACCGCACCGCGCGCGGGCAGCACGTGGCGAACCTGCTGGCCTTCCAGCCGGACGAGAAGATCGCCCAGGTCATCCGGATCAAATCCTACGAGGATGCCGCCTACCTGGTGCTGGCCACGCAGAAGGGTCTGGTCAAGAAATCGCGACTGGTCGACTTCGACTCCAACCGCAGCGGCGGTATCGTCGCGGTGAATCTGCGCGACAACGACGAATTGGTCGGCGCCGTACTGTGTTCGGCCGAGGACGATCTGTTGCTGGTCTCGGCGCAGGGGCAGTCGATCCGCTTCGCCGCCACCGACGAGGCACTGCGCCCGATGGGCCGCGCCACGTCCGGCGTACAGGGCATGCGGTTCAACGCCGAGGACGCCCTGCTGTCGCTCAATGTGGTCCGTGACGGGACATATCTGCTGGTGGCGACGTCGGGCGGCTACGCCAAGCGGACCGCCATCGAGGAGTACACCGCCCAGGGCCGTGGCGGAAAAGGCGTATTGACGATCCAGTACGACACCCGCCGTGGCACCCTGGTGGGGGCACTGATCGTCGACGACGACGACGAGCTGTATGCGATCACCTCCAATGGAGGCGTTATCCGTACTGCCGCCCGGCAGGTGCGCAAGGCCGGTAGGCAGACCAAGGGCGTGCGATTGATGAACCTCGGCGAGGGCGATACCTTGCTTGCGATCGCACGTAACGCCGACGAGCCCGAGCAGATCGACGGCGGCGATTCTCCCGAGCAGTAATCCCATATCGGCGGCAAAGAACGGATCCGAGGATTCCCATTGACCACTCCGAAACAGCCGAGCGACGAGCGGCAGCAGACGAACGGTGTGACCGAGCGGGTCACCCCGTCCCCGATTCCGCCGCGCCCGACTCAGCGGCCGGGCGAGGCCGTGGACAACGAACAGGCCGGTGCGCAGTCGGGCGGTAATCCGTCCGGTGGTTCGTCCGCCGGTGGTCCGCAGCTCGAAAAGCAGGAGCAGCAAGGCGAATTCGCGTCCGAATCGCGCAACGCGCCCGCGGACCGGAATTCCGGCCCGCAGGCCGGTGGCGGGCCGGGCGATCAGCAGGGCGGCGCGGGTAATCCGCAGGGCGGCAACGGTCCGGAAGCCAACCGGTACCAGGAGGGCTGGTCGCAGCTGCCGCAGCGGGAACCGCAGTCGAACCTGTCACGGCCCGGTCATATGCCGGTGGGTGGGGCTCCGCAGCGGTCGGGCGGGCTCCAGAGCGGGGGACTGCAGAGCGGCGGGTTGCAGGGCGGGGTCACCAACGCCCGCACCACCAGCGACCTGGCGGCCAAGGCGGCGCGCAAGGAAGCGGCCATGTCCAAATCCGTTGGTCTGGACGGACCTACGCGCAGTATCGCCCGGCCGGAGCTGGTGAAGGATATGCCGGATCTTTCCGAGATCCGGCATCCACTACCCCCGGACCAGCCTCCACACCCACAGCACAACCCGTACACCCCGCCGCCGGTGGCTCCGTCCGCCCCGGCGGCGCCGCGCGGGCTACCGCAGGCGGTGCTCGGCGGAGAACCGTTGCGCGCCACCGTTCAGGTGCGCCGCATCGATCCGTGGTCGACATTGAAGATCACGCTGGTGATCAGCGTGGCCATGTTCTTCGTGTGGATGATCGCGGTGGCGCTGCTGTACATGGTGCTCGCCGGTATGGGCGTATGGGAGCGGCTCAACAGCACGTTCACCGATATGGTGTCCCCGGACAGCGGATCGGTGGGCCTCATCGATGCGGGCACGGTCTTCGGCTACGCCGGCGTGATCGGCCTGATCAATGTCGTGCTGTTCACCGCGCTGGCCACGGTCGGCACTTTTATCTACAACCAGTGCTGCGATATGGTCGGCGGGATCCAGGTCACGCTGGCCGATCCGGACTAGCTTCGTAGGACGGCTGGCGCCCTGTGGGGTGCCAGCCGTTCATCGTTGCGGAGCAGCACGATACCAATGCTCTGACCAGCTGTTTTGGTTGATATCATGGTTTCATGTAATCTCTGTTCTCGGTCATTGAACTATACGGAAGTCGAAGAACTACAGTTCTGTGAGCCCCGCGGGTCTATAGCTCAGGCGGTTAGAGCGCTTCGCTGATAACGAAGAGGTCGGAGGTTCAAGTCCTCCTAGACCCACACTTATACAAGAATCAACAACCCCCGAGCCGATCAAGGTTCGGGGGTTGATTCGTATCCGGACCCCGGCGCCCGGATACCGCTCGGTCCGGAATTGAGCCGTTCCGCCGTCACAGTACTAGGCTCGAGGCTATGAAATACGTTCTCACCATCGGTATTGTCGCTGCGGTTCTCATCGGTATCAACAAGCTGCGCCAGCGTGACGACGCCGACCTGTGGCACGAGGTCACCACGCGCTGACCGGGCTCCGGGCGACGTCTCCTCGCCTCCGCCCTACCCGGTGACAGCCGGGTAGGGCGTGATCACGGCCGGGCCGAGACGGTTCCCGGCTGGGTCCAGCCTGAGCTGGTCGAACGTGGTGCCGCGGTCTGGCGTCGCTGGGGCACCGTACTGTTCAGCTTCGACGGGGCCGAACGCTGGAGATGTACACCGAATCCGCGGTCGCTACACCGCTTTCGCTGGCCGGCGGTTACGCCGGCGACAGCGCCTTGCGCCGATTCCTGGAAACCTGCCGGTTCTGGATGGACGTGTCCCGCCCCGGAGCCCACCCGTCGGCCGGGCCCATGAACAGCTCATGCTCTGGCACCGGGAGAACCGGTACCGCGAACAGATGCAGGGCCGGGAGGCGGAGTTCGCGGCCGTGGGGCGTGCTGCGCAGGTGATATGCCGACCGTTGTACGGGTAGTCTTGTTTGACGGTGTACGTGCCGGAACGCTACTGTTTCGCAGGCGACTCGCGGCACGGTCCGCATGTCCGGGGCCTTAGCTCAATTGGCAGAGCACTGCCTTTGCAAGGCAGGGGTTAGGGGTTCGATTCCCCTAGGCTCCACTCCGAACGCCTCCGCCTTGTGCTTACAGGGCGGAGGCGTTCGTTCTTCCTCAGATCAGCGTCAGTGCGGCGACCGAGCCGACCACCACCCCGTAGAGGTCGGAGATCGCCGCCGGCGCGCTGTGGTGCAGGGTGTGTGCCGGGACCCGGCGATTGCCGAATGAGTTCGGAAGCTGGCGGAAAACCCGAGCGGCCAGAGCCAGTTCGCGTCGAGGTCGCCCGAAACCGGCTGGAAAGCCCCGATGACACCCTGGAGCGGGTCGCCGCGAAGAGCGGTTTCAACAGTGTCGACACACTCACTCGTGCTTTCCGCCGGACGCTGCGTATTACGCCGACCGACTACCGGAATCGATTTCGGACTGCTTGATCCGCGTGGTTGCGCAGGCTGCGGCGTCGAGCTGGTCGCGGTTCCGGTCGCCCCATTCTTCCAGTGGCCGCAGTGCGGTGGCCAGGTCTTCACCGAGCGGAGTCAACGAGTACTCCACCCGAGGCGGGATCTCCGGGTATATCTCGCGGCGCACGACGCCACTGGTCTCCAGCTGGCGCAGATTCTCGGTGAGTACCTTCTCGCTGACACCCGTCAACGTTCGGCGGATCTGCCCGAAGCGCTGTGGCCCCTCGCCGAGGACCCACATCAGATGCATCTTCCATTTGCCACCGACTACATCGATGGCCAGAGACATGCCACAGACGTCGTGATCCGTATCACTGGTACTGGTCACTGTGTCCTCCCGACCTCACTACGGACCTCGCGGTAAGCAACCACACCCGCAAGTGCGTTCTTCCCGACTCTACCTGCGCCGACGAGTATCGGTACCGGCGCCGAAACCATCCGAATCATTATCGAAAGGGGCATCGGTATGTCTCAGCAGGGCAGCCGCTCGGTCAGCATCATCGGATTGGGTCCGATGGGTCGGGCGATGGTCCGGGCCTTGTTGGCCGCGGGCACGGAGGTCACCGTATGGAACCGCAGCAGCGAGAAAGCGGACGAAATGGTCGCGCTGGGGGCGAAACGGGCGGCGACGGTCGCTGAGGCGCTCGACGCGAACAAGGTGATCGTGCTGAGTCTGACCCACTATGCCGCGATGTACGAGGTGCTCGGTCAGGCCGTCGACCGGTTGCCGGGAAAGGTGATCGCCAACCTGTCCTCGGATTCGCCGGTCAAGGCACGTGAGGGCGCCGCCTGGGTGCGGTCCCACGGTGCCGAATTCCTCTCCGGCGGCTTCATGTCCGCGGGTGACAACATCACCCATCCGGCCTCGTATGTCTTCTACAGTGGGCCCCGGGCGGTTTTCGAGGAACATGCCGAATTGCTGCGGCCGCTCAGTCCGCAGGAGTATCTCGGCGAGGACGACGGCGTGGCACAGACTTTCTATCAGGCGCTGTTGGTCACCTTCCATCCCTGGATGCTCGCGTTCGACCAGGCGCTGGCGGTGATCGAACGCTCCGGCCACGATATCGACCAGTTCCTGCCGTACGCCCAGCGTTTCGCCGAGGCCTACCCGTTCTTCATGGCCGAATACAGCGCGGCCGCGAAGAGCGGCGGGTGGGGTGATATCGCGGCATTCGCGATGATGGACGCCGGTGCCCAGCACATCATCGATGCCAGCGACGAGGTCGGGGTGGACGCCACCCTTTCCCGTGTCGCGCAGGAGTGGTGGCGCCGGGCTCGCGCAGCCAGCGAAGAGGCCGGCCGTCCGGTTTCGATCTTCGAGCTGATGCGGTCCGGAGCTTCCTGACCGCGCGGCGGTCCGCCGGCGCGGGTACCCGCGCTACGCGCGTCGGCCGGTATCGGGATTCGACAGTCGAGCCCGCCCGGCGATCTCCTCCGCGTACTCCTGGTGGCCGACGCCCGGGAGTTTGTCCAGGGTCAGGCTCTCGATATCCCAGCGGGGCCGGGCGTCGGCGATGAACCGGATGGCATCGCGAACGTTTCGTTCTCCGGCCGGTTTCCCGATATGCGCCGAGGGGGTGTGCAATCGGAGCCAGCCCAGCAGATCGGCAGCGGTGCCCTCGATACAGGTGGCGGTGACGATATCGTCGGCCCCGGTGGAGTCAGGGAGCAGCAGACTGGTCGGGGAGACGCCGAGGGCGACAGCGAGCGCCATCAGATCGTCGATATCGACGCGACGTTCGCCCCGCTCGATCCGCGACAGACCGAGCACCGGGATCGGCCGGCCCAGGGCCTCCAGTCGTCGCGCGAGGTCGGCATAGCCGAGGTTCATCCGGTTGCGATACCGAAGGACATTTGCGCGAACAGTATCGCCGGAGGGGCCCAGCGGGTTCTTCTTGATCACCACCTGAACAGGGTGGACTATCGAAATGATCGCGTCAATTCTCGTTTCGATGCGTGCAGTGGAGGCGTGAATCGCCGGGTCTGGAGCCTCGGTCGATCACCTTGATATCTATCGAATGAATAGTGGAGAACATCATTTTGATAGATAAGTATGGATCTATCAACTCGAGCGCGCCACTGCCACCGTCGCCTAGGACAGATCGATTCCGTGCGCCCGAGTTACGTGCACCCGAGTTCCGTGCGCCGCCAGGAACCCGGCGACGCGGCCCGGTCCGAGCCGATATCGGTGACAATCCCGCTGTCCCCACGGACTCGGCGAACGCGGTGAGTACCGCACGGTCCCAGAACCTGTCACAGCGAGCGCCAGTAGTATCCCGGTACGAAAGCGACGCGACCGTGACGTTCGCGGTGCCGGAGCGTAGCTTTGGTGGTGTCGACCCTGACGGAACGAGCGGAGAAGACCTGGCAATGCCTGCTTCGGAATACGGCGGGCCCGGGATCGACGGATCGGACTGGAGACGCGGGCGAGTTTTCTGGTTCGACTCGGAGAAGGGCTTCGGCTACATCAAACCCGACGACGGAACCGATCAGGTGTTCGTCGAGTACCGGTGCATAGAGACCGACGGTTATCGCACCCTGCACGCGGGCCAGCCGGTGCTGTTCGTCAGCACTTCCCGGCCCCGCGGTCACGAGGCGGTGACGGTTCGCCCCGAGGTGGGTGCCGCGCTACCCGAGACGGCCTCGGACGGCGACCAGGTCAAGCGTTAGCGCCGGATACCCATCGCGCCGCAGACCGGCGCCGGCCAGCTCACGGCCGCAGGCGCCAGTTCGCGATCGATCGCGGCCGCGGTATCGGCGGCGAACGCCGCGGCCCGTCGGCTGCGCAGATCGACGTGGATCGCGGTGACCTCGAGGGTGCAGCTGAGTCGCCTGGTGGTGTCGTTCACCAGTAGTGCCATGATGTGTACGACCTTGTCGGAGCGATCGACTCCGCGTACATACACCGAGATCTCTTCGCCGATCCGGGTTTCGGCGTGGTACCTAATATGGTGTTCACCGGTGAAGAATCCCGCACCCCGGGTGGCTCGGTACTCGTCGGTGATGCCGACCCGGTCGAAAACCCGCGCGGTCGCCGCCACACACAGATCGAAGTAATGCGCGATGTTCATATGGTCGTTCTCGTCGCGGTAGGACTCCGGCACGGTGAGCGGGCCCAGCTCGCGGGACAGCGCCACGACCTCGTCGTAGCTGGGAATCGCAATCGTCCCGGTCATGATCGTCTCCTCTCGGCCCCGCCAGAGTGTATCGACGCACCGAGAGGCACCGGATCTCAGGGATCCGGGGCCGGCCATCTGTTCAGAGCGGTCGCACGTCGATTACCTTGCGCAGCCGGGCCTTGTCGCGTTCCAGCCTGCGAGCCTCGTAGGCGATGGGGAAGTAGCGCACTCGTTCCGGCAGCAGCGGCACCAGGCGTGCGAGGAACCAGCCGAGGGTCCGCAGTTTGCGTTCGTCGGACTCGCTCCAGGTGAGACCCAGCTTCTTTCGCGCGGACTCCGGGGTGGTACCTACGGTGACGAAATACTGCATGCGCCCGAACGGATCGGTCGCGGCCCGCCACACTGGGCGCAGGACTCGCGGCAGCGGAGCGGGCGGGGCGATGGTCCGGATGACCTTCAGGTAGTCCTTCGAGGTCTGCGTGGCCTCCAAGTGGTTCTCCACCTGATCGGCGAAGAACTTCTCGAAGTCGGCGTAGGTGGCCGGCAGTTCCTTGGGCGGCACCGAGAAGTTGCGCATCAGCTGCAGGGCTTCGCGGTAATAGTCCTCTTTCTCGGCGACGGTGAGCGGCCGCTTCGAGAAGTATTCGGCGTTCTCGGAGAACGCGAACGTACCGGTGTGCAGCACCCAGGCCCACGGACCGCTGGAAAGCGCGGTGTGCCGGACGCCTTCGGCGTCGGTGGTGTTGAGGGTGGCGTGCATCTTGCGTAGCCGGTCGGTCTCGCCCAGGGACTCCTCGCCGCCGTAGGTCCACATCATCACCGCCGACAGGCTGCGCACCGCGCGGCCGATCGGGTCGGTGCGGAAGGTGGAGTGGGCGTCGACCACCGCGGAGATGGTGGGTTCCATGGTCTGCAGGAGGAAGGCCGAACCCGCAGTGAGGGAGAAGGTGATGAGGCCGGTTTCTTCCCAGGTCCGGGTGCCGGGACCGAATGGACGACGCTCCGCCGGAGCGTGCGTGTCGATGGCTGCGGCGGACGCGGTCATGCGGATCTCCCTTGATCTACTGCATCGATTTGATGAGACGATGATACTCCTGATCTCTCATCATTGCGTCAAATGGTTCAGTTGGACGGTGTGCATCCATGAGAGGTTGAGCGCGCGCGAGCTGTCGGATCCGGGTAATCGCGGAGCGGAACAGCGGGGTGGATTACGGAGGCGGGGCCGGCTCTGCAGAGGTGGCGGATCCCGGATATGAGAGCGGGCCTCGGCGAAGGGGGGGAGTTAGCCGAGGCCCGCGTAAGGTCGGCCCGGGGGGGGAGGGGCCGACGAAAACGATCCTACGCGATATCGCGAATTTGCGCGCTCGAGGGACCCAAGAGTTTCGAACTTTTTTCGGTGTCGATCACAGTCTCGTGAACGAGCCCGTCAACCGTCTGCGAGTTGATTCAAATATTATGTTGCACAACCGAATTAACAAATCGGACGAGTGTATTCCGCCTAGCGGAACAGGGCTGCGCGCGGGTCCTTCCGAGAGACATTCCGGCGTGCGGACGCCGCCGATATGTCGGACCCCACTGTCACTATGCCGCTGTGCAATGTGAGCGTGCGCACGGCCACCCCGACTGTCGTGTTACAGCGCCGGATCGACTAACGGTGGACACCGAATCGAGTAGTGCGCTAATCGCGATTCGGCGACCGACCACAGTGAATATGGAGGCTGTCGCACCTCGAACCGACTACCCAGAGCACAGTCGATCCAGGGTGCGACCCGCTATCGCGCGGGGAGGTAACCGGATAAATCGGATGAAAACGTCGGAGACCGCGACGATACTGCACAGTGTCGGCTCGGTTGCCGAAGCGCCTGAGGTCGGTGGCCGCTCCGCCGCCGGCGATATACGACTCGTCCTCGCCACACTCGAATCAGGAGAATCATGCCCGACGCAGTAGTCGCCGAGGGTCTCGTCAAGCATTACGGTCGCCGGGTACGTGCACTCGACGGGCTCGACCTGACCGTGCCCGAAGGTACGGTCACCGCTCTGCTGGGACCCAACGGAGCCGGTAAGACCACCACCGTGCGAGTGCTCACCACGCTGCTGGTGCCCGATGCCGGTCGGGCGACCGTCGCAGGGATCGATGTACTCGCCCGCCCGCGCGCGCTGCGGTCCCTGATCGGTACCTCGGGCCAGTACGCAGCGGTCGACGAATATCTGACCGGTTTCGAGAACCTCGAGATGGTCGGGCGGCTCTATCACCTGGGTACTCGGCGAAGCAAGGAACGAGCGCGCGAGCTACTGGACAGGTTCCGCCTCAGCGATGCCGCCGATCGTCCGGTACGCGGTTATTCGGGCGGTATGCGCCGCCGGCTCGACCTGGCCGGGGCGTTGGTGGCCAATCCGCCGGTGCTGTTCCTCGACGAACCCACCACCGGCCTGGATCCTCGGGCCCGGCTCGATCTCTGGGACGTCATCGAAGAACTCGTCGCCGGAGGCACCACCCTGCTGCTGACAACGCAGTACATGGAGGAGGCCGATCGCCTGGCGGATGCCATCGCCGTGATCGACCGGGGACAGGTGATCGCCCGCGGCACCGCCGACGAGCTCAAGAGCACGGTCGGCGGAGACCGGATCGAGTTGACCGTCGATCACATCGACAATCTCGCTGTGGCGCAGCAGGTGCTGGCGCCGCTGGCCGACGGCGATATCCATCTCGAGCCCGGGCTGCGCCGACTGGTGGTCCCGGTGAGCGACGGTTCCCAGGCGCTCGTCGCCGCTATCGGCAAGCTGACCGACGAGGGAGTGAAGATCCAGGACGTAGGGCTGCGCCGCCCCTCGCTCGACGATGTTTTCCTCACTCTCACCGGGCACGAAGCCGAAGAGTCGGCCGACAGCGCCGGTGCGCACGAGGGACACGGACGATCCGGCACCGGCCGGCGAGCCCAGGGCCCGGACGGAGCCGAAACGGGCGACGGAGCCGGTACGACGCGCGCGATGGAGGCAATCGAGGCTGAGGCTGCCCAGGCTGCCCAGGCTATGGAAGGAAAGATCAGATGACCGCGCTGGCAACCGTCGGCGATATCGGGGAGAACCTCACCCTGGGCCGACGACTATCCATGGTGATCAGCGACAGTCTGACCGTCACCAAGCGCAATGTGATCAAGATAAAGCGAGTACCCGATGTGCTGATCTTCAGCACGCTCTCGCCGATCATGTTCGTGCTGTTGTTCGCCTATATCTTCGGTACCGCCATCAAGGTGCCCGGAATGGAGGGCGGTTATCGCGAATTCCTGGTCGCCGGCATCTTCGTGCAAACAGTGGTGTTCGGCTCCACGTTCACCGGGCTCAGCCTGGCCGAGGATATGCAGAAGGGCATCATCGACCGTTTCCGTTCGTTGCCGATGGCCCCGTCCTCGGTGCTGATCGGGCGCACCGTCAGCGATGTGGTGATCAACGTTGTCAGCCTGGTGGTCATGTCGCTGACCGGACTGGTGGTCGGCTGGCGGATCCGCGGGTCGGTACTCGACGCGATCCTCGCCTACATCCTGCTCCTGCTGTTCGCCTACGCGATCTCCTGGATCATGGCGGTGGTCGGACTGATCGTGCGTACCCCCGAGGTGTTCAACAATGCCAGTTTCATGGTGATCTTCCCGCTCACCTTCGTAGCCAACACCTTCGTGCCGATGACCGACCTGCCGACACCGTTGCGTGTGTTCGCGGAATGGAACCCGGTCTCCGCGGTTGCGGAGGCCACTCGTCAGTTGTTCGGGAACACCGGCCCGGTTTCCACCCCATCGAACGCATGGTCGATGCAGCATCCGGTGGCGACCACGCTGGCCTGGGTGGTCGTCATCCTGGCTGTATTCGTACCGCTCGCACTGCGGCAGTACCGCAGAACCGTCAGTCGCTGAGAACGGTCAGTCCTCGGTGGCCGAGGCACCTTCCGGAGCCACCGAGGCACCGTTGCGGGTGTAACCGATGCGGGGCGGTGCGGGGGCCGGCTCGGGCGGCTGCGGACGTTTACTGCGCACCAGCCACGCGGTACCGCCGGCCGCCGCCACGGCAGCGGCGGCCAACAGCCGATAACGCGAACGACCTGATGGACGCAGTGGCCTCGAGCTCATGGCTCAACTCTGGCACAGCCCGGGAGATAACGCAGACCAGCAGGTCAGGAGATCGGCATCGGGCCCGATCCCCTTACCGGCGACCGACGGACCGCGGGGGCGCGTGGCACGATGGGCGGGTGAGTACGACACGCCCGGCCAGGTCGGGAGCGCGCTGCGAGACCGATCCGACGACGAAGCGGAGCCTGCGGTGAACCCCCAGCAGCCACCGGTCCAGGTCTGTGCCCGGCACACCGACCGGCCGACCGGACTGGCCTGCACCCGGTGCGGCCGTCCGGCCTGCCCGGAATGCCTGCGGCCGGCCTCGGTCGGGCAGCATTGTGTCGATTGCCTGCGTGCCGATCAGCGCAGTACCCCGCCGGTGCGGACCGTATCGGGTTCGGTCGCGGCGCGGAGTTCGGCGCCGTTCGTCACCTATACCTTGATCGCGCTCAATATCGTCGTCTACGCCGTTACCGCGGCGCAGTCCCGCAGCCTGATGGGCAACGAACGCGGGTCGGCGCTTTTCGTGGACTGGGTGATGTATCCGCCGGCGGTTGCCGGAGGTGAATGGTTCAGGGTGATCGGCTCGGGATTCTTGCACTACGGGCTGATCCATCTGCTGCTGAACATGTTCGCGCTCTATATCGTCGGTCGCGATATCGAACTGGCACTGGGCCGCGCCCGCTATCTGGCCGTGTATCTGATCTCGCTGCTCGGCGGCTCGGCCGCGGTGATGCTGCTGGCCCAGAACAGTCTCACCGCCGGAGCCTCCGGTGCGGTCTACGGATTGTTCGGCGCGATCACGGTCATCCTGATCCGGCTGCGGCAGAACCCGAACAACATGCTGATCCTGATCGCGATCAATGTCTTTATCAGCTTCTCGTTACCCGGTATCTCGCTGTGGGGTCACCTCGGCGGTCTGGCCGCGGGCACACTGGCGACGCTCGGGATCATGTTCCTGCCCGCCTGGGTGCGAGCCCGGACGCCGGAGCGGGCCCGGCTGGTCGGTGTGGTAGCGCTTGTGGCGTTGACGGTCGCAGCCCTGGTGGTGATAGTGCTGGCGGCAGCCTCGTTGCGCTGAGTGGCAGCGGGGGCCGAGGCCCAAGCTTTCTCGCAACCATTCGCGGTTCAGCCCCACCGGAAACATGTTTTACGTGAAACATGCCGGCGCGGAGCCGGAGCCCGGGCCCGGATCGCTCAGCGCGCGGAGCTTCCGCGCAACCGCAGTTGGGTGCGGAGGGTGTCATAGACGTCTTCGGGGCTCGATCCGAGATCCCAGCGGCCGAAGATCAGCAGTCGTTCGGACCCGAGATGATCCACGTCGATCTCCAGCATCGGCGATTTCCGGCCGAGCCGGCGATAGCCCACCACCCGGGCACGTAGGATCTGATCACGGGTGTACTCGGTGACACCGGTGAGTGTGCGCAGTACCAGCAGCGGGTTCTCGCCGGGCACCACCGACAGCCGCGGGCGCTGCCGCAATCCGAGCGCAGCGAGCCCGACGAGCACCACGGCGGCCACCCCGAGCAGGAATTTACCGGGCACCTCGGTCGTCAGCACCGCCCCTACTGCCAGGACCACACCACCCCCGGCCGCCGCGAGCAACGCGGGTAAGGGGGTTGTCCAGGCAAGACGCGGTTCAGTGCGCTCGGACTGCACGCGGTGTCCTCCCATTCCGTATCGAGAGTTATCCACAGCTTTATCCACAGGTGTGCATTAATTACACCGGTGTAATCCCGGGCGGGATGCTGTCAGCGCCACCGCATGGTCATGATCAAACCGACCACCATCAGCCCGAATCCGATCAGGAAGTTCCAGGCATTGAGGTTGCTCATCCAGCTGATCTGGTCGGCCGCGAGGTAGTAGACCAGCAGCCATACCAGGCCCGCGAGCATGAAGCCGAGCATGATGGTGACGTACCAGACAGGCGATGGACCGACTGCTTTCACCTTCACCGGCGTACGGCTGGCGGGGTTGATCGTGTAGTCGGTCTTCTTCCGGACCTTCGACTTGGGCATGATGTCCTCGTGTTCAGCGTGCAGGTCGTGTTCCAAGGCTATCCCACCAGGTAATCGGACTGCTGCCCAGCGGCCGAACCGCACGGACCGGGCAGGTGGGCGCCCGTATTCGCGCGTGGCGAGCGAGGTGGCGCGACGGGCTCGGCAGATCCGGGCAGAGCTGGAGTACGGGTGCCCGGCTCACCGGACACAGCGCAATCGCAGGCCGGGCCTGGGTGTTCCGGCGGGTGAGCACGTAATCTTTGGGCATGCGTGTACTGGTCGTCGACAACTACGACAGCTTCGTGTTCAACCTGGTCCAATATCTGGGCCAGCTGGGCGTCGAGGCAGTGGTCTGGCGCAACGACGACCAGGAGTTGGCGGACCCCTCGGCAGTGGCGGGCGATTTCGACGGAATCCTGATCAGCCCCGGCCCCGGCACCCCGGAACGGGCGGGCGCCAGTATCGACCTGGTACGCGCCTGCGCCGACCGCACCACTCCGCTGCTGGGCGTATGCCTCGGGCACCAGGCCATCGGCGCGGCCTTCGGCGCCACGGTGACCCGGGCACCGGAGCTCCTACACGGTAAGACCAGCTCGGTGTTCCATATCGGCACCGGAGTACTGGCCGGGCTGCCCGATCCGTTCACTGCGACCCGCTACCACTCGCTGACCGTGGTGGAGAAGACGTTGCCACCCGAATTCGACGTCATCGGTCGCACCGAGAGCGGGATCGTCATGGCTCTGCGCCACCACGAGCTACCCATCCACGGTGTGCAGTTCCATCCGGAATCGGTGCTCACCCAGGGCGGCCACCGGATGCTGGCCAACTGGCTGGAGGTCTGCGGCGAGCGCCCCGAAGAGGGGCTGGTGCAGATGCTGGAGGCAGAGGTCGCGTCCCTGGCCGTCTGATGAAACGAGACCGGGCGGCCGATTCACGGCCGCCCGGTTGTTTCAGCTCGCCGGGCAGACCCGGCGATGGATCAGGGCGGTCCCAGCGGAAGTACGCCGGTATTCACCGTCACTGTCGCCGAAGACGGCACCGTTGTTCCGGCGGAGGGCTGCTGGCTGAGCACCTTGCCGGACTGGTCGGAGTTCAGGGTGATCTGCGTGATCTGCCGGACCTGGTTCGCGCTGCCCTGCCAGCCGCTTTCCCGCAGCTTGTCCACGACCTCGGCGGCAGTCAGGCCCACCAGATTCGGCATCGAGATCCGATCGCTCTGCGCCACCTGGACTGTGACCGTCGACCCCTCATCGGCGGTCGAACCACCGGCGGGGCTGGTGGACAGCACCTCGCCGCGCGGTCGTGCGGACTGAACCTGCTCGACCACGATCTTGAACCCGGCACCTTCGAGATTCGGCTGCGCCACATCGATCAGCTGACCGACCACATCCGAGACCCGGATCTGCTTGGGGCCGGTGCCGATGGTCAGGGTGATCTGGCTGCCGGCGTCCATCTCGATACCGGGCGAAGGGTCCTGGCCGATCACCTTGTCTTTGTCCTGCGTGCTGGACGGCTCCCGTTTGACGGCGGAGTCGACCTGTAGACCGGCGTTGTTGAGTTCCTGTTCGGCGTCCTGCTGGGACAAGCCGGTGAGCCGGGGCACCGGCACCTGCTGCGGTCCGGTGGAGACCTGCACGGTGATGGTGCTGCCCTCGTCGGCCCGCGAGCCGCCCAGCGGCTGGGTGGCGATCACATTGCCGGCACCGATCTTGCCGTCGGGTTTCTCCTGGACGGCGATATCGAAGCCGAGCGAAACGAGCTTCTGCTGGGCTTCGCTCGCGGTGGTGTTCGACAGATCCGGAACTGCCACCTGATCGGGGCGGCTACCCGGGCCGATCAGCATCCAGAAAAGTCCGAATGCCGCCACCACCGCGGTGACCACACCGACCGCAATGTATGCCGTGCGGCGGGAACGACCTTCGGACCCGTCGCCGTAGTCGTAATCGTCGTCTTCTTCGCCGCGGCGATAGCCTCGACCGGCGCCGTCCGCGGGGCCGAGCATGGTGGTGCGGTCCTCATCGGTCATCACCATCGGCGCGCCGGGTTTCTGCCCACCCAGTACCCGGATCAGATCCGCGCGCATTTCCGCGGCGCTCTGATAACGGTTCGCCGGATTCTTGGCCATGGCCTCGAGGACTATCGAATCCAGCTCCCGCGGCACGCCCTCGTAGACGAGCGAAGGTAACCGGGGATCTTCCCGGACGTGCTGATAGGCGACTGCGACAGGCGAATCACCGGTGAACGGGGGCTGCCCGGTGAGGATCTCGAACAGCACGCAGCCGACGGAGTAGACATCGGAGCGGGCGTCCACTGTCTCGCCGCGCGCCTGCTCGGGCGACAGATACTGAGCTGTGCCGATGACGGCCGCGGTGGCCGTCATCGGGTTGGCGGCGTCCGCGATGGCGCGGGCGATACCGAAATCCATCACCTTCACCGCACCGGCACGGTTGATCATGATGTTGGCGGGCTTCATATCGCGGTGCACGATCCCGGCCTTATGGCTGAAATCGAGCGCCGCGCACACATCGGCGACGACCTCCATCGCGCGCCGGGGCGCGATCGGGCCTTCGTTGCGCACGATATCGCGCAGCGTATCGCCCTCCACGTACTCCATCACGATGAAGGGCAGTGGCCCGCCGTCGATCTCGGCCTCACCGGTGTCGTAGACCGCGACGATCGCCGGATGGTTCAGCGCCGCGGCGTTCTGCGCCTCACGCTTGAAGCGCAGATAGAACGTGGGGTCGCGGGCCAGATCGGCGCGCAGCACCTTGATCGCGACATCGCGGTTGAGCCGCAGATCGCGGGCTTTGTGGACTTCGGACATTCCGCCGAACCCGATGATCTCGCCCAGCTCGTAGCGAGAGGAGAGATTCTTCGGGGTTGTCATGGCTGTCCTTGCGGATTATCGGCCGGCTCGATGAGGTGGGTCTGGTTCCCGACTGTCGGGAAGGGAACATCGGGTATAACAACCGGCGGGCGACGACGGGTGGTGGTCTCCTCTTCCTCGTCGCTGGTCTGTTCGCTGGCCGTTGTCTCGGTGGTGCTCGGAGCGGCCGATGTCGTGGTGGGGGGCTGGGTGGTCGTGGTGGTCGCCGGCGGCGGTGTCGTCGTGGTGGTGGCCGGCGGTGGGGTGGTGGTGTTCTCCGGGGTAGGCGTCCACACCGGCGGTTCGGTCACCTCGTAGGTGGTGGTCACCGGCGGCGGAAGCGGACGGGTGGTGGGCGCCGTCGATGAGGTGCCCGGTGGGGTCCCGGCCGGGTCGGTGTCACCACCGAACAGCAGCCACAGCACGGCGCCGCCGAGCAGCAGCGCGCCGACACCCAACGCGATCATCCACTTCTGGTTCTTGTTGAGAATGCCGCCCGTGCCGTCGTGGTACCCGCCGTCACCGGGGTCGTGCGCGCCGCGGTCCATCGCGGTTGCCGGCCCGGTCATCGCGGCGGGCGGGGTGTTGTAGCGCACGGTCGCGGTCTCGTCGTAACCCGGTAGCGGCGCCGCGATCACACCGGTGGGCCCGGCCGCGGCGAGATTGCGGGGCGGGGGTGGCCGGCGGCCGGAGCGCACCGTAGCGACCGCCTCGGCGAATTCGCCACCGTCGGCATACCGCTGGGACGGGTCCTTGGCCAGAGTGATCTCGATCAGTTCCCGCACATTGGACGGAAGATCGGTGGGCATCGGCGGCGGCACGTCGCGGACATGCTTCATCGCCACGGTCAGCGCGCCGTCACCGGTGAACGGGCGCTGGCCCGCGAGGGCCTCGTATCCGACGACACCGAGGGAATACACATCGCTGGCCGCGGTGGCGTCCTCACCGACCGCCTGCTCGGGTGCGATGTACTGCGCCGTGCCCATCACCATGCCGGTTTTGGTGACCGGTGAGGCATCCACGGCCTTGGCGATACCGAAATCGGTGATCTTCACCTGTCCGGTCGGAGTGACCAGGATATTCCCCGGTTTCACATCGCGGTGCACCACACCGGCCAGATGCGCTACCTGTAGTGCGCGAGCGGTCTGTTCCAGCATGTCCAAGCCCTGGGCCACCGACAGGCGGCCGAGCCGGTTCAGCACGGTGTTGAGCGGTTCGCCCTGAACGAGCTCCATCACCAGATAGGCCGTCTCGCCACCCTGGGGGTCATAGGTTTCGCCGTAGTCGTAGATGCCCGCGATACCGGAATGGTTCAGGATCGCGGTGGTCTTGGCTTCGGTGCGGAACCGGTGCCGGAAGGTCGGATCCGCCGAGAACTCGGACTTGAGGACCTTGACCGCCACCCGGCGATCCAGCCGGGTGTCCAGGGCTTCCCAGACCTGACCCATCCCACCGGTGGCGATGAGCCGCTGCAGCCGGTAGCGGTCTGCGATCAAAGCGCCGTTTGTCAGCATCGGGTTCCCCGCAGAATCATTCGCACATCCATCTCGTTCAGCGACCTCGCAGACCTGCGTCCAGCACCGCACGGGCGACCGGCGCGGCGACCGACCCACCTGTTGCCGCCAGCGCCCGGTCACCGCCGTTCTCCACGATGACCGCGATGGCGATCTTCGGGTTTTCGGCGGGGGCGAAGGCTATGTACCAGGCATGCGGTGGTGTGTTCCGCGGATCAGCGCCGTGTTCGGCCGTACCGGTCTTCGACGCGATCCGATAGGACGTTCCGCCGCTGCCCGCGGTGTTCTCCTCCGAGGCGACCATCAGGTCGGTCAGCGTAGAGGCTACCTCCGCGCTCACCGCCTGACCGACCGAGACCGGCTCGGTGGTGGACAGTTCGCTCAAGTCCGGATTCTGTAGCTGGTCGACCAGGTAGGGCTCCATCCGGACACCGCCGTTGGCCACGGTAGCGGCGATAACGGCGTTGTCGAGCGGGGTGAGCGCGACATCACGTTGACCGATGCTGCTCTGCGCGAGTGCGGCGTTGTCCGGGATACTGCCCACGGTGCTCTCGGCGACCGGCATCGGGATACCGCGGTGCGGTCCGATCCCGAACGCGGCGGCCTCGTCTTCCAGCGCGGCCGCTCCGACATCGACCCCGAGCTCCACGAACGCGGTGTTGCACGAACGCCGGAACGCCTCATAGAGGCTGGCGGTGGCGCCGGAGCCGCAGGTGGAGCCGTTGTAGTTCTCCAGGGTCGTGCTGGTGCCCGGCAGGGTGATGTTGGGCGCCGCGGTGAACTGGGACTGCGGATTCGCCTTCCCGTTCGACAGCGCGGCGGCCGTGACGACCACTTTGAATGTGGATCCCGGCGGGTAGGTCTGCGAGATCGCCCGGTTGATCATCGGCTGGTTCTCGTCGGCGCTCAGATCTTCCCAGGCCTGCGTGCCCTGGGCGCCGTCGTGCCCGGACAACAGGTTCGGGTCGTAGCTGGGCGTGGACACCATGGTCAGGATCTTGCCGGTGCTGGGTTCGATCGCCACTACCGAGCCGGTGTAGCCCTTGCTGGTGAGTTCGTTGTAGGCGACCTGCTGCATCGCCGGGTCGATCGTGGTGACGACATTGCCGCCGCGGGGATCGCGACCGGAGACCAGGTCGATCAAACGACTGCCGAACAGCTGCCCATCCGAGCCGTTGAGCACCGGATCCTCGGCCCGTTCCAGTCCGGTGCTGCCGTACTGCATGGAGTAGAACCCGGTCACCGGCGCATAGGCCTGCGGATCGGTGGGGTAGACGCGCAGGTATTTGTAGCGGTCGTCGGTGGACAGGGAACTGGCCAACACGGCGCCGCCGGCGGAGATCTGGCCGCGCTGTCGGGAGTACTCGTCGAGCAACACCCGGGAGTTGCGCGGATCGGCCCGGTAGTCGTCGGCCTTGATGACCTGCACATAGGTGGCGTTGAGCAGCAGTGCGACGATCATCGCCATGACCGCCATGGCCACCCTGCGTAATGGTGTGTTCAACGCGGAAGACCCCCTTGCCGTCGCGACACCATCACTGTCTGGGCTTCGGCCAACGGCGCGGGGGCAGGTTCCCGGCGGCGGGCCGGCGCGGGTTCGCGAGCCGCGTCGGAGATCTTGATGAGCACGGCGATCAGGACATAGTTCGCGAGCAGCGAAGAACCGCCGTAGGAGACGAACGGCGTGGTGAGACCGGTGAGCGGAATCAGTTTCGTCACCCCGCCCACGACCACGAAGACCTGGATGGCGATGGTGAACGACAAACCGGCGGCGAGCAATTTACCGAAACTGTCCCGGATCGCCAGGGCGGTGCGCATTCCGCGCAGCACGAGCACCAGGAACAGGATCAGGATCGCGGTCAGGCCGATGAGACCGAGTTCTTCACCGATTGTCGTCACGATGAAGTCCGTTTTGGCGAACGGCACCTGCGACGGCCGTCCCGCACCCAGACCGGTGCCCGCCAGCCCACCGGTCGCCAGGCCGAACAGCGACTGCACGATCTGGTAGCCGGTGTTGTTGTAGTCGTCGAACGGGTGCAGCCAGGTCTCCACTCGCACGCGCACATGCCCGAACATCTGGTAGGCGAAGACGAAACCGAGGGCGAGCAGCCCGCCGCCGATCAGCAGCCAGCCGACCCGCTCGGTGGCGATGTAGAGCATCACCAGCACCGTGCTGAAGATCAGCAGGGAGGTGCCGAGGTCTTTCTCGAACACCAGGACGCCGATACACACGATCCACACGGCCAGGATCGGACCCATATCGCGGGCGCGCGGGAATTCCATGCCGAGGAAGTGCCGACCGGCCGCGGTGAAAAGCTCACGTTTCGAGACGAGCACCGAGGCGAAGAAGATGATCAGCAGGATCTTCGCGAATTCGCCGGGCTGCAGGCTGAGCCCGGGCAACCGGATCCAGATCTTGGCGCCGTTGACCTCGGAGAGCGAACTGGGCAGGATCGCCGGGATCGCGAGGGCCACCAGCCCGACCAGTCCGAGGGTGTAGGCGTATTTGGCCAAGGTCCGGTAGTCGCGCAGTACGACCAGGATTCCGACGAACAGCACGATACCCAGTGCGGTCCACAGGATCTGCTGGTTCGCATCGGGGGAGGGGATTTCCCACGAGTTGTATGCGGCGGTCTGCTGATCGGCCAGATCGAGCCGGTGGATCAGTACCAGGCCTATTCCGTTGAGCAGCGCCACGATCGGCAGCAGCAGGGGATCGGTGTAGGGCGCGAAGCGGCGCACCGCCAGGTGCGCGACGGCGAAGAGGCCGAGATAGGCCAGACCGAGTTTCGCGATATCCCAGGTCAGCGATTCTTCCTGGCTCGCTTCCACCAGTGCCAGTGCGGCGGTGGTGATCAGTGCCGCGAATCCGAGCAGCACGAGCTCGGTATTGCGCCGGGTCGTCGGCGACGGCGCCGGAGCGAAACCGCCCGGGGGGCTCGGAAAAGCCCCGGCGGACGGTGGTGCCGGTGCGGACATCAGTCCGTCACCCGGCAGTTCTCCCCCGCGATCTGGGGCTGAGCGGTGGTCGTCGGAGCCGGGACGGTGGTGGTCGGTGGTGCGGGCGGCGCCGGGTTCTCACCGGGCGCGGGTGCCTGGGTAGCCGGGGCGGGAGCCGCCTCGGCGGGGGTCGGGACGACCGGGGCCGGAGCGGGAGCCGGTGCGGGAGTGGTGGTGACCACGCCCGGCTGAGCGGCCGAGGCGTTCTTCTTGCACACCGGCAGCAGTTCGCGGTCGGCCAGTACGGCCATCTGTTCGCGGGCCTTGTCCAGGGTGCCGGGCGGTAACCCGCGCTCGACCTGGTCACGCCCGGTCTGTTCCAGATCGCTGACCTTCAGGACTCGGCAGTTCTGCGGCAGTGCGGCGCCGCTGTCGACGAGGCTGAGTTCGCCCTTGGTGGTGACGCAGCCGACGAGGTTCACCTCGTGGATCGAGTAACCGAGGATCGATCCGGGCAGTCCCTGCATGACCACGACGCTGTCGTTGTCCGCGCCGACGTAGTAATTGGTCCGGATCATCTTGTAGCCGACGGCCAGACCGACCACGACCGCGAGGACGAGAGAGACCGCCAGCAGCAGCCAGCGGAGTTTATGGGACTTCTTCGGCTGCGGCTCGGGTTCGGCGGCGCGCCGGGGGGCGGCGGCCGGTGGGCGCATGGCGGCGGCACGGCCCGCAGCGGTGTTCGGTGGCGGATTGTCCTCCGCCTCACCGGATGCGGCGCCCGCGACGATCGGATGGCTCTGTCCGTAATCGAGGTCGATGACGTCGGCGACGACGACGGTCACGTTGTCAGGCCCGCCGCTGCGCAGAGCGAGCTCGATGAGCCGGTCGGCGCATTCGTCGGTGCTGCCCTCGCGCATGGTGTTCGCGATGGTCTCGTCGCTGACGACGTCGGACAGGCCGTCCGAGCACAGCAGATAGCGGTCCCCGGCCCGGGCTTCGCGCATGACCAGTGTCGGCTCGATCTCGTTACCCGTGAGCGCGCGCATGATCAGCGACCGCTGCGGATGCGTATGAGCCTGTTCCGCGGTGATCCGGCCTTCGTCTACCAGCGACTGGACGAACGTGTCGTCGCGGGTGATCTGGGCCAGCTCGGCGTCGCGCAGCATATAGGCGCGCGAGTCGCCGATATGGACCATGCCGAGTTTTTTGCCGGCGAACAGGATGGCGGTGAGCGTGGTGCCCATACCGTCGAGTTCGGGTTCTTCCTCGACCTGTTCGGCGATCGCGGAATTACCGGCGTGGGTGGCCCGGTTCAGTTTGCCGAGTAGATCCTCGCCGGGTTCGTCGTCGTCGAGATGCGCCAAGGCGGCGATCATCAGTTGCGACGCCACTTCGCCGGCCGCGTGGCCGCCCATGCCATCGGCAAGGGCCAGCAGGCGGGCGCCGGCGTAGACGGAATCTTCGTTGTTGGCGCGGACGAGGCCGCGGTCGCTGCGCGCTGCGTAGCGGAGAACAAGTGTCACGATCGGAGCTCGATCACTGTCTTGCCGACCCGGACAGGAGTGCCGAGCGGAACGCGGACTGCGGTGGTGACTTTGGCACGGTCGAGGTAGGTACCGTTGGTCGAGCCGAGGTCTTCGACATACCAGTCGTCACCGCGTAGGGACAGCCGGGCGTGCCGGGTGGAGGCATAGTCATCGGTGAGCACCAGCGTGGAATCGTCCGCACGGCCGATCAGCACCGGTTGGGTACCGAGCGTTATGCGGGTACCGGCGAGAGAACCTTGAGTCACCACAAGATGTTTGGCGCCCTTCTGGCCTCGGCGCATGGACGGCAGCACCGTGGAACCACGCGGTCCCCGGGTCTGAAGTCGTTTGCCGGAAGCCGCGTAGATATCACTGCGGAGGGTACGCAGGATTGCCCAGACGAACAGCCACAGCAGCAGGAGGAACCCGGCACGGGTCAGCTGCAAGATCAATCCCTGCACGGCGCTCCACCTCCTGTTCGACCGTGTGTCGGTGCCGTAGGCGTGGTGCGACCCACCCCACTGCGATGCTCGTCCCGGCGGACCGCTGTGCGGTGCCGCGCGTGTGTTGGCACATCATAGGGCCGTCGGGCGAGACAGATCACGATTAGGCCGCCCCATTATGCGAGAGGCGCCTCGTGATCCGCACGGCGAGCCTACGGCATCAGACAATACGGATGAGGATCTCGGAGTGCCCGGCACGGATCACGTCGCCGTCGGCGAGTTGCCAATCCTGTACGGGGGAGCCGTTCACCAGCGTGCCGTTCGTGGATCCGAGGTCGGACAGCATCGCGGTCTGGCCGTCCCAGCGCACCTCGATATGCCGTCGGGAGACGCCGGTATCGGGCAGCCGGAAATGCGCATCCTGGCCGCGGCCGATGATGTTGCTGCCTTCCCTCAGTTGGTAGGTCCGCCCGCTGCCGTCGTCGAGCGCGAGTGTCGCGGAGAAACCGGGCCCGGCCGCCGGCGCGTATCCGGCAGGTGCGCCGTAGCCCGCCGGCTGGCCGGCCTGCGGCGGATAGCCCTGGCCCTGCTGCTGACCGTAGGCCTGCTGGTCGTACCCCTGGTCGTAACCGGGCTGCTGTGCGTAGCCCTGGTCGTACCCCTGGTCGTAGCCGGGCTGCTGGGCGTACCCCTGCTGGTCGTACCCGGGTTGCTGTGCGTAGCCCTGCTGTTGGTCGTAGCCCTGCTGCTGGTCGTAGCCGGGCTGTTGTGCGTAGCCCTGCTGGTCGTACCCCTGCTGGTCGTAACCGGGTTGCTGTGCGTACCCCTGGTCGTAGCCGGGCTGTTGTGCGTAGCCCTGCTGGTCGTACCCCTGGTCGTAGCCGGGCTGTTGTGCGTAGCCCTGCTGGTCGTACCCGGGCTGCTGACCGTAGGCCTGCTGGTCGTAACCACCCTGCTGGGCGCCGTAGCCCTGCTGGTCGTAGGCCGCGCCGCCCTGCTGGTAGTCGTAGCCGCTCTGGTAGTCCTGGCTGCCGTTGTAGGGCGCGCCGGGACCGTAGTCCTCGGGGTACGCGCCGTTCTGCGGCCCGCGTCCCGCGGGTCCGGGAGCGTACCCGCGATTGCGTGGATCGGACTCCGCGTGCTCACGGCTCGGGTCGTAGCCAGAGTTCTGCGTCATGGGGCCAGCTCCTGGTTGCGGGTTAGCGGGTCGTTGTAGCGGTTCCGGGCGGCGAGCCGGTGCAGCTCCGCGGTTCGCGTCGGGGTCGACGCGACCGCTCGTCCTGAACATTCCGGTGTGCAGCGTAGGGGATGCCTCGAACGCCACGTGCACTTCGCCATAGGTCTGCCAGCCTTGATCACGGATGTAATCCTGCAGATGTTTGGCGAAAGCGCGGGTGGTGACGTCGTGATCGGCGTCCAGCTGCCGGTGGTCCGACGAGTTGATGGTGATCACGTAACTGTTGGGTGCGAGCAGATGCCCGCCGCCGACATCCCGGACGTTGTCGGTGGCCTCACGCTGCAGCGCTGCCTCGACTTCCTGGGGGACGACGTTCCCGCCGAAGACTCTGGCGAAGACGTCACCGACGGCGCCCTGTAGGCGACGCTCGAAACGCGAGACGATCCCCATGTGGGCCCTCCCTTCGGTGAGTCTCTCCTCATTCTTTGCGACGACACGCGAATACGGCGTGTCGCACTACGAGCACGTTCTCTGCATGATATCCACGTTCGGCTATACCTGTAACTACCGGAACCGTGCCGTAGTTCCCTTGGACCGGATATTTTGCTCCCGAGTCCAGGTCAGTAGCGCTTTCCGCAGGGCTGTGACCACGTGATTTCTTCGCCCGGACATCTCCGTGTTAGTGTCTTTCCGTCGCTCGGGCGAGTGGCGGAATGGCAGACGCGCTGGCTTCAGGTGCCAGTGTCCTTCGGGACGTGGGGGTTCAAGTCCCCCTTCGCCCACCGAGAAGAAGCCGTGGATCATTGTGATCCACGGCTTCTTCTGTTTCCCGGGTTCGCGATCGGCCGGCTGGCCGTGAAGGCAACGTTCGGTGTGTCGGTGGTCACGGTGGATTCGTCTCCGCAGGTTTCACACGTAGAACGTGTTACAGAAAGCTGCCGCAAAATCCATCGAACCCGTTGACTCTCTATTCGAACCTGTTCTAATTCATGCCATGCGGAGATATGAAGGCCGTCGAGTGCTGGTGACAGGTGCGGGTTCGGGAATCGGGCAGGGTGTGGCCCTGCGGCTGCTGGACGAGGGTGCCCAGCTCGTCGCCGCCGATATCAATGAATCCGGTCTGGCCGGCACGGTGGACAAAGCTGGTGACGCGGCCGACCGGATCAGCACTGTGGTGGTGAACATCGCCGATATCGAATCCGTGCGCGCGGCTGCCGATACCGCGTTGCGGACGCTGGGCGGGCTGGACGTACTCGTCAACTGCGCGGGGATCCTGAAACCGGCGCGAACACACGAGATGCCGTTGGACGAGTGGAACCGGGTCATCAACGTCAATCTGACGGGTACTTTCCTGATGACCCAGGCGCTGTTGCCCCCACTGCTGGAATCCGGCCGAGGCGTGGTGATCAACCTGTCGTCCACGTCGGCCTTCCAGGCGGCCCCGTATCTGGCCGCCTACGCCGCGTCGAAAGGCGGCGTGGCCTCCTTCACCCATGCGATCGGCCTGGAGTACGCGAAGCAGGGATTGCGGGCGGTCAATATCGTCCCGGCCGGTATCACGAGCGGGATCACCACCGAATCCATCACCGACCAACCCGAGGATGCGGACTGGACCCTGTTCGCCCGGCTGACCGGATGGCTCAACGGCGGCGCGCTGGGGAATCCGGAGGACATAGCCGGGGTGATCGCGATGGTGGGTTCCGACGACGGCCGCTACATCACGGGTACCGAGATCCGGGTCGATGGCGGCGCGCTCATGTGATCCCTGCTCGCTTTTCCGGGGTCGGAACGGTGGTTACGCCAGGCGTGATCGTCATTTCGGCCCCTTTTTCGTGTCATTCGGTGGCCCGGTCGGCGTTCCGGTCGGCTGTGGCCGGGGGATTGTGGCCGGGGGATTGTGGCCGGGCCGGCGTGGAGTTTTTCGCCTGCGCTGCCCGCTGTGAACAGTCGGTCTCCCTTTTGGTATGCCTGAATGAGACCAAGGTCACACAAAAACTTTCCGGTTGCGGCGACGCTGCTGAGGTTTGCCTAAGTCGGCGGCATCGGTGACCCAGTTCACGTCCTGGAACCGCCTTGGTTAACTACCGCGAGGTGTCTGTGGGGCTCCTGTTCGGGGGGTGTGGCGGGTTTGGCCGCGCTAAACAAACCCTGGGTATTTTTCATCCGTGCCGGCCGTTCGGCAACCGTGTTAACGACGCGCGAATGTGCTGGTTGCCGCCGGGTTGGCCGAGTTAACGGCGGTTCGAGCGAGCATCGGGACGGGCCCGAAATCGATTACGCGTAACCATGGTTACGGATATGTCCGTGACCAGTAAAAACCAAATGTACTTGCAAATGAAAGCACCATTGCAAGCCTGCTGGTGCCTGCTGAAAGTTAGCTGGGATAGGTCATCCTGGGGGGTGTCTGGAAGTTTGCCGCACCCCGACGCGTACCTGTGACCTCAGCCGCAACGGGTTGCGTAGGGGTAACGATTGTGTAGAGTAAACGGTAACGCTGGCCGCAGCTAGAGCGGCGACTCGCTGCGGCCAGCGGAATTCAATCGGGGGATTCACACAGGTCATTCGACTCACGTTGCTGCAACCTCACAAATTGAGGTCGAGCGTTGTGTGCTCGGGGTTGTCTATCTGTTATTGCACAAGATGCGAGCCCTCTGCCACTGCTTTTCTCGCACCCGCCGGGCGTGCCGCCCGGCGTCCGGCGGTGAAGATATAAGTGAGGAAGGCTGTTTCGGCGAGCAATCCGATCGCGATCCGGGCGGGGGTGGGCAGGGCGCTCGGGGTCACGAATCCTTCCAACAGCCCCGCTACCAGTAAAGTCGGCACCAGGCCGAGGGCAATCGCCGCGGTGGCGCGTCCTTGCCGGGCCACGGCCTCGGCACGGCTCAGCCGGCCCGGATCGATGAGGGTCCAGCCGAGTTTCAGCCCCGCGCCGCCTGCGATGAAAATGGCTGTCAGCTCCAGCATCCCGTGTGGCAGCAGGAAGCCGAAGAACGAGTCCAGTCGTCCGGCTTCGGCCATCAAACCTGCTGTGACGCCGATATTCAGGGCGTTCATGAAAAGTAGGTAGACCACAGGCACGATGAATACGCCCAGGAAGAGGGCCAGCGCCGCTACCCAGGCATTGTTGGTCCAGACCAATGCGGCGAACGCGTCGTTGGAATGCTCGGTGTAGTAGGTCTCGAAGGCGCCGCCGGGCGCGGTCAGAGCACCGGTGTTTCCTTGAACCCCAAGAGTTTCGCGGGCCGCCGGATTGTCGGTGATCCAGGCCGCGATCCCGGTCGAGACACCCAGGAACGCCACCGCGACGCTCAGCCACCAGCCGAGGGCGCGATACACCGCGCCGGGAAACCCATGCGTGAAGAAACGGACGATCTCGGTCCAGGTGTTCGGCGCGCTGCCCACGATCCTGCCGCGGGCGCGGGCGATCACCGCGCCGAGCCCGGCCACCAATTCGGGCTCGGGACTGTGCGTCTGCAACCGGGCCAGCTGCTGTGAGGTGCGCCGATACAACAACACCAGTTCGTCGGCCTCGGCGCCGGTGAGTGTGCGCTTACGCGACAACACGTCCAATCTGGCCCAGGCGTGCCGGTGCCTCGCGCTGTATGCGTCCACGTCCATGGGCTCGCCTCCCGCTCCCGCCTGTACCGCCGTCGCGTATCGCGGCGTCGGTGCTCGCCGAGCTCTGCCGAGTGCGACAACAGTCGTGGCTCGTGCTCGGCGAGCCGGTGGCGGCCCGGACCCCGCGCCACCGACTACAGGGTCGGAAAACCGGTCGCCGTGGAAGAATGCTATGCGATATGGCCGAATTCACGACGGGCGAAGCTGTAGCGATCGAGCTGCCGGTCGCCCGCATCCCGACCCGCGCGGCAGCGTTCGTGCTCGACCTCATGGTGCAAGCCGTGCTCGGGATCGCGATGTTCGCCGGTGCGCTGCTGCTGGTCAACGGAAACGACTCCAACCCGTGGTTCACCACCCTGATGTTGATTTCGCTGGTTACCGTGCTCGTCGGCTACCCGGTCGCGTTCGAGACACTGCTGCGCGGCGCCACACCGGGCAAACTGGCCCTCGGCTTGCGCGTGGTGCGCGCCGACGGTGGCCCGGTCGATTTCCGGCACGCGCTGACCCGAGGCCTCACCGGTGCGATCGTGGATTTCTGGATGCTCGGGCTCTTCGGCGTGATCGCTGTGGCGAGTTCGATGTGTTCACCACACGCGCGCCGGGTGGGCGATGTACTCGCGGGAACTGTGGTGGTGCATATCCAGCAGCGGCTCTCGGTACCCGCGCTGGCCGTACCGCCGGCCTGGCTGACCGGCTGGTCCGCCGAACTGGATCTCACCGCTTTCCCTGAGGATCTCGCCTTGGCTGTGCGGCAGTATCTGACGCGGATCGACGCGCTGACACCGGGCGCACAGTACGAACTCGGGAATGCGCTCGTCTCCGCGGTGTGCGACCGGTTGCGAATCGCCCCGCCGGCCGGCTATCCACCCGTGCAGATCCTGGGCAGTGTGATCGCCGAGCGTCAGCGGCGCGCACTTCCGCCGCCCGCACCTCCGGGGCCGTTCGCGTTCCCATCTGTCGGGTTCACCGCCCTGTCCTGAGGCGGTCCGCCCGGAGATCAGAGTGCGCCGGACTGTTTGAGTTCCAGGTATTCGTCCGCCAGGGCCGCGGGCAGATCCGCTCCCGCTGCCGCGACCACCGCGATTCCCATCCGGCGCAGCTTTTCCTGCAGCACCGCCTGCTCGGCGATCCTGGACTCGGCGGCAGCGGCCCGGTACAGCCCCCGCAGGTCGCCACGCTCGGTCGCCGAGGCGGCGATATCCGGATCGGTGACCGAGACGATCAGCACGCGGTGACGTTCGGCCAGAACGGGTAGCACCGGCACTAGGTTCTCGGTTACCGCAGCACCGTCCAGGCTGGTGAACCAGACGATCAAACTGCGTCGACGGACGCGCTGGATCGCCGCTCGGACCGATCCCTCGGCATCGGTGTCGACCAATGCGGGCGTGACCCCGGCCAGGGCATGCATGAGTTTGGGCTGGATACCGCGACCGACTCCGATACGGACTTCGGCGCGCACCGCACGATCGTAGGCGAGCAGGCCGACCATATCGCCGCCGGCAGCGGCCAGACTGCCGAGCAGCAGCGCCGCCTCGATCGCCGTTTCCAGCCGGGTCCCCTCGCCGACCCGGCCCGCGCTGATCCGGCCGGTGTCGAGAAGCATCAGTACCTGGCGGTTGCGTTCCGGGCGCCAGGTGCGGACGAGTACATCGTTGGCTCGCGCGGTGGCCCGCCAGTCGATGGTGCGGACGTCGTCACCCGGTACGTACTCGCGAAACGAATCGAATTCGGTTCCCGGACCGCGTCGATCGGCCAGATTGCGGCCCTCCAGATGTTGCAGTCGCTGCACCTTGGCGGCGAGCAGTCGTTCGCTCCGGAAAGGAGGGAGGGCTCGGACCCGGGCGGGGACGGTGCGGCGGAACTGGTGTCCGGCCAGACCCAGCGGTCCGAACAGGCGCAACGTCACGGGGCCGGCAGCGCGGTCGCCGCGATAGCCGGGAGTGAGGGTCGTGTACAGCCGGATCCGGCCGGACACGGGAACGGTGATGCGGTGTTCGCGCTCGGTGGCGTGGGCGCTGGCCGGCCAATCGTCCCAGACCAGACCCCGCAGCGTTCGCGGTCCGGTATTGGTCACCGCCAACTCGACCTCGGTGCCGGCACCGAGGCGCAGCACCGACAACTCCGGCCGGTGCAACGCGACTTGGTCGGCACGGGCGGCCAGCAGCCGGTCGGCGCCGGCGAGCACGAGGATCATCGCGGTGGCCGCCGATACTCCGATCCAGGACGGAACCAGCAGCATCACCACCGTCGCCGCCGCGGCCGCGACAGCGACCAGTCGGCCGGTGACGACCACGGTCTACACCGGGACCGGGATCGAGACCAGCAGCGAAGCCATGACCTGTTCCCCGGTCACCCCGTCCAGTTCTGCTTCTGGACGTAGTCGCAGCCGGTGCCGCAAGGCCGCCACGGCAACCGTTTTCACATCGTCGGGTGTGACGAAACCCCGCCCGTTCAACCAGGCCAGCGCGCGAGACGCGGACATGAGTGCGGTCGCGCCGCGAGTGGACGCGCCGTGTTGGACGGCCGGGACGGTCCGGGTGGCGCGGCACAGATCGACAATGTAGGCCAGCACCTCGGGGCGGATGGTGATTCCGGCTACGGCCGCCCGGGCCGCCGCGATATGCGCCGGGCCGGCGACCGGCCGTAGCCCCGCCGCGGCGAGGTCGCGGGGATCGAAACCTTCGGCATGCCGCTGCAATACGCGGAATTCGTCATCTCGGTCGGGGAGATGGATATCGACCTTGAACAGGAACCGATCCAATTGCGCCTCGGGCAGCGGGTAGGTGCCCTCCTGCTCGATCGGGTTCTGGGTGGCGACCACGACGAACGGGTCGGGCAGGGGCCGGGGGCGACCGTCGACCGAAACCTGCCGCTCTTCCATGGATTCCAACAGCGCCGATTGGGTTTTCGGTGGGGTGCGGTTGATCTCGTCGGCCAGGAGCAGGTTCGTGAACACCGGGCCACTGCGGAAGGTGAACTCGGCCGAATGCGGATCGTAGATCTGCGACCCGGTGACATCGGCCGGCATCAGGTCCGGGGTGAACTGCACCCGGCTGTGCTGTAGATCCAGCGAGGTGGCCAGGGCGCGGACGAGCAGTGTCTTCGCGACGCCCGGAACCCCCTCCAGCAGGACATGTCCGCGGCACAGCAACGCCAGTACGAGATACATGACGGCGTTGTCGTTACCCACCACCGCCTTGCCGATCTCGGCGCGCAGGGCCGCGAACGCGGCGGCCGCCTCGGCCGCGGTGCGAGCCTCGGAATCTCCCGTGTCTGCCTTACCGGTGTCAATGCTGGTCATCCGACCTCCGCTTCGATCCATTCGAGTTGCGCGGCAACGAGTTCCAAGGTTCTCCCGTCGGGCACCGGCCCGTAGAGCGCCGTGCCGACGACGCCCGGGTCGGCACCGATACGGGCGGCGACCGAGGCCGCCAGTTCCTCCGGGGCGGCTCCGGTGCCGAGTGTGCGACGCAGTCTGCGCACGGTCGCGGCACGCAACACACCCGCGATATGCGGGTAATCGCCGGACCGGCGGTAGAGGCCCGCCTGCCCGGACAACAGTTCATCGGCCGCGACCTCCACCGGCCGGGGTTCACCCACCACCGTGCCCCGCCGCCGCGCCCGCCACCACACCAGCAGGGCTCCGGCGATCAGGAACTGCAGACCGCCGAAGGCGAGCCGGTCCGGGGCGCGGTCGAAAACGGAATCGCCACCGGTGGGCCGGGGGAGGTCGGGGTCGTAATCGGGCGGTGGGTTCATCGGGGGCGGATCGATAGGCGGCGCGTCCGGCGGGCGTGGTGCGCTGGGGCCGGTGCAGCCCTGTAGTACCGCATACAGCACCAGCAGGGTCAGGGCCAGCGCGGCGACTCCACCCCAGAACCGGGGGTCGCGCAGGAGCCCGGGCCATTGCCCGGCCCCTCGCCGCGGCCGGGACCCGCGCGAATCGGATTCGATATCCACCGGCTCGGGTGCCGGGGGCGGTGCAGCGGTCGAGTACCGGTCGGCTTGCGTCAGCCGACGGTATTCGTCCTCGCTCGCGCGGCGGCCGCCGTAGACGACTTCGTCGAAAGCGTGAGCGGCGGCGGGGAGTTCGCCGGAATGTTCGATGGGCAGGCTCGACGCTGCCTCGTGCGAGGTCTCCCGGGCGGTCCGCGATCGGCGTACCTCGAGCAGCCCGCGCTGTTCCATGCCCCGCATCACCGCGCGGAAGCGTTCGCGTAGCGCGGTGTCGAAATCGCCCCGCGTGGCAGCGTATTCGGCGGCACTCCCGTGTACAGCTGCCGCATCGAGACCGGGTGGTTCCGGGACGGTCCGGTCGGGATCGGTCATCGGCGGACTCCGGCGGGTGCGGGGATCCGGATATCGATGCCCTCACGGCGGCAGCGCAGATCCAGGTAGCCGACGACTCGGGCGCTGGACTCCACGATTTCGGCGAAAGCGGCCAGCAGAAGCCCGGCGGTGGTGACCAGTACGAGGAATGCCCACCGGTGGGTGCCGGAGATATCACCGACGAACAGTAGAAGGCCCAGCAGCGGTGCCACGAGCAGCGTGAACAGCAGTCGCTGGCAGATCCAGAGCCCGGCTCGCCGGATACGCAGATTCCCGACCAGCAGCCCCGATCGGGCAAACGCCGCAGCGGCACCCGCGTCCTCGGCGAACACCACCGGGACGGCCGCGAGATGACGTGCCCGTAGCCAGGCGAGCCAGAGCAGGCAGCAGGGGTAGGTGATCAGGAACCACAGCAGACCACCGAGAAAAGTGAGCGGGAAGAACAGTCCGCTGATACTCGGCACCGCGATCCCGATCGCGGTGAACTGCAGCTGGGTCAGTAGCAGCGGACCCAGCCGCGCGCTGCTCCGGCGCAGGCTCTCCCGCAGTCCGATCGGCATCTGTCCGGCCCGGGCCAGGCCGACGGCGACCGTGACACCGCGCAGGGTGAGCCGGACGAACCAGGCGGCGGCGAGGGTCGCGAACAGCGCGGCGAGGGCGGTTCCCGCATCCGAACCACCGGTGAGGTGGGAGACCGACCCGATCGAACCGGCGACCACCAGTTCCCCGGCCACCAGCAGGACCGCGGCGCATCCAGCCAGGATGCGGATATCGGCCTGCAACAAGGCGAACGGCGCGTCGAGCAGTTCCCGGAAACTCAGCGGGCGGATCGGAACCGTCGCTGTCTGGGGTCGTTCTTCCGGATATCTTCCCGCCCCGACGGAACCGGCCGTATCAGCGGCAGGCTGCACGCGGCCGAGTCTAATGGGCGCAGGCGGGTGAAGCCCATCGAAGTCAGCGCCCGGCCGGAGCAGTGCGCCGGTGCGTCCGACCGGTGCGGTGGATCGCAGTGGTGCGATGAACAGCCGGGGTCGGTCGCGCGGCGATCAGCTGCCCGGGGGCAGGGCGCGGGGACCGGACTCCGTCCGTGCGCTGCCCGCGGGCAGCGCGGCCGTGGTCGCCGGTTCCAGATGGGTCGTGGCGGAGACGATGGCGTCGGAATCGAGGGTGATTTCGGCGGCCACTGGACCCTCGCGGCCACGAATGGAGGTTTCCCGGACCGTGCGGGGGCCGCCGATATCGCTGTCGACAGTGACCTTTCGTGCCCGGCGCAGCGTGAAGGTGATCTCTTCGGCTTCGGTGAGCACATGGCGTGCGGTGCGCAGCGGCTGGCTCGCGGTATCGATGGCGGTATCGATGGCCGAGCTGATGAAACCCGGGACGAACGGGCGGATCCAGCGCGCAGCGGTATCGGTGAAGGGGACGGTGCCGATGAGTGGAAGCTCCAGACCCGCCGGCTCCCGGACCGCGACCTCTTTGCCGAGGGGCACCGGCATATCGGATTTCCCGGCCCCCGGCGGCAGTGCGTTGTTTCCGGCCGGTGGCAGCAGCGCGGAATCTGGGTCGCGTTCGGTGACTCCGATCTCCAGGCTGCCGAGCGCGGCGATGACCCGGGTGCGCTGCCGCTCCCGGTCGATAGTGGTATCGGCTTCGGCCGCGAGCTTGGCGGCGGTCAGCTGCTGTTCGGCCCGGAGGGCCGCAGTATCGGCCCGGACCGCGGCCTCCTTCTCGGCGATCGCGGCGTCCGCGGCGCGTTCGGCGCGGTCTCGGACGGTTTCGGCGGCCCGGCGCCGCTCCTGTGCTGTTTCACCGCGCCACCGGCGCAGAACCAGCGGCAGCAGTGCCAACAGGGCGAAGACCGCCCAGGTGAGCAGCCGCAAGGCCAGTGCTTCCCAGTGCCCGGTGGTGTAGTCGTGCGCCGCCGACCACCGAGCGCCGAACCCGCGATCGCCGTCTGCGATCGCTGCCCGCGCGTTGTGCAGGGCCAGGCGGGCGTCGGTTACGCGCTGGTCGATCGGGGCGACGCGGTTCTGCGCGGCGCCGAGTGCGGTTCGCGCGTCGTCGAGCATGTCGTTCGCGGTCTGGGCCTCCGGTCCGCGGCCGGGCACTCCGGTGATCTTGGTCTGCGGGCACTGCGGAGACGGGTTGAACTCGCATCGGGCGATGATCAGAGCGGTGTCGATCTCCGTGGTAGCCGCCGCGATGGTCCCGTCCAGTGCGGTGCGGTCGGCAACGGCCCGGTCGAGTTCGTCCTGGGCGGTGCGTACGGCCGGTGTCGTAGCGGCTGCCGCCGCCGCACGATCGTCCAGTAACCGGTCCACGGTGCCGCCGAACAGTACGGTCATCGCCATCTCGGCCAGCACTACGCCGGCGAGGACGGCGATGCCGACCCGGGTGGCGACCGCCGGAAAATTGACGGTTCCGGCCGGCAGATCGGGACGGGCGGTCGGCGCGGCCCCGGCCAGGGCCCGGCCGAGCAGGCCGGCGAGGAGCCCCGCTGTCAGACCGATCGCCGCGACCGCGAGCGGGGGTTGATCGGCGGCACCCATGGTGGTGGCGGCGACCGAGCCGGCGACGAGTGCGAACAACGCCACACCCGTGCCGGTGATCGTGTAGCCGGTTCGCTCGTATCCCTCGGCGGTTTCGGCGGGCTGTCCGCCGCCGAGCCGGATGAACATGCCGGTGACGCTCATGGGGCTCATATCCTCTGCAGCTGTCATCGATTCGTTGTCTCAGCGTGACAGGACACACGCCTGCCGATCGACCCTTGGTGAGTGGGTGTGGGGATCTTCACAAGGGTGCCGATCAGCATTCCACGACCGCCGCGGGACCGTATTCCGACGGCGCGGGTACGGGTGTCGAATCTTGTGCTGCCGCAACGGGAACGGGGCGCGATCGCGCCGGAAAAGTGTGTCGTGAACCACTGGATACAAGGTTTGCTGATCATGTGCTGAGGTGTTGAACCCAAAAACAGTCCGGACGGTCGGATCATGTCCTGTGCTTGTCACGACGCTGTCACGAACATCTCATCGAGGCGCGCGACAGTTAGCCGCACGCTGATGGGTTTGCCGTCCTGCGCGGCCGGGAATTCATCTTCGATGCAGGTGAGCGTGGTTTCGCCGGATGTGGCGTGGCATCGGGAAGGGCTCGCAACCCTTGGATCGCCGCTGCTCGGAGGGGCGATCCGGGATCGATCCGCCCCCGAAAGCTGCTTTACACTAGAAAACGCGCATATGTGGAGGAACGAAATGAAGAAGCCCAGCTAGATCCGATTATTAGGGCAACCTTGGTTGGTTGGACCCCGGACCTGGCTTATCGTTTGCTCTTACGCCGCACATACCGATGTCCGGCCGAGGGCATGCTCGGGCGATCACCGATCAGGCCAGCCTAGCGGGCGAAATCCCGCCCCCAGGTTCCGGACGCGTAAGCGTTTCGTTACCGGCGGGTACCTGCGCACAGCGACAGGTGGAAAAACTTCAGACGTGACTGCACGCCGAACACCATCAGCGCGGCTGGTGTCGGCCACCGTACGAACGCAGTCCAAGCAGGGAGCGTTCGACAGTACCGGCGTTCGACAGGGCGTACTCACCACAGGCCGCACCACGTCGAGGTCGACTTTTTCGAAGGCAGAGGCATGACGCAACTACCTGGCCACAGGTCCCCCGGACCCATCGGGCTCTACGACCCGGCGAACGAACACGACGCCTGCGGTGTCGCGTTCGTCGGTGATATGCACGGTCGCCGCAGCCGTGACATCGTCGACAAGGCTATTACGGCCCTGTTGAATCTGGAGCACCGCGGTGCCGCGGGCGCCGAGCCGAATTCCGGCGACGGCGCGGGCATCCTCATCCAGGTACCCGACCGGTTCTTCCGGGCAGTCGTCGACTTCGACCTGCCCGCGGAGGGCTCCTACGCCACCGGTATCGCCTTCCTGCCCCAGGCCCGGCGCGAGGCCGCTCGCGCCTGCTACGGCGTCGAGAAGATCGTCAAGGAAGAGGGTCTGACGGTACTGGGCTGGCGTGAGGTCCCGATCGACGAATCGTCGCTCGGCGCGCTCTCGCGCGATGCCATGCCACTGTTCCGGCAGCTGTTCATCGCCTCTCCCGCCGATACGGCCGAACAGCTCTCCGGGATGGATCTCGAACGGCGCGCCTATGTCGTCCGCAAACGGGTCGAGCACGAACTCGGCCGCGCGGGTGCGGGCGAGGGGGCGGTCGGCCGGGAGTCGGTCTATTTCCCGAGCCTGTCCGGCCAGACCTTCGTCTACAAGGGCATGTTCACCACCCCGCAGCTGCGGGCCTTCTACCTGGATCTGCAGGACGACCGGGTGGAGAGCGCCCTGGGTATCGTGCACTCCCGGTTCTCCACCAACACCTTCCCGTCCTGGCCGCTGGCCCACCCGTTCCGCCGGGTCGCGCACAACGGTGAGATCAACACCGTCGCCGGTAACGAGAACTGGATGCGCGCGCGTGAGGCGCTGCTGCGTTCGGATATCTTCGGCAAGGATTCGGCCGGCAAGAACCGGCTGGAGAAGATCTTCCCCGTCTGTACCCCCGGGGCCAGCGATACCGCTCGCTTCGACGAGGTCCTGGAACTGCTGCATCTGGGCGGCCGCACCCTGCCGCACGCGGTGCTGATGATGATCCCCGAAGCCTGGGAACGCAACGAGAACATGGACGCCGAACGTCGGGCGTTCTACGAATACCACTCGATGCTGATGGAGCCGTGGGACGGCCCCGCGTCGGTGTGCTTCACCGACGGCACCGTCATCGGCGCCGTGCTGGACCGCAACGGTCTGCGCCCGAGCCGGATCTGGATCACCGACGACGGTCTGGTGGTCATGGCCTCCGAGGTCGGTGTTCTCGATATCGACCAGTCCAAGGTCGTCCGCAAGGTGCGCCTGCAGCCCGGCCGGATGTTCCTGGTGGACACTGCCCAGGGCCGGATCGTCGGCGACGACGAGATCAAGTCCCAGCTGGCCGCCGAGCATCCCTACCGGGAATGGCTCGACGAGGGCATCAAGCACCTCTCCGACCTTCCGGACCGGCCGCATATCCATATGTCGCACGACCGGGTGCTCATCCGGCAGCAGATCTTCGGGTACAGCCTCGAGGAACTGAACCTGCTGATCTCGCCGATGGCCAAGACCGGCGCGGAAGCGCTGGGTTCGATGGGCACCGATACCCCGATCGCGGTGCTGTCATCGCGGCCGCGGTTGCTCTTCGACTACTTCTCCCAGCAGTTCGCGCAGGTCACCAACCCGCCGCTGGACGCCATCCGGGAAGAGGTCGTCACCAGCCTGCGTCGCCATATCGGCCCGGAATCCGATCTGATGCACCCCAGCCCGGACTCCTGTCGTCAGATCGTGATCCAGCAGCCGATCATCGACAACGATGAGCTGGCGAAGCTGGTCCATATCAACGACGACGGCAGCCAGCCCGGTCTGCGCTCGGTGGTCGTGCGCGGCCTGTACGAGGTCGCCGCCGGCGGCGAAGGCCTGCGCCGCGCCCTGAACGCGATCAACACCCAGGTCTCGGCGGCCATCGACGGTGGCGCCCGGATCATCGTGCTGTCCGATCGCGAATCCAACGAGAAGCTCGCGCCGATCCCGTCGCTGCTGCTCACCGCATCGGTGCACCACCACCTGGTCCGGGAACGCACCCGCACCATGGTCGGCCTGGTGGTCGAGGCCGGTGACGCCCGCGAGGTGCACCATATGGCCACGCTGGTCGGTTTCGGTGCCGCGGCCATCAACCCGTACATGGCCTTCGAATCGATCGAGGACATGCTCGACCGGGGTGCCCTGGAGGTGCCCGGCAGCACCGGCGATACGGCCGCCGACTACCGCAAGGCTGTTTCGAACTACAACAAGGCCGCCAGCAAGGGCGTGCTGAAGGTGATGTCCAAGATGGGCATCTCCACCGTCGCCTCCTACAACGGCGCGCAGCTGTTCCAGGTGATCGGCCTGTCGCAGAAGTTGGTGGACGAGTACTTCACCGGCCTGCGCTCGCATCTGGACGGCATCGGACTCGACGAGATCGCCGCCGATGTGGCGACCCGGCACGCCGTCGCGTTCCTGGAGAACCGCAACGAGCGCGCGCACCGTGAGCTCGAGGTGGGCGGTGAGTACCAGTGGCGCCGCGAGGGCGAATACCACCTGTTCAACCCGGACACCGTCTTCAAACTGCAGCACGCCACCCGCAGCGGGCAGTACTCGATCTTCAAGGAGTACACCAAGCTGATCGACGACCAGTCCGAGCGGCTGGCCTCGCTGCGCGGTCTGTTCAAGTTCAAGAAGGGCGCGCGCTCACCGATTCCGATCGAGGATGTCGAGCCCGCCAGCGAGATCGTGAAGCGTTTCTCCACCGGCGCCATGAGCTACGGCTCCATCTCGGCCGAGGCACACGAAACCCTGGCCATCGCGATGAACCGGCTGGGTGGGCGTTCCAACTCCGGTGAGGGCGGCGAATCGCCGGCCCGGTTCGAACCGGAGGAAAACGGTGACTGGCGGCGCAGCGCGATCAAACAGGTGGCCTCGGGGCGCTTCGGCGTGACCGCGCACTACCTGACCAACTGCACCGATATCCAGATCAAGATGGCCCAGGGCGCCAAGCCCGGCGAGGGCGGTCAGCTGCCCGCGCACAAGGTGTACCCGTGGGTCGCCGAGGTCCGCCACTCCACGCCGGGTGTCGGTCTGATCTCGCCGCCGCCGCACCACGACATCTACTCCATCGAGGATCTGGCGCAGCTCATCCACGACCTGAAGAACGCGAATCCGCAGGCGCGGATCCACGTGAAGCTGGTCGCCGAGCCCGGTGTCGGCACGGTCGCGGCAGGTGTGTCCAAGGCGCACGCCGATGTGGTGCTCATCTCCGGCCACGACGGCGGTACCGGTGCCTCGCCGCTCACCTCGCTCAAGCACGCCGGTGGCCCCTGGGAGCTCGGCCTGGCCGAAACCCAGCAGACCCTGCTGCTCAACGGTCTGCGCGACCGGATCGTGGTGCAGGTCGACGGTCAGATGAAGACCGGCCGCGATGTGATGATCGCGGCGCTGCTGGGCGCCGAGGAATACGGTTTCGCGACAGCGCCGCTGGTTGTCTCGGGCTGCATCATGATGCGGGTCTGCCACCTCGACACCTGCCCGGTCGGTGTAGCCACCCAGAATCCGGTGCTCCGTGAACGGTTCACCGGCAAGGCCGAGTTCGTCGTGAACTTCTTCATGTACATCGCCGAGGAAGTCCGGGAACTGCTGGCGGAACTGGGTTTCCGCACGCTCGACGAGGCTGTCGGCCGGGTCGATCTGCTCGACACCGGCAAGGCCAAGCGCCACTGGAAGGCGAGCAAACTGGATCTGTCGCCCATCCTCGACGATGTCGAGACGGCGTTCATGTTCCAGGACCGCCGCCAGACCAAGGAGCAGGACCACGGCCTGGACAAGGCGCTGGACAACGAGCTGATCGCGCAGAGCCGCGACGCGCTCGAATTCGGCAAACCGGTCCGGATCGACACCAAGATCACGAACGTGAACCGGACGGTCGGCACCATGCTGGGCCACGAGGTGACCAAGCTCTACGGTGGCGCGGGGCTGCCCGACGACACGATCGACATCACCCTCACCGGATCGGCCGGAAACAGCTTCGGCGCCTTCGTCCCGGCCGGTATCACCCTGCGGGTGCAGGGCGACGCGAACGACTATGTCGGCAAGGGTCTTTCGGGTGGCCACCTGGTGGTACGCCCGGCGCCCAACGCTCCGGCCGATTTCCGGGCCGAAGAGAACATCATCGCCGGGAACGTCATCCTGTTCGGCGCGACCAGCGGCCAGGCGTTCATCGGCGGTGTGGTCGGCGAACGGTTCGCTGTGCGCAACTCCGGTGCCACCGCGGTGGTCGAGGGCGTCGGTGACCACGCCTGTGAGTACATGACGGGCGGGCGGGTCGTCATCCTGGGCGATACCGGACGCAACTTCGGCGCCGGTATGTCCGGTGGTCTGGCGTTCGTCTACGACCCCGACGCAACCTTCTCCGGTCGGGTCAACCCGGAACAGGCCGAGGCCGTCGAAGCGCTGTCCGGTGACGATTTCACCTGGCTGCGCGACATCATCGGCCAGCACCGCGAGCAGACCGGCTCGGCCGTGGCCGAACGGATCCTGGGCGACTGGTCGCAGCAGGTCAACCATTTTGTAAAGGTCATGCCGCGCGAGTACAAGAAGGTGTTGCTCGCCATCTCCGAGGCCGAGAAGAGCGGTAAAGACGTCGACGAGGCAATTATGGAGGCCGCTCGTGGGTGACACCCAAGGATTTATGAAGCACACGTCCCGGGAGCTACCCGAACGCCGTCCGGTGCCGTTACGGCTGATGGACTGGAAAGAGGTCTACCAGGAGGGTTTCCCGCACCAGACCCTGCAGCGGCAGGCCAGCCGCTGTATGGACTGCGGTATTCCGTTCTGCCACAACGGCTGCCCGCTGGGGAACCTGATCCCCGAATGGAACGACCTGGTCTACCAGGACCGCTGGCGCGAGGGTATCGACCGTCTGCACGCGACCAACAACTTCCCGGAGTTCACCGGGCGGCTGTGCCCGGCGCCGTGCGAGGCCTCCTGCGTGCTCGGGATCAACCAGGATCCGGTCACCATCAAGCAGGTCGAGGTCGAGATCATCGAGAACGCCTTCGACGAAGGCTGGGTCGCCCCGGTCTATCCGACCCGGCTCACCGGTAAGAGGGTCGCGGTCGTCGGATCCGGTCCCGCCGGACTGGCTGCCGCGCAGCAGCTCACCCGGGCCGGTCACACCGTCACCGTGTTCGAGCGGGCCGACCGTATCGGCGGCCTGATGCGGTACGGGATCCCGGAATTCAAGATGGAGAAGCGTTTCATCGATCGCCGGTTGGCGCAGATGGAGGCCGAGGGCACCATCTTCAAGGCCGGCGTGAATGTCGGTGTCGATATCACCGCCGATGAGCTGCGCGAGCGGTTCGACGCGGTGGTCCTCGCCGGTGGTGCCACTCAGGCCCGCGATCTGCCCATCCCGGGCCGCGAGCTCGACGGGATCCACCAGGCCATGGAGTTCCTGCCCTGGGCGAACCGGGTGCAGCAAGGTGACCCGGTAACCGACGACACCGGTCTGCCGCCGATCCATGCGCACGGCAAGAAGGTCATCATCATCGGCGGTGGTGACACCGGCGCCGACTGCCTGGGCACTTCGCACCGGCAGGGCGCGGCCAGTGTCCACCAGTTCGAGATCATGCCGCGTCCGCCGGAAGAGCGCGCCGGATCGACCCCGTGGCCGACCTATCCGCTGATGTACCGGGTGTCATCGGCACACGAAGAGGGTGGCGAGCGGGTGTTCTCGGTGAACACCGAACGCTTCGTCGGTTCGGACGGCAAGGTCACCGGCCTCGACGCACACGAGGTCAAGATGGTCAGCGGCCGGTTCGAGAAGGTCGAGGGCACCGATTTCACCCTGGAGGCGGATCTGGTGCTGCTCGCCATGGGCTTTGTCGGTCCGGACAAGCCGGGTCTGCTCACCGACCTCGGCGTCGGCTACGACCAGCGCGGCAATGTGCAGCGGGACAAGAGCTGGGCAACCAATATCCCCGGTGTCTTCGTCGCCGGCGATATGGGTCGCGGTCAGTCCCTCATCGTCTGGGCCATCGCCGAAGGGCGGGCCGCCGCGTCGGCGGTGGACAAGTATCTGGAGGGTGAGACCGCGCTTCCCGCGCCGATCCCTCCGACCGCTGTAGCCCAGCGCTGAATTCGGGTCGGCGGTGATGAACCGCTGATTCGGAAAGGCTACGGCACAATCGCTACGGCACAATCGAATACGTTGCGGCGCGGTGTTCGGCGGAAAATTTCCGCTGAACACCGCGCCGTTTTCTGCGGGTGCGGGACGGATCGGCGGTCGAGTCCGCCGCCGCATTACCTCCGCCTGATATCTGCGGAGGTCGAAATGGGGGGTTGGGCTGGCCATACCAAGATCGTCGCTCTATTGTTATTTCCGGTGTGTCCCGGTACGAGATCGTGATCCGATCGTGTAATTGTGACGCGTGGTTGTTGTTCACCTGTTACACACGTCGGTGTCATCGACCGGGTTCAGCATCGTGGCGATGACTTAAACGGGAGCGTCCCGATCAGGGGCCAGGGTTGACTGGAGCAGAATGCAGTTGAAAAGGGTTGCCGCGGCGCTGGGTGCCTGTGCGGTGGTTGCGTCGGGATCGGCCTTCGGAGGATCACCGGCGGCCTCGGCCGACCCGGGATGCCCGAGTCTGTACGTGGTGGCGATTCCCGGGACCTGGGAAACCGGCCACGACAAGCGGCCCACGCCGGGCATGCTCGCCAGGGTGACCAACGGCCTACCGTCATCGGCCGAAGTCGACTACGTCACCTATGCGGCCACCGCATTCCCGTGGGAAGGCGATGTCTACGCCGACTCCAAGAACGAGGCCGTATCCAATGCCCGCGGCATGATCACCAATATGGCCGAGCGCTGCGGCGCCACCAAGGTCGCGATCGTGGGATACAGCCAGGGCGCCGACGCCGCCGGTGACCTCGCTGCCGAGATCGGCACCGGTCTGGGCCCGATCCGGCCGGAGCGTATCGCGGGCGTCGGCCTGATCTCCGATCCGCGCCGCGCCCCGGGCGATATCCAGGTCGGCCCGCCCGCACCGGGTGCCGGCGCCGGTGGTCCCCGGGTCGGCGGATTCGGCTGGATCAGCGACCGCACCCGCACTGTGTGCATCCCCGATGATCTCTACTGCGCCACCGCTTCCAACGATTTCATCACCCGGTTCGCTGGTTTCCTCGCACAGAGCTCCGACGCCAACCCCGCCAACATCTGGCGTTACCAGATGGAAGTCGGTGCCATCGTCAGCGATCTGATTGCCAACGGTGGGCTGCCGACGCTGCAGGCTCAGCTGACCGAGGGCGCGAACGAGAAGCGGGTCCAGGATCTCGACACCTTCTACCGGTCCGAGTCGCATGTCTCCTACGGCAGCTACAAAGTCGGTGGCGGTCAGACAGCGTTGTCCTGGATGCACAACTGGGTCTCCGGAATGGCCTGATCAGCCGGAGATATTACGCGGGAGCAACTCCCAGACGTGGCCGTTCTCGTTCACGGTCGCCGCGGTGCGGCGACCGGTACGGGAGAACAGGACCCGGGTGATCGAGCAGTAATCGATCGGGAAGGTCAGCGGCCGAGTCAGGCCGAGGATGTCCTGCAGGGTGACATTGATGACGCCGCCGTGCGCGAATACCACCACGGTATCGGCCGCGGGCGTGGTGGAGGCGATTTCGGTGATCGCGTCGAGAACTCGATGCCGGAAGGCGTCGGGATCGATCTGCAGCGGCAGATGGCCTGCCTTGATCCGGTCGTAGGCATCCCGGAATTCCACCTTGGCGTCCTCGATCGGGATATACGACGGTAGTTCCCGGTCGTATTCGGCCAGATCGTCCATGATGTCCACCTCCAGCCCCAGTTTCGCGGCAGTCGGCGCAGCGGTTTCCCGGGCCCGGCGTTGCGGGCTGCTGATGACCCGGACGATGCGATGGGGTTCCAGGGCGGCCGGTACCCGTTCGGCCTGCTCCACGCCGATCTGTGCCAGCCCGGGGTCGGCCGGCTGCTCGGCATTGTCGACCCGGAGCGGCTGGCCATGGCGAACGAGTATCAATTGCACGGGTCCACTCTGCCGCATCGACCCGGCGGATCTTCAGCCGAGGTCATGGTGCCGAAGCGGACTCGGATGTCCGGTCGAAAAGCAAAAAGCCCGGTTCGCCGATCGGCGAACCGGGCCCTCTGAGCCGGTGGGGTTACTGACCGGAGGGTGGGTACGGCGGCTGACCGCCCTGTGAAGGGTTGGGGTAATTCGGGTCCGATGGGTAACCACCACCCTGTTGGGGATAGCCACCTTGCGGGGGATAACCGCCTTGCTGGGGGTAACCACCTTGCTGCGGGTAACCGCCCTGCTGCGGGTAACCGCCCTGCTGCGGGTAGCCGCTCTGCGGGGGGTAACCGCCCTGCGGTGGCTGGCCGGGCTGGGGGAACTGGCCCTGTGAGTTGTTGTCGCTCTTCTTCTTGCGAGCGAGCAGGATGACGGTGACGATGATGACCACCACGAGCACGCAGCAGATGATGCCGAACAGGCCGAAGCCGCCGCCTTTGCCCTTGCTCTTCTTGCGGGCGGTCAGATCGATGGCGGACGCCAGCGTATCGGTATTCGCCCAGGCCGAATAGTCCACCTGTCCGGCGTGGGTGAGCAGATCCACGTAACTCAATTTCGAACCCCGTTCCGAGAGTCGGCCCCTCCTCCCGGGACCGAAGTCACTACACCGTACTTCCCCGAACTGCGGCTGGGAAACCTTCACAATGCCTCGGCCGGATCGCCGGTGCGGGTTGTGCTCTGGGCGATCATCGCGGCCTGATCAGCGGAAACGGCTGAGTCTCGCGCAGCGCGCGTCCGGTCAGCAACATGATCACCCGATCCACACCGAGACCGAGCCCGCCCGTCGGCGGCATCGCGTGTTCCAGCGCGCACAGGAACTCCTCGTCGAATTCCACCGCCACCTGACCGCCGTCGGCCGCGATCCGGGATTGGGCCGCGAGGCGCCGCCGCTGCTCCACCGGGTCGGTGAGTTCGCTGGACCCGGATGCCAGTTCGATTCCCCAAGCCACCAGATCCCAGCGTTCGGCCAGCGCCGGGTCCCGGCGGTCGGGCCGGGCCAGTGGCGAGACCGAGCTCGGAAAGCCGGAGTAGAAGGTCGGTTCCCGGGTGGTCTCGACCACCAGTCGCTGATAGAGCGCGTACGCGGCCCGGCCCTCGTCCCAGCCGGGCTGGTGGACGATATCGGCCTTCTCGCACAGCTCCCGCAGGTCCGGCAGCGGGGTCTGCGGAGTGATCTCCAACCCGATCTCCTCCGAGAGCGCCCCATACATCGAGCGCACCCGCCATTCCCCGGAAATATCCATCGCCGCCAGCGAGCCGTCCCCGGTCGGGCGCATGGCGATCATCGAATCGTTCGCGCCGAGTGCGGCCTGCTGGACCAGTTGCCTGCACAGGGTCATCATGCGCCGATGGTCGCTGTGCGCTTCATAGGCCTCCAGCAGGGTGAATTCGGGCAGGTGACGCGTATCGGCGCGGGCGTTGCGGAAACCGGGGCCCAGCTCGAACAGTTTCTCGACGCCGCCGACACACAATCGTTTCAGCGACAGCTCTGGCGCGACCCGCAGATGTAGATCGGTGTTGTCGGCATCGATATGGGTGCGCAGGCTCCGAGTGGCCGCGCCACCGGGGCCGTGCTGCAGTACCGGCGTCGTGACCTCCAGGAAACCGTAATCGTGCAGGGTATCGCGTAGGGCGCGCAGTACCGCGCTGCGCCGGGCCAGGAGTTCACGCGCGTCCCGGTCGATCATCAGGTCCAGATAGCCGCGTCGCATCCGGACCTCCGGATCGGTGAGGCCGTGCCATTTGTCGGGCAGCGGATGCAGACATTTGCCGAGCATCCGCCAATCCGCCACCAGCAGGGACAGTTCGCCGCGCCGGCTGTAGCCCAGCTGGCCGCTGACCGATACCAGATCACCCAGATCGACGAGTTCGCCGAATTCGTCGAGGCGTTGCCGGCCCAGCCGGTCGCGGTCGAGTAGCAGCTGGATATCGCTGGTCCAGTCCCGGACCGCCGCGAAGATCACGCCACCGTAGTCACGACGGCGCAACAGCCGCCCGGAGACCCGGACGGTGGTCCCGCGCGGCGTGCGCCTGGCCGCGGCCACGGTGTGCGTCGGTGGAAATGGCAGTGGGTAGGGGTCGATGTGCGCGGCGGCGAGCCGGTCCAGTTTCCCGGTCCGCACTCGCACCTGTTCGGAGCGGTATGTGGGAGCGTGCTCGGGTTCGGACTCTCCGATCGCGATCTTCGCGCCGGGGCGCACGGGGGACGGGTGCTCCGGCGCGGTGCGATGACGGCCGGTGTGGGTGAACGCGGTGGATCGCCGGTCCGGTCCGGGCGCCAGTCCTTCGGCACGCGCCGCGGCAATGGCGATGCGCGCGAGATCGCGTGGGGTATCGCACAGCACATAGCGGGGCACCCAGCGCGGCTGATACCGCATACTCGCCCGGTGCAGCCGGTCCTGCTGCCACCAGCGCGCGAACGCCAGCGGCAGCGTGCGCGCGCTACGTGCGATTCCGGCCGCCCTGCGCAGCGGTGCGGGCGATACCGTCTCCGTGCGGCCCGTCGCTTCGAATACCGACCGGAACAGTGTGAAACTCAGCGATACCTGGTGGATGCCGTGCTGTTCGGCCCGCAGGGCGAATTCGGCGATCAGCAGGTCCGTGGTCTCCGGGGGGCTGCCCGGGGCGTGGCGGAGCAATTCCATGGTCGCGCCGGCCTTGCCCCATGGCACCAGCGACAGCAAACCGAGTACGCGCTCGCCGCTGTCGACTGCTTCGACGAGCAGACAGTCGCCGTCTCGGCGATCGCCGAGACGGCCCAGGGGCAGCGGATACCCGCGTTCGGTTTCGCTGTGCCGCCAATCCTCGGCGCATAACGTGAGGCGCGCGAGCTCGGTGGTCCCGATATCGCGGTGGCGGCGGATCCGTACCGTCACACCCTGTCTGCGGAGCCGGGTGACGGATTGCCGGACCGGTGCGAGTTCCGGTGCGGCGAGAGAGAAACTCCGGGTGTCGAGTACGGCTTCCGCGCCGGCGGTCACCGCGGTGAGTCCGGCACGCTGGTAGACGGGGACGGCGGCGTCGCTCGCCCCGATCACCGCGACCCGCCAGCCGAAACCGTGAGCGTAGCGTTGCCAGGTCTCGACCGCCTGTGGCCAGGAGTCGTGCGCGCCGAGCGGATCGCCGAGAGCCAGACAGACCCCGTACTCCACGCGATAGCCGATGGCGGCTTGGCCGTTCGGTGTGAAGATCAGTTCCCGGTCGCGGCGGGTCGCGAGATAGTCGATCGAACCGGCGGTATCCGAATCCGCCAGTAGATCGCGTAACGCCGACTCGTCGGCGTCGGCGAGCGCGTACTCCGCGCGCCGGGTGCCGTTCAGGACCAGTGCTGTCGCCGTGAACGCCAGCGCGCCGAACAGTCCGACCAGGAACTGGGCCGGAAATGGTGGTGTTCCGATCGCCACCGATGAGCCCGGCACGAGATCCACGGTGAGTTCGGCGATCACCCATCGCGCGCGTTGCGCTGCCGAAGGCAGCGATCCCGGAAACACTTGGACCACACCCCAACCGGCGACAGCCGCGAGCAGCAGGCCCACGGCCAGGGATACGGCGGCGGGGCGGGGTGCGCAGCGCCGGATCCGCGCGCCGAATTCCGAGCGGCTCAGGATCAGCACGACGAGCGCGGCCGTATGCGTCAGCGCGGCGACCACGGCGTGCCGATCGTGTACGCGCACGACATCGGTCAGGTTCACCGGAATCCAGCTCGCCACGTAGAGACTCAGCGCCCACCAGGCAACCCGCTTGCGTCCCGCCAGCCCGATGGCCAGCCAGCCGATCAGACCGGCCCACAGCAGGTTTGTATCGGGTGCGTACAGGTAGTACCGGTCCAGATAGTGGCGGACGCTGCCGAGTACCGCCGACAGCGTCGGCGACAGACTCCAGAGCAGGCAGGCGCCCGCGGCAATGCCCGATACCAGCGCGGCGATACGCGGTATCGTCGCGAACCGCCCGGGCCTGCCGGATCGGCCGGGTCGTTCGAGGTATCGCGGTTCCTGCGTGGGTATCACCGTCCCAGTCTGACGCCAGGAATCACCGAATCATGGCTGTGGCCCAGCGTGTTAATGGTATGTCGGGCCGGAAACGCACGTATTTCCCTGTGCGCGGGCACGGTTGGCCGATATGGGAAGCCGGGTCCCGGGCGTGGCGCGCGAACCTGTCCCGAAATGTCGGAAAAGTCTTGTTGTTACGCGACCGGAGTCATCGGATCGCCGGGGCCGGTCGGTATGCGCCGTGACCGGGGGAGTAAGCATAAACCTATGTCGGATCCAATCGATGTGCCGATCGACGACGACGCCATACGGCTCGGACAGTTCCTGAAACTGGCCAATCTGATCGAATCCGGGTCGGAGGCCAAGACAGTTATCGCCGCCGGGCTGGTCCGCGTGAACGACGAGGTCGAATTGCGCCGCGGCCGGCAGTTGCAGGTCGGCGATGTCGTCGCCATCGCGGGTCATACCGCCAGGGTGGGCACCGGTTAACTCAGAGCCCGCCGGGTAGCGGGGCGGCGGTCGCGGGTCAGGATTCGGCGCGCACCACGATGCCGTCGTGGTCGCTGTAGAGCACCTCGCCCGGGTTGAAGGTCACGCCGCCGAACTCCACCGGTACGTTCTTCTCGCCACTGCCGGTCTGGGTGCTCTTGCGGGGATTGGTCCCCAGAGCCTTCACACCGATCTCGAGGGTCCGCAGGATCGCCGAATCGCGCACCGCGCCGTTCACCACGACCCCGGCCCAGCCGTTGTCGACTCCGCGGCCGGCGATGATGTCGCCCACCAGGGCGGTGTGCACACTCGCCCCGCCGTCGACCACCAGTACCCGACCGGCACCGGGTTCGCCGAGCATCTGCTTGACCAGCAGGTTGTCCTGGAAACAGCGGATCGTGACGATCCGGCCGGCGAACACCTGGCGGCCGCCGAACTGGATGAACTGGGTGTCACAACTCCGGATATCGGGCCCGATCTCGTCGGCGAGATCCGCGGTGGCCACCTGCTGCTCTGATTCGGTCATGTTTGTCGATTGTGCCGGGTGGATCGCCGCAGTGGGCATCACCCCCCGTCGCCGGACACTCCGTAGACCGGACGCGGGCGACTAATGGCGGTAGCGAAGGTTGTACAGCTCACGATCGAGTCGGGAGAACTTCTGTTCGTCGACCAGGTTCGGATCCAGTCCGTGCTGTACGAAGCGGAACCGGCGCCACACGTAACTCAGGGAGATCCCGAAGATGATCAGCGGCACGATCATCATCACGATAATCCCGAGCTTGAGTGTCATAGGTCCCGGATACAGCAGGATCAGCACGAGGAAGGGGATGATCGGCACGAGGAAGCGGATCATATAGCGCTTCATGGCCCCGCGGCCGATGAGGTCCTGAACTACCCACTCATGCAACTCCGGGGGCAGTTCGAAGCCCAGATCGTAGATCATCCGTTGCTTGAAAGTCGGCTTGTTCATAGCTCCAGGCTATGCCCGTGTGATATCGCTCACCAGGGGTAATTCCCGGCCCGGGTTCAGGCGCGACCGTGCCGCCGCTCGTAGGCGGCCCGTTCGACGGACGCGCGGCGGCGGACGTCGGCGACGGCCAGCTCCGGGTCCAGTCCGTGCTTCACCAGCCGATTGCGTCGGAAGACGTAGGTGAGCGCCACGGTGAAGAAGATCAGCGGGATCAGCAGCAGCGCCATCATCGATGCTCCGATCCACAGCGGCCCCGGTACCAGCAGGAACAGCAGCAGTACCAGGACGAGCGGCACCAGCATCCGGACCAGATAGCGGCGGGTCGCACCCGGCCCCGTCAGATCGTTCAGTACCCAGTCCGCGTACTCGGCGGGCAGCGTCCGGCCACAGACGTACCCGATCCGCTGGAGGAGACTCGGAGTTCGGGCAGGCATGAACCCAGCCTATCCGGTGATGGCCAGCGAGGCCGCCAGCCCGAACACCACCGCCATCACCGCGACCTCCAGCACCGCGCGACGCAGCGACGCCGCCGCGGAGATCCGGTGCGCGGCCGCCGCCGCCACCCAGCTCCGGCGCCACCACCAGCCCAGCACCAGCAGTATCGCGAGCAGGATCGATTTGGCCAGCATGATCCGCCCATAACCAGTGGTGAAGAACGCCGCGAACCCACCCAGGCGCACCAGGCCGTTGAGTACCCCGGTCAGCGCCACCGCCGCGATCATCGGCAGTGCCACCGCCGAATACCCGGGCAACGCCTCGGCCCAGCCGCGACGCCCGCGGACCACCAGGCCCAGCGCCAGCAGCAGGCCCAGCCAGGTCGACGCCGCCAGGGCATGCACCGCGGCCAGCACCGAACCGGCCGGCTGCTGCGACATATGGCCGGTGATCGGGCGCAGGGTCACGCATACCGCCGCGAAGACGAGGACCAGATCGGCCGAACGCTGACCGGGCCGCCGGAACGCGACGGCGGCGTACAGCGCGATCCCGGCAGTGGCAGCCAAGATGACCAGGCCGATCTGGCCGGCGCTGATCCGCAGCAGGTAGGTGCCGAAATCGGCCGGACTCAGCGCCGTCACCCCCGAACCGACCACCTCGCCCGCGGCGAAGATCGATGTCGCGAATTCGAGGCAGCACCAGAGCCCTGCCAGCCCTGCCAGCATCCGCCAGGGCACCTCGATCCGGTCGGCCAGCCGCGGTGCGAGGGTGAGGCCGAGTACGGCCGCGCCTGCGATATCGGCGCAGAACCGTACAGTCGAAGCCGCCGGGACACCGCCGAGCGCCCAGGCCAGCAGTACCCCGAGCAGGCCCGCCGGGATCACGAGTCCGAGCGCGATCCGTTCGTCGGTCCCGCTCGGGACGCCGTTTCTCACCGCTGTTTCTCACCCTTGCCCAGGCTCGATCCGAACAGCGCGAACGCGAGACCGCCGCCGAACAGCACGATCGCCCCGACGATGTACACCCACACCGGAATGCCGCCTGATCCGCCGTTCCCGCCCTGCGCGTTCGCCGCCGGGCCCGGAGTGCCGTTACCGGCCGTGCTCAGCGTGAAGCTGCGCTCACCGTTGACGACGTGGCCGTCGGCCGAGGTCACACGGTAGGCGATCCGGTAAACGCCGGCCGGGCCGAGTTCACCTACCTCGACACCGAGGTTGCGGCCGTCGACGACCGGATCGCCCTTGGACCAGAGGTTCCCGTCCGGCCCCACCACGGTCATGGCCGGGAAGTTCGGTTGCAGGGGTTCGTTGAAGGTGATGGTGGCGCGCTGCGGACCGACCTCGACGGTCGCGCCGTCGGCGGGTTCGCTGCCCACGACCGCGGAGTGGGCGGTGGCCGGTCCGGTCGCAGCGCCGAGGGCAACCATGATCAGGGTGGCCACCAGTGCGAAGCGTCGGCCCCACCGGGTCGTCCGGTCGGTCATCGCCGGCTCCGGACCACGGCGCCGACTCCCGCGCCCAAGGCCAGTGCACCGAGCGCCAGACCGAGACCACCGAGCCAGCGGGCGGTGGTGTCGCTGCTGTCCTCGGCGGGCGCCGCGACCGCATGATCTCCGTGGCCGGCTTCCTCTCCGGCCAGCGTGACCACCGGCGAGGGATGTTCGACCGAATCGTGGTCACCGGTCTCGTTCCAGCGCACGACGGTGCCGTCGCTGTAGGTCTGTTCGGCCGGGAACGCGACCGAATCGGATTCCGGGAACGGCCCGAGCGAGACCGTGAAACGCTGGAACTCGCCCGGCCGGATACCCGGGCTGCCCGGATTCGCGGTCCAGGTGACAGCGGTGACCTGATCCTTGTCGTCGCGGTCGATCTTCGCAGTCCAGCCGGGGACCGGCTCGGTGCGGGCGGTGGAGAATCCCGGCACGGTGACCCGTACCGAGGTGGTGGCGGCGGTATCCGATTCGGTCGGCACGCTGAAGGTGGCTACAGCGCCGTGCCCGGGTTCGGCGTCCGGTGCGGAAACGCTTACGTGGGCGGCCGCGGTACCGGCTCCGGCGAGTACGAAACCCGCGGCGAAGGTCGCGGTCAGACCCTGGCGCAGGACGGGGGAGATCCCGTGGGACATGTGTTGGAAGCTTTCTCTCCGAGGGAAACAAGGGTGCGGGGGCTGGTGCGCGCAGGTGGCGCGCGTGGACCCGACGCTCCGTTCGGAGAGCGATGCGCCGCGACCGCGGTGGTCGCGGCGATACGGACCCGGGGCGTACCCGGGGCGGGGCGTGGTGGATCGAGCAACGTACGCACCACCGAGGACGCCGACCGGTAGAGCCGCTCGGCCGCGGTGATCATCAGCGCACAGACCGTGAGCGCGACCAGATGGGCGGTGGTCATCGCCCCGGCGGACAGCACATCCGCGGTCGGTTCACCGGTGGTGTCGTGATGACCGGTGAGCCCGGTCAGCGCCCAGTGTCCGGCGAACTGCCCGGCCGCGAGAGGGACCAGGATGGCGCGGCCCGATGCCGCCCACCGGCCGGTTTCGCCGATGATCGATCCGGAAGCCGCCCCGGCCAGCAGTGCCGTGAGCAACAGCAGCGCCGCTCCGGCGGAGGTGGGGTAGCCGCCACCCGCCGCGCCGTGCGCGGCGATGGCCAGCGCTCCGGTCGTCGCGCCCACCACGCAGCCCCGCAGCAGTGCGGGAGTCGGGTACGTGCTGGGCATCGCGGGCTTTCGGATTCGCCGACCTGACCGGGCCCGGCTGGTCGGGGAGTGGGCAGGGCAGTGTCCATAGTCGCCGACCCGGCCGTTGCCCGCGCACTCGGGCCGGGTATCCGGCGAGGCAGCGGGGCCGATCGGTGCCGGGTCGCGGTCAGGCGACGCCGAGGCGGGCGAGTACGTCCGCTTCGATCCGGGACAGTTCCGTGGTGATGGACGTGTACACCGACCGCCGCCGGGCCGCGGGCATCTGGTCGGCGGTGCGTACGGCCGCGGTGAGGGCCTCGAGCCGGTTCCGGGAATCGGCGACGAACTGCTGGGTGTCCTTGTCGGCCTTCCCGGCCGCGATCTTGTTCAGGGCGGCCTCGGTATTGCCGATACGGGCCTGCAACCGGCCACCGTGCCCGGTGTAGTCGCCGAGCTGATCCACTCCGACACCGAGCCGCGCGGCCCGCCGGGCATCGAGCTGCCCGCGCACGTAGGTCGCGCCGCGGTAGGCCAGCGGGGCGAGCACCGGAACCAGCACCCGCGCCACCCCGAGGTACTTCTTGATCTGGCCGGGGCTGAACGGATCCCGTTCGGCCCGCGCGGCCGTTTTGAGGGCGGCCTTCTCCTCGGCCTGCAGGGCGGCGATCTGCGCCTCGGCGACCTTGCGCTGCGAACGGGCTTCCGCGCGTTGCCGTTTCCGATCGTTCTTCGCGCCGAGCTTGGCCTCCATGGCGGCCTTGTGTTTGAGAGCCTTGGCTTCGGCCCGCCGACTCGGCCGCCGTTTGCGCTTGGTGAACAACCCCATCGAAGGCCCTCCGTAATGCTTGTTCGCTACGGCGATACGACACGGAAACCGCACCGTCCACCCGTGTCACACGGTTCGCCGACACCCTATCGGGTTCCCGGCCGAACCGGCGAGAGACTCTGCCCGTACCGGTGCGGCGACGTCGCTCCGAGATGCTCGATTGGGTGGAGTGTCGGGGGCAGGGACCATACTGCTTGCGTGCAACCGGGCAGTGTCGACAGCGAAGACCCCTCCGACGCCGAGAGCGAGCGGCGGGAGTCTCCCGTGCCGTCCGGGCGGACCACCGCCGGGGCGGACCGGCCCGCGTTCCTCGATGCCCGGGGCCTGATCGGTTGTCGCCATCGGCTCGGACTGGATGCCGCGCATCCTGAACAGCTCACCGAGGTACGCGAGGACGCGGGGGTTCAGCAGCGACGGGCAGCAGCCCAGGCCCACCGCGATCGGGTGCGCGACACCCTCACCGCGGCCGATCCCGCCGGCTGGGTGGTCATCGACCCGGCACTGCCCGCGAGCGCCCGTGCCGCGGCCACTCTGCGTGCCTGTGCGTCCGGGGCCGCCCGGATCTGGGGTGGGCTGCTGCCGTTGGACCCCGATACCGGTCGTCGCGGTGGCGCCGAGATCCTGCTGCGCGATATCCGCAACGGCGGCTATATCCCGGTCCTCGTCGTCAATCACAAGGTGACCGACCCCCGTCGGCCCGAACCGGCCGAATTCCATCCGCTGACCTCTGATCTGTTCGATTGGCACCCCGTTCCCGACCGTGCTCGCAAACTCCGCCAGCAGCCGCGCGACCAGCAGCGGCTGGCCCATGTGTACCGGATGCTGGAGCGTCACGGACTGGCAACGGCCACGGCGATCGGCGGCGTCATCGGGTTTCATTTCGACCGGATCCTGGTCCATGATCTGACCACGGTCCTTCCCGACTACGACAGCCGTTTCGCCGACCGGATCGCGGTGGTGCGCGGGCAGGTGGAAACCGTGCCCTCGAAGGTCCCCGAATGCCGTCAGTGCATCTGGTGGAACCGGGGCGCGGAAGGCGGTTGCCAGGCCTGGCTGAACGACCACCGCGATGTGAGTGTGGTGGCGCCGGGTTCGCGCGCCGAGGTGCTGCGCGGGCACGGGGTCACGACCATCGACGAACTCGCCGCCTGGTCGGGTCCCGAACCCGACGACTGGCAGCACGGCCCGTTCGAGGAAACCGTGGTCACCGCACGGGCGTGGCTGGTCCAGGCACCGCTGGTACGTCGGTTCGACCGGGTCTGGGTGCGTCGCGCCGATGTCGAGGTGGATGTCGATCTGGAGAGCTATCAGGAAGACGGCGCCTATCTGTGGGGCACCCTGCTCGACGGGCGATATCGGGCATTCGTCACCTGGGATCCGCTGCCCACCGAGGACGAGGGCCGGTCCTTCGGCGAATTCTGGACCTGGTTGATGGAGATCAGGGCGCAGGCCACGGCGGCCGGGAAAACCTTCGCCGCCTACTGCTATTCGCGTAGCGCCGAGGACAAATGGCTCTACGAGTCGGCGCGGCGGTTCGCCGGGCGCCCCGGAGTACCGACGGAGAAGCAGGTCACCGAGTTCGTCGATTCCATCCAGTGGGTCGATATGTTCCAAGCGGTCACCGATCAGTTCATCTGCCCGAGCGGTAAAGGGCTCAAGAAGATCGCACCCGTGGCGGGTTTCGCCTGGCGTGACCCCGAGGCCGGAGGCGAGGCTTCGATGAGCTGGTACCGGCGGGCAGTCGGCTACGATGCCGATCCCGACCTCACTCAGCGCACACGGCTGCTGGAGTACAACGAGGACGATGTCCGGGCTACCGCTGTGCTGCGCGAATGGATGAATCCACGGGTGCCCCGGGAGCACAGCGCCGATCGTGAGGTTCCCGCACTGAGCGATTTCGCGGCGGCACCCGGAACACAGCCCGACCTGTGGACGAGCTCCGCACCGGGCTTGATTAATATTGGCGAGCGTGACTGAGCACGTCGAACAACTCGAGTTCCAGGCCGAGACCCATCAGCTGCTCGAGCTGATGATCCACTCGGTCTACTCCAACAAAGACACGTTCCTGCGTGAGCTGATCTCGAACGCTTCCGATGCGCTGGACAAGCTGCGGCTGGAGTCCTATCAGGACAAGGATCTACACGTCGATACCGACGACCTGCACATCGAGCTGGAGGTCGACAAGGATCAGCGGATCCTCACCGTCCGGGACAACGGCATAGGTATGTCTCGTGCGGAGGTGGTGGACCTGATCGGAACTCTCGCCAAATCGGGGACGGCCGAACTACGCCGGAAACTGAACGAGGCGAAATCCGACGCCGCGGCCGAGGAACTGATCGGCCAGTTCGGTATCGGTTTCTATTCGACTTTCATGGTGGCCGACAAGGTCGAGCTCACCACCCGGCGGGCCGGTGAGACCACCGGCACCCGCTGGGAGTCGGCGGCGGGTTCGGGGACCTACACCATCGAAAGCCTCGACGAGGCCCCGCAGGGCTCGGCTGTCACGCTCCATCTGAAACCGGCCGACGCCGAGGACCACCTCTTCGACTACACCCAGGAGCACAAGCTCCGCGAAATCGTGAAGAAGTACTCCGACTTCATCGCCTGGCCGATCCGCATGCAGGTCGAGCGTACGGTCACCGAGGGCGAGGGCGAGGAGAAGGAAGAGAAGACCATTGTCGAGGAGCAGACGCTCAACTCGATGAAGGCTCTCTGGACCCGCCCGCGCAGCGAGGTGTCCGACGAGGAATACCAGGAGTTCTACAAGCACGTCAGCCACGCCTGGGACGAACCGCTCGAGATCATCCCGCTCAAGGCAGAGGGGACCTTCGAGTACCAGGCGCTGCTGTTCCTGCCTTCGCAGGCGCCGTTCGATCTGTTCACCCGCGAGCACAAGCGCGGAGTCCAGCTCTACGTGAAACGCGTGTTCATCATGGACAACTGCGAAGAGCTGATGCCGGAGTATCTGCGTTTCGTCAAGGGCGTGGTGGACGCGCAGGATCTCTCGCTCAACGTTTCCCGCGAGATCCTGCAGCAGGACCGGCAGATCCAGATGATCCGCAAACGCCTGGTGAAAAAGGTGCTGAGCAGCGTCAAGGATTTGCAGGGTGCCGAAGACCAGGCGAAATATCGTACTTTCTGGCAGGAATTCGGCCGGGTCCTGAAGGAGGGTCTGCTCTCCGATTTCGACAACCAGAAGACCCTTCTGGAGGTGTCGTCCTTCGCCTCCACCCACTCCGAAACCGAGGCGACCACGCTGGCGCAGTACGTGGAGCGGATGCCCGAAGGCCAGGACGGCATCTACTACATGACCGGGGAATCCCGGGATCAGGTCGAGAGGTCGCCGCATCTGGAGGCATTCCGCGCCAAGGGCCGCGAGGTACTGATCCTCACCGACCCGGTCGACGAGATGTGGGTCGGCTCGGTATCGGAGTTCGACGGCAAACCGTTCCAGTCGATCGCCAAGGGTGAGGTCGATCTGGAAACCGAGGAGGAGAAGAAGGAATCCGAAGCCCTGCGCGAACAGCAGGACAAGGATTTCGCCGAGGTACTGACCTGGCTGGGTGAAACCCTGGCGGACAGTGTCAAAGAGGTCCGGCTCAGCTCGCGGTTGACCAGCTCGCCGGTATGTCTGGTGGGCGACGTCTTCGATATGACGCCGATGCTGGAACGGATGTACCGGGCCTCGGGCCAGGAATTGCCGCAGTTCAAGCGGATCCTGGAACTCAACCCCACCCATCCGCTGGTGACGGGTCTACGCGATGCCTACGACACCCGCAAGGACGACGCCGACGCGGGCAAGGTTCCCGAGCTCACCGAAACGGCCGAACTCCTTTACGGTACGGCGGTTCTGGCCGAGGGCGGCGAATTGAAGGATCCGGCCAAATTCGCCCAGGTCCTCGCGGACCGGTTGACACGCACGCTCTGACCGGAAGGCGGCGGGGCTGTCGTGGATTCCGTGGCCCCGCCGCCTCTGAGCGACGACAATCGAAGAGAACGGGCAATCTGACCCGGCCGAGTAACCGGGCGGTAGCCCGCAGGGCCGGCCCCGGGTACGCACGTTCGGGGAGCGACCCGGGGCCGCCGAGTCGCGCGTCTCGAATTGCCCGGGGCGGCGGTGGTTCCACCATCGAGATCCGGACCGGGCGTTGGTGGCGCACCAGCGATTTGTAAAACATCAGGGGGTTTCGTCGATAGGTTGCCCGGAATGCGAGGATCGCGTTCCGGACAGGAGATCGATCATGCCGACCACTGCCGTGGCCAGCCGTGGTGTGCGCCGGGCGACGCTTCGGATAGCGTTGCTGGGCGCACTGATACTCGCCCCCACCTTGACGTCGGCACCCGCGTTCGCGGAGCCCGGCGCGGCGCCTACCACTACGCGACCCGTGCCCCCGGGAGCCGGAGTCGACGGTCCGGAGCCTGCAGTGCCCACGGTGCCTGCCGCTCCGGGCACCACGCCGCCGAGTGCCCCTGATGCCCCGGCGCCCGGCGTTCCCGATACTTCGGCGCCCCCCGCGCCCGCTGAACTCCCCGATCCGCCGCGTACATGCCCCGGTGGCGCCGTGGTAGTTCCGGGCGCCCCTTGCCCTGGGCTACCACAGGGTCCGTTGGGTCCCGATGGTTATGACAACTTCGGCTACGACTCTTCCGGTTTCGACCGCGCCGGTTTCGACCGCGCCGGTTTCGACCGTTTCGGTTATGACCGTTTCGGTTATGACCGCGACGGTTATGACCGCGCCGGTTTCGACTCTTCCGGTTTCGACCGTTTCGGTTATGACCACGCCGGTTTCGACTTGTGGGGCCGTGACCGTTCGGGGTTCGACCGTTTCGGGTTCGACCGGTGGGGTCGTGACAGTGAGGGTTACACCCGTGCGGGTTGTCGTGCCGACGGTAATGACCGGGAGTGGGCCGATCGCGCGGCGTGCGACGAATGGCGGCGGCGTCCGGCGACCGGTAGCGCCGGCTGATCCGGGCTCGGCGGATCACGCCGCGCCTTTTGTCGATGCGAACGCCCGCCGCCCGGGTATGACTGCCGGGCGGCGGGCGTCGTCGTGCGAGAGCGTCTAGCGCGGCGCCATGCGCAGCGCGCCGTCCATACGGATGGTCTCGCCGTTGAGGTAGTCGTGTTCGACGATGTACTGCGAGAGCTGCGCGTACTCGTCGGGCCGGCCGAGCCGGGACGGGAACGGTACACCGGCCTCGAGGCCCTGACGGTATTCCTCGGTGACACCGGCCAGCATCGGGGTATCGATGATGCCGGGGGCGATGGTGTTGACGCGGATACCGAACTGTGCGAGGTCGCGCGCGGCCGGAACGGTCATCCCGTGCACGCCGCCCTTGGAGGCCGAGTACGCGATCTGGCCGATCTGGCCCTCGAACGCCGCCACCGAGGCGGTGTTGATGACGACACCGCGCTGACCGGCGTCGTCGACGGTATCGGTTTTGGCGATGGCATCGGCGGCCAGGCGCATCACGTTGAAGGAACCGAGCAGGTTGACGGTGATCACCGTGCGGAACAGCTCCAGGTCGTGCGGGCCGTTCTTGGACAGGATGCGCCCGGCCCAGCCGACACCGGCGCAGTTGACCACGATACGCAGCGGGGTGCCCGATTCGACCACCTTGGCGACGGCGGCGGCGACCTCTTCGTGACTGGTGACATCAGCGGCGAGCAGAGTGACCCCATCGGGCACATTGTCGCCGGCGCGCTCGATCGACTGCGGTACGTCGAGCCCGAAGACGGTGGCGCCCAGATCAGCGAAACGCTTGGCGGTGGCGGCGCCCAGACCGGACGCGCCCCCGGTGACGATGGCGGCGGAACCCGAAATCTCCACGATGGTCCTCTCGTTCGTGACAAGCCAGTTGGCCTAACGTCAATTGCACCCTAACCGGTGGGTAGGGCGGGGGTCGTGGACGGTCCCCTTGCGCTGATCGGCGAAATGGTACTCAGTGCAGGCCCTCGGCTCGCCGCTCCGGGATCTCGGTAGCAGCCGCCCCGGTCGCGGGCCGATTCGCCGTTGCGCGGCGCTTCTGCAGCAGCCGGAGTGCGAGAGCTGCCACAGCCGGTACCAGCAGGGCGATACCGGCCGCGCCGGCGAGTCCGAGCGTCGGAAACGCGGTATCGATGCCGGTGAGGGCGCCGATGAACAGGAACAGCAGTCCGGACCCGAAGCCGATAGCGCGTTCGGGCAGATGTTTGCCCACCAGAATGCCCGCGCCGATGGCGAGGGCATCGGCGGCGACCATTCCGATCGTCGACCCCAGCCAGACCGCCGCCCAGTTGTTGTCGGTGGCGAGAGCCGCGGTGGCGAACATGGTGCGATCACCGAGTTCGGCCAGGAGGAACGCGGAGAGTACAACGAAGAAGGGCGCTGTAGTGGCGAAACGCGACGGTGCCGGTCGCGCGTCGTCATCCGCGTCGGTGAGCAGTTCGCGCAGTGTCCACAGGCCCACAACGAGGAAGGTCAGTGATGCCACCGCGGCGATGGCGGTGGTAGGTAGGGCCGCGCCCAGGAAATGGCCGATCGCGACCGAGATGACGTGGACTGCGGCCGTGGCGGTCGCGATCCCGCCGAGCACCACCCACCAGCGGTAGCGCAGGGCGAATGTGAGGGCCATGAGTTGGGACTTGTCACCCAATTCGGCCAGGAAAACTATGCCGATGGCGAGCCCGACGGTGGCGATCATCTGACGAGTGCTCCCGATCCTCCGGTTCGCCGGCCGGATTCGGATTCACCTCCGGCCGACAACGAAATTGCTGTTCGGCCGAAGGTCTCGCCCACCGGCGAACCGGTTCACGCGACCGGAGCCACCGACGAGCGGTGGGTCAGTATGTCGACCGCGTGATTGGGGGCTACTCCCCTTCGTTGCTGGCAACTTTACCGCAGCTGACCGATAGCGGCAACAATTATGTTCCGAAAAACGTTTCAGGCCAGCAAGTTTGGTGCCGCTGCCAAGATATTGAGGGTAGCCTGAAAACTCTTCCGGGGCAGGCCGGAACGAACTGTTGGCATCTGTCCGGCAAATATTATGGACGTCGGAAACATCCCGCTGTAGACAGGTCGCCACCGCGGGCCGGATCGACGACGCGGGCCGATGATCGGTGCGGAGCCTCGCTCGGTCGATGTCCTCGGGCCGACGCGCGCGCCGATATCAAGCGGCCAGCAACATAGCCAGTACGGCGGTATCGGGATCGCTGATCGGATCGAGCCCGACCCTGCTGACCAGCGAAGTCACGGTACCGTCGGCTTCCGCCTCGGCCCACGCCGCGCGATGTTCGAGTCCCAGATGCGGGATCCCCGGTAGCAGGATGCACCCGGAAGCGGCGCCGGTGCACTCCGGTAGGGAGGGGTTGGTCTCCGCGGGTGGATGGAGCATGAACAGGGCCGGCGGGATGTGCTCGGCGAATCGGCCGGGGCGCACGCCGTCCTCACCGAGTACCGGCCCCTCGGCTATCACCAGGCCGACCGTATCCGGTTCCGGCTGGTCGGGAAGTTCTTCACGGACTCCGAATACGGTGGAGGTGGTCAGCAGGCCGGGCATGGACGCCACCCGGACGGCCAGCACCAATAGCTGCGTCCATTCCTTGGTGGTATCGGGCCAGCGCCCGGAGATGACGAACCCGCGCAGCGTGCCACCGGCATGGAACGGTGTGACGCCGATCGGACTGTTGCTGCGCATGATGCCTCCCGTGCGTGACCGGGGGCGGCTTTGCCCGTCCTCGAAACTCTTGTGAAAGATGAGGATCGCGCACAAGTTGTCTGGCACACAAGTACCAGAGAGTGCCAATTCGGGCAGAAAAGACGAAAGACCCGCGGACGTAGGGTCCGCGGGTCCGTCGCGAAACTCGATCGCGCAGGCGGCGCTCAGCCGAAGATGAGGCCCTTCGCCTGGCTGGTCGCCTTGGTGAAACGCTCCTGGACGTCGGCCCAGTTGACGACGTTCCAAAACGCCTTCACATAGTCGGCCTTGACGTTCTTGTACTGCAGGTAGAAGGCGTGCTCCCACATATCGACCTGCAGCAGCGGAATAATGCCGAGCGGCACATTGGCCTGCTGGTCGTAGAGCTGGAAGGTCAGCAGCTTCTGGCCCAGGGTGTCGTAACCGAGCACTGCCCAGCCCGAGCCCTGCAGTCCATTGGCGGCAGCGGTGAACTGCGCCCGGAACTTGTCGAAGGAGCCGAACTGATCGTCGATGGCGGCGGCCAGTTCGCCGGTCGGCTTGTCGCCGCCGTTGGGGGAGAGGTTCTTCCACCAGATGGAGTGGTTGACATGGCCACCGAGGTGGAAAGCGAGGTTCTTCTCGTTCAAGAAGATGGCGGCGTGATCACCGGCTTCGCGTGCCGCTTCGAGCTTCTCCACCGCGGTGTTCACCCCCGCCACGTAAGTGGCGTGGTGCTTCGAGTGGTGAATCTCGTTGATCTGCCCGGAGATATGCGGCTCCAGGGCGCTGTAGTCATAGTCCAGATCTGGCAGCGTGTACTCAGCCACGAATGTCCCTTCCTTGTCGGGTCGAGTGCGTCCTGTGCGGGATGCTCCCGACCATTCGTACACCCGATCGGTCCAACTCGTCCCGACGCCCCACCATTCCACATCGGGCAGAAACCGACCATCCGGGATCTCATCGGCGCTCGTCACGGGCGCCGGGGAGATCTGGCCCTGACCGGGACGACGTCCGATTTTCACAGCGCTGCCCGGCCGCTCGCCCCGCCAACTGTTATCCCGGCGCCGCCGCGGTGGTATCCGGCCGACACCTCGGCGCGGACACCACCGGATGCTTCCGCAGCGGAGCGCTTACAGCGGCGGCGCGATACCGGGGTGGGTGGTCCGGGGGTCGCCCTTGTCGTGCGCGTCCCACCAGCGTTCGGATCCGGAGACCAGATCCGGCAGCGGGATGGGCTCGCCTCCGGTGGTGTGTGCCGTGACCGTGTCGAACCAGACCCGGATATCGAGTTCCCGGGGATCGACGCCCTCCTCCTGGGAGAACTCCAGCACGTGCCGGGCGATCCGAGTGTCGATGGTGGTATCGAAACTGAGCAATTCGCTCCACAATGCCCAGCCACTGTCGTCCAGGTCGACGAATTCCCAGCCGTGCAGGCGGCTACCGCCGAAGCTCGCGACAGCGGCGGGTAGTCCCGGCAGGTCCAGCGGCAGGATCCGTGGTTCCAGATCGTCCCATCGCTGAATCCGCAACGATGCGGCAATCCGAGTGACTCCCTGGAAGGTCAGCCGCACCCGCCTACAACTGCTCCCCGCTTCGTGTTCGTTTTCTGCTGTGCCGGATATTTGCTCCGGCAGGCTCAGGACCTCGAGTTCGAGGTCTAGTCGTCCGGCCTCGGAATCGACTTCCAATCCTAGACACCCGGCCTCCGACAGAGCCTTGTCGAGGCCGGCCGCGTCCAATTCGTCGAGTAACCCCCTGGTCGATGTCATGGCGCCAGATTACCGAGGTCAGTGCCCAGATCAGGGGATTTTGCCGATTTTCGATTCCGGTGGAACCGATTCGGTGGGTGCCGCGTCCAACTCGATATCGGGTCACGCAACGGCGCGTGACCCGATCGAGTGGCCGGACGGCCGCTCCGGGATTTTTGGAGGGGAGTACCGGATCGGTCGTACGGTTATCCATTACCGCAGGTCAACCCGCTCGTGGGCGGATATCTGGGACAATGGTGCGCTGAATGATAGCTGATACCAGCGGGTTACGTAGTGGGTTATGCGTATAACTCATGAAACATCGCCGGAATCGTCAACGTATCGGGGAGGACTGTGTGTGTGGGTCGCGCCCGGCGAATCCGCCGCATCGTCCGGCGTGTCGGCGTCGGCGGCGCCGATCACATGGGGCCCGGGCCGGGATTTCGCGCGTGATCGCCCGCACCCGCGAGAGCCGGGCAGCCGCCGAGGTGGTTATGGCAGGATCAATGAGGTGACGAGCTCCGGAGTCCCGTCGGTACCGGTCGAGGCCGTACCCACCGAATTCGACCATCCGCCCGGGGAGGCGGCTACCACCGTCCTACTCGATGTGCGCGAAGACGACGAATGGCAGCTCGGCCACGCACCCGGCGCGGTGCACATTCCGCTCGCCGATGTGCCCGCCCGCTACGGCGAACTGGACCCGGACGCCGAGCTCTACGTGGTGTGCCGGCAGGGCGGCCGTTCGCTCGAGGCCGTGAAGTTCCTCGCGAACGTGGGTTATGAAGCGGTGAACGTGGTAGGCGGGATGGTGGCGTGGCAACAGACCGGCCGTCCACTGGCCGCCGACGGTGGCGAGCCCGCGAAGATCTACTGACGAAAAGCGAGGTGCGCGGTGAGTACGGTGGTGCAGCCATGTGCCCGCTGCGGTACGCGCTGGGCGGTGCAGGGTCCGCCGATGCACTGGTGCCCGCGGTGCCGCGGCGTACTGCTCTCGCCGGGGCCGATCGATGCCCCACCCGAACGCCGTAATTACCGCTGGGTCGCCCGCCGGCCCGGTCGGCTCGACCGATCCGCCCGCGGATCGGAGAACGGGCGCCGTGCCGCCGGGACGCCCCGATACTCGGAGATCCCGCGCTGGGGTCTGCGCGATCGGCCCGCTTCGGAACGCGAATCGGAGCGGCATCGGGCCCGTCCGCTGAGCACACTGACCCGCTGGACCCACTCCGCCCTCTTCGCTGCCGCGGTTCTCTTCGGGGTGGCCGCGCTCGCCGAAGCGGCTCGCTACCTGATCCTGTTGCGCAACCGCACCCACCTCATCGAACCACCGCTGTTGTGGTTCTCCGACGCGCTGGTGAACACCGCCGCGCTGTTCGCACTGATCATGGCGCTTGTTGCCGCTGTCGCCACGCTCGGCTGGCTGATCGAAGTACGACGGGTGGTCTTCGCGGCGGCGGGTCGCAGCGACCCCCGCTCGCCGCGCACGCTCGCGCTGGGCTGCTTGATCCCGATGGTCAACCTGATCTGGCCTGGGGTTTTCCTCACCGAGGTGGTGTCCGGCCGGACCGATCCGCGGGCCCGCGTGGCGGTTCGCAGCTGGTGGGCGGCCTGGGTGTTCGGCGGACTGGTCACCGGGGCGGCGCTGTACTGGCGGACAGCGGATTCGCTGCAGGCGAAGGCCGACGGTGTGCTCTTCACCGCATTCGCCGATGCGGTGGCGGCCGGTGTCGCGCTGCTGACCCTCTGGGTCGTGCGCACGATCGAGGGTCGGGACCTGCGCGGTCGTAGCCGGCTCGCGCGGCGCTGGGTGATCGCCGTCGATCCGGCGACACCGTTGATCGAACCGGTGCATCCCGGTCCGACCGCTACGGTGAGCACCGCGGCGGACGCCGACCGCGCCGATTCCCCCGACGGCGCCGATCGAGCACCACAGGAGGTTGTGGCCAAGTGAGCGAGGGCAGTGACCAGTCGGTTCAGAACAGCCGTGCGCCGTTCGTGGTCGCGCATCGGGGCGCTTCGGCGGCGCGTCCCGAACACACCCTGGCAGCGTACGAACTGGCCCTGGAAGAGGGCGCCGACGGGGTGGAATGCGATGTCCGCCTTACCCGGGACGGCCACCTGGTGTGTGTACACGACCGGACGGTGGATCGGACCTCGTCCGGCAGCGGCCTGGTCAGCGAGCTGACGCTGGCCGAGTTGAAGGATCTCGATTTCGGCGACGGCGCGCCGTCCGGGGTACTCACGCTGAGTGAGCTGATCGGCCTCGTACTCGATTGGCGCAGTCGCCCGACCAAACTGTTCATCGAAACCAAACATCCCGTCCGATACGGCTCGCTGGTAGAGAACAAGGTGCTGGCCGAATTGCAGCGCTTCGGGATCGCCACACCGGCCTCGGCGGCCCACTCCAGGGCGGTGGTGATGTCGTTCGCCGCCACCGCGGTCTGGCGGATCCGCCGCGCCGCACCCCTGTTGCCCACAGTGCTCCTGGGCGAATCATCGCGCTATCTGGGTGGTGGCGCGGCCACGACCGTCGGGGCGACAGCGGTCGGCCCCTCGGTGAAAACGCTGCGCGAACATCCCGATCTGGTCGACAAGGCTGCCGCGGCCGGCCGGGCGACCTATTGCTGGACGGTCGACGAACCCGACGATATGCAGTTGTGCGCGGATCTCGGCGTGAGCTGGGTGGCTACCAATCATCCGGGCCGTGCGAAAGCTGTGCTGGCCAACAGCTGAAATGTGTGGCCTGCGGCTGATCCGGTGCTTTGCCGTGTAGTTTGACCAGCCGTGGGTAAGAGCAAACGCAATAGTCCGAAACCCGGCGGCAACCGGGCTCAGCGTCTGGCCGAACGGCGGGCGGCGTTGCAGGAGGCCGAGCAGACAGTCGCCCGGCCCTTCCGGGGCCTGGCCGCCGAATGCGATCTGGTCGCGCTGCGCGAGTTCGTGCCGTCGGCCACCGCCGAGCTGAAGCTCGCCGAAGGTGTCGCCGCCGAGCGGACGGTGGTGCTGGCAACCGTGCTGCCCGGCGCGGTTTCCGCGCTGGTGCGGGCCGGGGATTCGCCCACCGGATATGTCGGTGTGCAGGTGCAGGCACCGAGTTCGGATCCGGCCGCGGATATCGCCGCGTCCGTCCTGTGGACCCAGTCGGCCGAGCCCGGCGATTCGCTGGCCGTCGCGCATGCCGCGCCCGGCAGCCCGACCCTGGCCGATGTGCTGGTGGCCGATGCCGCACTCGAGCTGACCGTGCATCAGGATTTCGATTGGTGGGTTCCCGAAGGAGTGCAGCCGGATCCACAGATCGCGGCCACCATCGAACAGGCGAAACAGGCCATCATGCCTTCGGATCGGCTGGACCTCGGGAAGGACGCGATCGGGGCCGCCTGGTGGGTCGATGCCGGAGACAAGGCGCATCTGCGCTGGGTTCGGCCCGAGTCGGAAGACGATCTGATGCTGGCGCTGGCGCGACTGCACGCCGCCGGCGGGCTGAATCTCGGCGAGGGTTCGCGTTTCGCCGGTTCGTTCCGCACCCACGGGCTCCTGGTTCCGGTGTTCGATCTCGACCCGGAACGGCATGTCAGCGAATGGCATTCTCCGGCAGCGGAGTTCGGGACCAGGTTGGCCGAGGCGCTGGCAGTGGATACCCCCCTGACCCCGGAGCAGCGGCGCTCCCGGGACGGCCTCCGGTCAAGGCAGGTCACCCTCCGCTGAATAAACCGGAATATTTTTAGAAAAACTCTTCTTTCCGGCGGCGATCTCGACTAGGTTTCAGAGGTCGCCGTTTCTGGAACCCCCCGGCGACACTCACGTCAGCCGACACAACGACCCGGCGCCGGCTGACGTACGGAGCATCGGCCGCCCGACCTCGGCGCAGTGGGCCGGGCCGGCCGATGCTCCAATCAATCATCACCCGGGACCGACGTCACCCCGCCCGGTTCCGTGCTCACGGAACTCATCGGCGGACGGACGCGGCCTGTTACCGATCAGACATGGCCTCCGGCAGCCGACGGCGCGCCCGAAACCTTCGACGGGTCATCGCTCATCTCACGGGCGATGAACTCTTCGAGATCGAACAGGTTCGAGCCCGCCCGGTCGGCGACAGTGAGCAGAGTGTTCATCTTCGCGACTTCCTCCACCTGCTCCTTGAGGAACCACTGCATGAACTGCTCACCCAGGTAGTCGCCCTCCTCGCGAGCGGTGCTGGCCAGCTGGACGATCTGGTCGGTGACCGTCTTCTCCTGATCGAACGCCATAGAGATCGGCTCCCGGGCGTTCTCGAAATGCGACTTAGCCGCATCGATACCGGAAAGATCGACGCTGATGTCCCGATCCAGGAAGTACTGGACGATCATCATCGCGTGATTGCGTTCCTCCACGGCCTGCGCGTAGAAGCGCTTGGCCAGCTGCGGAAGGTCGGCATTGTCGTACCACACCGCGATGGCGATGTACTGGTGCTCGGCATTGAACTCGTGCCGAATTTGATCGTGCAGCAATCCGTGGAATTTGCTGCGGGGACTCTCCGGATGATTGGACATGCCTTGACATTAACGCCGAAAAGTGACGCTGTCATGCAAGTGCAGCCTTAATCAGGTTAGTGTTGCCTTATTGAATTGAGGATAGTGTTGCCTTATTGATTACGGCCCGCTCCAGCCATTTTCGGGACGGAGTAGTTCGCCGCAGGCACCGCCGAACGCAGTTCCCGCGCCACGAACTCCTCGACGTCGAAAAGGTTCCCGGCCGACCGATCCGTCACCGCCAGGAGCGTAGACATACCGGCCACATCCTGCTGCTGGCATTCGAGCAGCCAGCTCATGAATTGCTCCCCCAAGAAATCGGGCCATTCCCGCGCCAACCGTGCCAGCTCGGTCACCTGGTCGGTGAGCGTCTCCTCCCTGGCCAGCAGGAAAGCTATTGCCGCACGCGGAGATTCGAAGGTCTGCCGAACCTCCCCCAAACCCCCGATGGTGATTTCCAGATCCCGGTCGATCAGATACTGCACAATTCGCAGCGCATGCCCCCGATGCTGTTCGGAACGCAGATAACAATGACCGGACAATTGCGGTAACCGTTGAATATCGAAGTACACCGCAGCCGCCAGATACTGCTGCGAAGCGGTGAGCCCGTGCCGCACCTGCGCGCGCAGCTGGACGATGAAGGGCTGGGCCAGTTCGCTGTCGTGCATGTGATCGACGTTACTGTGTCTATTTGCCCCGCCTGCGGCGGGGCGGTCGGGGCCCTATTAACCCCGGTTCTTCACTCCTACGCTCAGTCGCTGCGCTCCTTCGCTTCGTCGCTCCAGAACCGGGGCGGGCCCCGACTGTGTTTGTTTGCCCCGCCTGCGGCGGGGCGGTCGGGGCCCTCGTGACCCCGGTTCTTCACTCCGGCGCTCAGTCGCTGCGCTCCATCGCTCTGTCGCTCCAGAACCGGGGCGGGCCCCGACCACGAAGGTGGACCATCCGAGGTAGGGGTGGGGTGCTGATTTTGAACGCGGGAGACTGGCCGGATTACACGGGCACCTCGGCGAGCCGAGCCCGCGTCCTCACCGCGGCGAGTGAGCCGGCGCCCGCTCTCGTGACCGGGCGCCGGCGCTCATTCCCCGGCGAGGCCTGCGGGAATCGGGTCGCCGTTGGCCAAGGCCTCGAAAAAGCTGTCGGCGTCGGGGTCGGCCCACAGCAGCACATTGCCACTGTCGGTGTCGGTGAAACCGCCGACCGGGACCGTGGTGGCCAGAGTGTCGCCGCGTAAAGCCCAGGCGAGACGGGCCAGGTCCCAGATGTGGTCTCCCTTGTCGACAGTCAGGGAGCCGGCGGTACCGCTGAGCATGGGCCACAGGGCGAACGGGTTGGCGAGCGTGGTCGGGCTGGTCGCTTTCTCGAGCAAGGCCGACAGGAACAGGCGCTGGTTGTTCATCCGGTCGATATCGGCCAGGGCGGTGGCACGGCTGCGCACGAAACCCAAGGCTTGGGGGCCGCTCAATTCCTGGCAGCCGGCCGGCAGGTCGATACCGGCCAACGGGTCGTTGATGGCCTGCGGTACGCATACATCGATGCCGCCGAGTGCGTCCACGACGCTCGCGAAACCGGCGAACCCGATCTCACCGTAATGGTCGATCCGCAGTCCGGTCGCGGTCTCGACCGTCTGAGTGAGCAGCGGGGCACCACCGAAGGCGAAGGCGGCGTTCAATTTGTCCTTGCCGTAGCCCGGGATATCGACGTAGGAATCACGCGGCAGACTCACCAGGGTGGTACGGCCCGATGGTGGGATGTGCACCAGGATGATTGTGTCGGTGCGCGGGTCGCCGACCTCGCCACCGGTGGCCAGACCGCTGGTCTGCTCCTCGGAGAGTCCGGCCCGGCTATCCGATCCGACCAGCAGCCAGTTGGTGCCGGCGGTACCGCCGACCCTGTCTTCGTAGTCGGAGAGCGCATCGATCCGGGTGAGTGAACCGTCGAGTTCGACGACCCCGTAAACCAGCAGGATCACCAGCGCCGACAGGACGGCCACGAACCAGCGGCCGATATGACGTTTGCGGCGGGGGCGACGGGGTCGGGGAGCCGCGGCCCGACGCCCCGGCGGGTTCCCTGTCGGCGGTGGCCGGCGGCGACCGTCGTGATAGGGGACGGGACGCTGTGTGGGTGCGTACTCGCCTTCGCGGTGCGGCGCCGGACGTCGCGGGGGTGCGTGCGTGGGCGGAACCGGTTTGCCGCCCCGGCCCGGCACGGGCGGCCGGGCCGGGGGAGCGTTCCGGCCCTGCGGTGGCTGCGACCAAGCCCGCGGTGGCTCGTAGCGCTCGGTGGGACGGGCGGGCTGCCCGGGACCGGGGTTACGGCGCATGACCTGCGGGGGTTCGGCCGGTGGCCGGCCACCCTGTGGCGGCGGTGGTGGGGGACGGCGTGCGCCGGACCGTCCGGGCCCCCCGTTCTGCGGCGGCACCCGGCGCATACGTGGGTCGTCGCCGTTCATCATCATCAGACTCTACTTATCGATCGGGGCCTGCTTTGTTATCACCGGGTCGCGTTCGCTCGACCGCAGGTGAGCGAACGCCACCGGTATAGGTGGCTTACCCCGCTACGGCAGCCAGGACACCCGGCCGTGCAGCAACCCATATCCGAGGTAGGCCACGATATCGATCACAGCGTGCGCGACGATCAGCGGCCACAACCGCCCGGTACGCTGCCAGTACCGGCCGAACACCAGCCCCATCACCACATTGCCGAGCCCGCCGCCGAGCCCCTGATACAGGTGATAGCTCCCGCGCAACAGGGCAGATGCGGCCAGCGCGGAATTGTCCGACCAGCCCAGTGCGCGCAACCGCGTCAGCAGATAAGCCACCACCACGATCTCCTCGGCCGCCGAATTCGCGCAGGCCGACAGCACCAGGGCGGGAATACGCCACCAGTGGTCACTGAGCGCGTCCGGCACGATTGTCACGTTCACGCCGAGCGCCTGAGCGAGGAGATACAACGCGAGTCCCGGCAGCCCGATCACCGCAGCGAGAGCCAGGGCGTGCAACCCGTCGGGCCGGAAGCGGGCGCGGGCCAGCCCGATCGCACGCGAACCGATACCGCTGCGCCACAGCAGATACAGCGCCAGACCCGCCCACGCCGCCAGCCGCAACACCCCGAGCAGCTGGAAGAGTAGATCGATGAACGACTGGGTAGCACGCGAAGAGTTCAGCGCGACAGTCTGCTCACCGACCCCACCGGGCGCCAGAGCGCTCTCCAGCAACGACAGTGCCGCGTTCATGCCGCTGAGACCGAAGGTCACGCAGAGGACGACCAAGATTTCGAGCCGAATCCCGCGCTGCTCCCGGATCCGGTCCTCGACCGAGCTGCTCTCATGCATGCTGTGTATATTGCCCCGCCTTCGGCGGGGCGGGTCGGGGCCCTATTAACCCCGGTTCTTCACTCCTGCGCTCAGTCGCTGCGCTCCATCGCTTCGTCGCTCCAGAACCGGGGCGGGCCCCGACTGTGTTGTTTGCCCCGCCTTCGGCGGGGCGGTCGGGGCCCTCGTGACCCCGGTTCTTCACTCCGGCGCTCAGTCGCTGCGCTCCATCGCTCTGTCGCTCCAGAACCGGGGCGGGCCCGACTGTGTTGTTTGCCCCGCCTTCGGCGTCGCGTCGGGCCCTTGAGACCCGGTTCTTCACTCCGGCGCTCCAGACCGGGGCGGGTCCCGACAACGGAGGGTGACTGTGCGGAGTGGGCGGGGAAGTGCGGGTCGATCGGTGTGGGCAGGTCGATGACCAACCGCAGCTCAGCCGCGGCGTAGGCCGTTGAGGAACGGGCACCCGGCCAGAGTGCGGACCGCGCGTCCCAAGGCCTCGACGTCTTCGGCCGGGGTCGCGAAGGGGAGCCGGAAGTCGTGGTCGCCGTCTATGCCCTCGATGCGCAGGGTGAGGCCGTAGCGGTCGATGGCCAGGGGGTGGATGCGGCCGTGGCGCAGTTTCGCCGGTAGGTGCCGGGCGAGCTGGGCAACGACATCGGCGTGGTCGGCGTCGAGGTGCTGTAGCCACGCCGATTCCATATCGCAGAAGGGGTCGGGTGTGGCCAGTCGCAGTTCGTCGACACAGACCGATTCGGCGCCGGAGGAATCGGCCACGACGGCCGAGTTCAGGACCAGGCGCAGCAGGGTGGTGGTGTGGCCGATATCGAGGAGGCTGGGGTGCGGATGTTCCGCTGCGACGGCGGTGACCAGGGTGCGCTGGGCGCGGGCGGGGACGCCGCGGACCCAACCGCGTAACCAGACCAGGGAGCGGACGGGTTCGCGTAGGGGGAGTGGGGCGTGGTCGGTGAGTTCGAGGACGGCGGGGGCGCCCGCGATCGCCGTGCCGGCCGCGTACACCGCCGCGCTGTCGTTCGGTACCGCGATCAACACATCCCCGCACTGGCGCAGGAAGTGCACCGACACCGGGCTGGGGTCGGCGCCGGGAACGGCGAGCACCGCCTGTTCGGCGTGCGCGCAGGCGCTGCGGACTCGTTCGGCGGTGGACGGGGCGGGGGCGGTCGGCGCCATCGGTACCTCCATTGCGGGCGTGCCCGACTTCACAAAGCGTTAATTAGGTTAACCTAAGCTAAGTTAAAGTCGAGTGCGGCGCAAGAGCATCGACACCGGCCCTCGCCGAATCGGATCCGCCACCGTGCTCGTCGCGAGGCGGCGGTCGCGGGCGTGAGCCGGCCGGAATCGGTCTGCGCTTACGATCGAGCAGTGGTAGCTGGTGAATCGCAGCCGGTACTTGTCGAGCTGACCGTGCCGAAGCGCGTAACCGAACATGGACTGGTCGACGGCCTGGTGGTGCCGACCGGAACATTCACCGGTAAACGCATTGTCGACCCGGCTCTTTCCGACGAGCGCGTCGCCGATCTGCTGGCCGCGGCCGCACACAGCCCGGACGGTTTCACCGCCCGCTGCGATACCGTCGACCGCGCGCTCTCGGTCGTCGCCGGTACTGCGGCGGCACTGTGCGGAGAGGATATTCGCGCTGCCTTGAGCAAACCGGATACCGAATTCCTGAACGGACTCTCCGGCGGCGCGATCGACGCGGTCCGTGCGGTGCTGCTCGGGATCGAAAGCGATGACCCCGCTGAACTGGAAAGGGCGCTGCGCGCGGCGTTGGGCTGATCGGCGAGCGGCGGACGGGTCCACCGGCCCGGCCGCGGCGATAGCCGAGGATCGCGTCGGCAGCCCGACCGAGGGGCGGCGCAACGGTCCGCCCGGATCGCCCGGATCCGGTGACCGACGGGCCCGGTGTGCGCACCAGTAGTCTCGTAGACGTGCCGCGTATCGCCTATTTCGGTCCGTCCGGAACTTTCACCGAGATGGCCCTCGCCGAATTCGAGACCTCGGGGTCCTTCGACGGGCCGGTCGAGCGGATCGCCGCGCCCAGCCAATCTGCTGCCTTGGAGCTGGTCCGGGCGGGCGAGGTGGTCGCGGCAGTGGTGCCGATCGAGAGTTCGGTAGAGGGCTCGATCTCGTCGACCCTGGATTCGCTGGCGCTCGGCCCGAGATTGCAGATCATCGCCGAGGTCGAACTGGAGGTGAGCTTCACCATTGTCGCGCGGCCGGGCACGCTGATCGAGGCTGTGGGGACACTCGCGGCCTATCCGGTCGCGCTCGCGCAGGTCCGGCAGTGGGTGCAGCACACCTGGGGCGAGGTCGCGCTGCACACCTCGAACTCCAATGCCGCTGCCGCCGATGACGTAGCGGCCGGACTGGCCGATGCCGGGGTCTCCACCACACTCGCCGGGGACCGGCTCGGACTGATCGCGCTCGCCACCGGGGTGGCCGACCATGATCAGGCGATCACTCGGTTCGTCCTGGTCACCGCCCCACGGGTAGCGCCCGCCCCGACCGGATCCGACCGGACCTCGATCGTGCTCGAGGAACTACCGAATATGCCCGGTTCGCTGATGCGCGCTTTCGCCGAATTCGCGACCCGCGGTATCGATCTGACTCGGATCGAATCACGGCCGACCCGTACCGGTATGGGCACCTACCGCTTCTATCTGGATTGCGTCGGCCATATCGAAGACGCTGCGGTGGCCGAGGCGCTCAAGGCGCTCCACCGCACCGCGCGGATCCGGTTCCTCGGATCCTGGCCCGCTACCTCGGCGACCGGCACCCCGCCGCCCTCGGACGAGGATGCCGCGCTCTGGTTGACACAGCTACGCAAGGGGGTGGCCGACCTGTGATGCGATACCTCCGCCTTCGCCGCGGTCTCCGCGCACCGCATGTACCAGCTTCGAAGGAGGTGCCATGATGGCGAAGTTGATCCTGGTGCGACACGGTGAAACCGAAGGAAATGTCGCCAAGATCCTGGATACGAAACTCCCCGGCCTCCCGCTGACCGAACGCGGCGCGGCCCAGGCCAAGGCTTTCGGTTCGGCCCTGCTCACCCCGCCGCGCGCCCTGTTCCACTCTCGGGCACTGCGTGCAAGGCAGACGGCCGGCTATATCGAGGCCGCTACCGGAGTAGTCGCCTCGCCGCGTGACGGCGTGCACGAAGTGCAACTCGGTGATCTGGACGGCCTCGGTAGCCAGGAAGCCCACGACCGTTTCCAAGCGATCTACCGCTCATGGCACGAGGGTCGGCTCGACGAGCGAGTCGACGGCGGGGAATCGGCCCGCGATGTGCTGGACCGCTTCATCCCGGCTGTCACCGCGCTGCGGACCGAGTTCCTGGACGGTGGCGCCGACGGGGATGTCCTGGTGGTCACCCACGGTGCCGCCATGCGGTTGGTCGGTAGGTTCCTGGCCGGGGTGGCGCCCCCGTTCAGCACCAACAATCACCTGGACAACACCGAGACGATCGAGCTCGTCCCCCTGCCCGGTGGCGGCTGGGAATGTGCCCGCTGGGGCCATTTCACCCCGCCGTTCGGTGTGCAGGCCGAGGCCGGCGCCGACGATCCGATGGGCTGACTCGCGGTCAGGCGAGTTTCGGGTTCCGAGGGAATGCGGCGCGTTCGGGCAGCGACTGGATCAGGTCCTGCAGCGCGAGTCGCAGCCGGGCGGTGGTTCCGCTGCTGAACGAGGTCCATTTGGTGCCGTCGTCGGCCCGGCTGGCCGTCGCGATGAAGCGGCCCGCGCGAGTACCGAATACGGCGATATGGTTTTCCGCGATATCGCGGCTCGCGTCGCCGTACACCACCCCGGCGATCTCCGCGTGTGACTCGCAGTGCGCCATCGCCGAAGCGATCGCCTGCGCATCTCTCGGGGGATTGCCGACCTCGGCGAGCCGAGCCGCGGTGGCCGCCGGATCATTCGCGTCGTCGAAGATCGGGACCAACCGTTCGGTGGGTGCGTTCATCCCGGTGAGTTCCAGAGCCTCGGCCGGGCCGAGCGCCATGATGACCGGACCGGGCAGGTCGTCGCCGGCCTCGTCTATCACATAGGACTCCGGCCCCCGGAGAGCGACGGCCACGAGGTCGTCGCCCTTCGCCAGGCACATCCGGCTCACCTGCCCCGCGACGATCAGTCGCAGCGCCACCACCCAATGCGGCCGGTACAGGCCACGCAGGCGATCCTCGAGCTCGGGATGAATTCGTTCACCCTCCAGCAGATCCCGGTCGGCGAGCGACCGGGCGGCTGCCTCCATCGCGGCGTCGTGGTCGACCTGGTTGTCGTAACGACCCCGCGCGTCGAGCACCACGGGTACCTCATCGATGTCCAGTGCCTCCAGGAGGTACTGCATTTCGTCGAGGGACAGCGTGACCGCCGCGAGTGTCGACGGCCCGCGCCCTGCACCGAGCACTGTCACTTGTCCGCTCGTGGCGGTTCGCCGCCGATCACACCGTCGGCGATGTAGCGACCGTCGGCGAAATGGTCACCGCGCAGGAATTCGGCACCGTCGTGTTCCTGGTCGTCCTCGCCGGTGGTGCCGCGCGAGTTACCCAGCAGCGGGCTGGAGGGCGAGCCGGTGCCGGCCGGGCGAACCGGTGCGGCTTCGCCGCGTGTCATCGCGACTGTCTCGGCCGCCGGCGCGGTGCCGTTCGCCGGAGCGCCCCAGCCCTCGGGTACTTTCAGCCCGCCGTTGTTCAGGCCGAGCGCCGAACCGCTGGGCGAACCGCCTGTCCGGGTCGTCGCCGCGGTGGTGGCGGCGACGGCACCGGTCACCATGGGCGCCAGCGATGCCACGCCGGCCGGTGCCGGAGCGGCGGAACTGGTGGCCGCGACAAGGGCGTTCGCCCCGAGGTTTCCGACCGTGGTCACACCGGTGCTCGCCACCGAACCGGCCACATTCGCCGCCTGCGTTGCGGCGCTGGCCAATCCGGGGTTCTGCGCCAGCGCGCTTCCGGCCGCGGCCAGCATCTTCACCGGATCGCCGTTCGCTTCCTTCATGGCGTCGTCCGCGGAGGAGGAATCGACCCGGCCGGCGCCGTTGGCGATCGGTGGCGGCGTGAAGAACTCGCCGGGGGTGAGCACGGTGGCCGTGATGGCCGCCTCGTAGGTCTCCATGGTGAGCGCGGCCCGCAGATCCATTGCGGCCTTGGCGGCTTCGGCGATCTCGGAGGTGCCGTTCAGGACACCGCCGGTGGAATGCGCTGCCGCGCGGGCAGTGTTCACCGCCACGATCTCGGGGAGGCTCGGCATGGCGATCGAGGCGACGGTGTAGGCGGTGGCCTGCGAGGCGGCCTTGGTGCCGAGGGCGGCGGCCATGGTGCTCTGCTGCTCGGCCCAGCCGGTGAATCCGATCAGCCGTGCCAGGGCGCCGATACCGTTGACGCTCTGCATACCGACGCCGAGCTCGGCCATCACCCGGACGACGGTGGCCGTGGCATCCACCCATGCGCCGGTGAGACCACCCCAGGCACCGGCGGCCGCGCTCATCGGAATGGCGTGCGAGCCCGCGTTCAGCGCAATCGAATTCCCTTCGGCGAGTCTGGGCAGCCAGAACACCCCGGTGATACCTGCGGTCATGCTTGTTTCTCCCCTTGTGAACTATCGATGGTGAATCGGCGCTCTCGCCGCGTATGCGTGGTCACCGTGCTCTGCTCCTCGGCACCGGTATTCGCGGCGACCGCTAGACGGCGATCGACCCGAACGGCGCACCGGTGAGCGCCAGGACACCCGCCGAGGCCGCATCCTGAACCAGGTACTGGGCCAGCTGGGTGCGCAGGATCGCGGCGGTGTGGTGCAGTTCGAGGACGGCCTGGGCGAGCGAGGTCTGATGGGTGGCGGCGGCCTTGTTCATATGCATCGCTCCGTGCACAGAAGCCTCATCGGCGCCGGACGGCACCACATAGGTGGTGGGCACGGCGAGCGCGGCCACTCCCGACAGCCGGTCGGCAAGCAGATCCAGCTCCACCGCAGCGGCAAGGATGAGCTCCGGTGTGACGTCGACATTGCCAATCATGTCCTCGACTCCTTCTTGTGGCGGCTCTTGGGCGGAACCACGAGAATTCCCCCTACGAGTAGATCGGACGCGATACCCCCGCTGACGGTTCCATCGAATCCAGAACTTCTTCCGGTAGGCCCAGCCCCTGCCCTTGCATCCCCTGCCGGTTTGTTGCGTGGACCAGACTGAGCTTAACCCCATCCCAGCTGATGGAGACGCTCTTCGTCAATCCCGAAATAGTGTGCGATTTCGTGGATCACGGTGATCCGCACTTCTTCGACCACCTCTGTCTCGTCGGCGCACACTTCCAGCAGGGTGTCCCGGTAGACGGTGATGGTGTCGGGGAGCGAGCCGCCGTAGTGGCTGTCGCGTTCGGTCAGCGCGATCCCGTGGTAGAGCCCCAGCAGATGTGGTTCGTCGGGATTACGCGGTTCGATCAGGATCACCACATTGTCGATGGCGCGGGTCAGCTCGGCCGGGATCTGGTCCAGCGCATCACCGACCAGCTCCTCGAATCGAGCCTCGGACATGTGAACCGGCATCGAGGTGTCCCGGTTACCGGGGGGCGGGCCGAGGTTCCGGCTGCGGGGGCAGCGGGGCGGCGCCGGGGAGCGGTTTGGGGGTGGAGCGCCCGGAGTTCGGTGGCGGCACCGGTTCCTGGCCGTTGATGAGCAATTTGCCCCGCGCCGGACCCACGATCGGCGCGAATCCCTCTTGGTCGGCGCCCTTTCCGATCATGCAGTCGAGTTTGCGGCTACCGGCCAGCCAACTGCGTACATCGATGAAATCGAAGAACACCGTGAGCGTCTTGTCCCGCAGCACATGCGGGCCGCCCAGAAAGTCGTTGGTGAGCCGGGCGCACTCCGCCTCCATGAACCGGTCCTGGTTCTCCTTGGCCGGTGGGCCACCGGGGAAGTGCTGCGACAGGTCGACGGTGGCCGCGATCTCGACCGCGTGCTCCTGGGCGCAGTCGATCGGATCGGTCGGCAGGTTCTGGCTGATACCGAGGCAGACCCCCGATTCGTAGACCTTGGACTGGTCGCCGTCGGCCACCCGGCCCGTGGTGGCGACCGGGTTACCGCTGAGCCCCGGAACCTGCAGCCCGCAGCGCAGGATCCGATCGCCGGAATTGAACCAGCCGTCGTTGCTCGGGTACATCAGCCCGACGGCGTAGCGGCCGCGCGGATCCAGCTTCCCGTTCAGATACCGCTCGGCGGCGGGCACACAGTGTTCCTCGCGGAGTTCGGTGAGCCGCAGGGAATCGGGCCACGGTGCGTCGGGACCGAATTCGGATCCGGGGTAGTGGTCGAGATCGATGGTCTCGGTGACCTCGAAGAGGTGGTCGTCGGCGCAATCGAGTTCGACCAGATCGGAATGGTCCGGTCTGGTCCAGGTGAGACAGTCACCCGTGCCGACCGACGCGAACACCTTGTCGGCCTTGGCCACCGAACCACTCGGGCCGCGGGCCTGCAGATTGGAATCGTTGTCGAAGCCGCTCACCAGCATGGTGCCCAGAGCCGCGACCACCGCGCCCACAGCCACCGCGAATAGCCCCCAACGCAACCTGGGTGCCGGGATCCGCCGCGGTTTGCCACCGGTGCGGCGGGATGTGCCCGGGGAGCGGGTTCGGTTACGGCGCTGCTCGGCCGCCGAACCCCGGCCCGGGGTATCGGGCGATGCCGGACCGTCGGACCGCGGACGCGCGGAATCGGTCCTGCGACCGCGACCCGGCCGGGCGGCACGAGAGCGCAACGATTGGGCGCCGCGGGGGCCGCGCCGGTTGGTGGGCTCAGTTTCGGAGGACATCGCGGTCCATCATGGCAGCGCAGCACCCGAACGTGCCACGAACCCGGCCGATCGGTATGGCGGGTGTGTTGCGGAAGCCGTTCGGGCCGGGCGGGGCGATACTCGGTTGAGTTGGAAATTCCGCGACCATTACGCTGATCAGCCATGATCGACCTCCGCCTCCTGCGCGATGATCCCGAGCTGGTCCGCGCCTCGCAGCGAGCCCGGGGCGAGAACCCGGCCCTCGTCGACGCGCTGCTCACGGCCGACAGCGCGCGCCGATCCGCGATCGCGACCGCCGATAAATTGCGTGCCGAGCACAAGGCCATGGGCAAGCAGGTCGGTAAGGCGAGCAAGGAAGATCGCCCCGCCCTGCTGGCGCAGGCCCAGGAGATGTCGGTCCGGGTCAAGGAAGCCGAGGCCGCGCAGAACACCGCCGAGGCCGAACTGCAGGAGGCGCACCGGGCGATCTCCAATGTCGTCCAGGACGGTGCGCCCGCGGGCGGGGAGGACGATTTCGTCCTGCTGGAGACCGTCGGCGAGATCCCCGAGTTCGATTTCACGCCGCGTGATCACCTGGATCTGGGCGAGTCGCTCGGGTTGATGGATATGGAGCGCGGCGCGAAGGTCTCCGGTTCGCGGTTCTACTTCCTCACCGGTTACGGCGCGCTGTTGCAGCTGGGCCTGCTGCAACTGGCGGCGCAGCGGGCGGTGGCCAACGGGTTCACGATGATGATCCCGCCGGTGCTGGTCCGGCCCGAGATCATGGCGGGGACCGGTTTCCTGGGACAGCACTCGGCCGAGGTGTATCACTTGGAGGAGGATGACCTGTACCTGGTCGGCACCTCCGAGGTGCCGCTCGCCGGCTATCACGCGGACGAGATCCTCGACCTCGGTGCGGGCGCCAAGCGTTACGCGGGGTGGTCGTCGTGTTTCCGGCGCGAGGCCGGCAGCTACGGCAAGGACACCCGCGGGATCATCCGGGTGCACCAGTTCGACAAGGTCGAAATGTTCGTCTACACCCGTCCCGAGGATGCCGACGCCGAGCATCAGCGGTTGCTTGCCTGGGAGCGGGAGATGCTCGCGGCCCTCGATGTGCCCTATCGGGTCATCGATGTCGCGGCCGGTGATCTGGGCAGTTCGGCCGCCCGGAAATTCGACTGCGAGGCGTGGGTCCCCAGCCAGGGCACCTACCGTGAGCTCAGCTCGACCTCGAACTGCACGACCTTCCAGGCCCGCCGGCTATCGGTCCGCTATCGAGACGAGAACGGCAAACCGCAAACCGCCGCCACGCTCAACGGCACGCTCGCCACTACGCGGTGGCTGGTCGCGCTGCTGGAGAACCATCAGCAAGCCGATGGTTCGGTCCGGGTTCCCGCAGCTCTGGTGCCGTTTGTCGGCACCGAGCTACTGACTTCGGCCGGCTGATGAGGTTCACCGGTGAGAAATCGGGGTACTCGATATCCCCGGTTGGGTCGCCGGTGAGCTGATCAGTTGTTTAGGCTGTTCATCGTGCGAGGAAGCGGGTCTCGCGGCGATACCCGAACGCGGGTACGGGCCGCGTCTGGTGTGGCGACCGCCATGGTCATGTCCCGGACCACCGGGGCGTTCTACGTCATGGGCGGTGTACTCGGTCTACTGGTGACCGCGGTCGCACCCACCCAGGTGCTGCACTCCGGCGACGAGGGCAACCGGATGCTGGTCGGTTCGGCCGCCGCGGTTGCTCTCTTGCTGGGGATAAGCCTGCTCGGGTGGGGTCCCCGGATGCCGCACTGGCTGCACCACGTATACGTCGTGCTGGCGACCCTCCTGGTGACCGTTGCCGTGCACTCCTTTCCGAACACCGTCGCGGCGATAACCCTCACCTCGTTCTACGTCTTCGTGGCATGCGATGCCGCGCTGTTCTTCGCCTGGACACAGGCGGCGGCCCATATCGCGCTGTGTATGGCACTGTGCCTGTGGGTGCTGCCGACCCGCGCCGGGTTGCCGTGGTGGGCCGGTGTCATTCCGGCGGGTATCACCTTCGGTGTCGGGGTGGTGGTGGGCATCCTCACCCGGATGGCGTCGGAGGCCGATATCGATACCCTCACCGGGCTGCTGAACCGCCGGGGTTTCGATCGTGCGCTCAACAACGCCCTCGAACAGGCCGACCGCTCCGGGCAGGCGCTGGCCCTGGTGCTGGTCGATCTGGACCGATTCCAGAAGGTCAACGATCATCTCGGCCACCGTGCCGGGGACGCGGTGCTCCAGCGGGTCGCCGATACCTGGGTCGCCCTGCTGGGGCCCGAGCAGCGCCTGGCTCGCTACGGAGGTGACGTGTTCGCGGCGCTGCTGCCCAACACCACCGAACAGGCCGCGATCCTGCTCACCGAGGAGCTCCGTGCCGCGGTCAGCACCGGTTGTTCGGCGGGTGTCACTTCGTGGCAGCCGGGCGAATCGGCATCGCTGCTGGTCAGCCGGGCCGATGTGGGTCTGTACCGGGCCAAGCAGGCGGGGCGTAACCGGACGGTGCTGGAGTCGGGTCACCGTACGCCGCTGGCCGTGGAACTGCGTGAAGCCATCGACAGCGGCAGCCTGGACGTGCACTACCAGCCGATCGTCAGCCTCGGCGACGGCGGTGAGAAGGCCGTCGGTGTGGAGGCGCTGCTGCGCTGGTCGTCCAGCGCGCAGCCCGATGTCACCACCGAGGGACTGATCCGGGTCGCCGAGGAATACGACCTCATCGCCGACCTGGACGAATTGGTGTTGCGGCGGGCGTGCGCGGATGCCGCGCAATTGCAGGACACCTTCGCCGCGCTCGAGCTGACCCTGAACGTGAATGTCAGCGGTCTGGAACTGGCGGAATCCGGGTACGCGGATAAGGTGGCCGGGATTCTGGAGAGTACCGGCTGGCCTGCCGATCAGCTGGTGCTCGAGGTGACCGAGACCGAACTGGCCGCCGAATCGGATACCGCCATCGCGAATCTGCATACCCTGCGTGACCGCGGCGTGCGGATCGCCATCGACGATTTCGGTACCGGGTACTCCTCGCTCAGCAGGTTGGCCACCCTGCCCAGCGACATCATCAAGGTCGATCAGTCGTTCGTGGCCGCGATCCGTTCCGATTCGCCCGCGCCGCCGCTGCTCGGGGTGATCGCCGCTCTCAGCAAATCATTGGATCTGCAGGTCATCGCCGAGGGTGTGGAAACCGAACATCAGGCAGCCGTGCTGACCGAACTGGGTTTTGCGCTGGCCCAGGGCTACCACTACAGCGATTCGCATCCGGTGGCCGATCTGATCGGCGATATGAACAGCCTCGGTGGGCTCAGCACCCGTGCGCTGGGCGACGCTCCCGCCGACGAGAACGGCTGGGTACCGCTGTGAGCCGCTGGGCCTGCGGCCTGCACCGATAATCGCTTGACCTGCGGTCGCGCGTCGCGGATGCTGATCGCTATGCGACTGGTCTTCTACCACTGTTGAGTAGGGTCCACGGGTTCCGGCCGGGGGACAGGACTACGCGCGCTCGCCCTGCGAGCGACCTTGTTCGCTGCCACCGGAGACCTGGTTCCCTACTACGCGTTGTACGCACTTCTCTTCGCCGACCACGGCTTCGGGCCGGGGCAGATCTCGCTGCTGCTCGCGTTCTGGTCGGTGACCGCCTTCCTGTTCGAGGTCCCCTCGGGCGCGTGGGCCGATACCGTGTCCCGCCGCGGGCTGCTGATCCTGAACGGCCTGCTGATGGCGTCCGGTTTCGTTGTGTGGACCGTGGCGCCGTCCTATGTGGGATTCGCGCTCGGGTTCGTGCTGTGGGGTGTGGCGAGCTCCTTGCGTTCGGGGACCTTCGAGGCTCTGGTCTACGACGAGCTCGCTGCCCGCGGTGAGTCCCGGGCCTATGCCCGGGTGATCGGGTATACCCGATCGGCGAGCGAGTCGAGTGCGGTGATCGCGATCCTGGCTGCTACCCCGCTGTATCTGTGGGGCGGTTACGAGCTGGTGGGCTGGGTCAGTGTGGGGTGCGCCGTGGTGCACACCGCCCTGGCGGCGAGTCTGCCCGCGGCGCCGAAATCCGTTTCGGCCGCCGAAGTGGGCGAGTTCGAGGAGACGGATGCGGGTTCCGTGCCCCCTGCTGCCGCGACCCCGGCGGTGATCACGCCGAGTCCGCGACCGGCGACCACCGGGCCGGCCGCCGCGGCCGACGAGCCGGCCGGGGGCGATCAGGGAACGCTGCGGCGCTATCTGCGGATGCTGCGCACCGGTGTCGCCGAGGCCGTGCGGGTCCGGCTGGTCCGCCAGGGCGTGGTGCTCGGTGCACTGCTCTACGGGATCACCGCGTTCGACGAATACTTCAGCCTGCTCGCCGGGGAAGCCGGTGCGGCCACCTCGTTCGTACCGGTCCTGGTGGGCGTGACCGTGCTCGGTTCACTGTCCGGCTCGCTGCTGGCCGGTCGTACCGAGTCGGTCCGAGCGCGCACCCTGGCCCGGGCGCTGGCGGTGGCCGGTGTGCTGTTCGGTGTGGGCGCGTTCGTGGCCGGTCTAGCGGTGCGTTGGCCGGGCGCGGTCTATGTGTGCACCGGTCTGGGGTTCGTGGCGATCGCCGCCGCCTACGGGGTGGTGTACAACGCGTCGATCGTGGCCGAGGCCCGGCTCCAGGACGCCATCAGCGGTCCGGCGCGGGCCACGGTGATGTCGGTGTCGGGTCTGCTGGAGGAACTGGTATCGCTGGTCGTCTTCGGGTTCGTCGCGCTGGCCACGCTCTGGTTGTCGGTCTCCACCACGGTCGCGCTGCTCGGGATCGCCATCGTCGCGCTGGCCGGGTTGACCCCGTTCTGGCTGCCGCCGCGACCGGAACCGGAGCAGGAGTAGGGAACACTCGCGGCGGCACGGACTTCGAGCTTCGGCCGACCGGGAGAAGCGCCTCCATCGGTAGGGTTCGGGCATGGTTGCGCGGCGTTCGGGTCTGGGTTTCGGGCTGTTGATCGGAGCCGGGGTCGCTGTCCAGGGCCGCATCAACGGTGAGCTGGGTGTGCGCCTGGCGGACGGTATCGCCGCGGCGGTGGTGAGTTTCGGTAGCGGCTTCCTGGTGCTGGCGGTGGCGGTGCTGTTCAGTTCCCGGCTCCGCGCGGGCCTGCGGGAAGTCCGCGGATCGCTCGCCGCGGGTGAACTCCGGCCATGGCAGATGCTCGGCGGGCTGTTCGGTGCCCTGTTCGTGGCGAGCCAATCGTTGACCGTGGCCGCGCTGGGAGTCACCGCGTTCACCGTCGCGGCGGTTTCCGGCCAGCTGCTGAGCAGTCTGCTCGTGGACCGTCTCGGAGTCGGACCGGCCGGCCGCACTCCGGTCACCGCGGCGCGGCTCGGTGGGGCGGTGCTGGCGGTCGCCGCGGTACTGCTGGCCGGGTCGGGTGGCGCGGGGCCGGTATCGCTACGGACTTCTTCCTGGTTGGCGGATGTCCCGGGACCGGTGCTGCTGGCACTGCCCGCGGCGGCCGGGATCGGGCTCGCCTGGCAGCAGGCGTGGAACGGCCGGATCGGTGCGACCGGTAGCCCGTTCGCGGCCACGGTGATCAACTTCGCGGTCGGGCTGGTGGGGTTGCTGGTCGTGCAAGCGCTGGTGGTGGTTCGGGTCGGGCTGCCGGCCGAACTTCCGCGCGAACCGTGGCTGTATCTCGGTGGTGCGATCGGCGTGCTGTTCATCGCCGCCGGGGTGCTGGTGGTGCGGTGGGTGGGGGTCCTGCTGATGGGGTTGAGCACGGTGGCGGGTCAGCTGATGTGTTCGCTGGTCCTGGACTGGGCGCTGCCCACCGGCGCGGAACTGTCCGCGGTGAAACTGCTCGGTTGTGTGCTGACCCTGACCGCAGTCGTGGTCGCCGCCCGGGCCCCCGCTCCGAGCAAACAGGGACAGGTCGATTGAACTATCGCGCCGGGCTCCGGATATCCGGAGCCCGGCGCGATCCCGGTATGCGATCAGTGCGTCGGACGGAAGCTCCGCAGCCGCAGACTGTTGCTGACCACGAATACCGAGGAGAACGCCATGGCGGCGCCGGCCAGCATCGGATTGAGCAGACCTGCCATTGCCAGGGGGATCATCGCGACGTTGTATCCGAAGGCCCAGAAGAGGTTGCCCTTGATCGTTCCGAGGGTGCGGCGGGCGAGCCGGATGGCATCGGGCGCGGCTGTGAGATCGCCCCGGACCAGGGTGAGATCGGCGGCCTCGATGGCGATATCGGTACCGGTGCCGATGGCCAGACCCAGATCGGCGCGCGCGAGCGCGGCGGCATCGTTCACGCCGTCACCGACCATGGCGACGCGTTTGCCCTCCCGCTGGAGGCGTTCGATCACCGCGACCTTGTCCTGCGGCAGCACCTCCGCGATCACCTCGTCGATCCCGACCTGCTCGGCGATGGCAGCCGCCGCTGTGGCGTTGTCGCCGGTGAGCATGATCGGAGTCAGGCCCAGGGCACGCAGCCGGGAGATCGCTTCGGCGGAGGTCGGTTTCACCGTATCGGCGACCACCAGCACCCCGCGGGCGCGGCCGTCCCAGCCGACCGCCACCGCGGTGCGGCCCAGGCTCTCGGCCGCGCCCATCGCCTCCCTCAGCGATTCGTCCAGGTGCAGCGCGTAATCGGCGAGGAGCCCGGGGCGACCGACGATCACCGCGTGGCCGTCCACGACACCTTCCACGCCGAGTCCGGCACTGTTGCGGAAGCTCTCGACCGATGACAGGCCGGTGGTCCGCTCCCGGGCGCCTTCGGCGATGGCCCGGGCGATCGGGTGCTCCGAGGAGTCCTCCAGCGAACCGGCCAGCCGTAGCACCTCGTCGGTGTTCTCGCCGGCCGCGGCCACCACGTCGAGCAGGGACATCCGACCGGTGGTCACGGTGCCGGTCTTGTCCAGCACGACCGTATCCACCTGCCGGGTGGATTCCAGCACCTCCGGCCCCTTGATGAGGATGCCGAGCTGGGCGCCGCGCCCGGTGCCGACCATCAGCGCGGTCGGAGTTGCCAGACCCAGCGCGCACGGGCACGCGATGATGAGAACGGCCACCGCTGCTGTGAACGCGGCTGCCACCGAACCGCCGGTGCCGAGCCAGAATCCGAGGGTAGCGACCGCGAGCGCGATGACGATCGGCACGAAAACCCCGGAGATCCGGTCGGCCAGCCGCTGGGCCTGCGCCTTCCCGGTCTGCGCGTCCTCGACCAGTTTCGCCATCTGCGCGAGCTGGGTATCCGAGCCGACCCGGGTGGCGCGCACGGTGATCCGGCCGCCGACGTTCACCGTGGCGCCGGTGACCGCATCGTCGAGCCCGACCTCCATCGGGACGGATTCACCGGTCAGCATCGAGACGTCGACCGCCGACGCGCCGTCCACGACCACGCCGTCCGTCGCGATCTTCTCACCCGGCCGCACCACGAAGCGATCGCCGACGGACAGCTCGTCGACCGGTATCCGTTGTTCGGTCCACTCGTCCTGCCCGGTCCGCCGCAGTACCGAGACCTCTTTGGCACCGAGTTCGAGCAGCGCCCGCAGGGCAGCGCCCGCCCGCCGCTTGGACCGTGCCTCGAAATACCGGCCGGCCAGGATGAAGGTGGTGACTCCCGCCGCGGCCTCCAGATAGATGCTGCCGGCGCCGTCCATCCGGGTGATCGTGAACTCGAAGGGATGCGTCATGCCGGGAGTACCGGCGGTACCCCAGAACAGTGCGTAGATCGACCAGCCGAACGCGGCCAGGGTGCCCAGCGAGACCAAGGTATCCATGGTGGCGGTGGCGTGGCGCAGATTCGTCCAGGCCGCCCGGTGGAACGGAAGCGCCCCCCACACCACCACCGGTGCGGCGAGGGTCAGCGACAGCCACTGCCAGTTGGTGAACTGCGAGGCGGGGACCATCGCAATGGCGATCACCGGCACGGTCAGCACCAGCGAGACCAGCAGCCGGGTGCGCAGCAGGTCGGCGGGGTCGGCCGGTTCGGTGGTGTCGGGTGCCGTGGCGGGCGGCTTCGGCAAGCTCGCGGTGTAACCGGTCTGCTCGACCACGGCGACCAGATCAGCCGGAGCGAGGGTGTCCGGATAGTGCACCCGGGCCTTCTCGGTGGCGTAGTTGACTGTCGCGGTCACACCGTCGAGCCGATTGAGTTTCTTCTCGATGCGATTGGCGCAGGACGCGCAGGTCATTCCGCCGATCGCCAGCTCGACCTGTGCGGTCGCGGTATCGGCTCGCGCGGCATCCGCCGCAGTCTGTGTGCTCATCGTTGGCTCCGTCGGCCTGGGGTCAGTGCCCATGGCCGTGTCCGGTGGGTTCGGGGGCGATCTGTGTGCCGGCCGGTTCGCCGACGGTCTCCGTGACGGGCACGGTGAACTCGGCTCGGTGCACGGCCCCGCCGTGCCGGAACTCGAAGTACAGCCGGTAGTCGCCCGTACTCGGCGCCGTCACCGCGAAGGTTACGCCCGGGCCGGCCGCAGTGCTCCCGTCATCCGGGTGACCGGCCGGATGGACGTGCAGATAGCCGAGATCGGCGGCACGCAACGCCACGAGATGACCGTACGCCCCCAGGTAGGGCTGCAGATCCGTGACCGGCTTCCCGTCGCGCGTCACCGTGAATGTCACGTCGGTGGCGCGTGCGGGGGCGACCCCGCCTTTCATATCCACGGTGTAGCCGTCCACCGTGACGGTGGTGTTCGGGGCCGGTATCGGTCGCGGGGTGTACTGCCCGGCGACCCGCAGGTCGGCGCCGAGGGTGAACGGTTGCCCGTCGGCGGTGACGAAATCGGCGAAGACCCGGTGGTCACCGGCTCGGGTGAGATCGACCGGCGTACTCCAGGTGCCGTCCGGCCCGAGCGTCGGGTGCAGATGCTGGTATCCGGCGGTATCGCGGCGCACCAGGATCAGATGCAGGTCCTTCTCGTGGTTCGGGGTGTAATGCGTCACCGCGCGGCCGCTGCTGTCCTCGATTCGAAACCGCAGAGTGCCCTGGCGGGTGGCGTCGGTGATCGGGTCGGCCAGGACCAGCGTATATCCGCCCTCACTGCTGGTCAGTCCGCCCGGGCCGCCGGTTTTCGCGGCAGGCTCGCCGTCCGTGGCGTCATGGGTATCCGGTTCGCTGCCGGTGGTTCCGACGAGGGCGCCGACGCCCAGCGTGACCCCGAACAGCGCGACGAGGCCGAGTGCGAACCCCGTGAACTTGGTCGGCGTATTCATTCGATGCTCCGTTTCCGTGGAGGCTCCGGCGGCTTCTCCGTCCGCCGCTCCTGTCGGTTACGGTACCCCCCTAGGGTATTTTGTCAACAGGGTGGCCGGGAGAAGATCCGGATCCGAGCAGAGCCAATCCGAGCCCACAACCCCGGCCGGACGCCAGGCCGGACGTGTACGCCCACCGAACCGGATTCCTCCGTGCGAGCAACCCCTCATACCGACCGAGCCCCCGATTCCCGACGCAACCCAGTGAGTCGAGTCTTACGAGACACCCAAAGGGTTGAGGCCGTCTCACCGTTCAGGCCTCGAAAGCGCATGCGCCGCAGGCGCGAGTCTCGAGGCCTGAACGGCGAGACTTCAGGGCCTCAACCCCCGCGCGCGCCAGCGCGCCGAAAACACAGCACCTTCACGAACAAGCCCACACTTCGCACCCTGGTGCCCTCGGCCGCCCGGGTCGACACGGTGCAGCTGCCGTCAGATGTGAGCCGCTGCCCCCGGCCCGTGTCGACGCCTTTTCAGGGCCGCTCGACCCGCCGCCGCGCGTACTCCTCGGCTTCCAGCACCGCGGCCTGTTCGAGCGTGGGCGCACTACCACCCAACCGAGCCGGGACCCAGGGCTGACCGGCGTCCATCGGGTAGTCCGCCTGCGCACCCGCTAGGAGTTGGCTCATGCGTTCACGCAGCGCGGTCGTTACTTCGTCGGCCGAGCCGGTGGCCTCCAGCGGCTCACCGATGTGGATATGAACCGGGAAATTGTGGCGGCCCAATTGCTTCGGGAAACCCTTGGTCCAGATGCGATGGGCACCCCAGATGGCGAGTGGCACGATCGGGGTCCCCGACTCCAGCGCCATCCGGGCCGCACCCGATTTGAATTCCTTCAGTTCGAAGCTGCGGCTGATGGTGGCCTCCGGGTAGACCACGACCAGTTCGCCCGCGCGTAGGGATTCGACGGCCCGGCCGAACGATTCCGCGCCCGCGGTCCGGTCGACCCCGATCGCCTTGCAGTGTTTCATCAGGAAACCCACGATGCCGTGGTCGAGTTCGGCTTTCATCATGTACCGCACGTTGCGGCCGGACCGGCGTCCCACGACACCGACTTCCATGAAATCGAGGTAGGAGGTGTGGTTCACCGCCAGGACCGCGCCGCCGGTGCGCGGGATGTTTTCCTGGCCGCGAATATCGATGCGCACGCCCTGTGCGAAGAACACCGTGTGCACCAGCCCGGCCAGGACATCGAAAACCGGTTCCCGCGCCATCGCAACTCCTGCTCACTACCTGCGGATATACCGCTCTTCGGTAACCTGCTCCGCCTGCGGTGGAGATGCGCTACACGCTGGTGGATATGCGCTACGCGTCGGTGTCGTCCCGGCCGGCGAGCTCGGCCCTTTTGCGGGCGGCTCGCTCCGCGGCCTCGGCGGCGTCCATCGCATCGGCTTCTTCCAGGGTAGGCGCACTGCCGCCGAGCCGGGCCGGAACCCAGTAGGCGCCGGGTTCGTGTGTGTAGCTCTGTTGGAGTCCGTGCAGCAGTTCCTGCATGGTCGTCTTCAGTTCGGCGGTGAGCTCGGCCGCAGGCTCATAGGGCCGGATCGGTTTTCCGACGGCGATGGAGATCGGGGTATCGGTGCGGCCCAGCCGTTTCGGATGGCCTTTCGTCCATACCCGTTGCGCACCCCAGATGGTGATCGGGATGATCGGTACGCCTGCCTCGATCGCCATCCGGGCGGCACCCGATTTCAGGTCCTTGATCTCGAAGCTGCGGCTGATGGTGGCCTCGGGGTAGACGCCGACCAGTTCGCCGCGCTGCAGATATTCCACGGCGGCCTGGTAAGAATCGGCACCGGCGGTCCGGTCCACCGGAATATGTTTGAGGGCTCGCATGATCGGCCCGGATATCTTGTTGTCGAAGACATCGCTCTTGGCCATGAACCGGATATACCGTTTGGGGGTGCGAACCGGCAGCCCCGCATAGGTGAAGTCCATGTATCCGGTGTGGTTGACCGCCAGCACGGCGCCACCGGAAGCGGGAATGTTCTCGTCGCCGGTGACGGTGAACTTCAGGCCCTCGAGGAAGAAGACGGTCCGGGCCAGCCCGATGATCGTCCGGTAGACGGGTTCCACAAGTCCGCTAGCGTAGTCGCTGCCATGATGACCGGCAGCGTCCGGCCCGCTCCGCGCGCCTCCGGCCCGCAGGATCCCGGGCCTGCGCGGTTCGGTCGGATATCGGTGTCTCGACCGAACTCGTATGTACCGCAGGAAAGGTGATCGTCGAAGTGGAACGCGCCCGCTCCGTACCGTTGTTCCGAACCGGCCTTGACACCGGGCGACGCGCTCGGGTTCGTGCTCTCGCCGTGGGGCTCGCCGTCTCCGGAGCGCTGCTGGGCACCGGATGTGATTCGGTGTCCGGGATCCCGGGCGACGATCCGGGTAGCACGCCGGCACAGACAGTCGAGGACAGCGTGATGAGTGGGGAGCGGGCCACGCCCGCGGGCGCGCCGCCGTCTGCCCCCGCACTGCCGCCGGTCCCCGCCGACGCGCCGCCTGTCGGCGCGGTGCCGGGAGTTCCCGTTGCCACTCCCGCGCTCCAGCGGTTCGCCGCGGATCTGCGTTCCGGGGATATGACGGTGCTGCAGAGCAGCTGCTGGACCATCCCGCCGCTCACTGTACAAACCATGTACGCCGATCCCGACGCGGTATTGAGTGCGCTGGCCCAGCCGGGCGCGGCGGCGGACGGCACGCTGACCTGGACCGACGGCGTCACCACGGTGACCGCCGATGAGCACGGCGTGGCAGCCGGGTATGCCTGCGGACGGGTGTGGGCCGCAGGGGCGGAACAGGTCTACGACGCCGCCGACGCCCGACACACCGTGCGTCGCTACCTGGCCCGCTCCATCGGAGCGCCGCTGGACCCCGCCGACGAAGAGGACCTGCACCCGCTCGTATGCGCGGCGAGCCCGGCGACCTGGGATCCGCAGGCCAGCGGCGCGCCGGTGGCCGCGCCGCTGGCGCAGAACCCCGGTACCCTCAACGGGATCACCGGGTTCACCGATCAACAGATCAGTTCACAGCCGCTGACGACCGGATATATGGCGGTGGCGGTGCCGGTGACGAATGCGTCGGGGATCACCGCGAACCGGACATTTCTACTCGAACAGGGTGATGACGGCTACTGCATCGGGGATATCTCGTCCTGACGCACTACCCTGGAGGGCCGTAAACGGTCAGGAGGAGCGAGCTCGTGCAGATCACCAGCGTCGGACATGCGGGATTTCATATCGGGACCGCAGCAGGTTCGATCCTATGCGATCCCTGGATGAACCCCGCGTACTTCGGATCCTGGTTCCCTTTCCCGGACAACACCCAGCTCGACTGGGAGGAACTGGGTAACTGCGATTTCCTGTACGTATCGCATCTGCACCGCGATCATTTCGACGCCGCGCATCTGGCCGAGTACGTCAACAAGGACGCCACCGTTCTGCTGCCCGACTATCCGGTTCCGGATCTGCGTCGTGAGCTGGAGAAACTCGGGTTCCACAAGTTTTTCGAGACCGAGGATTCGGTCAAGCACAAGATCAACGGATCCATGGGGAACGGCGGCGGCGATCCGGACGCCGAACTGGAGATCATGATCGTCGCGCTGCGCGCTCCCGCGGACGGCCCGATCGGTGATTCCGGGCTGATCGTTTCCGACGGTGAAACCACCTGTTTCAATATGAACGACGCGCGGCCGGTCGATATGGATGTGCTGCACGACGCATTCGGCAAGATCGATATCCATCTGCTGCAGTACTCGGGCGCGATCTGGTATCCGATGGTCTACGACATCCCGGCTCGTACGAAATCGAATTTCGGTAAACAGAAGCGGCAGCGCGGAATGGACCGGGCCCGCAGTTATATCGAACAGGTCGGCGCCACCTGGGTGGTCCCGTCCGCCGGTCCGCCGGTTTTCCTCGACGACGACCTGCGCTATCTGAACGACGACCATGGTGACGAGGGCAATATCTTCCCCGACCAGATGGTCTTCCTCGAGCAGATGCGTGAGCACGGTCACGACCGTGGCTTGCTGATGGTGCCGGGTTCGACGGCCGTTGTGCACGGTGACGAGCTCGAGCTCTCCCACCCCTACGATCCGGCGACGATCTGGAGCGATAAGGCCGCCTATATCGAGAAGATGGCCCAGCGGCTGGCGCCGGTGCTGGTCGCGGAGAAGAAGTCCTGGGCTCAGGCCGAGGGTGAACCGCTGCTCGAACCGCTGCGGAGCCTGTTCGAGCCGATCATGGCCCAGAGCGATCTGATCTGCGACGGGATCGGTTACCCGGTGGGCCTGGTCATCGGCGACGAAACCGTCGTCCTGGACTTCCCGAAGCGCGCCGTCCGTGCTCCGTTGGAGGGTGAGGGCAAGTACCGCTACGGGTTCCGGATCGCGCCGGAACTAGTACGCACGGTGCTCCGGGACCAGGAGCCGGACTGGGTCAATACGATCTTCCTGTCCACCCGGTTCCAGGCCTGGCGCATCGGTGGGTACAACGAGTACCTGTACACCTTCTTCAAATGCCTCACCGACGAACGGATCGCCTACGCCGACGGCTGGTTCTCCGAGGCACACGACGATTCGGCGTCGGTGGAGGTGGCCGGCTGGGAGATCCAGCGGCGCTGCCCGCACCTGAAGGCCGACCTGTCGAAATTCGGTGTGGTGGACGGCAACACGCTGACCTGCAATCTGCACGGTTGGCAGTGGGATCTGGAGTCGGGGCGCTGCAAGACCTCGAAGGGACACGAGCTCCGCTCCAGCCGGGTAGCCGCCCCGGCGGAGTAGCGCGGTGGCGGCGCGGGCGATCGACATCCGGCCCAGAATCAGCGACGACCTACCGGGTTGCGTGGCGGCCCTGCGTCGATATCCTCTCGACGGGACGCGTGACCAGGCCCACCACGACAAAACCCCGGCCGCGGCCGGATCCAGGTGGCCGCGGGGCACCGCGTCGTCGTACCGAATTCGCCTTCGGCGGACGGGCAACGACCGACGGTGTGGCAGGCAACGGTTGCGGCCCGGTCCGGCGCGTGGGTAGCGTCGTAGGTAATCGGTCCGCAGGGGGTGGAGACGCCGATCCCTTCCCTATCGGATCAATGGATGCCATCGGCGGTGGAGGACAGTTCGGTGGTATCGGTGAATCGGGTCCGATGGGGTGTACTCGCCTGTGGTGCGGTGCTGGCGTTGACCGGGTGTGAGTCCACCCCCGAAGGGTCGGCGGAGCCGGCCACACCGAGTGCGGCGGCGGAGGTGCCGGCCGGGTTCGACCCGTGTACCGATATCCCGCGAGACGTCTTGGAGTCGGAGGGTTTGGCCGGTTATTCGCGGCCGACCAGATCGGATATCTCCGGCGGGAAATGGAGGGGTTGCATGTTCGTGAAGACCGACGGTTACGCGGTCGACATTCAGACCGCGACCATCACCGTCGATATGGTGCGCGACAAGGGGTTTCCCGGGACGGTCGAGTTCACGATCGGTGACCGGCGGGCGATCACTTCACAGCGGCAGAAGACGGATACCGCGGCAGCCTGCAGCGTCACTGTCGAGATGAAGGGCGGCAGTCTGGAATTCGGGCTGTCCAACCCAGCATCCCGGCAGAAGACTGGGCATCTCGATTCCTGTGAACTGGCCCGCACGCTGGCTGGAAAGGTTGTGCCGGCGATTCCCGCTGGTGCTTGAACCGGTCCCGGAATGTACCAGTGCTCCAGGAGATGGCATGAGTGATGAGCCGGCGCCGCGACCGATGACCAACATGCTCGCCGCGGCGACCGATGGCCAGGTGGCAGTACAGATGACACCGGAAGATTTCATCTATCTCGATCGCGATTGCGATTACTTCAAGAACGCTATCCAGGATATTCAGCGTGTCGCGGAGGAAATCTCGGAACAGGATTACTGGGGCCTCGGTGAAGCCAACGACGAACTGTACTCGGCTCGGGCGATGGTGGGCCGCTACAAGGTGAAGGCCAAAGGCGCCCCTGACGGTAACGGGGTTTACGAGATCATGGAGCAGCACTACCGGATCGTCGAAGATATCCAGAACACATTCCGGATCATGCGGGATCAGATGATGCAGGCCGATAGCGACTGGGCCGCCGAGTTCACTGCCAAGAGCGAAACCCTGCCGCAGCGCCCACCTGTGGGTCCGGTCCTCGGTCCGTACCTGTTGCCCAACGGCGGCACACGCTGAGGTTCCTGCTCACCGGCGCTGAACGAAGTAGATGACCGGTCCGCAGTGATGGGTGGACCGTTCGACGCTGTTCGCGCGGGGTATTCAACGAAATGATTTGCATTGCAACACCTCTGAGTAGAACTGGGGTACTGTTGTCGCGCCCGGACCCGGTGGAGAGCTAGGGGTACCGGATGGGGAAGCGGGGGCTGGCGGCGGCAGCTTCTCCGTACCGGGCGCACACCAAGCACAGCATCGAGTCGTGGCGCCGTGCCAGGTGCGATCGAGAAATCATCCGAATCACCACGGTGTTTTTCATCCTGGGCTGTCGGCACAGTTCATGGATGAGGATGCCCGGTCCCCTTCGAACGGAGCTAGGCGAATGTCGGAGTGTGCTGGATCCACTCTTCCCCGGCGCCAACTCGGTAAACACCTGCGCAATGGGCGGGAGGCCTTGGGCTTGACGCTGGCCGATGTGGGTGCGTTGATGCAGTGGAGCATCAGTACCGTCCAACGGCTGGAGGTCGGCAAGACCGATCGTATCCGGGTGGCGGATGTGGAGGCGCTGTGCCGGATCTACGAGTTCAGTGCGGAATTCACCGACGTACTGAAGGGCCTGGCCCGTCAGGCGGCCGGACAGAGCTGGTGGCACGAGTACGGCGATCTCATCCCCGAACACTTCGATGTGTTTGTAGATCTGGAGTCGAGTGCTGGGCGGATCACCACGTATGAGCCCGAGATCGTGCCTGGAATCGTGCAGACACCGGCGTACGCAGGCGTCCTGATCCGTTCGGTGTATCCCGACGACTCGCCGGAAGAACATGAACGTCGGGTGCGGCTGCGTATTCGGCGGCAGGTGAAGGTCACGCGCAAAGCCCGGCCGGTCGTGGTCAGTATGGTGCTCCGAGAATCGGTTCTCCACGGCAAGGTGGGTGATCACCGGGTGGTGGCCGCTCAACTGCGCCGCCTCGCTGACCTCGCCGGCCTGCCGAATGTGTCGATCAATATTCTGCCGTTCTCTGCTGGTTTCCCGTTGGGGGCAGCTACGGGGCCATTCGTTCTTCTGGAACCGAAGGATCAAGAAGCGCGGCAAGCCAAGGAGCCTGCAGTGGTCTACGTCGAGAACTTCACGGGCGACCTGTTTTTGGAGAAGGAGTCTGCGGTCCAACGGTATGCTGAGGCCTATCGGATTCTCCTCGATGCAGCGCTCAGCGCAACTGAGAGCAAGGACCTGCTGAGGCGGGTTGCGAAAGGATACGCACCATGACCGTTGATCTGTCGAACGCGGACTGGTTCAAGAGCAGCCGCAGCGGGGGCGACAAGAACTGTGTCGAGGTTGCGTTCCTGACCGATGGTGCGGTCGGTATTCGTGATTCCAAGAATCCCGCCGGTCCGGCCCTTGTGGTCGATCCGGTGGCGTGGGATTCCTTCCTCGCTTCCGTCGCTCGGGCCTGAGTATCGACCACCCGCCCGGCCGTGGCCTGAGGAGGTCACCGACGAGTACAACTCTCTTCGCGAAACTCACTACTTGATGCGTTCCCCTGCCAACGCTGCACGTCTCGCCCAGGGCATCGCCCAACTCGAAACCGGTGATTCGGTCGAGGTGAACATGGAGAAGCTCGCCGAAGAGCTCGGATGAAAGTCACCTTCGCGAAGGTCGCGTTCGAGGACCTCGGTCACTGGATCTCCACCGATCGTAAAATGCCATTGCGGATCATGCGTCTGATCGACGATATCGACCGTGACCCGTTTGCAGGGCTGGGCAAGCCCGAGCCGTTGAAAGGCGATAAGTTCGGGTACTGGTCCCGCCGGATCAACGACGAACACCGCCTGGTCTATGCCATCTCCGGAGACAACATCCTGGTCGCTGCGGCCCGCTACCACTACTGACTCGGACAGAATCGAATCACCCACCACACCGCACCCGCGGGGTGGATTTCGGCGGCGGTAGAGTCGCGCCATGGCTTCGCGCATCATCCGGATCGCTACCCGCTCCAGCCCGATGGCAGTGGCTCAAGCTGAGCAGGTGGCCGCCGATATCGCCCGATCAGGGGTGGAAACCGAGCTGGTGAAAGTGACCTCCGCGGGGGACCGCTGGATGGGCGACCTCGCGAAACTCGGCGGTAAGGGGGCATTCGTCAAAGAAATCGATGACGCCCTGCTCAACGATGAGGCCGACCTGGCCGTGCACTGCTTGAAGGATATTCCCGGCGATATCCCGATCCCGGAAGGTATCGCCTTCGCCGGTTTCCCGAAGCGCGACGATGTGCGCGACGCGATCATCACCAAAGACGGCCGACCTCTCGCCGAACAGCCGCCGGGGACCGTGGTGGGGACCAGTTCGGTGCGGCGGGCCGCGCAGCTGCGCCTGCACTATCCAGAGTTGGTGATGAAACCGCTGCGCGGGAACATGAACACCCGGCTGCAGCGGCTGGAGGACGGGTACTGCGATGTGTTGATCGCCGCGGTCGCCGGAATGCATCGCATCAATCGGGTGGACCGGATCACCGAAATTCTGCCGCTCGAGGTCATGTGTCCGCCGATCGGCGCGGGTGTGCTCACCCTCGCCTGCCGCGCGGAGGACGACGAGGTCCGGGAACTCGCGGGCCGGCTCGACCATGCCGAAACCCGCCGAGTTGTCGATGCCGAACGCGCGATGCTGCACGCCCTGCAAGGCCACTGCAATTCACCGATCGCCGGAATCTGCGTGATCGAACCCACCGGCCGACTGTCGCTGCACGGCAAGGTTTTCGACCTCGAAGGCACTCGGTGGTTGGATTCGCAGCAGTGGGGTGTGCCGGAAGACCCGCAAGCCTTGGGTTTCTTCGTCGGCGCCGACCTGTTGCGCCAGGGTGCCCGCGCGATCATCGACTCGATACCGCACTGAAAGCTGCCGGAGATCCGGCGGTAGCAACGCGAAGGACGGCCCTCCCCGCCTGTCGCCCGATCCTGCACCGCGTCGTCACCCGCGTTCGTCATCCCGTCACCCCGGTCAGCACGGACTCTGGAACGGGAAGCACGGCTCCGGCGGAGCAGCCGGCTTCGCGGGCCCGACCGTCGAGGGCACCGCGGGTTCGGCCGCCGCGTCACGGCGCTGCCGATACGGCGGGCGCAGGTCGGGCGGGTAGATCTGGTATTCGGGCACGAATGTCCTCACCGGACATCGTTGCGCATTCGACGGGCGAGTCGGACGGCACGTGGGTCCGGATTCGCGGCCGAACAGCAGGTCAGCTCGGATCCGATCCCCGGACGGCACTCAGCCAGATCGCGGTGACGGCCGCCGCGCTCATCGCGGCGACGAACGCTCCCGACCCGCCGTCCATCACGTACACCCACAGCAGCCCCGCGAACGGTGCCGCGACCGAGGATTGGGCGTCCAGCAGCATTCGGCGGCCGACCTTCGTCGCGGTAGCCGCCCGGGTTCCGGCTCCGGGATCCACCCGGGTCGGGTTGTCGACCAGCCGTCCGGGTGGTTCGGCCGTCCTGGCGCGGCCGGCCGGGAGTACGCGGAACTCGGGGGCCGGTGCGTCCGGCTGTTCGGGTCCCGGCCGCTGCCGCAGCACGATCTGCCGTGAATCGAACAGGGCGGTTCCGCCGCTGAACCCGATCAGCTCCGGCATGAAGTACACGGGGAGCCAGCGTCGGTCACCGCCCCCGTGCAGCTCCAGCCAGGAACGGCTGAGCAACTGGTGTTCCTGCCGGACCCGCCGCACCGCCACCGCCTGCGCCCGGCCGGCCGGGTACGCCGGCCTCCCCAGCGCCACCGTGAACCGGTATCCGCTGTAGCCGATGATCCCGAGCCCGACCACCGCCAGCGCGCTGAGCTGGTCCGGATCGGCGAACGGCGCCCACGCGGTGAGTACCGCGAGGGCGCCGATGGTCACGCACAGCGGATAGGCCAGGGGGTGGCCTATCCGGGAGCTCACTTCAGGAAACCGATTTTCGTGTAGTCCAGCGAGGCCAGCCCCGCGGCACCGTAGTTCGCGAGATTGTCCCGGACGCCGACATTGCCGGCCGACTGCACCAGCGGGATCGAATGGCCCTCGGCCCAGATCGCCTGGTCCACTTCGTTTGCCAGTTCGATGGCCTTCTGGGGGTCCAGTTCGGTGAGCGTCTTCTCGATGAGATCGTTCAGTTCCGGCGACCCGATGCGGCCGTAATTGCCCTGCAGATTGTCGGGGTAGTAGCCCCAGATCTGCGGGATGCTGCTCAGCGGGAACGCGTCACCGACCCACACCCACTGGCCGACATCGAAGTTACCGGGCTGGATGTTGTCGGTGAAGAATCCGGCGCCGGGTTTGGTCTCGATGACGAGTTCGATGCCGACCTGCCGCAGGTTCTGCTGGATGATCTGCGCGACCTGCACCCAGGTCTTGTCGTTGTACATGAGATCGCGGATCACCAGTTTCCGGCCGTCCTTCTCCCTGACGTCCCCGTTCAGCTTCCAGCCCAGTCCGTCGAGTTCCTGCTTCGCGGCCTCGGGATCGAACGGCAGGCTGTTGTTCTGATAGCCCTTCTGGCCCTGGATGAAGATGTGATTGTTCAGCGGCTGGGGGTCGGTCACCAGGCCGTTCTGCATCGCCTTGGCGATACCGGCGCGGTCGATCGCCTTGATGATGGCGACGCGCAGTTTCGGATCCTCCAGCAGAGAGCCCGGGGCGCCGTTGAAGGTCAGGTGAGACCAGCTGTTACCGGGGGCGCGCCGGATGGCCACACCGGGAGTATTGCGGGCGGTCTGCATATCGTCGCGGGTCGCCAGACCGACGGCGTCGATCTCATTGTTGGCCAGCGCCGGAACCATGGCCTCGCTGGACAGCACACTGAACGTGATGGTGTCCAGCTTCGGGGTGGCGCCCCACCATTTCGGATTGCGGCCCAGAGTGATCCGGCCCTGACCGCGGTCGGTGGACTGGATGATGAACGGCCCCGAGGTCTTCCCGGGTCCGTTGCGCCAGCCCTCGTTGAAAGCCTCCGGTGTCGCGGTCACCTCTTTGGGGACCAGCATGAAGTTGCCGGAGAACTGCCCGGCCCAGTCCGCGTAGTGGCTTTTGAAGGTGATGATGGCCTGGCGGTCGTCGACGCCGCGTTCGACCTTCTCGATCCGATCGAATCCGTTGGTGTTCCCGATCAGGAAACGCGGATCCTTACCGCTGAGCGCGTTGGCCTGCGACGAGATGTCCTCCCAGGTGATGGGAGAACCGTCGGACCATACCGCCTTGGGGTTGATGGTGTAGACGACCCGCTGGGGCTCGGTACCGGTGAGTTCGACGCTGGTGAAGAAGTCGGTGTTCACCGCGATGCTGCCGGCGGCGTCGGTGCTGAACGCGCGCGGCATCATCGGGCGCATCATGCCCGCGGCTTCGTTGTCGCTGTCGATCTGCATCGGGTTCCACTGCTCCGGGAACGATGTCGCGGCCAGCCGCAGATTCCCGCCGTCGCGCAGCTCGCCGACCTCGCGCGGGTTGATGTCGTTGACCGTGCCCAGTTCGGCGACCGCGCCCTCGGGTGCCCCCGCGTCGTTCGCGCCGCAACCGGCCGCGAGCAGCGCGACGGCGCACAGCGGCACCGCCAGCCGTACTCCCAGTGATCGAATCCTCATGGCCGATACATCCTTCCTGCCGGTGGAACCCCGAACACGTCTGTCAACCCTCTACCACGGGTACGGGCACGGCATCGATCAGTGATCGTGTGTATTCGTGTCCCGGATCGCCGAAGATCTGTTCCGCCGGTCCCGCTTCGACGATCTTGCCCCGGTACATCACCGCGATATCGTGGGCCAGATTGCGCACCACGGACAGGTCGTGGGAGACGAACAGATAGGACAGCCCCCGTTCGGCCTGCAGGTCGCGCAGCAGATTCAGGACACCCGCCTGGATGGAGACATCCAGCGACGACACCGGCTCGTCGAGCACCAGCAGTTCCGGGTCCAGCGCCAGTGCCCGGGCGATGCAGATGCGCTGCTTCTGGCCGCCGGAGAAATCACCCGGATAGCGGTCGGCGTGTTCCGGGCGTAAGCCCACCTGCCGAAGCAGGTCCGGGACCCGCTGGTCGATCTCGGATCTGGGCCGCTTCGCGATGCGCATGGGCTGGGAGACGATATCGGATACCGGCAGCCGCGGGTCCAGCGAGGCTGTGGGGTCCTGGAAGACGATCTGTAGTTTGCGGCGCAGATCGCGGCGCTGCGCCGCGCTGAGCGTGGCCGTATCGCGGCCCATGATCTCGATCGTTCCGGACTGCGGTTTCACCATGTCCATGATCTGGGTGAGCGTGGTGGATTTACCCGACCCGGATTCGCCGACCAGGGCCAGGGTACGACCGGCTCGGACCTCGAAACTGATCCCGTCCACCGCGCGCACCTCGCCCTTGCGCCGGCGCAGGATCACCCCGGAGGTGATGGCGAAGGTTTTGACCAGGTCGGTCACCTTCAGTACCGGCTGCTCGTCGCTCACCGGCGTCGCCTCCGGTTCCCCGATCTCCTGCCGGTAGGCATCGAAGAGTTCCGCGGAGCCGACCTCACCGGTGCGCAGACACGCGGCATCGTGGCCGGGTACCGTTTCCGCCAACGGCGGTTCCGTGACTCGGCAGTCCTCGATCGCGACCGGGCAGCGCGGCGCGAACGAACATCCCGGCGGCAGGGCGTGCATCGCCGGCGGCGCGCCGACGATGGGGATGAGCGGGGTCCGCGCCGGTCCGTCCATCCGCGGGATAGAACCCAGCAGTCCCACGGTGTAGGGCATCCGCGGACTCCGGAAAACCTGTGCCGTACTGGCGGTTTCCACGATTCTTCCCGCATACATGACGGCCACGCGATCGGCGAGGGTGGCCGCGATACCCATATCGTGGGTGATCATGACGACGCCCGCGCCGGTGATATCGCGCGCCTCGCGCAGCAGATTCAGGATCTGCTTCTGCACCGTCACATCGAGGGCCGTGGTGGGTTCGTCGCAGATGATGAGCGCCGGATCGTTGGCGATCGCCATGGCGATGACCACGCGCTGGCGCATACCGCCGGAGAATTCGTGCGGAAATGCCTTGGCGCGCAGTTCCGGATCGGGGATCCCGACCAGATCCAGCAGTTCGACCGCGCGTTTCGCCGCTTGCGCCTTGGTCAGATTCCCGTGCGCGAGCAGCGCCTCGGCGACCTGATCGCCCACCCGGTACACCGGGGTGAGAGCCGAGAGCGGATCTTGGAACACCATGCTCACCGCGCTGCCGCGCAGTTTCGACAGTTCCCTGTCGCCGAGACCCAGCAGTTCCCGGCCGCGCAACCGGATCGAACCGGTGACCCGCGCCTGATCCGGTAGCAGCCCCATGACTGCCAGCGAGGACACCGATTTGCCGGAGCCCGATTCGCCGACGATCGCCAGGACCTCGCCGTCGGCGACGGTGTAATCCATGCCGCGAACAGCGTCGACGCGTCCTTCCTCGCTGGGGAAGGAGACGTGCAGATCCGATACTTCCAGCAGGGGCGCGCGGCCCTGGCCCGGGCTCGCCGCGCCGGGTTCGGCCCGGCCGGCTGCCGAGGGCACGCTGGTGTTCTCTCCGGTCATGCCAGCACTTCCTCCGACTGCTTCGCCGCCCGCGCGGCCTTGCGTGCTTTGCGCGACGGCCGGGACCGGGCGCGTTTCGCGCCGGGATCGAATGCGTCGCGCAGACCGTCACCGACCAGGTTCGCGCAGAGCACGGTGATGATCAGCAGACCGCCGGCGAAGAGGAACAGCCAGGGATAGGTCATCGCGGAACTGGTGCCGCTCGCGATCAGTGATCCCAGTGAGACATCCGGCGGCTGTACACCGAATCCGAGGAAGCTGAGCCCGGTTTCGGCCATGATCGAGGCGCCGACGGTGAGTGTGGTGTCGATGATCAGGATCGAGGCGATATTCGGCACAATATGGGTGAGGATGATCGTATGAGTGGGGGCGCCCATGTACCGGGCGGCCCGGACGAATTCGCGTTCGCGCAGGCTCATCGTCAATCCGCGCACGATCCGCGCGCTGATCATCCACCCGAAAACGCTGAGCAGGACGATCAGCAGCACAATCGAGCCACTGCCTTTGGTGCGCGGCGCGAACAGGGCCACGATGATGAAACTCGGGACCACCAGCAACAGATCGACCACCCACATGATGGTCCGGTCGGTCCAGCCGCCGAGCAGTCCGGCCACCGCACCGGTGAGGGCGGCGATCGTTGTGGAGAACAGCGCCACGCACAAACCGATGGTCAGCGATTTCTGTAGGCCGCGCAGCGTTTGCGCGAGTACGTCCTGACCGATCTCGGTGGTGCCGAACGGATGCTGGGGGCTGGGCGGTTCGAGCAGCGCGGTGTAGTCGAGTTCCTGGTAGTCGTAGGTCAGGAAGGACGGCAGGACGAAACTGGCCAGGAACATCAGGATCAGTACAGCCGTCCCGGCCAGTGCGGGTTTGTTGCGCAGGAAGCGGCGCAGGATCAGTTTGCGCCGACCGGACGCGGCCGGTTCAGGTGCGCCCTGGACCAGGATCTCGGTTTCGTTGATGCTCACGCCGCGCCCCCGGTGGATTCGCGGAGACCTCGGTGGTTACGCATACTGCCTCTTCCCGGCGTGCCCGTTCATGCTGTGCCTGCTGCGGTCATGCCACCCGGACCCGTGGGTCGAGAATCGCGTAGACGATATCGGAGAGCAGACCCGATACCAGGACCACCAGACCGGCGAACGCGGTGACGGTGGCGACCACGTAGATGTCCTGAGCGTTGATCGAATCGACCAGCCATTCGCCGACCCCGTGCCAGCCGAAGATCTTCTCGGTGAACGTGGCACCGGTGATCAGTCCACCGAGGCTGTAGGCGAACAGGGTGGCCATCGGGATGAGCGCGGTTCGCAGACCGTGTTTGTACAGCGCCCGGTTGCGGGTGAGCCCTTTGGCTCGGGCGGTCCGGATGAAATCGCTCTGCAGCACGTCGAGCATCGCATTGCGCTGGTAGCGGCTGTATCCGGCCATACCGCCCAGCGCGAGGGTGAGGGTGGGCAGGACCAGATGTTGCAGACGGTCGACGAGCTGCGCGCCGAAGCCTTCGATACTGCTCGCCGAGGTCTCCCCGGTATAGAGGAAGATCTGCTGACCGGTCGCCGAGTTGATCTCGAGCGCACCGAATTTCAGCAGCGTGGCCAGTAGGAACACCGGGGTGGACAAGACCAGCAGCGATACGACGGTCGTGAAATAGTCACTGAATCTGTACTGGCGGATGGCCCCGGCCGCGCCGATCAGCACGCCCAGCACGGTGCCGATGATCGAACCGAGGATGAGCAATCGCAAACTGACCGCGACCCGCCTGCCCAATTCCTCGCTCACCGGCTGCCCGCCGAGGGTTTCGCCGAAATCGCCGTGCGCCACACCCGTTATCCAGGTGACGTAGCGCTGCGGAATCGGCTCGTCGAGATGGAGTTCCTCGGCCTTGGCATCGATCACCGACTGCGGCGGTCGCGGATTGCGCTGTTCCAGGCTGTCCAGCGGCCGGAAGGTCAGCGAAGCGAGGCTGAAGGTGAGAAAGGACGCCAAGAGCAGCAGCACGACGTAATTGAGCGTCCGTCGCAGCAGAAAGCCGGCCATCGTTCCCCTCGATATCAGGTGTGGTCCCTGATCATAGGGAGCGATCCGACCGCATGCGCGACGGACGGCCCGCTGCGTGTTCGGCCCGCGAACGGGTACGCCCGCCGGGGCGGGCGCGAGGCGACCCAGCAGAATAGAACGGGTGAGCGCAACGCGGCAGACCCGACCGGACCTGGTGGCCTCCGATGTGGACGGCACCCTGATCGATCCAGCGGAGCGGGTCTCGGCGCGTACCCGGGCAGTGGTGCGGGCGCTGGTCGCCGACGGCGTGCCGTTCTTGCTGGCCACCGGGCGTCCGCCGCGCTGGATCGCCCCGATCGTGGCAGACCTGGGATTCGCGCCGCTGTGCGTATGCGGAAACGGCGCCGTACTCTACGACGCCGAGCACGACAAGGTGCTGGGAACCTCCACTCTCGATGTCGAAACGCTCGCCTGGGTCGCCGATATCGCGGAGAAGGTACTCCCCGGATGCGGGCTGGCCGCCGAACGGATCGGCGCCAGCGCTCACGATGCGGTGACCCCACAATTCGTCAGCTCACCCCAGTACGAGCACGCCTGGCTGAATCCCGACGACACCGCGGTGGCTCGCGACGAGGTCATCGACAGTCCGGCGATCAAGATGCTGATCCGGCTCCCGGGCGCGCGCAGCGGCGATATGGCGGTCACGCTGGCCGCCCATATCGGCGACCGCGCGGATATCACCTACTCCACCGAACACGGTCTCATAGAGATCTCCGCGCCCGGCGTCAGCAAGGCGTCGGGGCTGCGGATCCTCGGGGCGCGCCTCGGTGTCGAACCCGCCGATATGGTCACGTTCGGCGATATGCCCAACGACATCCCGATGCTGCGCATGGCCGGCCTGGGGGTCGCGATGGGCCACGCTCACCCGGACGCGCTCGCAGCCGCCGATGAGATCACCGGGACGAACAGCGAGGACGGCGTCGCGCAGGTGCTGGAACGCTGGTGGCCGGGGGAGGGTCGCGCGCCGGGAACGCGATAGGGCGGCAGCGGAACGAGCCCCGTGACAGACGACCGCGCCGAACCGTGCGGGCACGATTCGGCGCGGCGTCGAGTTCGCGGGTCAGGCGGCCGGCGGTACCGCGGGTTCGGGCGGAGGAGCCGGACCGGGCTCCGCGGCGGGCTCCGGCGCGTACTGCGGTACCGGAGACTGCTCTTCGGCCGGACCCGCGGGTGCGGGCAGTACCGCGGCCTGTGGTGCCGGACCCGGGCCCGGAATCGCGTGCGGCGGGGTCCCCGACTGCGTGCCGTCGCCCTGCAACTGCTGCTGGTAGGTCTCGTTGTAGGTCTTCCAGAGGGTATTCACGATATCGGCGGCCTGGTTCAGGATCAGTGAACCGTTCTGGAAATCGGTGCGCAGTCCCTCGGGCACCGAATAGGCGTCGGTGAGCGGTAAACCGAGCGCGCCCGTGTCGGCGCCGAGTTCCAGGAACCGGTCCAGGACCTTGCCCACGACCTCGTGCACCTGCCCGTCGGGTGTGGTATAGACGTATCCGTTCACGAATTTCGCGTACTGCTGCCCCTGGGCCGCGGGCAACGGCTCCGAGGCCGCTTGTCCGAGTGGGCCGTCCGGACCGCCCTTGGAAACCCAGTATTTGGCGATCACATTATCGTTCACCATGGTCAGCAGCTTGGCGGTGAGATCGGCCAGCGCGGCCAGATCCGAGCGGGACGCCTGACTGCGCGGAGTCGACGAACGGGTCGCTCCCGCCGCGCCGGCGGCGATCGTGCGGATCCGGTCCATCTGCGAGTACGCGGCGTCACCCGGGCAACTGGTGTTGCCGACGTCGCGGTGCGCGAAGACCACCGGCAGGTGCACTTCCTCGCCCTGCGCGTACGGGGTGAACTCGGTGCCCTCCGAATACATGGTGGTCTGGCCCTTGGGGTCGAGCCCCGCGATCCGGGAGCGCCAGCCGATGAATTTGCCGACTGCCTCGACCGAGGCGTCGGTGGGCTGTTCGACCTGGTAGTCACCCATGATCGCGACGCCGGAGGTGTTCTCGTTGAACCCGCCCGCGTGCGCGCCCTGCACGGTCTTGTCCAGCCCGCCGTAGCGGCCCTCGAACAGCTGCCCGTACTTGTCTACCAGCGCGTTGTATCCCATATCGCACCAGCCGAGGGTCTGCGAATGGTAGGCGTAGATGGCACGGACGATCCCGGCCGATTCGGATTTGCTGTAGTCGTTGCGTCCGGCGGTGTGGTGCACCGTGATTCCGCCCAGGCCGTCGTCGTAGGTGGGCTCCTGGCAGCGGATCGATTCGTCGGCGCCCCACTGGTCGCGGGTGATGACCGGTGGTCCGCCACCGGGCAGGGCGGCGGCGATGTCCTGGAGTTGGTCGTCGACCGCGCCGCGCCCGGGATCGATGAGGACGGCGGTGAGTTCGGGCGGCTGCTGCGGCCCACCCGCCGCGGCGGGGGTCGGTTCGAGCGGATTGCCCTGGTGATGTTGCGGTTTGCGGGTGACCAGCACCTGGACCGAGGTGGTGTTGCCGACATAGATCGGGTCGGTGCCGGTGGGGCCACCGGCCACCACCCCGTCGGCGCCGTCGATCGGATTGGCCTCGTACCACTGACCCCAGCCGCCGGCGGGCTGCTGGGCCCGGATCATCACGGTGGTGTTCGCCAGATCGGGAGCGGTCAGCGCGACCATGCTGAAGGGTTGGTCCCGGGTCAGCTCTTTGACCTGCGCGCCGACCGCGTCCATGAATTCGGGCGGGATAACGCCGGGGGTGAGCGCGGGAGTGTCGGCGGACGGGTTGCCACCCTCGGTCACGAAGCCCAGACCGGGCTGTCGTCCGGGCAGGCGGCGGCCCGGGTCGGTAGGTGTGGTCGTACCGTTCGGAGTCAGCCCGGGCAGGCCCAGCGCGTGCAGATCGGCCAGGCGCAGGTCCGGCAGGTCGAGGCCGGTGAGTTCACCGAGCGGCAGCACGATATCGGGCGCGGCCTTCAACGCGAGTTCGGTGAGCCGGGGTGGTACGGCCGTGAGTTGGACCTGATCGGCGGATTTGCCGAGGTCGGAGATGGTGGGCATGAGGATCGGGCCCGCTACCGCTACTAGCGCGACAACCGGCAGTACACAGGAACGCTTCGGTTTGCGGTAGGGCACGAGCGTCTCCAATCAGGGTTGCAACCAGTGATCGGTGAGCAAGTCATGCTTGCGAACTTCAGTCCCACGGACCACACTAGCCACATTCGTCACAAATCTAAACCTGAGGTTGAGGCTTTCCTGTTCGCTCGAATGTAGCTCCCGGAACGTGGCCGGTCGAAACGACATGCCGACGTCGTACCGAGTCGAAAACGTCCGGGCTGACGATGGGAGTGCTCGTATGTCATATCGAAACCGCATGACTCGCCTGAAATCCTCAGGGCTTCTGAGGAACCCACTGGTAATCCCTGGTATGCCGCAATCAATGAGAGGCCGGCGAATTCGTCCAGGCCCATTACTCATCTGCGGTGCGACCGCATTGGCCATCGGCGGAGCGATGCTCGTGCCGACGGCCGACGAGGTATACCGAATGCTTGCCGAGGCGGGACCGGGGCACGGCCGGGGCCTGAGCCAGCACGGCGCGCTGCGCAACGCCGACAACGGGCAGAACAGCGACCAGATCCTCGCCCACTACTACCCGGGCGCCGAAATCGGCACTATCGGACCGGCCTCGGTATCGGTCCGGCTGCAGGAGCAGGACAACGCTGACCTGGTCGTCACCTCCGATGCCGGAATGCGACTCGCCGGGCAGCTGTTGCAGTCCGGTGCGGCAGTCCGGCTCACCCCGTCGCCCGACGGCGGCGCGCACGCGGTGGTCACGCAGGGCTGTGACGGGCCCGTGCTCTGGGAGAACCCCATCCAGGACCCGTGGGTGTATCCGATCGACCCCGCCCCCGGCCGCCCGGCGGCGGAACACCTGACGCTGTGCGGAGGCGGCGCCTATCGCGGGTCGGTGGGCGTGGCCGCCGAGAACGGCGAAACCCGCACGGTGAACCGGGTGGATATCCAGGACTATCTGCTCGGGGTGGTCCCGGCGGAGATGCCGCCCGACTGGGCGCCCGCCGCCCTGGAGGCACAGGCCGTCGCCGCTCGCTCCTATGCGCTGGCCGAAGCGCGCTGGCCCTTCGCGCAAACCTGCGATACCACCGACTGCCAGGTCTACAGCGGAACCGCCCAGGAGGACCCGCGCACCACCGCCGCGGTCGAGACCACCGCGGGCCGGGTGCTGCTGCGTGACGGGCGGATCCTGCGCGCCGAGTACTCCGCCGCGCCCGACGGCGGCTCGCCCGCCGATATCCAGACTTTCGAGGTGGGCCCGACACCCGCCGAACTCACCGTGACCACACCGATGCCGCTCCCGCCACCGGTGAACCCCGATGTGGCTACCGGACTTCCGGACGGCACCCCCGGCCCTTGGAACGAGGTCTCCCCGGAGGGCACGAAATCGGGTGCCCCGGCACCGCGCACACCGGAAGGTTCGCTCCCGGTCTCCCCAGGTGGAACGTTGCCGTCCTTCCCCGGGGTCGCGCCCGGTGCCGTCCCCTCGCCGATCGAGACCGCCTACGCCGAGATGGGCGGCGCGCACGGTGCTCTCGGCCTGCCCGTCACCCCGGAGCTGCCGCTGCCCGAGGACGCGGGCAAGTACCGGCTGTTCGAGAACGGTGTCATCGTCCACACTGCGGAGCTGGGCGCCCAGGTGGTGGACTTCAACACCCTGATGCAGCTGGTACCGAGCCTCACCGACGGAGCCGGGAGCGCGGAGGCCGAGGGTACGGCTCCCGGCGAAACCGAATCGGGCAGTTCCGGGCTCGGGACGGACAACTCCGGGGCGACCACGTCGCCGGGCCGCATGCCTGCCGGTCGCGTTGTGCCGGGGAACGCGCCGGACGCCGGCACCCGGCCGGCCGGGTCGGCACCGTACGACGGTGATCGGCCCGTGCCCGTACCCGGTGCGCAGCGGATACCGACGAGGATGGAGACGACCGAGGTGTTCTAGCGGCGGCGCCGGGACGGCTTGACCTTTACGTTGCGTCAACTTGCACGCTGGTGGCACCGACGCGAAACGGAAGAGGTGAAGGTCGTGGGCGCGGGGTCTCGCAACGACGAATGGTCCATCCAGGATCTGGCGAAGGCGGCCGGAACCACCAGCCGCGCGCTGCGCCACTACGGGCAGCTGGGGCTCTTGTCGCCCAGCCGGATCGGTGTGAACGGCTACCGCTACTACGACGAGCGCTCATTGGTCCGCCTGCAGCGGATCCTGGTGTTGCGCGAGCTCGGCGTGGGCCTACCGGTGATCGGGGAGATCCTGGCCGGCGAGCGCGACGCGATCACCGCTCTACGCGCACAACTGGACCTGCTGCGGAAGGAACAGGACCGGATCAACCGCCGGATCGTTTCGGTACACACCACATTGGACAAGTTGGAAAGAGGTGAGCGACTCGTGGCGGCGGAAGTCTTCGAGGAATTCGACCACACGCAGTACAAGGACGAGGTGACCGAACGCTGGGGCAAGGAGGCCTACGAGAGCGGTGACCGCTGGTGGCGTTCGCTGAGCGCCGCGGAGAAACAGGCGTTCCAGCAGACCCAGCTCGATATCGCCGCGGCCTTCGGGCGGGCACGCAAGGCCGGTTCGGCACCGGAAAGTCCGGCTGTCCAGGAGATCACCGCGCGCCATTACGAATGGATGACCGGTGGTCGGCCGGGTCGCCGGCCCGGTGCGGAGGAGTTCACGAACCTGGGTGAAATGTATGTCGCCGACCAGCGTTTCGCAGCCAACTACGACGTGCACGGCGAAGGTACGGCGGAGCTGATCCGGGACGCGATGCGTATCTACGCGGAGAACAATCTCGAATAGCGGAGCTCGGCGTCCGGACGCCCGCACACGAATATGTGTGCGGGCGTCCGCGTTTCACTTTTCGGGGAGAATTCAGCGCACCGGCGACGGTCGACGACGCGCGGTAGAGTCCCCGGCAACCGTGACAAGGGGGAGGTCCCGTGAGTTATCCGTATGGTCAGCCGCCGCAACAACCCGGATATCCGGCGCAGTATCCACCGCCCGGCCCGGCCTATCCGGCCCCGGCTCCGGGCTATCCGCCACCGGGCTACCCGCCCGTCGGAGGGTACGGATACGTGCCGCCCGCACCCGGCGGTGGTACCGGGATCACCGCCGGGATCCTGGCCCTGCTGGGCGGGGTGATCAGCTCCGTATCGGCGGTATCGTTGCTCTTCTTCGCCTCCAGCGCGGGCAACTCGCTGACCAACGGCGCCGCCCTGGCGACGGGTGCCCGCCGGCGCACCACCAGTAGTAGTTCCAGCAGCGGCGGTCCGGATATCGATATCGATCTCGACGTGAACGGCTTCGTCCTGGCGATGGGCATCGTCCAAGCCGTATTGGCTCTGCTCCTGCTGATCGGTGGTTTCCTGCTGCTGCGGCGTAGCAACGCGGGACGCACCATGGTCATCCTCGGTTGTAGCGCCGCCGCGCTGTTGACGATTGTGTCCGTGCTCGGCCAGAGCTCGGGCGGTCTGATCGTCGGCAGCCTCTTGGGGCTGGTCTTCCCGATCCTCACTCTGGTTCTCGCCGCGGTGGGCGCTACCAAGCGGTGGATCGACGCCGGTCAGCAGCCTGTCCCGGTCGGCGCCTACGGCGTCGCTCCCTACGGGTACCGCTGATCCCGGGTCCACCCCGAGCTGTTCTCGCTCTCGTCGGGGCCGGTTGCCCGCCGGCCCCGACGAGCTGTTTCGGCGGTGAACGGCCGTGGACACTCATTGCGACCGCTCCACCAGGTGTTACCCCCCGCCCCCCGACTCCGACTGGCGCCGGGAAACGCTTCCGATACGCTGGGCTCCCGTGACCGCCGCATCGTCTCCGGGTAACTCAGATAACACCGAACAGTTCGACTTGATCGTTGTCGGCTCCGGCTTCTTCGGGCTGACCATCGCCGAGCGCAGCGCGAAATTACTGGGCAAGAGAGTCCTCGTGCTGGATCGCCGCCCGCATCTCGGCGGTAATGCCTATTCCGAACCCGAACCGGAAACCGGTATCGAGATCCACAAATATGGCGCGCATCTGTTCCACACCTCGAACGAGCGGGTCTGGGACTATGTCACGCAGTTCACCGAGTTCACCGGCTATCAGCATCGTGTTTTCGCCCTCCACAAAGGCCAGGCGTACCAGTTCCCGATGGGGCTGGGCCTGGTGTCGCAATTCTTCGGCCGGTATTTCACCCCGGACGAGGCGCGCGCGCTGATCGCCGAGCAGTCCGCCGAGATCGAGACCTCCGACGCGCAGAACCTCGAGGAAAAGGCCATCTCGCTGATCGGCCGCCCCCTGTACGAGGCATTCGTCCGCGACTACACCGCCAAGCAGTGGCAGACCGACCCCAAGGAACTGCCCGCCGGCAATATCACCCGGCTGCCGGTCCGCTACACCTTCGACAACCGCTACTTCAACGACACCTACGAGGGCCTGCCAAAAGAGGGGTACACGAAGTGGCTGGAGAACATGGCCGCCAGTGACCTGATCGAGGTCCGGGTGGACACCGACTGGTTCGATGTCCGTGACGAACTGCGCGCGCAGAACCCGGACGCACCGGTCGTGTACACCGGTCCGCTGGACCGCTACTTCGACTACGCCGAGGGAGAACTGGGCTGGCGCACCATCGACTTCGAGACCGAGGTGCTGCCAACCGGCGATTACCAGGGCACCTCGGTGGTGAACTACAACGACGCCGATCCGCCCTACACCCGGATCATCGAGCCGCGTCACTTCCATCCGGAACGGGACTACCCGACGGACAAGACGGTGATCATGCGCGAATACTCGCGTTTCGCCAAGACCGGCGACGAACCGTACTATCCGATCAACACCCCTGAGGACCGCGCCAAACTGACCGCGTATCGCGAGCTGGCCAAGCAGGAGACCGCCGCGTCCAAGGTTCTGTTCGGCGGCCGCCTCGGGACCTACCAGTACCTGGACATGCACATGGCCATCGCGAGCGCGCTGAACATGTTCGACAATGTGCTGCGCCCGCACCTGGAGACGGGGGCGACGCTGGCCGAGGAGAACAACGACGTATGACCTCTGCATCACTGGCGCCCAGTGCGGTGGCCACCCGAGCGAAATCGCTTCTGCAGCGGGTGATCCTGCCCCGGCCGGGTGAGCCGCTGGATGTGCGCACCTTGTACCTGGAGGAGTCGCCGACCAACGCGCGGCGCGCACACGCCACCACCCGGACCTCGCTGTCGGTCGGCGCGGAATCCGAGGTGTCGTTCTGCACCTATTTCAACGCGCTGCCGGCCAGCTACTGGCGGCGCTGGAGCATGCTCGACTCGGTGGTGCTGCGGCTGGAGCTGGCCGGGCACGGCCGGGTCGATCTATATCGCTCCAAGGCCGACGGTTCCCGTATCCACGTCCAGGGCCGGGAGTTCGCGGTCGCCTCCGGCGCGGAGACGGTCTCGGTCGAGATGGAGGCCGATTTCGGCCCGTTCGAAGACGGCGGCTGGCTCTGGTTCGATATCACCACCGATACCGCCGTGACGCTGGTGTCCGGTGGCTGGTACGCGCCGATCGAGGCGCCCGGTGCGGGCCGGATCGCGGTCGGTATGCCGACCTTCAACCGCCCCACCGACGCGGTCACCACGCTGAAGGCGTTGGGTGCCGACCCGCTGGTGCTGGCACAGATCGATGCGGTGATCATTCCCGACCAGGGCACCCGCAAAGTCGTCGACGAACCCGGGTTCGACGAGGCCGCTGCCGTCCTGGGCGATCGACTCGCGATTCACGATCAGCCGAATCTCGGCGGGTCGGGGGGATACAGCCGGGTGATGTACGAGGCGCTGAAAACCACCAGCGCCGAATTCATCGTCTACATGGACGACGATATCGAGGTCGAACCGGATTCGATCCTGCGCGCGCTGGCGTTCGCCCGCTTCGCGAAATCGCCGGTGCTGGTGGGCGGTCAGATGCTCAACCTGCAGGAGCGTTCGCATCTGCATGTGATGGGTGAGGTCGTCGACCGCAACATCTTCATGTGGTCGGCCGCGCCGAATGTCGAATACGACCACGATTTCGCCAAATACCCGCTGCGCGACCGGGACAATTCCAAACTGCTGCACCGGCGTATCGATGTGGATTTCAACGGCTGGTGGACCTGCGTGATCCCGCGGCAGGTGGCCGAGGAACTCGGGCAGCCGCTGCCGCTGTTCCTGAAATGGGACGACGCCGAATACGGGCTGCGCGCCCGCGAGGCCGGATATCCGACGGTCACCCTGCCCGGCGCCGCGGTCTGGCATATGGCGTGGAGCGATAAAGACGACGCGATCGATTGGCAGGCGTATTTCCACCTGCGTAACCGCTTGGTCGTCGCCGCCCTGCACCAGCCCGGCACCGGCCGGGCAATGGTCGTGAACACGGTCAAGGCGACTCTCAAGCATCTGCTCTGCCTGGAGTACTCGACCGTCGCCATCCAGAATCTGGCGATCCGTGATTTCCTGGCCGGCCCGCAGCGCCTGTTCGAACTGTTGCCCAGCGCGCTCGGCGCGGTACACGAACTGCGCAAACAATATCCGGACGCGGTGATCCTGCCCTCGTCCACCGAACTTCCGCTGGCCAGCGGGATGGGGGTCGGTGCGGTGGGCGAGCCCGCCAACCCGATCGCCAAGATCGTGCGGCTCGGCAAGGGCCTGTTGCACAACCTGCGTCCGGCCCATGAGGAACATCACGACCGGCCGCAATTGAACGTGCCCACCCTGGACGCGCGCTGGTATCTGCTCTCGCAGGTCGACGGGGTCACCGTCACCACCGCCGACGGTCGCGGCGTGGTGTATCGCAAACGCGATCCGCGACAGGCCTACGGCCTGCTCCGCGAGGCGCTGCGGTTGCGCAAGGAACTCGCGGCGCGACTTCCGGAGATGCGACATCGCTACCGGAGCGCGCATGCCGAACTCACCGGCACCGCGGCGTGGGAGAAGGTTTTCGGGATCGACAGCGGCGAGGAGACCCAGCGGTGAACGCGATGAACCCGAGCCTGCAGGATTCGGGTGCCGATCGGGCTCCGGCCGAGGTCAAGATCCTCGAAGCGGTTCAGGGCGCCATCGCCACCCCACCGGTGATCTCGGCCGCGCGCGGGATGTCGCATTTCGGCGAGCACGCACTCGGCTGGGTCGGTATCGCCGCGGTCGGTGCGTTGGTCGACAAACCCCGGCGCCGGCAGTGGGCCGGGGTCGCCGTCGGCGCCGTGGGGGCGCACGCGGCGTCCATCGTGATCAAGCGGATTGTCCGCCGGCCGCGTCCACACGCACCATCGGTGCAGGTCAACGTATCGACACCGAGCAAGCTCAGCTTTCCTTCCTCGCACGCGACCTCGACAACCGCGGCGGCGGTGCTACTCGGAAAATTGACCGGGCTACCCTTGCCTGCGGTGCTCGTACCGCCGATGTTGCTGTCCAGAGTCGTGCTCGGGGTGCATTACCCCTCCGATGTGCTCGCCGGTTCCGCGCTCGGTGCCGCGTCCGCCGCCGCCCTGCTCGCCGCCGAAAAGAGACTCGACAGTGACCGCACAAGACGAAAAGGCCGCACCGGACGAAAAGGCACTGCCAGCCATGAGTGAAGAGCCCACCGGCGCTGATCTGGCCGATGCCGAAGTGAAGGGGCCCCCGAAAACTCTGGTCGGTGGCCTGATCAAGGCAGCTCGTCCGCGCCAGTGGGTGAAGAACGTCCTGGTGCTGGCCGCCCCGATGGCCGCGGGTTCGGTGACCGATCTCGATGTGCTCGGCAATGTCGCCATCGCCTTCGTGGTGTTCTGCATGGCCGCGTCCGGCATCTACCTGACCAACGACGCGATGGATGTCGAGGCCGATCGGGCCCATCCGACCAAGCGGTTCCGTCCCATCGCCGCCGGTGTGGTCCCGGTGAACCTTGCCTTTGTGCTGTCGGCGGTGCTGCTGCTCGCGTCGCTGGGGCTGTCGTTCCTGGCGTCCTGGCAGCTGGCGGTGACGATGGCGATCTACATCGGAATCCAGCTGGCGTACTGCTTTGGGCTCAAACACCAGGTGGTCCTGGACATCTGCATCGTGTCCTCGGGCTTTCTGCTACGTGCGATCGCCGGTGGTGTGGCCGCCGGGATCCCGCTGTCGCAGTGGTTCCTGCTGATCATGGCGTTCGGTTCGCTGTTCATGGCGGCCGGTAAGCGGTACGCGGAACTACAACTGGTGCTGTCCACCGGTGCGAAGATCCGTAAATCGTTGGAGTACTACACCCCTACTTACCTACGGTTCATCTGGAGCCTTGCCGCGACGGCGGTGGTGGTTTTCTACGGTCTCTGGGCCTTCGAACAGGGTGCCGCCAAGGACACCGAGTGGTTCGCCCTGTCGATGATCCCGTTCACCATCGCGATTCTGCGCTATGCCGTGGATGTCGACGGTGGCGAGGCCGGGGAACCGGAGGAGATCGCGTTCGGCGATCGCGTCCTGCAGTTGCTCGCCATTGCCTGGATCGGAGCGGTAGGTGTCGCTGTCTATCTCTTCTGACGAGATTGCGGTAGCGGAAACTGAACAGCCCGACGAGCGCGCTGCCACCGAGCAGCCCCGCCCGTCCGGTCGTTCCACCAGGATTTCGCGGGGGGTTTTCGCCGGCGGGATCGTGGTGACGGTCGCCCTGTTCGCCTTCGGCGGCTGGGAGCGGCGCTGGATCGCCGATGACGGACTCATCGTGTTGCGTACCGTACGCAACCTGCTGGCCGGAAACGGTCCGGTCTTCAACCCGGGGGAACGGGTGGAGACCAACACCAGTACGGCATGGACCTATGTCGTCTGGTTCTTCAGCTGGCTCACCCAGGGCCGGTTGGAGTATGTGGTGCTGGGTGTCGCGTTGACGCTGTCGCTGTTGGCACTGCTGTTCGCCATGCTCGGCACCGGCAAACTCTGGGGCCCGGCCTCGTCCACGTTGTTGTTCCCGGCCGGGGCGCTGGCCTATATCGCGGTGCCACCGGCCCGCGACTACGTGACCTCGGGCCTGGAGAACTGCCTGGTCATCTGTTGGATCGCCCTGCTGTGGCTGCTGCTGGTGCGCTGGAGCAAGACCGAGGAGCCGAAGGTGCCCGGGTTGCTGGGCCTGGCCTTCCTGGCCGGTCTGGCGCCGTTGATCCGGCCCGAGATGGCGGTGGTCGGCGGACTCGCGCTGCTGCTGCTCTTCTTCGCGCCGATGCCCGGGTCGCGGCTGCGGCCGTGGCTGCTGCGGGGGCTGATGGTGGCGGTGGCCGGCGCTGTCCCGCTGCTCTATCAGGTGTGGCGGATGGGCTACTACGGCCTGCCCTACCCGAACACCGCGGTCGCCAAGGACGCGGGCGGCGCGAAATGGGGCCAGGGTTTCACCTACCTCTGGGATCTGGCCGGCCCCTACTACCTGTACGTACCGCTGGCCGTCCTGCTGGTCGCGGGTCTGGTGGCCGCGCGATCGCATCACGCGCGGCCCGATGTGGGCACTTCGGCGGACGCCGAGGCCGGTCGCTTCCGCCGGTTCCAGGAACGTTTGCATTCGCCGTGGGCGGTGGTCGCGCTGGTGCTGGGCGCCGCGGTGATCCTGACGATCTACGCGCTGCGGGTCGGCGGCGATTTCATGCACGGGCGGATGCTGCTGCCGCAGCTGTTCCTTTTCCTGCTGCCGGTCGCGGTGATCCCGCTGCGGCTGCCCGAAGGTGGCCTGCGGGCGCTGACCCGCCGTGACGCTCCCGCTTTCGCGATCCTGGTCGCCGCGCTGATCGGGACGATGGCCTGGGCCCTGCTGGCTTCGGGTACCACGGCCATCAAAACCGGGACCGAGATCAATAAGTCCGGCATCGTGGACGAACGGATCTACTACGTCCTCAACACCGGTCACGACCACCCCATCCGCGCCGAGGACTATCTCGACTACGCCCGGATGCGTCCCATGGTGGAGGCGATCGACAACACGCCCGACGGCGGGCTGCTGCTCAATTCGCCGTCGTTCATGATGTGGTACATCGCCCCGCCGCCGCTGCCCATCCCGCCGGAGGGGGTCGGGCACACCGTCTACTTCCTCAACTTGGGTATGACCAGCATGAACGTGCCGCTCGATGTTCGAGTCATCGATCCCATGGGTCTGGCGTTCCCGCTGGCCGCACATACCGAGCGGCTCACCGACGGTCGGATCGGGCACGACAAGAGCCTCTACCCGGACTGGGTGGTCGTGGAGACCGGCATGGTGGACATCAAGCCCTGGCTGCCCTGGTACATGGACGAGGAGTGGGTCGAACAGGCCAGGGTCGCGATGTCGTGCCCGGACACCCATGCGCTGATGCTCTCCTACAAGGGACCGCTGACGCTGGAGCGGTTCAAGCACAATCTGCTGCACGCTTTCGATTTCGCCTCGTACCGTATCGACCGGGTCCCCGAGTATGAGATTCAACGCTGTGGTCTTGTCGATCCGATCCCGCCGGTGCGCTGAACTGCGCTTTCTCCGACGGTAGTTGGGTTGTGTACCACGTCTTTCGCATTCCTGGTGGGCGTGTGGTCTGCGGTCGGGTTATGGTGCTGGCGTCCGGCCCCGACTCGACCGGGCCGGGAGACCGGTAGTCGTACTGCGCGACCGTAGGTCGCACGACGGAGGGCGGGAACAATGCGAGGGGTTATCGGCCGGGATGTCCGGACCGAACGTCCGGCACGGCGGCTGGGCGATCGGCTGAAGCGCACGGTGCTGCTGTCCCTGGCAGCTCTGCTTCCGGTCGGTGCTTCCGTGGCCGGGCCCGCGGCGCCGGCCTCGGCGCAGTTCGATCCCAACGCTATGGATTTCTGGGTCGATTCGGAGATGGGGCCGATCAAGTCCCGGGTGTTCCGTGCCGCCGACGGCAACACCGGCCGGGTCGTGTACGCGCTGGACGGGATGCGCGCCCGCGACGATCTGAGCGGTTGGGAGATCGATACCGATGTCGCCCGGGAACTGACCAAATGGAATATCAACGTGGTCATGCCGGTCGGCGGCCGGTCCAGTTTCTACGCGGACTGGAACGCGCCGAGCGATTTCTTCGGACTGGGCAGTTCCGGTAGCGCGAGTGGCGCCACCGGATCGGCCGCCGATTCGGGGTCGGGTCTGGCGTCGGGTTCGGCGGCCGGGGTCGGCCGGACCACCACCTATAAATGGGAAACCTTCCTCACCCGTGAACTGCGCTGGGCGCTGCGCGACCGGCTCGGTTTCAACCCGAACGGCAACGGCGTGTTCGGATTGTCGATGGGCGGCAGTGCCGCGCTGGCTCTGGCGGCCTACCACCCCGACCAGTTCCGTTACGCCGGCTCCTATTCCGGATATCTGAACGTGTCCGCCCCCGGCATGCGGGAGGCGCTGCGGGTGGCGATGCTCGACGCCGGCGGCTTCAATATCGACGCCATGGCGCCGCCGTGGAGCCCGCAGTGGTTGCGGATGGATCCGTTCGTGTTCGCGCCGATGCTGCGCAACCACAACACCCGGCTGTGGGTCTCGGCGGGCAGCGGTATCCCGGCCGCTACCGACGGCCTGGATTTCAACACCGTCAACGCCATGGGTCTGGAAGCGCTGGCGCTGGCCAACACCCGGGCGTTCCAGGTGCGGATGGCGTCGCTGGGGGCGAGCAATGCCACGTACGACTTCCCGGCGGTCGGTGTGCACAACTGGCGCTATTGGGCGACCGAGGTGTATCGGATGATCCCCGATATGTCGGCGAACATCGGCTGATCGTCTCGGAGCCGCCGACCCGATCGGGCAAAACAAACCGGTCGGCCTCGTTGCGGAATCGTTGCCGGAGCGGGCTACCGACCCGCTTCGGCAACTTTTGTGCATATAGCGTGTCTACATAACTGTGACCTGCCACACTATCCGGCAACAGGGACGTACAGTTGGCCGATTGATCCACCAGGAACATGTATCCAGATAACGGCTTCCGGTTTCTCCGGGCGCCGTGGTCTATGTATCCGAGATGGGGCCGGTAACGTAGCTCGTAATTTGCTCTCCGGCTGTCCAGGCGAAAGGTCTAGTCGAATGCGAAGTGCGCGCAGGCCCGGATCGGTGCGAACCCGCCGCTGGGCACAGCGGTGGGCGATGGGGGTGGCCGTAGCCCTGCTGGCCCCCCTGGCGGTGGCGATATCGGATGTGGCCCCCCGGGTCGAAGCGGCCCCCAATCCGGCGGGATTCGACTTCTGGGTCGATTCACCGGAAATGGGCCCGATCAGGTCGCGGGTCTTCCGCGCCAAGGACGGCAACACCAACCGGGTGGTCTATGCCCTCGACGGTATGCGCGCCCCCGAAACCCACAGCGGATGGGAGAACGACACCAATATCGCCAATGCGCTGACCGACTGGAATATCAACGTCGTCATGCCGATCGGCGGTATGTCCAGCTTCTACGCCGACTGGAACGCCCCCAGCTCCTTCTTCGGCCTCCCCCCGACGGGTTCCTCTTCCGGATCCGGCGCCCTCAACACAATTTCCGAGGGCCCCGGCAAGAGCTACCGGTACGCCTGGGAGACCTTCATCAATCAGCATCTGCGCTGGGCCCTGAACAGCCGGCTCGGATTCAACCCGAACCGCAACGGTGTCTTCGGCCTGTCGATGGGCGGCAGCGGGGCGCTCACCCTGGCCGCCTACCACCCCGACCAGTTCAGCTTCGCCGGGTCCTACTCCGGCTACCTCAACATCTCCGCACCCGGTATGCGCGAGGCCATCCGGGTCGCCATGATCGATGCCGGCGGCTACAACGTGGATTCCATGGCCCCGCCGTGGGGCCCGCAGTGGCTGCGGATGGACCCGTTCGTATTCGCGCCGCTGCTGCGTGACCACAACACCAGGCTGTGGATATCCGCCGGAAGCGCCCTGCCCGGCCCCGCCGACGGGTTCAACGGCAACACGATCAACGGAATGGGCCTGGAAGCGCTGGCGCTGGCGAACACCCGTTCGTTCCAGGTTCGGATGATGACGCTCGGCGCGAACAATGTCACCTACTCGTTCCCGGCAACAGGTATTCACTCATGGACGTACTGGGAGGCCGAGGTGTATCGGATGCTCCCGGATTTGTCGGCGAATATCGGATAACGGCAGTTCGGGGTCCCGTTTTCCGGGGCCCCGAACCCGACAGCAGTGTGCCCGCTCCGAAGGTAAGCCTTCGGAGCGGGCACACTGCTGTCGATAGAAATTCGGCCCCGGTTGTTATTCCGTTACGCAACCCAGGTCGGAGCGCGATTTCGATAACAGTCGAATATCCCGGCCCGCCGAGACATCACCGCTCCGGCAAGGTATCGTCACGGGGCGATCACAGCGGTTCTCGCGGCGGATTTCGGCCATCCGATCAGCACGGCCTTGCCTAGGCTCGATGAGGTCGAATAAGGTCCACCGAGCACATCTGTGACCAGATCGTTGTAGCGCTGTCGGCCCCATGGTTGGTCGGGACCCGGCCGCCGGCGCCACCGAGGAGAAACGGGGGTGTTGTCCGCACAGCGGTAGCGAACAACGCCACAACAGCAGAAAGAGAGCAGAATTCATGCGTTTCGGCAGGGCAGCCGGCCCGAAGAGAAGTACCGGGCCCTCGCGGGCACCCCGCGGTTGGCGTAGCCGGATTCTGGCTATCGGTGCGGCAGTGCTCGCGCTACCGGTCGCGGCAGGTATCGCGGCTCCGACTGCCGCGCTGGCCTCGCCCGCGGCACCGGTGAAGCGCGGCGCTTTCGAAGAACTGCTGGTTCCCTCGAGCATGGGCCCGATCAAGGTTCAGGTGCAGTGGGCGGCCCGCGGCGGCAACGCCGGGCTCTACCTGCTCGACGGCCTGCGTGCGCGCGACGATCGCAACGCCTGGTCGTTCGAGACCAACGCGCTGCAGCAGTTCGGCAACGACAACATCTCCCTGATCATGCCGGTCGGTGGACAGTCGAGCTTCTACGCCGACTGGTACTCGCCCAGCAACACCAACGGTCAGAAGTTCACCTACAAATGGGAGACCTTCCTGACCCAGGAGCTCCCGGCCTTCCTCGAGGGCCACGGCGTCTCACGCACCAACAACGCGATCGCGGGCCTGTCCATGGGTGGCAGCGCCGCGCTGGCCCTGGCCGCCTACCACCGCGACCAGTTCCGTTCGGCAGCCGCCTACTCCGGCTACCTGAACATCTCGGCACCGGGTATGCGCGAAGCCATCCGTATCGCCATGCTGGACGCGGGCAAGTTCAACGTCGACTCGATGGCTGCCCCCTGGAGCCCGGCGTGGCTGCGGATGGACCCGTTCGTCTTCGCCCCGCAGCTGCGCGGCCTGCCCATGTACATCTCGGCGGCCAGCGGCCTGCCCGGCCCGTACGACAAGCCGGCCGGTGCGGTCGGTGCGTTCAACACCGGTAACGCCATGGCGCTGGAAGCCCTCTCGCTGGTGAACACCCGGGCCTTCCAGGCGCGGCTGAAGACCCTGGGCATCAACGCCCACTTCGACTTCCCCAGCGTGGGTACCCACTCCTGGAAGTACTGGGAAAGCCAGCTCTTCGCCTCGCGTCAGATGTTCCTGGATTCCACCAACGGCTGGTGATCGAAGATATGCCATTCGGTTGCCGCTGAACCGATAGCTCTGCCAAACGGCACCACCTGCTTCCTATCGAAGCAGGTGGTGCCGTTGTCGTATGCCGTCACGGCAGAGGTGAACTGATTTGCTGTCCGCGCGTCTTACCGCATATCCGCATGCCACGGCGGTACAAACAGTGGGTGGCAGGGATGACACGCGTTACCCGGCGGACGACAGGCCGGTCCCGTGGACGTGCCCGGCGGCAGCTGACGGCCTGGGCGGCCGCGCTGGTGCTTCCCTTCGCCGCCGTCACGGCCCCGGCTCTCGCCCAGCCGACCGCCGCCGCGGCGCCCGCGACAATCCGCAATGTGGTCTGGCATACCGACCGCGATGTGGCCGTCTGGGTGAACTCGCCCGCCATGGGCGCTCCGATCCAGGTCCGGCTGTTGCTCGCCCGCGACTGGAATACCCAGCCGGACGCGAAGTTCCCGGTGCTGTACATGCTCGACGGATTGCGCGCCACCGACGACCAGAACGGCTGGATCTCCGATGCCGGCGCGGTGGATTTCTATGCCGATAAGAACACGACCGTCGTACTGCCGGTCGGCGGCCGATCGAGTTTCTACTCCGACTGGTTGCAACCCGACAACGGCAAGAACTACAAATGGGAGACCTTTCTCACCAAGGAACTCCCGCCGCTACTGGAGAGCCAGTGGCGCGCCACCTCCACCAGGGGAATCGCCGGACTCTCCATGGGCGGAACGGCCGCAATGTTCCTGGCCGCGCGCAATCCCGAGTTCGTGAAATACGCCGCCTCCTATTCGGGCTTTCTCACCACCACCAGCCTCGGGATGCCGCAAGCCATTCGGCTGGCAATGGTCGACGCCGGTGGGTTCGACTCCGCCGCGATGTGGGGTCCACCCGGCAGCCCTGAGTGGGAAGAACACGACCCCTTGCTGATCGCAGATCGGCTGAAAGGTAAATCGCTCTACATCTCCAGCGGAACCGGTGCCTCCGGCAAACACGACGAAGGCTCGGAAATACCGGGAGTGAGCACGAATATGTTCGGGATGGGTCTGGAGACACTGGCCCTGCTGACCTCACAGAACTTCGTGGAGAAAATCGGCGAACTGGGTATCCCGGCGACCGTCAACTATCGGGCAGCCGGGACCCACACCTGGCCGTACTGGGATTTCGAAATGCGCCAATCCTGGTCGCAGGCCGCCGGAGCGCTCGGAGTGCCGGCCGCGAAACCCGAATGCGCGATCGGCGGCGCGATCGCCGCAGCCGCCGGGGGCAACGGCTGGCTGGGCGACTGCCTCACCGGCGAATACCAAGTCCCCGGCGGCCTGGCCCAGGACTTCCGCCACGGCCGCGTCTTCTACTCACCCCACACCGGCGCGCAACCGGTGGCAGGCCGCCTCGGCGGCGGCTACCAGGCGGCGGGTGGGCCGCACGGCGGTCTGGGACTGCCGGTCGGCGGCGAACAGGCCCTCCCGGATGGGCGGGGCCGCTTCCAGCCGTTCCAGCACGGCTCCCTGTACTGGACCCCGGAGACCGGCGCACAGATGGTGCGCGGGGCGATCCTCGACGAGTGGGGACAGCAAGGTTTCGAGGGCGGCCCCGCCCGCTACCCGGTCGGGCCCGAGGTGAAAACACCCAACCGCGACGGCGCGGTTCAGTCCTTCGAAGGCGGACCCTTCTACTTCAGCCCCGCCACCGGCGCACACCGGGTAGAAGGCATGATCTTGGGCAAGTACTCCGAACTCGGTTTCGAGAACAGCTGGCTGGGCTTCCCCGCGGCACCCCAAGTTCCACTGAAGGACCTGGGACAGTTCACCAGGTTCGAAGGCGGATCCCTCTACTGGAGCCCGCTGTCCGGAACCTGGGGCGTGCGCAACGGACCGATCATGGATGCCTGGCGGGACTCGGGATACGAGGGCGGTCGGATCGGATTCCCGATCAGCGACGAGTTCGCGATTCCCGGTGGAGTACAACAGAACTTCCAGCGCGGCTTCGTCACTGTCCGGGACAATCGAGCGGAAGTACACGGGGGCTGAGTCTTTTGGCGGCGCCTGCGGCGCCGCGGGTCGAGGCCCCTGGAAGTCCCGCCGCTGCGCCCTCGAGACTCGCGCCTTCGGCGCATGCACTTTCGAGGGCGCAGCGGCGGGACGGGCCTCGACCTTTGTGGGCCTCGTAAGACTCGGCACCGGGTGTGTGGCTGGTTCGTGCAGGCGGCACATGCGAGTCCGCTGTCCGACCGTGTGAGCCGGCCCACTCTTTCTCCTCGCTCGGTCGGCGCGGCGGTCACCTTCACAAACCGGGCCGTTCGCCGTCCGTCGGGCTTGTTCGAACCGACCTCCGGGCCCCTCGACCGGCCGGGGAGTCGGCGCCACTCGGTGGTCTGGTATTACCCTCGGTGATCGCGGCCCGGGGCAACCCGCCGGGCCGGGACGCAAACCAGACGTCAACCCAGTGGTTCGGCGGCCCCGACTCGAGCGGCCGTGGACCCGCGCGCACCGCGCGCCGGAACACAGGATGGAATGTATGTATCGGACCCGAGGCACATTGCTCGGTGTGGTGGCGGCGGTCGCGGCCGCCGGATTGCTCGCCGGCTGCGGCGACGAGGAATCGACCGCGACCAGCACTCCCACACTGTCGACCCAGGCCGGAGCGCCGTCCGCGAGTTCGGCTCCGGCTCCTTCGGCCGAGAGTCCGGCTCCGGCTCCGGAGGGTGAGGCGCCGGCTCCCGAGCAGCCCGGCGAACCCGAGGCACCGGCCGAGGAGCCGGAGCGTCCCGCCCCGGTGCCGCCGGAGGCGACCCAATCCGGGCAGCTCGGCGAGAGAGAACAGACTTTCGTCGATGAGCTGGGCAAGCAGGGCGTGACCCCGTCGTCGCCGGATATCGCGTTGAGTATCGGCAATTACGTCTGCCAGGGTGTGGCTGCGGGGACTTCCGATGCCGATATGGTGACGTTCGTGAACGCGATGGCCGGTTCGGATCCGTCGTTCGACCCGGCGAAGATGCCGGTCGAGCAGGCGGGTCAGATCTACATCAGTACCGCTAAAGCGCACTACTGCTAGTGGTTGCCGATGAGTAGGGGACGTACCGGGCGCCGCCGACCGGCGGGTTGTCTGACTGTGCTCGTGGTGGGAGTCGTCGGGCTCGTCATCGTGATTTTGCTCTGGTATCTGCTGGCCGGCTGTCTGCGCGAGCCCGAACCCGGCCCGGGTCCCGAGCCCGGGCCTGGTGAACCGACCAGCCAGCCCGCGAGTTGCCCGGATGTGCAGATGATCTCGGTGCCGGGTACTTGGGAGTCCAACAGTGACGATGATCCGCACAGCCCGACGGCCAATCCCGCTTCGTTGATGCTGAATGTGAGCGGCCCGGTTCAGGAGCAGTTCCCGGCCGGGCGGGTCGATGTCTATACCGTCCCCTACATCGCGCAGTTCTCCAATCCGGTGGCGATCCCGCCGGACGGTCAGGCCTCCTACAACGTGAGCCGTACCGAGGGCACACGGCGGACCTTCGATTTCCTGACTCAGCGTCATCAGGAGTGTCCGCTCACCAACTATGTGCTGGCCGGGTTCTCGCAGGGTGCGGTCATCATCGGCGATATCGCCGAGCAGATCGGTAAGGGCAATGGCCCGGTGCCCGCGAGCCGGGTGCTCGGCGTCACGTTGATCGCCGACGGTCGGCGATCCGGCGAGACCGGGGAGGGGCAGCCGATCCAGGTCGGCACTCCGCCGCCCGGGGTCGGTGCGGAGGTGGCGTTGGCCGGTCTCACCGTGCCCGGGATCACCATGACGGGTGTGCGCAAAGGCGGGTTCGGGGAATTGGCGGACCGGGTGTACACGATCTGCGCGCCCGGTGATCTGATCTGCGACGCGCCCCGCAATGCGCTTACTCCGGCCAATATTCTGGGCAGTGTCGGCACCCTGACTCAGGCTGTGGGCAATCCCGTGCACAGCCTCTACCACAACTTCGTGGTCGATCCGGACGGTACGACCGCCACGCAGTGGGCGGCCGACTGGGCGGTCGGTCTGGTCGGTAGTGCGCCGTCGCCGCCGCATTCCTGATCCGCGGATGCCGGGGGCGGTGGCGGCGCGGCGGTCGTCTTGTGACAATTCACCGCCCTCAGCGTGTTCCCCGCCGTCCGGCAGGCTGTAAAGTGCGCTGGTGATCGCGCATCCCGGGCCCTGCGCCGGCTGGGGGCACGCAGACTTCCGATATCCAGGAGCATGAGTTCATGACAGAAGCCGCCGCACCGGTGGATGAGTTGAGCGCGCTGGGCACTCCGCTGCGTAAGTTCCGCTTCGCGGCCGCGGGTGAGGGAAACAAACAGGAGGGTGGCGCCCGCAAGTTCATCCAGACGGCGCAGCAGGCCGAGGAGTACGGCTACGACACCTTCGTGGTGCCCGATCATCTCGGGGACCAGATCGGTCCGATCGCCGCTCTCGGCGCGCTGACCCAGGCCACCGACCGGATCAGGTTGGGTACGTCGGTGCTGGCCAACGGTTTTCGGCATCCGGTGGTACTGGCCAAGGATCTGGCCACCATCGATGTGCTGTCCAAGGGCCGGCTCGAGGTCGGGATCGGGGCCGGCTGGAAGGCCGACGAGTTCGAGGCTGCCGGGCTGGACTACGACCGGCCGGGTGTCCGGCTGGCCAAGCTCGATGAGACGCTGACCATTCTGGACACGCTGCTGCGCGGCCAGGAGTGCACCTTCGAGGGCAAGTACTACCAGGTGCACGGCGTCAAGGGGACCCCACGGCCGCGGCAGGGCCCGCGCCCGCCGCTGTGCACCGGCGGCGGCGGGCCCAGGATGCTGAAGCTCGCCGCGAAGCACGCCGACATCATCTCCATCGTTCCGGTCACCACCTCGAACGGTAAGGGTCTGCTCTCGGGGATCACCCTCGAGAAGACGATCGAAAAGGTGAACCTGATCAAGGAAGCCGCCGGGGACCGGTTCGATCAGATCGAGCTGAACTGGGCGATCACGGCCATCGTGATCACCGACGACCGGGAGAAGACCGCCGAGATGGCGCTGTCGGCCATCGAACGCGGCCTGCATCCCGACCTCGAGGTGGATGTCGCGCTCTCCGTCGAGGAGATCTTGAACTCGCCGTATGTGGCGATCGGTTCGTTCGAGGAGATCGCCGACCAGATGCGACGTGTGCGTCAGCTCACCGGAATGTCCTATGTGGGCATATTCCCCACCCAGATGGACGCATTCGCTCCGGTGATTCCCTTGCTCCGGGAGGAGTGAGCAGCTCGTCTCTGTAACATGTCTCTGGTTTGAGAACATCTAGCCGATAGCGGTCACCGCGCAGACCGCACCCAAAACCCGCAGGGTCGGTTCTCGAATGGAGAGCGCCCGCGGCGAAAGCGAGTCGGGGCCCACACAGTAAATAGCGGCTATCGTGCCGTTGCCGCGTGTGCCTCGGAGGAGAAGGAATGGACGAGACTTTCGACGACTACCTGGACGAGAACGGGAACATCACAATTCCCGATGATCGCACCCTGGTCGATCACGTCGAGAAGCACACCCGTAACGACGCGAACACGCTGGCGTACCGCTACATCGATTACTCGCGCGAGCGCGACGGTGAGGCCCACGAGCTGACGTGGCAACAGTTCGGGGTCCGGCTGCGCGCGGTGGCCGGTCGCCTGCAGCAGGTCACCACTCCCGGTGACCGCGTGGCGGTGCTCGCGCCGCAGGGGCTCGACTATGTGATCTCTTTCTTTGCCGCCATCTACGCGGGCACTATCGCGGTGCCGTTGTTCGATCCGGACGAGCCGGGTCATACCGATCGGCTACACGCGGTGCTCGGCGACTGCCAACCGTCGGCCATCCTCACCGCCAGTTCGGCGGCTGCCGGGGTGCGTCAGTTCTTCCGTGCGCTGCCCGCCGCGCAGCGGCCGCGCATCATCGCCGTGGACGCGATTCCCGACAGTGTCGGCGACAGCTGGGTGCGCCCGGATATCGCGGTGGACGATATCGCCTACCTGCAGTACACCTCGGGTTCCACCCGGACCCCCGCCGGTGTGGAGATCACCCACCGCGCGGTGGGCACCAACCTGTTGCAGATGGTCGACGCCATCAATCTCGACTGGAACTCGCGCGGCGTCACCTGGCTCCCGCTGTTCCACGATATGGGCCTGCTGACCGTGATCCTGCCGGCCGTGGGCGGCAAGTTCATCACCATCATGTCGCCGGCGTCGTTCGTGCGGCGCCCGTACCGGTGGATCAAGGAGTTGGCCGCGGCCTCCGACGGCGCGGGCACCTTCGCCGCCGCCCCGAACTTCGCCTTCGAGCACGCGGCTGTACGCGGTCTGCCCAAGAACGGTGAATCGCTGGATCTGTCCAATGTGATCGGCCTGATCAACGGCAGCGAACCGGTGACCACCTCGTCGATGAAGAAGTTCAACGACGCGTTCGCGCCCTACGGATTGTCCAAGACGGCGATCAAACCGTGCTACGGAATGGCCGAGGCCACCCTGTTCGTCTCGGCGACCAAGTCCGACGACGAAGCCAAGGTCACCTATGTGGACCGCAATGAACTCAACGCCGGACGGATGGTCCGCGTCGACCAGGGCGATGATAGTGCGATCGCCCAGGTGAGCTGCGGTTATGTGGCCAAATCGCAGTGGGCGACGATCGTCGATCCGGAATCGGTCGACGGTGACCCCCGGGAGCAGCCCGACGGTCATGTGGGTGAGATCTGGTTGCACGGCAACAATATGGGCATCGGGTACTGGGGCCGGGAGACCGAGACGGCGGCGACCTTCCGGAACAAGGTCGTCATCCCACTGGCCGAGGGCAGCCATGCCGACGGCACCACGCCCGACGCCCACTGGATGCGCACCGGCGACTTCGGGGTCTATTTCGACGGCGAGCTCTACATCACCGGCCGGGTCAAGGACCTGGTGATCGTCGACGGACGTAACCACTACCCCCAGGATCTGGAGTTCTCCGCCCAGGAAGCCAGCAACGCGCTGCGCCCCGGGTTCGTCGCGGCGTTCTCGGTACCGGCCAACCAGCTGCCGGCCGAGGTGTTCGCGCAGGGCAGTCATTCGGGCCTGAAGTTCGATGCCGACGACGCCTCCGAGCAGTTGGTGATCGTGGCGGAACGCGGCCCGGGCGCCGGTAAGGCCGATCCACTGCCGATCGCCGACGCGGTGCGTGCTTCGATCTCGCAGCGTCACGGTGTGACGGTGCGTGATCTGCTGCTGGTGCCGGCCGGTTCGATTCCACGTACCTCCAGCGGCAAGATCGCCCGGCGCGCATGCAAGACCGCATACGTCGAGGGCACCCTGCGGGGCGGCTACACCCAGCAGGCTTTCCCGGACGCGCCCGAGGACTAGGCCGACGAGCCGGGTCGCGACCTCGAGTGAGCGAAGCGAAGCGCCCATCCACCACAGCGTTGCGCAGGCTGTTGCCGGGCACCGCGTACAGACAGGTAGCTTGAGGACTGATGGCTGATAACGAGGGCATGTCGCCGGATACGACCGAGAACCTTCCCGTCACCGAGGAGGATCGCGCCGCCGGGACCGGCGACGTGCCCTCGTCCGGCGATACGGCACCGGGCGTCGAGCTCTCGGTCGCCGAGCTGCGGGAATGGTTGCGGGGCTGGGTCGCCGAAGCCACCGGGCAGTCGCTCGACAAGATCTCCGTGGACCGGCCGATGGAGGAGTTCGGGCTGGCGTCGCGGGACGCGCTGGCGCTGGCCGGTGAGATCGAGGAACTCACCGGTGTGATGCTGAACGCGACCGTGGTCTACCAGCATCCGACGATCGCCTCGCTGGCCGAGGTGATCGTCAACGGTCCGCCGGAGCCCACCTTCGAAGCCACCGACGAGCAGTTCTACACCGCCGGCCACGCCCCGGGTGAAGCGCGCGATATCGCGATCGTGGGCCTGTCGACCCGGCTGCCGGGTGCGGGTGACACTCCGGAATCCACCTGGGATTTCCTGATCAACGGCGGCGATGCCATCCGCGATCTCCCGCAGGGGCGCTGGGCGGAATTCCTGAGCGAACCGCAGCTGGCGCAGGCGGTGGCCGAGGGTAATACCCGCGGCGGTTATCTGGAACAGGACGTCGTCACCGGCTTCGACGCCGAGTTCTTCGCGATGTCGCCGGTCGAGGTCGAGCGGATCGATCCGCAGCAGCGGCTCGTGATGGAACTGACCTGGGAGGCGCTCGAGCACGCCCGGATCCCGGCCAGTGATCTGCGCGGTGAATCGGTCGGCGTGTACATCGGCACCTCCACCACCGATTTCCAGCTGGTCGCCGCGATGAGCCTGGGTGATACCGATCCGAACGTTCCGGCTTCGGCCGAGGGCTACAAGATCACCGGCAGCGCCAGCAGCATCATCGCCAACCGCGTTTCCTACTTCTACGATTTCCGCGGCCCGTCGGTGGCGGTGGATACCGCCTGCTCCTCGACCCTGGTCGCGGTGCACCAAGCCGTGCAGGCGCTGCGCACCGGGGACGCCGACGTCGCGCTGGCCGGTGGGGTGAACATGCTGCTCATCCCGATGACCACGCTCGGTTTCGACAAGATCGGCGCGGTGGCGAAGGACGGCCGGATCAAGGCGTTCTCGTCCGACGCGGACGGGATGGTTCGCTCCGAGGGCGCCGGTCTGGTGGTGCTCAAACGACTCGCCGACGCCGAACGCGACGGCGACAACGTTCTCGGCGTGATCAAGGGTTCGGCGGTCAACAGCGACGGCCGGTCCAACGGGCTCCTCGCCCCGAATCCCGACGCCCAGGCCGATGTACTGCGCCGCGCCTACCGGGACGCCGGTATCGTGCCGTCCACCGTCGACTATATCGAGGCCCACGGCACCGGCACCCTGGTCGGCGACCCGCTCGAGGCCCAGGCGCTGGGCCAGGTGGTCGGCGCCGGTCGCGCCGCCGACGCACCCGTGCTGCTGGGTTCGGTGAAGACCAATTTCGGGCATCTGGAATCCGGGGCGGGCGCGGCGAGCCTGGCCAAGGTACTCCTGTCGTTCCAGCACGATGTGCTGCCCGCCACCATCAACTACGCCGGGCCGAACCCGTACATCCCATTCGAACAGGCCCGTTTGAAGGTGGTCGAGGAGCCGACTCCGTTCCCGCGCTACAGCGGTACCGCGACGGTCGGTATCTCCGGCTTCGGCTTCGGCGGCACCAATGCGCACCTGGTCGTACAGGAGTACGTACCGGCCGCGCCGTTGGCGGTCTCCGAGCCGTTCCTACCGGATGCGGACGAAGACACGCTGGAGGTGGTGAGCACCGATGTGGTCGCCGAGGCCGAGACGGTCGCCGCCGACGCCGCCCCCGAACCCGAATGGTCGGCCGACCGGGCCGAACCGCTGCCGGTGGTCCTGGCGGTCTCCGCTTATCTGCCCTCGCGCCGCCGCCGTGCCGCCGCGGACCTGGCGGACTGGCTGGAATCCGAAGCGGGACAGCGGACTCCGCTGGCGGATGTGGCCCGGTCGCTGGCCAAGCGCAGCCATTGGCGTTCGCGCGGTGTGGTGCTGGCCAAGGACCACACCGAGGCGGTGGCCGGCCTGCGGGCGATCGCCACGGGTAAACCGGGGCAGGGTGTTTTCACCGCCGACGCCCCGGCCGCGCAGGGCCCCATGTGGGTGATGGCCGGTTTCGGTGCCCAGCACCGGAAGATGGGCAAACAGCTGTATCAGGAGAACTCGATCTTCCGGCGCACCGTCGACGCGGTCGACGAACTCGTGCAGGACGAATCCGGGTACTCGGTGCGCGAGATGATTCTCGACGACACCCAGGACTACGACGTGGGCACCTCCCAGGTCGGGATCTTCACCATCCAGCTCGGTCTCGCCGCGGTGTTGCGCGCGCACGGCGCCGAACCGGCCGCGGTGGTCGGGCATTCGATGGGTGAAGTCGCCGGGGCCTATATCGCCGGCGGTCTCCCGCTGGAGGACGCGGTGCGCACCATCTGCGCGCGTTCGCGGCTGATGGGCGAGGGCGAGCAGATGCTCTCCGACGCCGATGTGCGAAATATGGCACTGGTCGAGATGGGTGCCGACGAGGTCGCCGCGCTGCTGCCGGAGTTCCCCGATGTCGAGGTCGCGGTGTACGCGGCGCCGACCAATACGGTGATCGGTGGTCCGGTGGACCAGGTCTCGGCCATTGTCGGCCGGGTGGAGGCCGCGGGCAAATTCGCCCGTGTCCTGCAGACCAAGGGTGCCGGGCACACCTCCCAGATGGACCCGCTGCTGGGCGAACTGGCTGCCGAACTGGCCGGGATCGAGCCCACGAAACTGAAAGTCGGCCTGTACTCGACGGTCGACAAGGAGCAGTACTACGCGCCCGGACACGACGCGGTGCACAACGAGAACTACTGGGTGAAGAACATGCGGCACAGCGTGTACTTCACCAACGCGGTGAAACTCGCGGTCGATTCCGGGGTTACCACGTTCCTGGAACTGGCACCGAATTCGGTCGCGCTGATGCAGGTCCTGGGGACCACCTTCGCTGCCGGACTGCCGGACGCGCAGCTCATTCCGACACTGAAACGCAAAGAAGACGAATCCGCCGGAGTGATCGCCGCACTGGCGCAGCTGTACGTGCACGGACACTCGGTGGATCTCGTCTCTCTGGTACCGGCCGGGTCTTACGCCGATATTCCGCGCACCGCGTTCGTGCGCAAACCGTTCTGGCCCAAGGTCAGCGGTTTCTCCGCCGGTGGGAGCACTCGGGCGCCGGGTGCCGCGGTCGCGCTGCCGGATGGGCGGCACGTCTGGGAGGTTCAGGCCGCGGCCGTGGACGATCTGCCCACACTGGTGTGGTCGGCCGCGACGCAGGTGCTCGCGGATGTGAATCCGGGTGCCAGCGTGGCGCATGCGCCGCTGCCCGCGACCGGAACTCTCACCACAACCCTGACGCCGCACCCCGGTGGCGCGTCCGTCCAGGTGCACGCTCGTGACGGCGCGCTGTTCCGGCTGCTGTTCGACGCGGTGGTCACCTCCGGTGCCGCGCTGCCCGCCCCGGCCGAACCGGCCGTGCGTCCGCCCGCGCTCACCGAATCCGAGGTCGTCGAGGTCGTCGATACGGCGGGCTTCGGAGATCGGTGGAGTCCGGACAGTGGCCAGACGGTGGACGAGCGGCTGGCACTGATCGTCGCCGAATCCATGGGCTACGCGGTCGAGGATCTGCCGATGGAGATCCCGCTCATGGAACTCGGGCTGGACTCGCTGATGGCCATGCGGATCAAGAATCGGGTCGAATACGAATTCGATATCCCGCAGCTGCAGGTTTCGGCCGTCCGCGACGCCAGCCTGCACGAGGTGGGCAAGGTGCTCCGCTACGCGATAGAGCACCGCGACCAGGTGCAGGAGATGGCCGATCAGCAGGCCAGCGGGGAATCCGGCGCGCTGAGCATGGACGACAACTTCGTGAACGCCGCCAAGGCCGCCATGGAGGCCGGACAGGACCCGGTGGCCGCGCTGGACCAGAGGACGGGCACCACCGAGGTCGAACCGGCGGCCAGCGAACCGGAACCGGCGGAACCGGCTGAACCGGCGGCCCCGGTGAGCCCCGCACCGAAGGCCGAGCCGGCCGCCGGTGCCGCGTTGTTCGGCGGCGGTGCCGCAGGCTCGGACGAGGACGACGTTCCGCCACGTGACGCGGCCGAACGTCTCACCTACGCGTCCTGGGCCACCATTACCGGCGAGTCGGCCGGGGGAATCTTCAACACCCTGCCGATCCTGGACGAGGACACCGCGGAGAAACTCGCGGCTCGTCTCACCGAGCGGGTCGGCGCGGAGATCACGGTCGACGACGTACTCGATTGCGAGACGATCGAACAGTTGGCCGATATCGTGCGGACCCTTCAGGACAGCGGTGCTGATGTGGACGGATTCGTTCGCCCGCTGCGGACCCGGTCCGAGGGGTCGGATGCTGTCCCGGTCTTCGTGTTCCATCCCTCCGGCGGAAACACTCTGGTCTACGAACCGCTGCTCAAGCGGCTCCCCGCCGATACACCCATGTACGGCTTCGAACGCGTCGAGGGCTCGATCGAGGAGCGTGCCCGGGAATACGTACCCGAACTGCGCAAACTCCAGGGTGACGGGCCGTACGTGCTCTACGGCTGGTCGCTGGGTGCTGTGCTCGCCATGGCCGTCGCGCAGCAGTTGCGTGCCGAGGGCGCCGATGTCCGTGTGCTCGGATTGATCGATCTCGCGATCCCCCGGGAGCCGGAGGACAACAGCTCGGCCGAACGTATCCGGCGGATGGAGCGCTATCAGGCGTTCGCCCAGAAAACCTACGGTGTAGAGGGCGAACTGGATACCGACCAACTGCGCGAACTCGCCGATGCGTCGCCGGAAGAGCAGTTCAAGATGGTGTCCGACCTCATCAAGATGACCGGTGCCAAGATCCCGGGCGGTGTGCTGGAGCATCAGCGGACTTCGTGGATCGAGGGCCGTGCTCTGCAGCAGGTACAACCGAGCCACTACGACGGCGATGTCGTTCTCTATCTGGCCGATCGCTATCACGACGGCATCATCGAGCTGGAGCCGCGCTTCGCCGACCGGCTTCCCGACGGCGGCTGGGACGAATATCTGCCCAACCTCGACATCGTGCACATCCCCGGCGACCACCTCCAGATCATCGATGAACCCCGGATCGGCCGGATCGGCGCGGACCTGACCGATAAACTCGCCCAGATCACCTCGAGTGCGGCTGGGAAAGGGAGCAAGTGAGCACGACTGCCGAGAAACTCGCCGATCTGCGTAAGCGGCTGGAATCGGCGCAGGAACCGGCGGGGGAGGCCGCCGTCGCGAAGCGGGCGCGTAAGGGCATCCCCAGTGCTCGCGACCGGATCAAGCTCCTGCTCGACCCGGGTTCGTTCGTCGAGATCGGAGCCCTGGTCCGCCGGCCCAGTGATCCGGACGCGCTGTACGGCGACGGTGTCGTGACCGGCCACGGGCTGGTCGACGGCCGCCCCGTCGCGGTGTTCTCCCATGATCAGACCGTGTACGGCGGATCGGTCGGCGAGATGTTCGGCCGCAAGGTGGCCGCGGTGATGGAGTACGCCGCCAAGGTCGGTTGCCCGCTGGTCGGTATCAACGACTCCGGTGGTGCGCGGGTACAGGAGGCAGTGTCCTCGCTGGCCTGGTACGCCGAACTTGCGACCCGGCAGGAAGGTCTGTCGGGGATGGTCCCGACGATCTCGCTGATCCTCGGCAAATGTGCCGGTGGCGCCGTGTACTCGCCGATCAATACCGACGTCGTTGTCGCCACCGAGGCGGCGTATATGTTCGTCACCGGCCCCAAGGTGATCCGTGAGGTCACCGGTGAGGATGTCAGCCTGGAGGAACTGGGCGGGGCGCACAGCCAGGCCCAGTACGGCAATATCCACCATGTCGCGGTGGACGAGCGGGCGGCGTTCGATTGGGTTCGCGAGTATCTGTCGTATATGCCGACCAGCTGCCAGGAACAGCCGCCGATCGTGAACCCGGGGCTGGAGCCGGAGACGACCGACTCCGACCGCGAACTGGATTCGATCGTGCCGGATTCGGACAACTCCGGATACGACATGCACGAGGTGCTGCTGCGGATCTTCGACGACGGCCATTTCCACGAATACGGTGCCGACGCGGGCCGCAACATCATTACCGGGTTCGCCCGGGTGGACGGCCGCAGTGTCGGCGTGGTCGCCAATCAGCCGATGGTGTACGCCGGAGCTCTCGATGCCCGGGCTTCGGACAAGGCCTCGCATTTCGTCCGGCTCTGTGACGCCTACGAGATCCCGCTGATCTTCGTGGTCGATACCCCCGGCTTCCTGCCCGGCGTGGAACAGGAGAAGGTCGGTGTCATCAAACGCGGCGGCCGGTTCCTGTTCGCCTTCGTGGAGGCGACCGTACCGAAGGTGACCGTGGTGATCCGCAAATCCTACGGTGGCGGCTACGCGGTGATGGGGTCCAAACAGCTGGGTGCCGATATCAACCTGGCCTGGCCCACGGCCCGGATCGCGGTGATGGGTGCGGAGAGCGCTGTCAGCCTCATCGGGGCAGCGCAGATCGCCGCCGCGCCCGAGGATCAGAAGGCGGCCGTGCGCCAGCAGATGATCGATTTCTACAACGCCACCATGGCCACCCCGTGGGTCGCCGCCGAGCGCGGTTTCATCGACGCGGTGATCGAACCGTCGCAGACCCGGCTGGAACTGCGGCGCGCGCTACACCTGTTGCGGGACAAGATCGTCATCCGCAACCCGCGCAAACATCACCTGCTGCCGCTGTAGCCGGTTCCGGTTCGGGTCGTCCCGATCGGAACAACCCGAACCGTCGCGTACGGATCGTGCTCAGCCGGCGATGGTCGCCGATTCGATGACCACGCTCTCCACCGGGACATCCTGGTGCATGCCCTGCGACGAGGTGGATACGGCGGCGATCTTGTCGACCACTTCGGTGCCGTCGACGACCTCGCCGAACACGGCGTATCCCCAGCCCTGGCCGGCCGGCTGGGTGTGATTGAGGAAGTCGTTGTCGGCGACATTGACGAAGAACTGCGCGGTCGCCGAATGCGGATCGTTGGTACGCGCCATGGCGACCGTGTACTTGTTGTTCTTCAGGCCGTTGGCGGCCTCGTTCTGGATGGGCTCCTGAGCCGGTTTCTGCTGCATCTGGCCGTCGAATCCACCGCCCTGGATCATGAAGCCCGGGATCACGCGATGGAAGATCGTGCCGTCGTAATGTCCCGACTTGACGTATTCGACGAAGTTACGGACGGTGTCCGGCGCCTTCGCCTCGTCCAGTTGGAGGCCGATGGTTCCGTAGTTCGTCTCGAGATTCACCTTGGTCATGCCCCTACCTTTCCATTACCGCCGCAATACCCCGCGCATAAGGGGGTGTTTCCCGGCCGATTGTGCCAGCCGCCCCTCTTTACCCCATTCCGGTGGTTTATATGCCCTGTATGCCGGGTGTGTTTTCACGCGGTTCGGGTACGCGCCGGGGCACCGCCCGGCCCCGCGCGCCGCATCCAAGTAGCATGCCAGCGTGCCAGAAGTCGCCACCGCAGTACTCACGAAGACGCCACCGGAGCCGGAACCGAAGGTCGCGCCCAAGGATTTCCGGATCGCGCGTCTCGTCGCGATCGTCACCGGTGTGCTGGGGGCGCTGTTCGCGATCGCCACGCCCTTTCTGCCCGTCACCCAGACCACGGCGACCCTGAGCTGGCCGCAGAACGACACGCTGGCGAACGTGCAGGCACCGCTCATGTCGCAGGTGCCGATCGATCTCACCGCGAGCATCCCGTGCTCGGCGGTGAACCAGCTGCCCCCGCAGGGCGGCATGCTGCTGGCCACCGCACCTCCGCAGGGTGACCGGGCCTCCCTCGAGGCGCTGTTCGTCCGCGTCTCCGAGACCACGGTCGATGTGGTGGACCGCAACGCGGTCGTGGCGACCGCCGACCGGGCGGAAATGGCGAACTGCTCGGCCATCACCATCCACTCCGACAGCACGGCCACCAGCGCCGCGTTCGAAGGGCTGACCACCGATACGGGCGAGCCCAACGCGGGCCGGCTGGTCGGGGATCTGCGCCCGCAGGTGGTCGGTGTGTTCACCGATATGACCGGGGGGATCCCGGCCGGGTTGAGCCTGGACTCGACGATCGACACCCGGTTCACCTCCAGCCCGACCTGGATCAAACTCGTCGCGATCATCGCAGCGGTGGTGTGCACGCTGCTGTCGCTGGTGGCGCTGGCGCGACTGGACACCAGCGACGGGCGCGGGCACCGTCGCTTCCTGCCCGCGCACTGGCTCAAACCGACCATCGCGGACGGCGGTGTGATCGGCACCCTGCTGATCTGGCATTTCCTGGGCGCCAACACCTCCGATGACGGCTACATCCTGAGCATGGTGCGGGTGGCGCCGGACGCGGGCTATATGGCCAATTACTTCCGCTGGTACGGCGTACCCGAGGCGCCGTTCGGCTGGTACTACTACGTGATCCAGCTGTTCGCCGAGGTCTCCACGGCCAGCCCGTGGGTGCGGTTGCCCGCCCTGGCCTGCGGGATTCTGTGCTGGATGGTGATCAGCCGCGAGGTGGTGCCGCGGCTGGGCAACGGACTGCGCGGAGCGCGCGGGCGGGCCTGGTTCGGCAGCGTTCCGCTGTGGACCGGCGGTCTGGTGTTCCTGGCGTTCTGGCTGCCCTACGACAACGGTCTGCGGTCGGAGCCCATCGTCGCCCTCGGCGCGCTGCTCACCTGGGTCTCCATCGAACGTGCCATCGCGACCGGGCGCCTGCTGCCCGCCGCCGTGGCGGTGGTGGTCGCCGCGTTCACCCTGGCCGCCGCGCCGACCGGTCTGATGTGTGTGGCCGCGCTGCTGGCGGGTATCCGGCCGCTCACCCGCATCGTCGTCCGCCGGCATCGAGAGCACGGGACGGTCGCGCTGCTGGCGCCGCTCGCCGCTGCCGGGTTCCTGGTGCTCACGGTGGTCTACAGCGATCAGACGTTCGCCGGTATCCAGGAAGCGAACCGGGTGCGGCAACTGGCCGGCCCCAACCTGGCCTGGTACGAGGACTATCTGCGCTACTACTACCTGTTCGTCGAAACCGTCGACGGTTCGCTGTCGCGGCGCTTCGCCTTCCTGGCGATGCTGCTGTGCCTGTTCACCACCATGCTGGTGCTGTTGCGCCGACGCCGGGTACCGGGGATCGCGGCCGCGCCCACCTGGCGGTTGATGGGCGTGGTGTTCGGCACGATCTTCTTCATGATGTTCAACCCCACCAAGTGGACCCACCACTTCGGCGCCTACGCCGGGATCGCGGGTTCGCTGGCGGCGGTGACCGCGGTAGCGGTGTCGGCATCGGCGCTGCGGGCGCGCAAGAACCGGGCGATCTTCCTGGCCGGGTTGTTGTTCACCCTCGCGCTGGCGTTCTCCGGTATCAACGGCTATTGGTACGTGTCCAGTTACGGGGTGCCCTGGTTCGACAAACGGGTCGTGCTCGGCGGTACCTCTTCCAACACCGTGATGCTGGTGTTGTTCGGGGCGGCGCTGCTGCTGGTGGCCTGGCATGTGCTACGCGAGGGGTATGCCAAACCGCCCACCTCCACGCGCACCGCCCGGGGACGCCGGGTCCGCAAGTTCGCGGCCATTCCGCTCACCCTGGTGGCCGCGGCGATGGTGCTGTTCGAGGTGCTCTCGATGGCCAAGGGCGCCTATTCGCAGTACCCGGCGTATTCGCTGGGCCGCGGCAATATCGACGCGCTCGCCGGCCGGACCGGCGGTCTCGCCAATGACGTACTGGTCGAGTCGAACGCCAATGCCGGGCGGTTGAACCCGATCATCGATCCGGCGCATCCGCCCACGAACCCGAACGATCCGCTGGCCGGTGTCGATCCGGTCGGGTTCGATCCCAACGGGGTTCCCGACGATCTGTCCGCCGACGCGGTCGAGGTGAAACCGGGTACCGGTAACACCTCCAGCCAGTCGGTGGGTGCCGCGTTCGCCGAAGGCCAGGCCGCGGGAACCGGTGGTGGTCAGGGCGCGCAGGGTGTGAACGGCAGCACCGTTGCCCTGCCCTTCGGCCTCGATCCGGCCGCCACACCGATCCTGGGCAGTTACCAGGACGGCGTACAGCAGCCCGCGTTCGTCTCGTCGAGCTGGTACGAACTGCCCGAACGCTCGCCCGATCATCCGCTGGTGGTCATCACCGCGGCTGGACGCATCCTGTCCTACGACGACACCGGTGCCATGCAGTACGGCCAGTCGCTGACCGTCGACTACGGCAAGCGGCAGCCCGACGGTTCGGTCACTCAGCTCGGGACCTACCTGCCCCGCGATATCGGCCCGTTCCCGTCCTGGCGCAACCTGCGCGTTCCGCTGGACGAGATCGCCCCCGAGGCCGACGCGGTCCGGGTCGTCGCCAACGATCCGATCCTGATCGGCGACCAGTGGCTGGCGTTCACCCCGCCGCGGGTACCGAAACTGGAGTCGGCCAACGATTACCTCGGTTCCGAGCAGCCCATCCTGCTCGACTGGGCGGTCGGTCTGCAGTTCCCGCGCCAGCGTCCGTTCCGCCATGTGAACGGGGTCGCCGAGGTGCCGAAGTTCCGTATCCTGCCCGACCGTCCGCTGGCGGTGAGCTCCACCAACACCTGGCAGGCCCAGGAGTTCGGCGGTCCGCTCGGGTTCTCTCAGATGCTGGCGAAGTCGACCACGATCCCGACCTATCTGAAGAACGACTGGGGTCGCGACTGGGGCACGCTGGAACGCTACGACCAGTACTACGACGCGGTACCCGCGCAACTGGCGACCGATACCGAGACCCGTAACGGGTTGTGGGATCCGGGCAAGCTCCGGGTTTTCTGATTCGCTGAACACACCCGCGACCGGACACCGCAATGTACAATTTACGGTGCCCGGTCGCTCATTTTTGTACAGGAGGTCGTGGTGTCGCTAACCCATATCGAGATCGACGATGAGGACCTGGAAACCGCCAAGAAACTAGGTGGGCACAAGACCAAGACAGCAGCGGTCGCCGAAGCCTTGCGTCAGTACAACCAACGCATGAGCCGCGCTGCCGCCGTGGACTACTACTTCGAACTGGCCCGTGACTGGGATATCGAAGGAGCCGAAGCCGCCCATGCGGCTGAGAAGAGAGCCGCCCGCCGGTGACAGGCTATCTGGTCGACTCTTCCGCGCTGTGGCGCATCTTGCGGGATCGCTCGGTCCTCGACCGATGGCGAAAAACTCTCGCCGACGGCGGATTTCGTTCCTGCTACCCGCAGCGCAGTGAATTTTTGACCTCGGCGCGAAATCTGAAGGAGTACTCGGAATTCTGCCGGATGTTCGACACCTTGTACCGAGATGCCACGGTTCCCGAAGGGGCGGGCCATTGGATCGGCACGGTGCAGCATTACGCGGCCGAACGAGGCAGTCACCGATCTTTGTCTGCCGTGGACCTGCAAGTTTGCGCTACCGCTGCGCATCACGGCCTGGTGATCGTGCACGATGACTCGGATTTTGTGACCGCAACCAGGCTGGCGGTCGAACTCCAGCAGGTCAATGTGCACGAGGGCCCGCCCGATTCCGGCTACTGATGCCCTGCTCACCGCGAGCTTCGATCCACCGCCTCGTGTGAACGGCGGTCCGCGCGAAGCCTGCACTAGGCTGACCGACGCCCAGTAGGTGGATCGGGAGCCGGAGGTAAGTACGCCGATGACGACGAGTCGCGGCGCGCGATTGGTGCGTCAGGTCGGGGCCGGAGTCGGCGAAGCTGTGCTGGCGACGGTGGTCGCCGTAGTGGTGGTCGCCGTCGGACTCATCGCGTTCTCGCTGGTGCAGTGGCCGGCATTCAATTCCTCCAATGTCGTGCGCGCGCTGACCACGGTGGGTCAGGTGGGGGCGGCGGCGCTCATCGCGGGTTCGATCGCCCTGCTGCGCCTGCGGCGTTCGCGACGACTGGCGAAACTGCTGTCCTGGACCGGTATCTCGGCGTTCGTGACGATCACCCTGGGGATGCCGCTCGCGGCGACGAAACTGTACCTGTTCGGGATCTCGGTGGACCAGGAGTTCCGGACCGAATATCTGACCCGGCTCACCGACAGCGCCGCGCTGCGGGATATGACCTACGCCGATCTGCCGCCCTTTTACCCAGCAGGTTGGTTCTGGCTCGGTGGCCGCGTGGCGAATGTGCTCGGGATGGACGGCTGGGAGGTCTTCAAGCCGTACGCGATCGGGTCCATCGCGGTGGCCGCGGTGGTATCGCTGGTGCTGTGGACTCGGCTCATCCGGACGGACTGGGCAGTGGGGGTCACCAGTGCGGTGACCGCGGTGGCGGTCACCTACGCCGCCCCGGAAGCCTACGGCGCGGTGATCGCCATCCTGCTGCCGCCGGTCCTGGTGCTGGCCTGGGGGGCGCTGTACCGGCCCGCCGAACTCACCCGTACCGCCGATAAGTCCGGCGGTCAGGCGACCGCGGGCGGCTGGGCAGCGGTGGTGGGTACCGGATTGTTCCTCGGGGTCGCCGCCGCCTGCTACACGCTGTATTTCGCCTTCGCGGTGTTCACCGTCACGCTCATGGCGGTGGTGGCCGCCGGACTCGGGCTTCGGGCGCGCTACGCCGCTCGGACCCCGCGCCGGATCGCGACACACACCGGGGAGTCGCACGCGCCGGTCGGCAGCGCGGGGCAGGCCATCGGCGCCCCGCTGCTGCGGCTGATCGTAATGGGGGTGATCGCCGCCCTGGTCGCGTTGCCGGTGTTCCTGCCGTTCCTGGTACGCATGCTGGACCGGCCGACGCTGCAATCAGGTGGTGCGTTCCACTATCTGCCCGAGGCCGGTTCCGAACTGCCGCTGCCGATGATGCATTTCTCGCTGCTGGGCGCGCTGTGCCTGATCGGTGTCATCTGGTTGGTGATGCGCGCGAATTCATCGCGGCGCGCGCAATCGCTGGGTCTCGGCGTGATCGCGGTGTACCTGTGGTCGCTGCTGTCGATGCTGGCTACCGTGGCCGGCTCGACGCTGCTGTCCTTCCGGCTGGAACCGGTGCTGCTGGTGCTGCTCGCGGCCGCGGGCGGATTCGGTTTCGTCGAGGGTGCCCGCGCGGTTTATCAGGCGCTCGACGAACCGGCGCGGTTCCGCTGGGTGGCCATCGCGCTGGCCACGGTGGGCGCGCTGGCCTACTGCCAGGACATACCCCATGTCCTGGCTCCCGAGATCACCACCGCATACACCGATACCGACGGCGACGGTAACCGCGCCGACCAGCGCGATCCTTCCGCCGTCCGGCACTACCGAAATATCGATGACGCGCTGCGGGCACAGACGGGTCGCGAACCGTCGGAAAATGTGGTGCTCACCGGTGACACCACCTTCCTCGCCTACTACCCGTACTTCGGGTTCCAGGGGATGACCTCGCATTACGCCAATCCGCTGGCCGATTACGCGGATCGGTCCGCGGCCATCGAAGAGTGGAGCGAAAAGGAGACACCGGGCGAACTTCTCGACGCGATGCGGGCCGCGCCGTGGCGCGCACCCGACGCCTTCTTGTTCCGGCGCAGCGGCGACGAGTACACGCTGCGGCTGGCTGCCGATGTGTATCCGAACGATCCGAACGTCAAGCGCTACACCGTCGCGTTCCCGGCGAAACTGTTCGACGACCCGCGGTTCACCACCACCGATATCGGCCCCTTCGCCCTGGTCGTCGTGAAACGCTGAGCCGTTCGGGCCGCCGCTCCGGCCGTGCGCGGCCCGGCGGATCGAGCACCGATTAGAGTCGAGCCCCGTGCGACCGGACCGAACTCCTCGAGCGTTGAACCGTATCCGCCTGCTGGCTCTGGTTTCCGGGCTACTCGGGTTCGTGCTGGCGATTGCGGCGCCGCTGCTGCCGGTGAGCCAGGACCGGACGAGCCTGGACTGGCCGCAGGCAGACGCGGCCAGTGTCGAGGCGCCGCTGGTGAGCTATCAGCCGTTGCGACTGGATCTCACGGTGCCGTGCCCAGTGCTGAACGGCGCCGAGGGCACCGTCGTGGAGACGGTTCCCGACGGTTCGGGCCAGTCGTCGGCGCGGGGGCTGCGCGTCACAGTGACCGGCGACAACCTGTCGGTAGTGCTGCGCGATGTGCCGTTGCTGTCCGCCGAGCGTGCGGAACTGGGCCGTTGTGACGCGCTGACGGTCACCTCGTCGGCTACGGTGACCACCGCCGAACTCACCGGTGCCACCCGCTCGGACGGAACGCCGTTCCGTGCGGAGGTGGGCCGGGATATCCGGCCGCAGATGGTAGGGGTGTTCACCGACCTCCCCGCGGCCCAACTCGACGGTATCCGGTTGCACGCCGACATCGATTCCCGCTTCACCTCGTCGCCGACCCCGCTCAAGATCGCCGCGATCGTCGGTGCGGTGCTGTTCACGGTGCTGTCCCTGGTCGCGCTGCATCTGCTCGACATCACCGACGGCCGCCGAGCACGCCGCTTCCTGCCCGCGCATTGGTGGCGCTTCCGGCTCGCCGACGGCGTGGTACTCGGTGTACTGGCCGGCTGGCACATCATCGGGGCCAACACCTCCGACGACGGCTACATCCTGAACATGGCCCGGGTCTCGGAGAAGTCCGGGTACCTGGCGAACTACTACCGCTGGTTCGGCGTCCCGGAGGCCCCGTTCGGCTGGTCCTACGAGGTGCTGGCCTGGATGACCCGTATCTCGGAGTCGAGCCCGTGGATGCGGTTGCCCACCCTGCTGGCCGGGATCGTGTGCTGGCTGGTGATCAGCCGGGAGGTGCTGCCCCGGCTGGGTGCCCGGGTACGCGGCAACCAGATCGCATTGTGGACCGCCGGCCTGGTGTTCCTGGCGTTCTGGATGCCCTACGACAACGGTCTGCGTCCGGAGCCGCTGATCGCGGCGGGGGCATTGCTCACCTGGTGTTCGATCGAACGCGCGATCGCGACCGCGCGGCTGCTGCCCGCCGCGATCGCGATCCTGATCGCGGCGTTCTCCCTGGCTGCCGGGCCGACGGGGCTGATCTGCATCGCGGCGCTGATCGCCGGATCCCGTCCCGTTCTGCAGATCATCATCGCCCGCGCCCGGGGTGGGGCGTCGCGGGGGCAGGCGCTGTGGCGGTACGCGAGCGTTATCGCGCCGGGTCTGGCCGCCGGAACCCTGGTGCTGGTGGTCATCTTCGCCGACCAGACGCTGTCGACCGTGATGGAGGCCACCCGGGTCCGGACGGCGGTCGGCCCGAATGTGGCCTGGTTCGATGAGCGCACCCGCTGGGATTCGCTGCTCATGCTGTCGCCGGACGGCTCGCTGGCGCGTCGCTTCGGCGTCCTGTTGATGCTGCTCTGCCTGCTGGTGTGCGTGCTACAGGTCTTGCGCAAGGGCCGGATCCCCGGGACCTCCCGCGGGCCTTCGGTGCGGATCCTGGGCATCGTTTTCGCCTCGCTGCTGCTGATGATGTTCACGCCCACCAAGTGGACCCACCATTTCGGCGTGTACGCGGGCCTGGCCGGTTCGCTGGCCGGGCTGGCCGCGGTCGCGGTGGGCACCAACGGTATCCGGGCTCCGCGCAACCGCGCACTGTTCGCCGCCGCTGTGCTGTTCCTGCTGGCGATCACATTCACCGGGTCGAACGGCTGGTGGTATGTGTCCAGTTACGGTGTCCCGTGGTGGGACAAGGCACCGCTGATCGCGGGCAAGGGCCTGTCCACCCTGTTCCTCGGCCTGGCCGTACTCGCGCTGCTGGTGGCGTTGTGGCTGCACTATCGCGCGCCCTATCGCGGCGGTCCGCCGTCGCGGTCGGCCCGGTATGCCTCGGCCCCGCTCACGATGGCCGCGGCCCTGCTGGTGCTGTTCGAGATCGCCTCGCTGACCAAGGCCGCGGCCGGGCAGTACCCGGCCTACTCCATCGCCAAATCGAATACCCGTGCCCTGGCAGGTGATTCGTGTGGTCTGGCCGACGATGTGCTGGTGGAGACCGATACCGCCGACTCCCTGCTGCTCCCCTACGAGGGGGATCCCGCCGACGGCCTGGTCTCCACCGACCCCGACGCGCAGACCGAAGGGTTCACCCCGGACGGCGTCGCCGAGGATCTGACCGCCGATGCCGAGGAGACCACCTCCGGCGGTGCGAATACCGTCGAATCCGATACCGAGAACAAAACCACCGACACGACCGGCGCCGGTACCGGCGGTGGTACCACGGTCCGGACCGGCATCAACGGTTCCACGGTGGCGCTGCCGTTCGGCCTCGACCCGGCCCGCACCCCGGTGCTCGGCAGCTACCAGGACGGTGACCAGCAGCAAGCGGAACTCACCACCCAGTGGTACCGCCTGGACCTCACCGACGAGATGCGGGCCGACCCGGCCTATCGGGTGCTGGCCCTGACCGCCGCCGGGCGGATCAAATCGGTGGACGCCGACGGCGTGCTCACTTACGGCCAGGACCTCACCGTGGAGTACGGAACGCGCAACTCCGACGGGACCATGACGGTGCTCGGGTCGGTGACCCCGCTCGATATCGGCCCCAACCCGTCGTGGCGCAATCTGCGGGTGCCCTTGGACCAGTTGCCCCGGGAGACGAACGCGGTCCGCGTGGTGTCGGTGGACAACGACATCACCGCCCGGCAGTGGCTGGCCGTCACACCGCCCCGCCTGCCGCGCCTGGCCACGCTGGACTCTGTTGTGGGACATACCGACCCGGTTCTGCTGGACTGGCATGTCGGCCTGGCCTTCGGCTGCCAGCGGCCGTTCGATCACAGTCACGGCGTCGCGGAGGTGCCGCGCTGGCGGATCCTGCCGGATCGGGTCGGTTCCGATGCCTCCAACGCGTGGCAGGACCATATCGGCGGCGGTCCGCTCGGCTGGACCGAGCTACTCCTGGAAGCCGATTCGGTCGCGACCTATCTGTCCGACGACTGGGCCCGGGACTGGGGTTCGCTCGAACGGTTCAGGCCGTATCGCCCCGACGCCGGACCCGCCGAACTGACCGTCACGCAAGAGGATCGGAGCGGTGCGAGCGCCGATGATCCGATCCGGGTGAGTTGAACGGGGTTGTGCTACATCGAGACTCGTCTATCAAGTGGGATGGATCACATGTTGGTTTATTTCCACGTGAGGGAATTGCCGAATGGATGACGAACGGCGGCGCGGCCCGTACGCTGGTTCGCATGACTTCGGCCTTCGACGATATGGAACTGCGCGATCTCGTCGGATTACTCACCGATGAGGAGCAAAAGGAACTACGACCCTCGGTGTTACGCGTCCTCGGGCGCCTGCCGTCCCAGGAGGTGCTGCGCCGCGAACTGGGCCAGCGAATGACACGCGTTTGACAGTGGCCGTGGCCGCGGAACATCGTGGCCCGCCGGAAGTACCGAATACGACGAGGGCCGTCGCTCACCGGAAAAGATCCGGAAGCGACGGCCCTCGAGCTTTCGCGGTACGACCGCGTATCAGACCGGCAGCCGGCGGAAGATCGGCCGCGGGATATGGCGCAGGATCATCATCACGTAGCGGAACGCACCCGGCGCCCAGATGAGTTCCTTGCCCTTCTCCGAAGCGGCGACCGCCAGCGCGGCGACCTCCTCCTTGTCGACCGTGAGCGGCGCCTCTTTGCCGCCGGTGGCCTTCCAATGTTCGATCGTGGTGGTCGTGCGCACCTGGCCCGGCCGGATGACCAGTACCCGGGGACCGTGCGACCGCAACGCCTCACCGAGCCCCAGATAGAAACCGTCCAGACCGGCCTTGGTGGAGCCGTAGACGAAGTTGGAGCGGCGTACCCGCTCACCGGCGGCCGAGGACATGGCGATGATCCGGCCGAAGCCCTGCGCCTTCATCTTCTCGCCGATCAGCACCCCCACCGATACCGCGGCGGTGTAGTTGATCTGCGCGATCTGCACCGCTTTGCGCTGGTCCTGCCACAGTTCCTCGGCATTGCCGAGCAGCCCGAACGCGACGACCGCGACATCGATATCGCCGTCGGCCCAGGCCTGATCGACCACCTTCGGATGAGTATCGGTATCGAGCGCATCGAAATCGATGACATCGACCCGGCTCGCTCCGGCAGCCTTGGTCTGCGCGACGGCGGTATCGCGCAGCGGGTCGTTCGGGAGTGTGGCCAGCACCACCCGGGCCGGGCCCTTCTTCAGGTACTCCGCAACGATCGCGAGGCCGATTTCCGAGGTCCCGCCGAACAGCAGAATGGACTGCGGATTGCCTACCGCGTTGATCACTGAAGCTCCAGCCTTCTCGCCATATCGGACATGAAAACGCCTGTGGGGTCGACGCTGCGGCGTACCTTGATCCACTCGTCGATCCGGGGATACATCTGATGGAAGGCTTCGGCGGTGGTGCGCGAATCCTTACCGGTGTAGAGCCGCCCACCGAATTCCAGGACACGCCGATCCAATTCGGTGACGAAATCGTTGAGGCCGGGCGCGATCGGGAAGTCCAGGCAGACGTTCCAGCCCGGCATCGGGAAACTCAGCGGCGCCTGGTTGCCCTCACCGAAGTACTTGAACACGTTCAGGAACGAGTAGTGCCCGCTGGCCTGGATGTCGATGAGGATCTGCTTGAACTCCTCGACAGCCTCCGGCGGCACCACGAACTGGTACTGCAGGAAACCCCGCGACCCGTAGGCCCGGTTCCACTCGCCGAGCATATCGAGGGGATGGTAGAAGGCCGTCAGATTCTGCGGCTTCTGCCGGTAGGTGGCGCCCTTGCGATACCAGATCTCGGTGGCGAGAGTGAACGTCTTGTTGTTCAGCAGCCCGTTCGGGAACACATCGGGGAAAGTGAGGAACGTCTTCCCGGTGAAGCCGAGCGGGTTCTTCTGCAATTTCTTCGGCAGCTGATCGAATTTGGCCAGGGAACCGCGTGAGATCACCGCCCGGCCCAGTTTCGGCATCGGGCTGAGCCCGTCGAACCAGGCCGAACTGTACTCGTAGTTGTCCTCGGAGCCGTCGCTGTGGAAAGCGATGGTCTCGTCGAGGCCCGAGGTCACATCGCCGTCGGCGATGAAGTACGCCGTCTCTGTCGGCGTCATCTCGATGGTCGCGCGCAGGATGACGCCGGTGAGCCCGCAGCCGCCGACCGTGGCCCAGAAGAGTTTGGCGTTCTTCTTGGGGCCGATGGTCTGCACTTCACCGTCGGCGGTGAGCAGCTGTATCGACCGCACATGGTTGCCGAAGCTGCCCGCGCTGTGATGGTTCTTGCCGTGGATATCGGAGCCGATCGCGCCACCGACGGTCACCTGGCGAGTACCGGGCAGAACAGGGACCCACAGACCGAACGGCAGGGCGGCCTTCATCAGCTGATCGAGATCGACCCCCGCGTCGACGTCCACCAGCCGGGTGTCCTGGTCGATACGGTGGATCTTGTTCAAGGCGGTCATATCGATGACCAGCCCGCCCGCGTTCTGTGCATTGTCGCCGTAGGAGCGGCCGAGCCCGCGGGCGATCACACCACGCCGCAGATGCTCCGGTTTGCCGTCGTTGTCCTGGGCGACCATGGTGACCGCGCGGGCGATGAGTTCGGGATCGCTGGTCGAGAGAACCTCGGCGGTCGTGGCCGCCGTCCGGGCCCAGCCGGTGAGCGTCCGGGTTCGCGTGGGTAGTGTGGCCCCCGCCGGACCAGCGGTATCTTGATCGCCGGCCGGTGGAGCGTCGGTACCGGACGCCTGAGTCGAGGTCGGAGCTTTCGTTGACATCGGCATAGAGGCTACAGGCTGTGTTGATCGGCGTCGCCTTCGGCGCCGCGGGGTCGGGGGCTGTGTATATGGCGCCGCCTCCGGCGTCGCGGGTCGGGGCCCTCGTGACCCCGGTTCTTCACTCCGGTGCTCAGTCGCTGCGCTCCATCGCTCTGTCGCTCCAGAACCGGGGCGGGCCCCGACTGTGTTGATGGCGTCGCCTTCGGCGCTGCGGGTCGGGGCCCTCGTGACCCCGGTTCTTCACTCCGGTGCTCAGTCGCTGCGCTCCATCGCTCTGTCGCTCCAGAACTGGGGCGGGCCCCGACTGTGTTGTTTGCCCCGCCTGCGGCGGGGCGGTCGGGGCCCTATTAACCCCGGTTCTTCACTCCTACGCTCAGTCGCTGCGCTCCATCGCTTCGTCGCTCCAGAACCGGGGCGGGCCCCGACCACTGAGGTGGACCATCCGGAGAAGGCAGAAGGCGGGTGGCTACTTTCTCGGGGGATGGCAACCCGCGGGCCCTTGGGCGGCTCCGGACAAGTACATTTTCGTCGGTGGGCCCAGAAAGCAATGCAGTAGGCCGGAGCGCTCGGGTGGTGCCGGGTGGTGCCGGGGAAATTTCTGTCTCGGCCGAGGAGCCGGCCGTCGCAGTGCCCGGACCGGAGCACCCCGAACCCGAGAACCTCGAACCGGAGATCGCCGAACCGGAGATCGCCGAACCCGAGGCCGAGCAGGAGAACCCGGTGAATCCCGGCCCGGAGGGTGTGCAGCTCGGGCTGGTGACGCAGCTGGTGCGCTTCGCCGTCACCGGCGCGCTGTCGGCCGTGGTCGACTTCGGGCTCTACGTGCTGTTGCTGGAGGCGGTCGGCCTGCCGGTCAATATCGCCAAAGCGATCGGGTTCATCGCCGGCACCACGACGGCCTATCTGATCAACCGCCGGTGGACCTTCAACGCGGAGCCGAGCCGGGCGAGATTCATCGCGGTGGTGATCCTCTACGCGGTGACCTTCTGCGTGCAGGTGGGTATCAATTGGATCTTCTATCACGCCTTCGACGAGGGCGTGTGGTGGCGCGTCCCGCTGGCCTACGTCATTGCCCAGGGCACGGCCACGGTGATCAACTTCGTGGTTCAGCGCCTGGTCATCTTCCGTATCCGCTGATTCGGCGCACGAGAGTGAGCCCCGGCCGTCTGCTACGGCCGGGGCTCACCGCTGTCGGGTGTTACGGATGCCGCGGTGATCGCGGCAGGTGTCTCAGGCGCAGGCGACGCTGGCCAGCCGCTGCGGCCGCCGGGCGCGTACCGAACGTACTGCCGCGCCGATCGCGACCACGGGCGGGATCCAGCGGGCTTCCTCCGGGCCCACGCCCCAGCTGGCCGAACCGGCCGAGAGGTGAGTGGGGGGCAGCGGGATACCGTCGCCATCGGTGTGCACGACCGCACCGGCTTCCCGGAGCGCCTCGACCGCACGCGGGGCTTTGCGCATTCCGGTGACGAGGTGGATCTCCCGGCGCTCGGCGCCCGGGATCTCGATGATCGGACCGGTCAGATTGTTCGCACGCATGTAGCGGCGGACCGACGCGGCCAACTCCCCGGTGACCTCGACGGCGGATAGGTCTTCATCGGTGATCAGGCACAAACCGTTGGTCGTTTCGGCGACCGTCCAGCCACGCTGGGCGTAATCCCGCGCGGCAGCGGACTTCGCGGCCGCCGAGACGGAAGTCGAAAACGTCGTACGCACTGTCATCTCCATTCCCCGGTATAGATAAGCTCCGGCTTTCATGGGTCGTATCGGTGCCGGGTGCCCGGGGCGTTACGCCGTTCCAGGGATTTTTTTCGACTGTCGGCTTCCTCTCATTTGTGGCAACAGTCGACATCCACTGGTACTGGACGATCGTCGAGATCCTGGTTGGCTTCGCGCGCGGAATCCGGGGAGGATCCCGCTATGGCCAGCGAGGCAGCGGACGAATCCCCGAGAACCGGTCCGGCGGTGGCCGGAGCACCTGAGCCGGCGGTTCCCCCCGCACCGGCCGATGGCGCCGGAGTGAGACCGCCGGAGCAGGACGATACTGCGGAATCGCCGAGTCGGCGAATTTTGCGGAAACTCAGTTGGCGGGCCGAGGCGGCGCAACGCTTCGCCGACGCGGCTGCAGCCGAAGGGGCGGACCCCCGCCCCGAACCGGGAACCGGTGAACCAGCTGTCAGAGGATGTACGGGCCGTGCAGTTCTGGCGGTTCCGTCGCGGCCCCCGGAAACAACCCGGCTATGGCGAATCGCTCATCGGTCGAGCGGGCGAATAATTCGGTGACTGCGAGCCGAATCACTCGCAGCGGTATGGCTTCAGCTGCTCCGCAGTGGTGGCGCCGCTGAGTCCTTGGCGGAACGCAAATAGGTGAGTCGTTGACCGTCGCGGCCCGTCTCCGGCCACTCGATCGCCAGGTCCGCGTCGAAGGCATCCAGATCGTGGTCGTGTTCAGGGCTGTACTCGAGCGAACACAGGTAAGTGAGGACCGAACCGTCCTGCAGCGAGAGCACGGCGTGCCCCAGGCCCTCGGACAGGAAGATCGAGCGGCGGTCGATATCGTCGAGCACCACGCTGTCCCACCGGCCGAAGGTGGGCGAACCGGCCCGCAGGTCGACAACGACGTCGAGGAACGCTCCGCTCCCACAGGTCACGTACTTGGCCTGACCCGGCGGATCGTCGGTGTAGTGGATACCGCGCAGTACTCCGGCAGCGGAGACCGACGTGTTGACCTGGAGCAGATCGAAGGACCGGCCGGTGGCCTTCTCGAATTCCGAGGCCCGGAAGGTCTCGGCGAAGGCGCCCCGATCGTCGCCGTGGATCTTCGGAGTGAAAACCCAGGCGCCGGGGATCGACATTTCACTGATCCGCATCTACCCACTCACCAACTTCGTCCGCGCTCGAGCAGATCGAGCAGGTACTCACCGTAGCCGGAGCGGGTGAGCGGGTCGGCGAGCAGGCACAGCTGCTCGTCGTCGATATAGCCCATTCGCCACGCGACCTCCTCCGGTACGCCGATCTTCAGGCCTTGGCGCTCCTCGATCGTGCGGACGTAGTTGGCGGCGTCCAGCAGTGAGTCGAATGTCCCGGTGTCGAGCCACGCGGTGCCCCGGGCCAGGAGATCGACATTGAGCTTGTCGGCGTCCAGGTAGGCCCGGTTGATATCGCTGATCTCGTATTCGCCGCGGGCCGAGGGGCGCAGTCCGCGCGCGATCTCGACCACGTCGTTGTCGTAGAAGTACAGCCCAGGGATCGCGTAGTTGGATCGCGGGAGCTTCGGTTTCTCTTCGATGGAAACCGCCTTGCCTTCGGCGAATTCGACCACCCCGTAGGCGGTCGGGTCCGATACCCGGTAGGCGAAGATGGCGCCGCCGTCGATTTCGGCGAACCGGTGCAGGCTGGTGCCGAGACCGGGCCCGTGGAAGATGTTGTCGCCCAGGACCAGCGCGGCGCGATCGCTGCCGATGTGGTCGGCGCCCAATACGAACGCGCGGGCGAGGCCGTCGGGAACCGGCTGTACGACGTAGTCGATCGAGATGCCGAACTGGGAGCCGTCGCCGAGGAGCCGGGTGAAGGATTCGGCGTCCTCGGGTGTGGTGATCACGAGGATGTCCCGGATTCCGGCCAGCATCAGAGTGGACAGGGGGTAGTAGACCATCGGTTTGTCGTAGACCGGGACCAGCTGTTTGCTCACCCCGCGCGTGATCGGATGCAAACGCGACCCGGTGCCGCCCGCCAGAATGATTCCGCGCATGTTCGGTCAGTGTGCCAGCTCGCGCGCAAGGGGCTGCGTGCGGCGGTGGTTCCGGGAGGTCCGGACCGGCGGCCGGAACCGGACCGGCCCGCGGTGCGCGCCCAGCGCCCGGGGCATGTACGCGGTTCGTTACGTCGCCGGCACAGTTTGGTATCGGGGTCAGTGGGTACCCAGGAAAAATGAGGGCGATACAGCGGTCCGATCCAGATCCGTTTCGATATTTTGCTGAGGATTCGGTCGAGTATCCGCCCGAATTCCGTGCCGGCGCGGTTTTCCGTGTACGGCGGTGATATTGCGCCCTCGAGATCTGATAAGAGCAGGAAAAGGGATTGAGAGGGGATAGGCTTTGTCGGTTCCGGATTTGGAATCAAGAAATCGAAACCCGAACAAAGGGTATATAGCACTTCTGGGCTGGAGTCTGAACGCGGTCGAGGCGATCGATCGATTCGACCGGCGATATGTGGTCGTGGCCCCGGATTGGGCGGAGGGCTACTGCGCCGAACATGATATCCCATACATTCCCTGGAATTTCGAAAGGCTCAACGAGCGTTCGGTGGAGATCGCCGAAACGCTCCGGGATATGGGTGTGGACGTCGCCATCCCGATCTTCGAGGAGACCGTGGAATGGGCAGGTGCGATCAACTCGGTGCTGATGGACAACCCGCGGTTGTTCGGTCAGGCGATGTTGTTGCGCGACAAAGCCCTGATGAAACGGCGGGCGCAGCTCGGCGGAATCCGGGTGGGTATTTTCGAGGAGGCGCACGAGCGCGACGACGTCATCCGTTTTCTCAAACGGGTCAACCAGACCTTGATGAAACTCGACGGCGACCCCAACGACCCCATCCATATCAAGGCCTTCGACAAGGCCGGTTGCCTCGGCCACCGGGTGATCAGGACACCCGATGAGATCGAGACGATCCCCGACGACGATTTCCCCGTCCTCATGGAATCCCATCTCGACGGATGGGAATTCGCCGTCGAGGCCTGGATTCACGATGGGAAGATCCGGTTCCTGAACATTTCCGAATACGTGACACTCGGATATTCGGTTTTCGTTCCGGCGACCCCGGAGTTGGAGCAGTACCGTCCGGAGATCACCCGTCAGGTGGAACGCCTGATCAAGACCTTCGATATCGATTTCGGTTTCGTTCATCCCGAGTACTTCGTCACCAGCGACGGCGAGATGTACTTCGGGGAGGTGGCCTACCGGCCGCCGGGTTTCAAAGTGTTCGAATTGCTGGAGCGGTCGTATGGATTCAACGCCTACCACGGGTTGGTTCTCGCCTTCGATCCGAAGACCACAGAAGAGGAGATCGAAGATTTTTTCCCGAAGGAAGTGGTCGACGCCAAGGGGCATTCGGGCACTTTCGGGGTCTACCCGCGCCGGCGGGTTGTCAGCCGATTGTCCGTACCGGAGGAGACCGAGGATCATGAATATTTCGAGTCACATGAACTCTCCTCGCCGCTGACCGAGAAAGTAATGAAACGTACGGCATTCGGAAACCATTGGGGTCTTCTGTACTTCTTCGGAGACGACCCGTACACTCTCCGAGATCTTTTGAAAAGACAGGAAGAGCTCGATTTCTATATCTGATCCGTTGTCGGCAACGGGTTCGTCGGGGAGGTTCGGCGATTGAGTCCACTCAACAGCGGTGGGGAGTCCCTGGACAGGCATCTGGCCAGACTGGACGACGCCACCCAGGCGCTTGCGGATGCCGGTGATTTCGGCAAGCAGGTGAAGTTGTCGCGTGTATTCGGCGCACTGCGCCGGGTACTGCTGTTGCCCGGCGGCTGCGCCGCGGTGCGGGCACGTGCGGCACGACTGGACATCGCCGGACTGTTCCTCGGTACCGATTGGGCCCGTCCGCAGATCCTCATCCCGACCCTGAGCAGCGGTTCGCTGCGCAGCACCAATCCGGACACCGTCGTCCTGGAGACGGTGAGCAACCTGCGTTTTCTCGAGGTCGCCAAGGGTGACTACGTGCATCCGCTGGTTTCCGCCGAGCAGGCCCACCACCACCTCTCGCAGGTGCTGGCGATCAATCTGTCGCTGCTGTTCACCCCGCCGACCGAGGCCGAGCGGACGCAGCAGGGACGGATGGCCCAGCTGTCCCGGGAGTTGCTGCGCCATCTGGTGGAGGAGGTCGGCTACGAGAAGGTCCTCGAGAACCTGGTCGACGAGATCTGGCGGATCTTGCGCCAGCGCCCGATCCAGGTCGAATCGGTCAAACAGATGATCACGCAGATCGCCGTCGCGCGAAGTAATCCCGATATCGATCTGGGTGCGGGTGGGCTGGGCGCGGATCGGTTGATCAGCAGCCTCTACGGCACCACCGATGCCTGCCGCGAGGACCCCGGTGTGGAGGTGTACCGAGCCCGGCTGGAGACGATGGACGACAGTGGGCTGCAGTACGAGACCGCGGGTTTCGCGCGATCGATGCACGATACGGGTCTGGTCTCGCCCTACCACGCTGTTCTGCTGAGATTCCTGCTGGGCAAGGGTGAGTACCTCTTGGGGGAAGCGCTGGGCTTGTCCAGTACCGGACGCGAATGCCTGCTGTGTTACCACGAATTGGTGCGGAAACTGATCGACGAGGCCGTGCACGTCGAGACGGCCCAGTCTATCTACGGGCTGGCGCTGATGCTGGAACGCGGCATCCTCTACCAGCCCCCGGTCGCTCCGGCGCTGTGGCGGCAACTGGCACTGCAGCTGTCGGCGTATTCCCGGCAGCGGCTCACCCAGGCATTCGGCCCGGATCCCGCGCCCCACGCCCGGCTGCTGTCGGGCATGTTGTCGGTGCTGGGGCTGCCACTGGGAATCGGACAGGGCGACAATCCGACCTGCCAGTCCGCGCGGGCGTTGTCCATGTGGGCCTACAACGACCCCGACTATCTGCTGCAGACGCTGGCCTGGGCCGCGCGCGACGACGAGATCGTGATGCACTTCGAGGGGGATTCGATTTCCTCCCGCGATAGTGCCACCGGGCTCGCCACCGAACTGCCGATGGACCTCGATCCGTTATCACTGCTGGTCGTGCCGCATCTGGACCGGATCTACGCGGAGATGGGCCGTCGCTGCGCCGACCGGGACGGCGATCCGCATCGCTGGGTCAATCCCGAATTCCACGGCTGGTGGTCGGGCCGCGGGTTCCGGATCAATGTCGATGTGGCCACCGGTAACCTGACCGATCTCGACGAGTTCCTCCGGCACTTCTATGCCGGCTACCACCCTTTCCACAACGGCAACCAGCCGCTGATCCACCCGCAGCCGGCCGGTGTCGCGGTGACCGACAGTGCCGCCCGCTTCGTCGGCTGGCATGCGATCACGATCCTGCGGGTGGCGCTGGACCCGCAGGAACGCATGCGGGTCTACTTCTACAACCCCAACAACGACAGCGGACAGGACTGGGGCGACGGGGTAGTGGTCGGTACCGCCGGCCACGGTGAACGGTTCGGCGAAGCGTCCCTGCCATTCGAGCAGTTCGCCTCGCGTCTCTATATCTTCCACTTCGATCCGCTGGAGCCCGGTGAGCAGGCGTCGGTGGCCAGGGAAGAACTGGACCGGGTGGTCGGCTACGTCCATCGCAGCTGGGGTGCCACCCGGCTGTCCACCGGCTGACTGTTCAGTTCGGGTACCGCTCGATCAGTTTCGCCAATTCGTCCAGGTCGCGCAGTGAGTCCGCTTCCGGCCGAGTTTCCAGTTTCAGAGTCACCCGCTCCACTCCGGCCTCGGCATAGGCGTCGAGTACCGCCGGGTCCGGCGGGGCCGGGGTGACGGTGACCGGTAGACCACTGCCGGTGAAATCCGCCAGCTGGGGTGCTACCGCGGCGGCATCGGATACGCCGTTGGGTATCCATCCCACCCCGTGCCGGATCGCGCGCCGGGCCGCTGCCTCGCCACCGCCGATGAAGATGGGCGGGTGGGGCTGCCGGTGCGGTTTGGGCCAGGCGTACATCGGATCGAAATCGACGAACTTTCCGTGATATTCGGCGAGATCGGTGGTCCAGATCCGGACGATCGCTTCGAGCTGCTCGTCGAGCAGGGCGCCGCGGGTACGTGGATCGGTGCCGTGGTCGGCCATCTCCTCCCGGTTCCAGCCGACACCCACCCCGAAGACCGCCCGGCCGCCGGAGATCTGGTCGAGGGTCGCGACCTCCTTAGCGGTGTGGATGACATCGCGCTGGACCAGCAGGGTGACCCCGGTACCGAGGACGAGCCGGTCGGTGACCGCCGCTATCGCGCCGAGCACGACGAACGGGTCGAGGGTGCGGAAATAGACCCGGGGCAACTCGCCGCCGCCGGGGTACGGGGACTGCCGGTTCGCGGGGATATGCGAATGCTCGGCGAGGAACAGCGATTCGAAGCCGCGTTCCTCCAGCGCCGGACCGAGCACGGTCCCGTTGATCCCCTCGTCGGTCAGGAAGGTGTTGACGCCGATCTTCATGACAGGAGCCAACGCCGCGCCTACCCGCGAATATTTCACCGCCGAGGGTTACCGGCCGACCTGGTACGGGAAACCGAGGAAGGATCGATCCGGATGTCGGCCTGCTCCGGGTCGGCGCACCACACCGAGCGACACATCCGTCCCGGGCCGGAGACTCGATGGTGCGCCCGGACGGTTTCCACCGTCCGGGCGTGCCCCGCGTGCGCAACCGCTCCTCCGGATCGGAACGAAAGCCGGGCCGTCGGCTACACCTGGTCTGTCGGGCCGGTCATTTGCCCGGGAACGGGGAATTGATCGTGGAGAAGTACTGGATCAAGGCTCCGACGGCTACCGGAGCGGTGATCAGCAGTTGTCCCGCCACCGTACCGAGAGCGCCCACCCCGATGATGCCGCCGAGGCAGCCGATAACGGCGGCCGGGACGAAGGGCCCGAAGAGGCCGATGATGGTCGCCGCGGCGACGGTCGCTCCGGCGATACCGCCGAGCACGCACCCCAGCCCCGCGCCACCCAGACCACCCACCAGGGTGCCGAGCGAGGCGCCGGTGGCGATGGTGTCCTTCAGCCGGGTGAAGGCTGCCACCTCACGGTCGTAGGGGGTTTTCCAGGGCGCGGAATCCTCATAGGGCAGAGCGACCGGGCGGTATTCGGCGCGGGCAGGATCCAGCACCGGGGTGAGGGTCGCGGTATTGCCGGAGATCTCGGCGGTGATCGGCAACTCGAAATCGTCGAGCCGGAACTTCAGGGGGGTTCCGGCCAGGACCGTGCCGTCGGCGGACCGGATCTCGAAGGTATCGCCGGCGACCGCCATGGTCCCCGAGTCGGTGGTGATGACGGACTGGTTTCCGACGACCTGGCCGGTGAAGCCGACCGGTGCCGGTGCGGGAAGGGGTTCGGCGTGCGTACTGCCGGTGGCGATACCGAGCGCGGCGATCAGCAGCGCAGAGGTAGCGGTGAATTTTCTGACGAGCATCTGGTCACCTCGTGGGAGAACGGAAACGGACTGCGGCCATTCGCGCGGAATGGCGCCAAGAGACCGTAAACCGTTCGTATACCCTCCTTCACACTCGCCTCACCGGCACGGGCGTTGCTCGGTGGGGTGCCGGAGATTTTCACATCGGCAAAAGAGAGACCGAACGGACTGTTTTCAGTTCGTGCCTGTTCTCCGAGTTTGCTCGCTGCCCGTCGCGCGGCGATCACTGTGCCGGAATCATCTGTACAGCTCGTTCGGAAGGCCGCCCGAAGGAGTGTGGGACGGGACGTAGAGTGAACGGGTGCGTCTACTCGTGACCGGTGGAGCCGGCTTCATCGGAGCCAACTTCGTGCAGCACACCGTCGCCGAACGGCCGGATACGACGGTGATCGTGCTGGACGCGCTCACCTACGCGGGCAACCGTGCCTCACTCGACCCGGTGGCCGATCGGATCGACTTCGTGCACGGCGATATCGCCGATCTGGACCTCGTCGACGAACTGGTCAGCGGTGTGGACGCGGTCGTCCATTTCGCCGCGGAATCGCACAACGACAACTCGCTGGCCGAGCCCTGGCCCTTCGTGCAGACCAATATCGTCGGCACCTATTCGCTGCTACAGGCGGTCCGGCGCCACGATGTGCGCTACCACCATGTCTCCACCGACGAGGTCTACGGGGACCTCGCGCCCGACGAGCCACCGTTCTCCGAACGCACGGCCTACAACCCGTCGAGTCCGTACTCGGCGACCAAAGCCGCCAGCGATATGCTCGTCCGCGCCTGGGTGCGTTCCTTCGGCCTCCGCGCCACACTGTCGAACTGCTCGAACAATTACGGGCCGTATCAGCATGTGGAGAAGTTCATTCCGCGCCAGATCACCAATCTGATCGACGGTGTACGGCCGCGGCTGTACGGCGCGGGCCATCAGATCCGTGACTGGATCCACGTGGAGGACCACAACCGTGCGGTCTGGGATGTACTCGAACGGGGCCGGGTCGGCCGCACCTATCTGATCGGGGCCGACGGTGAACTGGACAACCGCACGGTGGTAGAACTGCTGCTTGCCGAATTCGGCCGCGATCCGGGCGATTTCGACCATGTCACCGATCGGGCCGGACATGACCAGCGCTATGCGATCGATTCGGGTCCGCTCCGTACCGAACTCGGCTGGACGCCCCGTTTCGCCGACTTCCGGGCCGGACTCGCCGCCACCGTCGCCTGGTATCGGGAGCACGAATCCTGGTGGCGACCGGTGAAAGCAGCCACCGAACGTGCCTACGCCGACGCGGGGGAGCGCACCGTCGCGCACCCGTGAATACGCCCGGTCCCTGATCGTCGATGCTCGATGATCACGCCCAGACGTAGATGTGGTACTTCGCCACCGAGGTCGTCAGTGAGATCAATGCCGCGACAACGATGGTCACCGCTGCGTAGCGGCCCGGGGCGCGGTCGCCGGGACCGCGGAGCCGGAAAGGCATCCAGCGCAGCAGTACCGCGAACGATACGATCGCCAACGGAATGAAGTAGCGGCCCTGCACACCGTCGATGATGTAGTAGCCGACCGGGGTGAAGGACATGTAGAGCGTCACGTAGATCATCGCGACACTGGCCGCCATGGTCAGCGCGACCACCAGCGTGCGCCGGAAATCCGGCTGTTCGAACCGTTCCGCCATCCCTACACTCACCGCGAAGGCGAGCAGGCAGGCCACGACCGCGGTGGCGGGCACGTCGATATAGGCGAAACCGAGCTCACCGAAGAATTCGGTGAACCATTCCTGGTCGCGCCGCAGAATGCTCTCCCAGAAGGTCCGCAGGAAGCCGAACGGGCCGGTGATGATCCCGGTCAACTGTTCGCCGGTGTCGACGGTGTACCACTGGTCCCGCGGCCGCATCAGGCTGGTGCCCTCGCCGGTGGGTGCGGCGATCTTCATCCACATCGCGAACCCGATCGCGCCGAGCGCGGCGCAGGCCCAGGTGAGCCGGCGGCGCCACCCGTCGAGTCCCATCCGTGCGGCCGGTATCAGCACCACCAGCATCGCCAGCAGCACATACGTCGGTTTGCACAACGGCAGCAGGATGGCGGTACCCAGCACCGCGACGGTTTCGATACGGCCCAGCCGCTCACCGAGGAACAGACCTTTCACCAGTAGCACCGAGACCAGGACGGCCAGTGCGTTGGTGAGAGTGTCGGCGGTGACCGTTCCGGCCTGGAACACCGCGATGGGCAGGACGGCGACAGTGAACGCCAGCCACTGGATGCGGTGTTTCCGCAACGCCCACAGCGCGAAGCCGACCACCAGCAGGTAGGCGGCCAGCCCGGACAGCCGGGTCAGGCGCACCATGGTGCCGGCGTCGGCGTCGATCAGCTCCGCGAAGCGGATACCGATCGCATTGGGCACATAGGGAACCGCGGAGTAGGCGGCGGTGTTGGTGAACCAGATGATCTTGCGTTCATCGGTGATCGGGGCATCGCCGAGCCGCTGGTAGGCGCCGGGATCGGCCACATCGGGATAGGGTTCGCCCGGATTGTGGGAGTAGTCGTTCAGCGCGTACCCCATCAAGGCCTCGACGGCCGCCGGTACCTCGCCGCCGTAGGAGACACCGCGGTCGTCCTCGATGCGGGTGGGTGTCAGGCCACGGTGGGCGACCTGGTAGGCCCGCCCGAACTGGGTGAGTTCGTCGTGACCCCAGAAAGGGGGGCTCATCACCGCGAACACCAGGCCGAAGATCCCGGCCAGCAGGGTGAACGCGACAGTCGCCGGACCCACCCGGCGCATGAGCACCACCCCGATTCGACGGGACCTGGTCAGGGCGGAACCACCCGCGGCCTGCTCGGGTCCGGCAGGGCGGGTCTCGGTATCGGCGGTCAACGGATGTCCCCGGCCACCGGGTCCGGCCGGGCGTCGCCGGTCGCCGCCGGCCGCGTTCCCGCGCCGGGCGCCTCGTAGCGGAGGTAGATCAGCCGGGACGCCTCGTGCCGGGAACGGCGGATACCGTCCAGGATCAGTCCCGCGGTCCAGGCCAGGAATCCGACGAGCAGCAGGGTGCAGGCGAGGAACAGGGTGGGGAAGCGGGGCACGGTATGGGTGTCGTAGTACTCGATCACGATCGGGACGGTCAGCACCACCGAGACGAGCCAGCCGACGGTGCCCAGCAGGCCGTAGAAGGCGACCGGTCGCTCGTGCCTGGCCAATCCGATGATGAGGGCCAGGATCTTGAAACCGTCGTGGTAGGTGCGCAGTTTGCTCTCGCTACCGGCCGGCCGGTCCCGGAAACCCACCGGGACCGCCGTCTGCGGGACCCGCAGGTGCAGCGAATGCACGGTGAGTTCGGTTTCGATCTCGAATTCGCGCGATACCGCGGGAAAGCTCTTCACGAAGCGGCGGGAGAACACCCGGAATCCGCTGAGCATATCCTCCACGTTCTCGCCGAAGACCTTGCCGACCACACCGTTGAGGACTCTGTTCCCGGTTTCGTGCCCGGCCCGGTAGGCCGACCCGTTCGCATCCTGTTTCCGGACGCCGAGTACGTGGTCGTACGGGCCCGACAGCAGGGTTTCGATCATCGCCGGCGCCGCGGACGCCTCGTAGGTGTCGTCGCCGTCGATCATGAGATAGATATCCGCTTCGATATCGGCGAAAGCGCGGCGTACCACATTGCCCTTGCCCTTCGCCCGCTCCGCGCGAACGATCGCCCCGGCGGCCCGGGCCTTCTCGGCGGTGGCGTCGGTGCTGAGATTGTCGTACACATACACGACAATTCCGGGCACCGCGGTCTGCAGGTCGGTGACGACCTTGGCGACCGAAGCTTCTTCGTTGTGGCACGGAACCACGGCGGCAATACGCAATTCGGCAATGCTGTGTCTGTCGGGCGTCAGCGTCGGCCCTGCCTGGTAGTCCATCGCCGCCGCCTCCGGGCTCGACTCGCTCACGCTGTGCTCGGTGGATTCCACCTGGTCAAATCCTCGAAATCGACGGATATGGGAACACGGGGAGAGTACCGGGTCCGTGCCGATCGGGCACGCGCGAGGGCCCCTGCGGCGATTACGCCGCGCTACCGCCTCCGGTGCCGACTCGCTCGTGCAGTGCCGTGCCGGAGATGACGGCTCAGGTCACTACGGTACCGTCGGCGCGTGTCATCTGGTGAGTCAACGGCCGCTGTCGCCGCCGACGCGCCGACCCCTCGTTCGCTGGCCGAGCGGCTGCGGACCGGGCTGCGGCAGAGTGCGGCGTTCCTGGTCGTCGGCGTGGTCGGCTTCCTGGTCGACGCGGGCACCTACAACCTACTGGTGTTCAACCTGGGCGCCTGGGGTGGTGAGGGTCTCCTGTACTCGGCGCCGTTGCCCGCCAAGATCATCGCGATCGGGGTGGCCACGGTGGTCACCTACTTCGGCAACAAGTGGTGGACGTTCGCGCACAAGCAGTCCGGCAGCCCGGTCCGCGAGTACCTGAGCTACGCGGTGATCAATGTGATCGCCATCGGTCTGCAATTGGGTTGCCTGGGTTTCTCCAGGTACATCCTGGATCTGTCCAGCGCGCTGGCGGACAATATCTCCGGAACACTGGTCGGTCAGATAGTTGCCGTGGTGTTCCGGTATTGGGCTTATGACAAGTTCGTGTTTACCGGGGACTCCGATCGGGAAACGACCAACCGGGCGACCGGCGTGGCTGATTGATATCCTCGGGCCCGCCGCGAACCGTATTCAGGGACATGTCTGTCCCGTCGGCACAATAAGGATTTCGAGGACTTCATGGACCAGTCGGCTATGCAGGCCGTTACCGAGACGAACGATCACGCTGCGGTCGCGCCGGAGTCGCTGCGCGCCGAACATCACCGGGCGCCGCGGAGACTGGTGCTCGCCCGGGGCATCTTCACCGGACCCTCGGCGAAGATCAGCGACGAACTGTATGCGGTGGTCAAGGGCCGTGCCACCCGCGACCGGATGAGTCTGCACCTGGACAAGGGCTCGACCGCGCATACCAACACCTACTTCGGTCGTTTCGCGGCCAGCTACTGGCAGCGCTGGACAGTGGTGACCGAGGTGCAGACCACGATGATCCTGCAGGTCGGTAAGCACGCCAGAGTGCGGATCGTGGCCTCCGATATCGCCGGGCACCGCCGGATCGTCGGCACCGCCGAGGTCACCGCCAGCGGCCCGTTGACGCTGACCGCGCCGCTGGACCAGTTCGTCGATGGCGGAGCCCTGTGGCTGGAGTTCGAAGCGGTCGCCGGCGACCTGGAGATCTCCGACCTCACCTGGACCGCGACGGCCCCCGAGACCGTGCGCCCGGTGGCCATCGCGATCTGCACCTTCAACCGTGCCCAGGACTGCGCCGAAACCATCGCCGCGCTGGCCTCCGACCAGACCGTCCTCGGCTCGCTCGACGCGGTGTATGTGGTGGATCAGGGCACCGACCTGGTGGAGAACCGGCCGCTGTACCAGGCGACCCGGGCGATGTTCGGGGAGAAACTGCGCTATATCCGCCAGCCCAATCTCGGCGGCGCGGGCGGTTTCACCCGCGGGCTCTACGAGGTGTCCGCGGCCAACGAGCACGCCGACGTCATCCTCATGGACGACGATATTCTCTGCGAGCCCGAGACCGTACTGCGGTTGCAGGCCTTCGCCAACCTGACAGTGGAGCCGACACTGGTAGGCGCGCAGATGCTGTTCCTGCTCAATCCCGACTACCTCAATGTCGGGGCCGAGGATGTGCATCTGCACCGGCTGATGCACGGCCAGAAGGTGCCCAAGGCACTGCGCAACACCAGCATGCTGAAGAAGAACCAGGAACGCCGAGTCGACGCCGGCTACAACGCCTGGTGGACCTGTCTCATCCCGGCCGAGGTCGTGAAGAAAATCGGGCTTCCGCTGCCGATCTTCTTCCAGTGGGACGATGTCGAATACGGGGTCCGCGCCCGCGAACACGGGTTCGTCACGGTCACACTGCCCAATGCGGCGGTCTGGCACGCGGACTTCTACTGGAAGGACTTCGACGACTGGGCGCGCTATTTCAGCACCCGCAATTCGCTGATCGTCAGCGCGATGCACGCGGATCTGGATCCGAGCACGGTCACCCGGCAACTGTTCCGCAATATCTCCGAATACCTGGTCGGGATGCAGTACGGGCTCGTGCACACCACCCTGCAGGGCATCGAGGACTTCCTGGCGGGCCCGTCGATCCTGCGTGACGGTGGTATCGAGCCGCTGAAACGGGCCCGGACCAGCCGCTCCGACTACACGGAGACCATGAAACATCCCGCGGCGACTCCTCCGGTGGACGCATCGGAGATCCGGGTACGACGTGCGAGCGGCGAACCGAGCCGTCTGCTGGCCGTGCTGATCAAACGGGCGATCCAGCAGTGGACCGGCCGGGTCCAGCCCGGACTGGTCGGGATCACCCGGGAAGACGCGCACTGGTGGCATGTATCGCTGTTCGACCACGTGGTGGTCACCGATGCCTCGCAGTCCGGGGTCCGGATCCGCAAGCGCGACAAGGCGACCGCGCGGGCGCTGCTGCTTCGTACGGTGCGGGTACTGCGCCGGTTGTACAAGGAATTGCCGGACCTGCAGCAGCGCTACCGCGCCGCGCATGCCGAACTCACCAGCCGCGAGAACTGGGAGCGCCTGTACGGGATCGATTCCGACCCGCGCTGAGCCGGACGGTACGTAGGTGGTGGGCCATGCCGGTGCGTCCGGCATGGCCCACCCGCGTCAGAGGAACAGGTCGGTGGTGAGCGGTTCGTCGCCCGGTGTCACCCGGTACTTGTCCAGATCGGTGATGCCGTGGCCGGCGAGCACCTCGTCGTCGATGAAGAAATTGCCGGTGGTTTCGGTGGCCGGTGAGGTGAGTACCAGGTACGCGGCGTCGGCGTAGATATCCGGGGTCCGCGAAGTACGGACCATCTCCTCACCGCCCAGCAGATTCTGCACGGCCGCGGTCGCGATGGTGGTGCGCGGCCAGAGCGAATTGACCCCGACACCGTCGGATTTCAGTTCCTCGGCCAGCCCCAGCGTCGTCAGTGACATCCCGTACTTGGCGATGGTGTACCCCAGCGAGGAGCCTGCCCACTTCGGGTCGAGGTTCAGCGGCGGGGACAGGGTGAGGATATGCGGATTGCGGCCGGCGGCGGCCGATTCACGCAGCGCCGGAATGCACAGTTTGGACAGCAGGAAACTGCCGCGGCAGTTGATGTCCTGCATGAGGTCGTACTTCTTCATCGCCAGCGAATCGGTGGGGGAGAGATCGATGGCCGAGGCATTGTTGACCACGATATCGATGCCGCCGAACCGTTCGGTCGTCGCCCGGACCGCCGCGGCGACCGAATCGTCGACGCGCACATCGCCGACGAACGGCAGCACGGTCGCTCCGGCCTCTTCCAGTTCCGCGGCTGCTGTATGGATCGTTCCCGGCAGTTTGGGGTGGGGCTGATCGGTTTTCGCGATCAAGGTGATGTTCGCGCCGTCGGCGGCCGCCCGTTTGGCGATCTCCAGCCCGATACCGCGGCTACCGCCGGACATGATCATCGTCCGGCCGCTCAGCGGTTTGTCTCCGGTTGCTGTCATTGCCTGCCCTCCTGTTGTCGCGGCCGCCGACCGCCGTGCGTCCGGCGCTGCGTTTCGAGCGTAGGCAACAGGTCCGGACTTGCCCAGGGGCCGCGCTGTCCGGGAATCGCAGCGCGCCCGGAAGTCGGGCGCGGCGTCATATGGTGGGCAAACGGTGTCGGTTTCCGAGCCGGGGCAGGTCGGGTCACGCACGCGGCAGGGTGTCACGACCCCGCCGCGTGCGAACCTCGATCACAGCGTGGCGATCATCAGAATATTCAGCAGGAAGATCAGGGCGACGAACGCCAAGATCACATACATGACCACCATGCCGGGCGTCTTCTGCGGCACCGGGCCGATCGCACCGTTGAGGAAGATCATCGCCGGCGTCCGGTAGTAGTACCGGACCGCTTGCCCGGGCTGCACCGGCACCGCGACATCGGCCGGGCCCATATCGAACAACCAGGGGGTGGTGACCCGCACGTGGTACTGGCCGGCGCCGACCGGAATGTGGTTCGCCCCCCACCGGGTGTTCGGGACCCGCTGCCCGTTCACGGTGATCTTGGGTTTGGTGATCGCGAGCAGGAACGCCATCGGGGTGTAGGAACAATCCACCGTGATACCCGGTGGGTCGCTGGGGGCGGCCTGCGGCGGCTGGCCGAAGGCGCCGGGCTGCCCGAACTGGGCGGGCGGCTGCCCGGTCGGCTGCGGATAGGGGCCGCTCGCGTACTGCGGCTGCCCCGGAGGCTGGCCGTATCCGGCCGGCGGCTGGCCCGGGGGCGGCGCGCCCCACGGCTGCGGGCCGCCCTGCGGCCCCCCTGGATACTGTGGCTGCCCACCCTGGTTCGGCGCCGGCGGCGCGTACTGCTGTTGCGGCGGCGGGAACTGGCCGGGCGCGGGCTGACCTTGTGGCGGCTGACCGCCGGGGTAACTCATCGATCTCCTCCCGAATCATGCAGATTGCCAGCCGAACTTACCCGGCGGGGAGGAATCTCTCGCATCGGCCGTCAACCCTGGTTGCCCGGGGAGTGCTCCGGTTCGGGTGAAACGCGCGCTGCCGGCTATTCCGGTTTCTGGAACTGTTCGTTGCGTCCGAGGCTGCGCAGATGGAACCACTCACGCAGCCCGGCCGGATCGCGCCGAGTGACCAGGAAGAACCAGGAGAACCGAATCCATTCCTGCGGCAGCAGTTTTCGCATACCCGGCTGGGACATGAGATAGCCCCGGTTGCGGTAGGTGAAGTACCGCTTCACCGGATCGTCCGGATACTGGGTGTGCATGCGGCCACCGAGGATCGGCTTGAACTCGGCCGCGCCGTTGGGGTGCAGGTACGCCGTCTGCAGACAGGTCCCGAAGGGTAGCCCCGACCGCACCAGCCGGCGGTGCACCTCGACTTCGTCGCCGCGTACGAACAGTCGCAGATCGGGAACCCCGATCACATCGACCGCCTGCGCGGAGATCAGCGCGCCGTTGAACAACGAGGCGATCCCGGGCAGGAAATCCTCGCCACCGAGTTCGGAACGCAACCGCCGCCACACCACGCCGCGCCGCAGCGGGAAGGCCAGCCGATCCGGTTCGTCGATATCACAAACCACCGGTGAGACCTCTACCAGTTCGTGGCGCCGCGCGCAGTCGAACAGGGTGGCCAACACCTCCGGCCCCTCGGGCCGGCCGTCGTCGTCGGCCAGCCACACCCAGTCGGCGCCCAGGCTCAGCGCGTGCAGCATGCCCAGTGCGAAACCGCCCGCCCCGCCCAGATTGTGCGCGGAACCGAGATAGGTGGTCTCGATCGGCTGATCCGCCACGAGTTCGGCCACTTCGGCTTCGTTGCCGTTGTCGATCACGATCAGATGGTCGACCGCCCGCGATTGAGTGGCCACGGCTTTCAGTGATTCGGCGAGCAGATCACGCCGCTTGTGCGTCACCACCACGGCGACGATCTTGGCGTCCGGCCCGTACTCGACCTCCGGTAGCACCGCGGCGCCCGCGTTGTGCTCCCGATCCGAACCCGAAGCCGGACTCCCGGGCCCGCCGATGCTCTGCTGATCTGCCCCGGAGGCCCCGGCGCCATCACCCTCGGTCTCCGTGTCGGTGCCCGGCTCGTTGGTGCTGTCGGCCCCGGTCACGAGGGAGGATTCGGCGCCCGCACGCTCGGCTTCCGTCGCCCGGCCGGGCTCGTCGCTGCTCTCGACATCGGCGACGAGCGGCGGCTCCGGTCGGTCACGCTTCGCTTCCGCCTTCGGGCCTGACTCGCTCACGCTGTGTTCGTCGGGCATGAGCGAGGGCCCTGCGTGGTCACGCTTCGCTTCCGCCTTCGGGCCTGACTCGCTCACGCTGTGTTCGTCGGGCATGAGCGAGGGCCCTGCGTGGTCACGCGTTGCTTCCGCCTCCGGGCCTGACTCGCTCATGCTGTGTTGTTCTCCAGTTCTCGTTCGCCGTCGGCCGACTGCTGTGCTTGTTCGTCGGCGCCACGACCGGACTTCTCGGCTTCGATCTCCCGCAGGACCGTCGCCACATGATTACCCGCGTCCGGGCCCTCGTAGGCCCGCACGACCTCTTCGATCCCGCCGTGCAAGCGGATCTGGCCGTGATCGATCCACAGCGCGGTATCGCAGAGCTGGGCCAGGAATTCGTTGGAATGGCTGGCGAACACCAGGATGCCCGACCGGGCGACCAGTTCCTGCAACCGGATTCGCGCCTTCTTCATGAACTCGGCGTCGACCGCGCCGATCCCCTCGTCGAGGAGCAGGATCTCCGGGTCGATAGAGGTCACCACACCCATCGCCAGGCGCACCCGCATACCGGTCGAATAGGTGCGCAGCGGCATGGCCAGGTATTCGCCCAGTTCGGTGAAATCGGCGATCTCATCGATCTTCGCCATCATCTGCTTACGGGTCTGCCCCAGGAACAGGCCGCGGATGATGATGTTCTCGTATCCGGAGATCTCCGGGTCCATCCCGACCCCGAGATCGAATACCGGCGCTACCCGCCCGCGGATCCGGGCACTGCCGCGTGAGGGCTCGTAGATCCCGGAAAGCAGCCGCAGCAGCGTCGACTTACCTGCGCCGTTGTGGCCGACCAGGCCCACCCGGTCGCCCTCTTTCAGCGACAAGTTGATATCGCGCAGTGCTTCGACCACGACGACATCGGACTGGTTGCGGCCGATCGAACCGCCCGCCTTGCCCAGGAACGCCTTCTTCAGCGATCGGGACTTAGCGTCGAAGATCGGGAACTCCACCCACGCCTTGCGGGTTTCGATACTCACGTGATCACTCATGATCGCCTGACTCCTAAACCCAGTAGGGCACGCGCGAACGGTACTTGCGCAGCGCGATCGCCGCGGCAATCCAGCCCACCACGGTGATGGCACCGACGATCGCCCAGTGGTACAGCTTCTGGTCGTCGCCGAGCAGCGGCGCGCGCACGATCTCCAGATAGTGGTAGGTGGGCACCACCTCGGCAAGCCGGGCCCGTTCGGCGACCTGACCGCCCTGCTCGTGCAGGCTCTTGGTGTTCCACATCACCGGGGTCAGCACGAAAAGCATCAGCGTCATACTGCCCAGGATCGGCGCGATATCGCGGTAACGAGTACTGAAGATGCCGAACAGCACCGAAACCCACATGGCGTTGAGGAACAGCAGCACCAGGGCCGGTATCGCGAACACCGCGGTCCAGTGCAGGTCGCGCCAGACACCGAACAGCGCCAACACCACGAAATAGATTGCCGAGTTGTGCGCGAAGAACAGGATCTGCCGCCACACCAGCCGGTATACATGCACACTCAACGCGGACGGCAGCTGTTTGATCAGCCCCTCGTTGGCGACGAAGACATCGGAGCCTTCCAGGATCGAGGCGTTGATGACGTTCCATACGATCAGGCCGACCGCCACATACGGCAGATAGTCGGTGAGCGGCTGACCGAGCAGCGCGGCGTACAGAATGCCGATGGCGGTTGCCTGCACACCGGTGGCGATGGTGATCCAGAACGGACCCAGCACCGACCGCCGATAACGTTGCTTGATGTCCTGCCAGCCCAGGGAAAGCCATAGTTCGCGCTGCCGGAACCCGTCGCGGATATCGCGCCAGGCTCGGGTCCAGGACTGCGAATCCGATTCGATGGGATCCGCGGCGATCACCTCGGTGGTATCGGAATCGGCGGTATCGGCGCCGGCGACCGGGGTCTGCTCGGAACTCACGGGCTTCTCATCTGCGGCGGGGGCGTGGTCGGGGCGCACCGGGCTCTCGTCGGTGCTCTCCGGGGTTTCGGTGTTTACCAGGTCGGAGCGAGCGGAAGCTGCAGGCACGGTGCACGACACTACCCCGGAGGGCGAGTCCCGGTACGGCCCGGTTATATACCACCGGATTCAGAGGTATTGCCCGGTGCCTCCGATGGACTGGCCCGGCTGCCCGCCGCGTACGTCCGCGGCGTGGATACCTGGAGGCAGGGCGCCTTGGCGCATCTGCTCGAGCTGCGCCCGTGCGGCCATCTGCTGGGCGAACAGGGCGGTCTGGATACCGTGGAACAAGCCTTCCAGCCAACCCACCAGCTGTGCTTGCGCGATACGTAGTTCCGCATCCGATGGCACGGCGTCCGCGCCGAACGGCAGGGCCAGCCGTTCGAGCTCTTCGCGCAACTCCGGCGCGAGGCCCTGCTCGAGTTCCCGGATCGAGGATTTGTGGATCTCGGCCAGCCGGGTCCGGCTGGCGTCGTCGAGCGGTGCGGCCCGCACCTCCTCGAGCAGCTGTTTGATCATGGTCCCGATCCGCATGACCTTGGCCGGCTGTTCGACCATATCGGCCAGCGATTCGGAGTTGTCGCGGTCGGTCGCGTCCTGCTCGGGGGCCTCCCGGCCGGGGAACGACGCGCTCGTCGCGGCGCCCGCGGGCAGCACCAGCGGTCGGCCTTCGGGGCCGATCACGACAACGGGATCCGATGCGTCATCCGATTGCGTCATGGTTCCCATCATGTCGTGTTCGAGCCGAACGCGCTAAGCCGGTGGTGATGACGCGAGTTATATCTCTCGTGCTGGGCGAACTCGGCTGTACCAGGGTTACCGAGATATGGACCCTGCCTTAAAGTGACCTGCATGACTTACGACGTCGCGCGGGTCCGGGGACTGATCCCCTCCGTGGCCGACGGCTGGATCAACCTGGCTCCGCAGGCGGGCATGCTTGTTCCGGATTCTGTCTCGCGCGCGGTGTCCATCGGTTTCCGCTCGTCGTCGTTCTCCCACCTCGGCCGCCACGGCGCCGCCAAACGTAGCGCCGATATCCTGCACGATGCCCGGGTGGCGGTCGCGGATCTGGTCGGCGCGGACCCGAGCGGGGTCGTACTGGGGCCCGATCGTGCCGTACTGCTCGCCTGGCTCGCCGAATCCTTGAGTTCCCGGCTGGGCCTGGGTACCGGGATCGTGCTGTCCCGGCTGGACGACGAGGCGAATGTGGCGCCCTGGCTGCGGATAGCCAACCGCTACGGGGCGCATGTGCGCTGGGCCGAGGTGGAGATCGAGACCTGCGAGATGCCGGCCTGGCAGTTCGAGGAGCTCATCGGGCCCACCGCGCGGCTGGTCGCGATCACCGCGGCGTCCCCGATCGTCGGGTCGGCGCCCTCGGTGCGGGTGGCAGCCGAACGGGTGCACGAGGTCGGCGGACTGCTGGTCGCCGACGCGGTCGGGGCCGCCCCGTACGCACTGATCGGTATCGACGATCTGAACGCGGATGTGGTGGCGTTGAGCGCACCGAGTTGGGGCGGGCCGCAGGTCGGCGCGCTCGTCTTCCGCGACCCCGCTTTCCTGGACCGGATCCCCTCCATGGCGTTGAATCCGTACGCGAAGGGCCCCGAACGGCTCGAGGTCGGCGGGCACCAGTACGCGCTGCTCGCCGGGCTCACCACCTCGATCGACTATCTGGCGGGGCTCGACGAACGGGCCGCGGGCACCCGCCGGGAGCGACTGGAACTGTCGATCACCTCGTTGCAGGACTACCACGACCAGCTGTTCGATCATCTGATGAGCACCCTGGAGAAGATCACCGGACTGACGGTGATCGGCCGGGCCTCCACCCGGATCCCGACGGTCAGTTTCACCCTCGACGGGATGCAGGCCGAGAAGGTCGCCGCCGAACTGGCCGATAAGCGCATCAATGTGCTCGCCGGGTCGCACGGCGGCAGCCGGTTACTGGACGCACTGGGTGTGAACGACGAGGGCGGCGCGGTGACCATCGGTCTCGCGCCGTACACGACTCGCCGGGAAATCGATCAGTTCGGCCGGGCCCTGGCCGCGCTCGGCTGACCGGCGCCGTCCCTCTCGGTTCGATCGGGCGCCGGTGATGGCCCGTGGTGGCTTCCGCCTACCGGGCCGATCCGCTCGTGCCGTCGTTCCCTATCCGCAGGATCACCTTGCCGAACGTGTCGTGCTCGTCGAGCAGCTCATGTGCCCGGCCCGCCTCGGTCACCGGGACCTCGGCATGGATCACCGGTACGACCGCGCCCGTTTCCAGCAGCGGCCAGACATGAGTGCGCACTTCGGCGATGATGTCGGCCTTGCTGCCGCGTCCGGTGGCCGGGCGGTCGCGCAATTTGATCGCTCGCACCGTCCCGCGTTTGGCCATGAGCTCGCCCAGGTTCAGCTCGGCGTTCATCCCACCCTGCATGCCGATCACCAGCACTTGGCCGTCCAGCGCCAGTGCCGCCAGATTGCGAGCCAGGTAGGCGGCGCCCATGTTGTCGAGGATGATGTCGGCGCCCGGGCCGCCCAGGCCGTGCTCGGCACGGACCAGGTCCACGAAATCGTGTTCCCGATAGTTGATCAATACACTCGCGCCGAGTTCGGCGCAGCGTGCCAGTTTCGCCGCAGACCCGGCCGTCACCGCGACTCGCGCGCCCAGCTGCACAGCCACCTGGATCGCATGGGTGCCGATTCCGCTGCCGCCGCCGTGGAGTAGCAGCAACTGCCCGGAATGCAGCCCGGCGGTCATCACCAGATTCGACCAGACCGTCGCCGCGACTTCGGGCAGCCCGGCCGCGGCGGCCAGATCCAGGCCGTCCGGTACCGGCAGCACCTGTCCGGCGGGCACCACCACCTTCTCGGCGTATCCGCCGCCCGACAGCAGCGCGCACACCCGGTCGCCGGGTGACCAGTCGTGCACTCCCGCGCCTACCTCGGCGATCACCCCGGAACATTCGAGCCCCGGCACCGGAGTGACCCCCGGCGGGGGTGCGTAGAACCCGCGCCGCTGCAGCAGGTCGGCCCGGTTCACCCCGGCCGCCACCACCTCGATCAGCACCTCACCGTGACCCGGCACCGGATCGGGCGCATCGGACCATTCCATGACCTCGGGTCCACCGAAACCGTTCAAATTGATCGCGCGCATCGACCCATAGTGCCCCAGGCCGCCCTCCGCAATGCCGCAGGAGATCTCTCGACGCGTCGCCCTATCCGGGCGGTCGAACCGAGAATGGCGCCGCTGGAATCCGCTTCCCGCTCAGGAGAAGACCCGATCCAGCTGTTTAGAGTGCCTCACGAATTGGATTGCCGCCCGACGAGGAGAAGTTCATATGCCGGGAGTCACCTGGAACAAACGCTTTTCTACCCTGGGCGCGATTTTCACCGGTGTCGCGGTAGCGGGCATATCGGTGATCGGAGCCGGTCCGGCGCAGGCGGCACCGCCGGGAATCGTGCACTGCGCGGCAGTTCCCGTCGACAGCCGGGTCGAGGTGGAATGTACCAATACCGACGTGGGCGCTGCCACCGCCGGAATGGCGGGTTTGTGCACCAACCTGCGCATTCTCTACCGGCAGGCGGAACGGATGCGCGGCGAATCGACGATCGAGTGGGCCGAGGACTGCGGTCCGGGCGCGCATCCGATCCTGTGGAACGCATGGGGCGAGACCGACTATCAGCGGTCGTTCGACGACGACTGAGCGCGCCCGACACGATCACGGGCACATCCGAGGGAGTGCTCACAGCGCCGGACAGGGCTAGCGTGAGCGTTCGTGAGCAGCTTCATCGACTTCCAGAATGAGATCTACCTCCGGGGAATGGGTGGATCGGTACCCGAGCTGCCGATGACCGCGGACGGTTTCGCGGATCGGGCCCGGGAGTTGCTCGACGACCGTGCGTACGCCTACGTGGCAGGTAGCGCCTCCGCCGAACGCACGGCTGCCGCCAACACTGCCGCGTTCGAGCGGTACCGCATCGTGCCCCGGATGTTGCGAGGCACCAGTGGCCCGGGCGCGCGCGACACCTCTGTCGAGGTGCTCGGCACCAAACTGGCTGCTCCCGTGCTGACCGCCCCGGTCGGGGTGCTGGAACTGCTGCACGAGAGGGGCGAGGTGGTCGTGGCGCAGGTCGCCGGAGAACTCGGTGTGGGCACCATCCTGTCCACCGCGTCCTCGTCCACCATCGAAGAGGTCGGGGAGGTCGCCGGCGACTGGTGGTATCAGCTGTACTGGCCCGCCGACGACGAACTCGCCCGCTCGTTCGTCCAGCGCGCGCAGCGGGCGGGGGCGAAAGCCATCGTGGTCACGGTGGACACCCCCGCGTTGGGCTGGCGGCCGCGCGACCTCGAACTCGGCCATCTGCCCTTCCTGCTCGGCAAGGGCATCGCCAACTATCTGTCCGACCCGGTGTTCCGGGCGAAGCTCCCCGCGCCGCCGGAGGAGAGCGAGGATGCCATGCGGATGGCGATCCTCACCTGGGTGGGACTGTTCGGTAACCACAACCTGCGCCCGGCGGACCTGGCGAAACTGCGGGAATGGACCGATCTGCCGATAGCGGTGAAGGGTGTGCTGCACCCCGACGATGCCCGGCTGGTAGTGGACTCCGGCGCGGACGCGGTGCTGGTGAGCAACCATGGGGGCCGGCAGGTCGACAATTCGATCGCCGCGCTGGACGCGCTGAGCTCGGTGGTCGGGGCGGTCGGGGACCGGGCCGATGTGCTGTTCGATTCCGGTGTCCGCACGGGCTCCGACGTCATGGTCGCCCTCGCCCTCGGTGCCAAAGCCGTGTGCTACGGCCGTCCTTGGGCCTACGCCCTGGGTGTCGCCGGTAGTGCGGGGGTACGCCACGCATTGCGCCTGCTGCTGGCCGATTTCGATTCCGCTATGGGACTTTCCGGCTGCGCCGATCTCGCCGCGATCGATCGCGACCTGCTCGCCGTCCCGCGGTGAGCGCGCGGCCGGGCCCTCGGGCGGCCCGGTCGCCGGATTTCGGTCGCTACCGGTCGCATCGGTTACCATCGAGGCCCTGGAGACGTGGCAGAGCGGCCGAATGCACTCGCCTTGAAAGCGAGAGTCGTGAGAGCGACCGGGGGTTCAAATCCCTCCGTCTCCGCCAGAAATCGCGAGTCACGCGACTGCGGACCGGTATCGGGGATTCGAGGTTCGGGCGGGCATCGGGTCGTGCCTGGGCGCGGCGGCCCCCGGTGTTGCGTACGGTGGACACGTGACGCAATCGAGCGACGTAACCCCCGGGCCGGCCGTGACGCCGGCGCCCGGGCGGTGGCCCGCCGTGCTGACCTGGCGTGCGCACGACGGCTCGCGGATGGAATCGGTTCGCGTAACGCTCAACGGCAACCGGATCCGGGCCAGCGGCCGCATCATCGGTGGCGGTTGCGGAGAGCACAGTGCGTTCAGCGCCTCCTATGACCTGGTCACCGACGAGAACGGTGCGACCAGGCGGCTGTCGCTGAGCACTACCACCGCCGCCGGGGAACGGCATGCCTCCCTCGCTCGCGACGAGGAGAACTACTGGCTCGTCGACGCCACCGGCACCCATATCCGGTCCACGTTCGGTGGTGCGCTGGACGCGGATGTGGTGCTGAGCCCCTTCTTCAATACCCTGCCCATCCGCCGGTTCGGCCTACAGCACGCCATGGAGGATGTGCAGGTACCGGTGGTCTACGTGCGGTTGCCGGAGTTGACGGTGCAGGAAGCCGACCTCACATACAGCAGCGCCGGGGACGGGATCAGCGTTCTCTCGCCGGTGTCCAGCGCGACCCTGACCGTCGATCCGGACGGATTCGTCCTCGATTACCCGGGCTTGGCCGAGCGGGTCTGAGCACGGATCAGTCGGCCGCGGGGGCGAGCCGGGTGATGACTCCGCCCGCCCGCCCGGCCTCCTGCAGTGTCTCCAGCCAGCCCTCCGCGCCGGGGACGGTTCCGGTGATCTCCCAGCGTGCCGCCGATTCGTAGCGTCGCCGGGCGGCGTGACCGGCCGCGGTGAGGTCGGCGAGCGAGGTTTCGGCGCTCAGGGACTCCCTGGTCTCGTGCAGCGCGGTCAGGGTCTCGTCCAGTACCGCGAGCAACGCGTCGGAGTTGGGTTCGCAGATCGCACGCACCAGATCGGGTGCGGTCCCCGCGACCCGGGTGCCGTCGCGGAACGATCCCGCCGCCAATCCCAGCGCGAGGTCCCCGCCGCGTGCGCCCGCCACCGCCAGGGCTTCGGCGAGGACGTGCGGTAGATGCGAGATCCGGGCCACGGCGCGATCGTGTTCGGAGGCGATGACCGGTACGGCCACGGCGCCGCAGTCCAGGGCAAGTCGTGTCACCCGTGTCCAGGTGGCGGCATCCGTTCCCGGATCCACCCCGACCGCCCAGGCCGCCCCGCGGAACAGTTCCGGATCGGTTGCCTGCCAGCCCGATTCGGCGGTACCGGCCATTGGATGCCCGCCGACGTAACGAGCCTCCAGCCCGTACCGGCGGACGGCCGCGGCGACAGGGGCCTTCACACTCACCACATCGGTCAGCGCGCATTCCGGTGCGTGCTCGGCGATCGCGTCCAGCATCGTGTTGACTGCCGGCATCGGTACGGCGACCACGACGAGCGCGTCGCTTTCCGCGGCCCGGCGCAGCACGGCCGGGAGGTCGTCGCCGACATCGAAACCCGAGGTCAGGGCCGCCGCCACGCCCGGTGCCGAGCGGTTGTATCCCCAGGCGGGCCAACCGGCCGCGGTCGCCGCACGCAGCAGCGAACCGCCGATCAAACCAGTCCCGAGAACACAGAGCGCCGTACGGCCGTCAGCAGTCACCGGAACAGATTCGCATACGACTTCATCTATCGGCCCCCGGCCGACTACCGTTGCGCCCATGGCAGCACAGCGCGCGGGCACGAACACAGCGGCGTCGGATGATTACGACGACGTGGAGGGGTTCGCGGTGGCCGTTGTCCGGGAAGACGGCACATGGCGGTGCACCCCGCTGACCGAGGCCGCGCTCACCACTCTTTCGGCGGCGGAGAACGAGCTGAAGGCTCTGCGTTCCTCCGGCGCGGTCTTCGGGCTCCTGGACATCGACGACGAGTTCTTCATCGTGCTCCGTCCCGCCCCCAGCGGCACCCGGTTGCTGGTGTCGGACGCGACCGCGGCCATCGACTACGACATCGCCGCCGATGTTCTCGAGGAACTGCATATCGACATCCCTGATATCGATCCCGACGAGCTCGACGATGTCGAACCGTGGGAAGAGGGCGATCTCGCCGTTCTTGCCGATCTGGGTCTGCCCGAATCGGTACTCAGCGTGATCCTCGCCGACACCGACCTCTATCCCGACGAGCAGCTCACGATGATCGCCCAACGGCTGGGTTTCTCGTCGGAGTTCGCTGCGGTGCTCGACAAACTGCCCCGCTGAGTTGACCGCCCCGCGCTCCGATATCGAGATGGTGCGAACGGCTCTGGCCGTCGCCGCCACCGCCGATCCGCGCGATGTGCCGGTGGGAGCGGTGGTGTTCGACAGTCTGGGCCGCGAGCTGGCCCGCGCCACCAATGCGCGCGAAGCCACCGGTGACCCCACCGCGCACGCCGAGGTGCTGGCACTTCGGCGTGCCGCCGCGCTGCACGGCGACGGCTGGCGGCTCACCGGCACCACTCTCGCGGTGACTCTGGAACCGTGCACCATGTGCGCCGGCGCACTGGTCGCGGCCCGGGTGGACCGACTGCTGTTCGGGGCGTGGGAGCCGAAAACGGGCGCGGTGGGTTCATTGTGGGATGTGGTCCGCGACCGGCGGCTCAACCACCGTCCCCAGGTGCGCGGCGGCATCCTGGAGGCCGACTGCGCGGCGATCCTCGACGATTTCTTCCGGGCCCAGCGTTGAGGACTGCGTGGATACTTCTACGGTTGCCGCCCCGGGAGATTCGCAGGTCATACCCTCGATTTAGGTATACCGGGCTGTTCCGGTATTCTTGCGGGCGGTGGCGTGTCCGAGCGGCCTAAGGAGCACGCCTCGAAAGCGTGTGAGGGGTAACCCCCCTCCGAGGGTTCAAATCCCTCCGCCACCGCTTACGCCCCTCGCCTGAATTACCAGGTGAGGGGCTTATTTATTCCCCGCGGAACGCCCGCTCAGGCTCAGCGCCCACATTTTGCCCACACTCCGGCGGGCGTACGCGTCGTGTATCGCCTGTGCGATCTTGTCCAAACGACTCAGGAGCCGAACCGGAAGAATTCGAGAACCCCAGGATCGCCGGTGGGTGCGTTGGTGAGGCACCACGTGTCGAAGTCCTCCCGACGGAAGCGGGATTCGGCAGGGACCAAACGTATCTGGGCCCTCTTCGGGTCCATCCACCAGACGAGGAAGTCTGTGATCGCCCCCTCGGCGGGCCATCTGCTGGTGTCGTCAGGAAGTAGCAGAACGTCCACGAACCCACCGATGGGCAGACCGAGGTCGATGAAGATGCCGATCGCGCCCAGGCGTGGGATCCGAGCGACGGTTCCGGACAATCGCTGCCCCAGAACGAGGCCGGCGCGCACTCGATCCCAGACACCCGGGTCGTCGCTCAGATGACTCCAGTCGTAGAGGGCGTGCGGTCGATCCTCGTCGTGCTGTTCGGGCATGCCAGTGAGCCTATCGGCGGTGGTTCAGCCGGCAGGTTGGGCCGCAGCCGCCGTCGAAATAGGGACTGCATACGCAGCGCTCCTTGGATGGCTGTACCAGCATGCGGGCGACCTGCTACGGGCGCACCGGCAACGCGAGGGATGCGGTCGGCGCCGTCGCGCTGTGGGACGAAATCATGGACTTCATGCCTGAGTCTGCGCGCCGCGACAATGCGGTGTTCCGTGCTCGACAGGCGGCTGTCCTCGCCAGGGTGCCGGACCCTGAACGCGCTGTCTGGGCGGCAACAGAAGCGGCGGAGGCCATCAAAATTACTGGGTCGGCCAGGCTTCGCAGCGAGCTGAAGGGGTTAGCCGCTCACGCTCGCACGTGGGCGCATACGTCGGCGGGACGCGAGTTGCATGCTCTCGTAGGGTCCGTCGCATGACCACTCTGCCCACGCCGCTGGATGACAGCGAGATAGCCAGCCGCCTTGAAGCACTCCCCGGGTGGGTGCGCGACGGTGACGAGATCACGCGCACTTTCTCCCACACCTACCACGAGTGCGTGCACCTGGCCGTATACGTCGCGGCGAAAGCCCGCGAGGTCGGTCACCATCCTGACATGATGATCACCTGGCAGCGGATCGAGTTCCGGATCACGACTCACGATGCGGGGCGGAAGTTGACCGGGCGGGACTTCGATCTCGCGCGGGATATCGACCGGATCGCGGAAGGCGCCGGCGCAACTACAACCGATGTGACGCCCTGACGCAGTCTGGCTGCGGTGCGTGCCCTCCCGAGTCGTGCAGGCGATACCGTCCGCCGCTGCCCACATTTGCGTCGTCCGGGTGAGGGAACAACAGCTCGCGGGTAGCGTCGCTGCTCGTGACTCCGACTCTGCGTACCCAGCGTCTTGTCCTCGAGCGGTATGTCCCAGAGGACGAGGAAGGCTTCGTCGGGTTGTTTCAGGACACGAGGGTGTCTCGATGGATGGGTGACGGCCCGTCTTCCGAAGCGGCCGACCGGGCCTTGTTCGGGCGGGTCTTCACCAAGGTTTATGCGGACGATCTGTTCGACGTCTGGGCCGTTCGTCGGGACGGTCGCCTGGTCGGGCATGCCGAGATCAAGCCGGCTGACGTGGTCGAGGGCTACGAGATCATTTACGCGTTGACCCCACGGGTGTGGGGATGCGGTTTGGGCGTCGAGTTGGCAGAAGCGCTCGTCGCCTACGGTTTCCACACCCTGGGACTGACCGAGGTGCACGCCACAGTGGCCGCGCCGAACAAGGCTTCGCTGCATGTTCTGAACAAAGTTGGTTTCAAGCATATCCGGGACATCACAGAAGACGATGGCAGTTCAACCCTGCTATTGACCCGGTCGATCAGTGACAGCTCACCCACCGGCCGATAGCAAGAACGCATCAACTCGCCGAGCCTCAGCTTCGAGCTGAGGTCTCTCGACGAGGACATGGAATCAAGATGAACCCGTGTCCAACCCAGTTTTCGGGTGATCACGATCCGGTTCGAATCGCGTTCGGGCTCGTGCTGCCCGGGCGGCCGGGAAGCGTTCCAGATGAAGCGAACTCGCCGGAGCCACCCGCGGCACAGCGTGGATCGCGGCTTCGAGCATGGCCGGGGGGCCGCAGACATAAACTGCCGTTCCCGGATCGGCGCGCGCGAGGAGTTCCTCGATATCGGGCGCCCCGAATTCATCATCGGGCCGGATCACGGCGCCGGGTACCCGATCGAGGAACGGCATCGAATCCCGGGAGCGTCCGGTGTAGATCAGAGTGCCGCGCCGACCCGCGGCCTGTGCCATGGGCAGGATCGCCGTGATCCCCATGCCGCCCGCGATGAACAGATAGTCGGAGGCATCGAGAAAAGGGTAGGTGTGCCGCGGCCCGTGTACCCGCAGCGAGTCGCCACTGCACAGGTTTTCGTGGATTTCGATGGAACCGCCGTCGCCGTGCGGCATGAGCCGGACGGCTATCCGGTAGGACGACCGGTCGCGCGGGTCTCCGCACAGCGAATACTGACGTCGCCGGCCGGATGGCAGGAACACGTCCAGGTGGGCGCCGGGCAACCAGGCGGGGAGCGAGCCGCCCTCCGGGTCGACGAGTACCACTCCGACCACATCCACGGCTTCTCGCTGGATGGCGGCGACCAGGAGTCGCTGGTTGAATCCGCTGTTCCACAACGGTTTCGACCGAGGCAGTAGCGAGGCGGGGCGACGTGCGACGAAAATCGAACGGCAGACGTCCACGGCTGTGCCGATCATCTGGAAACCACGAGCCGGTACCTGAGTGCCCATCAGTTGTCGCCCGATAGGTGGGACATGCGACCCACCAGATGGAAACAAGCGGCTGCTTGGCTGGTCTGCACCATTCGGCGAATGTACATGGCAACATAATTAATAGCAATGTTGCAATATTGCGAGTGCCCGATAGGTGTTTGCATTCACGCCCTACTTGCTAGCGTTAGCTGCATGTCCGCCGCGTACACATCGTCACCCGGGCTGCAGGACGGTATCGAGGCTCGCATTCTGGACGCGGCGTTGATCAGATTCAGCGAGTTCGGCGTAAAGAAGACGACCATCGAAGACATCGCCAGGCAGGCCGGTGTCGACCGCGTCACCGTATACCGCCGCATCGGCTCCCGCGACGACGTGGTGCAAGCCGTCGTGAGCCGGGAGGTAGCCGCGGTCCTCATCGAGGTCGATGCCATCTCCACCCGGCACTCGACCTTGGCCGATCTCGTCGCCGATATCTTTGTGACAGTAGTCACTCGATGGCGGAGTCATCCGCTGGTCAAGCGGATGCTGACCGTCGAGCCGGAACGCATCCTGGAGAAATTGACAGTGGATGGCGGCCCGGTTTTCGCCATGTCGGTAGCGGCAGCCCATACCGCCCTGTGCCGTGCCGCGGACGCCGGTCTGTTCACCGAACCCGCCGATCTGCTGACCCGTGCCGAAGTGGCGTGCCGATTGGTGCACTCGTTCATCCTGTGCCCGACCGGCCTGGTACCCCTGGAATCGGATGAGCAGTTGGACGAATTCGCCCGCGCCTACGTGGTTCCCATAGTCACCGTCGAGAAGTGAGACCGACCTACCTCGGGGACGCAATGTGACCGACTGCGACGAGACCCTGTGGCGCGCCGCCGCGCCAGGGTCGCGAGTGATCAGTTCTTCGCTTCGCGGACGTCCTTTCCCAGCTCGGCGAACGCCTTGAAGTCCTGCATGTGCTGTTGCGACTGCTTGCGGAAGGCGCCGGGCATCAGCACCCCGACCAGCCGCATCAGCACGCCGCTGAACCGGTACTCGTTCTCGCTCACCCAGAGCGTCGTCTCCGGACCGGCTTCGGTCAGCCGGTCGCGCACGGCGCTCCACATGCCCTCGCCGATGATCTCACGGTCGAAGTGAACGACGCTCCCTGTCGGGATCTCGCGCAGGTCTGCCGGTTCCCGGCGCGTGATGGTCTCGGTGCACTCCATCTGCTGCCGCCCCGTCCGGATCACGACCCGTGACTTGGTACCGACCTGCCCGTGCACCCCACTCAGCGGCTCGTGCAGGACCAGACCCCGCAGCCACTTCGGCAGGTGTGCCGGGTCGGCGAGCAGCTGGGCCGCCCTCTCCCGCGGCAGGGCGATCTCGATCGAGACGGTGTACTTCATCGGCGGTGCTCCAGGTTCCCGGGGGTGGGTAGTAAGAACCACCCAGTCGATGTGATCCGTCGGGTACCCCGGTAACTGTCTGTCGAGCAGCTGCCGGGTCTGCCTCGGCAATCCAGTATCCCGGCCCGTTCGTACGGGCAAAGTACGGGATTTCGATCTCTTCATCGAGAATGCCGATCGGCCCCCGAACCGCTTTCGCGGGCCGGAGGCCGATCTCTGTGCGCCCGAAGGGATTCGAACCCCTAACCTTCTGATCCGTAGTCAGATGCTCTATCCGTTGAGCTACGGGCGCATGCGCATATTCAGTTGTCGCCCGGTTTCCCGGGCGTGGCGGAGGCGAGAGGATTTGAACCTCCGGTCCCCGTGAAGGGACAACTCATTAGCAGTGAGTCCCATTCGGCCGCTCTGGCACGCCTCCTGGAGCCTTCTCTTCGAGGGCACCGGTCCTTTCGAACCGCCGAGCAGAAAGGCTACCTGAGCTTGCCCAGAAACTGCAAAACGGCTGGTGGATCAGCGTAGGTGGCTGTCGAACCAGTCGAAAATGCGGGTTCGGGAATCCACCAGATCGTCGGCCTCGTCCTCGTCGCCTGCTCGGTTGTCGGCTCGGTGCAACAGACCCGGGTAGGTGATGACGAGGTTGGCGACCGCGGCCCGGGCGGTGGCGTCGCGGAGCGAGTCGACATCGGCGGCGGAGGTGTCGGGTTCGGCGCCGAACAGACCCAGCCAGGGGGCCTGTAGGCGGGGTGCGGCGACCACCAGCGCTTCGGCCTGCTCGGTGATGGGGTCGGCGATCCCGTGGGCGCCGACGCTCACCGCGGCGCCGACAGGGCGGTTGGTGGCTACCAGGAAGGCCGCGGTGCCGGCCGTGTCGAAACCGAGGACGCCGATGCAGTCCGGGAAGACCCCGCGGTGGGTGAGCCAGTCGAAGCAGGCGTCGAAATCCTCGAAGAGTTCGTTGCCGTACACCCCGGTCGACGACGCCGTCGCCCGATGGAAGAGGTTCGGTGCGACGACCAGCCAACCCTCGCCCGCGAGGGCGTGCATGAATTCCAGCAACGATCCGGTGAATGCCCGCGCCTCGTGCAACAACACGATGCCGCCTCGCGCGAACCCGTCCGGTTCGATAACGGTGATGGGCACATGTTCGTCGGCTTTCGCGCTGGCGGTAGCGCCTGTCGGCTCCTGGTCGTGTCCGTTCGCTGCCGCTTCGCCGCGCCGCAGCAGCGCGATATCGTCATAAGTGCCCGACATGTTCCCAGCGTAGGGCGATATCCCGGGTCCGGGGAGAATTAGCAGTTGAGCAGCCCGAACGTGGCTCGATCGAGACCGGAACTAAGCTCGTCACGTGACCGCGCACATCCGGCCGGACCTCGATTCCATTCCGGCGTACGTTCCCGGCCGCAGCCATCCCGGCGCGGTCAAGCTGGCGAGCAACGAGACCACCGTCGGTCCGCTGCCCGCCGCGAGCAAAGCCATCGCCGAGGCGGTCGAGCTCGCCAACCGCTATCCGGACAATCAGTCCGGCGAACTGCGGGCGGCGCTCGCGGAGTTTCTGGGCGTCGAGCCGGCGAATATCGCCGTCGGCTGCGGGAGCGTGGCACTGTGCCAGGAACTGGTGCAGATCACCTGCGCGGATCCGGCCGACGAAGTGCTCTACGCGTGGCGTTCGTTCGAGGCGTATCCGATCATCACCCAGGTCGGCAACGCGACCGCGGTGACCGTGCCGCTGACCGACGAAGTCCACGATCTGGATGCGCTGGCCGCCGCGATCACCGACCGGACCCGGCTGGTGTTCGTCTGCAATCCGAACAACCCGACCGGGACCGCTGTCGGCCGGGCCGAGCTGGAGCGGTTCCTGGACCGGGTGCCCGGCAATGTCCTGGTCGCGCTGGACGAGGCGTACTACGAATATCTGCGGATGACACCCGGTGACCATCCCGACGGGGTGGAGCTGGCCCGGAATCGGCCGAATGTGGTTGTACTACGTACCTTCTCGAAGGCCTACGGGCTGGCCGGGCTCCGGGTGGGGTACGCGGTGGGTGCCCCGGAGGTGATAGCGGCACTGCTCAAGGTGCATATCCCGTTCAGTGTGAGCCGGGTGGCGCAGGCCGCGGCGATCGCCTCCCTGGAGGCTCGGCACGAGCTGCTCGACCGCACCGAGGCGGTGATCGCCGAGCGCGAGCGGATGCGTACCGCGCTGCTCACGGCCGGCTATCGGGTGCCGGTGAGTGAATCGAATTTCCTGTGGATGACCCTGGGCCCGACGACCGTCGATTTCGCGGAGGCGAGTGCGGCGGCCGGGGTGATCATCCGGCCCTTCGCCGGCGAAGGAGTGCGGGTCACCGCGGGGGACCCGCACGAGAACGATCTGTTCCTGGACTTCGCGACCGCCCCCGACACCGCAGCCCGGTTCGCGGGCGGCGAGTAACCCGCGGATCAGTCGATTCCGAGCCCACCGGCGATGGTGGGCCAGGAGGCGACCAGCTCGTCGGCCCAGTACGGCCACGAATGGGTGCCGTCCGGGCGGAAGTGGGCCGTGTAGTGGATCCCGAGGGTGTCGAGGCGCTGCGCCAGGCGGCGGGTGCAGAAATCGGTGGCGGCCTCCAGCGGGCCGCCCATGAGCACGCTGGTGGGAGTTTCCGGATTCGCCAGGGTGTCGTGGACACCGGGGCGGCCGCTGCCCACCGACAGGTAGAGCGCCTTACCGCGCAGCGCGGCGGCGTGCAGGGTCACATCGTGGGCCAGCCAGGCGGGGTCCTCGGGAGCACCGAACATGTTCTCGGGGTCGCCCTTGTAAGTCGAGACCACGACGCGCGCCTGGGCCTGGCCGAGATCGGTCCCGGTCGAGAAGCATCCGCTGTGCGCGCCGACGGCCGAGTACAGGTCGGGCCTGCGGATGGCGAGCATCATCGCCGCCTCGGCGCCCATCGAGGTACCGGTCACCGCATTGCGGCCGTTCCCGGAGAATTCGGCGTCCAGCAGCGGCGGCAACTCCTCGGTGAGGAAGGTTTCCCATTTGTTGACGCCGAGTACCGGGTCGGGACGCTGCCAATCGGTGTAGAAGCTGGCGGGCCCGCCGACGGTGAACACCACATTGACCTGTTTGTCGGCGTAGAACCGGGCGGCGTCGCCCCGGTCGAGCCAGTTGTTGCTGTCGGGCTGGGTACTGCGGCCGTCGAGCATATAGACGGTGGGGCGCGGTGTGCTGCGGTCCGCCGGTAGCAGTACCAGCACCTGGACCGTTCGATGCATGGCCGGTGAATCCACGAACACCCGCATCAGGCGTTCGTTCACGGGCTGGACGCCGATGATCGCGGCGTGCGGTGCCCGGACCGGTTCGGCCGGCTCCACCGGTCCCGGGTCCTCGGCGGAGCCGGTGTCGGGTCGTGCGGGCGCGGCGTGCAGCGGTCCGGGGCCGGCTACCGCGGCGCCGGGCAAGATCGCACCGGAGAGTGCGAGAGCACCCGAGACCACGGTGGCCAGGCCGACGCGAAAATTCATGGCGCCCATCCTGCCAGAACCCTCCACGCGGACCGGGTACGTGAAAGTGCCCGTGATAAACCATGTGACCAGCGGGTTCTATGCTGTTGTCCCTGAGAGGCTCTCGATCGGTGGTGTTCGACTCGCGGGGCGGATGCCGACACCGCGGTGGCCGATCTCACCCTCGTCACCGCCTTCCGGTGCGGGGCCGTTTCCCCGGCGTGTGGGCGGGCACCGTGACCTGTCGGGCCGCCTTGATACGCGGAGTAACCTCCTTTCGGGAGCCGGACCGGATGGAGAGGACCTCGTGACGGGCGCGCGGATGGTGGGACTTTTCGCCGGGATCGGAGGACTGGAACTCGGTTTGGCGGCGCACGGCTGGCATTCGACTCTGCTCTGCGAGATCGAACCCGGGGCGCGGGCGGTGCTGGCGGCCCGGTTCCCCGATGCCGAACTGCATACCGATATCACCCGGCTGCGTGCGCTACCGCCGGACACCGAGCTGGTCGCGGCGGGTTTCCCGTGCCAGGACCTGTCGCAGGCGGGCCGGACCGCCGGTATCACCGGAACCCGGTCGAGCCTGGTCGATCATGTGTTCCGGTTGGTCCGGCGCAAACGCGGTCCGCGCTGGCTGCTGATCGAGAATGTGCCGTTCATGCTGCAGCTCGGCCGGGGCGCGGCCATGCGTCATATCACCGCGGCGCTCGACGAACTCGGCTACACCTGGGCCTATCGGGTGGTGGACGCCCGGGCTTTCGGATTGCCGCAACGACGCAACCGAGTGCTCATGCTGGCCTCGCGCACCGAGGATCCGCGGCCGGTGCTGTTCGCCGATGATGCCGGGCCCCGCCTGCTCGGATCCCCGGAATACGATCCGTGCGGGTTCTACTGGACAGAGGGCGTGCGGGGGCTGGGGTGGGTGGTCAACGCCGTCCCCACGCTCAAGGGCGGGTCAGGGTTGGGGATCGCCAGTCCGCCGGCGATCCGGTTGCCGTCGGGGGAGATAGTCACGCCGGGGATCACCGATGGCGAGCGGCTACAGGGGTTCGCCGCCGGATGGACCGAACCGGCGCTGGGCACGCCGGGGTTCCGGCCGGGGCAGCGCTGGAAGCTGGTGGGTAACGCGGTCAGTGTGCGGATGGCGGCGTGGGTGGGGTCCCGGCTGCGGGACCCGGGCGAGCCGATCCCGGGCCATATCCCGCTGCCGCCCGGCAGCCCGTGGCCGGGGGCGGCGTGGGGTCGTGCGGGCGAGGCGTTCGAGGTACCGCTCTCGCCCTGGCCCGTGCACAGATCCTACGAGGACCTGCGCTTCTTTCTCGGCGATACCCAGTTGCTCTCGGCGCGGGCGACCGCGGGCTTTCTGCGGCGCACCGGGATGGGGTCGCTGCGCTTCCCGACCGGTTTCCTCGACGATGTGCAGGCCCATCTCGATCGGATGGGTGGCTGGGCGGCATGACCGGTGAATCTCCGGTCCCGAGTTCCCGGCGACCGTCCACCGACGCGGTGACCAGTGCGCGGATGTCGCGGCAGCGGCGCGCGCACACCGCACCCGAACTCGCCCTGCGCCGGGAACTGCATCGGCGTGGACTGCGCTATTTCGTGGATCGCCCACCCATTCGCGGGCAGCGGCGGCGGGCGGATCTGGTATTCCCACGCCGGCGGATCGCGATATACGTGGACGGTTGCTTCTGGCATCGATGCCCCGACCATGCCACCGACCCGAAGAACAACGCCGTGTGGTGGGCGGAGAAACTGGCCGGCAATGTGGCCCGGGACCGGGCCACCGACGCCGCATTGCGGGCGGCGGGCTGGCAGGTGATCCGGATCTGGGAACACGAGGATCCACGTCTGGCCGCTGACCGGGTGCAGTCGGCTCTGAGCACCGGACCCGGCCCGGGAACCACTGGGATGTAGTCGTATCGCGGACGTAGGGTTGGTTCCGTGCCCAGCGATTTCATCGAACTGCTCACTGCGCGGATGCAGGCGGTCAACGATGCCACCCGTGAACTCCTCGCCACCGTCGACACCCTGGACGATGCGGCCGTCGCCGCGGCTTCGTCGCTACCGGGCTGGACCCGCGGTCACGTCCTGACCCACCTGTCCCGCAATGCCGACGGTCTGGTCAACCTGCTGCTCTGGGCGCATACCGGGGTGGAGACTCCGCAGTACGCCAGTGCGGCTCTGCGCGATTCCGATATCGAAGCGGGCGCGCCGCGTCCACTCGCCGAACAGCGAGCCGACCTGGCGGAGTCGGCCGCGCGGCTGTCCGGAATGGCCGGGGTGCTCACCGTCGAGCAGTGGCGGACCGAGATCCGCACCAGGCAGGGCACGCCGGTCGAGGCGACCCGGATTCCGTGGATGCGGTTGCAGGAGGTGCTGATCCATCACGTCGACTTGGACGCCGGTTACACCCCCGCGCAGTGGCCGTCGGATTTCGTCGCGGAACTACTCGCCGAGGCTGCCGTCGATCTGGGTGCGCGCCCGGGGGTCCGGCCCTTCGGGATCGACGCGACCGATTCCGGTTTCACGGCGATCATCGGGGCGGGTGAGCCCGAACAGGTCGTGTCGGGACCGGCATCGGCGCTGCTGGCCTGGCTGCTCGGCCGCGGGGCCGACGCAGCGCTGTCCCGGCCGTTGCCGGAAGTGCCCGCCTGGCGCTGAGGCCGGACCGGAACGGCCGGCGTCCGGGCGGACGCCGGCCGTTCGCGCACGTGCCGGGGATCAGACTCCCGCGGGTTCGGACTCGACCGCCGCGGGCTTCTCGCGCTGCTGGACCTCCCGCAGCTTCGCGCCCTCGACGTCGATATCCGGCAGGATCCGGTCCAGCCAGGCCGGCATCCACCAGGCCCATTTGCCCAGTAGCGCCAGCAGCGACGGGATCAGCACCATTCGTACCAGGAAGGCGTCGAAGAAAACGCCTGCCGCCAGTGCGAAGCCCATGGACTTCGAGGTGATGTCCGGCGAGAGCATGAAGCCGCCGAAGACCGAGATCATGATGATCGCAGCCGCGGTGACGACCCGGGCTCCGTGGTGGTAGCCGCTGATCATCGCCTCCTTCGGGCTCTTGCCGTGCACATATTCCTCGCGCATCCGGGTCACCAGGAAGACCTGGTAGTCCATCGCCAGACCGAACACCAGGCCGATCAGCACGATGGGCAGGAAGCTGATGATCGGATGGGTGTCCTTCACCAGGCCGAAGGCGCCCTCCTGGAAGATCAGTACCGTCACGCCGAAGGTCGCGGCCATCGAGAGCAGGAAGCCCAGCGCGGCGGTGAGCGGGACCAGGATGGACCGGAAGACCAGCAGCAGCAGCACGAACGCGGCCGCCGCGACGATCGCCAGGTACGGAACGATGCTGGTGAGCAGCACACTGTTGACGTCGGCGTAGATGGCGGTCTGGCCGGTGACTCCGTATTCCATGCCGTACCGGTCTTTCAGCGCGGATTCCGCATCGCGGGCGCGCTCGACCAGATCCTGGGTTTCGGCACTGTTCGGACCGGACTCCGGGACCACCTGGAACAGTGCCGCCTGTCCGTCCGGGCTGGGCTGGGCGACGCTCAGGTAGTCCACGCCGTCGTAGCTCGCCAGTTGGTCGCGCAGTGCCGTCAGTGCGGAGTCACGCTGATCTTGCGGGGTTTCGGAGAGGTCGACCGCCACGACGAGTGCGCCGTTCTTCCCCTCACCGAAACCCTCGGTCTGTAGTTCGTAGGCCTTACGGACCGAGGAATCCTCCGGCATGCTGTCGCCGCCGGGCAGACCCAAATTCAATTGGGTGGCCGGGGCGGCGAGCGCGCCGAGTACGAGCGCGCTGGCGACCAGCGTCAACACCGGCACCCGGGCTATCAACCGGGCGAAACGCATGCCGTTGGTGATCGAATCGTCGTCCTCGGGATCGTGCCGGGCGACCAGCGGCAGCTTCGGCTTGAACAGCGCTTTGCCCAGCGCGCCGAGCATGGCGGGCAAGAGTGTGATGGCGGCGGCCACCGCGAAAGCGGCGGCGATAGCGCCACCGATACCCATTGCCGTGAGAAACGAGATCCCGACCACCGAAAGGCCCAGCAGTGCGATCACGACGGTCAACCCGGCGAACACCACAGCCGACCCGGCGGTACCGACAGCGACGCCGGCGGCTTCCTCGGGGGAGTCCTGAACCACCAGTTCGTGTTTGTACCGGGAGACGATGAAGAGGGCGTAGTCGATGGACAGCGCCAGGCCGATCATCGAGGCCAGGATGGGGGTGAAGGTCGGCACCTCGGTCAGCGAGGTACCGGTCAGCAGGAGTGCGCCCGCGCAGGCCACGCCGACGATACCGGTGACGATCGGGACGAATGCCGCGACGATGGCGCCGAAGGCGATGATCATGACGACCAGCGCGACCCCGATGCCGATCATCTCGGCCTGGCCGGATTCGGGCTGGGCCTGGGCGATGGCGCCGGTCAGTTCGACGGTCAGGCCGGCGTTACGGCCTTCCTGGGCGATGGCCTCGGCGGCCTGCCGGTGTTCCTCGGTGACATCGGAGAAGGTCGGCATCGTGAATTTCGCGTCGATCACGGCGACGGTTTGCGGTGCGTTCTCGTTCAGCACATTCAAGGGGGCGCCGCCGCAGAGGCCCTTGAAGTCGGGCGAGTCCCTGCCGTCGAGGCAATTCGGCTCCGGGGTCGGCGGAGTCTCGCCCGGGGCGAGGTCGGCCGCGGCCTGCGCTTGCTCCTGCGCGGCCTCTCGGCTCGCGGGCATCATCGACGTGGCCGTGACCGGATCGACGATCTTCTCGGTGTGATCGACGATATCCAGCTCGTTCAGGCGCTGGACCATCACGTCGAGTGCGGTCTTGTTGGGTTCGTCGGCCAGGGTGCCGTTCCGGGAGGCGACCACATAGGTGCCGTTGATGGCGTCGATGCTGAACATCGAGGCCATCTGTGGCATATGTTCCTCGAGAATCGCGGTGGCCCGCTCCGACGGTAGTCCCGGCATCTCGAAGCTGTCCTGGAACGGTTTGGACAGCGTGGCGGCCGCACCACCGAGTAGCACCACTATCAGCGCCCAGACAGGCAGCACTATCCACTTCCGGCGGAAAGCGAACTTTCCCCATCTGTACAGGAATACGGACACGAGGGTTTTCTCCTAGCGATGCCGGGACGGTTTGGTCATCTGAGCTGTGACGAACTGACGGCCGACGTCCCTATCGCGGACAGAAGCTGTGGGAGCCGGACGCTTTCGCGGGCCCGAAGCCGGTAAATCCGCCTACACGGTGGACGTCAGTTGTATCTACCGTACGGTAGGTAGGCTACCGGTAGGTTAAGCGGAGGAACAAGCTCGACTTCCGGTGCCGATCGAACCTGTCACCGGAGAACGAGAAGGGCAGAAATGGCGAATCGCAGATCTGGCGACCACGTTACTGCAGGTCGAGACACCAAGAAGGCTATCCGAGAGGCCGCCGTGCGGCTGTTCGTGGCCAAGGGTTACGAAGAGACGAGCCTGCGCGAAATCGCTGATGCGGTCGGAATTACCAAGCCGTCGCTCTACTATCACTTCGCCTCGAAGCTGGAACTGCTCACAGCCATCGTCAACCCCCTCCTCGACGAAATGCGCGCGCTCGCCGACGAGGTAGAACGACTCACCCCGGACGCCGCAGGACGCCGGACCGTCCTGCGGACCTACCTCCGGGCCATGATTCGGCACCGCGACGCCGGGGAGATGTGGGTAAACAATGCGGTGCCGCTCGCCAACGCGCTGGCCGACCAGTTTCCAGTGATAATCGAGGTCGGGCAGGTATTGCGCGATTGGCTGGCCGGACCCGAGCCCACCACTGTGCAGTTGCTCCGCGCCAGTGCGGCGATGGAAATTCTCAGCGTCGCACTGTTCTCGAACAAGATCGTCCAAGACGCGGGTGATGATGTGGTGGAGGCGACGTTGCTGGACGCGGCGCTCGCGACGCTGCAACCCGGCGACGACTAGGTTTGTCGCGTCATCGTGCCCCGGCACACGAAAGGTCAGGTCAGTCGTGCACATCACCGCAAAGGTGGATCATGCCGTGCGGACACTGCTCGAGATCACGGCATCCGATCAGGCTGTCGCGGTGAAAGCAGAATCCATCGCGGCAGCTCAACGCATTCCACCGAAGGTGCTCGAGAGCGTCCTGGCCGAACTGCGCCGGGCCGGACTGGTGACCAGCCGGCGCGGTCCCGACGGTGGTTACCGGCTGGCCCGGCCGGCTGCCGATATCTCGATCGCCGACGTGATCCGCGCGCTCGAGGGCCCGCTCGCCTCGGTCCGCGGACTGCGACCGGAAGAAGTGCAGTACACGGGGGTGGCCGAACCGCTGCGACAGGTGTGGATCGCGCTGCGGGTGAACCTGCGCGCGGTACTGGAGAACGTGAGCCTGGCCGATATCGCCGCGAACGGACTGCCGGAATTCATCGGCACGTTGACCGCCGATCCCGGTGCCTGGGCGCGCCGCGAACCGCACCTCCCGGACCCGGGAAAAATGACGGGGCGCCCCACCGGCGCGGACGGTAGCGTTCGATCATCATGTTGATCCGACTGCTCCGTGGTTTCCTGGTTCCCTACCGGAAACAGTTGACCGGGATCGTGGTACTGCAGCTGATCTCGGTGATCGCGATGCTGTACCTGCCGAGCCTGAACGCCGACCTCATCGACGAAGGCGTCACCAAAGGCGATATCGGCTACATCTGGACTGCCGGGCTGCGCATGCTGCTGGTCTCCGGCGTGCAGATCATCGCATCGGCGTCCTCGGTCTTCCTGGCCGCGCAGGCCGCGATGAGCGCGGGCCGGGATCTGCGCGGGGCGCTGCTGCACCGGGTGAGTACCTTCTCGGCCCGTGAGATCGGAATGTACGGCGCGCCCTCGCTGATCACCCGAAACACCAACGATGTCCAGCAGGTGCAGTTGCTCATCGTCATGGCCTCGACCGTGGCGGTGATGGCGCCGATCATGTGCATCGGCGGCATCGTCATGGCGCTGCGTGAGGACTTCGGCCTGTCCTGGCTCCTGCTCATCGCGGTGCCGGCCCTCGCGCTGAGCATGGGGCTGATCATCGCCCGGATGGTGCCCGCCTTCCGGCAGATGCAGGCCAGGCTCGACGAGGTCAACCGGGTGTTGCGCGAGCAGATCACCGGTATCCGTGTGGTCCGCGCCTTCGTCCGGGAACCGCTCGAGACCTGGCGGTTCGGGGTGGCCAACACCGACCTCACCGATGTCTCGCTGCGAGTGGGCCGGTTGATGGCACTGATGTTCCCGACGGTCATGCTGATCAGCAACGTCACTTCGGTGGCGGTGATCTGGTTCGGCGGTAAGGCGATCGACGCGGGCGCGATGCAGATCGGCTCGCTGACCGCGCTGCTCTCCTACATCATGCAGATCCTGATGGCCGTCATGATGGCCTCCTTCCTGGCCATGATGGCGCCGCGCGCGGCCGTCTCGGCCGACCGGATCTCCGAGGTACTCGACACCGAATCCTCGGTGCGTTCGCCGGAACAACCGACGGCGTTTCGCGGCGACCCGGCCGAAGTGCGGGTGCGCGATATCGCATTCAGCTTCCCGGGCGCGGAGAAACCGGTGCTGTGCCGGATCGATTTCCGAGCACGTCCCGGCGAAACCACGGCCGTCGTCGGCTCCACCGGTTCCGGTAAGACCACCTTGCTGAACCTGATCCCACGCCTCATGGATGTCACCGAGGGTTCGATCGAGATCGGCGGCACCGATGTGCGCGATCTCGATCTGGCCGAGTTGCGGGCGCAGATCGGCCTGGTTCCACAGAAGGCGTATCTGTTCTCGGGGACGGTGGCGAGCAACCTGCGCTACGGCGATCCGGACGCCACGGACGAGCAGCTGTGGCGCTGCCTCGAGATCGCCCAGGCCGCCGATTTCGTGCGGGCCATGCCCCAGGGCCTCGAGACCCCGGTCGCGCAGGGCGGTACGACGGTATCGGGCGGGCAGCGGCAGCGGCTGGCCATCGCGCGAGCACTGGTCCGGCAGCCACGGGTCTACCTGTTCGACGATTCGTTCTCCGCGTTGGACGTGGCCACCGACGCACGGCTGCGCGCGGCCCTGCGCCCGGCGACCCGCAACGCCGCGGTGATCATCGTCGCCCAGCGGATCGCCACCATTCGCGATGCCGATCGGATCGTGGTTCTGGAAGACGGTGAGATGGCGGGTACCGGTACCCATGAGGAACTGCTGCGCGATTGCGCGGAGTATCGCGAGATCGTCGAATCCCAGCTGAGTGTGGAGGAGGTGTGAAGATGCGATACCTCCGCCTTCGCTGCGGCCTCCGCGGACCGCATGTACTCGTTTCGGAGGAGGCGCTATGATGCGATACCTCCGCCTTCGCTGCGGCCTCCGCGGACCGCATGTACTCGCTCCGGAGGAGGCGCTATGAGGCCGGGGATGCCGATGGGAGCTCCGGACGCCAAACCCAAATCGTTCAAACCGTCGCTGAAGCGGCTGGTGCGGCGGCTCGTGCCGGAGCGCGGGCTGGTGAGTGTGATCATCGGGCTGGGCATCGTCTCGGTGGTGCTGAACATCGCCGGCCCCTACCTCCTCGGCCAGGCCACGAACCTGATCTTCGACGGCGTCGTCGGCCGGCAGCTGCCCGCGGGGCTGAGCAAAGACGAGGCGATCGCCGGACTGCGCGCCCAGGGCCAGAACACCATGGCCGACATGCTGTCCGGGATGGATGTCGTACCCGGTGTCGGCATCGACTTCCACCAGGTCGGCCGGGTGCTGACCGTAGTGCTCGCGCTCTACCTCGGTGCGGCGATATTCGGCTGGTTGCAGGCATTCCTTCTCAACGACGTGATCAACCGCGTCATCAAACGGCTGCGATCCGATGTCGAGGACAAGATCCACCGGCTGCCGCTGAGCTACTTCGATTCCGCCCCCCGCGGTGATGTGCTCAGCCGGGTCACCAACGATGTGGACAACGTCTCGCAGAGCCTGCAGCAGACCATGAGTCAGCTGCTCGTCTCGGTGCTCACCGTGATCGGCATCCTCGGGATGATGTTCTGGATCTCCTGGCTGCTGGCCCTGGTCGCACTGCTGACGGTGCCCGCGGTGATCGTGGTGACCGCCCAGATCGCCAAACGGTCCAAACCGCATTTCGTCGACCAGTGGAAATACACCGGCCTGGTGAACGCCCAGGTCGAGGAGGCTTTCACCGGGCACGAGGTCGTCACCGCGTTCGGCCGCAGCAAGCAGGTCGGCGCCGAATTCGACCAGCGCAACAACCGTTTGTTCGAGTCCAGTTTCAAGGCGCAGTTCATCTCCGGCCTGATCATGCCCGCGTCGATGTTCCTCGGTAACGTCAACTATGTGCTGGTCGCGCTGATCGGCGGACTTCGGGTGGCCTCCGGTCAGTTGTCACTCGGTGAGGTGCAGGCCTTCATCCAGTACTCGCGCCAGTTCAGCCAGCCGCTGACCCAGATCGGTGCGATGGCGAATCTGCTGCAGTCGGGGGTCGCCTCGGCGGAGCGGATCTTCGAGATTCTCGACGCCCCCGAACAGAGCCCCGACCCGGCGAAGCAGATCGCCCGCCCGCCCGAACGCGGTCTGGTGGAGTTCGACGACGTCTCCTTCCGCTACGAACCGGAGACCCCGGTGATCGAGCACCTCTCGCTGGTCGCCGAACCGGGGCATGTGGTCGCGATCGTCGGGCCCACCGGTGCGGGAAAGACCACCCTGGTGAATCTGCTGCTGCGGTTCTACGAACTGGATTCCGGTGCCATCACCATCGACGGGGTCGATATCACCGCATTGAGCCGCGCACAGCTGCGCTCCCGGATCGGGATGGTGCTGCAGGACACCTGGCTGTTCAAGGGCACCATCCGGGAAAATATCTCCTACGGTGATCCGAGCGCGGACGCCGACGATATCCTCACCGCCGCGCGTGCGGCCTATGTGGACCGTTTCGTGCACGCGCTGCCGGACGGATACGACACCGTCATCGACGAAGAGGGCACCGGAGTGAGCGCCGGTGAGAAACAGCTCATCACCATCGCGCGTGCGTTCCTGTCCAAACCGGCCATCCTGGTACTGGACGAGGCCACGAGTTCGGTCGATACCCGCACCGAACTGCTGGTCCAGCAGGCCACCGCGGAACTGCGCCGGGACCGGACCAGCTTCGTCATCGCGCACCGGCTGTCGACCATCCGCGACGCGGATCTGATCGTGGTGATGGAAGCGGGCCGGATCGTGGAGACGGGCACACACGAGAACCTGCTGGAGCAGCAGGGACCGTACTACCGCCTCTACAATGCGCAGTTCGCGGCCGCCGCGGTCGAGGCCTGATCCCGGCATGGGCGAGTCAGGCCCGAAGTAGGCAGCGAAGCGTAACCGCGTAGAGCCCTCGCTCATGCTTGATAGTCCCGGGATGGGCGAGTCAGGCCTGTAGTAGGTAGCGAAGCGTAACCACGCAGGGCCCTCGCTCATGCCTGATGGGCACTGCCTGAGAGGATGACGGCCGTGTCGGATGGCGTCGGTTTCTCGTTCAGCATCGGTACCCGCCTCGAGGGGCGGCACGGCCGCACCGGGGTGCTGCAGACCCCGCACGGAACCGTCGCCACCCCGGCGTTCGTCCCGGTGGGAACCAAGGCGACCGTGAAAGCGGTGCTGCCGGAGGCGGTGCGCGAACTGGGCGCGCAGGCGGTCCTGGCCAACGCATACCACCTGTACCTGCAGCCCGGCCCGGATATCGTCGACGAGGCCGGTGGTCTGGCGGCCTTCATGAACTGGCCGGGTCCCACCTTCACCGACAGCGGCGGTTTCCAGGTCATGTCGCTGGGCGTGGGGTTCAAGAAGGTCCTGGCCATGGAGACCGTCGATGTGCGCAGCGACGAGGTGATCGCCAAGGGCAAAGAACGCCTGGCGACCGTGGACGACGACGGGGTGACCTTCCGCTCGCATCTGAACGGGTCGAGGCATCGTTTCACCCCCGAGGTCTCGATGGGTATCCAGCATCAGCTGGGCGCGGACATCATGTTCGCGTTCGACGAGCTCACCACCTTGATGAACACCCGTGGCTACCAGGAGAAGTCGGTCCAGCGCACGCACCAGTGGGCGCAGCGGTGCATCGATGAGCACGAACGGCTCACCGCCGAACGCGCCCACCGGCCCTACCAAGCGCTGTTCGCGGTGGTGCAGGGTGCGCAGTACGAGGACCTGCGGCGCAAGGCTTCCCGCGACCTGGCCGAGATCCGGGGTGCCGCGGGCACCGGCTTCGACGGTTACGGAATCGGCGGCGCGCTGGAGAAACACGCGCTGGGTACCATCGTCGGCTGGTGCTGCGACGAACTACCGGAGGACAAGCCCCGGCATATGCTCGGGATCAGCGAACCGGAGGATATGTTCGCCGCGATCGAGGCCGGTGCGGACACCTTCGACTGTGTGAACCCGTCCCGGGTGGGACGCAACGGCGGTATCTATGTGGAGGCCGGCCGGTTCAATATCGACACCCTCCGGTTCAAACGGGATTTCACCCCGATCGACGAAACCTGTGACTGCTACACGTGCGCGAATTACACCCGCGCGTATATCCACCACCTGTTCAAGGCCAAGGAGATGCTGGCCTCGACGCTGTGCACGATCCACAACGAGCGGTTCACCATCCGGCTGGTCGACCGTATCCGGGCCAGTATCGACGGCGGGTACTTCGACGAGTTCCGTGCCGAAGCGCTGGGGCGCTGGAAGGGCCGGATCACCGCGCCGTAATGGCCGTTGCCCCGGCGGTGGCCGGGAACAACGGTCGGCGGGTCAAGAGCGCAGCGGGGCGGCCTCGCTCGGTGCGTAGGTCGGCTCGTGTTTCTTCAGCCACGCGATGACCCGGTAGGTCACCGGCAGGACCAGGATCTCGCACAGGGTTTTCCACAGGAATCCGACGATCACGTAGTTGAAGAATTGGCTCCAGCTGTCGATGCCGATGGCCGTCGCGGCGATCGAACAGAAGATCAGCGTATCGGCGAGTTCGCCGACCACCGTCGAACCGATGAGCCGAGCCCACAGGTGCTTCTCCCGGGTCCGTTCCTTGATCAGTACCAAGGTCGCGGAGTTGAGCAGCTGGCCGACCACATAACCGGCCAATCCGGCCAGAACCAATTGCGGTGTGGTGCCGATGACGGTACGGAAGGCCTCCTGGTTCTCGTAGAACCCCGCGGCGGGCAACCGGATCGCTACGGCGAAACAGATAACAGTGAGCAGCAGTGCGGCGAAACCATAGAAGACAGCGTGCCGGGTGGCACGGAATCCGTAGACCTCGCTGAGGACGTCACCGAGGATGTAGGCGAGGGGGAACAGGAAGAACGCGGCGTCGGTGGTGATCGGCAGGATCTCCAGAGGTCCGAGGGTCAGCGAACTGCCGGAGAGGAACTGCACCCCCTTGGTCGCGCAGATATTGGAGACGATGAGAGTTGCCGTGAACAGTACGACGATCGGTGTGTAATACCCCCGCGCCACCGGTGCGTACGCCGCATGTGCGGGCGCGGGGTGTCCAGACTTGCCGGGTAAGGGTGTTTTGTTCGACTCTTCCACCCGACTATCCAATCAAACTCTCGAATAGGCTGTTGTCATGACGAACCCCGGTGAATCCGACGAGTGGTGGAAACAGTACGGGGGGTCGGGCGTATCGTCGGACCCTGCTGCCGCGCAGCATCCGTCCGGGCCCTCCAGCTATCCGTCGGCACCGCAGTACCCTTCGACCCCGGCCGCGGCTCCCGCACCGCCGCCCGGGCACCCGTCCTACGGCACCCCGCCCCCGGCCGCGCCCTATCCGGGGGCACCACCCTATTCGCCTTACGGTGCGGCGGGATCCGGTTATCCGGCGAACTACCAGCCCTACGGTTATCCGGCCAACCGCGGCACGAACGGTCTGTCGATCGCCTCACTGGTCACTTCGCTGGCCGGTTTCGTGACCTGCGGTGCCACCTCCATCGTCGGGATCATCCTCGGCGTCATCGCGCTCAACCAGATCAAGGACAGCGGTCAGGAGGGCCGCGGGATGGCGCTCGCCGGTATCTGGATCGGGGTGGGCCTGATCGCCCTGGGGATCCTCTGGTTCGTGGTGATGATCGTCGCGAGCGCCGCCGGCGCGTGATCCGGTAGGTGTGACTCAGGCCGCGAGGACCTGGGTGCCGCCCGCGAGTTTGTCGTGCCAGCCCTGCCGGTTCGGGTTCTTGTCCAGGGTCGCGGCCATGTAGAGCATGAGAGCGGCCCCGGCCACCCAGCCCACGCAGGGCACGATCAGTACCGCCAGATAGATATTGCGCTTCAGCGAGACGAGCGGCGCGACGGTGGGCGACCCGTCCGGCGCCACGACCTTGAGGCCCAGGATCTTCTTGCCGAGGGTGGCGCCGCCGCTCTTCCATTCCATGAGCACGTAATAGACCAGGGTGACCGCGAAGATGATCGCGTAGCTGACCGAGGGGCCGGTGAGGCCCGTCAGGTTCGGCATGAGAACGAAGTTCAGTAGCAGTGCGAGCGGCAACGCGATGATGAGACTGTCGATCAGCCGCGCGGCGAACCGTGGCCACAGGTTACCGGGGACCCCGAACGCGGGCTGGTACTGCCCGTACTGCTGACCTCCGTACTGTGCCTGCGGAAACACCGTCTGCTGGTACCGGGGGGCCGGCTCGGCCGGTGGGGCCTGCTGTCCATAGGGCTGTGCCGGTGCGCCCTGCTGGTATGGCGGGGCGTACGGGTCCGGTTGCGGCTGGTACTGCTCCTGCTGTGGGACGTACTGCCCGGGCTGCGGGTACTGCGGGGGCTGCCCGTAGGGCTGCCCGGGCTGGGGGTGGTTGCTGGGGTCGTACCCGCCACTGGTCATCTCGCCTGCCTGAACTCGAAATCCGGAGATCTGGTCGCAGGCCAGGTTACGGACAGCGGCCCGCGACCACCAAGCTGTCGGGATCGAGTACCCAGGGTGCACGAGGCAGCCGGTCGGGGTCGAAACCGGCGAGCAGTTCACCGGCGCCGCGGCCCGCGAGGCCGAGTGAGTCGGCCAGCAGTCCCACCACTCGAGCCACGGTTTCCCCGCGCGCGAGACGATCGGCCAGGGTAACCGCACCGTCGCGTTTGGCCAGTCGCTTGCCCTCGGTGTTGAGGACCAGCGGAACATGCGCGTACTCGGGTATCCCGAGGTCGAGCAGCGTGGCCAGATAGGCCTGCCGAGGTGTGGACGGCAGCAGATCGTCACCGCGAACCACCTGGTCCACACCCTGTTCGGCATCATCGATCACGACAGTCAGGTTGTAGGCGGGGATTCCGTCGCCGCGGCGCAGGACGAAATCGTCGACCGGCCCTCGGTACCGGCCGCGCAGCCGATCGGTGATCTCGAAATCTGTACGGGCCGAACGCAGCCGCACTGCGGCGGGCCGTCCGGCGGTGCGGCGCTGCGCGCGCTCGCCGGGGGTGAGATCGCGACAGGTGCCGGGGTAAGCGCCCAGTGGTCCGTGTGGGGCGGTGACGGCCTGCTGGATTTCCTTTCTGGTGCAGAAGCATTCGTAGGTCAGTCCGGCGGAAGTGAGCCGGTCCACGGCCGCGGCGTAGTGGTCGAGACGATCCGACTGATGGGTCACCGGACCGTCCCAGTCGAGACCGAGAGCGGCGAGGTCGGCCAGCTGACGTTCCTCGGCGCCGGGTCGTACCCGGTCCAGATCGTCTACACGCAGCACGAACCGGCGGCCGCTGCCGCGGGCGAAGAGCCAGGCCAGCAGTGCGGTGCGCAGATTGCCCAGGTGCAGATCCCCGGACGGGCTGGGCGCGTACCGCCCGGCCGGGGGCGAGGAAGGAGTGGACGGCATCCGGGTCATGGTAGGTCGCGGCGCAGCTGGGGTATGAGTTCGGACAGATCGATATCCGGCGCCTCGGATCGCTCGTCTTCGACGGCGATAGCGTCGGCATTCGATTCGGATCCGGGCGGCACCGTCAGTTCGGCCAGCAGCGTTTCGGCGTGGGCGATCAGGCCCGGGCCGTCGAGTTCGTAGGGGAGGCGGCCCGGCGCGTGTCCGGCGGCGACCGGATCGAAGGTCCGCAGCCGCTCGACAGCGCGTATGAGCAGCGTGCGCGCGCCTTTGGGGTTTCCGCGTTGGATATGGGTGAGGCCGACTGCGTACTGCGCAAGACCCTGCCATAGCATGCGTTCGGCGTTCGGGCCGTTCTTCCAGACCGACTCCAGCACTTCGTGCGCGTTGAAGGCCAACCCCTGATCCAGCAGCTGCTGGGCGTAGGTGAGGGCCTCGGCGGGCTCGAGGTCCAGGTCGTCGGGTATCCGCGGAACGCCGGGTCTTCCCGGCGGCAGCGGGCGCCCCAGTCGGTCCCGGGGCCTGGCGTTGGCGGCTCGCCCCAGCTCGTCTCGATCGCGTTCGGGCATGACGCCATCATCCCGCCGTGGCGCGACCACCGTCGCGGTAGGGGCGTTGACATATGTTTTACAGGCGATCACATAACAATCACTTTCGGCTATTAGCGACCCCGTACTTTTTTGGAGCAAAATCGTCCTTATAAGTCTGCAATTACGCAGCAATACGGCATCTTAGCAGTATTGGCAAATGCCTTGGCCCAGTTGGCAAGAGAGCGGCAAACCCGGTGTGAACCTGCTATTGTTCGGGGTGCGGGGCCCCCTCACTAGGGGTTTTGGTCACCCGCGTCAGATGTGTTCGCGTATGTGCGAGTCCGAACCTGGCAAACCGGATATTTGCTCGCTACGCGCGTGCATCGGTGTATTCGGTGTCGTCCACCGGATACCAGCTAGTCAGGAACTATGCAGGAATCGAATATCATTATCGACGCAGCGAAGGAGTGCAGTGCCGTGAAGGTGGATATGACGGGTGCTGTGTGGCGGAAGAGTTCATACAGTGGCCCGGACGGGAACTGCGTGGAGGTGGCATTTCTCGTAGGCGGCGACGTGGCGGTCCGGGATACGAAGGATCACGGCAGTGGGCCGGTGCTGGCCTTCGCGCCGGCCGAGTGGACCGAGTTCCTGTCCGGAGTATCGGCGGGAGACTACCGCGGCGCCTGACGGTTTTCCCGATATCAGGCAAGGCGGCCCCGGGTCGGATCGACCCGGGGCCTTTGCGTGCCTGGACCACGGGGGCGTACCTCCGCATTCGCTCCGGCCGTGCGCGTTCTGCGTACCTGGGCATTCGCTCCGGCCGTGCGCGTTCTGCGTACCTGGGCATTCGCTCCGGCCGCGCCGCGGCGGCGGATGGGCTCCGCAAGGCAGCATCCATTAGGGTCGGCCGGTGATCCCGCTGGCGCCCCCGGACGCGACCATGTACTGGCTGTCGCGGCGTACCCACAACGACCAATTCCTTCTCTACTGCTTCGCGGAATCCGAATGGGAAACCCCACGGCTGCGCGACGAGGTGGTCCGCCGGTGTGCCGCGATCCCCGAATTGCGGGTCCGGTTGCGGTCGGACCCCACAGGCCTCTCCTATCCGGTGTGGGTCCCCGCCGAATTCGATCCCGACCAAACCGTGCGGCACCGTCTCGACCGGTCTCGCTGGCCCGAACTGCTCACCGCTCTCGGCCGGCTGCTGGGCACCGGCGTGGATGCGTCCATATGTCCCTGGCGGCTGCACATCTTCCGCGGTATCCAGGACAGCCCGACACCGGATCCACTGGTAACCGTGGTGGTCCTGCAGATATCGCATGCGCTGGTCGACGGCCGCGGAGCCTCCCGGATCGCGCGTGCCCTGTTCAACGGCGGTGGCCCGGACGCTGCGGTCGCGCCGAAGCCGCATACGGTGTCGCGATCCCGGATCGCACTGCGCGCACTGCGCGGGGGCGTGACGTTGCCGCTGGGTACGGCGCGAACCCTCCGGCACGGGTTTGCCGCCGGGCGGGCGCGCAGCAAGCTAGCCGAGCTGACCGCGGCCGGGCTGATCCCACCGCCCGCCTCCGGATATCCGCCCGGTCCGCTCAATACGCCGGGTGAGATCACCGGCCGCGCGGCGCGCGTGCTGGTGTTCCCCGCCCAGGATTTCCGAGTCCCGGGCCGCAGCGTGACCGTGGTCGGCCTGACGGCGATCTCCTTCGCGCTGGAACGCTATCTGCGCGGCCGCGGCGAGGATCTGCCCCGGCTAGGTGCTCAGGTGCCGATGGCGGTACCGCCCCGGCCCGGGGTACGCAACAACTACCGCAGCCTCGGCGTGGATCTCGCGATCGGAGAGGACGACCCGACGCGCCGGGCAGCGGTGATAGCCGCAGATCTTTCCGCCCGGCGCGAGCGGGCGCTACATCCCCTACTGGCGGCGCAGGACGCGGTGACGAACGCACTACCACCGGTGATGTTGCGGCGGGACGTCCGGAGCTATCCGATCGACACCGTTCCCGCGGAGATCACCGGCCATACCGTGGTCTCCAGCGTGAACCGCGGTCCGGCCGATCTGGGCTTCGGCGGGGCGCCGGTTCGCTTCACCGGCGGCTTCCCGGCGCTCGGCGCGGTGATGCATCTCACGCATGGGATCCACGGGATGGGTGAGACGGTCACGCTGTCACTGCATGCCGATCCGGCGGTCATCCCGGATCCGGACAGCTACACCGATCATCTGCGTGCGGCTATGCGCGATATCCGGCGAGCCGGGTGAGCATGGCGCCGGAGCCGGCCGGATCGGTCAGTTCGGTTCGATATCCAGCTCTTCGCGGGTGGCGCCGATGAGTTCGCGCTCGGCTGCCCGAACCTCGCCCAGCAGCTGGTTCTTATGATCGCGGGCGGCGCGGATCTCCTCGGCCGGGGCGTCCTGCAGCTTCTTACGCTGCAGCGTGAGCGCGGCCAACAGCGCATCAGAGAGCGTATCGGCCATCCGGCGCCACTGCTTGTAGTGCTGGTCCGAACCCACCAGGCGCAGCACATTGGCCCGTTCCGAACCATCCTCCAAATCATGGATCAGATCGCCGATGAGCTCATCGGTCCAGTCCTCATCCCGCCGTAGCGCCTGACAGATCCGACCGGACATACCCAGCGAATCGGCGATCGTAGCGACCACGGTGCCCCGTCGCCAGTTCTCACCGGCCTGCCCGAGCGCCACCGCATGCGCGGACTCCACCTGGTGATGAGCTGCATCGAGCTGCAGCCGGGTCGTATCGACCTGACGTTTCGCACTGTCGTTCTGCTGCTGGGCCGCCGCGGACAGCGTCCGCTGAGCGCGCTCGTCGGCAGCGACGATCGCGTCCCGGTTCGTCCGGTTGTTGACCAGTACCGCGATCACGGCCACCCCGCCGAGGATGAGCGAACCGAGCAGCGGCAGCCACGACTGCCACCAAGCCGGGGAACTCTGAACGACTTCGATCACCTGGGGATCCACGGCGCCCATCATGGCACCGTCGGCGCGAGCAGGCGCGACGGCCGTCACAATTGGATGATCAGGGCGCGAAACTACTGGATATCTTGCAGGGTAACGGGATTCATGCTATGAATCCCGCCTCGGTGCCGATCGCGGACCGGCCGTCGGATGCGGGCTGAGCGGGCGTTTTCACGATGCGGCGGGGTGGCAGGTATGCTGCTCGGCGGAGGATTCGCCTAGTGGCCTATGGCGCTCGCCTGGAACGCGGGTTGGGTTAACAGCCCTCGCGGGTTCGAATCCCGCATCCTCCGCAACGAAGCCGCCGGTAGGGAATCCCCACCGGCGGTTTCTGTGTATATTGCCCCGCCTTCGGCGGGGCGGGGGCTGTGTATATGGCGCCGCCTCCGGCGTCGCGGGTCGGGGCCCTATTAACCCCGGTTCTTCACTCCTACGCTCAGTCGCTGCGCTCCATCGCTTCGTCGCTCCAGAACCGGGGCGGGCCCCGACTGTGTTTGTTTGCCCCGCCTTCGGCGGGGCTGTCGGGGCCCTCGTGACCCCGGTTCTTCACTCCTGCGCTCAGTCGCTGCGCTCCTTCGCTCTGTCGCTCCAGAACCGGGGCGGGCCCCGACCAGAGAAGCCCTCGATCCGAGGGAGCGGGCGGTTCCGAGGGGGAGGTGTGTTGCGGTGCTCGGTGTTCAGCGGTGCTCGGTGTTCAGCGGGCGGTCGTATCGCTGCGGAACCAGCCCGGCCCGGAACCTGCGTGAGCGGTCGAGGCGGCTACTCGCGCAATTCGTCGAGAGCCTTGCGGACCTGGTCCTTGCAGATCCGGTCCACTGTCGACCGGTCCACCACACCGTCGTAGGTGATGTACATGTTCACCTTGACCGAGGCATTGCCTGCCTTCGCCGCGACCGTGTAGTCCAGGGTCTGGAACGACGAATAGTCGGTGACCTCGGACGAGTAGTAGGCCGCGTCGCCCACGCCGGTCACCGCGCCGGAGGCGTAGTCGGTGCCGGTGGTGGCGGTATCGGATTTCTTCCAATCGTCATAGCCGTAGGAGCCGTATTCGCTGTCGAAGGCGACGTCGAAGGAGAGCCGGCCACTGTTGGAATCGGTGCCCTCTTTGCTCACCTGGCAGTTGAGCGATCCACCCCCGTAACTCTCCGGGGCGTTCTCCTGATGGGTCGTTTCGTCCGGGTTCGCGGCCCATTGGTCCAGGACCGAGGCGTCGACCAGGTCACAGGCATTGGTCACGCCCTTCATGCTGTAGTCACCGTCCGTCGCCTCCGACCCCGAGTCGGAGTTCACCAGCGCGATACCCCCGATTCCACAGATGAGCAGGATCACGAACAGCACTACACCGACCACGATCAGGGCGGTGTTGTTCTTCGACCGCGAACGGGCGGCCGCGGCGGCCCCGTATCCGGTGGGACCCGGAAAAGCGGGCTGCCCGGACTGCCAGGTGGGGCCGGAGGCCGGATACGGCGGTTGTCCGCCCGCATACTGCTGCCCGCTCGGGTACTGCTGTTGGCCGCTTGAGTGCTGTTGCTGCCCGCTCGGGTACTGCTGGTGGCCGCTCGGGTGCTGCTGCTGTTGCCCGCTCGAGTACGGGGGCGCCACATGCGGATTCTGATCGCTGGGGAACTGCGCGGCCGCATTCGGGTTCACCATCGTCGGATCGACGCCCGGCCCCACTTCGCCGGCCCCGCCGCCCGGCGTCTCCCACCACTTAGTCTGTTCCGCGCGCTCGTGCTCCGGCGGATTCTCCTCGGTCATCCTCGTCATCCCCTCATGTGGTGAGGGAATATCCCCTCCGGCTCGGAAGAATGGTAGCGAGCACAGGGCCCTCTCGCGCCCGGCCCGGCGCGGGCAATACCGCCCCCTGCGGTGCACGATCGTGAGTAGCCGCTACACTGGCCGACGGATCCCGCGCGGCGCGCATCCTGTGAACTCCCCCAGGGCCGGAAGGCAGCAAGGGTCAACGGGCTCTGTCGGGTGCGCGGGGTCCCCTTACTTCAGATCATGCGACGTGCGGTCGGCCGTCCATAGATCGGTGACCATTGAGCACCTACAGTGTTGTGCCCTCCTCATGTGATCGAGCACAGGACGCCCACCTCCACGCACTCCTGATGGTCGGCTCCCGTGCCCGGAGACCTCCCCCGGTCCCGCGGTGACGAAGCGCAGCAACAGAGCACATCCCGGATCGTCGGTCTCCCACGCTGCTCATGAGGTATTCCCCACCCACCTTCCACATCCCATGGATGGTCGGTATCCGTGGTCGGGGCCCGCCCCGGTTCCGGAGCGACGAAGCGATGCAGCGCGGCGACCCAGCGCTGAAGTGAAGAGCAGGGTTCACGAAGGCCCCGACGCAACGCCGAAGGCGGCGCCATCCACAGAGTCGGGGTCACGAGGGCCCCGACCCGCCCCGCCGAAGGCGGGGCAGAAAACACAGAATCCCGACGGCTCCCGGTGGCAGCGCTTGCCCGGGTAACGTGGCTCGGGGCGGCCGGACCCAGTGGCCGCCCGTAAGCGAATACACCTCAGCAGGTAGTTGGAAAGGCTGTCCAGGATGCCCCGGCAAACGCAGATCGGTTTGATGAGTCCCGAGGAACTCGCCGCCGAGCACGAACTCCAGTCCGCGAACTACGCGACACTGCAGGCAGCTCAGCTCACCCTCGATCTGACCCGGGGAAAGCCCTCGCCGGAACAACTCGCCCTTTCCTCGGCCCTGCTGTCGCTGCCCGGCGACGGTGACTTCCGCGATGGAACCGGGACCGACTGCCGTAACTACGGTGGGCTGCACGGACTTCCGGAGTTGCGTGCCATCTTCGGCGAACTGCTCGGTATCGGCGTCGACAATCTGATCGCCGGTAACAACGCCAGCCTGGAGTTGATGCACGACACCATCGCCTTCGCCACGCTGTTCGGGCTTCCCGATTCGCCGCGCCGGTGGGCGGATGAGCCGACGGTGAAATTCCTGTGCCCCAGCCCCGGTTACGATCGGCACTTCGCGATCACCGAATCGCTGGGCTTCGAGATGATCACAGTTCCGATGCGGCACAACGGACCCGATACCCGGGTCGTCGCCGAACTACTCGCCGAAGATCCGCAGATCAAGGGCATGTGGGCGGTTCCGAACTATTCGAACCCGACCGGTGTCGTGTTCTCCGAAGATGTGGTGCGCGAACTGGTTTCGATACCGGCCGCAGCGCCCGATTTTCGGTTGTTCTGGGACAACGCTTATGCCGTGCACCCGCTCACCGATACCGCGGCGCCGGTGCTGGACGTTCTGTCGATGGCCGCCGCGGCGGGAAACCCACACCGGCCCTTGGTCTTCGCCTCGACGTCCAAGATCACCTTCGCCGGGTCCGGGGTGAGCTTCTTCGGCGCCTCGACCGGGAACCTGAACTGGTACCTGGGGCATGCCGGGAAGAAGAGCATCGGCCCGGACAAGGTCAACCAGCTGCGGCACCTCCGGTTCTTCACCGACGCCGCCGGAGTGCGGGCGCATATGCAGAAGCATCGCGCGATCCTGGAACCGAAGTTCGCGCTCGTGTTGCGGATCCTCGAGGAACGTCTGGGTGCCTCCAAGGTCGCATCCTGGACCGAGCCCAAGGGGGGATATTTCGTCAGCCTCGATGTGCTGGAGGGTACGGCCGCCCGCGTGATCGAACTGGCGAAGGCTGCCGGAATCGCGCTGACCGCAGCTGGTTCGGCCTTCCCGTACAAAAAGGACGTGGAGGACAAGAACATCCGGATCGCGCCCAGTTTCCCGGCGCTGCCGGAGCTGGAGCGGGCCATGGACGGCCTCGCGACCTGCGTGCTGCTGGCAGCCGCCGAGAAACTATTGAAGTAGGCCGGATGTTCAGGCGCAGGTCAGGCGGGTTTGCGGACGTGTACGGCGAACATGGTCACCGAGAGGTGGATATCACCGACCGCGGCGCCCCGGGCCAGATCACCGAGTAGTTTCTCGCGATCGGCCTCGGTGATCAACCGCCGAGCCACCGCCATCGCCGAAACCCGGCTGACCAGCGCACCGGCCCCGACCGAGCGGTCCTGGACCAGCGCCTGCGAACCAGTGCTCTCCACCTCCAGACCGGCCGCGGTCAACAGCCCGGCCAGTAGGCGGCCCGAATAGGGATTTGTGGTGGCGGATACGAGAGTGTCCACGACCTCGCGGATCACCCGGTGGTCTCCGGGGTGCACGATCGCCGAACCCCAGTCGGCGTCCATCACGACGGCCCGGCCACCGGGGCGCAGCACTCGGGCGATCTCCCGGGCGGCCCGGGCGGGCGCGGTCAGATGCTGGAAGACCCGCTCGCACAGCACCGCGTCGAAGGTTTCGGGTCCGAACGGCACACCGTAGGCGTCACCGGAATGGAAGGTGGCCGGCGAACGCGCCTCGGTGGCGCGCGCTTGGGCGGTGGCGAGCAGGTTCGGGTCGGGTTCCACGCCCGCGGCGGTGCCGGTGGGCCCCACGGCGCCTGAGAAGGTGATCACCTCCGATCCGGTGCCGGAACCGATATCGACCGCGTGCTCACCGGGCTGCAGCGCGAGAGCTTCGTGCGCCCAGTCGCGTAGCCGGGTGAGCCCCGGCAGCGTGGCCTGTAGATCGCGGATGTCGACCAGCTGATCCTGGCCCGCGGCATCGAAACGGTCGGGGCGTAACCCGAAACTGTCCATGGTTCCGTGTCCATCCAGTGTGGTGGGTGGCTCTGTGGCCGTGTGTGGCATGGGGCGAGCCTAATGGGTGCAGCTGGACGAAGCCCATCTATAGACCGCGCATGGCCGGAGTGAAGGCGGAGGTCCGGCATGGGATCATCGCTGGTAGTCGACGGTGAGGAGCACGGCATGGCCAAGTTGTGTCTGGCGCAGGAGCCCGAGGCCGATGAGCTGCTGTCGGAGAGTTCGCTGGCGTTGGTGATCGGGATGCTCCTGGACCAGCAGTACCCGCTCGAGCATGCCTTTCGGGGCCCCAAGAAGATCGCCGACCGGATGGGCGGGCTGGATATCCGTGCGATCGCCGCCGCGGATCCGGCGGAGTTCGAGGAGATGGCGGCTACTCCGCCCGCCATCCATCGCTATGGCCGTTCCATGGCGCGCCGGATCCAGGATCTCGCGCGCTACGTGATCGAGAACTACGACGGAGACGTGGCAGCGATCTGGACAGCCGGAGATCCCGACGGCGAAGAGGTGTTGCAGCGATTGAAGGCGCTGCCCGGATACGGCGACCAGAAGGCCCGGATATTCCTCGCCCTGCTCGGTAAGCAACTGGGCGTGCGACCCGCCGGATGGGAAGCTGCGGCGGGGGACTATTCCGAGCCGGACTCGCGGCGTTCGGCCGCCGATATCGTCGATGGGGAGACTCTGCTCGAGGTTCGTGCGTTCAAGAAGCAGATGAAGGCAGCCGCCAAGCAGAAATGATCCCTGTCCGGTGCCGTCCGGGTCAGCGGATATGCGCCATCCGGGTGAGTTCGGCGGCCAGATCGGATTCGCCGACCGGGGTGAGTGTCAGATGGCTGCCCGCACTCAGTAGATAGCGGCCGTCACCGGTGAAATCCAGCCAGGTGCGATGTGCCGGCGGCGGCGACATCGGATCGTCCGGGGTGACGGTGATTGTGAAGAAACCACGCGCGTCGATCGGCCGGTGCAGGATCTCCCGGAGCCGCTCGGCTCGGGCGGCTGCCCGGCCGGATTCCCCCGGACCCGGGCTCGGGCACAGGACGGCCTCGCGTGGCTCCCGCATGGCCGGAAGGGTTCCCGGCCCCATCGGTCCCAGCGTGGTGGCGAGATGTTTTCCGATGTTCCGCGCGTGACAGGCTGTGACGTTCACCTGCTCGGAGTGTGCGTGAATCACCGCACCCCAGTTCCCGAAGGCGACGGCGAGCGCCAGGATCGGGTCCGGTCGGCGCAGGTCTCCGTCGAATTCGTCGCCGAACACGGTCACCCGTGTCACGTCGGTGCGAGCCAGGAACCGCAGCGTACCGGTGAGATCGGCATCGTGGTTGGGTGGGAAACGCCGTTCCAGTTCGAGTGCGGCTCTGGCGCGCTCGGTGGTGACGGTCCCGCGCGGGGCGAGGTCTATCGGGTGGGGCCGCCGGTCGAGTCCGGTCTCGGTCTGCCAGATATGACCGAACTCGTCCGGCGTGAACACCCATTCCATCAGCGGCTCCCGCCACCAGATGCGGTCCTGTCCGGTTTCTCTTCGTCGGAGTACTCACCGAATACCGGTGGGGCGGTGGGCGGGGTGTCGGTCAGTTGCTCGTTGGGTGCGCGCAGATAGTCCGGGCCGGTGCGTTCCCGCTCGGGCTCGCGAGACGGTAAGGGTCTCGCGGCGATGGGTAAGGGGAGCCCGGTCGGTCGCGCCGCACGCCCTCCGGGAGGTTGTTCGGATTTGTCATTTGCCGCGGTATCCGGCCCGGTGTTCGCTGTGCCGAGCGATTCGCGGGCCGCTTCGGTGGCCGCCCGCGGCTGCGCCGACCGTGCGATCTGCTCGCTGTGGCCGGCGCGCTGGCCGGTGCCGGTATCGGAACCTGTCGCGGAGGAAGGCAATTGGGATGCCGCAGGCGCCGGCGAATTGATCGGGCCGGGGCGGTTGCCGCCACCTGCGGCAGCCGGTGCGGGTGGCGCACCGGTGGTGTCGCTGCCACCACTTGTTCCCGCCGGACCCCATCCACTCGGCGTCGGTGACCGGTGTGGCATTGCTGTCCGGGTGGTGACCGGATCGGGTCGGTCGGTGACGGCGGTCGTGCCCGCCGATGTGGTGGACTGTGATCGTGGCTGATCGGTGACCGCGGCGCTTTCCACGGCTGAGCGTTTCACGACAGGTTCGTCGCTCGCTGCCGGGGCGGTGACGTCCCTTCCAGGGGCGGGACCATCCGCATCGGATCGGTCTGCCGGTTCGGATGGATAGTCGCTACCCGGTGCGCCGGTATCCGGTCGTGGCGTATCGGCTGGTGGTTCGGTGTTTTCCGGGCCCGCCGCACTCGGGCCGCTCGCCGATTCGTTTGTTCCGGGCCTCGGTCCCGTCTGCGGGTCCGCGGATGGCGCAGGATCGGATTCCCGGCCGGCCGGGGTACGAATCCGGTCGGAGCCCGTGGGTGGCGGTGTTGCGGAGGGGTCCGTCGCTACCGGAGCTCCCGCAATGGGCCGGTCGCCCAGCGGGGCCCGGTCCAGCGGGGCGGGGAATCGTGGGACGTTGTCGCCGCTGGCCGGGATCGTCGGGTTGTAGCCGAAGGTCATGGCGTCCTGGGCGTCGGCGGTTAGGGCGGCCGCGGCTGTGTTGTACGCCGTGCGCCGCTGCGCACCGCCGGCCGCTTCGACAGCCGGGTCCGGATCGGGCCGATAGGGGCCGGGCGGCGGTGGTATCGCCGCGCGTACCGATTCGGCGGCGGTGGAATCCGCCGACAGCAACTGCTCCACGACGCGGCAGACGGAGACGGCATCGTCACCGTCGTGGATGAACGCGGTCGCCGCCCGAACCGCGGTGGTCGCCGACAGGCCCGACCAGCTGCCGGAGAATCGGGCGATATCGCGGGCGAATTCATCGAATGCCGATTCCACCGCCTTCGCGGTATCACCCCAAGTATCGGCGATACGTCTCAGTTCGGCCGGGGCCAGGGCGACGCGCGCCAGGTCCCAGATCTGCTGATGGGTGTACGCGTCGAATACGTCACGGTCGGGAACGTAGGCCGGATCCGTGCCCGCCCCACTCGTGTCCGGTTGCCCCTGCTGCGCCACTGTCGGCCCCCTCGGTCGATCGATCCGGCGTGCACCGGTTACGGCACGTCGGACCGCATGGTTTCAATTCTTCTGCACCCCTGCGTGATTCGATATACTGCCGCATGTCATGCGGTATCCGCCACCGTGCGTATCAGGGCCGCGCTGTTGGCGGCGTCGGCTTCCAGGAAAAGTGACGCGGCCGCCAGATACGCGGCTTTATGCCGTAGCGCTGTCTGTTCGAAGGCTCGGAGGGTGTCCAGATACTCCTGCCCCTTCGCGGCGAAGCCCTGGCTCAGCGCGTGCCCCGAGGGGAGATCCGGAAAACCGCGGACGGCGGTGAGGGTCTCGGCACCCTCCCGCGCCTGCTGTAGCCGCTCGGCGAGCCGGTCGCAGGATTCGGCGAGGCCGCGGGCCGCGTCCTCGGACATATGGAACTCCCCGGCCCGCGCCGCCTCGTACAAGCGAACAGCAGCCGATTGCCCCAGATCTGGCACAGGCATCTTCTTCCCCCTTCGGTCTCCCCACCGTGTGCTCGGAGCATAGCAGCGGGAAAAGCCGTGGACCAGGGCCTTTCGCGACTCGCCGGCCGCGGCGCGCGAAGTTCCGGTGGTGCGGGCGAGCGCTACTCTCCGCGCGGGCCGGCCGGAAAACCGAGCGCGCCGATTGTCCGTCCGCGTGCGGAGAATATTCGAAAATCGACGGGGAATATTCTCCGAGAGTTCACGGGAAATGCCCCTACCGGCGGTGTCGATATTTCCCGCGCGCTCGCGGAGAATTCGATTCGGGACCGCCCGGAATTCGCCACGGTGCCGATACCACATCATGGGACGGCCGAGAATGACCGTGCAGCGCCGGGTGGTGGGGGCGGATCGCGAAAAAAAGGTACGGAGCAGGGGAAACGTCCTAGGCCGGGATACGAGGATCTCGGAAACCTTGGTGTTGCGACCGGGGAGATGTTAATTTATTTGTTATGTCTACCAGCAGCGCCGACTCGCGGAAGGTCACCTATGTGACCGCCGCTCTGGGTCTGCGACTGCCCCTCACTCGTGAGTTGTGTTGCCGCTGCTGCTGCGGTTGAGCGATGTGAATGTCCCAGCCGCCTCGGTTTCTGTTGTAGGCATATCCCGTTTCGCGGGAGATATTCATCGAGGAAATTCATATGGCCGTCCGCACCGCCGAACGCACCGCGTCGCAGGCTCCCACTGTCCGTACCCGAGTTCCCCGTCCAGTTATAGCCCCTGATCTGCGCTTATCGGATAATCCCGCTGCGGCCGTGCTCCGGGCCGCCACCACCGGCCCGGTATTCCGGGACAAAACCGCACGTGCCACCGGACTGAGTATCGCCACCGTCAACCGGCAGGTGTCGTCGCTGCTCACCGCCGGTCTGTTGCGTGAGCGTGCCGATCTGACAGCTTCCGGTGCGGTCGGCCGCCCCCGAGTGCCGTTCGAGGTCGATCACGACACATTCGGCACGCTCGGGGTCCATATCGGCGCCGCGTCCACCCGGATCGTGGTCTCGGATCTGCGTGGGCGGATCCTCGGCGGCCTGACCATCGCCACTCCGCAGACCGGGCAGGAGTTCGCGGTCAAGACCGTCGCACACAGTGCGAAATCCTTTCTGCAGCGCTGGTATCGGCGCAACCCGTTATGGGTGGGCGTCGCGATCGGCGGCCGGGTGGATCCCGGCACCGGTGTCGTCGACCATCCGAAACTGGGCTGGCAGACCGCTCCGGTGGGTGCGGTGTTCAGCGAAGTGCTCGGTCTGCCGGTGACGGTCGCCCCGCACGTCGAGGCGATGGCCGCATCGGAACTGCTGCTGCCCGGTGTGAGCCAGGAGGCGGCGGAGGATCACGGTCGGGCCGCACACGGCAGCAGCCTCTACTTCTATGTTCGGGAGACCGCCGGTATCTCGGTGACCCTGGACGGCCGGGTGCACACCCCGAGCAACGGGCCGGGTTCCATCGCGCATCTGCCCACGGGCTCCGATGTCGAATGCTCGTGCGGCCGGCGCGGTTGCTTGGAGGCGACCGTCGGCGACCGTGGGCTCCACGCGCGCGCCGTCGGCCGGGGAATCATCCCCGCGCACAACGGGAAGGCCAGTTCGTCCATCGCCGATCTCTACCGGGCTGCCGCACGCGGTTCCGAACCGGCCCGCGAACTGCTGGCCGAACGGGCGACCGTGCTCGGCCGGACGGTGGCCCTGGTGCGGGATATGCTCAACCCGGACCGCGTGGTGCTCGGTGGTCAGGCATTCACGACCTACCGCCCCGGCCTCGCCCATGTGGCGCGTGCCTTCAACGAATCCACGGTGCTTCCGCCCACGGATATCCGGGTCACCGGATACGCCTCGAAGGTGCAGGAGTTCGCGGCCGTCGTCACTTCGCTGAGTGCGCTGTACGCCGACCCGCTCGCCGCGCTGCGCCGGGTCACGGCATGAGGCGCTGAAGCCCCGGACGTGCCCCGTGCGGCGACTGCCGCACGGGGTTTTCACGTTATTTCGCCGGGAACAGCGATTCGATCGCAGTGATGAAATACGGGAAGTGCACGGCGAAGCGGTGCAGGTCCCGGTCGCCTTCGAAACCGCCGAACCAGTACAGCCCGGGATCGTCGTCGGCGGAGGGGTCGATATCGCGGAAGGTGCGGACCCAATTGTCGGGCCGGCTCCAGACCACCATGTAGGGCAGACCGCGGGAGAACACGAGTTCGCGATCGCCGGGTGGGATCTGCCGGCTGGTCACCTGTTCCAGACCTTTCTGCAAACCACGGACCTGCGCGGTCAGCGTCCGGCCGAAAGCCGTGCGCACCGGCAGGAACCGCTGGGCGGCGAGCAATCCGGCGCCGGCCAGCGCGATCGCCACCCCGACCAGAGCGTGGCCGGCGAGCAGCGCGGCGAGGACGGTCACCACAACGCCCAGCGCGACCAGGCCGCCGCCCAGCCACAACGGGATACGGCGGCGGATCGGATCGATGAAGGCGCCGCGTTCGACCGCGTCGGTGACCATGGCCTGCCGCAGCGGTTCGGTCGGCAGCCGGCCGGGCACGCCCAGTTCGGCCATCGTGACCTCGTCGGTGCCGGGTGGCAACAGTGCGTCGTAAACCGTCCGCTCGTAGCCGCGCAGCTGGGCGTCGGCCGGATTGACCCGGACGATCCGCCACTGAGTCTCACCGATCCGCGCGATCCACAGATAGTTGCGGACCGCGAGATCCACCACCGTCGCGGCGATATCGGTCGGATCGGAGTGGCCGTCCAGCAGCACACCGGCCTCGCCCGGCAGGATACCGGCCGGTGAGCTGAACTGAGTTCGCCCGCCGCTGCGTACCAGTGGTTCCATCGGCTCGGCGGGGACCGACTGCCGGCGCACCCAGATGATGTAGGCGGCCAGGGCGGCGAGTGCGGCCAGCAGCAGACCGAACGCGACGAGCACGGGCCCGGTCACCGCGAACGGTGAATCGCCGGGACCGGTGATATCGGCGTTCGCCGGTACGGTTCCGGGCGGGACCTGCAGGGTCAGGTCGACGGATTCGCCTTTGCGCAGATTCGACTGGTCCAGGTACATGACGCCGTCCGGCTCGATCCGTACCTGAGCGCAGGGCCGAGTGGCACCGATCGGGCCCAGCAGGCATTCCACGATGCCCATCTCGAAACTGGGGCTGATCAGTGAGGCATGGACCTCGGCGAGATCGACATTGAGCACCCCGAACCAGCGGAAGACCTGACTGCCGTCGGCGTCACTGACCGTATTGCGCACCGAGTAGTGGACGGTCGTCTCACCGGGACCCGCGTCGACTGTGAACAGATCATCGGCGATGGTCGCACTGCCCGGACCGGTGGTCTCGATATCGGTGACCGCGAACCGGCGTTCGGAATCTTCGCTGATCTGTACCCGCAGCGGAAGTGTCATGGTGAATCGCGCACCGGGTGGAACCGTCACGCGCTCGGTCACTTCCAGCACGCCCTCGCGGTTGAGCGTCATATCCAGGTACAGGATCGAACCGGCCGGCTCCTGGGCCCGCGCTGTCGGCGTGCTCGGCCCGATAACGACGAGAAGTCCGGTCAGTGCGAGCAGCAGCGCGAGTGCGCCCCCCCGAAATGTGAGCATGACTCGTTACCTTAGACAGCTTGCTATCCTGCGTCAGCGGCTGTTGGTGATCGGAGAATGCGAGGGGGTCCGGGGGAGTGACACAACCACCTTACGGACGGGGACCGGTACCTCCCGGTAGGCCGCCGATACCGCCGGGCGTCCGGCCTCAATACGGTCCCCGGCCGGGTGGCCCGCAGCGGCCGCCGTATCCAGGACCTCGCCCCGGATACCCTGCTGCCCCGGGATATCCCCACCGGCAGCCCGGTTATCCGCAACAGGGGCCGATGGCCGGTTATCGCCCGATCGTCGCGCCACCCATGCCGCCGCCGGTGCCCTATCGGGTTCCGAACGCGCCGCGGCCGCGCACCCGCCGCAGCAGTGGCAGTACCTTGCTGCTGGTCCTCGCCGTGATCGTGGTGCTGGTCGGGGCGCTGGTGCGGGGAGCGCTGAATTCCGACACTTTGCGAGTACTCGGCCCGCAACCCGAGCACAGCTACGCCACCAGCGAAACCGGCCCCGCCCAGACCGGTACGAATCCATTGCTCACCGATACCGATGCCACGCTGATCCCGGCGGATTGCGAGTACTCGCCGTGGTCGGCCGACGAGGACACGGCCCGGGCATTCTTCGAGAGCGCCGGGAAATGCCTGGAGGCGGCCTGGCAGCCGGTACTCGAGGATTCGGGTCTGCCGTTCGAGCCGCCGACCGTGCTGGTATCGGCGAACACCGACGGAATCACTACTCCGTGCACCGGTTCGACCAGTGAATTCGCCGCGTTCTACTGCCCGGCGAACCGGACCGTCTATATGCCGATCAGCCAGTTGCAGACCGATTATTACGAGGACAACTGGGTCGTCTACCTGTCGGTCTTCGCTCACGAGTACGGGCATCACATCCAGAACATGTCCGGGATCCTGCTCGCCGCCAACAGCGCCCGCGTCGACGCCGGTGCGCGCAGCACAGCAGGACTCGAACTGTCGCGGCGGGTGGAGTTGCAGGCCAACTGTTTCGACGGGATGTATCTGGTGTCCTCGGCCGACGGCGGTGCGCTCACCAGCGGACAGCTGACCGATGCGCGTACCGATGCCGACCACCGCGGCGATCAGCACGGCGATATGCGTGACCACGGCACTCCGGACAACGGTGGACGCTGGTTCGGCCTGGGCGTCGAACACAATCTGACCGCCGAGTGCAATACCTTCACTGCGGCGGCCGACGCGGTGAACTGAGTCGGTCCGCGGCCGAGTCCGGGGCACGGATCCGCGTGCGGAGGTCCATCACCCACCGGGTCATTTCGGCCGGGGTCTTGTCGGGTCCCATCAGCTCGCCGAGTATGTGACCGAAACATGCCGCGTCGAGCACCCTTTCGGCGATGGTCATCGGATCACCCCAGGGCAGGTACGGTTTTGCCAGCAGCAGTGAGGCTATACCGTGCGCCGCCGCCCATAATTCGAGCACCAGCGGGGTCGGGTCCGCGCGGTCGATCAGACCGTCGGCCATGGCCTCCTCCACCGTCGCGGCGAAATACCGGAACGCGCCGCTCGTCAGCACCATGTCCACGGCGCCCTGATGGGTGGTCGGGATGGTCGCCAGCCGATACTGCTCGGGATGATCCAGGGCGAAGCGGACATAGGCGAGGCCGAGGCGGTGCAGGCGCAGCGCCGGTGGATCCGTCGGATCCACCGCCGCCTGCATCGCGGTGTCCAGCGCTTCGAACACCTCGGCGACCGCGGCCTCGATCAGCGCGTCCTTGTCGGCGAAGTGCCGATAGATCGACGGCGCGCTGACCCCGACCAGGCCCGCGACCGCTCGGATCGATACCGCTGCGACACTGCCCGTGCTTTCGAGTAACTCCCGGGTGGCGGCGATGATCTCCGCGCGGAGCCGGCCACCGGCACCACGCGGAGACCGCGGCCGCCCGGTCATACGCGCACCGGCCGTTCGGCCCCGGCCGTCGTCGGATCGGCCGGCTCCTCGGTGAATCCGATCCGATCGTGCAAGCGTGCCAGCGGTTTCGGCGCCCACCAGTTGAGCGGCCCCATCAGTTTCATCAGGGCCGGTACCAGCAGGGCCCGGATGAGGGTGGCGTCGGCGAGCACGGTCAAGGTGAGGCCCAGGCCCATCAGCTGGATGAACGACACCTTGGAGGTGGTGAGGGCGCCGATCACGATCGCCATCAGTACGGCAGCGGCGGTGAAGATGCGGCCGGTGCGGGCCACTCCGATGGCGACGGACTCGGTGTTGTCCTCTTCCGCGAACTCCGCCCCCGTGCGCCCGGCCCGCCTGCGCAACCATTCCTCGCGGATACGGGACAGCAGGAACACTTCATAGTCCATGGACAGCCCGAAGGCCAGGCAGAACATGAGGATCGGCATGGTCGGCACCAGATAGCCGACGGCGGTGAAGCCGAGCAGTCCCTCCAGATGGCCCTCCTGGAAGATCCACACCATGGCGCCGAAGGCGGCGGTCAACGAAAGAATGTTCAGCAGTAGAGCTTTCAGCGGCAGGACGATACTGCCGGTGAAGAGGAACAACACCACGAACGTCGACAATATGATGAGCAACGCCGCCAGGGGGAGCCGATCGGCCAAGGCCCCGAGCGAATCCTCGTTCACCGCGGCCGCCCCGCCGAAGAGGGCTGGAGCGGGCGCGTCGACCGCCCGCAACGCGTCGAGCTGCTTTCCGCCGGCCGGCGAGAAGGGGTCCAGTGACGAGGTGACGGTCAAGTACGTGCCGGTGTCGTTGCTCATTCCGGGTGGGGTGGGTGCGAGCTTGTTCCCGGAGACATACACGCCTGAACCGGACAGCACCGCGGTGACGTCCTCGACCTCGGAGAGCCGGGCCGCGTAGTCGCCGATTCCGCGCTCGTCGCGGTATCCGTCCAGCACGATCGTGGTGTTACTGCCGGGATCGGCACGGGGGAAATCCGCGCGGATCTCGTCGCCCACCTGCCGGCTCGCCGCCGAGTTCGGTAGTACCCGCTCGTCGGGATAGCCGAATTTCACGGAGAGGAAGGGTGAGCCCAGCACCAGCAGCAGTGCCACGATCAGTAGGGCGACCGGTACCGCGGCCCGCATGACCCGCTTGACCAGCCGATACCAGCCGGTCTGCTCCGGGGCCATGGCGCCGAGCGGAGCGGGTTCGCGCCCGAACAGGCGCAGAATCGGGGCGCGCAGGTCGAGCGCGTTGACCCGGTGCCCGAGCAGGACGAGCGCGGCGGGCAGGACCACGATCGACGCGACAGCGGCGGCGCCCACGACCGCGACCCCGGAGTAGGCGAACGAACGCAGGAAGTACAGGTCGAACACGAGCATCGCCGATAGCGACAGCGCCACCGTGACCGCCGAGAAGAGGACGGTGCGCCCGGCGGTCTGCAGGGCGCGGATGGTGGCCGCGCGCGGGTCGAGACCGGTCGCGAGCTCCTCCCGGAACCGGCTGACGATGAACAGGCTGTAGTCGATGGCCAGGGCCAGGCCCAGCGCGGTGGTCAGGTTCATCGCGTAGATGGAGACGTCGGTGAACAAGGTGAACAGCTTGAGGATCGCCAGAGTGGCGGCGATCGCGAGCAGCCCGACCACCAGCGGCAGCGACGCGGCGATCAGACTTCCGAAGACCAGGATGAGCACGATCAGGGTCAGCGGGACGGCCGCGGTCTCGGCGACCGCGAGGTCGTGGGTGATCTGGCCGTTGACCTCGTGGAAGGTCGCGGCGGTCCCGCCCGCCCGGACGGTGACACCGTCGGTGCTACCGGTCACCTGCCCGCCGAGCTCGCCGGCGGCCTCCTGGATCTGGGTCTCGTCGCCGTCGAAACTGACCGCGATGAGCCCGGATTCGCCATCGGTGCTGCGCAGCGCGCTCGCGACGGCCGGTGACGGCGCGGTCCAGTACGACTGGACCGCGGCGGTATCCGGGTGGGCCTTCAGGACATCGATGATCCGCAACGCGCGCGTGCGCACCTGGTCGGCGTCGACCCCGTCCGGTGATTCGACCAGCAGGATGTAGTTGGGTGCGGCGCCGTCGAAATTATCGGTGAGTGCCTGGGCGGCGCGGACGGATTCGGCGTCCTCGGGGACGAACCCGCCGGATTTCAGGCCGGAAGCCGCGGTGGCCCCGAAGATCCCGCACAGCAGCGCGACGGCCAGCGCGCCGATGAGTATCGTGCGCGGAAACCTGGTGGTGAACTGCGCGATGCGTAGCAACATGTATGGCCCCCGAGCTAGTAAGTTAGTGGCGTTAGCGTAACGCTGTTAACACAGAGATGGAAGAGACCGCCCGAAGTCCGTGGCGAGCCTGTACCCACGCCGGGTGCGCGCTGTCGGGGTCCGCCGGTAGCCTCTGGCCGTGGCTCTGTACCGGAAGTACCGACCGGCAACGTTCGCTGACGTGGTGGGCCAGGAGCACGTCACCGAACCGCTGTGTACCGCGCTGGACACCGGCCGGATCAGTCATGCCTATCTATTCTCCGGTCCGCGTGGTTGCGGTAAGACCTCATCGGCCCGGATCCTCGCGCGTTCGCTGAACTGCGCGCAGGGCCCCACCTCCACGCCTTGCGGCACCTGCGCCTCCTGCCTCGCGCTGGCGCCCGGCGGTGGCGGCAACCTCGATGTGATCGAGCTGGACGCCGCCAGCCACGGTGGTGTCGACGACACCCGCGAACTGCGCGACCGGGCCTTCTACGCGCCCGCCGAATCCCGCTACCGGGTGTTCATCGTCGACGAGGCGCATATGGTCACCACGGCCGGATTCAACGCACTGCTGAAGATCGTCGAGGAGCCCCCGGCCCATCTGATCTTCGTCTTCGCCACCACCGAACCGGACAAGGTGCTGCCGACGATCCGCTCGCGCACCCATCACTATCCCTTCCGGCTGCTGCCCCCCGCCACCATGCGGGGGCTGCTCGGCGGGATCTGCGAGCAGGAACAGGTCACCGTGGAAGAAGCGGTGTACCCGTTGGTGATCCGTGCGGGCGGTGGATCCCCGCGCGACAGTTTGAGTGTGCTGGACCAGTTGCTCGCCGGTGCCGGGTCCGAGGGCGTCACCTATCCGCGCGCCGTAGCACTGCTGGGGGTGACCGACGTGGCGCTGATCGATGACGCGGTCGACGCGTTGGCGGCAGCCGACGGCGCCGCACTGTTCGGCACCGTTGATCGGGTGATGGAAGCCGGTCACGATCCGCGCCGGTTCGCGGTGGACCTGCTCGAGCGCCTGCGCGATCTGATCCTGATCCGGGCCGTACCCGACGCCACCGAACGCGGACTCGTCGCCGGGCCCGCCGATCTGCTGGACCGGATGCGCGAGCAGGCCGCCCGGCTCGGTCCCGCGTCCCTCACCCGCTACGCCGAACTTCTGCACGCCGGACTGGGGGAGATGCGCGGGGCCACCGCGCCGCGACTGCTGCTCGAGGTCGTCTGCTCCCGGATGCTGCTGCCCGCCGCCGACGAATCCGACGCCGCGACGCTGCAACGGCTGGAACAACTGGAGCGGCGGGTCGCGTCCGGTGTCCGCGCGGTGCCACCCGCCGCGCCCGCGAGCAGTGCCCCGGCGGATGGCCCGCCCCCCGAAGTCACGGCGCCCGTGCGAGCGGCCGCGTCCGATCCGTCCCGCCGCCGTGGGGCCGAGGCCCTGGCCGCGCTACGGGAGTCCAGGACCGGCCGGGTGCCGGAAGGTCCCACTGTCGGCGAGTCGGCCGAAGCCGCGGAGCCGGGTCCGATGCCTCCCGCGGTCGATCGCGGTGGCCGGGACCGGGAGATAGCGGCGGCCCCGGCCGGACATCCCGAGGCTCCAGCGGGCTCCGTCGAGGTCGAGAGTGGTCCGGCGGCGCCGCAGTCTCCCGTAGCCGAAGTGCGCGACGATCCGAATGCCGCGGGTGCTGCCGCGCCCATGGGTCCGCCGCGGGACGCGGTGTCACCCCAGCCGAACGCGGCCCCGCCCCGGCCTGCCGAGCCGACCGCGACCGCTCCGACCGGCTCGGCGGGCCCAGAGCATCCCGGCGGCCCAGTCGACGAATCGGTGAGTGCGGAGAACTCCGCCGAACCGCCCGCGAGTGATTCGGCGGCCGCGAGCGAGGCGACTTCCGGTGCCGAGCCGACCGGGCCGGATACCGACTCGGCGCCGGCCGATCCGGAACTGCTGGCGGCGGTGGAAGCCGCGTGGCCGGAGATCAAGGTCAAGGTCAAGGACTTCGGGCCGACGATCGGGGCCATGCTCACGTCGGGAGCGTCGGTCGCCGGTGTCGAGGACGGTGAGATCGTGCTGGCCCACCACGCCGCGCTGGTCCAGCGTCTCTCGCAGCCGCAACCCCTGTCGGCGGTCCGCTCGGCCGTGACCGCGGTGCTCGGCCGGGAACACCCCGTCCGGTGGGTGGTCACGGGGCAGCAGGTCTCCCGGGGTCCCGGCGGACGAGAGCGGGGCGGGCGCCGATCGGGTGACACCGAGTCGGGTGAATCCGAAGGCGGCCGCCGAGGCGGTCCACGGCGACCGGCGCCGAGCCGGTCCGGTGGTGAGCCCGACGACGCCGGTGAGGCACCGGCAGGCTCGGCGCAGGACGGTGGCGCGGGCGGATCGGACAACGATGCGCGGCCGGGCGCGGGAGCGGGGGGCCGCGCCGGCGATCCGGGTCGGCGGCCGCCGCGGTTCTCCCGGCCGAGTCAGGCCAAGGCCGCCGGTGCGGCCGCGGCGAATCCCTACGACGACATCCCGCCGCCGGACTATCCGGATCTGCCCGATGACCCGGGTCCGGGCGATCACGGTTACGCACCGAACAGCGTGCCGCCCTCCACTCCGGAGGAAGAGCGGGAGATGCTCGCGGAGTCCGCGCAGCCGGTCGCCCCCGGCGATCGGCGCGACCCGGACGACGTCGCTCTGCGACTACTGGCCAGTGAGCTGGGCGCCACCCCCTTGAATGGTTGACAAGCACCGTCTCGACCACGTTAAGTTAACCGGAGTTCGCATTCGGCGGTAGTATGGGCGGGTAGCTGCGGACTTCGGCGAGACGAGGTTCTATGGTGGGCCGTGAGGTACGGGCCGCTCGGTACCCCCTAGCTGGCCTGTGCCGTGGTTTGTACAGCGTATGCCCGCGCGGGTGATCTGCCCGTCAGCGCTGCCAACTGAATACGGTCGGTCGAACGGCCGGTCGGCGAGGTAACTCGCGTCTGCCCAACCAGGTGGGGCGGGCGTATTCCTACGAAGGGACATTCCGATATGACCACAGAGGCCTACATTTACGAGGCCATCCGCACCCCGCGCGGCCGCAACAAGAAGGGGTCGCTGCACTCGGTCAAGCCGATCGATCTGACCACCGGGCTGGTGCAGGAGCTCCGCAACCGCTTTCCGAACCTCGACGAGGACCGGATCTCGGACCTGATCCTCGGCGTCGTGTCCCCCGTCGGAGACCAGGGTTCCGATATCGCCCGCACCACCGTGCTGACCGCCGGCCTGCCGGAGACGGTCGGCGGCGTGCAGATCAACCGTTTCTGTGCCTCCGGCCTCGAGGCCGTGAACATGGCGGCGCAGAAGGTCCGCTCCGGATTCGAGGATCTGGTCCTGGCCGGCGGTGTCGAATCCATGTCGCGTGTGCCCATGGGCTCCGACGGCGGCGCCTGGATGCTCGATCCGGCCACCAACTACGACACCTACGTCGTCCCCCAGGGCGTGAGTGCCGACCTGATCGCCAGCATCGAAGGCTTCACCCGTGAAGACGTCGACGCCTACGCGGTGCGCTCGCAGGATCTGGCCGCCAAGGCGACTACCGGCGGCTACTTCGCCAAGTCGATCGTCCCGGTCAAGGACATCAACGGCCTGACCGTCCTGGACAAAGACGAGCACATGCGGCCCGGTACCACCCTGGAGGACCTGGCCAAGCTGAACCCGTCGTTCGCCGGTATCGGTGAAATGGGCGGCTTCGACGCGGTGGCGCTGCAGAAGTACCACTTCGTCGAGAAGATCGAGCATGTCCACCACGGTGGCAACAGCTCCGGCATCGTCGACGGTGCCGCGCTGGTCCTGGTCGGTACCGAAGAAGCCGGCAAGGCCTCGGGCCTGACTCCGCGCGCCCGCATCGTCGCCACCGCCACCAGCGGCGCGGACAGCACCATCATGCTCACCGGCCCGACCCCGGCCGCGCGCAAGGTGCTGGCCAAGGCCGGTCTGACCGTCGACGATATCGACCTGTTCGAGATCAACGAAGCGTTCGCCTCCGTGGTGCTGAAGTTCCAGAAGGATCTGCAGATCCCGGACGAGAAGCTCAACGTCAACGGCGGCGCCATCGCCATGGGCCACCCGCTGGGCGCCACCGGCGCCATGATCACCGGCACCATGGTCGACGAGCTGGAGCGTCGCAACGCCCGGTACGCGCTGGTCACCCTGTGCATCGGCGGCGGTATGGGTGTCGCCACCATCATCGAGCGCGTCTGACGCCGACCGAATTCATTCTCACCTCGCGATGTTCGGGTCAGGCCCGGCGGCGGCAGCTTGTGTAACCACGCAGGGCCTGCGAACATCGCCCATTCCTCAGGAGACAGAAAAACCGTGAGCGAAGCCAACATGATCGGTTGGGAGAAGGATTCGGACGGCATCGTCGTGCTGACGATGGACGATCCGAACCAGGGCGCCAACACCATGAACGACCTCTACAAGAAGTCGATGACCGCGACGGTCGAGCGGCTCGAGGCCGAGAAGGACGACATCACCGGTGTCGTGCTGACCTCCGCGAAGAAGACCTTCTTCGCCGGTGGTGACCTGAAGAACATGATGCAGGTCGGACCGGACAACGGCCCCGAGCTGATGGCAGAACTGTTCGAGATCAAGTCGGCGCTGCGCCGCCTGGAGACCCTCGGCAAGCCGGTCGTGGCCGCCATCAACGGTGCTGCCCTGGGCGGCGGCCTGGAGATCGCGCTCGCGACCCACCACCGGATCGCGGCCGATGTCCGCGGCTCCCAGATCGGCCTGCCCGAGGCCACCCTGGGCCTGCTGCCCGCCGGCGGCGGCATCATCCGCACCGTGCGCATGCTGGGCCTGCAGAACGCCCTCATGGGCGTCCTGCTGCAGGGCCAGCGCAACAAGCCGGCCAAGGCCAAGGAAATCGGCCTGATCGATGAGCTGGTCGGCTCGATCGAGGAACTGGTCCCCGCCGCCAAGGCCTGGATCAAGGCCAACCCCGAGGGCGGCGTGCAGCCGTGGGACAAGAAGGGCTTCAAGATCCCCGGCGGCACCCCCGCCAGCCCGTCCTTCGCCGCGACCCTGCCGGCCTTCCCGGCCAACCTGCGCAAGCAGATCAAGGGCGCGAACATGCCCGCCCCGCGCGCCATCATGGCCGCGGCGGTCGAGGGTTCGCAGGTCGGCATCGACGATGCCTCGCTGATCGAGTCCCGCTACTTCGTGCACCTGCTCACCGGGCCGGTCGCGAAGAACATGATCCAGGCCTTCTTCTTCGACCTGCAGACCATCAACAACGGTGGTTCGCGGCCGAACGATGTGCCGAAGAAGGAGATCAAGAAGATCGGCGTGCTCGGCGCGGGCATGATGGGCGCCGGTATCGCCTATGTATCGGCCAAGGCCGGTTACGAGGTCGTGCTCAAGGACGTCACCATCGAGGCGGCCGAGCGGGGCAAGAACTACTCGGAGAAGATCGAGGCCAAGGCGCTGTCCCGGGGCAAGACCACCGAGGAGAAGTCCAAGGAACTGCTCGACCGGATCAAGCCGTCCGCCGATGTCGACGACTTCGCGGGCGTCGACTTCGTGATCGAGGCCGTCTTCGAGAGCACCGAGCTCAAGCACAAGGTCTTCCAGGAGATCGAGGACATCGTCACCCCCGACGCGCTGCTCGGCTCCAACACCTCGACCCTGCCGATCACCGGCCTGGCCGAAGGTGTGAAGCGCCAGGAAGACTTCATCGGCATCCACTTCTTCTCGCCGGTCGACAAGATGCCGCTGGTGGAGATCATCAAGGGTGAGCGGACCTCCGATGAGGCCCTGGCCCGGGTGTTCGACTACACCCTCGCCATCAAGAAGACTCCGATCGTTGTCAACGACAGCCGGGGCTTCTTCACCTCTCGCGTCATCGGCACCTTCGTCAACGAGGCGATCGCCATGCTGGGCGAGGGCATCGAGCCCGCGACCATCGAGCAGGCCGGTTCGCAGGCGGGCTACCCGGCGCCGCCGCTGCAGCTGACCGACGAGCTGAACATGAAGCTCATGCAGAAGATCGCCCGAGAGACCGAGGAAGCCGCGAAGGCGGGCGACGCGGCCATGGGCACCGAACGGCACCCGGCCATCGACGTGGTGAACTACATGGTCGAACAGGGCCGCCCGGGCCGCCTGGAGAAGGCCGGTTTCTACGAGTACGACGAGAACGGCAAACGGCTCAACATCTGGCCGCAGCTGCGCGAGCACTTCAAGACCACGACCGGTTTCAATGTGCCGCTGCAGGACCTGATCGACCGCATGCTGTTCGCGGAGGCCATCGAAACGCAGAAGTGTTTCGACGAAGGTGTTCTGGAGTCCACCGCGGACGCCAACATCGGCTCCATCTTCGGCATCGGGTTCCCGGCCTGGACCGGTGGTGTCCACCAGTTCATCGTCGGCTACCCCGGTGGACAGGCGGGCTTCGTGGCCCGGGCCGACGAACTGGCCGAGAAGTACGGCAAGCGCTTCGAGGTCCCGGCTTCGCTGCGCAAGTAGGTTCCGGGTCGGCCGTGAGCCGGCGGTAGGGCTATCGGCAACCCGTCCCACTCAGCTGTGGGGCGGGTTGCCGTGTTCCGGCGCCGATGTAAGGCGTCGCGGGGTCTTCCGTGCGAGTTGATCGCAAAGGTGGGAAATGCGGGCTTGTCGGCGGGGATAGGGGTGTGGGCTTGTTCGTGAGGGTGAGGGGTGGGCTTGTTCGTGAGGGTGAGGGGTGGGCTTGTTCGTGAGGGTGAGGGGTGGGCTTGTTCGTGAGGGTGGGAGGTGAGCTTGTTTGTGAAGGTGCTGTGTTTTTGGCGCGCTGGCGCGCGCGGGGGTTGAGGCCCTGAAGTCTCGCCGTTCAGGCCTCGAGACTCGCACCCTGGCCTGGGTGGGTTCACCTCGGCCGAAGGTGCTCAACGGTCGGTCCATCGGATGGCCGACCGCACGTCGCATGCGCTTTCGAGGCCTGAACGGCGAGACGGCCTCAACCCTTTGGGGTGTCTCGTAAGACTCGACTCATGGGGTTGCGATCCGATATTCGGTATCTGGATGGGCCGTGCCGGGCGGGTACGCGTGCATGATGCCCGCGAAGGGCAGCGACTTGGGATGGACGGGTCGTGGAGTACCGGGGACCTGTGGATGCCTGGGGATGATTGCGATCGTGCTGTGTTGGTGGCTGCGTCGGTTTCGCTACTGGGTGGTCCCGGTAACCAATGCCGTGTGCGGCGCGATATGAATCGAGACCTTCGAACAGGACACGCGAGCCGGATGAAAGCACCCATCGGGGTATCGGGCGCGCTACGTTGGAGGTGAAGACCGGAACGGCCATGGCGGCGGGATTCGCCTCCGCAGCCGATTCGTTACGAGTGCGAGGTGGTGAGATGACTCCACGAACGCGTTCGGGCCCCGGGGGCCGCGAATCGGATAACGCCTACGTCTCTGCTGGGGCCGCTGTTCCGGAAGAAACAGCTGATCCGGAAAACGCCGGTGCCCGCGGTGGCGCCGAAGCCGCTGATGCGGTCGAAGTGTCCGGCGAAGAAGTGTCCGGAGAATCCGGGGCATCCGAGACGGCGACACCGCCCGAGCCGACCCTGGGCGTGGCGAGTCCAGCGGAATCCGATCCGGACGAAACGGAACGGATATCCGGGGAACTCGCGGAGCAGGGGCTGACCGAAGCGCAGGAGATCGGGCGCGGTGGTTTCGGGATCGTGTACCGGTGCGTGCAGCGGGCGCTGGACCGGGTGGTCGCGGTGAAGGTGCTCTCTTCCGATCTCGATTCCGAGAGCCGGGAGCGGTTCCTGCGCGAAGAACATGCCATGGGCCGGCTCTCGGGGCATCCCAATATCGTCGACATCCTCCAGGTCGATGTGACCGCGAGCGGGTTGCCATTCATCGTGATGCCGTTCGCCACGCACGGGTCGCTGGAACGTCTCGTCCATGATGTAGGCCCGCTGAGCTGGACCGATACCTTGCGCGTCGGGGTGAAACTGGCGGGTGCCATCGAGAGCGCGCATCGCACGCGGATCCTGCACCGGGATGTGAAACCGGCCAATGTGCTGCTCAGCTCCTACGGGGAACCACAGCTCACCGATTTCGGGATCGCCCGGATGCCGGGAGGCTTCCGCACGTCGAGCAGCCAGATCACCGGTTCGCCCGCGTTCACCGCCCCGGAAGTCCTCAAAGGGGCCGAACCGACCGTGCGCTCCGATGTGTACGGGTTGGGGGCGACCCTTTTCGCCCTGCTCACCGGTCATGCGGCGTTCGAAAGGCAGGCGGGGGAACGGGTGGTCGCGCAGTTCCTCCGGATCACGACCCAGCCGGTACCCGATCTTCGTGAACAGGATATTCCGCCTGATGTGGCCGCGGTCATCGAGCAGGCCATGGCCCAGGAACTGGAGGAACGCCCGGCCTCGGCCTACGAATTCGGTGAGATGCTGCGCGCGGTGCAACTCGCGCACGATCAGGTCCCGGACGAGATGGCGTTGCTGGATCCAGAGGTTACGGCGGTCGATGCCGCACCGCCGGTACACGACAGGGCGCCTGCGGTGACCGCGCGCCGGAGTTGGCCGCTGCTACCGCCCACCATGGCGGGTCGCGGTATCGCCGCCGGCGACGCCGTTGCGGCGCCGAGCCCTTTCGGCGTCGCCCGGGCGCGCAAACGCGGCAGCGGGACGGGCCCGCGCAGCGGTGCCGCGGGTCGGCTCGGTGCGACCGGTAGTGCGCTGGAACGCTCACCGGCCACGCTGCCGCCGAGTCCGGCGACGAAGTTCCACCCGGCCACGCCGCCCCGGGAACCGGTGCGCCGGCCCCGGCTGCTGGATATCCTGCGCGACGGCGTCGGAAGCCGGCTCACCGTGATCCACGCTCCCGCCGGATTCGGGAAGAGTGTGCTGGCCGCGCAGTGGCGCGACGAACTGGCCGGATTGGATCTTCCCGTCGCCTGGATCGGTATCGACAGCGGAGACGACAACGAGGTCTGGTTCCTGGCGCATCTGATCGAGGCCGTCAACCGGGTCCGGCCCGAGATCGGTGCCGGGCTGGGGCAGATGCTCGAGGAACGGCCCGCGGATACGGTCGCGTTCGCGATCTCGAGTCTGATCGACGAATTGCACACCAGCGGGAAACCGGTGGTCGTGATAATCGACGACTGGCATCGGCTCAGTGATCCGGGCGCGCTGCGGGTGCTATCGGCTCTCCTGGACAGCGGCTGTCACCACCTGCGGTTCGTGGTGACCAGTCGTGACCCGTCCGACCTGCCGATGGGCCGGATGCGGATGAACGACGAACTGGTGCAGCTCGATTCCGAGCAACTGCGCCTCACCCGGGCCGAGACCGGTGAGATCCTGGTGCGGCGCAACGGTTTCGAGCTCGATTCCGATCAGGTGGACCGGATGTACACCGCCACCGACGGCTGGCCGGCCGCGGTCCAGTTGATCAGTCTCGCTCTGCGCGACGACCCGGACCCGGCGGGTCTGCTGGACCGGATGTCGGAGGGTGGGCACGGGATCCGCGAATACCTGGCCGAGAACGTGCTGGACACCCTGGAACCGGAGATGCTCGACTTCCTGTCCGATCTCGCGGTGATCGAGCAGGCGAACGGGTCGCTGGCCGCCGCGGTCACCGGTAGCGACGAGGCCCCTCGACTGCTCGAAGAGGCCGAACGGCGCGAACTGTTCGTGCGGCATATCGACGAGGATCCGGAGTGGTACCGGATGCAGCCGTTGTTCGCCGAGTACCTGCGTGCCCGGCTGGAGCGAAACCGGCCGGGCCGGGTGAAAACCCTGCACCGGCGGGCCGCGCGCTGGTACGCCGAACATCAGCTGCTGCGCAAGTCAGTGGATCATTCCCTGGCAGGCACCGATTTCAAGACCGCGCTCGATCTGCTGGAGAGCGGCGGGATGGACCTGATCGACGGATCGCGGGTCGCGACTCTGCTCGGGTCGGTCTCCAAACTACCGGTGCAGCAGGTCGCAACGCGTTCGAAACTGCTGATGGCGGTGGCCCGCGCGAATGTGAACCTGCAGCAGTCCACCGCGGCGAGATCGGCGCTGAACCGGCTGTCGAACGTCTTGTCGAGGAGTCCGGACGACGACGGCGAGGTTCGTCAACAACGGTGCCAGGCCGCGGTACTCGCCGCTTCCGACGAGATCTCCCACGATCGCACTGCCGGTGTCGTCGAACAGGTCTCCGAATCACTGAAGCATCCCGACCAGTTGCCGGCGTGGACGGTGGCCACGGCCGCGAATATCCAGGCCTACGTCCGGATCTGCGAATTCGACTTCGCGGCGGCCGCGGCCATGCTGGAGTGGGCGCGACCGTACCAGGAGCGGTCGCGCGAACCGCTCGGTGAGATCTTCGCCTGGTGCGGTCGCGGACTCATAGCCTACGAACAGCTCGATATCCCGGCCGCGCTGAGCGCCTACCAGCAGGCCTACGAGACCGCGCGGACCCGGTCCGGCCCGCGCTCACACGGGGTCCGGGCGGTGGCCGGGCTGCTCGGTGAACTGGAATACCGGCGCGGTGATCTGGCTGCCGCCGAAGAGCTGTTCGATGAGAGCTACCAGCTGGTGGCCCGGATCGGTCCGATCGAATCGCTGATCGCCACCATCGTCACGGGGGCTCGGGTGAAGGCTCTGCGCGGCGACCTCACCGCGGCCGCGGTGAGGCTGGCCGAGGGTTCCCGGATCGCGGCCGATCACCAACTGTCCCGGCTGGCCGCTCATATCCGGGCCGAGCAGATCCACCTGGGAATCGTGCGGCCCGGGCCGGGCGATCGGCCGGAAGCCGCGGACAGCACCGCGCGTGGCCTGGCGAAATTCACGGGTCGCGACCGCAGTTCCGGCCCGGACGTTGCGCCGACCGTGCTGAATATCGAGGCCGGCGAGATCACGATGATCCGCGCGCTGCTCGAAACCGGGGACCGCCAGGAGCACGAACGCGCGGCCCGCCATGCCCGTGCGCTCCACGGGCGCACCGGTGAACAGGGGCGGCCCCGGGCCCAGCTCGATATGTCGCTGCTGCTCGCCGAATGCCTCGCCGCAGCGGGTTGGGTCGGTGAAGCGGCCGCGCTGCTGGCGCCCGCGTTGTCCACCTGCGCCGAGCTCGGCTGGACCCGTCCGTTACTGGACGCGGGTCCCGCCGTTCGCGAGATTCTGCATGTGGTGCGCGATGATCTGCCGGTCACCACGCCGGACGGAACGGACACGGTCCGCACCCTCGGTGCGATCCGTGTCCCGATCCGCTTCCTCGACGAACTCCTCAGCTGAGCCCGGTCGCCGGGCCCTTACCGCTAGGGCTGCCACCAGGGACGCAGCGGAACCTCGGGGTCCCCGGAGGGGCCCAGTTTCACTCCGAGCACCTGGTGCAACTGCACGACATTGCGTTCGAAACCGAGCCGGCTTCCCGCCATGTACAGGCCCCACACCTTGGCCGTGCCCTCACCGGCCTCGGCGACACACGCATCCCAGTTGGCCACCAGGTTCTTGCACCACTCGGCGAGTGTCAGCGCATAATGCTCGCGCAGATTCTCCTCGTGCACTACTTCCAGGCCGACATTCTGGATCTCGCTGATGATCCGGCCGGAACCGATGAGCTCCCCGTCGGGGAACACGTACCGGTCGATGAAATCGCCCGCTTTGGTGGTGCGGGTGTTGTCCGGCCTGGTGATGCAGTGGTTGAGGAACAGGCCGCCCGGACGCAGTTTGCTCTGGACGAACCGGAAATAGTACGGATAGTTCTGGACCCCGATATGTTCGGTCAGCCCGATCGAGGAAACCGCGTCGAACTCGGTTTCGGCGACATCGCGGTAATCGGAATGCCGGACCTCGGCGAGATCACCGAGACCTTCCTCGGCGATCTTCTTCTGCGCCCAGGCAGCCTGCTCGGCCGAAAGAGTGGCACCGATGACCTTGACGCCCCGCTTGGCGGCATAGCGGACCATACCGCCCCAACCGCAACCGATATCGAGCAGGCGATCGCCCTCTTTCAACCGCAGCTTCTCGAAAACCAGCCGGTATTTGTTCTCCTGAGCCTGCTCCAGCGACCAGTCCCGCTCGCCGTAACACGCGCAGGTGTAGGTCATCGACGGACCGAGAACGTACTCGTAGAACGTGTTCGAGACGTCGTAGTGGTGATGGATGACCTCGGCGTCGCGGGCCTTGGAATGGCGCAACCCCTCCAGCGCGATCCGCCGCCAGCGCGGCAGCGTCTCCTGCGGTGGCGGCGGCACCGGGCGCAGCCGCTCCCACCCCAGAGATCGGGCGATGGCGACCAGGGAAAGTGCCGACGGTCGTTTGAATTTCAGATCCGTCATCGCGGCGAGGATCTTGTAAGGGTCGCCGGGATGCACCCCGGCCGCGTCCATATCGCCGGCTATGTAGGCGCGTGCCAGACCGAGGTCGCCGGGGGCATTGGCGAGATAGTTTATGCCCCGCGGATTGCGGATCTCGAGCGCGAACTCGGAATCGACGGGACCGGTCGTGCTGCCGTCGTATGCCGTCAGCTTGATAGGAACATCGCCGTCGACCAAGGTCTCGACGACCTCGGCGATACTGAGCCGAGTGCCCAGGTCCGCGAAAGCATCGGATCTATCCTTGAATGTCGTCATCTGCGTTGCACCGCCTTCGAGTACAGATCCAGCAGTCGCTGGCCGGGATCGTAGCGTTTTTTCAATGTTTCGTAACTTTCACCGCCGTACAGGGCGGCAAATTCCTCGGGCTCGTAAAAAGAGTCCGAGTACAGGGATTTGTGTCCGTCGAATTCGGTGACGGTTTTCTCGATGGCTCGGTTCGCCGCGCCATCCAGCTGACCGGGCAACTTCGGAACCGCCGACCAGAAGCCGATATTCACATAGGTGCGACCCGGGCGCAGCGGATACAGCGGCCAGGGCCGGGTGTCGTCCGCCGCGGCGGAATCGCGCAGCCGCAGCGGGCACAACCAGATGGGTTCGATCGGGATCTCGCGCAGGAACCACTCCGCGAAGTCCGCGGTGCGCTCCACCGGGACCTCGATGTCCTGCACCACGCGTTCCTGCGGCGGATCGCCCCTGCGTGCAGCCAGTTTGTCGCCGATATTGTAACGGTGATCGAGGGCGATCAACTTCCAGTAGAAGCTGCTGCGCCGATAGCGTTTCGGCCAGAATCGACGGATCTTCGGGTTCTGCGTGCCGAACGCGCGTGAACACCAGAACCAATCGGTGTCCCAGCGCCAGAGATAGTCGTGGATCGTGAGCCGATCGCGTTTCGGCGCCGGGTCGTCGTGCTGGACGGACCGGTAGAAGATGTCCATATCGGTGTAGTCGCTCACCGGCCCCGGTTCGCCGGTCTGCCGGCCCAGGGTCAGGTAGCTCTCCCCGGCGCTGAAAACGACACCGTCGAGGTAATCGACCTGTTCCCCGTCGAACCTGCGCTCGAGCACGACCCGGTCCAGCACGGCCTCCAGTTCGCGCAGGTCGTGGAACCGCAGATGGCGTAACTCCACATACGGCAGCACCGGTTCCAACTCGATCTTCAACCGGGTGGCGTAGCCCAGCGTGCCGTAGGAGTTCGGGAAACCACGGAACAGTTCGCCGTCCGGGCCGTCCGGGGTGATGGTGACGATCTCACCGGCTCCGGTGAGCACCTCCATCTCCAGCACCGATTCGTGCGGTAGACCGTTGCGGAAGGAAGTCGATTCGATCCCGAGCCCGGTCACCGCTCCACCGAGGGTGATGGTCTTGAGCTGCGGCACCACCAGCGGTGCCAGACCGTACGGCAGGGTGGCCGCCACCAGGTCCTCGTAGGTGGTCATGCCCGCGACCTCGGCTGTCCTGGCCTCCGGGTCGACCTCGATCACCCGGGTGAGACCGGAGACATCCAGCCCAGGTGCTGTGTTCTTCGCCCGCGCGCGGAAAAGATTGGAAGTCTTCTTGGCCAGCCGCACGTTTGCGCCCGCCGGGATGGCGCGATAGCTCGCGAGCAGGCGATCGACACCTGCCCGATATGCGGCGAACCCGGATTCATATGCGGCCGGACCGTGGCCGGCCTTCCCCAACAGACTCATTGCCACGTCTAGACGCTAGTCCTACTTGGTCTTGATCGGCCACAGCGGGGGGATCGTCGGTGGCGAAATGTCACATATCTGTTGCACCGTGTTCGACGAACTGTTCATGCTGGTTGACCGCTATTTCGGAATTGTCTGTGTTTTTGGCGCCGCCTGCGGCGGCGCGGGGGTTGAGGCCCTGAAGTCTCGCCGTTCAGGCCTCGAGACTCGCGCCTTCGGCGCATGCGCTTTCGAGGCCTGAACGGCGAGACGGCCTCAACCCTTTGGGTGTCTCGTAAGACTCGACTCATGTGGTTGCGTGGGCGTTCCAGGCCCTGGATTCGGGGGCTGTTCGGCGCGGGGCGGGTGTCGGGGTCGACGCCGTCGGGCTCTCGCCGCCGCATCCCAGTGGTCACCTCTGCTCCCGGTGTTGCCATCTGTAACCGGGATCGACAGGGCCCCGGCCCTGTCCCGCCCGGGGTGGGGAGAGAATACAGGCTGTCACAACGCATCCCGAATAAGGAGTTCACCGTGGGACAGGTCAAAGCCGGCAGTTCGATCGAGGTCGCCGCAGACCCGCAGCGCGCACTGGCGGCGGTCACCGATTACACGGAGGTGCGCCCGAAGATCCTGTCGGCGCACTACCGCGACTACAAGGTCGTCGAGGGTGGGCACGGGGACGGCACCGTCGCCGAGTGGACCCTGCAGGCCACCGAGAAGCGGGTCCGCAATATCCGGGCCCAGGTTTCGGTCGCCGACAATGTCGTCACCGAGAAGGACGCCAACTCCTCGCTCGTCAACACCTGGACGATCACCCCGACCGGTTCCGGTTCGACGGTCACCCTGGAGACCACCTGGCAGGGCGCCGGCGGCGTCAAAGGCATCTTCGAGGGCATTTTCGCGCCCCTCGGCCTGCGCAAGATCCAGGCCGAGGTACTGGAGAACCTGAAGCGCGAACTGGCCTGATCGGGCCGAGTTCCACCGTATCGGGCGGTCACCGGGAGCGGGTTCACGATCCTTTCCGGTGACCGCCGGATCCGGGCCCGGGGCGGGCCGGCCGGCATCAGCGGTTCACGGACCGACAGCTTCTCCGTGAGCGAGGACGAACGAGAGCAACACGGGGGTCTGACGAGTGCTGCGCCACCATGAGTAACCGAGCCACACCCCCGGCACGATCTCGCGGATCTCGTCGTACACCTGCGGGGTGATCGCGGGCGTGTAGTCCAGCACCCAGGTCTTTTCCCCGTCGACGCGTGAGGGGGCCGGGTACACATTCGCCGGCCAGCCTTCGAGATCCGCGCCGGTGATCCGATTCGTCAACTGCCCGCCGTCGGGCCCGGTGTCGAAGGCCTTCCCGATCCAGAACGCGGGCACGAGTGGCTCGATGGGCGAGGTCGAGGTCACCCAGCCGTTCATCACCCCGGACGGCACCGAGCCCGCCTGTGCGGTGCGGTAGATCCGGGCGTGCTGGAGACCGGTGCAATTCCAGCGCAACGAGTCGATGGTGACTGCCGGTGCCGCGGGATCGATGACGCAGCCGTCGCCGTGGTCGACGGCCGCTTCCGGGTCGGCTTCGGCGGTAGCCGCGCGGAACACGCCGGACACCATCATGAGGGCACCCAGCAGATATCCCTTGGACACAATCAGCTCCAGTTACGGTCCAGAATTTTCGGCGCGGTACGAATGCACCGGGCAACCCGATATTAGGCGGGCGTGGGTGCGGCTGAATCCACGACCGCGGCGGTCTAGGCTGAATTGTGACTCGTCCGTAGAGAGGAATCCCGTGCAGCCCGATGGTCAGTTCGATATGCAGCAGTTGCTCCAGCAGGCCCAGCAGATGCAGGAGCAGGTGATGGCGGCGCAGGCCGAGATCGCCGCGGCCGAGGTGGACGGCCAGGCCGGTAACGGTCTGGTCCGGGTGAGGATCAAGGCGACCGGCGCGGTGTTGTCGCTGACGATCGATCCGAAGGCCGTCGACCCGGAAGATGTGGAAACCCTGCAGGATCTGGTGATCGGCGCGGTCAACGACGCCATGTCCAACGCCCAGAACCTGGCAGCCGAACGGCTCGGGCCGCTGGCCGGCGGCGGTGCACCGGGTCTGCCGAGCTTCTGATCGGGCCGGGGTATCGCGGTGTACGAGGGTCCGGTTCAGGATCTCATCGACGAACTGGGGAAACTGCCGGGTGTCGGTCCCAAGAGCGCCCAGCGGATCGCGTTTCACCTGCTCGGAGTGGAACCGCCGGAAATCGACCGGCTCCAGGCGGTGCTGCAGAAGATCCGGGACGGAGTGCGGTTCTGCGCGCAATGCGGCACGGTCGCCGACGGCGAACTGTGCCGGATCTGCGCTGATCCGCGCCGCGATCGCAGCATGATCTGCGTGGTCGAGGAACCCAAGGATGTTCCGGCCATCGAGCGGACCCGGGAGTTCCGGGGCCGCTACCACGTGCTGGGCGGTGCGCTCGACCCGTTGAGCGGGGTCGGTCCGGAACAGTTGCGTATCCGGGAACTGCTGACCCGCATCGGCAGCCAGGACGACGGGGTGGATGTCACCGAAGTGATCATCGCGACGGATCCGAACACCGAGGGCGAGGCGACCGCGACCTACCTGGTGCGCATGCTGCGTGATTTCCCCGGCCTCACCGTCACCCGCCTGGCGTCGGGCCTGCCCATGGGCGGTGACCTGGAGTTCGCCGACGAATTGACCCTGGGCCGGGCGTTCTCCGGCCGTCGCGCATTGTGACGGCCGGGCCGGTCGCGGTGCTCACAACTCCAGCCGCTCCCAGTGCAGCCGGTCGAGCCGGGCACGGTCCTGGCGGGCCCAATCCCAGATGAGGCCCGCGACAGCGTCGGATCCCGTGATCCGCGCCGTGAAATGCCGGTCGGGGCTCCCGTCGCGGAACTCGACCGTGTAATCCTCGGCTGATTCCCGGTAGGTCTGGATGTAGACCTCCGGGGCCCGCTCCACGATCAGATACGGGTTCGGGTCGGCCAGCTCACGAACCCAGGAGGCGGCGAGTGCCTCAGTCAGATAAGGGAATTCGCCCGCACCGCCGTGCGTCACGGTGACCGGAACATGACCGGCGGGATCGATCAACCAGGTCAGCTGGGGGTCGTACACCGCGTAACCCCGCGGTGTGGCCAGTTCGAAGAGCAGATCGCGAACGAAGCCGATGGCATCGTAGGGGCTCGGCACCTGTAGTACCGCCCCGGTCGGTGCCCCGCCCAGCGGTGACACGCTCAGGAAACTGTCGGATTCGGGCAGCTCGGCATTGCGCACGTTCAGCTCCCCCGCCAGCTCCGCGACAATGTCGGTCTCGGGTCGACCTTGCTGAGTAGTGAGATACGCGTCGACCTCCTCGGGTGTGGAGGCGACACCGGACGGCAACAGCACATGGTCGTAACTCACCCGGGGAAGTTTATGCCCCGCCACCACCCGCGCCGAGGGGTCGGGTCGACCACCGGGAGAGGATCCCCCGTTCGAGGTCGGCTCGAGTGTGAAGGTCGGGCGGCCGATCGGAGAGAGACGATGCCCCCATCACGTGGCCGAATTCCCACCTCACCCCACCCGACCCCGGCGGTCGAATGCCGACGCAACCGTATGAGTCGAGTCTTACGAGACACCCCAAAGGGTTGAGGCCGTCTCGCCGTTCAGGCCTCGAAAGCGCATGCGACGTGCGGTCGGCCATCCGATGGACCGACCGTTGAGCACCTTCGGCCGAGGTGAACCCACCCAGGCCAGGGTGCGAGTCTCGAGGCCTGAACGGCGAGACTTCAGGGCCTCAACCCCCGCGCGCGCCAGCGCGCCGAAGACACAGCTCAGGCGCGGAGGCGTTCGCGGCGTAGTCGGTCTACTTCCGGGAGGTCCAGAGGTGGTAGCGAGTCGACCCCGAGAGCGCGGCCGAGCAGGTAGTCGGCGAGTTCGGGGTTGCGGGCCAGAGCGGGGCCGTGCATATAGGTGCCCAGGACCGAACCCTGCACCACGCCTTCCAGTCCATCGCCGACACCGTTGCCGACGCCGCGGGTCACTCGGGCCAGCCCGGTGGCGTCCGGGCCCAGGGTGGTGCCGCCTCGGTGGTTCTCGAATCCGGTCAGCGGTGCGGACAGGCCGGTGAGCAGTGGATCTGTTGTCACCTCGCCGATCGCGCGGGTTTGCTGCGGAGAGGTGGTGGCGTCCAGGAGACCGACACCTTCCACTCGTTCACCGCTCGAGGTCTCGTACCACCGGCCCAGGACTTGGATCGCCGCGCAGATAGCCAGTACCGGGGCGCCGCGCCCGGCGGCGGTCTGTAGGCCGGGGAAACGCAGCAGGTGGCGGGTGGCCAGGCGCTGGGCCGAATCCTCCGCGCCGCCGAGGGTGTAGATGTCCAGGGATTCCGGTACGGGATCGGGCAGGGTGATCTCCACGATCTCGGCGTCGATATCGCGCAACCGTAGTCGCTGCCGCAGTACCAGCGCGTTGCCGCCGTCGCCGTAGGTGCCCATGACATCGGGCAGCACCAGCCCGATCCGGATGGTCGAATCGCTCATCGGGTCCGCTCCTGGAGGTCACGGTTGAGATCGCGGAACGCGGTGTAGTTGGCCAGTACCTCGACCGGGCCGGCCGGGCAGGTTGCGATCGCGCGTACCGGATCGGCGACCGTGGTGTGCTTCACCCCGGCGTAAGTGAGGCGTACGGCGAGATCGGTGGCGCGTTCCCCGGCGGCGACGACGTGGACGTCTTCGAAATGTTCGAACCGTACGTCCCACAGCCAGGACAGGTCCTCGCCGTCGGGTACTTGCCCGTTCACCGCGATCACCAGCCCGGACGCGCTGTGGTCGATCATCGACAAGGCTTCTTGCCAGCCGGCCGGGTTCTTGGCGAGTAGCAGCCGGGCGGCGTGTTCACCGACCTGGACGGTGCGGTAGCGGCCGGCGATCTCCTGGACTGTTCCGGTGGCGGCGCAGGCCTGCTCGGTATCGGCGCCCATCGCCACTGCGGCGGCCACCGCCTGTGCGGCGTTGCCCCGGTTCGCCCGGCCGGGTAGCGCCAGCCGCAGCGGCAGCCGTATTCCGTCGGGACCGCAGAGCTTGTCGCCGTCGAGCCACCAATCCGGTTGCGGTCGGGAGAAATCGGCGCCGGTGCTGTGCCAGTGCGTGCCCTCCCAGAGGATCGGCTCTCCGCTGCGCGGGCAGCTGGTGGCGTCCATCGCCCAGCCGCTGCCGGCGGCGACCCAGATCACGTTCGGATGGTCGTAGGCGATGGAGGTGATCAGTACGTCGTCGCAGTTGGCGATGACGACGGTATCCGGATGCCGCGCCAGGCCCGAACGCAGTCGGCGTTCGATCATATTGATCTCACCGACCCGGTCCAGCTGATCGCGGCTGAGGTTCAGCAGGACGACCGCCTCGGGCTTCAGCGCGTCGGTGACATGCGGCAGATGCAGTTCGTCCACCTCGATCGCGGCCAGTGCCGCGCCTCGGTGCACATTGAGCGCCGAGACGATCCCGGCATCCATATTGGCGCCGTCGGCCTGGGTCGCGACCTCGCCCAGTGTGCTGAGCGCGGCAGTGGTCATCCGGGTCGTGGTCGATTTGCCGTTGGTGCCGGTGATCAGCACAGTGCGCCGACCGCGGCCCAGTTGCTTCATGATTCTCGGGTCGACCTTCAGCGCGAGCAATCCGCCGATCATCGACCCGTTGCCCCGGCCCGCCTTACGGGAGGCCCACGCCGCCGCGCCGGCCACCCCGAGGGCTACGCGCCCCCGCACCGATATCTCTGCCACGCCGCGCAGTCTAATGACCCGCCGCGCTCGCCCTCGCGCGGCGCGGGGGAGTTCACCCTGCGGTGACACCGGTGCCGGGCAATATCAGAGCTGGATATCGAATACGTTCGGCCGACCGGCCGCGTAGGCGTCGGCGTCGGCGCGGCGCAGGGGTTCGAGTTCCGGGGCTCGCCAGAGGGTGTAGGTCGCGCAGCGGGGTGCGTCCGAACCGGTGACCTCGAGCAGCGCGTTCACCGCGGCCCGCGCGGATTCGTTGGCGCCCTCCATGGTGGCCAGGTCGATATGTGTGCGCACGTAATCGCCTGCCAGGTAGAGGTTCTCGACGCCACCGTGCGCTTCCGGCCGCAGATCCCACGATCCGGCGGTATTGATCAAGAGTGGGTCGGCGTTGGCGTTCTCGCCGCGGTCGGCGTTCCAGCTGATACCGGGGTCGAGGAACCAGGAGTGCAGGTCGGCGTCGCGCAGCATCTCGTCGCGGTCGTTGAGGTGCGCGAGGATCTGCGCCCAGGTTTCCCGGGCGATCTCCTCGTGCGTGCATTGCTTGGCGGTTTTGCCGAACAGGATGCCCGGGGTGTTCCAGTCCGAGATATCGACCGACAGGCATTCGAGCACCGTGCCGTCCCCGTATTCGGGCAGCTTGCGCGCCCACAGTGTGTCCTGGGCGATGGAGGTGAGCGACCAGGGCGAGTCGATGTAGGCGGAGTGACCGGCCCCGAGTCCGGGCCGACGGCGCAGGTAGAACTGGATTCCGCTCATCCAGTCGGTGACGAGTCGGCTCATCGCCGCCAGTTGCGGCCAGGCGGAGAGGATATCGGCGTTCCACAGGTCGCGGGCACGTTCGGCCGGTAGGGCGACGACGAAATGGTCCGCTGTCACTGTCTCGGATGTGCCGGCGCCGTGGATGATCCGCGCGCCGGTGATCCGCCGATCCCGGACCTCCAGCCCACGCACTTCGGCGTCCAGTTCGAAGCGCACGCCCAGTTCGCGCAGCCGTGCGACCCATGGGTCGATCCACGCGACGTTCGTGGGACCGTTGAGCACTCGGTCCAGATCGCCGTCGTTGCCGATCTGCATCGGATTACCGAGGAACTGCTCGCCCATCGAGCCGATCGTGCGCACACTGGCCAGGTCGTCTTTGGCGGCCACCAGAAGGCTGGTGAGCGTGCGCGAGACCAGTGCGCGGAACTCGTGCGACCGTCCGTGCGCGCCGACGAAATCCGACCACGATGTGTGTTCCCACTGGCCGAAGCGGCGTGCGTCGCAACTGGTGTTGAACACCAGGAGCCGGTTGGCGAAGAAAAGGCCTTCGGCGGGCGGCATCTTCAGCGTGGTGGCGATGACCGCTGCGAGGCTCTCCCGCATACCTTCCGCGGTCGCGGCGTTCACCCGGCCGAAGCCCAGTGGTGCACGGATGTCGTCGGCGTCGGCCCGGGCGAACCGGGCGTCGGGGACGCCGACCAGGTTGTCCCACACTCCGTTCGTATTCTCGCCGAACGGGATTCGCCGCATCGTATCGGGAATGTGCTGGTAGAAGCCGGGAAAGAAGCGGAAACCGTGCTCGCCGGGCAGATCGGGCCGTCCGTCGGTTCCCGTCGCGGGGACCGGCATGCTGCGGGCCTTGCCGCCGAGTGCCCGGCGTTCGTACACAGTGACCTCGAAGCCGCGTTCGGCTAGTTCGTGAGCAGCGGTGAGTCCGGCGACACCACCACCCAGTACGGCTACCCGGGACTTCGTCCGGGCTCGCGCGGTCGCGCCGGGTAGCGCCGCTACTGCGGCGGCCCCGATCCCGGCGGCCGCGGTGGCGCGGAGCACAGTTCGCCGGGTGAAGGCTCCCGGCCCGGCGGAACGACCTGGAACCTCTGCGGCGCCCGAGGTGGGCCACCGTTGCTCTGCCATGTTGTCTTCCGCTGCCTAACCCGGGGTAGCTGTCTCGATCGCGCCATACTCTAAACGGGATGCGCCCCGTTCGGCGCACCGACCGCGAGATCGGGAGCCCGGCGACTCATCGGATCGCCGGCTCCAGCACCTTCGGGTTGTGGATATCCGGGCGCTCCGGGAGGCCGGCCGTCTTGTTCGCGGACGAGTCCGCGCGCTCCTGGTCCGGTCGCGGTGCGGTCTTCGCGGCACCCACCGTCGCCGCGAAGGCTCCGGCGATGACCACCGCCCCGCCGATCAGGCTCGCGGGCGCTGGGGTCTCGTCCAGGAAGATCCACGCGGCGGTGAATCCGACGACCGGCACGAGCAGCGACAACGGCGCGACGCTACCGGCCGGATACCGGCTCATCAGGTAGGTCCACACGCCGGAACCCACGACCGTCCCCAACGCGACGATATAGGCGAGGCCTGCCAGCGCCGGCCAGCCGTCGGCCGAGAAGGTGCCGGCGAGTGCGCGCACACCCGTGGTCGGGCCCTCCCAGAGGGCGGAGAGTGCGAACAGGGGCAGCACCGGCACCGCGGTGATCCACAGGGTGAGATGCAGCGGATTGATGCCCGGCGATTCCACGGTGGCCCGGCGTGCCCCGATATTGCCCAGTGCCCAGCTGAATCCGCCCGCCAGGGTGAGGAGGACCGGTACCAGGGCGGCGTGGGCGAATTGGTCCCAGCCGATCACCGCCATTCCCGCGACCGCGACCGCGAGTCCGGCGATCTGCAGGGGCCGCAGTCGCTCCCTGAGTAGCAGTGCCCCGAGTAATACGGTGAACGGGGCCGAGGATTGCAGTACCAGTGAGGCCAGCCCGGTCGGCATACCGACCCGCATCGCGGTGAACAGGAAGGCGAATTGCAGGAGTCCGAAACCTGTGCCGTACAGCAGTATCCAACGCATCCGGACGGCGGGACGTGGGATGAACAGCAGGACCGGGACGGCGATCACCGCGAACCGCAGCGCACCGAAGAAGAACGGCGGCAGATGGTCGAGCCCGACGCGGATGGCCAGGAAGTTCACTCCCCACAGCAGAATGACGGTCAGGGCGAGCGTGCGGTCACGGGAGGTCACCCGTTAATCATGGGATGTATCAACCTGTCAGAACAATCGAATTGTTATGGACTAATGTTTTAGTATCGCTTAATGGTCGGTTCGCATCCCGCCTTGTCCGTGGAACGACTCCGCATCCTGCGTGAATTCGCCGATCGCGGCACGGTCGGCGCGGTGGCCACCGCCCTGTCCATGACCCCGTCGGCAGTATCACAGCAACTCAAGGTGCTGACCAGGGAGGCGGGCGTCGCCCTGCTCGAACCGAGCGGTCGCCGCGTCCGCCTCACCGACGCCGGGCACGCTCTCGTGGTCCGGGCCGACGAGGTACTCGCGGCGCTCGACCGAGCGGTGGCCGAGATGGCCTACTATCGCGGGTCGCCGCGGGGGCAGGTCCGGGTCGGCGTCTTCCCCTCCGGTGGGGCGCTCCTGCTACCGCATGTCCTTCCCGCCGTGGCCGGTAGCGGTGTCGAGATCGCCGCGGGTGACGAGGACGTACCGCCGCACGACACCCCGCGCCTGCTCGCCGATTACGACATCGTGCTCACCCACCGCGATGAACGGGCCGCCCCGGTGTCGGGGCCCCGGATCAGCTCCCGGGTGCTCATGCGCGAACCGATCGATGTGGTCGTCGCCCCCGATCACCCGCTCGCCGGCCGGGCCGAGGTTTCGGCGGCGGAACTGGCCGAGGAGGCGTGGCTGAGCGTACGCGGCGGTTTCCCGGTGGACGATGTACTGCGCTCGATCGCCACGGTCACCGGTGTCGAACCGCGTATCGTCCAGCGCCTCAACGATTTCCGGATGATCGAGACATTGGTCGCCGCCGGGTACGGGGTGGCGTTGATGCCCCGGTACGTCGTCACCCACCCGGCCCTGTCACAACTGCGACTGTCCGGGGTCCGGGCAGCCCGCCTCTACGACCTTGTCACCAGGCCGCTTGCCGAGAACCGGCCGGCGATCGCCGCGGTTCTGGACTCGTTCACGGCGGCGGCCCGGCAGATCACTGCCGAACCACCGCCCGTGACCGATCAGTAGCGGTTGCCGTAGGGGTAGCCGTCCACATTGGCGAAATCGTCGGCGACCATCGCGGCGAGCTCCAGCAGGGCCTGCCGAGTCGGTTTGCTCACCAGTTCCAGATCGATTTCGGCGCCCTCGGCGAGATGGTCGTCGAAGGGAACGACCTGCACCGCCCGCGTCCGGTCCAGGAACAACCGGCGCAGATGGTCCAGGTTCACCGATGTGGATCCACGTCGGGACGCGTTCACCACCACCACGGTCTGCTGCACCAGATGCGAATAGCCGTGGTAGTCCAGCCAGTCCAGGGTCGCCGAGGCACTACGTGCGCCGTCGATGGCCGGGGAGGTGACCAGGACCAGAGAGCTCGCCATATCGAGCACACCGGACATCGCCGAATGCATCAATCCGGTACCGCAGTCGGTGAGGATGATGTTGTAGAACGACTGCAGGATCCCGATCGCCCGCCGGTAGTCGGCCTCGCTGAACGCTTCCGATACCGCCGGATCCTGTTCGCTGGCCAGCACTTCCAGCCGGCTCGGCGACTGCGACGTATGCGCCCGGACATCGGAGTAGCGGGTGATGTGCTGGTCTTCGAGCAGATTGCGCACGGTGGAGCGGGTCTGGCGCGGTACCCGGTGAGCCAGGGTCCCCAGGTCGGGATTCGCGTCGATCGCGATCACCCGGTCGCCGCGCAACGAGGCGAAGGTGGCACCCAGACCGACGGTCGTGGTGGTTTTGCCGACCCCGCCCTTGAGCGAAAGGATCGCTATCCGGAAGTCGCCGTGGACCGGTGCGTTCACCCGGCCCACCAAATCGCGGTGGACGACATCGGAGGCCGATTCGCCCGGGTTGATCGCGCCGCGCGAGACCTTGTGCACCGCCCGCCGCCAGCCACCGCGCGGCGCCTTCCGGGCACGTTTCAGCAGATTCAGGTCGTTGACCGAATTACCGAGCTGGCCGGGTTCGGGCATCTGGCGTGGCTGGAACGATTGCTGACCGGGTTGACCCGGCTGCTGGAACTGCTGCTGAGGTTGTGGCGCGCTCCCGGGATCGGCGCCCCAGTTCGGAGTCTGGAACTGTCCGGTCGGGGGATTGTGCGCCGGCGGGGGCGGCGCTGCCTGCTGGAACTGCTGCGCAGGCACGGGCGGCGGCGCGGCCGGCATCGGCGGCGGGGCCCAGCTGTAGATCGGCCCGCCCTGCTCGGCTTCCGGTGCGGGACCGGGCTGCGGGGCGAACCCGCCGGGTGGCTGGGCGGGCGGTTGCGGGAACTGTCCGCTGCTGTCGGGGGCAGGTGGCGAGTAGGGGGCCTGCTCCTGATTCGGTTGCCCCGGATAGAGATTGGGGTCCTGTTGCGGATAGTGGCCGCCGGGTGCGGGTACCGCGAACGGGTCGGGCCCGCCTTGCCCCGGCCCGTTGGGCTGGAACCGGCTCGGGTCCGGCTGCGGGAATTGGCCGCTGCCGTATTCGGTACCGGGAGCCGAGAACTGTCCGGGGTCGGGTTGCGGGAATTGGCCGCTGCCGTATCCGGTGCCCGGAGCTTGGAACTGTCCGGCTTCACCACCGAAGCCGGTATTCGCCGACTGGAACTGATTCGGATCCGGCTGCGGGAACTGTCCGCTGCCGGGCGGCGAGAACTGCTCCGGGGCAGGTGCACTGAATGCCCCGCCGGGCACGGGCGGGGCGAATTGGTCGAACGGGGCGTTTCCGTAGAGGGCTCCCTCGGCCGGTGCCTGTCCGGGGACCGGTGGCGCGAAGCCGTTGCCGTCCATCCACGGCGGCGCTGCCGGATCGGGCGGCCCGGACGGCGCAGCGTCATCCGGTGCGAAACCGTTCGGCTCCGGATTCGGGAACTCTTCGATGCCCGGGGATTCAGCGGCCTGAGCGGTATCGCTCGCGGCTGTCGCCTCGAAGCTCTCGGGCCCGGCAGTCGCGGGCTGCGCCGAATCGGAGGTCGCCTGCTCGGAGTCGTTGTCCGGGGCAGCGCCCGGTTCCGGATCCTTGCGCGCCGAATCCGTGGGCCGCGCGGTAGCCGGCTCGTCGCTGCCGGCGGTATCCACCGGTTGACTCGGGGGCCAGGGCCGGGAAGTCGGGTCGTGTTCGTCAGTAGTCACAGTTCCCCCATCTGCTCGGGTTTTTCGAGCAGAGAGCTCGGCGGCGTGGAGTCCGGACCAACGCTAGCAGGTGCGGGAGGGATCGCATGCCGGGCGGTTTCCCGGAGCCGGCCGCCGTCATCCGTGGAATACGGGCGACGACGGCCGGTGGATATCCGTGCGGGGACTACTTCTGGGCGGCCCGGTTGACGGCCGAGACCACAGCGCGCAGCGAGGCGGTAGTGATCGAGGTGGCGACACCGACACCCCATAAGACCCGGTCGCCGATGGCGCATTCGACATAGGCCGCGGCCTGGGCGTCATCGCCGGCCGACAATGCGTGCTCGGAGTAGTCGAGGACCTCCACCTGGTATCCGACCGCGGCGATGGCATCGACGAAGGCCGCGAGCGGGCCGTTACCGCTACCGGTGACCTCCTGCTCGACCCCGTCCACCTTGACCACCGCGGTGATGCGGTCGGTACCACCGTCGGTTTCGGCGGCGGTAACCTTCTGCCGCATCCGTTCCAGCGGCCGGATCGGGGTCAGGTACTCGTCGGCGAAGGCGTCCCACATCTCCTTGGGCGTGATCTCACCGCCCTCGCCGTCGGTGATCTGCTGGATCGCCTGAGAGAACTCGATCTGCAGCCGACGGGGCAGGGCCAAACCGTGATCGGTCTTCATGATGTAGGCCACACCGCCCTTGCCGGACTGCGAATTGACCCGGATGACCGCCTCGTAGGTGCGGCCCACGTCCTTCGGGTCGATCGGCAGGTACGGCACCTCCCAGGAGATATCGTCCACATCGGACCCGGCCGCGTCGGCGCTCGCCTTCATGGCGTCCAGGCCCTTGTTGATCGCGTCCTGGTGGCTGCCGGAGAACGCGGTGTAGACCAGATCGCCGCCGTAGGGGTGGCGTTCGTGCACCGGAAGCTGGTTGCAGTATTCGACCGTGCGACGGATCTCGTCGATATCGGAGAAGTTGATCTGCGGATCCACACCCTGGGAGAACATGTTCATACCCAGGGTCACCAGGCATACGTTGCCGGTGCGCTCTCCGTTGCCGAACAGACAGCCCTCGATACGGTCGGCACCGGCCTGATAGCCCAGTTCCGCGGCGGCGACCGCCGTGCCCCGGTCGTTGTGCGGGTGCAGCGAGAGCACGATCGAATCGCGCCGGGCCAGGTTGCGGTGCATCCATTCGATGGAGTCGGCGTACACATTGGGTGTGGCCATCTCGACGGTGGCCGGCAGGTTGATGATCAGCGGTTTTTCCGGCGTCGGGGCGATGATTTCGGAGACCGCGTCGCAGACCTGTTTGGCGTATTCCAGCTCGGTGCCGGTGTAGGACTCCGGGCTGTACTCGTAACGCCAGTTGGTGTCCGGGTAGCGCTTCTCGACCTCGAGGCACAGCCGCGCGGCATCGGTGGCGATCTTCTGCACGGCATCACGGTCGGCGCGGAACACCACCCGGCGCTGCAGGATGGAGGTGGAGTTGTAGAAGTGCACGATCACGTTCGAGGCACCGGCACACGCCTGGAAGGTGCGTTCGATCAGCTCGGGACGGCACTGGGTCAGCACCTGGATGCTGACGTCGTCGGGGATCGCGCCGTCTTCGATGATCTCGCGGACGAAGTCGAAATCGGTCTGGCTGGCCGACGGGAAACCGACCTCGATCTCCTTGTAACCCATTCGCACCAGGAGGTCGAACATGCGGCGTTTGCGGGCGGGGCTCATCGGGTCGATCAGCGCCTGGTTTCCGTCGCGGAGATCGACGGCGCACCAGGCGGGCGCTCGGTCGACCACTTTGTCCGGCCAGGTGCGGTCCGGCAACGTCACCGGCTCGACTTCTTCGGCGAACGGCCGGTATCGGAAGACGGGCAGTGACGAGTTCTTCTGCTTGTTCCACGCGGGCTGATCGGTGGGCGCGGGCTTGGTGGGCGCGGTGATGGTGCGCGTGCCGGATACGAAGGCGTCAGCGGGTGACATGCGATTTCTCCGTGGGTGAGATTGTTTCCCGGATTGGGTCGACCGGCGCGGCGGAACCCCGCGACGGGAAGCCGGTCCGATCAGACCCCGTCGCGGCGGCTGAGAAGAAGTGCCCGCTGCATGACGTGTGCGAGTCTACCTCCTTCGGCGTCGGGCCTGCCATGGTGGCCCGGAGGGTCGGGACTCCTCGATCGCGGGGTTTTTCCACCGCCGCCCGGACCCGTCGCGACCGCCGGGCCGGACAACCGCTAGCGTCCTCGGACGGGTTGCGAGTGACCGGACGCCGGTCCGGAAAGGTCGAGGTTCGAGCATGACTTGGCTGGAGATGCTGGCTGTTTTCGCCGCGGGTATCGCCGCGGGCGGCATCAACACCGTCGTCGGTTCCGGGACGCTCATCACCTTCCCGGTGCTGCTGGCCATCGGACTACCGCCGGTGACGGCGAATGTTTCCAATACGGTCGGTCTCGTTCCCGGTTCGCTGAGCGGGGCCATCGGCTACCGCCGCGAGCTGTCGGGACAATGGGGCCGGGTGCTGCGCTACAGCGCGGCGTCGCTGCTCGGCGCCGCGGTCGGCGCGGTCCTGCTGCTGACCTTGCCGGAGGGCGCCTTCGCCGCCATCGTCCCGGTGCTGATCATCGCGGCGCTGGTGCTGGTGGTGGTGCAACCGCGGCTGTCGGCGTGGGTGCGGCAGCGGCAGAGCGAGTCCGACAACGTCCCCGCGCACGGTGGGCCGATCCTGTTGGCCGCAATTTTCGGCACCGGTATCTATGGGGGTTACTTCGGTGCCGCTCAAGGGGTGCTGCTGCTCGCGCTGCTGGGGGTTTTCGTCCACGAGGACATCCAGCGTCTCAACGCGGTGAAGAATGTGCTCGCCCTACTCACCAACGGGCTGTCGGCGGTCATATTCATCGCGTTAGCCGAGGTGGATTGGCTGGTCGTGGCGCTGATCGCGGCCGGGGCGATCATCGGGGGGCAGCTCGGAGCCAAGGTGGGCCGGCGGTTGCCGCCCAACGTGCTGCGGGCGGTGATCGTGGTCGTCGGGACCGTCGCGGTGATCCGGCTGATCTTCGGTTAGACCGCTCGGCGGCGGATCGGCCTCTCCGCCACGACTGTTCACGCCGGTCGATTTCCCGGTACCATCCGTGCGCTGTTGCGTTACCGGAGAGGTGTTCTGGGTGGATAGGCGTGCCCTTTTCAAGGCCGCGGGGGCGGCTGCTCTTATCGGTGCGATGGGGTCGGCGGTCCCGAGGGCGGAGGTAGCTCTGCCGCGGGCCGCGGCGGAGCCGATCTGGCACGAACTGTTCGCGCAGTGGGTTCCGGAGATCTTCGCGCCGGTGGCCGCCGCGCCGGAGCACACCGAGGCCATCGTCATCGGGTCCGGATTCGGGGCGGCGGTCAGTGCGTTGCGGCTGGCCCGAGCCGGGGTCGCAACCACGGTGCTGGAGCGCGGTTCCCGCTGGCCCAACGATCCGTGGCGGGAGATCTTCACCGGTGACGATCTGCCCGACGGCCGCGGATTCTGGCATTCCACCAGCTTCACCGGGGTGACCAAGGTGCCGATGCAGTTCGCCGATTTCGGCGGGGTGCTCGACTGCACTCGGTTCCAGGGGATCGACGTCTGGAGCGGTGCCGCGGTGGGTGGCGGCTCGGTGGTGTTCTCCGGCGCGATGATCGCTCCCGAACGCCGGCTCTTCGACCATGTCTTCGGCGGTGTCATCGACTACGGCGAACTGGAGCGGGTGTACTACCCGCGGGTGCGTGCGGCATTGCGGCTGGACCCGATGCCCGGCGATATCTACAACTCGGGGCCGTTCACCCATTCGCGTGCTTGGGACGATCAGGTGCGCAAGGCCGGTTATCAGCCGGTTCCCAGCGACTCCATCTTCAACTGGGATGTTCTGCGTGGCGAACTGTCCGGCGCCACCCGGGCCTCGGCGACGGCCGGGCGCAGCAACCTCGGCAACTCCAACGGTGCCAAGTTCGATCTCAACCAGAACTATCTGAAGGAAGCGGAGGCCACCGGCCGGGCGAAAATCTATCCAGGTCATCGTGTCGACACGATCGCTCAGGAGGCCGGTGGTCGTTTCGTCGTCACCGTGACTCAGCTGGCCCCGACCGGGGCGGTGCGCGGGAAACGCACGCTCACCTGCGACAAGCTGTTCCTCGGCGCCGGATCGGTCGGTACCTCCGAACTTCTGGTGCGAGCCCGGGAGACCGGGACACTGCCGGAATTGAACGAGCATGTGGGCGACGGCTGGGGTACCAACGGCGATGTGGTGCTCGCGCGCGGGTCCAGTTCCGTCGCGGGTCACGGGCAGGGAGTCCCGAGTGCCAGCCGGATCTTCGACGACACCGGGATAGCACTGTCCCTGGAGAATTGGTACATCCCCGGGGTCCCGTTCGAAACGGGCGCGTTGGCGTCGTTGGCCATGGTCCTCGATCCGACCCGGGCGCGATTCGGCTACGACCCCGCTTCCGGCGGTGTCGGCCTGGCCTGGCCGCGTAGGGCACAGGAGGAGGTGGCCGCGGCGGCCCGGGCGGTCGATCGGCGAATCGCGGACCGGGCCGGTGCGCTGGCCGAATACAGCGTTCTCGGATACGACGCCAACGCGCTGTTCACCGCACACCCGCTCGGTGGTGCGGTGCTGGGTAGGGCGACCGACGCCTACGGCCGGGTGCACGGGCATCCCGGCCTGTACGTCATGGACGGGGCGGCGATCCCGGGTAGTACCGGGACCGTCAACCCGTCGCTGACCATCACCGCCATTGCCGAACGCAATATCGAGGCGATCATCCGCGAGGGCCGCTGAGATCTCGTTCGCGGGAGGCCGAGGCCGGAAGGCCGTTCCCGCAGAGCGGCAGAGCCGCAGAGCGGCAGAGCGGCAGAGCCGGCGGGGCGGCGGAATCCGTCGGCGGGTCGCCGTACGAGTCCTGCTCGGCGGTGCCCGGGCCGCGGACCTGAGCGATCTGCGGGCAGCGCGGTGGTTCGGCGAGTAATACTGATCCGCGATCTTTCGGCGTCGAAGGGAATGCAGGTGTCAATACCGTCGTCCACGGAGCCCGGGTTCGGACCCGACACCCCGGAGCCGGAAGGTTTTCCTCGCAAACCACCGGCGCTGTGGACCGATTTCGTCATGCTGGCGCTGGCCGCCGCCTCGGTGGTGCTGGTCTGCTGGATCACCTTCTTCCACGTATCGCCGCAGACCTACCGGGTGATCGTCGGTATCGACTACGCCATCTGCGCGATTTTCGCGCTCGAGTTCCTGTGGCGCTGGCGCCGGGCCGGCTGGTCGTGGACCTTCCCGTTCGTCTACTGGTACGAGATCCTCGGCATGATCCCGGTGGCGAGCCCGTTCTTCCGTGCTTTCCGGCTGTTGCGGATCGTGGTGATCCTGGTCCGGCTGGCCCGCGTCGCCGACCGGGTGTTCGGCGACCGGGTCACCGCCGCGGTGATCAATCACTCGGTGGGCACGATCGTGGAGGTCATCAAACGCCCGATGACGATCGCGATCATGGAGGAGGTCACCGCCGTTCTGCGGACCGGGCACTACACCCGCAATATCGCCGTGGCACTGGAGGAGAACCGGGGTGAACTCGACGAGATGATCGTCGAGATGATCAAGAACGATCCGCAGACCGGCCGTGTTCGCTACATTCCGTTCCACGACGACATCATCCGGCTGATCGCCGATACCGTGTTCCGGATTCTGTTCCAGGTGCTGGCCGACCCGCGTACCGACGAACTCGTGTCGGACATGATCCGGGAGAACGTGGACCAGATCCGCGAATCGGTGCGGTCCGGCGTCAAGGTGGCGCCCGCGGCCTACGGTCCGACCGCGCATCACCTCACCGCTCGCCACCTCACTCGGCGGGATGATGTCTGATGTGGTCGCGGGCGCGGTTCGCCGGGACGGAGCGGGCGCGTCGGGTGGTTCAGACCAGGTCGTAGGTCTCGGATTCGGGGAACTGTTCGGCGTAGGCGATGAAGTTCTCCACCAGCGCCTCGTAGGATCTGCGAACCGATTTCTTGAGCAGGAATCCGGGCACCGGCAACGGCATGTACTGCTCCACGTGCAGCAGGACTTCGCTGCCGGCCCCGCCCGCGGTGACCTCGAAGTATCCACCGCCCTTGATGCCGCGGGTGCTGTCGGAGACCTCCCACGACATCCGGTTCTCCGCCCAGTCGAATTCCCAGACCTGTGTATCAGGGGTGGCGTTTACTCCGACCTGGATGAACATCCGGCGCGGCCGACCCTCTTCGTCGCGTCCGGCGACCCGCGCATCCTCGAAATCCGGTGACCATTCGGACAGCATTTCGACCGCCATCAATGCGTCCATCACCTGACCCGGCTCGGCAACGACGTCGAATCTGATATCGGTCTTCGTACGCATTTGTCCCTCGCACCCCCGCTTATTACGAATCGGCCACGATTCTCCCTTGAGGGTCGCGTGATCGTCAACACGCAGGTTCACTGCGGCGCGATACCGCACGCGGGGCATACCGGCCGCGAGAGTTTGCGGGCCGACCTCCGGCCGGGGATGCCGTGCCTGTCGGGTGGGCAGGTCAGGGTGTTCGTTCGACCGTCGCGTCCGGGCCCGGGAAAACCAGGGATTCGTGGCCGTCGTCGAAACGCACCAAATACGGCGGTGTTCCGTCGCGGCCGTGGACTTCGACGATCTCGCCCTCATGGTCGACTTCGCCGACGGTGTGCCCGTGCACGTGCAACCGGTCTCCGATGTTTGCCATCATGCAGCCCATTATTCGGGCACTATGGCGAGCATCACAACCCCGATCGAATTGCTATTACTCATTTCGTCGGAGCGCGCTCAATTCCGTTGCCGTGCCCGGTGATCGAATCTCGCCGATCGACCGTTCGGTAAACGGCCGATCGGAATACCGGCCGTCGCGGAGCCGGCCCTCCCTGTCCGGGTGAAGTGATCACTCGGGAGGCTGAGTCGGTACGCGCTTTCTGCGCAGGATCCTACTTGACACCACTACGTATGTAGTACTACGTTCGCACCACTTCAACCGGAGTGATTTGAAAAGGTGGTCCCACATGCGAAAGCTCGTCTACTACGTCGGTGTTTCCCTCGACGGCTACATCGCCGGTCCCGGTGGAGAGATCGACTTCTATCCTCTCGGCGACGATATGGCCGCCTGGATCTACGCGCGCTATCCCGAATCCGTCCCGACCCACATCCGGGAACACGTGGGTATCGCACCGGATGTCGCGAACCAGCACTGGGACACGTTGATCATGGGCCGGGGCACCTACGAACCCGCTCTTTCGGCGGGGATCGCCAGCCCCTTCGCCCACCTGGAGCAGTACGTGATCTCCACGACACTGGATGCGATCGACGATCCGACGGTCGAATTGGTGCGCACCGACCCGGTCGAACTGGTGCGGCGACTCAAGAAAGAGGACGGACCGCAGGGCAAGGACATCTGGCTCTGCGGTGGCGGCAAGCTCGCCGGCGCGCTGATCGACGAGATCGATCAGCTCATCTTCAAGAGTTATCCGGTATTGGCCGGTGCCGGGGTCCCCGCGCTCGGTGACCACTTCCGGCCGGCCCTGTTCGAGCCGGTGCAGCGGCAGGAGTTCGGCAACGGGGCGCAGGTCACCTGGTTCGATCGGACCTGAACGCCGCTGGTCCGCCGGTTTCCCTGCCCGCGCGTCCGGCGGGAGGGCAGGCAGGTAAACGTGACGTCACACGGCTGTGTGTTATTCCACAACCAGGGCGGATACTCCCGGAACAGCGGCACCGGCATCGGTACGCTATTGCACTGATCGCCTGTTCGCTGACATTGGAGGACCCCTCGTGGCACTCGTTGTCCAGAAGTACGGAGGATCCTCGGTAGCCTCTGCCGACCGGATCCGTCGCGTCGCCGAACGGATCGTCGAGACGAAGAAGCAGGGCCACGACGTGGTCGTGGTGTGCTCAGCTATGGGTGATACCACCGATGAACTGCTGGACCTGGCCGAACAGGTCTCGCCCGCGCCACCCGCGCGGGAGATGGACATGCTGCTCACCTCCGGTGAACGCATCTCCAACGCACTGGTGGCCATGGCGATCCACAGTCTCGGCGCCGAGGCGCGGTCGTTCACCGGCTCCCAGGCCGGTGTCATCACCACGTCGGTACACGGTAAAGCCAAGATCATCGACGTGACCCCCGGCCGGCTCCGCGAAGCCCTCGACGAGGGCACCATCGTCCTGGTCGCGGGTTTCCAGGGCGTCAGCCAGGACAGCAAGGACGTCACCACACTGGGTCGCGGTGGGTCCGATACCACCGCGGTAGCGCTGGCCGCCGCGCTGGAGGCCGACGTCTGCGAGATATACACCGACGTGGACGGGGTCTTCACCGCCGATCCGCGCATCGTCAGCGATGCGCAGAAGCTCGAGCAGGTCTCCTATGAGGAGATGCTGGAGATGGCGGCCTGCGGGTCGAAGGTGCTCATGCTGCGCTGCGTCGAGTACGCGCGCCGCTACAACGTGCCCGTGCATGTGCGTTCGTCCTATACCGATAAACCGGGCACCTACGTATACGGATCGATGGAGGACATTCCCTTGGAACAAGCAATCCTGACGGGCGTCGCGCACGACCGCAGCGAGGCCAAGGTGACCGTGGTCGGGCTTCCGGACGAACCCGGCTACGCGGCCAAGGTGTTCCGGTACGTGGCCGAGGCCGAGATCAACATCGATATGGTCCTGCAGAACATCTCCAAGGTGGAGACCGGTAAGACCGATATCACCTTCACCCTGCCCAGATCCGACGGCGTCCGGGCGGTGGAGATGCTGAGCAAATACCAGGGCGAGATCGGTTTCTCGCAGGTGCTCTACGACGACCACATCGGCAAGGTGTCGCTGGTCGGTGCCGGTATGAAGAGTCACCCCGGGGTCACCGCCACCTTCTGTGAGGCGCTGGCCGAGGCCGGTATCAATATCGACCTCATCTCCACCTCCGAGATCCGCATCTCGGTGCTGGTCAAGGACATCGAACTCGACGACGCCGTGCAGGTGCTGCACCGCGCGTTCGATCTCGGCGGCGACGAGGTCGCTGTCGTTCACGCCGGAACGGGGCGATAACCGATGGGTGTTCGCGTAGGTGTGGTCGGCGCGACCGGGCAGGTCGGCGCCGTGATGCGCAAACTTCTCGAGGAGCGCGATTTCCCGGCCGACGAGGTGCGTTTCTTCGCCTCGTCGCGTTCGGCCGGTAAGAAACTGCCGTGGCGCGGCGGTGAGATCGTGGTCGAGGACACCGAGACCGCCGACCCGTCGGGCCTGGATATCGCGCTGTTCTCGGCCGGTGCCACCATGTCGCGGGTGCAGGCGCCGCGGTTCGCGGCCGCCGGGGTCACCGTGATCGACAATTCGTCGGCCTGGCGCAAAGACCCCGAAGTTCCACTGGTGGTCAGCGAGGTCAACCCGGAGCAGACCCGCAATCTGATCAAGGGCATCATCGCCAACCCCAACTGCACCACCATGGCCGCGATGCCGGTGCTCAAACCGCTGCACGACGCGGCCGGGTTGCGACGGCTGATCGTGTCCAGCTATCAGGCGGTTTCGGGCAGCGGGCTGGCCGGGGTCGAGGAACTCGTTTCGCAGACCCGCGCGGTCATCGACGACGCGGAGAAACTCACCCACGACGGCGGTGCTGTGGATTTCCCGGCCCCGAACAAGTATGTCGCGCCGATCGCGTTCAATGTGCTGGCCCTGGCGGGTTCGCTGGTCGACGACGGGTCCGGCGAGACCGACGAGGACCAGAAACTGCGCAACGAGAGCCGCAAGATCCTGGGTCTGCCCGATCTGCTGGTCAGCGGCACCTGTGTCCGGGTGCCGGTGTTCACCGGGCACTCGCTGTCGATCAACGCCGAATTCGCCGATCCGCTCTCGGTGCAGCGCGCGCAGGAGATCCTGGCCAAGGCGCAGGGTGTGCGACTGGTCGATGTCCCGACCCCGCTGGCCGCAGCCGGTAAGGACGATTCCCTGGTCGGCCGGATCCGTCAGGACCCGGGCGTCCCGGACGGGCGCGGCCTGGCGTTGTTCATCTCCGGCGACAACCTGCGCAAGGGCGCCGCGCTGAACACGATCCAGATCGCCGAGGTCCTGCTCGCCGATCGCTGACGGGGGCAGCCGCCCGGTGCATGCCTACGGCGGCCGCCGCTCGGCTCAGTGGATCCCCGGCGTGCGCGGATCGTTTCCCGCGCACGCTAGGAGGACACAACCGGGCGGCGCGTCGGTGAACGGCGGCGCGAGCGGCTCGCCGAGGCAGGCGAATACATCGCAGCCGGGGTAGGCGGACTTTCCGATGCCGAAGACCGCCAGCAGGATATCGGTGTCGATATAGGAGTTCGGGTTCGTCACCAGCGGCGGTTCCATATAGGGTCCCGGGTCGGGGAGCGGCTCAGGGAAGGCGGACAGCAACCGCCGGAAGAATTCGTGGGGTAATTCGCCGGTGTTCTGGATGATGCCGCTCGGACCGTGGGCACTCTCATTGCCGAACACTCCGATCCACACCACGATCAGATCCAGGCTGGGGACTACGAAGACATTCTGCAGTCCCACCCCGGCCATCGCGTAGGTATCGGCCGGCATGAACGAGGCATTCTCCGCGCAGTCCGGCCCGGTCCAGAACAGGTAGCCGTAGCAGGGGTTCGTCGTCGACGGGGTGGTCGCGCGCGCCAGGTACCACGCGGGCACAATCTGGCGGCCGTTCCAGTTGCCGGTGTTCCCCGCGAGCAACCCGAGTTTGGCGAGATCATTCGGCGGGATCAGCAGATGCGCGTAACCGTAGGTGTGCGCGGAGCGGTCCCGCGCCCAGTACCAGTCGCCGCGTTCGATACCCAGTGGTGCGAACAGCTCGCGTTGGGCGAAATCCTGTAGCGGTTCTCCGACCGCGAGTTCCAGCACATAGGACAGCAGATCCACTGTGCGCTGACTGTAGGTGAACACCGTGCCGGGCTCGTGGTCCAGCGGAACGCCGAGGGCCTGCACCGCGCTGTTCGGGTCGAGGGGCACCACCCCGGTGAGCCCCTCGGTCACCACCCCGGTGCGCATCCCCGAAGTCTCGGTGAGCAGGTTCTCGACCGTGATCGCCCGCCGCCGTATATCGCCGAGACCGGCCGGAAGATACCGGTCGATCGGGGCCTCGATATCGATCAGACCGCGATCGGCCGCGATCCCGGTGAGCAGCGAGACCACGCTTTTGGTCACACTCCACACATTCCACGGCGTATTACCGGTGCGCGCGTTTTCCGGGCCCTCGCCGATCAGGCAGTTGTGCCGGAAAATCTGAATATTCAACCGATTCCGGCTTGCGGCGAAAGCCAGGGCGGCGGTCAGGCGCGCCGAGTCCAGACCCACCTGCTCCGGTTCGGCCCGGGTCTGTTCCCGGCCGGAGGACACCTCGCATCGTTGGATCGCCGGTTCGTCGTCCGGGGTGGCTTGTGCGTGCGCGGCGAAGAGCTGTCCTGCTATCAGTGTGACCGCTGTGACCCCCGCCAGGAGCCCACCGAAACGCGCCATGCGGATCACCCTAATGCGCGTTCCGCCAGGAGACCGGTAGCGCGCGGCAGCGGGCCTTCCGGCAATGCGACGCCCCTGCCCTATCGAGGGATCGGCTCAGGGGCGGTCTCTCACCGGCACGGGGCTCCGCGGTGCCGGTGTGTTGTCGGCACGGGTCCGGTCAGAGCAGACCGAACCAGTAGAACGCACAGGCCAACGCCCACACGACCAGCGTATCCATCCACACTCCCACTCGTTGTCGTAGCGGATGCCTCCATGATGCCCGAGATATACCGATCCCGGAGCTGTCCCCCCAGCTGTGCCCCGACCTTGTCTGCACTGTGACGAATCGTGGTCTCAGCGTTATAAGTTCACGTTAAGTGTGCGCCAAGCGCGGGGCCGCATTGTTGGTGTCGAGGCCGGAGAAACCGGTAACGAGAACACCGCGAAGAGGGACCCGCCATGATCAGCAAGCCGACCACCGCGCCCGCTCCGGGCGCCACAACCGCGGTAGGGCCGGCTACCGGTCCCGCCGCGGTTACCGAGGGTTCGCCGCACACCGACCTGGCCGGTCGGCGCGATATCGGCCGGGCCGTTAGTGCACCGCGATCGTCGGCGTCGCGCCGGACAGCCTGTACGGCACCGGCGAACGAGAAATCGGCCTCGGGGTGGAACCGAACCGGTCGAGACGGGCGTCGAACTGTATGCGACGTGTCACCTGATCGGGGACGGTCGCACCGAACTCGGTGAGTTCGGCCGCCGTCGGTAGCCGAATATGCCGCGGGGGTGGGTACGGACCGGCGCCTGGGGAGGAACCGGAAAGTACTCGGTTGGGGGAACGGGCGGATCCGGGAGGATCCGTCTGGGGAGGGTGGGGAGGTTCCGGGCCTGGGGAGGAACGGAACCCCCTCGATGGGTGGTCTGCACGACCCGGCGGAGTAGCCGGGGCTGCGGGTGGGTGGGCCGGTCTGTCTCGCGGGGTGGCAGACCGGCTCATCGGCCGGGCGGCGTCCGCCCGGGCCGGCCTCGCGGGGTGACCGGCCCGGCGGACGGCCATCGGGCGATAGTTCGGCTCTTCCGGATGCTCAGCGGTGAATCGGTATGGGCAGTAATGCAGATGACCGGTCGACAGCCAGCGAAAGGTAACCGTTCGCAGATCTGAGATGGCAGTGCCCCGCGGTCGACGGCCGGCCGGACAGCGAAAGGTATCTCATCGTCCGGACGGCCTTTCGGGCCTCCGTTGATGAAGAAATCCTCATCCCGGCCTCACGGTCGAATCATCGTTGTTGGGCATAGTGGCTGTTATGTCCGGTTCTCGTTCTTTTGCGGCCGTGCTCGCCATGGCCGGCTCCGCCGCTGTTGTGCTGGTGGGGTTCGCCCTCACCCGTTCGCCCGAGCCTGAGCTCGAACCCTCTTCGGTGTCGGTGAGTGTGGCTCCCACCAGTCAGGCGGCGCCCCCGGCGAGCTCTTCTCGTGACGATTCCGGGCGGTCCGTATCGCCGCCCCCGGATGCTCCGGGCGGACGGCAACAGTCGACCCCGTTGCCGTCCGCCGCACCCCCGGCACCCGCCGTTCCTGCCCCGGCGCCCAGCTCCGGTCAGGGTGACGACGACGCCCCCGGCGGCGACGATGCGGACGACCCGATGGATGACGATGGCCAGTTCGACGGCGATGATTGAGCCTGCCCCCACCCTTCCCGTCGTCACCCAGGAGTTGTTTCCACTGCGGCCACCGCCTCCGGCCCCGGAACCCGAATCGCTGCGTCCGGCCGGTGCCGATTCGATGGCGCGCCGACGCGGGTCGCGGCTGCCCGCCCGCTGGAAGATCACCGCCTGGATCATGCTCACGACGTTCGTGCTGCTGGTCGTGGTGCTGGTGACCGCCCGTAACCTGCTGCTGCGCGATGTCGATACGCGTGCCAACGCCGATATCGCGCAGGAAGCCGACGAGTTCCGCACCTTCGCGGACGAGGGCGTAGACCCGACCACCACCCGGCCGTTCATCTCGGTCGAACGCCTGCTCGAGATCTATCTGCTGCGACAGTCGCCGATCGACGGCGAAGTGATGGTGGGTGTGGTGGACGGTGCGCAGGTCGGCGGTCTGCGCGGCAACGTGCCGGCGGCGGTGGCCGCGGACCCCGCCCTGTTCACCGCGGTGACCGCGTCGGAGCGGACCTCCGGGGTGGTGGTATCCCCGGCGGGGGAGATGCGCTGGGGCCGGGTGGATGTGGAATCGGGCAGCAGCCGCGGGGCGTTCGTGGTCGCCGCGTTCACCGAGATCGGACGCGCGGGCGTCGATCGGACGATGCACATCATCACCGCGGTGTCGTTCGCCGGACTTGCCTTGACCACCGGCATCGCCTATCTGGTGGCAGGGCGGATCTTGTTGCCGGTCCGGACAGTGCGGGCGGTGGCGGCCGAGATCGGCGAAACCGATCTCACCGGACGTGTGCCGGTGGAGGGGCGTGACGATATCGCTGCGCTGGCGCACACCTTCAACGACATGCTCGACCGGCTCGAACACGCCTATACGACCCAGCGCCAGTTCGTCGACGATGCAGGTCACGAACTACGGACGCCGATCACCGTGGTCCGGGGCCATCTCGAACTGCTACCCGAGGATCCCGAGGAGCGTCGCCGCACCCTGGCCCTGGTCGACTCCGAACTGGCTCGGATGGGGCGTCTCGTCTCCGATCTGCTCATGCTGGCGAAGGCCGAGCAACCGGATTTCGTGGTCCGACGTCCCATCGATATCGCCCAGACCATGCTGGATATCGAATCCAAGGTACAGGCGCTGGGGGAGCGACGCTGGCATCTGATGGAGGTCGCCGAGGGCACCGCCTGGATCGATGTTCAGCGGGTCACCCAGGCGATGCTGCAGCTCGCCGCAAATGCCGTCGCGCACAGCGCGGACGGGACCACTGTGCAGCTGGGTTCGCGGTTCGACGGGGACGAGCAGGGCCGCACGCTGTCGCTGTGGATATCCGACCGGGGGCCAGGTGTGACACCGGAGGATGCCCCGGTGATCTTCGATCGGTTCAGGCGCGGCCGCCCGGCCGACAGGTCCGGCGCCGACCGCCGGACCGGTGCCGGCCTGGGGCTGGCCATCGTGCGTGCCATCGCCGACGCGCATTCCGGGTCGGCCTGGGTACGCAGTGTGCCCGGCGACGGTGCCACCTTCGGGCTGGATCTGCCGGCCGACCCCGCGCATCCGGTGGGCCGCGTTACCACTGAACCGAACGACCGCAAGAGGTAGGACATGAGCCGAATCCTGATCGCCGAAGACGATGTGCACATTGTGGCCTTCGTCGGCAAGGGGCTGCGTGCGGCGGGATACACCACCGAGCACGTCGCCGACGGCGAGACCGCGCTGCTGATGGCCCGCTCCGGTTCGTTCGACATGGTGATCCTCGATATCGGGCTACCGGCCATGGATGGTTTCACCGTGCTGCGCCGACTGCGCGGTGAAGGTGTCCGGACGCCGGTGGTGGTGCTCACCGCGCGAGACAGCGTCGACGATACGGTCGCGGGTCTCGAAGGCGGCGCCAACGACTACATGACGAAGCCGTTCCAGTTCGCGGAACTACTGGCGCGGGTGCGGGTGCGGCTACAGGACGAGACCACTGCCGGTGCGCCCTCGGATTCGCTGTCACACAACGATCTGAGCCTCGACCTACGGTCGCGGCGCGTCCACGTCGACGGCCGGGTGGTGGATCTCACCGCCCGCGAATTCGGCCTGCTCGAGGTCTTTCTCCGGCATCCCGACCAAGTGCTGAGCCGGGAGCAGATCCTCGGGCAGGTGTGGGGCTACGACTTCGATCCCGCCTCCAATGTGGTCGATGTCTATGTGCGCGCCCTGCGCGGCAAGATCGGCGCCCGGCGGCTGCAGACCGTGCGCGGGATGGGGTACCGGCTCTCGTGACCGAATTCCGTACCGTGCCGCGCCGGCCCCGGCTCCCGGCACCCCAGGTGTCCATCGCCACCGGCGACATCCCCCGGGTGCCGTTGCTCGCCGCCGTGGCAGGTGTCCTGATCTGCCTGGGATTCCTGGCCGCGGCCGCCGCGGGCGATCTCGGCCGCGAAGGGCTGATCACGCTGGTGATCTTTGTGGTGGCTATCTGGATGTGGGTTTTCGCGCCGGTTTCCGACACTTATGTGGCGCTGGGTGCCGCGGTGGCCCTGGTATTAGCGGGCCCGATCGATACCGAGACCTTCACCGGCACCCTCGGCGATTCGGTGATCTGGCTGCTGGTCGGCTCCTTCCTGATCGCCGCCGCCGTCACCGCCACCGGCCTGTCCGCCCGCGTCGCCGCCCGGGTGCTGGGCCTGGCCCGGTCGCCGCGCCAGCTGGTCCATCTGCTGACCGTGGTACTCATGGTGACCACGTTCGCGATCCCTGCGACATCGGGCCGGGCCGCACTGGCACTTCCGGTTTTCCTGTCACTGGCCGCAGTGCTTCGCCACCGGCCGCAGCTGGTGCTGGCACTCGCCGTCGCGATTCCGTCGGTGATCCTTTTCTCCGCAGTGGGTTCGCTACTGGGCGCGGGCGCGCACCTGATCACCAGCGAGATCGTGGCCACGGCTACAGGCGAGGGGTTCCATTTCCTGCAGTGGCTGGTCCTGGGCCTGCCGCTCGCGGTGGTCTGGTCTCATCTGGCGGCGGAGACAGCACTCGTGATCTTCGCCGATCGCGCCGAGCGCCGGACACCCCTGGCACTCTCGGCAAACGCCTTCGACGAGGCGGCCGGTACCTCCGTCCGCGGACCGCTGACCGGCCCCCAGAAGCGCGTGATCCTCGTACTCGCCGCGGTGGTCACGCTGTGGTGCACCGAGATATGGCACGGGATCGATCCGGCCATTGTCGCTGTGCTCGGGGCGTTGGTGGCCACCGCGCCGAAGATCGGCGGGACCAGCCTGCCGACCGCCGTGAAAACCATTCCCTGGACCCTGCTGCTGTTCATGGCGGCCACGCTGTGCCTCGGTATAGCGCTGACCACCAGTGGGGCTTCCGCTTGGCTGGGCGGTCTGATCTTCGAACCGGTGCAGTCGCTCGGACCTGCCGCCACCACCGTGTTCCTGGTTCTCACGGTGGTGGTGTCGCTGCTCGCCCATCTGATGATCCAGTCGCGTTCGGCGCGATCAGCGGTGCTGGTGCCGATCATCGTCGCCACCGCGCCGGCGGTGGGTGTCGATCCATTGGCCGCCGCTTTCTTGTCTACGGCCGCCGCGGGCTTCTGTCACACCATGACCAGCTCGGCGAAACCGATGGCCGTCTTCGCCGAATCGGAAACTGTGCCGGGTTTCCGGCCCGAACATCTGCTGCGCTATTCCGCCGTCGTCGCGCCGCTGTCGATCGTGCTGCTCCTCGCATTCGCGGTCTGGGTCTGGCCGCAGCTGGGACTGAGCCCTGTCGCCTGACCCGCCGTCGTTCAACCCTCTCGAAAGGCACCATGATGTCCCTCCGCGTTCCGCAGCGCATACTCGTCGCCCCGAGCGGGTTCAAGGAAAGTCTCGACGCCGAACCGGTGGCCCACGCCATCGCCGCCGGCCTGCGCCGGGTGTTGCCCGGTGTGCACGTGGATCTCGCCCCGATCGCCGACGGCGGTGAGGGCACCGCGGCGATGCTGGCCGCCGCGACTGCGGGTGCACTGCACCACCTCGATGTGGTGGGCCCGGTCCAGACCGCGGTACGCGCGCACTGGGCGCGACTGGGGCCGGTCGCGCCGGATACCGCCGTAGTCGAGGTGGCCGCCGCCGCGGGGCTACGGCATGTTCCCCGTGATCGCCGCGACCCCGGCGCCACCACCACCTTCGGGGTCGGTCAGCTCATCGCGGCCGCCCTCGACGCGGGAGTCGGCACGATCGTGGTGGGTTGCGGCGACTCCGGTACCTGCGACGGTGGCGCCGGCGCGCTGCAGGCGCTGGGCGCGCGCATCCTCGACGACCGAGGCGAGGAGATCGGCCCCGGCGGAGGCGAACTCGGCCGGGCGGTCCAGCTCGATCTGTCGCGGCTGCATCCACGCCTGGCCGACGCGGAGGTGGTGGTGGCCGGAAACCCACACAATCGGTTGTGCGGGCCGCACGGTGTCGCCCGGATCTTCGGACCGCAGAAGGGCGCCTCGCCGGAACAGGTCGAAGTACTCGCCGCGGCGCTGGAACACTGGGTCGCGATCTTGGAACGGGACGGCCGCGCGGCCGGTGACCTGCGTTTCGGGCCGGTCACCGGTGCCTCCGGCGGGCTGGGGGCCGGCCTGGCCGGTGGGATCGGTGCCCGGTTGCGCTCCCGGTTCGACGCACTGCTGGACTCCGGTCTCACCGGTGCCGATCTGGATCGCCGGATCGCTCAGGCGGATCTGGTGATCACCGCCGAGGGAGCGATCGACCTGCAGACCCCGCACGGCAAAGTGCCCGCCGAGGTCGCCCGGCGCGCGCGGGCGCACGGGGTACCAGTGGTCGCGCTGGCCGGGCAGCTCGGGGAGGGCGCGCCGCTGGTCCACGATGTGGGTATCGGCGCCATCGCCTCGATCATCCCGGTTCCGATGCCGCTGTCGCAGGCCGTCGCCGACGTCGAGCGCCTACTCACCGACGCCGCCGAACGGATGATGCGAATGATTCTGGTGGGCGGGGCGCTTTCGGTGCGCTTGGGCAGTGGCGGAAACAGTCGGGTCCGGCCGCCCGCCCGGCGCTCGACGGGGCCACGTATCGGTGCTCGCGGCCGGGTCGGGGGGCAGCAGCGGTGAGTTCGACACCTTGACTGTGCATGCGTTGTCCGGCGCTCCGATCCCACGGGCGCCGGTGATCGCCCACCTGTATGAGCCGGTCGATCGCGGAAATCCGGTTGAGCCTCCAGATGCCGTTCGGCCGGTCCCGCGGACCACTTCGGGCAGGTGGGTGAGTACGCCCCCGAGTGCGGGTGAACGAGAAAGGCGCCTGACCGGTTAACCCTTGTCAGGCGCCTTATCGTGTCTCGACCAACACGAGTCGGGGTGGCGGGATTTGAACCCACGACCTCTTCGTCCCGAACGAAGCGCGCTACCAAGCTGCGCCACACCCCGTGAAGTGGACCTGCGATAGCTTACATCAGGTCCGGTCCGGAAAAGAAACCGCCAGTTCAGGGCTCTTTTCCGGCGGTGTGCAGCTACCGGGCGACTGCCTGCGACGTCGAGAGCCCGCGACCGGAGTTGGTTACCGGCTGTTCGGGCGGTACGGCGACCAGGGTGAGCAGCGTCGCCTCGGGTCGGCAGCAGAAGCGATAGGGCGCCCATGGTGACGTGCCGATACCGGCCGAAACGTGCAGCCTGGTGTGGGCACCCCACTTGGACGGACCCTTGACCCGCGACCGATCGATATCGCAGTTGGTGACCAGGGCGCCGTACCCGGGCAGACAGAGCTGGCCGCCGTGGGTGTGCCCGGCCAGGACAAGGTCGTAGCCGTCGTCGGCGAAACGGTCCAGTACCCGCGGCTCCGGGGAGTGCGTCAAGCCGATCCGGAGATCGGCGAGCGGGTTCGGGGCGCCGGCGACGGTGTCGTAGCGATCACGCTGCAGATGCGGATCGTCGACGCCCGCGCTGGCGATACGGATACCGCCCACCTCGATATCCCGGCGAGTGTGCGTCAGATCCAGCCACCCGCGCTCGGAGAACGCCGCACGCAGATCTTTCCAGGGCAGCGGAGCACCGTGGACGCGTTTGTGGTTTTTGTCGAAGTATTTCAGCGGGTTCTTGGGAACCGGCGCGAAGTAGTCGTTGCTGCCGAATACGAACAGACCCGGCCGCGACAGCAGCCCGCCCAGCGACTGGACGACAGCGGGCACAGCTCTCTGATGCGACAGGTTGTCCCCGGTGTTGATCACCAGGTCGGGCTCCAGCCGGTCGAGCTCGCGCAACCATTGCTGTTTGAGTTTCTGCCCAGGGGTCATGTGCAGATCGCTGATGTGCAATACCCGCAGCGGGGACGAGCCCGGCCGCAGCACCGGCATCGTCGCCTCGCGGAGTACGAAGGCATTGCGTTCGATCAGTGAGGCATAGCCGACTCCGGCCGCCGCGGCTCCGGCGGCGCCGAATGCGGTTCGGCGAAGGACCGACGTCGAGATCACGGGCATTTGCCCAGCATAGGTGACCCGGTCGCTGTGCGCGCAGCGTGTTGAGCCACAGTTTCGGCGGTGTGGCGGGCCGATGACGCGGTGTGACAACTGGGCACAAGCCTGTGGCCTCGGGAAATATCCGGATGCCCACGAGAGCGAACACGCCTGGTTCAGCGGGTAATCCGGTGGGCGTGGCGGGGTGCAGCGGCTACCGTTCTGCGCATGTCGGAACTGAAAACGAGGCTGCGCGCCGATATGACCGCCGCGATGAAGGCGAAGGATTCGCTGCGTCTGAACACCCTGCGGATGATGCTGGCCGCGATCCAGACGGCCGAGGTGGCCGGGAAGGAAGCCCGCGAACTGTCCGACGCCGAGGTCGTGGCGGTACTGACCAAGGAATCGAAGAAACGGAACGAGTCCGCCGAGATCTACACCCAGGCCGGCCGCGGTGAACTGGCTGCCAACGAGCATGCCGAGGGCCGGATCATCGACGAGTACCTGCCCACACAGTTGACCGAGGCCGAGGTCGCCGACCTGGCCGATACCGCGATCGCTGCGGTCGCGGAGGAAATCGGCGAACGGCCGGGGATCCGGCAGATGGGCCAGGTCATGAAGATCGCGTCCGGGCTCGCCGCGGGCAAGGCCGACGGTTCGCGGATCTCGGCGGCGGTGAAGGCGCGGCTGTAGGACCGGGTTTCCGGTCCGGGCCGCGCCCGCACCACCGCGATTACCGCGGGATGGGTATCGGGATCGGGATCGGCGGGAGGAACGGCGGCAGCGGCAACCCCGGTACGCCCGGGGCGGGCGCTGCCGGCCGGCCCGGCGGCGGTGGCTCGCGGACCGTGCCGTCGCTGATGTAGATCGTCACCTGCGAGCCGGGAATCGCCGACCCGTTCGGCGTGGACCCGGTGACCGTGCCCTTGGGAGCCGAACCGGGCGAGGTCACCGAGGTGACCTTGAAGCCCGCGCCGGTGAGCGCTCCGGTCGCCTCGCCCGCCGTCATCCCGACGACATCGGGTACCTGCGCGTTCTCCGCGCCCCGGACGTATTTCTCGTCGACCGGCGGCAGAGTCGGCGGCGGGAAGTTCGAAACGACATTCTTGACGGCACCGAACCAGGTCCGGGCGGGCTCGTTACCACCGAACAGGCCGTTGGCGTCGCTCGCCGGGCAGTTGCGCAGCGGGAAGGAGCAGATCTCACCAGGGGTCGGGCTGTCGCCGTAGACGTAGACCGAGCCCGCGAGCGAATTGGTGAACCCCAGGAAGGCCGAGGACCGGTGGCTTTCGGTGGTCCCCGTCTTGGCCGACACCGGAAGGTTCCATCCGGTCGTCCCGGCGGCCGCCGAGGCGGTACCGCCGCCGGCGGAGTCCTTGCCCATCGCATTGGCCAGGGTGTTGGCCAGACCCGGTTCGACGACCTGCTCGCATGCCTGCTCGGTGAGCGGAACCGGCTTGCCGTAGCGGTCGATCACTTCCGCGATCGGCGAGGGCGGGCACCAGGTCCCGCCGGAGGCGAGGGTCGCGGCCACATTCGATAGTTCCAGTGGATTGACCGCGAGCGGGCCGAGGGTGAACGAGCCGAGATTCTGGCCCTTGATCATATCGGCGAGGCTCTGGTTGTCGTCGTGTCCGGAGGTGCCGGGATCGGTGTAGGAGCGTAGGCCCAGCCGGACGGCCATATCCACGGTCGGTGTCACGCCGACGGCCTGGATCAGTTTCACGAAGGCCGTGTTCGGCGAGGTGGCCAGCGCCTCGGTGACCGACATGGGCGACCGGTAGTTGCCGGCGTTCTCGACGCAGTAGGTGGCAGGCGGGCAGCCGGGGGCGCCGCCGTTACCCATACCCCGGGCATCGAACCGGGACGGCACGTCCAGCTGCGCGTTGGTGCCCATACCCTTTTCCATCGCGGCCGCGGTGGTGAACAGCTTGAAGATCGAGCCCGCGCCGTCACCGACCATCGTGTACGGCTGGCCGAGCAGGGTTTCGTGCGCGTCGCGGTTCAAGCCGTAGGTACGACTGCTCGCCATCGCGAGCAGTGGATGTTTGTCCTTGCCCGGGCCGATCAGCGACATGAGCGAGGCGATGTTCTCCAGATGGGGGTCGGCGTTCGCGTTGACCGAACGTTTCACCGAATCCTGGACCGCGGGGTCCAGGGTGGTTCGGATCAGGTAGCCGCCCTTTTCGATCTGTTCTTTGCTGAGCCCGGCGTTGGCCAGGTACGACAGGGCGTAATCGCAGAAGAAACCGCGGTCGGCGGCGGCGATACAGCCGCGGGGCAGACCCTTCGGTTCCGGGAGCACGCCCAGCGGCTGCGATTTCGCGGCGTGGAACTCCGCGGCGCGGCTGGGAATATTCTGCATCAGGGTGTCCAGCACGGTATTGCGGCGATCGGTGACACCCTCGGGGTTCGTGTACGGGTTCAGCTTGGAGCTGGACTGCACCATTCCGGCCAGCATCGCCGCCTGGGCGATGTTCAGGTCCTTGGCGTCGATTCCGAAGTAGGTCTGGGCGGCGTCCTGGATGCCGTAGGAGGAATTGCCGAACGGGACCAGGTTCAGATAGCGGGTGAGGACCTCGTCCTTGGTGAGTTCCTTGTCCAGGGTCAGCGCCATCCGGATCTCGCGGATCTTGCGCGCCGGGGTGGTCTCGATGGCGGCCCGGCGTTCGGCGTCGGTTTTGGCGACGACGAGGAGGTTGAAGTTCTTCACGTACTGCTGGTCCAGCGTCGAGGCGCCTTGCTGGACCTCGCCGCTGCTGGTGTTGGTCAGGAAGGCACGAATGGTGCCTTGCCAGTCGACACCGTGGTGGTCGGCGAAGCGCTTGTCCTCGATGGAGACGATGGCCAGCTTCATATCGTTGGAGATCTGGTCGCTGGGTACTTCGAACCGGCGCTGCTCGTACAGCCAGGCGATGGGATTACCGGCCGCGTCCACCATGGTGGAGACGGCGGGGACGGTTCCCTCGACCAGTTCCGCGGACACGTTGTCGACTGCGTCGGCGGCGCGGTTCGAGACGAATCCGAAACCTCCGGCGACCGGGAACAACAATCCGGCTACGAGCACGGAGGCGAGTACACAGCTGCCCGCCAGCTTGAGGAGCGCACGTGTGATCGGCACAGCACCAGCGTAGAGGGTCGCTGTCGGGGGTTCGTGAAGTGTGGACACCGGGTGTTGTCTCGGCTGATCAGTGGATTGAGCGGGGCGTATCGCGGCGGGTTCCTGACGTGCATATACGGGCCGGAGGGCGGCGGACCGGGGACCGCGCGCAGGCACGGACGTACCAAAAAGTCAGCACTCGGTCTTGCGCAACCGGCATACCTTTACCTAGATTGAGAGCTCAGTGTGATAGAGCTAACACTCAATGTGGAATGTGGTGCACTTCGCAGCGGGGTTCGGGTTGCTGCGGAGTGGCACGCGATTCCGGAGCGCCGTGACCCGGTGTTCGGACTGGCAAAGGGGCACACCAAATGCACATGACAACCCCCGTCGCTCGATTGGACGTAGAGGAAGCCGAAGCGAGGATCGCCTGGGTGGCTCAGGCTCGATGCAAGGAAGTGGACCCCGATCAACTGTTCGTCCGCGGCGCCGCTCAGCGCAAGGCGGCGACGATCTGCCGGCACTGCCCGGTCCTGATGGAGTGCGGGGCGGACGCCCTGGACAACAGGGTCGAGTTCGGGGTGTGGGGCGGGATGACCGAACGCCAGCGGCGGGCGCTGCTCAAGCAGCATCCCGAGGTGACCTCCTGGTCGGACTTCTTCCACGCCCAGCGTCATCACCAGGTGGCTATGTAAACGAATTCCCTATTGGACTACCGACCGCCGGGCACTCGAGTTTCGAGTGCCCGGCGGTTTGCCTGATCCGGCCCGATCGGGCCGGGGCGAACGGGGCGGATCAGGTGTCCGCGGCGGTCTGCGTACCGGCCAATTGCGCCCCGACCGCGCGCAAGGCGACCAGATCGGTGACGTCGAACGGCAGGGACGTCACCGATACGATCGGCACCCGCGGGTGCGCACCCGTGAACCGGTGCAACAGATGCTGTTCGCGCCGCGCCGTCGAGACCCGCTGACCGTGCACGCGCAACACTCCCGCCGATAGCGGATCCGAATCATCGAGGCGGTCGGCGGCCGTGAGCGCGTGATCCGAGGGCAGTGAGCACAGGACCGGATGCGTCCGGTTGAGCACCAGGCCGGCCAGCGGCATCTTCTCGGTCGACAACCGGTCCACGAAGAACGACGCCTCACGCAGCGCGTCGGGCTCCGGTGCGGCGACCACGAGGAAATGGGTGCCGGGTTCGGCGAGCATGGCGAATGTGCGGTTGGCGCGCTCCTGGAAGCCACCGAAGAGCGATTCGAGCGACTGCAGGAAATTCGAGGCGTCTTTGAGCATCTGGCCGCCCACGATCGTCGAGACCCCGCGTACCGCCAGGCTCATCGCGCCGGTGACGAACCGTCCGACCCCGCGCCCGGGCGCCATGATGACCCGGATCATGCGGCCGTCCAAGAAGTTGCCCAGCCGTTTGGGGGCGTCCAGGAAATCCAGCGCGTTGCGTGAGGGCGGGGTGTCCACGACGATCAGATCCCATTCCCGGTGGCCCACGAGCTGACCGAGCTTCTCCATCGCCATATATTCCTGCGTGCCGCCGAACGACGAGGCCACCGCCTGATAGAAGGGGTTGGCGAAGATCTGCTCGGCCTTGTCCGGAGCGGTGTGCTCCAGCACCATCTCGTCGAAGGTGCGGCGCATGTTCAGCATCATGGCGTGCAGCTCGCCTTCGGCTTCGGGCCCGAGCTCGACTCGTTGCGGACTGTTGTCCAGATCCGCGACCCCGAGCGACTGGGCCAGCCGGCGGGCCGGATCGATCGTGAGCACAACGACCTTGCGGCCCTGCTCGGCCGCGCGCAACGCGATCGCCGCCGCCGTCGTGGTCTTCCCGACGCCACCGGAACCGCAGCACACCACCACGCGGGCCTCGGGGTCACCGAGAATGGCGGAGATATCGAGGGGTCTCGGACCGGCCGGTCGGGTGCTCATCGGACTCCCTGCTCGTTCAGGTGTGCGGCCAGTTCGTAGAGGCCGCCCAGATCCATACCGTTGGGCAGGGCGGGCAGCAGCAGCCGGGCGACCTCCAGATCGAGAAGTTCGGCCGCGCTGGTGTCCTGCGCGCTCAGGGTGGCCGAATGTTCGACGGTTTCGGTGAGCAGGCCCGCGAAGTCGGCGGCGGACAGCGTGATTCCGGCGGATTCCAGACCGGCGCGCACGGCTTCGGGGTCGAGTTCGCCCGACGTCACTGTGGCTCGGGTCGCCGCGCTGAGCGGGCTGTGTGCGGCGCGATTGACGATCACGCTGCCGATACGCAGGTCGTTGCCGCGCAACTCGGCGATCGCGTCCAGGGTCTCCTGCACCGGCAGCGCTTCGAGCAGCGTCACCAGATGGATCACCGTTTGATCCGAATGCAGCAGTTTGGAAACGCCTTCGGCCTGGGCGGCGATCGGACCGCCCTTGGCGAGTTCGGCCATTGCCTGGGTGACATCGAGGAAACCGGCGATCCGGCCGGTCGGTGGCGCGTCGACGACCACCTCGTCGTAAGCGGGACGCCCGGACTTATCGGACCTGACCGCGCACTCCTTGATCTTGCCGGTCAGGATCACATCGCGCAGACCCGGTGCGATGGTGGTGACGAAGTCTATGGCGCCCATCCGGCGCATCGCCCGGCCGGCGAAACCGAGGTTGTAGAACATATCGAGGTATTCGAGGAACGCGTGCTCGGTCTCGAGTGCGAGTGCCACCACTTCGCCGCCGTCGTCGGCGGTGGCGATCTTCGTCTCGGTGGGTGGCAGCGGCGGCAGGTCGAACAACTGGGCAATCGATTGCCGGTTCTCCACCTCGACCAACAGCACCCGGCGCCCGCCGGCGGCCAGCGCCAGGGCCAGGGCCGCGGACACGGTGGATTTGCCGGTGCCGCCCTTACCGGATACGTAGTGCAGGCGGGCGTCAGTCGCGCTGTCGGGCCACCCCGTCTTCAGGCCCGGTTCGGCCGATTCCGACATCGTCGTTGGTTCTGCCACGGTCGCGAGCCTATAACTCACAGTGGGCGGATGCCCGCATACTCCGTTTTGTGTGGATGTGGTGTACCAGACACCGGGACGGGCTCTCTATCGCCGGACCGGTGATCGCACTGTGAGCCGGGTCCATCGAACCAAGTAGGCTCCGTGCGCATGAGCGATGTGACCCTGTGGGAATACGCGACCGTACCGCTGCTGACCCATGCGACCAAACAGATTTTGGATCAGTGGGGCGCCGACGGCTGGGAGTTGGTGACGGTGCTGCCCGGGCCGACCGGTGAGCAGCATGTCGCCTACCTCAAGCGGCCGAAGCAGTAAGCGCCATGGGGGAATCCGAAGCGAATCGTCCGGTGACCGAATGGCGCGCAAATCTCGACCGGCTCGGCCTGACGGTACCTCCCGTGGTGGCGCCGGTAGCCGCCTACGTGCCCGCGCTGCGAACCGGAAACTACGTCTATACCTCCGGGCAGTTGCCCTTCGTGGCGGGTGAACTGTCCGCGGTCGGCAAGGTCGGCGCCGAGGTATCGCTCGACGAGGCGGTGACCGCGGCCCGCTGGTGCGCGGTGAACGCGCTTGCCGCCGTACACGATCTGGTCGGCCTGGACGAGGTCGTGCGGATCGTGAAGGTGGTCGGATTCGTGGCCTCGGCACCGGGTTTCACCGATCAGCCGCTGGTGATCAACGGTGCCTCGGAGTTCCTGGGCGAGGTGTTCGGTCCCGCGGGCGCGCACGCGCGCTCGGCGGTCGGCGTCTTCGAACTGCCGAAGAACACCCCGGTGGAGGTCGAACTGATCGCCGAGGTGCGCTGAGCAGGCCGGACGGCCCTGGTTCGGCGGACCCGGCGCGGAGCCCATAGATTCGAACAGGCAACTTTCGAATTGGAGGTGTTGTGGTGACACTCACCCATCCCGCTTACGGGCAACTGCGTGTGGTGACGCCGACGGCGTCGGTGCTGCTCGCGAACAATCCGGGACCGATGACCCTGGAAGGTACGAACACCTGGATCCTGCGGTCATCCGAGCGCACGGATTGTGTGGTGGTCGATCCGGGCCCCGACGACGCGGAGCACATCGCGGCGGTCGTCGGGGCGACCGGCGGCGCGGTGGCGCTGACCCTGATCACCCATCGGCATCTCGACCACACCGGCGGTATCGACGAGTTGGTTCGCCTGACCGGGACACCGGTTCGGGCGATGGACCCGGAATTCCTGCGCGGTGACGTGACCGTGCTGACCGACGGCGAAATGATCGCGGTCGCGGGCTTACGGATCACCGTCCTGCACACCCCCGGGCATACGGCTGATTCGGTGAGTTTCCTGCTGGAGGACGCGGTCCTGAGCGGGGACACGATTCTCGGTCGAGGAACCACGGTGCTGGATCGTGATGGCACGCTGCGGGACTATCTCCGGTCGATGGACCGGCTGCTAGAAACGGGTGCCGGGCGGGCCCTGCTGCCCGCGCACGGACCGGATCATCCGGATGTGGAGCCGGTGGCCCGGTACTACATCGCGCATCGGCACGAGCGACTCGCTCAGGTCCGTACGGCCTTGGCGGAGCTCGGCGCCGACGCGGACGCCATGGATGTGGTTCGCAAGGTCTATTCCGACGTCGACGAGAGCTTGTGGCCGGCTGCCCGCAGTTCGGTGGAATCGCAGCTCACGTATCTGCGGTCGGAGCCGGACACGCAGCACTGAGCCGAACGGATTCCGCACGGGCGGCACCCCGGGGCGACAGCCCTAGGGGTGCCGCCCGTGCCGGGTGGAAACGTGCCGGTGACAGTCGAGCGCGCGACAGTACGAACGGCACCAGGGCCCGCCCTCCGCAATCGGGTGGACCCCCGGGCGCACCGGGCCGTTCGTGCGGTGTCAGCGGGCTCGGCGGGCCAGCCGCTCGGAATCGGAGATCAGTACGCTCTTGCCCTCGAGGCGCAACCAGCCGCGATGCGCGAAATCGGCGAGTGCCTTGTTGACCGTTTCGCGGGAGGCGCCGACGAGCTGCGCGATCTCCTCCTGAGTCAGGTCGTGGGTCACTCGCAGCGCACCGGCTTCCTGGGTGCCGAACCGCTGCGCGAGCTGCAGCAGCGCTTTGGCGACCCGGCCGGGGACATCGGTGAAGATCAGATCCGCGAGGTTGTTGTTGGTTCGCCGCAACCGGCGGGCCAGTACCCGCAGAAGCTGTTCGGCGATCTCGGGACGCTGGTCGATCCACGACTTGAGCGCCTCACGGTCCATGGTCACCGCGCGGACCTCGGTCACCGTGGTGGCGGTCGAGGTACGCGGACCGGGATCGAAGATGGACAGTTCGCCGAACATATCCGAAGGACCCATGATGGTCAGCAGATTCTCCCGGCCGTCCGGGGATCGGCGGCCCAGCTTCACCTTGCCGGACGTGATGATGAACAGCCGGTCTCCCGGTTCACCCTCGTTGAAGATGACGTGACCGCGAGGAAAATCCACGGGCTGCAGTTGTTTGGCGAGCGCAGCCACCGCGGTGGGCTCAACGCCTTGGAAGATGCCTGCTCTGGCGAGGGCCTCGTCCACGAATGTGCTCCTTAGGGAAATGGCTGTAGTCGTCGGGCGGACCGATGCGGTTCGGCCGACAGTGCAGTCTACGCGGCCTTATCGACGCGCAGTGACAGACACCACGTAAGGATGGTCGACCACGGTCGGGTCGGAGCGGTGTGGCGCCCGCACGAGTCAGCTCGCGCGGGCGATGTCGAGGGTCTCCGGCGCCTCCTCGCTGCGATTGCGGCGGCGGCGCATACGCGCGACCGCCGCCGGTAGTCCGAGCTTCGTCAGCTCGTTGACCTCGGCGTTGCTGGCCTTGTCCAGGTAGGCCTGGACTTCCTCGTCGGGCTCGAGAAGTTTGCGCAGACGGTTCTCCACTCGTTCCATGCCGAGTGCGAACAGCATCAACACCACTGGGAAGAGCACCACAGCGAGTCCTTGCATGCCGGGTAGTTAACACGGTCGAGGTCTCAGATGGAATACGGGAGTAGAACTGAGAAGGCAACGTTGTCGGACGGTTCCGTATGGTGGACGGGTGCGTACCTCCCCCTCAGAATCCGTCGGAAGCGACAATTCCGGCACTGTCGAGGCGGTCGGCGCGCGCCCGGCGGCCGATAGGGCACGCACCCGCGGATCCGGTGCCCGACCGGCGGAAACCCGGTTGGGTCTGGTGCGCCGCGCCCGCCGGATGAACCGGCTTCTGGCACGTGCGTTTCCCGACGCTCATTGCGAGCTGGATTTCGGTAATCCTCTGGAACTCGCGGTGGCCACGATCCTGTCGGCGCAATGCACGGATGTGCGAGTGAATATGACCACTCCGGCTCTCTTCGCCGCCTATCCGGACGCGCGAGCATATGCGGAGGCCAACCGTGTGGAGCTGGAAGAACTCATCCGCCCCACGGGTTTCTACCGCAACAAAACGAATTCGCTCATCGGCCTCGGCCAAGCCCTGCTCGAACGGCACGACGGTGAATTACCTCACACGATGGCGGAGCTCGTCCGATTGCCGGGCATCGGACGTAAAACTGCCAATGTCATTCTCGGTAACGCATTCGGAATTCCGGGTATCACCGTGGACACTCATTTCGGTCGATTGGTCCGTCGCTGGGGGTGGACAGCCGAGGAGGACCCGGTAAAAGTCGAACACGCGATCGGTGCGCTGATCGAGCGCAAGGAGTGGACGATGCTGTCCCATCGGGTGATCTTCCACGGCCGACGTGTCTGTCATGCCCGGAAACCAGCGTGCGGGGTGTGCCTGCTGGCCAAGGATTGCCCGTCGTTCGGCGCCGGGCCCACCGACCCGGAGGCAGCGGCCGCACTCGTCAAAGGACCGGAGGCGCCGCATCTGCTCGAACTGGTGGGCCGGTGACCCGGGTACCGGTTTTCTGGAAATGGGCATTGACGGCTGTAATCGTGGCATTGGCGGCGGCGGTCGCTTTCTGGCCGCGCGGCGGATCGGACGACGCCGGATCCGCCCCGGAGCCCGCCCGGCAGATCGATCCCGCGCTGCGGGCAGCGTCCGGGGCGGCGGGATGCCCGACCGGGCCGGCACGGCCGGACGATCCGGGGCCGCTGACAGATCTGGTCCTGAGCTGTCTCGCGGACGGGTCTCCGGCTGCCCCGGTAGGGGCGACCGGCCGGCCCCTGGTGCTCAATCTGTGGGCGTACTGGTGCCAGCCCTGCCGGACCGAACTGCCCCTGTTCCAGGAATATGCCGACCGGGCAGGCTCGGCGGTCCGGGTGGTCACTGTGCACAGTGACCCCGACGAGACGAAGGCGCTCGCGCTGCTCGCCGCGTTGAACGACGAACTGCGGGCGCAGGGGCGCCCCGAGTTACACCTGCCCGCTCTGCAGGACCCGGACGCCCGCGTCCGCGCGGCCGCGCAGGCCCCGACAGCCCTGCCGATCACCGTCCTGGTCCGCCCGGACGGTTCGATCGCCGACTACGTAGCTCGCCCGTTCCACGACGTCGACGACATCGCCGCCAGTGTGGCGGACGCCCTGGGAGTCGCCGCATGATGCGATACCTTCGCCTTCGCTGCGGCCTCCGCGGACCGCATGCAATCCCTTCGCGGGAGGTTCTGTGATGCGATGCCTCCGCCTTCGCTGCGGCCTCCGCGGATCGTATGTAATCCCTTCGCGGGAGGTTCTGTGATGCGATGCCTCCGCCTTCGCTGCGGCCTCCGCGGATCGTATGTAACCCCTTCGCGGGAGGCTCCGTGATCGAGGGGCAGGTGCCGCCCTGGCTGAATGGGGCGGCGGGGCCCGGGCAGCCCGATTTCACCGACACCTTGGGCCGGGCGCGGATACTGCGCCGGAAGCTGGCCGGTCAGGTGCGGCAGGCTGCGGTACTGGTGCTCTTCGGGGGTGATCCGTCGGGGGACCCGGACTCGCCGGGCGGGCTGCCCGCCGACGCCGATGTTTTGTTGACTCAGCGCGCGTCCACCATGCGCCAGCACCGGGGGCAGGTGGCCTTTCCCGGTGGCGCGGTGGACCCGGGTGACGAAGGCCCGGTCGATACCGCGCTGCGGGAGGCCTGGGAGGAAACCGGCCTGGACCGGGCCGGAGTGCAGCCGATCACGACGCTGCCGAAACTGTTCGTACCGCCTTCCCGTTTCGATGTGACCCCGGTCGTCGCCTACTGGCGGACCCCGAGCAATGTCCGTGTGGTGGACCGCGCGGAAACCGATCGGGTGGTGCGGGTTCCGATGGCGGAACTGCTGGATCCGGCCAACCGTTTCCTGGTGCGCAGTGCGCTCGGGTACTCGAGTCCGGCGTTCCAGGTGGACGGAATGTTGGTCTGGGGACTGACCGGCGGCATACTGGCCGGACTCGTGACTTCACTGGGCTGGGAATCGGAATGGGACCGAACCGACGTGCGTGATCTGGAAGAGGCGTTGGCCGCGGTGGGGATGGTGTTGTGAGCTCCTCTGCGTGGCTCGATATAGCGGTTGTCATATTGGCGCTCCTGGCCGCCTCCTCGGGGTGGCGGCAGGGCGCGGTGGCGTCCGCGTTGGCTTTTCTCGGGGTGGTTCTCGGCGCGGTCGCCGGCATCCTGATCGCCCCGCACATCCTTCTGCACATCGAGGAGGGCCGCAGCCGGGTACTGGCCGGTGTGCTGCTCATCGTGCTGCTGGTGATCGTCGGCGAGGTCGCCGGGATGGTGCTGGGACGGGCCGCGCGCAGTGGGATGACCCATCCGTTCGCCCGCGGGGCCGACAGCGCCGTCGGAGCGGTACTACAGACCGGCGCCGTACTGGTCACGGCCTGGCTGCTGGCGCTTCCGCTGGCGACCTCGTCGCAGCCCGCCATCGCGTCGGCGATCAACAGTTCCCGGGTACTCGCCGATGTGAATCGGGTCGCACCGGACTGGTTGCGCCAGTTGCCCAACGAGTTCTCCAAACTGCTCAACACTTCGGGGCTGCCCGATGTCATCGGTCCGTTCGGGCGCGCACCCATCGCCGCGGTGGAACCCCCGGACCCCAGTGTGCTGGCCAGTCCGGTGGCGGGTTCCCTGCAGCAGAGTGTGCTGCGTATCCGCGGCGTCGCGCCGAGTTGCCAACGGGCACTGGAAGGGTCCGGGTTCGTGGTGGCACCGGAACGGGTGATGACCAATGCGCACGTCGTGGCCGGTACCACCAGCGTGACAGTGGATTCCGCCGCCGGACCGTTGGACGCGTCGGTGGTCGAATTCGATCCGTCCATGGATATCGCGGTGCTGGCGGTGCCCGGGCTGGTCGCGCCGGTCATCCCGCGGGCACCGGAACCGGCCGAATCGGGAGAGAGCGCGATCGTTCTCGGATACCCGGGCGGCGGCCGGTACACGGCGAGCGCGGCCCGGGTGCGCGAGACACTGGACCTCACCGGCCCGACGATCTACCGGGACGGCACCGTCGAACGCGAGGTCTACACCGTGCGCGGTTCGGTGCGGGCCGGTAATTCCGGTGGGCCCCTGGTCGATACCGAGGGCAATGTGCTCGGGGTGGTGTTCGGTGCTGCCGTCACCGACGACGACACCGGCTATGTGCTCACCCTCGACGAGGTCCGGGAACGTATCGACAGTGCACCGTCGGCCGGTTCGCCGGTGGATACCGGTCCGTGCGTGTTGAGCTGACAGGACGAGGCCGGGGCGGCGTAGCTCCTGCCCGCCCTCCGGCTCTGTGCGGGCTGTGCGGCCCGGCAGCTGCCCGCAGGACGTACTGCCGCCTGCTCTCCGGCCGTGCGCGGGCCCGAGATGGGCGCTGCTCGAGGACGAACTCCGCCCGGCAACGCCGATCAGGCGTAGCGGCCCGGTCTTCGCCGGTCCGTTCCGGCGAGCAGTTTCACGATCTCGGCGGTGACCGCGTCCGGATTCTCCTGATGCGCGAAATGCGCAGCGTCACGGATGGTGACCACCCGGCGTTGCGGTGAGAGTTGCGGTCCGCGATGCACAGTGGCGGGCAGGATGTACCGGTCGTACTCGCCCCGCATCGATACCACCGGAATATCGATCGGTTTACGCATCACGGCGATGAACCGGCGGCCGTCGGCACGCCATTGACTGCGGAAGGCCCAGCGGCGATATTCCAGCCCGCAATGGGCCGTGCCGGGAATCTGGATGGCCGAACGCATACGGTTCGCGCTGTCGGCGAAATCCGGGGTCCGCGCCCAGGAGCGCGAACCGCGCCCGGCCAGGATCGTGACGACGCCGGCGCCGTCGTCACGGGTCAGCCGGGCTTCGGGGAAGCGCGGGAGTTGATCACGCAGGAACTCCGGCAACCACGCGCTGCGCTGAGCGTTGTCGCGCAACACCGAGGTCTTGAGAGCCGCCGGATGCGGGGAGGACACTACGGCGATCGACCGCACGAGTCGTGGATGCAGGACCGCGGTCGCCCAGCAGACCAGGCCCCCGTCGGCATGCCCGACCAGCGTCGCGTCGGTGTGGCCGAGTGCGCGGATCAGCCCGGCGATATCCCCGGCCAGCGTCCAGCCGTCGTAGCCACGAGGGGGTTTGTCGCTGTCGCCGTAGCCGCGCAGATCGACCGCGACCACGTGGTTGCCGAGTTCGGCGAGCGCGGTGAGTTGATGGCGCCACGACCACCAGAAGTCCGCGAAACCGTGCAGCAGCACGACCAGCGGCGCCTCCGGATGCTCCGGTCCCGCGCTGGCCACGTGCAGCCGTATCCCGTTGGCGTGCACATCGCGGTGCGTCCAGGGACCGCCGAAGCGCACGCTGGACGGGTCCGGTGGAAAGTTCGACGCCACGTCGTCCGAGCGTAGTGAATGCCGGGGTGTCGCCGTGGGCCGGACCCGCCTACCGCTGCGTGGTCTTCTCCAGCGCGCTCGAGTCGTCGTGACTGCCGAAGCCGGAGGGCAGGACCGTGCGGGTCTGCTTGAGCGAATCGATGGTCTTCTCCGGGGCGCGCAGCTTCTTCACCTTGCGGTAGCCGAGAAACGCCAGCAGCGCCGTCACCACGATCATGAACGCGAAGACGATCCAGAACGCGGCCCACCGGGTGAGCCAGATGTCCAGGGTCTCGGCGACGGCGAAGAAGAAGAAGAAACTGCTGAACAGCAGCACGGTCAGCGCGCCGATGAAGAAGACGCTGCCCTGCAGGCCCTTCTTGATCTCACCGGTGACCTCGGCCTTCGCCAGGGCCACCTCGGCGCGGACCAGGGTCGAGACCTGTTCGGAGGCGTCGCGGACCAGACTGCCGAAACTGGCCGATGCGTGCGGGTCGATCTCGGACAGCGGAATCGAGGTGACCGCGCCGCCTCGTACACCGTCTCCGTTACCGCCCTGTGTGACACTCACGTGGTCGACCCTCTCCCTGTCCCGGTCCTGCTCGGTCTTACTGTTCTGGTTCTAGCGCATCCGCGTCTCGCCGCGCTCGGTGGACACGCCCACGCCGCAACAGTAGCGCCGAACCGGCCGGCGATGCGGCCATGGACGTCACCGGGACCGCGGCCTCGGCGAGTTCGGCGGAATCGGGATAGTTCTCCAATGCCGGTTCCGCCACGAGCAGGCTAACGGTGAACCCGATCGCGCCGAGCACCGACAGGGCGAACATATCGCGATAGCCCAGATGCGCCGCACGTTCGGCGATTCCGGTGCGGAGGGCCGGCCAGCTCACCCCGAAGATCTCGACGGTTTTGCCGACCAGCAGGTTTCCGCACGCGCTTCGTCACTCCCCGGACGGCCGTGCACGCGCTCCGGAGCCGGGTGCCCGGGCCCACGGAATCAGATCGCCCGAGGGGCGGAAGGTTCGCGTGGACGGGCGCCCGGATCGGTTCGGGTCAGTCGGAGCGACCGGCGCGGATGGCCTCGAAAACCCGCGGGTCCACCAGGGTCGAGGTATCGCCGAGTTCCCGGCCCTCGGCCACATCGCGCAGCAACCGTCGCATGATCTTGCCGCTGCGGGTCTTGGGCAGTTCGGGCACCACGTGGATCTCCCGCGGCCGGGCGATCGGACTGATCTCGCGGGCCACTTCGGCCTTGAGTTCGTCGACCATGGCGGCCCCGGTATCGGTCGCACCGGCGGTGAGGATCACGAACGCCACGATGCCCTGACCGGTGGTCTCGTCGGTGGCGCCTACCACTGCCGCCTCCGCTACTCCGGAGTGCCCGACCAGCGCGGATTCCACTTCGGCGGTGGAGATGCGGTGGCCGGATACATTCATCACGTCGTCGACCCGGCCCAGCACCCAGAGGTCGCCGTTGATGTCGAGTTTCGCCCCGTCGCCGGCGAAGTACCAGCCCTGTTCGGCGAAACGGTCCCAGTAGGTGGCCCGGTAGCGCTCCATATCGCCCCAGATGCCCCGCAGCATCGACGGCCACGGCTGGTCCAGCACCAGGTAACCGTTGGCCTCGGTCTCGCCGCGGCGCACGGGTTTGCCCTCTTCATCGACGACCGCGGCCGTGACACCGGGCACCGGGGTCATGGCGGCACCGGGTTTGGTCGCGGTGATACCGGGCAGCGGGGAGATCATGATGGCGCCGGTTTCGGTCTGCCACCAGGTGTCCACGATCGGTGCGGTGCCGGAGCCGATCACGTCCCGATACCAGCGCCAGGCCTCCGGGTTGATCGGCTCGCCGACCGAACCGAGCACCCGGATGCTGGACAGATCGTGCGCGTCGGGAATCTGGCGGCCCCATTTCATGAAGGTGCGCACCAGCGTCGGCGCGGTGTAGTAGATCGTGACGCCGTACTTCTCGATGATCTGCCAGTGCCGGTGCTCGTCGGGGAAATTCGGCGTGCCCTCGTAGAGCACCTGGGTGGCGCCGTTGGCCAGCGGGCCGTAGACGATATAGCTGTGCCCGGTCACCCAGCCGACATCGGCGGTGCACCAGTACACATCGGTCTCGGGTTTGTGATCGAACACCACCCGGTGCGTGTAGCTGGTCTGGGTCAGATAGCCGCCGCTGGTGTGCAGGATCCCTTTGGGCTTACCCGTGGTCCCCGAGGTGTAGAGGATGAACAGGGGATGTTCGGCGTCGAAGGCCTGGGCCTCATGGACCGGGTCGGCCTGCGCGACGGTTTCGTGCCACCAGAGGTCGCGGCCCTCGGTCCATTCCACCTCGGTACCGACGCGGCGCACCACCAGCATGTGTTCCACGCTGGAGGGCACATCGCCCTTCGCGAGCAGTGCTTCGTCGACGGCCTCCTTGAGCGGTGCGGGGTTACCGCGCCGCCACTGGCCGTCGACGGTGATGACCAGGCGGGCTTCGGCATCGTCGATCCGCTGGCGCAGTGCGGTCGGCGAGAAGCCGGCGAAGATCAGGGAGTGGGGGAGGCCCAGGCGGGCACACGCCAGCATCGCCACGATGGTCTCGGGGATCATCGGCATATAGATCGCGACACGGTCGCCCGCGGTCAGCCCGAGTTCGGTCAGATAGTTGGCGGCCCGGCTCACCTCGGCGAGCAGATCGGAATAAGTGATCGTGCGGGAATCGCCCGGCTCGCCCTCCCAGTGCAGCGCGACCTTGTCGCCGCGCCCCTCCAGCACATGGCGGTCCACGCAGTTGTACGCGACATTGAGCCGGCCGCCGACGAACCATTTCGCCACCGGGGCATCGGTCCAGTCGAGTACCTGGTTCCACCGCTCGTGCCAGTGCAGGTGATCGGCCTGCTCGGCCCAGAACGTTTCGCGGTCCTGCGCGGCACGCTCGTAGATACCGGCATCGACATTCGCCGCGGCAGCGAACTCCGCGCTCGGCGGGTAGGCGTCCGGGTGATCGGCGGTTTCGGTCATCTGAGTCACTTCCTTCGCGTTACCTGCACCATAAGGGGCCACCTGTGACCCTAAACTCTCGCTCCACCCCGCCGCGGTGATCCCGGGACGAATGGTCGCCGGTGCCCGGTGAGCGGCAGTCGGCGGCGGACGAACGGTGGCGGTCGCGAGGTGGTGGTCGCGAGGTGGTGGCCGCGAGGTGGTGGCGATCGATGCGAGAGTTCACGAACCCGGCGGGATCGCGCAACGGGGCCTATATTCTGCAGACGACTCTGCGGGGTGCAGGCATCGATAAATGACGAGCCGGGAGGGTGTGTGAGGGGATCGTCGTGGGTGCTGCGGGTCGTCGGCCCGGTGCTGGTCCTGGTCGGTCTGACGATCCTGCCCGCTTGTACGGTGACGCCGGCCCTCGGTGAATCCATCGCGGTCAACGGCTCCGAACCGCAGAATCCGCTGGTGCCGTCGAACACCAACGAGAACGGCGGCGGGCGCATCGTGGACCGGCTGTTCGCCGGCCTGCGCCGGATCGCGGCGGACGGCAGCCTGCACGACGAGGTCGCCGAATCCATCGAGACCACCGATCAGCAGTTCTACCGGATCAGGTTGAAATCGGGCTGGACGTTCTCCGACGGTTCCGCGGTGACAGCGCATTCGTTCGTCGACGCATGGAACTACGGCGCCCTGATCACCAACGCGCAGTTGCAGAGCTACACCTATGCGCCTATCGCCGGGTTCGAGGATGTGCAAGCCGATCCGCCCCGGGCGCGGACCATGGCGGGGCTGCGCGTACTCGACGACCTCACCTTCACCGTCGCGCTGAAAGAGCCGACGATCGATTTCCGGACCCGGTTGGCCTATGCCCCCTTCTATCCGCTGCCGCAGGCGGCCTACGCGGATATGGAGGAATTCGGGAAGTACCCGATCGGTAACGGGCCCTACCGGTTCGCCGGCCCCGATGCCTGGCAGCACGATGTGAAATTGGATCTGGTGCCCAGCGAGAACTACCGGGGCGGGCGTCCACCTCGGAACAAGGGCTTGACCTTCGTTTTCTATTCGGATTTCGACGCCGCCTACGCCGATCTGCTGGCCGGCAACCTGGATGTGCTGGATACGGTCCCCGCCAGTGCGCTGACCGTGGTGGACGCGGATCTGGGAGATCGTTCCGCCTCGGCGACGACCGCGCAGAACCAATGGATCGGCACCCAGCCCGGGCTGCCGCATTTCGGCGGTGCGGAAGGCCGGTTGCGCCGGCACGCGATCTCGATGGCGATCCAGCGGCAGGCCATCGGCGACAAGATATTCCGGGGCACCCGCCGCCCCGCGCGGGACTACACCTCCCCGGTGCTGCCGGGCTACGAGGGCGACCTGCCCGGTGCGCGGGTGCTGGACTACAACCCCGACGAGGCGCGTCGGCTGTGGGCGGCGGCCGACGAGATCTCGCCGTGGAGTGGACGTTTCGAAATCGCCTACAACGCCGACGGCGATCACCAGGCATGGGTGGACGCGGTCGCCAACAGCATCAAGAACACTCTGGGGATCGAGGCCGTCGGTGCGGCCCTGCCGACGTTCAAGCAGTTGCGGGACCAGATCACCACGCGGACCATCGGCAAGGCGTTCCGGTCCGGATGGCAGGGTGACTATCCGACCATGCTCCAGTTCCTGGAGCCCGGTTTCCTGAGCAACTCCGAAACCAACGATTTCGATTACCACAACCCCGAATTCGACGCGCTGATCGCGGCCGCCGAGGCGGCGCCGACCGAGGCCGCGTCATGGGCGCTGGTCGCTCGCGCGCAGACACTGCTACTACGCGATTTGCCGACCATCCCGATCTTCGACTACGTCAACTCGGCCGGTTGGTCCGAGCGGGTCCGGGGTGTCACCTTCGGTTGGAACGGACTGGCCGATTTCGAGAACATCGAGCTGATATGACCGCCATGACCGCCGCCGGCGGATCCTCGCCCGAACCGCAGGAGTGCCCATGGCGTGGTATGTAGTGCGGCGGCTGCTGCAGATGATCCCGGTGTTCTTCGGGGCGACCCTGCTCATCTACTTCCTGATCTACAAGGTCTCCGGCGGTTCGGTCGCCGCCCTGGCCGGTGACCGAACCCTCACGCCCGCGTTGGAAGCGCAACTGAGGGCCCGCTACCACCTCGACCGCTCGTTCCTGGTGCAGTACCTCTACTACCTGAAGGGCATCTTCACCTTCGATCTCGGCACCACGTTCTCCGGGCGCTCGGTGAAAGACGAACTGGCCCGCGCCTTTCCGATCACCATCCGACTCACAGTCCTGGCGCTGCTGTTCGAGGCGGTATTCGGAGTCCTGTTCGGCACGCTGGCGGGCTTGCGGAAAGGGAAGTTGTTCGACTCCACGATGCTGGTGTTGAGCCTGGTCGTGATCGCGATCCCGGTGTTCGTGCTGGGTTTCCTCGCCCAATACCTGCTGGGCGTCGAGTGGGGGATCGCACCGGTCACCGTCGGTGCCGACGCGAGCTGGGGCCGGTTGGTGGTACCGGCGCTGGTGCTCGGCGCGTTGTCCTTCGCCTACGTGCTGCGGCTGACCCGTAACGCGGTCGCCGAGAACCGGGACGCCGACTACGTGCGCACCGCTACCGCCAAGGGACTGCCGCGGCGGCGGGTGGTCCGGGTACATATCCTGCGCAATTCGCTGATCCCGGTGATCACCTTCCTAGGTGCCGATCTGGGCGCGCTGATGGGCGGAGCGATCGTGACCGAGGGAATTTTCAACATTCCGGGCGTCGGCGGCACTCTCTACCAGGCCGTCGTCCGGGGCGAGGCCCCGACGGTGGTCTCGTTCGTCACGGTGCTGATCGTGGTGTTCCTGCTCGCCAACCTCTTGGTGGACCTGCTGTACGCCGTGCTCGATCCGCGGATCCGCTATACCTGAACAGGAGTGTGGTCATGTCCGATGAGTTGCCGGCCCGCCCGATCAGGCCGGACAGGCAGCGCTGGGTCGCGGCGCCGGACGCGGTCGCCGTCGAGACCACCGACCGAGTACGGGCAGTGGGCGCACCGAACGGATTCTGGGGTCAGGCCTGGCACGGTCTGCGCCGCAATCCGTTGTTCCTGGTAGCGGTGGCGATCATTGCGCTGGTCCTGGTGGTCGCGGCGTTCCCGGGCCTGTTCACCGCTCAGGACCCGCGCTACTGCGTGGTGGACAACAGCCTGCTGCCGCCGAGCGCGGCGCACTGGTTCGGCTTCGATCTGCAGGGGTGCGATATCTACGCCCGCACCGTCTACGGGGCGCGTGCGTCGGTCCTCACCGGCGTCGGCGCTGCTCTGCTGTTCGTACTGGTGGGTGCCACGCTAGGGGCGCTGGCCGGATATTACGGTGGACTGCTCGACTCGGTGATCTCCCGGATCTCCGAGATCGTGTACGCAATTCCGCTGATGCTCGCCGCCATTGTGCTCATGCAGTTGTCGACCACCCGGACGGTCTGGCTGGTGATCATCACGCTCGCCGGTTTCACCTGGCCGCAGGCGGCGCGGATCGCCCGCGGTGCGGTGATCGCCGCGAAGGACAGCGAATACGTACTGGCGGCACGAGCGCTGGGCGTATCCCGTCTCGTCATCCTGATCCGGCACGTCGTGCCCAACTCGCTGGGCCCGGTGATCGTGGTGACCGCGATCTGGCTCGGGGTCTTCATCGTCACCGAGGCGACACTGTCGTTCCTGGGCGTCGGTCTACCACCGACCGAGGTTTCCTGGGGCGCCGATATCGCGACCGGCCAGCAGCAGTTGCGCGGCGGTTCGCTGATCCTCTTCTACCCGGCCACCGCCCTGGCGCTGACGGTGCTCGGCTTCATCATGCTCGGTGACGCCCTGGGCGATGCCCTGGATCCGAAAGGTCGGGCGTCGAGGTGAGCGCATCGGGCGAGTGGGGGTCGCGGAGTCGAGGCAGGGAGCAGATATGAGCGCCGAGAACGAGCATCCGCTGCTCCGGATCCGCGATCTGCGTATCGCGTTCGGGTCGGGGGACAAAAGGGTGGACGCCGTGCGCGGTGTGGACCTGACGGTGTACGCGGGGGAGACGGTCGCGATTGTCGGCGAGAGCGGGTCCGGGAAGTCGACCACCGCGCAGGCGATCATCGGTCTGCTGGCGCGGGCCGGCCGAATCGTCGGTGGCAGTATCGAATTCGACGGAACGGAACTGGCCGGTGCGCCCGAATCGCGACTGGTGGACCTACGCGGAACCAGGATCGGCTTCGTGCCCCAGGACCCGATGTCGAACTTGGACCCGGTGCACAAGATCGGGTTCCAGATCCGAGAAACGCTGGTGGCCAACGGTATCGCCCGCGGCCGCGCCGCACAGGAACAAGCGGTGGAACTCCTGCGCGCGGCGGGTATACCCGACCCCGAGCAGCGGATCGATCAGTATCCCCATGAACTGTCCGGCGGCCTTCGACAGCGCGCGCTGATCGCGATGGCACTGTCGGGCCGGCCTGATCTGCTGATCGCCGACGAACCGACCTCCGCCCTCGATGTCACTGTGCAGCGCCGGATTCTCGATCACATCGCCGGTCTCACCGGAGAATTCGGGACCGCGATGTTGCTCATCACCCATGATCTCGGGCTGGCCGCCGAACGGGCCGAACATCTGGTGGTGATGTACCGCGGCCGGGTGGTGGAGTCGGGCCCGGCACTGGAACTGCTGCGCGATCCGCGGCACGAGTACACCCGGAAGCTGGTCGACTCGGCGCCCTCCCTGACGGCCGCTCGCCGTCCGGGGCGCGCTCGTGCGCACGACGGCGCGGCTCCCGTCCTGGTCGCCGACCGGCTCACCAAGCGGTATCGGACCCGCGGTTCGGTGCCGTGGCGGTCCGGGGAAGCCGTTGCCGTCGACGATGTCTCGTTCGCGTTGCATCGCGGCCGTACCACCGCTCTGGTCGGCGAGTCCGGGTCCGGGAAGTCCACAGTCGCTCAGCTCGTGCTCGGTCTGCTCGAACCCAGTTCCGGTTCGGTCGCCTTCGACGGCAGGGATATCGGTGGCCTGCGCGGTCGCGAACAGGTCCGGTTCCGCCGCCGGGTGCAGCCGATCTTCCAGAACCCGTACGCCTCGCTCGATCCGATGTACTCGATCCACCGGTGTATCGAGGAACCGCTGCGGACCCACGGCCTGGGCACCCGCGCCGAACGTGGAATCCGGGTCCGCGAGCTGCTGGAACAGGTCGCGCTACCCAGCAGTGTGCTGGCTCGCTACCCCAACGAGCTCTCCGGCGGGCAGCGGCAACGGGTCGCCATCGCGCGCGCCCTCGCCCTGGAACCGGAACTACTGATCTGTGACGAAGCGGTATCGGCGCTGGACGTATTGGTCCAGCAGAACATTCTCGAGCTGCTCACCCGGCTCCAGGACGAGCTGGGTCTCACCTACCTTTTCATCACCCACGATCTGGCGGTGGTCGCCCAGCTCGCGGACGAGGTCCTGGTGATGCACCGGGGGCGGATCGTCGAGGCTGCGGTCACCGGCGAGATCTTCGACTCCCCGCGCGAGGAGTACACCCGCCGCCTGCTCGACGCCATCCCGGGCCGCGATCTGTTCGTCGGCTGAGAGCCGGTTCGGGCCGGCGCCCGAACGGGTACGCCGACCCGCTCGCGCCGCGGGGCCAGCGCTCACCCTGCGGCTCGTCGCCGGTAGCGTGCTGATCCGTGACCGATCCGCTTGCGCCGCTCATCGAACTGCCCGGGGTCCGGGTCGCCGCCGACAAGGCTCGGGATGCGCTTGCCGAGGTCCACCGACACCGGTCGAACCGCCGGGGCTGGGCGACTACGGCCGCCGAAGCCTCGGTGCGTGCGGCACGGTCGTCGGCGGCACTGGAGGGCGGCAGCACCGAGTTGCCTGCCGACGGAACGGTTACCGACCCGATCCTGGCCGGTGCGTTACGGGTGGGTCAGGCGCTCGACGGCGACGCGCTGCGGAATCTGGTCGGTATCTGGGAACGGGCACCGCTGCAGGCCCTCGCCCGGTTGCATCTGCTGGCCGCCGCCGATCTGGTCGACGACGAGAACGGACTGGGCCGTCCCCGGGCCGACAGGGGAGTCGCGCAGCGCCTGGATGCGCTGGCGCAGACGCTGCTCACCACCTCCGTGCCCGCACCGGTCACCGCCGCCGTGGTGCACGGAGAGCTGCTCACCCTGAAACCGTTCGGTTCCGCGGACGGATTGGTCGCGCGGGCCGCGTCTCGGTTGGTGACGGTTTCCAGCGGGCTGGATCCACGTTCGCTCGGTGTCCCCGAGGTCTTCTGGTTGCGGCGGCGCCAGGCCTACCTCGATGCGGCGGCCGGGTTCGGATCCGGTACAGCGGACGGTGTGGGTGGCTGGGTGTTGTTCTGCTGCGGGGCCCTCGAGGACGGCGCCCGGGAAGCGACATCGATCGCGGACGCCGCCGCGGGATAGTCGCCGAACGGCCGGTTCCGTTCGCGGTACATCGTGGTGAGCGGCTCGAATGTTCCCGAACGTCTGTCCTTGAACGTCAAAGCGGGCGGTGTGGTCGTAAGACCTCACCGCCCGCGAGCACGGACTACCCGGTTACCATGCGTGCTGGTTTGGGTTGTGTTCTCCGGCCTCGGCGTTCCTCCGGGCTCCGCAGCAGCTCATCCCCGCAGCTATGCGAGGCCATCGCCGGCAGCGGACCGGATTTCGCAGGCCCACAACGCTTCTGCCCTTGTAGCGGCGAGCTCCGCGTGGGTGCCTGGAGTCCGTGCTGGGAAGGTGGGTCGGGAGACTGAGCCTTCTCTTCCGGCTCCGCCCTGGCCGTCCTTCCTTCCGTGCCTCCATTTTTACACTGTGACTGCACTCACAGCAAGGTTTACCACAAGTCCGTAGAACAAATGGAAATCGGGCACATCGGTCGGAGTCATATGCTATGAGTCCGGTTCGTGGGTGTGTTCAGCGCCGTCGCAACAGCCGATAGGTGACTGCTCCCGCGATGAGGGCGCTGACGCCGACCGCTACTCCCGCGGCCACGGTTTTCGATGGTGCCTGAAACCGTGACCAGAGCGAGACCGGGTTGGAGAAGCTCAGAACGGGCCATCCGCGGTTTGTCGCTTCTCGGCGCAGATTGCGGTCGGGGTTCACCGCGGTGGGATGGCCGACCGCGGTGAGCATCGGCAGATCGGTGATCGAATCGGAGTACGCGTAGCAACGGGAGAGTTCGTAACCCTCAGTGGCCGCGAGTTTCTCGATGGCGGTGACTTTGCCCTCGCCGTAACAGTAGAAATCGACCGCTCCGGTGTACTTCCCGTCCACGACTTCCATTCGGGTCGCCGCCGTGTGGGTCGCGCCGAGCGCTTCGGCGATCGGCGCCACCACCTCCTCGCCTGAGGCGGAGACGATGACTACGTCGTGGCCGCGGATACGGTGGTCGGCGATGAGGTCGACGGCCTCTGCGTAGATCAGCGGGTCCACCAGTTCGTGCAGAGTGTCCGCCACGATCGACCGGATCTGGGCGACATCCCAACCCGCGCACATTTCGGTCAGATGAGCACGCATGCGCTCCATCTGATCGTGGTCGGCACCGGAGAGCAGGAACATGAAATGGGCATAACTGCTCTCGAGTACGGTGCGCCGAGTGATCAGACCCTGGTCGAAGAACGGTTTGCTGAACACGAAAGTGCTCGATCTGGCGATCACCGTCTTGTCCAGATCGAAGAAGGCGGCGATGCGGCCGTTCTCGCCGCGCCGATCGTCGGGAGATGGTGTCGTTTTGCCGGGTCCCGTCACCACTCCAGGATAGGCATCGAGGCGTGGCGTGTCGTGCCCGATTCCCGCTCGCGTATGTTCTGACCTGTGGTTTTCTCCGGGCCCCCGAAGTGAGGGTGACCTGCGGAACTTCTTTGTCGTCGGGCTTGCGTTCCGGTCGGGGCTTGGGTGTAGTATTGCTGGCACCTGGACTTGTTCCAGGCGCGTTCAGCCCGACCCCCCGGGGCTGAACCCCGACGGCCCCAGCCTCCTCCCCCCCCGGCTGGGGCCGTCCTCTATTCAGGGGCGGCCTCCGGGCAGTTCGAGAGTTCTCCACAACCCGCGAGTTGTCCACAATCCTCACAAGGGTCCGATTCGGGGGACTTCAGCGGGCCACGCTTAGCCCATGGATCACAACGCGACGGATCACGACGCGATGCCCACCGCCGGGGACCCGCCCGCGGTGCTGGTGCTCATCCGGGACGACCGCCTCCGTGAGGAAGTGCGCAGGGTCGCCGCCGCGGCTGGTCGGCGGATCGCCGAGAGCGAGGTCCCTGTCGGCAGGCACTCCTGGTCCGCTGCCCCGCTGGTGGTACTCGACACCGAGGCCGCGGTGGCGTGTGCGAGCGTGTCGCCGCCGCGGCGCGGCGGGGTGGTGACGGTCACCGACGGTGAGCCCGGACTGGCCGATTGGCAGGCTGCTGCGGTGATCGGGGCGGAGCGGGTGATCGCCCTACCGAGCGCCGCCGTCGGTCTCATCGAGAAATTCGCCGAGTACGGGCAACAGCACGCCGACGGCGGAGTGGTGATCGCCATGGCCGGTGCGGGTGCCGGGGCCGGAGCCTCCATCCTCGCCGCCGCTACCGCCCTGCGCTTGGCCACCGCGGGTTTCCGTCCGCATACGGTGCTGGTCGACGGCGCGCCCCATGGCGGTGGCCTCGACCTGCTGCTCGGTATCGAGGCCGCACCCGGCTTGCGCTGGCCGGATCTGGTCGTGGACGACGGTCGAGTCGCCGCGGCCGAACTGCACAACGCACTTCCCGTCGCGGGTGCCGGTCTGTCGGTGCTGTCCTGTGGCCGGGGCAGCGGGCGTACCGGCCCCATCGGCGCGGCTGCCGCGCATGCGGTAATCGAGGCAGCTCGGGGCGCGGGCGATCTGGTCGTCTGCGATATATCCAGCGAGCGCGGCCCGCATACGGACCGGATACTCGACGCGGCCGACCTCGTGGTGCTGATTGTCCCCGCACAGCTGCGTGCGGTAGCGGCCGCGGGTGCGGCGGCGGAATGGATAGCCCGGCGCAACCCGAACCGCGGCCTGGTGGTGCGTGGCCCCGCGCCCGGAAATCTGCGCGGCCACGATATCGCCGCGGTGCTCGAACTTCCTCTGCTGGCGGCGGTCCGAGCACAACCCGGACTGGCCGCACGGCTCGAACGCAGGGGCCTGCGGCTGCGGCGCGGCCCATTGCGGGACGCGTGCGACGCGGTGCTGGCGGTACCGAGCCCACCCGACGAGCGGAGAGCCGGATGAGTACCACTGCCGAACCGACCGGCGTGGTCACCACCGAACTGCTGGAGCGGGTACGTGAACGACTGGCCGGAGATCACGCGGAGCCCGAGCCCGCTCGCGTCGCGGCAGCCATCCGTGCCGAAGCCGGTGGGATGCTGGGGGATACGGATCTGCTGCGCGCTCTGCGACTGTTGCAGACCGAACTCACCGGCGCCGGGGCGCTGGAACCGCTGTTGCACGATCCGACGGTGGCCGATGTGCTGGTCACCGCTCCCGATGCCGTGTGGATCGACCGGGGGCACGGCGTCGAACGCACCTCGACGACCTTTCCGGACGAGGCCGCCGTTCGTCGGTTGGCGCAGCGTCTGGCCCTATCGGCGGGCCGCCGACTCGACGACGCACAGCCCTGGGTCGACGGGCAGCTGTCCGGCCGGGAACTATTGCTGGGACAGAATTTCGGTGTGCGACTGCACGCCGTGCTCGCACCGATCGCTCGGGGCGGAACCTGTCTGTCGCTGCGGATCCTGCGCCCGGCGACCCAGGGCATGGACGCGCTGGTCCGAGCCGGCGCGGTGCCACCCGCAGCGGAAACCCTGCTACGACAGATCATCCGCGCCCGGCTGGCCTTCCTGGTGGTCGGTGGCACCGGAGCGGGGAAGACCACACTGCTCTCCGCGCTACTCGCCCAGGTAGGTCAGGGTGAACGCATCATCTGTGTCGAGGATGCGGCCGAACTCGCGCCGCCGCATCCACATGTGGTCCGGCTGGTGGCCCGGCCCCCAAATATCGAGGGGGCGGGGGCGATCACGCTGCGCGATCTCGTCCGGCAAGCGTTGCGCATGCGACCGGACCGCCTGGTGGTCGGTGAGGTCCGGGGTGCGGAAGTCGTCGATCTGTTGACCGCGTTGAACACCGGGCACGACGGCGGTGCGGGCACCGTTCACGCCAACTCGCCGCGAGAGGTCGTGGCCCGGCTCGAGGCGCTGGCGGGCCTGGGCGGAATGGACCGGTCCGCACTGCACAGTCAACTGGCCGCCGCAGTCCAAGTGGTGCTGCACGTACGGCGTCGCGCCGACGGCTTCCGGTACCTCGGGGAAATCGGGGTGGTGCAACGTGACACCGCCGGCGGAGTGGAGATCTGCGCGGCTTGGCGAGCAGCCGGTCCTGCCCCTGCCGCCGGGGTGCTTCGGGCAATACTCGCGGAACGGACGCGGTGATGTTCGACGTCGAAGGGCCGCGGGCCGCCGCTGCGGCGTTCGGGTGCACGGTGCCGGCGTTGCTGCTCGTACCGGTCTCCGAAAGAAGGCGCCGTTTCGGTGCGCTGTTCGAAACTCCTGCACAGCGACGTATTTCGAAGCGCTGGGTGCTGCTCGCGGCAGCCCTGATCGGATGTGTCCCCGCGTTGGTTCTGGGCAGCGGTAGCGTGATTGCCGCGCTGCTCGTCGTAGGGACGGTGTCGGTGCGGCTGCGCCGAACCCGCCGGATACGTCTGCACCGCAACGAATGCGGCTATCTGCTCGACGGTCTCGAGACGGTGATTTCCGAATTACGCGTCGGTGCCCATCCGAGCGCAGCGGCGGCGGCCGCTGCCCGGGAGACGAGCGGAATCGCGGCCGCGGCGTTCGCAGTCGGGTCGGCGCGCAGCCGGTTGGGCGGGTCGGGTGCTGAAGGTCTACTCCGTCCCGACACCGTGATCGCCGCCGAACTCGGTCGCATCGCGGACGCCTGGCGAGTCGCCGAACGGCACGGCCTCGCGCTCGCCGAACTACTTTCGGCCGCCCGAGCCGACCTCGGTGCGCGGATCAGATTCCGGAGCCGTACCGATGCTTCGCTGGCCGGCGCTCGCGCGACCGCCGCGATCCTGGCGGCTCTACCGCTGCTCGGTGTCGGTCTGGGGCAGTTGATGGGTGCACATCCGCTCCATGTGCTGTTCGTATCCCCATCCGGTCTCTACCTGCTGCCGCTCGGCACCGGATTGGCCTGCGCGGGTTTGCTCTGGGCGGACGAGATAACCCGGCGCGTGGTACCGCAATGAGTACGTACACGCCCGCTGAACTCTCCCGCGACGAACGGTCTGTTCGCCACAGTCGAGAGCACCTCCAGAGGTCTGAGGAAGAAGGAGCGATGACAGTCGTACCAGCCTGGCCGTTCGTCCTGCTCTCGGTCGCCACCCTGCTGGTTCCGGCCCCGGTTCCGGCGGTATCACGTCTGACCGCCGCCGCACGACGCTACGTGCGGTCCGGAAAGGCCCGTACGGTATCCGACCCGGTCGCGGTCGCGACGCTCTTCGATCTGCTGGGCGCCTGTCTGCGCGCCGGATTGCCGACGGCTGCCGCGCTCCGCGCGGTCGCCCCGGCGTCGCCGGATTCGCTGGCGGATCGGTTGGTGCGGGTTGCGGATCTACTCGCATTGGGGGCCGATGCGGTGATGGCATGGGCACCGGCCGAACCCGGATCGCCGGACGCGCGGGAATTCGATGCGCTCGCACGGTCGGCCCGCCGTTCGGCGCGGTCGGGAGCATCGCTGGCCGGAGCAGTCGGAGAACTTGCCGACGCACAGCGTATCCAGGTGGAGGAAGCAGCGACCGCCCGAGCCGAACGCGCCGGTGTCCTGATCGGTGGACCACTGGGCCTGTGTTTCCTTCCGGCGTTCATCTGCTTGGGCATCGTCCCGGTGATCATCGGTTTGGCCGGCCGGGTACTCGGCGGCGCCGCGTTGTGAACATCGTGCCGGGAGCGGAGACCGATATGTTCTCGTGCGGATCGGCTGCGCGAGGTGACAAGAAAGGGGAGTCGGGTGCTGATCAACTGGACAACTACGGGGGCCGTACGGCAGGAACTGCGGGCAGTGCGAGGACGAATGAACGTCCGCCTGATGGGTGCGGTGTCGGACGAGACGGGGATGAGCACGGTCGAGTACGCCATCGGCACCATCGCCGCTGCCGCATTCGGTGCGGTGCTCTACACCGTGGTGACCGGCGAAAGTATCCCCGACGCATTGACCGGGATCATCGAGAAGGCGCTGAACACGAGCGTGTGACGTCCACGGCCGAGCCGGTGGGCAACGCCGCGGTCGGAAACGGGTGCATCGAGGCACTCGGGCGGATGAGTTCCGACGAGACCGGGTCGGTGACCGTCGAGGCGGCGATCGCGCTCGGTGCGATCGCCGTGACCGCCACCTTGTGCATGGGGGCCGTTTTCGCGGCCGTGACCCAGGTGCGCTGTGTGGACGCCGCCCGCGAGGCGGCTCGGTTGGCCGCCCGCGGCGATCGGGCTGTGGCGGTCGACGCCGCGCGCCGGGTTGCACCGGCCGGGGCCGAGATCTCGCTGCGGGACGAGGGTGATCGGGTGGTCGCCCTCGTAGCGTCCGATACTCCATTGATACCTGTTCTCGAACTGCGGGCTGAGGCTGTCGCCGTGAAGGAACCGGATCAGCAGGTATGAGTTGCGAGCCAGGGACGCTGCTGATGCCGGATGCGTGGGGCGCCTGCCCGGCATCGGCGGCCCGAATCATCCGGCTTCTCCGCCGTCGAACTCGGCGGCATCGCGGGGGAGATGCCGGGTCGGCGACCGTCACCGCATGCCTTGCCCTGGTGGCACTGATCGTTATGTCCGCACTTATCGTCCAGCTCGGTGCGGCGGTCGTGGCGCGCCACCGTGCGCAGGCAGCGGCGGACCTTGCCGCCCTGGCGGCCGCGGGCGAACTGTGGAACGGCGCGGAAGCCGGATGTGCGGCCGCGGAATCACTTGTGCAGCGGACCGGGGCCGGGCTTGTGCGGTGCGAGATAGATGGTTGGGATGCCGTGATCTCGATCGAAGAAAAAGTACCGTTGGGTCCGTTCGGTACGCGGAGTATACGAGCGGTTGCGCGAGCGGGGCCGGTCGAAGAAGCGACGTGATCGCGCTATGCCGAATTTTGTTAACGACGAATACTGCATTCACTTAGCGACGGCAATTAATGGCCCGTTACTCGAAATTGTCACGTGTTCCCGAATTGATACGAAAGGCCCTTCTATAGCTACCGACCGGTCCAATGGCAACGATTCAGTTAATATGATGCTTATCCTCTTAAATCGTCAGGTTTCGCCACGTAGGCTGCGCACCCCGGGTCGCTCGGCAACTCCCTGACCATCGATTTTGTCCATACCTGAAGGTCATTGACGGTCTGGATCACCCAGTTCGGTGAGAATCGCCGTCAACAAGCGGACGGCGCCGTCTTTATCGAGGGGTTCGTTCCCGTTTCCGCACTTGGGCGACTGCACGCAGGACGGGCAGCCACCTGGGCAGGCGCACGCTACGACCGCCTGGAGAGTGGCCCCGAGCCAGCGCCGCAGCATCGTGTATCCGCGTTCGGCGAACCCGGCACCGCCGGGCTGTCCGTCGTAGACGAAGACTGTAGGCAGTCCTGTATCGGGGTGCTGAGCTGTGGAAACGCCGCCGATATCCCAGCGGTCGCAGGTCGCCACGAGCGGCAGCAGTCCGATCGCCGCGTGCTCGGCGGCATGCAGCGCGCCCGGCGCCGCAGCGGCGTCGATCCCGGCGCGATCCAGTAGTTCGGGGGTCACGGTGTAGAGCACGGCGGTAGTGGGGAGCGTTTGCTCGGGCAGATCGAGTTCGACCAGGTCGAGTACCTCGCCGGTCACCAGGGTGCGGAGATAACCCACGACCTGGCTGCGCACCGTGACCTCAGCGAAAGCGGCAGTGACCTGCCCGAAGTTCATGCTCTCGCGGATTGCGTCCACGGTGAGGGAGGTGATTGCGCGGGCGCTGGTGGTCCAGCCGGGGGTGTCGGCGCGGACCAGTGCGACACCACCCGCGAGGTCGAGTTCCTCGACCAGATAGCTCTCGCCCTGGTGCAGGTGGATCGCACCTTCGTGCAGTGTGGCCGGAGCGCGCCCGGCGTCCGCTGTGCCGAGCAGCCGGCCGGTCTCGCCGACCACGATCGCGACCTGGATACCGATGCCACCGCGGACGTCGACTTCGTCGTGCGGGGCTTGGGGTGCTGTATAGAACCAGCGGCCGCCGCCTTCGGCTTCCCGCCGGCGGACAAGTCCTCGACCTGCTAATTCGGTCAGTACCCGACGTGCGCCGAGCGCTTCTGCCTCCCCGTCGTCGAGGGGAAGTTCCATGGCCGCGCACAGCAGTTGCGGGCCGAGTACAAAAGGGTTCCCGGGGTCGATGATGGTGGCCTCCACCGGCCTGTTCAGCAAAGCTTCGGGGTGGTGCACCAGATAGGTGTCGAGCGGGTCGTCACGTGCTACCAGCAGGGCCAATGCCCCCTGCGTGCGCCGTCCGGCCCGGCCGATCTGCTGTCGGAACGAGGCGACCGTCCCCGGAAATCCGGCCAGGACGACCGCGTCCAGCCCGGCGATATCGACACCGAGCTCCAGGGCGTTCGTGGTCGCGGCGGCGAGCAACGTTCCGTCCGAGAGGCCTGCCTCCAGCGCTCGCCGGTCCTCGGGCAGGTAGCCGCCACGATAGGCCGCGACACGTTCTGCCAGTTCGGGGTCGATTTCCGCCAGGCGCTGCCGAGTGTGTACGGCGATCAGTTCCGCGGCCCGCCGAGACCGGGCAAAGGTCAGGGTTCGCGCGCCTTCCACCACCAGTTCGGCGGTGATCCGGGCTGCCTCCGTGGTAGCGCCGAGCCGGACGGGTGCCCCGTTCTCGCCGGTCACCGCAGTGAGCAGGGGTGGTTCCCAGAATGCGATGGTGCGTGGGCCCCGCGGGGACCCGTCTTCGGTCACCGCCACACAGCCGGCCCCGACCAGCCGAGACGCAGCCGCCGCGGGGTCGGCCGCGGTCGCGGAGCAGAGGACGAACACCGGGTGTGCGCCGTAGTGGGCGGCAAGTCGGCGTAACCGGCGCAGAACCAGCGCCACGTGCGAACCGAACAGCCCCCGATAGGCGTGGCATTCGTCGACGACCACGTATCGGAGCTGACGAAAGAAGTGTGACCAGCGACGATGTGACCGCAATAGGCTCAGGTGCAACATATCGGGATTGGTGAACAGCCAGCGGGCCTCCGACCGCACCCACTGCCGGATCTCGGTGGGTGTATCGCCGTCATAGGCGGCGACGGGAATCCGGCGCAGGGCTCCGTGCCTGGTCAGGTCGCCGACCATGCGGAGCTGGTCGGCGCCCAATGCCTTGGTGGGGGCCAGATACAGCGCCGTGGCGCGCGGATGTTCGTGCAGGGCGGTGAGTACGGGAAGCTGATATCCCAGCGATTTTCCGGAGGCGGTTCCGGTGGCTACGACCACGTGTTGTCCGTGGTGGGCGTGCTCGGCTGCGGTCGCCTGATGTCTCCACGGCAGCTCGATTCCCTCGGTACGTAGCGCGCTCACCACGTCGGTCGCCGCCCAGGTCGGCCATTCGGCGGTCTCGGCGGGGCGCCCCGGGATCTCGGCGATATGCGTCAGTCGCGAATCAGTGATCGGAACGCCGTCGAGGACACGATTCAGCAACGATCGCCCATAGGGCCGATCGGGCCGGGTCTCTCGGGTCATGCGTGAACGCCTTCCGGGTCTCCGGACGGTGTGAAACACCGCCGTCCGCTCCCTACTACCTGCGGGTTCGATACCCAATAGCGATCTGGGTCACAGCTGAGTATGCGGTCCGTAGGCTGGTTATCGGTAGGCAAACATACCGGAAGTGCAGATTCGCACGGGCTAACCCTTACCCCCGCATTCGCGAGATCATTTTTTTTGCAAATTGTCGGTAACTCCGCTGTTGAATTTCCCAAAGACATGGTTCACTGGTTCTCGGTCGAAAGCTTCTGTGTTCGAGGGACGGATGCAAAGTCCTAACCCTGGCAGGATCGATGTTGCGAACGGCATACGTTGGCCCGCATGGCGGTCCAGAGTAGCGCCGATCGGAACAGGCCCGGTGGACGAAACCCAGTTGTCCGCCGTTCCGAGTAAGAAAAGAGAAGGAACAGAATGGCACAGGGAACTGTGAAGTGGTTCAACGCGGAGAAGGGCTTCGGCTTCATCGCGCCCGAAGACGGCTCTGCGGACGTCTTCGTCCACTATTCCGAGATCCAGGGTTCGGGTTTCCGTACCCTCGAAGAAAACCAGAAGGTCGAGTTCGAGGTTGGTCAGGGCACCAAGGGCCCCCAGGCCACCGGAGTTCGCGCTCTCAGCTGAGCGAGATACCTCCCAGTTCGTCCCTCGCCTCCCGTAACGGGAGCGAGGGACGAACTATATGTGGAGTATGCGTACCTCCGCATCCGCTCCGGCCATGCGCTCTGGGCGTACCTCCGCATCCGCTCCGGCCATGCGCTCTGGGCGTACCTCCGCATCCGCTCCGGCCATGCGCTCTCGGCGTACCTCCGCATCGACTCGGGGCATGCGCTCTTCGCCTATCTCGGGGCCCGTCCGGGCGGGCAGATCGGTGCGTACCCGTGTCCTTGCCCGGGGCACACGCTTCTTGCTTACGTGCGTATCTACATCGGTGGTGTGCTCTATGCCCGTCGGCGGCTCCGTACAGGCCACGCGTATATCGCGCACTGGCGCATCAGATCCCGCTGTTCGTCGGTCGGGCGTCGGTGAGCCCGGTCCGGGCGCGGGCCTTTCGCCTACCGGCGCCCTCGCCTCACGCATCGCACCTACTTCATCACCCGTATCGGCGGTGTGTTCCGCGCGTCGCTCGGAATCCGATCCGTTCGTTCGCTGTCTGCCCGGGCTCGGCACGGTCGGAGCCCAGCGGGCAGTGCGTCGGCATTCACTGGCCTGCGGTGCGGGGCACTCGGTACGCCCGGCATCGGCTACCGTCGGACGTGTTCCGCGCCACGCGCGAGCCGGAGGCGGATCGGCGTTCGCACGCACCGGTCAAAGTGTTACTGCGCGAATTCGTGACGCACCGTGCGTGCTCACCCGTGGCGCGGCACTGCATACTGAACGGCATCGACGCGCTAGGCCCGATGGTCGCGACCGTTCGACCACGTGCAGTGTCGAGGTATAAACGTGACTGGTGGTGATGTAGACCGTCACCATCCGCTCAGTCAGCCGCGTCGTACGCCCCGAGTAGCGTTCCGCGGGTCGAGAAGGAAAGGGATTCGCAGGTGGCAACACGAGACCGAAACGCAGCCGAGGCGGGTCGTCCCGTGCGTCGTCTCGTCATCGTCGAATCCCCGACGAAGGCCCGTAAGATCGCGCCCTACCTGGGGCGGGACTATACGGTCGAGGCATCGGTCGGCCATATCCGGGACCTGCCGCGCGGTGCGGCCGATGTCCCGGCCAAATACAAAGGTCAGGACTGGGCGCGGCTCGGGGTCGACGTCAACAATGACTTCGAACCCATCTATGTGGTCAGCCCGGAAAAGAAGAGCAAGGTCACCGAGCTGAAGGGTCTGCTCGCAGACGCCGACGAGTTGTATCTGGCCACCGACCCCGACCGCGAGGGCGAGGCCATCGCCTGGCATCTGCTGGAGACGCTGAAGCCGAAGGTTCCGGTTCGGCGGATGGTGTTCCACGAGATCACCGAGCCCGCGATCCGCGCAGCTGCCGCCGATACCCGCGACCTGGACAACGACCTGGTCGATGCGCAGGAGACCCGGCGCATCCTGGACCGGCTCTACGGCTACGAGGTCAGTCCCGTGCTGTGGAAGAAGGTCATGCCGCGGCTGTCGGCGGGCCGGGTGCAGTCCGTCGCGACCCGGGTCATCGTGCAGCGCGAGCGGGAACGGATGGCGTTCCGCTCGGCCGAGTACTGGGATATCGCCGCCAAGCTGGATGCCGGCGGGGCTACCGATTCCGCCAATCCGCGTACCTTCTCCGCCCGCCTGGTCGATGTCGACGGATCCCGGGTTGCCACCGGCCGTGATTTCGGGTCGGACGGCCGCCTCAAGACCGATTCCCGAGCGCTGGTCCTGGACGAATCCAGGGCTCGGCGGCTGGCCGAGGCCCTGCACGGCACCGATCTGGTGGTGACCTCCGCCGAATCCAAGCCGTACACCCGTAAGCCCTATGCGCCGTTCATGACGTCCACGTTGCAGCAGGAGGCCGGTCGTAAACTGCGGTTCACCTCCGAACGCACCATGCGCACCGCGCAGCGGCTGTACGAGAACGGCTACATCACCTATATGCGAACCGACTCGACCACGCTGTCGGAGTCGGCGATCAACGCCGCACGCTCCCAGGCGACCCAGCTGTACGGCGCCGAATTCGTGCATCCCACCGCCCGGCAGTACACCCGGAAGGTGAAGAACGCGCAGGAGGCACACGAGGCGATCCGGCCCGCCGGCGATACCTTCGCGACTCCGGGGCAGTTGCACGCCCGGCTCGACACCGACGAGTTCCGGCTCTACGAACTGATCTGGCAGCGCACCGTCGCCTCGCAAATGGCCGATGCCAGGGGCACCACCCTCACTCTGCGGATCACCGGCACGGCCGGCACGGGCGAGGAATGCGTGTTCTCCGCCTCCGGCCGCACCATTACTTTCCCGGGCTTCCTGAAGGCTTATGTGGAGAGTGTCGACGAAGAGGCCGGCGGTCAGTCCGACGATGCCGAGACTCGATTGCCGCAGCTCGCCGAAGGTGAGGGCGTCACCGCCGTCGAACTGAACCCCGACGGGCACAGCACCAATCCGCCCGCCCGCTACACCGAGGCGTCGCTGATCAAGACGCTGGAGGAGCTCGGAATCGGGCGCCCGTCCACCTATTCGTCGATCATCAAGACCATCCTCGATCGCGGTTACGTCTACAAACGCGGTAGCGCGCTGGTGCCCTCTTGGGTGGCTTTCTCGGTGACCGGACTGCTGGAGCAGTATTTCGGCCGGTTGGTCGACTTCGATTTCACCGCAGCGATGGAAGATGATCTGGACGCCATCGCGGGCGGGCGAGCGCAGCGCGGAAATTGGTTGTCCAGCTTCTACTTCGGCGGTGACGACGGCGCCGAGGGCTCGGTCGCGCGGGCCGGGGGCCTGAAGCGCATGGTCGGAGAGCGGCTCGACGATATCGATGCCCGCGTGATCAACTCCATCAAACTGTTCAGCGACGACGCGGGTCGCGATGTTGTGGTACGGGTCGGCCGGTACGGGCCGTACCTCGAACGAATGGTCACCGACCCCGACAAGCCGGATGCCGAACCGACTTCCCAGCGCGCGAACCTTCCCGACGATCTGCCACCGGACGAATTGACCCCGGAGGTCGCCGAGAAGCTCTTCTCCACTCCGCAGGAGGGCCGGTCGCTGGGGCACGACCCGGACAACGGAAACGAAATCGTCGCCAAGGAAGGACGTTTCGGCCCCTACGTCACCGAGATCCTTCCGGAAACCGAAGAGGATCAGCCGGCCAAGAAGACCGCGAAGAAGAACGCTCCCAAACCGCGCACCGGGTCGCTGTTCAAATCCATGGACCCGGCGACGGTCACCCTCGAAGACGCGTTGAAGCTGCTGTCGCTGCCGCGGGTGGTCGGCGCCGATCCGGCCTCCGGTGAGGAGATCACCGCGCAGAACGGCCGGTACGGGCCCTACCTGAAAAAGGGCACCGATTCTCGATCGCTGGCCACCGAGGATCAGATCTTCAACGTGACCCTCGACGAGGCGCTCAAGCTCTATGCCGAACCCAAACGCCGCGGTAGACAGGCCGCGGCAGCCGCGCCGCTCCGGGAACTCGGTAACGATTCCGCCACCGGTCAACCGATGGTCATCAAGGACGGGCGCTTCGGGCCCTATGTGACCGACGGGGAGACCAACGCCAGCCTGCGCAAGGGCGACGAAGTGGAATCCATCACCGACGAACGCGCTTCCGAACTGCTGGCCGACCGGCGCGCGCGTGGTCCGGTGAAGAAGGCGGCGAAGAAGACCGCCAAGAAGGCTCCGGCCAAGAAGACCGCTGCCAAGAAGACCACCACGGCAGCCAAGAAGACGACCACGGCGAAAGCGGCCGCGAAGAAGACCGCGGCCAAGAAAGCCCCGGCCAAGAAAGCCCCGGCGAAACAGTCCGTTGGGCGGTCGGCGTCCGAGAGCGACGATTAGACCGCGGACAGCTGTCGGACTGCCGGAGTAGTGTCGCGCGCGAGTATCGTCCGATGACAGGAGCGCCGATGGCCGTCGACCGGGAACGCGAAGATCTCGTCCAACTGCTGGATGAGCAACGAGAGATGTTCCGGATAGCGCTGCGGGGTATCGACGACGAGCAGGCGCGTCGGCGGACCACCGCCAGCGAACTGACTCTCGGCGGCCTGCTGCACCACATCATCCGCTGCGAACGTACGTGGACGAAAGTGCTGGTCGAGCGGGACGAGAACGCCGAACAGAAGTTGGAAGACTACGCGGACGAATACACCATCGGCGAGGACGAGACAGTCGCCGGACTACTCGCCGAATGGGAGCGGGTCGCCGCGCGTACCACGGAACTCGTTCGTTCGGTCGACGATCTGAACGTATCGATTCCCACTCCCACCAACCCCTGGGTGCCCGGCCGGGTGTGGTGGTCCGCGCGGTTCCTGATCCTGCACATCCTGCGTGAGATCGCCCACCACAGCGGGCACGCCGATATCATCCGCGAACAGTTGGACGGTGCGAACACCACCGCCCAGCGCGCCGGGTGAGCGGACCCCGCTTCGCGGGGCGTGCGCGGACTTCGATGGCTTTGCCCGGCTCGCGAATCGGTGCCGCCACCACTGCGCCCGGCTGTGTGAGCCGAGGATGACGCTGCGACCGACAGTTAGGGTGTGAGCGTGGTGGGTGTCTTCGAGCGTCTCGTGGGTCAGGATTCGGTGACGGCCGATCTGACCGCCGCCGCGATCGCGGGTCGGACCGGGGTCGCCGGGGGCGCGATGACCCATTCGTGGCTGTTCACCGGCCCGCCCGGTTCCGGGCGTTCGGTGGCTGCGCTCTGCTTCGCGGCAGCATTGCAATGCGCCGATCCCGAAGAGCCCGGTTGCGGGAACTGCCATGCCTGCACCACGACGATGGCCGGAACTCACGGCGATGTTCGTCGCGTGGTACCCGAGGGGCTGAGTATCTCGACCAAGGAGATGCGCGGGATCGTGCAGATCGCGGCCCGGCGCCCCAGCACCGGCCGCTGGCAGGTGGTGGTGATCGAGGACGCCGACCGGCTCACCGAGGCCGCGGGCAACGTCCTGCTCAAAGTGGTCGAGGAGCCGCCGGAACGGACGGTGTTCCTGCTGTGCGCGCCGTCGGTGGATCCGGAGGACATCTCGGTCACCCTGCGCTCCCGATGCCGGCATGTACACCTGGTCACCCCCGGCGCCCCCGCGATCGCCCGGGTGCTGCGCGAACACGACGGCCTCGACCCGGAAACAGCGGAATGGGCGGCTGGCGTGAGCTCCGGTCATCTCGGTCGCGCTCGGCGCCTGGCCACCGACGACGAGGCCCGTGACCGCCGTCGCCGCGCCCTCGATCTGGTAACGGCGGTGACCCGCGGCACCGGCTACCCGGCGGCCGACGAATTGGTGAAAGCCGCCGACGACGAGGCGAAACAGCTCAGCGCCGAACGCGACGAGCACGAGCGCGACGAACTCGCCACCGCGCTGGGCGCCGGCGGCACCGGTAAAGGCGCGGCTGGCGCTACCCGCGGTTCGGCAGGTGCTCTCAAGGACCTCGAACGCCGCCAGAAATCCCGAGCCACCCGCACCGGCCGCGACGCCCTGGACCGCGCCCTCCTCGATATCGCCGGTCTCTACCGAGACGCCCTCGCAATGAGCTTCGGTGACACCAACGGCATCACCATGACCCACCCGGATATGGCCGACCGCGCCCGCGAACTGGCAAAGCGGGTCCGCCCCGAGGGGCTGCTCCGCTCCGTCGACGCGATCCTCGCCTGCCGCGAAGCCCTCGACCAGAACGTCAAGCCCCGCTTCGCGGTCGCCGCGATGGCCGCCACTCTCATCGCGGAAACCTCGTGACCAGCTGTTTTCGCGTTACCAGCTCTGAGACGATAGACTCGCCACGCCGAAAGGCACGCCGCCTTAGCTCAGTCGGTAGAGCGCTTCACTCGTAATGAAAAGGTCAGGAGTTCGATTCTCCTAGGCGGCTCCACTCGGAAACCGGCTCTAACCAGCTGATTTCCGCTTATTCTGACGCTTCCGGCGAGATATCGCTGTGGTGGTCTTGTCGACGTTTGTCACAGCGGCGCCCAAGTTCGGGTGACCAGGGCACTACGAAGGGCCCTCGGAGAGGGTGAGTGAGCGATCGGAACCCATTGGTGGGCATGGCCGTAGAGTTTCCTCCTCGCCGATGCCAGATGCTCGGTTCTCGGCGTTGAAGGGGGCCGATGGGATCGTGCCGCTGGCGGCGAGGGCGAGCCACTGACTCGCTCCGGCCGCGCGTAACCCGTAGAACACAGCCAATGGCGTGGCGGTGTCGGCGAGTAGCAGTGCAGCTGTAGCCGAGCGACTGCGGCGGGTGCCCTCATATCTGTGCCGGCGATGTTTCCGATGGCACTGTCATCACGGGTTCTTCCTGGTGGCTCGGTCGACCATGGCAGCCAGTTCAGCGGTGTAGGAGTCGATGTCGAAGTCCGCGCGGGTGTAGAGCTCCAGCACCACCTGCTCAGTGACCTCGTCTTTGCTGCTGAAGTGGTACGACACCAGCCGCGGCGTCCCGGGCGCGGGCCGGGGCGGTAACCGTGTGCCGCGAGTCAACGAACCCGCCCGGGCGAGGCGCGCCGATTACCGCAGGTCGAAGTCGTTCGTGGGCTAGTGTCGGTGCTCATGTTCATCGCCATCGCAGCATTCGCGGCGGTTTCGGTGCTGTTGCACGTCTATATCTGGTATCTGGAATCGTTCGCGTGGACCGGGGCCGCTCGGGGCGTTTTCGGCACCAGCGCCGAAGAAGCCGTAGCGACCCGCGAACTGGCCTACAACCAGGGCTTCTACAACCTGTTCCTGGCGATCATCGCGGGTGTGGGGATCATCGTCGCGGTGGCCGGCGACCGGGAAATCGGGGTGACGTTGATCTTCGCCGGAACGGCCGCGATGCTGGGTGCCGCGACAGTCCTGCTGGTCTCGTCACCGGACAAACGCGCATCGGCGGTGAAACAAGGTGCGGCACCGCTGGTCACGGTGGTCTTCGGAGTCATCTGGGCGTTCACCGGGTGATCCCGGCGTGGATCATCTGTGCTGCGAGGAATCCGGGACCCGAGCCCGTTCCAGTAACCGGCACAGAATCGCCAGCCGAGCCTCGCGGAGCCCGGGGCGCAACCGCTCGCCGCGTTCGAGGGTGGCCAGGCCGTGTAGTGCGCTCCAGCCGGTTTCGGTGAAGGATTCCACGTCGTCGTCTCCGGCGAAGGGGCCGAGTACGGTGACCAGTTCGGCGAACGCGTCGCGTAGGGGTTGCGGGGCATCCGGCCCGAATTGCAGATCGGTGGACATGGCGAACATGGCGTCGTATACGGCGGGCCGCTCGGTCGCGAATTCGCTGTAGGCGCGGGCGACCGCGGCCAGTGCTTCGGAATCGGTGGTGGCGGATGTCCTGGCGCTGCGCAATCTGACGGCGAGCTCGGTGATCCCGTCCTCCGCGACGGCCGTGACGATGGCGCGTTTACCGGCGAAATGGCTGTAGAGCACGGGTTGGCTGTATTCGATCCGGTCGGCGAGCTTCCGGACGGTGACCGCGTCCCAGCCCTCGGTTTCCGCCAATTCGCGCGCTGTGTCGATGATCAGCCGGTGGCGTTCGGCTCGTTCTCGTTCCCGCCTGTTCTGCACGCTCATCCAAAAATTCTAGCACCGCTAGACACAATAGCCGAGTTAGGTTAGTGTCGCTCTAGTACATAGCACTGCTAGATTTCGGAGCAATCATGATCACCACCCCTCGTCTCACGACTGCACTGGTGCTGTTCGGGGCCGCGTTCATCTTCTATATCGGGATCAACTACCTGATCGCTCCCGAGTCGATCGCCACCGGATTCGGGCTGCCGGAGTGGCCGACCGGCGACGCCGTGGCATTTTTGAACCTCAAAGGCATTCGGGACACCGTGAGCGGCATCCTCATCCTCGTGCTGCTGGCGCTCGGGCAACGATTCGCGCTCGGTGTCACCATGCTCGCTGTCGCGCTGATCCCCATCGGCGATATGACCACCGTCCTGTCCTACGACGGTTCCACTGCCGCTGCCTTCGGAATCCACGGCCTCACGGCAGTACTGGTGGCACTCACCGGAGTGTTGCTCCTGCGCGAACCCCGGAACCCGGCCCCGGCTCGGGCATAACCGTCGAATAGCGACCTCTATCAGCCGAAATACCCGAAATTCAGGAGACCACCATGTCCGTGTCGATCCAGATCCTCGCCGCCGTCGCGGTGCTCACCAACGCCGTCGTCTACGGCACCGACACCCTCGCCGCGCTGGTCGTGCGATCGGTCAACCGCCGGCTCGACGACACCACCATGACCCTCAACGCGGGGTGGGGCCACTACTACGCCGATCTCCGGATGCCGCCCATCGGTATCACCGGAGTGGTGAGTGCGCTGATCGCATCGGTGTCGGCCGCCGTCGGTGGCTACACCGTGCCCGCCGTCGCGGCGGGGCTGGCCGTGCTCGCTCTCGTCGCGTGGCTGGTGCTGTATGCGCGGATCGCGAAGCCGGTCAACAACGCGCAGAAGGCAGCGGCGCAGTCCGGGATCATTCCGCCGGACGCGCGCGCCCTACAGGACCGCTGGGAAAGCATCCTCTATCCGCGGGTCGGCCTGCAGATGATCGCGTTGATCGCGCTCGTGGTCGCAATCGCAACGGCCTGATGGGTATCGGGACAGTGGTCGTGCGGAGTGGAACCCGGGGATCAGAGCACGATGACGTTCTTGCCGCGAGTATGGCCCGACTGACCGGCGGCGAACGCGTCGGCGATCTCCTCCAACGAGAAGGTGGCGGCGACCGGGACCGTGAGGTCGCCTTTGGCGGCGAGGTCGGCGAGTCGCTGGGTATGAGCGCCGTCTGGGCGGACCCAGACGGAGTGGCCACCGTGCTCGGCCACCGTGCCGTCGGCGATGGAGGCGTGCCGCCCACCCGGGGCCAGAACCGCCAGCGTGGTGTCGAGCTGGCCGCCCACGAAATCGGCTACGGCCCGCACGCCGTCGGGAGCGAGTTCGCGGATACGTTCGACCAGGCCGTCCCCGTAGGCCACTGGTTCGGCGCCCAGGTCGCGCAGGAAACCGTGATTGCGCTCGGAAGCCGTACCCAGGACCCGGGCCCCGCGAGCCCGGGCGATCTGGACACCCAGACTGCCGACACCCCCGGCTGCGGCGTGGATCAGTACGGTGTCCTCGCCGGTGACCTCGAGGAGGTCGAGGGTGCGCAGGGCGGTACCGCCGGCCAAGGGCAGCGCACCGGCCTGTTCCCAGGGCAGATCCACCGGTTTGCGTGCCACGTGTGCGGCCTCGACCGCGACCAGTTCGGCGAAGGTTCCGGCCTGCAGGACGTCCTTGCGGGCGTAGGCCATTACCTCGTCGCCGACCTCGAATTCGGGGGTGTCGATACCCGTTTCGACCACGATCCCGGCGACATCCCAACCTGGGATCACCGGGAAGACGGCATCGATCAGGCCGTCCAAGGCGCCCGACATGAGCTTCCAGTCGACCGGGTTCACCCCCGCCGCGCGCACCTCGATCAGCACCGACCCGGGGAAGACCTTGGGTTTCGGCAGGTCACGCACTCGCATATCGCTGTTGTCGGTGGTGTACCGGTCATAGGTCGCTGCACGCATGATCCAGTCCTATCGGTTGCGGTCGTCCCCTGCGTGCAACGACGCGCCGCAACCGATATTCCGTCCCGGATCCCGTAGGCCCCGGGCGGGTGCGGAGGGTCCACCGAGCCGGGCGACACTGACCGCACTCGGGGACTTCCGCTCAGCCCGCGGCCGCAGACCGGGAGCTGGTGCGGTTCAGGATGGCGGTGAGCTCGGTGTTGAAATGGTCGATCCGCTCGATATTGCCCAGATGGCCGGTGGGCCAGACCTGGTAATCGGGCCGGTGCCCGGCCGCTTCCATCGTGTCGGCGATGAGTCGCGACATCCGTTCCGGCAGCAGCCGGTCGTAGCGGCCGGCGATGATCGTGGTGGGCACGGTCAGATTCGCCGCGGCCGCGCCGAGCTGCAGATCCGCCAGGATCGCGGCGTGCCGGCCACGGGCCAGCGGGCGGCACGAGCGCACGATGTTCAGGGCGAAATCGGCCTGCTCGTTGGTGGCGCCACGGGCCATGATGCGTTGTTTGAGGATCTCCCTGACCGCCCAGCCGCCGGGCAGTGGGAGGGGCGTCGTGAGGATGGACTCCGCGACGATCATCGGCAGCCGGATCGGCGACCCGAGCAAGGTCAGCGGCAGATTACCCACGCTGAGCGGTTTGTTCAGCAGCGGCAGCAGATCGGTGTCGTAGCGGATATTGCCCGAGGTGGTGTTGGCGAGGACGACCGCGCGGGCGCGCCGGGCCACCTGCTGTGGATGGCGGGCCGCCCAGGCCTGCAGGGTGATCCCACCCATGCTGTGCCCGACCAGTAGAGCTTGCTCGTCCGGCCGCAGGGTCGCCTCGAGGACGGTGGCGAGATCGTCGGCGAGGGTGCGGTCGCCGAGTGGAGTGCGACCGAGCGTGCTGTCGCCGTGGCCGCGCTGGTCGTAGGCGATCACGCGGTAACGGTCGGCGAAGGCGTTGATCTGGGGGTGCCAGTACTCGATACAACAGCTCCAGCCGTGGATGAGCACGATCGGCTCGGCGTCGGCGGGACCGTAGGAGTGCACTCGCAGGCGGGCGCCGTCGGCAGTGGTCACGGGGATGACCTCGGGGACGGCGATCGGCGCGTTGTAGTGCGACGTTCGGAATCGGCGCGCACGCAACGTAGCCCGGTACGGCGCGGTCAATGCGCCTTGATGCGCCTGCGATAGCGCGGTTATCGACTTCACCAGCATCAGAACACTCCTTTGTGCCTGCTGACACGGTAGCTCTGCAAGCTGGGTGCTTACAAGAGCAAGCGCCGTTCCGGTACGCGTCTTCCGAGATGTTGTTGTTGTCCCGAATATCGGTGCGGCACGGGCCACTGTTAGCCAAGGGTGCCCATTTTTCGGAAGTTCTATACCTGGAGCTGTGGAAACGGAGCAAGCACCTCCGTTGGTTGTGGCGTCAACCCGGGCGTCGCGGCTACCGTGAGAGATGTGAACGACTCCGATGCAGCCGAACCGCGAGGGCTGGTGGAACCGCGGATTCCGGAAGCGGACGAGGCGGACGGCGGCACCTGGTCGGCCGGATGGCGCGGAGTCCTACTACCGGGTGCGGCGGCGGCCGCAGGTGCGGCGGCGGTGCTGCTGCTCCACCTGCGCGATCCGCATGTGGAGGGCGCCTACGGTTTGTGCCCGGTCTATGCGCTGTTCGGTGTGTACTGCCCCGGCTGCGGGGGTATGCGCGCAGTGCACAACCTGACCGAGGGACATATCGTCGATTCCCTGCACAGCAACCTGCTGGCGCTGCCGGTGCTCGCGCTCTACGCGCTGTGGGTGGGTGATTGGGTGATCCGTGCGTGGCGCGGTGACGGACCGCGCCTGCCCGGGATCAACAGTGTCACGATGTGGACGTTGCTCGGCGCGATCACCGTTTATACGGTGCTGCGAAACACCCCCTGGGGCACCTGGCTGACGCCGGTCTGACAGACGAGGCAACAGATGCGCGATTCACTCAAGGACCGGGTCCGCGAAAAATTGCGGCGGCAACTGGCCGAGGACGGCCCGGCGGGTAGTGAGCCCGAGGATCCGCGACTCATCGCCGTGGTCGCCGACCTCGACGCGCTCGACAGTGTCGCCGAGGACGATCCGCTGATCGAACAACTCGCGGGTCGCTACCTGGTGTTCTGACCCCGCCGCCCCGCGCCGCCACCGACCGGCGGCAGTGGTGGCAGCGGTTCGGAATACAGCCAGTCCTGCCACAGCGGCTGCATCGGCGTCACACTGTAATGGCCGACCAGGTCGGTGAATTCCTCGGTGGATACCGAAGCATGGCGGTGCCGGGCCGTCCAATCGCGGATGAGCCGGAAGAAGGCGGTGTCACCGAGTTCGAGCCGCAGCGCGTGCAGGGTGAGTGCCCCGCGTTTGTAGACCCGGTCGTCGAACATCAGCGTCGGGCCGGGGTCGCCGACCATGATGTTCTGCGGCTCCCGGCGCAGGGTGTGCCAGGTCGCGCGGGCAAGTTGATCAGCGGTCGGCCCATGAGCGGCCTCCGACCAGATCCATTCCGCATAGCAGGCGAAACCTTCGTGCAGCCAGATATCGCACCAGTGCTGGATAGTGAGGCTGTTGCCGAACCACTGGTGTGCGAGTTCGTGTGCGACCAGCCGTTCGGCGCCGCGCCGGCCGTCGCAGTGGTTGGCACCGAAGATCGAGATGCCCTGGGCTTCGATCGGGATCTCGAGTTCGTCCTCGGTGACCACCACCGAATAGCTCTGGAACGGGTACGGGCCGAACAGGTCGCTGAATACCGACATCATCTCGGGTTGCCTGGCGAAATCGTGGTCGAAGGCGGCGCGCAGCGAAGCGGGCAGCACGGCGTGGATCGGGACCGGCGCATGCCGGTCGGTCAGCTGGTGTCTGCGGTAACGCCCGATCTGCACGGTCGCCAGATAGGTCGCCATCGGCTCGGTCTGTTCGTAGACCCAGGTCGTTTGACCGGCTTTGGTCAGTTTGCCGACCAATTCGCCGTTGGCGAGGGTGTAGTACGGGGTATCGGTGGTGACGGAGATCCGGTAGCTCGCCTTGGAACTGGGATGGTCGTCGCAGGGGAACCAGGACGCGGCGCCGTTGGGCTGACTGGCCACCAGCGAGCCCTCGGTGAGCTCTTCCCAGCCGACCTCACCCCAGGGGCCGCGCACCGGTTTCGGAGCGCCGGCGTACTGCACCACCAGTTGTAGGATCCCGCCGGCGGGTATGCGCTCGCGTGGGGTGACGGTGAGTTTGCCGCGCTGATGGATGTACTTACCGGCTTTGCTGCCGTTGATCAGCACTTTCGACACAGCCAGGGCTTGGGAGAGATCGAGGGAGAAACGCGGGCGTTCGGTGGTGGTGACGGCGGTGATCACCGCTCGCCCGGCGAGCCGGTTACTGGCGACCTTGTAGTTCAGGTCCAGTTCGTACCGCGATACCCGATAGCCCCGGTTGCCGTTCTGCGGTAGATAGTCGTCGATGGGGGCGTCGTAGAACCTGCTCCCCATCAGCTGTCCGTCTCCTCTTCGGCCGGATCGGTATCGAGTTCGGCTACCGGCCCGGACCAGGGGGCGATCGGATTACCCCACCATCTGGTGGAGGCCGGCACCGTATCGCCGCGCATGACCAGGGAGGCCGGGCCCACGGTGGCGGCGGCGCCGATCGTGGCGGCGGGGAGTGCGACGCAGTGCGGGCCGAGGGTGGCGCCGGGTTCCAGAGTCACGGTGTCCATGGCCATGATGCGGTCGTGGAACAGGTGGGTCTGCACCACGCAACCGCGTTCCACGGTCGCGCCGTCACCGAGTGTCACCAGGTCTGCCTCCGGAAGCCAGTAGGACTCGCACCATACCCCGCTGCCGATTTTCGCGCCGAGTGCGCGCAACCACAGGTTCAGTACGGGCGTACCGGTCGCCGCGCGGGCGAACCAGGGTGCCGCGACGGTTTCCACGAAGGCGTCCGATACCTCGTTGCGCCAGACGAACGAACTCCACAGCGGATGCTCACCGGGCCGGATCCGGCCGATGAGCACCCATTTCGCGGTGACCGCGCTCGCGCAGGCCACCGCGCCGGCGACCATCAGCACCACACCCGAGAGCAGCGCCGCCGCCGGATACCCGAACCGATCGGCCAGCCCGGCCAGACTCAGCAGGACCCCGATACCGATGGCGAAGGTCACCACGACCGCGGCCAGCCGACAGGTTTCGAAGGCACCGCGGAAGATCCGCAATCGCAGCGGCGGATCGAAGGTGCGGTCGGCATCGGCGGCACCCGCGGCCCGGCGCAACCGGACCGGCGGGCTACCCAGCCAGGACGATCCCGCCTTCGCCTTGGTGGGCGCCGCGGACAGCACGGCGACCAGACCGTTCTTCGGTACCCGCCGGCCGGGCGCGGCCATACCGGAATTCCCCAAGAACGCGCGTTTGCCGACCTTCACCTCACCGATGTGCAGCCAGCCGCCGCCGAGTTCGTAACTGGCCACCATGGTGTCGTCGGCCAGGAAGGCGCCGTCGGCGACCGTGGTGAACTTCGGCAGTAGCAGCACCGTGGAGGCTTCCACGTGTTTTCCCACCTTCGCGCCCAGCAGACGCAGCCAGACCGGGGTGAGCAGCGAGGCGTAGAGGGGGAACAGGAAGGTACGGGCCGAGTCCAGCAGCCGTTCGGTGGCCCATACCTGCCAGCCGACTCGGCTGCGCACCGGGTGATACCCCTCGGTGAGGCCGATACTGAGCAGCCGCACCGCGACCACCGTCGTGACCGCGTAGACCACCAGGCTGAAGACAGTGGCGACCGGCAACCACAGCAATGCGGGCAGCACAACGGCCCCGAAATCGGCGGTATCGCGGATACCCCAGGTGATCACCACCAGACCCGCCGCCAGCCCGAACAGCGGCAGCGCTCCCAATGCCAGCGAACCGATCCCGAACGCCAGGACCCAGTGCGCCGCCCGCTCCGGGGTCTCCGCCGGCCAGCGGTGCCGGGCTCTCCCGACCTTGACCGCCGGTGAACCGGCCCATTCCTGTCCGGCCTTCACCTTCCCGGACACCGCGGAACCGGGCGCGATCTCCGCATCGCGCCCGATTCTCGTACCGGGCAGCAGTACCGACCGCGCGCCGACCACCGCGCCCCGGCCGACCACGATCGGACCGATGTGCACGATATCGCCGTCGATCCAGTAGCCGGACAGGTCGACCTCGGGTTCCACACTGCACCCGTCCCGGAGTTCGAGCATGCCGGTCACCGGGGGCAGCGTGTGCAGGTCGACACCCTCGCCCACCTTTGCGCCCAGCGCGCGGGCGAACGGCACCATCCACGGGGCGCCGGAGAGGTTCTCCGCTCCGCTGGCCTCCGACAGCCGGACCGCCGCCCACAATCGCAGATGTACCGAACCGCCTCGTGGATAACTGCCCGGCCGCACCCCTGCGAGCAGGGTCCGGGCGCCCACTACACAGATCGCCATCCGGCCGAGCGGGGTGATGAAGACTCCGAACAGCAGCGCGGTCCACCACCAGGACAGGCGCGGCAGCCAGGGCAGCAACTCGAACCACGCGGCGACCCCGGATGCGACGGCGAGCCAGGTCACCCACTGCAACCCGGTCAACGTGGTCAGCGCCACCGTGGCCAGGACCTGGATCCACTGCGCGGACAGCGGTGTCGGCCGGACCGGACGCGTTTCGGCGGCGGCGGTAGGGGCGCTCTGCTCGAGCAGTTCGGCGAGCGCCCCGAGCCGCGGATGGTCGTACACCTCGGCGACCGTGACCCGTGGATATCGCGCGCGCAACGCGGTGACCAGCTGGGCGGCCGACAGCGAGCCGCCGCCGAGGGCGAAGAAATCGGCGTCGGCACCGGTGATCTCGGCACCGAGGACATTGATCCACAGTTGGGCGACCCAGGCGGCGGTTCCGGTGAGCCCGTGCTCGGCCGCGCTGTCGGCGTCGGCGAGCGGCCAGGGCAGGGCGTTGCGGTCGACCTTGCCCGAGGTGCGAGTCGGTAATTCCGGTACGACCACCAGGCGCGGGATGAGCGGGGCCGGGAGGTGCCCGGCGAGCCGGGTGCGGGCGGCGGCCAGATCGTAGTCCTCGGCGACACCGGTGAGGTAGCCGATCAGCACAGGCGCCCCAGCGGCCGTGGTGCGGACCGCGGCGGCCGCGCCACCGACACCCGGAAGATGTTGTAGGGCGTTGTCGATCTCGCCGAGTTCGATCCGGCGGCCCCCGATCTTGACCTGGTCGTCGGCCCGGCCGAGGAAGATCAGGCCGGCCTCTTCGTTTCGGACCAGGTCCCCGCTGCGGTAGGCCCGGTCCCAGCCGAGTGTGTCCAGCGGCGCGTATTTATCGGCGTCCTTGGCCGGATCGAGATAGCGGGCCAGGCCGACCCCGCCGATCACCAGTTCTCCGGTCTCGCCCTCGCCGACCGGTTCGCCGTCCGCGTCGACCACCACCAGATCCCAGCCGTCCAGCGGCAGCCCGATCCGCACCGGACCGGTCCCGTCCAGTAGGGCCGCACAGGCGACCACGGTGGCCTCGGTGGGGCCGTAGGTGTTCCACACCTCGCGGTCGGGGTCGGCGAGGCGTTCGGCCAGTTCGGGGGGGACGGCCTCACCACCGAAGATGAACAGCCGCACCGATTCCAGGGCCTCGGCCGGCCAGGTCGCGGCCAAGGTCGGGACGGTGGACACCACCGTGATGCCCTGCCGGACCAGCCAGGGCCCGAGATCGGCGCCGGTGCGGACCAGGGCGCGCGGGGCCGGCACCAGGCAGGCACCGTGCCGCCAGGCCAGCCACATCTCCTCGCAGGAGGCGTCGAAGGCGACCGACAGACCGGCCAGGACGCGGTCGCCCGGACCGAGCGGAGTATCGCGGAGGAACAGGCGGGCCTCGGCATCGACGAATGCGGCGGCGTTGCGGTGGGTTACCGCGACACCCTTGGGTGTCCCGGTGGACCCCGAGGTGAAGATGATCCAGGCATCGTCGTCCGGCGTGGGTGGCGCGGCGGATCGCCCGTCGATTGCCCGGTCGTCACCCAGGGACTCCGCGCGGTCGACGACCGGACGGATACCGTCGGCCGTCGCCACGGCCGTTACCCGTGCTTCGGTGAAGACCAGTTCGGCCCGCTCCTCCGGATCGTCGGCGTCCACCGGGACGTAGGCCGCGCCGGCGTGCAGCACGGCCAGGATTGTGAGATAGAGCTCCCACGTACCGGAGGGCATCCGGACCCCGACCCGGTCGCCGCGACGGACCCCGGCAGCGGCCAGGTCCCGTATCGCGTTCTCGATCTCGACGCGCAGTTCGGCGTAGCTCAGGCTGCGATCCGCGGTCGCGATCGCGGGGGCGTCGGGATACACGGCGGCCGTCTCGGCGACGATATCGACCAGCGTGCGCGGCGGTGGCGCCGCCTCGGCCCGCCGTAGCGCGCTCTCCGCATCCACCTGCGACCGCATGTGTCCGGCCCACCTTCCATCGCCCAGCCGACGGACTGGTTGTCTCATACGAGGGTTACCGCACGGCAAACAGCGGTCGACCGGGTGACCAGATTACTAGGCGATTCGTAACACTCGATGTCAGCAGGGCAGGTCGCGGGCGGCGGCCGATACTCCCGGCGAGCCGCTATTCCATGCCGTCGGCGAGCCGGTGGTCGATATCGTCGGTGAGCGGAGTGGGCCGGTAGTACCGGCCGTTGTAGTAGAGCAGGGGAGCGGCGGCGCCTTCTTCCTCGTCGGTGTCGTCGTGCACCCGGACCACCCGGCCCACCACGAAAGTGTGGTCACCGATGGGGATGAGTTGCTCCACCGTGGTGCGCAACCAGAGCGGGGTGCCGTGCAGCACCGGTTCGCCGGTATCCAGGGTGCTCCACAGCGCGGGGTCGCTGAACCGGTGCGCGGCGGTCCGGGCAAAACGCTGCGCCAGGTGGCGTTGGTGTTCACCGAGGAAATGGATGACGACGGAGTCGGCGGCGGTCAGGGCCGCCAGGCTCGAAGACGTATCGCTGATGTTGAACGACACGAGCGGCGGGTCCAGCGAGAGCGAGGCGAACGAGGTCGCCGTGAATCCGACCGGGCCGGTGGCCGAACGGAGCGTCACGATAGTGACTCCGGACGGATAGTGGCGCATGGAGGCGCGGTACTGCTCGGCGGTGATACCACTGAGGTCGTGGGGGATCCGGATTCCGGTGTCGGGCCGTGGTGCTTCGGTCACCTCGCCGACGCTACGCCCGGATCGGCATACCGGAGCGGGCTGGTCCACTGTCCGGGAAGGCAGCCGTCGAGGTCAGTCCACGGCGAGGGAAAGCCCCGCGGTGATCCGCAGCAGCTCCTGGTACGAGGTGCGGAAGACAGTGCCAGGACTACCGCCCGCGGCCCACAGTTCCCGATGCTCCGCGAGCCTCGAATCCACCCAGGTGGGCAGGTTCGCCGGATGACCGACCGGCGCGACACTGCCCGGGAGCTGCCCGGTGTAGTGCACCACCAGATGAGGTGGCGCCGGGATGAGCGGTCCCTCCAACCGCGCGCCGGTGCGTTCCGGATCCACGCGGTGGGCCGCCGAGATCAAGAGCAGGACCGGGTCGTCGCCCAGCAGGAAGACTTGCGAATGCACCAGGGCCGCGAGCTCCACCTCGAGGGCATGGGCGGTCTCGACAAGACCGGTCGCCGATTCCGGCGCGGTGACGATCAGCCCGTGGTGACCACGGGCGATCAGAGTATCCGAGACCCGGCAGGTTATCTGTGGAAGCGCCCTGCGCATGGGCACAGGGTAGAGCGCTCCGCGATGTCTCGCGCCCGATTACCCACTGACCGGACAAGACAGACCTCGCCACGGAGCGGCAGCCGTCGGACCCGACCGGCCCGGTGCACGGCGCTCGCCGACGATTCTGTCCCCATTAGGCTGGACAGATGACAGATTGGCAGGCTTTCACCGTCGAAACCGATGATCACGTCGCCCGCGTGACGCTCACCGGGCCGGGCAAAGGTAATGCGATGGGCCCGGATTTCTGGCGGGAACTGCCGGAGATCTTCCGCGGCCTCGACGCCGACCCCGAGATTCGGGCGATCGTGCTCACCGGATCCGGGAAACACTTCTCCTACGGCCTGGACCTACCCGCGATGAGCGGCACCTTCGGCCCGCTGATGGCCGACCGCGCGCTGGCCGCGCCGCGTACCGATTTCCTCGCCGATATCCGCCGTCTGCAGGCTTCGATCACCGCGGTCGCCGAATGCCGCAAGCCGGTGATCGCCGCGGTCTCCGGCTGGTGCATCGGCGGTGGCCTGGATCTGATCGCCGCCGCCGATATCCGCTACGCCAGCGCCGAAGCCAAGTTCAGCCTCCGCGAGGCGAAGGTCGCCATCGTGGCGGACGTGGGCTCGCTACAGCGGCTGCCCGGAATCATCTCGGAGGGGCATCTACGCGAGCTGGCCTTCACGGCCAAGGACATCGACGCCGCGCGGGCCGAGAAGATCGGCCTGGTCAACGATGTTTTCACCGACCAGGACGCCGCACTGGAAGCAGCCCATGCGACCGCGCGCGAAATCGCCGCGAACCCACCACTGGTGGTGCAGGGTGTGAAGGACGTGCTGGGACAGCGCAATTCCGCCACGGTCACCGAGGGCTTGCGCTACGTCTCCGCCTGGAACGCAGCCTTCCTCCCCTCAGAAGACCTGACCGAAGCCATCCAAGCAGTATTCGAAAAGCGCACCCCCGAATACAAGGGCCGATAGCCCCCCAAGTAACCCACTGAGTCGAGTTCTACGTAACCCAGTGAGTCGAGTTCTGCGAGACACCCAAAGGGTTGAGGCCGTCTCGCCGTTCAGGCCTCGAAGCGCATGCGCCGAAGGCGCGAGTCTCGAGGCCTGAACGGCGAGACTTCAGGGCCTCAACCCCCGCGCGCGCCAGCGCGCCAAAAACACAGCACCTTGGCGAGCCGGTCCGCTTCTCGCGTTTGCGAGCCGGTCCGCTACTTGTGTTTGCGAGCCGGTCCGCTACTCGCGTTCGCGAACAGGTCCACTTCTCACCTTCGCGAACAGACACAGTCTCCCTGCTCGGAGCAGAAACCCGAGCCCGGGCGAACGACGTAACCACTGACCTGGTGGTGCACCGTCCACCCGAGCTCCGTGCAGGCCTCAGCCCGTCCGGCTTCAGTGCCCTTGTTCTTGCAGACGCTTGAAGGACGCCTCGATCTCGACCTCGGCTTCCGCCCGGCCCACCCATTCGGAGCCCTTGACGAACTTGCCGGGCTCCAGGTCCTTGTACCGCTCGAAGAAGTGCTTGATCGCAGCCAATTCGAACTCCGGGACATCGGCGAGGTCCTGGATATGATCCCAACGGGGGTCGCCGGCCGGGACACAGAGGATCTTGTCGTCGCCGCCCGCCTCGTCTGTCATCCTGTACATGGCGACAGGGCGCGCTTCGACGATCACGCCCGGGAACACCGAATCCGGCAGCAGGACGAGCGCGTCCAGCGGATCGCCGTCCTCTCCGAGAGTGTTCTCGATGTAGCCGTAGTCGGCCGGGTAGGCCATAGAGGTGTACAGGAACCGGTCGAGGCGCACCCGCCCGGTTTCGTGATCGACCTCGTATTTGTTGCGCGAACCCTTGGGGATCTCGATGGTGACGTCGAACTCCACGCCAGCTCCTTTCGCTGCTCTCACGATGCGCCGTGGTGCCCGGTCTCGCCGCCGCACCCGGTTGTTCGCCGAGAACGGTAGCCGAACACCGATATTGTTGTCGGCGGGCACATGGGTTCAGTGGGGCTCGGGTGTGATAGCTGGGGACAAGGGAGAAGACGGACAACGTGGTGGTGCAGGGCGGCAGCAGTATGAACGGTTCGGCCGGGCGCCGGCGCCGCGGCGTACGGACATGGTTGATCATCGTGCTGGTGGTGCTGGCCGGTGCGGTGGCGGTAGCCGCCGCGATCCTGAAGCCGTGGACGCCGGAGTTCCGGCGCGGTGGCCTCACTGTCGCCGCGCCGCCCGCTCCGGTGGTGGTGTCGCCGGAAGTCTCACCCGCCCTGGATACCGCGCCGGCGCCGAGCCCGGCGGGGATCGCGGCGGCGCTCGGTCCGGTGGCCGCGAGCCCCGACCTGGGTGGTTTCGCCGGGTCGGTCACCGATGCCGCGAGTGGCACCGTGCTGTGGAGCGAACGGGCCGACGAGCCGCGGGTGCCGTCGTCGACGGCCAAGATCATGACCACCGCGGCGGCGCTGTTGACGCTGCCCGCCGAACAACGGGTGCAGACCAAGGTCGTGGCGGGGGCCTCGCCGAACGAGATCGTGCTGGTGGCCGCGGGTGATCCGACGCTCACCGCGCAGCCGGGCGGCGAGGGGTACTACCCGGGCGCCGCGAGTCTGCTGGATCTGGCCGGTCAAGTGCGCGAGGCCGATATCCGGGCCGACACGATCGTGGTGGACACCTCCGTCTATTCGGGTCAGACCATGGCGCGGGGCTGGGATCCGATCGATATTCCCGGCGGGTCCATCGCGCCGCTCGAGCCGGTGATGCTCGATGGTGGCCGGCTCGATCCGGCGGGTGAGTATTCGCCGCGATCGGGGAGCCCGGCGCTGGATGTGGGCCGTCGACTGGCCACCGAACTCGGGCTCGACCCGGCCAGGGTCCGGCTCGGTACGGCGCCGCAGGGCACCAAGCGGCTCGGTGAGGTGGCTTCGGCACCGCTGCGCGACCGCCTGCGCGACATGATGGTCTATTCGGACAATGTGTTGGCCGAGACCATCGGCAGGGAGGTCGCGCAGGCGACCGGGCGGCCGATGTCGTTCGAAGGAGCCGCGGCCGCCGTGGCGGCGGTGCTCGCCGAGCACAACTTCGATATGACCGGGGTGACGATGTTCGACTGCAGCGGGCTCTCGGTGGACGACCGGATTCCGGCTCGGTTGCTGAACCAGATCCTGACTACCGCTGCCGGGCCCGAGCCGGAAGCCGAGGCGACCGTCAGCGCGCCCGCTCCGCTCGTGCCGCCTCTCGGTGCGGGCGCGGGCCGGCAGACCCGACCCGAGAGTGCCGCCGATACGTTGTCCGGCCGTTTGGTGCCGATGCTGGACTATCTGCCGGTCGCGGGTGGTACCGGCTCGCTGAGCAGCCGGTATGTCACGCAGAACCAGGTCGGTGCCGGGTGGGTGCGCGCCAAGACCGGAACTCTGTCGGTGGCCAGTACGTTGGCTGGTTACGTGCTGGATCGTGACGGCCGGGTCCTGACCTTCACGCTGATGTCGAGCGATCGGCCGCCGGAGGTCAGCAGGCCCGCATTGGATGCCGTCGCGGCCACGTTGCGCAACTGTGGATGTTCCTGACGGCTGGAGGGCGCATGACGATTCGACAAGGTCCCGACGGGCCCGGCGCCCGGACCGTGGCCGAGGCCGAGGGATCCGACGACGAGCGACGTACGTTCTCGGGGTCGGTGGATTGGCGTTGGGCGGCCCGTACCGGTGCCGTATTGGTACCGGCCGGCCCGCGGACTCCTCGCCCGCTCGCGGAGCAGGCCGTGGCCGAACTCATCGAGGCTTCGGTGCGCGCCGAGGCGCCCGTTCGCGCGGTGACCGGCCTGCTCGACGATCAGCCCGTACCGGCGGCCCGGATCGTCGACCGGCCGGGCTGGATCGCGGCGGCGGCCGATTCCATGGCGCAACTGACCGGTACCGGCACCGATGCACAGTCCGGTCTGCTCACCGGTAAACCCGCCGGGGTGCAGGTCGGTGCCATGCTGGCGTTCCTGTCCACCGCGATCCTGGGTCAGTACGACCCGTTCACCGGCCCCGACGGCACGCTGCTGCTGGTGGCCCCCAATATCGTCGGGGTCGAGCGGGTGCTGGGGGTCGCACCGAGCGATTTCCGGCTCTGGGTCTGCCTGCACGAGGTCTGCCACCGGGTCCAGTTCTCGGCCTCGCCTTGGCTGGCCGGGTATATGCGGGACAACGTCGAAGTGCTCGGCGAGATCGGTGACGAGGCCACTACGGAGATGCTGTCCCGGCTGCTCACGGAGTTGAAACTGCGGCGTAGCGGCCAGGCTCCGGACGATCCCGCCACCCGTGGCGTGGTGGGGCTGCTGCGGGCGACTCAGCCGCCGGAACAGCGCGCGGCGCTGGACCGTCTGCTGCTGTTGGGCACATTGCTGGAGGGGCATGCCGATCATGTGATGGATGCGGTGGGGCCGAGTGTGGTGCCGTCGGTCGAGCAGATCCGGATGGCGTTCGACAGGCGCCGGACCCGGCCCGCCAATCCGGTGCAGCGCCTGCTGCGGGCGCTGCTGGGTATCGACGCGAAGGTGGCCCAGTACGTGCGCGGTAAGGCTTTCGTCGACGAGGTGGTGGGCACTGTCGGAATGGAGCGGTTCAACGTGGTGTGGACCGATGCGGACACGCTGCCGCGTACCGACGAGATCGACGAACCGCGGCGCTGGATCGCCCGAGTCCTGGACTGAGCGGGTGCGTCCCGCCGAACAGCGGCCGATCCGGTTACCGGAGACACCCGCGGTACTGGGTGTGCGCCATGCTCTCCGGGCGTGGCTGACCGGTTTCGGACCCGAGGATGGGCGGGTGGCCGTGGCGCTTTCGGGCGGGGCGGATTCGCTGGCCCTCACCGGTGCCGCGCTCGCCGAATCCGCGGAAGTGCATGCCCTCGTTGTAGATCACCGGTTGCAGGCCGGGTCCGATGAGGTGGCGGCGACGGCCGCGGCGACGGCGCGCATCCTCGGCTGCCGCTCGGTGCGGGTACTGCCCGTCGATGTGACCGGGCCCGGTGGGATGGAGGCCGCGGCACGGGCCGCGCGCTACGCGGCGCTGGACAGCGCGCGTGCGGGTTTGCCGGTACTGCTCGGCCACACCCTCGACGATCAGGCCGAAACCGTGTTGCTGGGTCTCGGGCGGGGGTCGGGTGCGCGTTCCATCCAGGGGATGGCGCCGGACGACGCCCCGTGGGGCCGGCCGCTGCTGGGGGTCCGGCGGGAAGCGACCCGGCAGTTCTGCGCGGACCTCGGCCTGACCCCGTACGAGGACCCGCACAACAACGCACCGGAGTTCACCCGGGTTCGGCTACGCACCGAAGTGCTGCCACTGCTCGAGGATGTACTCGGGGGGACCGCGGCGCTCGCGCTGGCCCGGACCGCCGAACAACTACGCGACGACAACGCCGCCCTCGACGGGTTCGCCGGCGAGCTGCTGCTGCGAGCTGGGGCCGGGGCGCCGGAGTGCGAGGTGCTGGCGCCGGCGGCTCCCGCGGTGCGGCGGCGGGCGGTGCGGGCGTGGCTGCTGGCCCACGGTGTGCCGGCGGTGACCGCAACACATCTGCGCGGAATCGATGAGCTGGTGGTGGCCTGGCGCGGGCAGGGTGGGGTCGCGGTGAGCGGCGGTGAGCGGGGGACCCGGTTGGTCGTGATTCGCGAGCATGGCAGGCTGACACTTGCCCGCACCGATCGGGAGCGCCGATAGCGAAGGGAAACCAGTTGACGTGTACGGGGACGATATCGATTCGGTCCTGATCACCGAAGAGCAAATCGCGGTGAAGGTCAGTGAACTGGCCGAGCTGATCGCCAAGCGGTACCCGGCCGACGCGCCGGAGGGCGATCTACTGCTGGTCGGCGTGCTCAAAGGCGCGATCTTCTTCATGACGGACCTGGCGAAGGCTCTGCCCATACCGACGCAGCTGGAGTTCATGGCCGTCTCGTCCTATGGTTCGTCCACATCGTCCTCGGGTGTGGTGCGCATCATGAAGGACCTGGACAAGGACATCGCCGGCCGCAACGTGCTCATCGTCGAGGACATCATCGACTCGGGCCTCACGCTGTCTTGGCTGATGCGCAATCTCTCCACCCGCAACCCCGCCTCGCTCGAGGTGGTGACCCTGCTGCGTAAACCGGATGCCCTGCGAACTCAGGTCGAGGTCGCCAATGTCGGGTTCGACATTCCGAACGAGTTCGTGGTCGGTTACGGACTCGACTACGCCGAGCGGTACCGGGATCTGCCTTATATCGGCACCCTGCATCCGCGGGTCTACGGCGGCGAACAGGCCTGAACCGCGTGTGGGGGTGGGCGGTTTCCACCCCCACACGCGGGTTCAGGAGTATCAGGCCGGGATGGCCGGCGGTGCCGCGAAGCCCCCGGAAACGGCCCGCTCACCGAATTCGAGGATGGTCGGCCGGGAGTCGTCGGCGCGCCAGGCGACCGCGAGTTCGCACGGCGGCAGTCCGGTGACGGGGCGCGCGGTGAGTCCCGGCCAGCGGTACATCGGCACATTGTTCTCGGCCAGCAGGCACAGCCCCAGCCCCAGCCCGACAGCCTCGAGGCGATCCTCGGGGGTGGCGGCTTCCGCGCCGATGGTGGCGGGACGGCCGTTGCGGGCATCGTTGCCGAGCCAGAAATCGCGGACCGCGCCGGCTTCGGCGGGCAGGGCGATGAACCGTTCGTCGAGCAGGTCCGCGAAATCGATCATTTCCTGACCGGCGCGAGGATGGTTCTCCGGTAGGAGCACCCAGCGGCGCTCGGTCCGCAGCACCTGCCAGCGGTAGCGGTTGGGATCGGGTAACGGAAGCCAGACCAGCGCCAGATCGGCTTGGCGACCGGCGAGCCCGCTGGATGAGTCGGTCCAGGCGGCGGGGTGCAACGCCAGTCGGTGGCCGCTGGCGCTCTCGAGATCGTGCAGCAGTCCGCGGCCCAGCGTCGATTGCAGGCCGACGCGCAGTACTTCGCCCGCCTCCTGGAGTGAGCCGTTGGTGGTCTCCCAGAGTTCCAGGATCTTGCGGGCGCCGCTGAGCAGCTCCTTACCCGCAACCGTGAGCGCGACACTGCGCTGGTTGCGATCGAACAGGACCACATCGAGCTGACGTTCCAGCTGTCGGATTTGACGCGACAGGGTCGGTTGGGCGATGTGCAGCCGCTGGGCGGCGTTGGTGAAGTGCAGTTCCTCGGCGACGGCGACGAAATACCGCAGATCGCGCAAATGCGGGTCCATAGCACCTTGCTATCAGAATCGTTGCTGAATTTCCAGCCCTAATTTGTTCGGTGGGTCTGCATACCGGGCCAGAAACAGTCAGCAGGTTTGTTAGTGACAGCTTATGGGGCGGCGCGGTGATGTGCATCATGAGTTCTTCGCATCGCCGACTGTCGGCCGTTGCCGGGCGAAACAACGTAAAATGTGCGGCGTTTGTCGTGGTAGAGCTGTTCGTCCAGCGTGTGCTGCCACCTCGGCCGATGGGATCCCGAAACGCTGTGGGGGCTGTCGCGGGTGCGGGTTCCGTGACCCTCTCCCCTCGACCACCCCCGTCAAGTGACGTTGATCACAATATGGTTTCGGTACGGTTTCGGTACGCGCAAGCGGGCGCCGCGGCCCGTTACCGGCGAGCCGCGGCGCGGTGCGCGGCCGGGTCTCAGTCGCCCCGGACGCGCTCTTCGTAGGCTTTGCGTTCATCGGCGTCCACATCGTCGAGGAAGGTCTGCGCCGATCCCATCGATCGACCCAGCGCGTCGCCCACCGACTGCGGCAGCAGATTCACGAACACCGACATGGCGCCCGCCGCCCGGGTGACCCGCGCCTTGGACCGGGGCTTGGCGATGAGCCGGACCACCGCCGCGGCGATATCCTCCGGTTCCGCCGCGGGTAGGCCCTTCGGTGCCGCCACTCCGGAACCGAGCTCGGTATTGGTCAGCGTCGGCAGCACCGACGAGAAGGCCACACCCGTGCCCCGGTACTCCTCGCGGAGCGTATCGGTGAAGCCGAGCACCGCGTGCTTGGAGGCGTTGTAGGTGGCCAGACCCGGGATATGCGTCTCGCCGGCGAGTGAGGCGATATTGATGATGTGTCCCTTCCCGCGCGCGAGCATGCGGGCCAGGGCGATCTTGGATCCCAAGATCACGCCGTAGACATTGATTTCCAGGATTCGACGGGTGACCTGGTCGGTTTCCTCGACCAGCCGTCCCGTCGGCATGATGCCGGCATTGTTGATCAGGACGTCGATCGGCCCGACTTCCCGTTCCACATCGTCGAGGAACGTGGTGAAGGACTGGATATCGGTCACATCGAGCCGGGCGTAATAGTCGAAATCGTGGTCGTTTCCCGATTCCTTGACCGTTCTCTCGTCGATATCGCCGATCGCGATCTCGGCACCCAGTTTCTTCAGGGCGACGGCGGTGGCCAGTCCGATGCCCCGAGCACCGCCGGTGATGACAACTACCTTGCCGCGAATGGACTCGGTCTTGCTCACCGGTTGTCTCCCTTGAGTCGCAGCAATGCGCCGATATCGATCCGGCGCATTCCGCGCGCTCCGGCCGCGCGCATGGCACCCAGCCCGATCAGGACCTTGTTGAGGTCGTAGGGCATCCAGGTGAGTTCGCGCTCCTGGGTGGGCAGTATCGGTGTGGTGATCGCCTTGGCCCGGCAGTACTTGCGCACCCCGTTCGGGCCGCCCCAGCGGGCACCGACGCCGGAATCGCCCCAGCCGCCCATCGGGAGCGCGAAATTGAACAGGTTCGCGAAGACATCGTTGATATTGACCGCGCCCGCGTTCAGCGCCCGGGCCACTCGTTCGCCGCGCGCCTTGTCCCCGGTCCAGACTGTCGCAGACAGTCCGTACACGGAGTCGTTGGCCAGCCGGACGGCCTCCGCCTCGTCGACCACCTTCATCACCGGCAGGGTCGGTCCGAAGGTCTCCTCGGTGATACACGACATGCTGTGGTCCACATCCACGAGAACTGTGGGTTCGAAGAAGGTGCCCACACCCGTACGCTTACCGCCGGTCAGCACCTTCGCGCCCGCGGCCACCGCCTCGTCGATATGCCGTGTGACTATGCCGACCTGGCTCTCGTTGGCCATGGCGCCCACATCGTTGCGCGGAGTGCGATCGTCGCGACCCTGTCGCAGGGCCTTGACGTTCGCGGTCAGTTTCGCGACGAACTCGTCGTAGACGGGTTCCTCCACATAGACCCGTTCCACCGAGATGCAGACCTGCCCGGAATTGAACATGCCGCCGAAGGCGATCCCGTGCGCGGCGCGGTCGAGGTCGGCGTCGGCGAGCACGATCGCCGGATCCTTACCGCCGAGTTCCAGGCTGTAGGGAACCATCCGGGCGGCGCACGCGGCGGCGATCCGGCGGCCGGTCGCGGTGGATCCGGTGAACTGGATGTAATCGGCGTGCTCGACCACCGCCGCGCCGGTAGTGCCCGCGCCGGTGACCACCGAGAGCACCGGAGGCGCACCGATCGCGGCCCAGCCGCGGGCGAGTTCGAGCGCGGACAGGGGAGTCACCTCGGAGGGTTTCAAGATCACCGCGGCGCCGGCGGCCAGGGCCGGGATCACATCGAGCAGCGGCATGGCCAGCGGGAAATTCCACGGAGTGATCACACCGACCACCGGATACGGCTCGAATACTGTGGTCAGCCGTTTCACCCGGGCCAGCGGACTGTGCGGGGCGGGATGTTCGTCGGCGAGGAATTTGGCGGCACGGCGCGCGTAATAGCCGATGAGGTCGCTGCCGAAGATCGGGTCGATGAGCGAATCCACCCGCGGTTTACCTGTCTCGGACTGCAGAACATCGGCCAGCACCTCGGTGTTGTCGATGATCCAGTCCTGGAGTTCGAGTAGCCATTCTTTGCGCTTGTCGGCGCCGATGGCCTGCCATTCGCGCTGGTGCTCACGGAGCTCGGCGATGGCCGTGACGACCTGCTCGGCGGACATATCGGCTACCGAGCCGACCACCTCGCCGGTGGCGGGATTCAAGACTCGGATCTCCGAGTCCGCGGGCGTATCCACGGTTTTCGCCATGGCATCGGGTTGTCCCGATTCGGTTTTGGTCACTGCGTTCTCCCACTGCGTCGTGCTCGGAACCGCTGTGGCTGACAAAATGTGAATCAGCTCACCGGTTCGATCGTGACACACTGTGCGAGACACCGCGCCCGGTCGCGGTGTCCGATGCCGGGATCTACTGGGGTTCGCGAGCCAACCGGCGCAGTGGCGGCTCGGTTGCCGGGGGCACCCGGCGGTCGGGTAATTCGGCGAGCAAATCGGTGGTGGCTGCCGCGACGGCGGCGACGGCTTTGTCCACCGCGGGTTTGGTGGCCGAACTCAGCCCGGTCAGCCCACCGACTTTGCGCACATACTGCAGTGCGGCGGCATAGATCTCCTGCTCGGTAGCGGCGGGTTCCAGACCTCGCAAGACGGTGATGTTTCTACACATGAATGCACATTAGCGCTGGAACAGGGCCGGTGACAGGGCAAGGAACAAATGTGAAAACACATTGCCCGGACCGGCGGGTGGCCTTGGACCTAGACTCACGGTATGGCTGCTGCCGGATTGCCCACGCCGACCCCCTTTCCCTATCCGGAGCTCGACAAGCGCGAGGAAGACCATTGGTCCGGTGCGCAGATCGAGGACGATCGCCTGCGCGCGTTGTCGCTGGGCGCCTTCTACTCGGCGCGCTGGGACGCCTTCCACGATGCGCTGCTGCTGGGCCCGGAACGCGATCATCCCCTCGGCGACCGGCGTGAACTGGCTATCGACACCCTCACCGGCGCCTGGGGCATCACCGACGGCACCGAGGCCCGCGCCTCCATGGAACAGCTGCTCGAAGGTATGCACGCCCCGCTGTACGCCCTGGTGCATCCGCTGGTCACCGCTTCGCTGAATGCCAGCGAACGGGACCGGTTCGGCGAGCGCGCCGATCGGCACCGCGCCTTTCTACGCCAGGTCGCCTCGTTCCGGGGTATCGACAATTCCGAGGCGCTGGTGCGTGACTACGACATCTGGTCCCAGGCGATCAAGATCGGCTTCACCGATCATCTGTCCCGGCCGCTACCCGCCGATATCCACGCCTGGGACCTCGCCCGGGTGGTCGCCGTCGCGCGCATGTCCTATACGGCCGGCTATATCGAGAACGATGTGGCGTGGGACTACCTGGGCCGGGCGCTGCCGTTGGCCCAGCGCAAATACCGCAACTGGCGGCAGTTCGGGGACGCCTACCTCACCGGCTGGACCTATTGGCAAGCCTGCGAGGACTTGGCCGAACTGAAGGACGGCGGCGTCGATCGTCGCCAGGAACTGCTGCGCCTCTGGTTCCGCCCTACCAGCCCGTGGCGCCGCATCGGCTTGTCCTAGGACCGGAGACGCAGGGGGTAGGCCGAACGGTACGACACCTCAACGCTGTCGGTACGACACCTCAACGCTGTGCGGACCGGTCGGCCGATGGGATCACGCCCGGCCGGTTCGACCGGCCGGGCGTCGGTCAGATACCCGGCAGTGAGCGCAGGATGCCGCGGCCGTAGCGCTGGAACTGGGTGTCGTCGACCATCCCCAGCGAATGCCGCTCGACCAGCAGCTCCCACTCCGAGTACAGGTGCGAGACGCTGGGATCGGCCGGACCGGCCGATCCGTTCACGGCAACCAGTCGCACGGCGAAATTGATCGCACACGCAACCCGCTCGGAGTCGGCGCGATCCAGTGCGGTGAAGTACATCGTCGTATTACCGTCGTGCACTTCCACCAGGGGCCGGCGGTTGCGCACTCGGATGTCCTCGACCACCGAAACGGTCTCCTCGGTGGCACGGGCCCGCATGATCACCGGAATCGGCAGGTCGTGGGCATATGCCTCGGTCGCGCCGAGTGAGACCAGCAGCAGACGCGCCGTGGTCACCGTGAGCAGGCACGGATCGTCCTCGCCCACCGGCGGGTGGGCAACGACACTCGCGGTCTCCAGCACGTATTCGTCATCGGTCAGGTATCCGGCCAGATCGGCCACGGTCGATTCGTCACGCCCGGCCGCCGACATCCGGCGCACCGCGCGTTCCACGTCCGCGCGCACCGGCCCGTGGTCGGTCCATTCGGTGGGCGGTGCCTTCAATTCGGGGGCGGCGATATCGATCCGCTGCGCGGCCAGGATCTGGTCGTTGATCCTGGAGACGATCCCGGCGGCCGCGGGGACATCGTGTTCCGCGATCAGCACCGGCAGCGGGGTCCGGTCGGCGGGGACGCCGACCAGCACGGGCGTCGGGTAGCGCAGATATATCTCGATGACCACCGCATCATCGGCTCGCCGGCTGAGTCGTACCTCCAGCAGGTCGGTCACCGCGACGTCGAGGACACGTTCGCCGTCGCTCTCGGTTTCGCCGTCGGCACCGGGACGCAGGACGACCAATCGCCCTTCACCGTGCCGCACGATCGCTGTGGGTGTCCGTAACTCGACTATGTCCATACCCCCTGCTCGGGTCGTACGCGATCATCATCGGACCTACATGCGTGCCATGATTGTGATCACTACGAGATATCACAGAACACGACCCCGGGAACCACCGTGGTTTTCCGGCCGTTTACCTCTTGAACTGCATCACCAGCCGAACCACTGGCTTGCGACGAGTCAGGAAGCGCGATGTATCGACTAGACCGTACGCGGTAACGTGGCATGTCCGCACCCGAATCCGCCCACCGGGCGGTAAGGATGTGGGTTGCGCCGCCCGAGATCGACGCATCGCTAGGCAAGAACGCGGAGACGCCTGAAAGGACTGGCCGCCCGGCCGACGCTTTATGAACCGCAAGACTGTGTTTCGTACCCTGGCGATAATCGCGGGCATTCTGCTCGTGATCTATCTGTTCAGTTACTTCGGCAACGACACCCGCGGCTGGCAGAGCGTCGATACGTCGGTGGCCGTCAGCCAACTCGCCGACAAGGAGAACGTCGCCAACGTTCAGATCGATGATCGCGAACAGCAATTGCGGATCGAACTGAAGAACGGGAACGACGCCACCCAGGGCGCCGACAAGATCATCGCGAAGTATCCGGGTGGTAGCGATACCTCGGCCCAGATATTCAAGGCCGTGCAGGATTCGGGCGCCCCGTACAACACGGTGGTCAAACAGGAGAGCTGGCTCACCCAGATCCTGCTGTTCGTGCTGCCCATGGTGATCCTGCTCGGACTGTTCATCTTCGTGATGTCGCGGATGCAGGGCGGCGGGCGCGGCGGCATGATGGGCTTCGGGAAATCCAAGGCGAAGCAGCTGTCGAAGGATATGCCCAAGACCACGTTCGCCGATGTGGCCGGTGCGGACGAGGCGGTCGAAGAGCTCTACGAGATCAAGGACTTCCTGCAGAACCCGGTGCGCTACCAGGCGCTGGGCGCCAAGATCCCGAAGGGTGTCCTGCTCTACGGTCCGCCCGGTACCGGTAAGACGCTGCTCGCGCGCGCGGTCGCCGGTGAGGCGGGCGTACCGTTCTTCACCATCTCGGGCTCCGATTTCGTGGAGATGTTCGTCGGTGTCGGCGCCTCCCGCGTGCGCGACCTGTTCGAACAGGCCAAGCAGAACAGCCCCTGCATCATCTTCGTCGACGAGATCGACGCGGTCGGCCGACAGCGCGGCGCCGGACTCGGCGGCGGTCACGACGAACGCGAACAGACCCTCAACCAGCTGCTGGTGGAGATGGACGGCTTCGGTGACCGCACCGGCATCATCCTGATCGCCGCGACCAACCGCCCCGACATCCTCGACCCCGCGCTGCTGCGACCCGGCCGGTTCGACCGGCAGATCCCGGTCAGCAACCCCGACCTGGCCGGTCGCCGCTCCATCTTGCGGGTGCACTCGCAGGGCAAGCCCATCGCCCACGAGGCCGATCTCGACGGGCTGGCCAAACGGACCGTGGGCATGTCGGGTGCCGATCTGGCCAATGTCATCAACGAGGCCGCGCTGCTCACCGCCCGCGAGAACGGCACCACCATCACCGGTGACGCGCTCGAGGAATCGGTGGACCGGGTGATCGGCGGCCCGCGCCGCAAGAGCCGGATCATCAGCGAACACGAGAAGAAGATCACCGCCTACCACGAAGGCGGCCACGCCCTGGCTGCCTGGGCCATGCCCGATATCGAGCCGGTATACAAGGTGACGATCCTGGCCCGCGGCCGGACCGGCGGTCACGCGATGACCGTGCCCGAGGACGACAAGGGCCTGATGACCCGGTCGGAGATGATCGCCCGGCTGGTCATGGCCATGGGCGGGCGCGCTGCGGAGGAGTTGGTCTTCCACGAGCCCACCACCGGTGCCTCCTCCGATATCGATCAGGCCACCAAGATCTCGCGTGCGATGGTCACCGAATACGGGATGAGCGCCCGGCTCGGTGCGGTGCGGTACGGCCAGGAGCAGGGGGACCCATTCCTCGGCCGGTCCATGGGCACCGCCTCGGATTATTCGCATGAGGTGGCCGGCGCCATCGACGAAGAGGTCCGCAACCTCATCGAGGCAGCGCATACCGAAGCGTGGGCGATCCTCAGTGACTACCGCGATGTACTCGACGAGCTGGCGATGGCACTGCTCGAGCGCGAAACGCTGCACCGCAAGGATCTGGAAACCATCCTGAGCGCCGTGCAGAAGCGGCCACGCATCACCGCGTTCAACGACTTCGGCGATCGGGTGCCGTCGGACAAACCGCCGGTCAAGACCCCCGGTGAGCTCGCGGCCGAGCGCGGCGAGCCGTGGCCGCCGCAACCTGCGGTCCCCGCCGGCATCGCCCCGCGTGATCCGGCACCGGCCGGAAGCGTTCCGCAGTCCGCGGGTTTCCCGGGCGCCGTCCAGCAGCCGGGCTACGGTCAGCCGCCCACCGGGTACCCGGCACCTCAGCCCGCTCCCACTTATCCCCGGGGCGCCACCCACGGCTCTCGCCCCGATTACGGCGCTCCGGCGGGCTGGTCTGCGCCCGGGTGGCCCCCGCGCGAGGAACAGCAGAATCCACCGGCCGACCGCGGCTACGGCGGTGGGCAGGAACAGCCCCGGCAACCGCATCCCGACCAGAATCCCGGCGGCCACCGCAACGAGGGCGGGGGATCGCCCTACGACCGTGGACAGGGCGAATCCGGTTACGGCCCCGGTGAGGATTCCGGCCGTGGCGGACCGCACTCGTGGGACAGCCCGAACGGTCGGCAGTAACCCGTCGCCGATTACGCTCGGACGGGTTCGGCGCCCGGTGTGTACTGCCGCGCCCGAGATGTGGAGGTGTCCTCGAATGTCGACCGATCGGCAGACCAACGGCCGGACGGCCGGTATCCCCGCTGAGCTGGGGGAAAGTGACGAGCCCGACTCGGAGCTGATCGCGCAGCACACCGGTAGACGGTTCGATCAGCCGCGAGCCGAGGCCGCGGTGCGCGAACTGCTGCTCGCGGTCGGTGAGAACCCGGACCGGCCGGGGCTGCTCGATACTCCCGCCCGGGTCGCCCGTGCCTACCGTGAAATGTTCGCGGGGTTGTACGTGGAACCGGACGCGGTGCTGAACACGACCTTCGACGAAGAACATCAGGAACTCGTCCTGGTTCGCGATATCCCGATCTACTCGACCTGCGAACATCACCTCGTGTCCTTTCACGGTGTCGCCCACGTCGGCTACATCCCCGGCCCGCACGGCCGGGTGACCGGCCTGTCCAAACTGGCGCGGCTGGTCGACCTCTACGCGAAACGCCCCCAGGTGCAGGAACGGCTCACCAGCCAGGTCGCCGACGCGGTCATGCGAAAACTGGACCCGCGGGGCGCGATCGTGGTGATCGAGGCCGAGCACCTGTGCATGGCCATGCGCGGAATCCGCAAACCCGGCGCCAGCACCACTACCTCGGCGGTCCGCGGGATCCTGCAGACCAACTCGGCCTCGCGTTCCGAGGCCCTCGACCTGATCCTGCGCAAGTGAGCGACCAGCGAACGGCCGCCACGGTACCCACCCTCAGCGGGGTTCGTCCCCGGCCGGGTGTGGATCCGCGTCCGGGCCGGTCGTGCGTGGTGATGGGCGTGGTCAACGTGACCGGCGATTCGTTCTCCGACGGGGGGCGCTACCTCGATCCGGAGCGGGCAATCGAACATGGGGTCCGGCTCTACGAAATGGGGGCCGACATCATCGATGTCGGCGGTGAGTCGACCCGGCCCGGTGCTGTCCGGGTCGATGTGGAGACCGAGGTCGAACGGGTGGTCCCGGTGCTACGCGGACTGGTCGCCGCCGGTATTCCCACCAGTGTCGACACCATGCGGGCCCGAGTTGCCGAGGCGTCCATCGCGGCCGGGGTGACGGTGATCAACGATGTGTCCGGCGGTCGCGCCGATCCCGCGATGGCCGCGGTAGTCGCCGCCGCCGATATCCCGTGGATCCTCATGCACTGGCGGGCTGCGTCGGATTACCGGCACACCGGTCCGGCGGACCATTACGAGGATGTGGTGTCCGAGGTGCGTGCCGAGCTCGGGGTCCAGGTGCAACATGCGATCGACGCGGGTGTCGATCCGGCGCGGATCATCCTGGATCCCGGTCTGGGTTTCGCGAAAACGGCGGAGCACAACTGGGCTCTGCTGGGCGCTCTGGATCTCTTCGTCGCCGACGGGTTCCCGGTGCTGATCGGCGCGTCACGCAAACGGTTCCTGGGATCGCTGCTGGGCGATGCCGACGGGCCGCGCCCACCCGGTGGCCGGGAGACCGCGACCGCCACCGTTTCCGCCTTGGCGGCGTGGCACGGGGCCTGGGGTGTGCGGGTCCACGACGTGCGCGGTTCGCAGGACGCCGTCGCGGTGACCGACGCCTGGCGCGGCGCGCAGCGGCCGGGAACGCCGCGGTGAATACGCCGGCACCCGGCCCGGACCGGATCGAGCTGCGGGGGCTGCGAGTTTTCGGTCGGCACGGAGTCTTCGAGCACGAGCGCCGCGACGGACAGGAATTCGTGGTGGACTTGACCGTCTGGTCGGATTTCGGCACAGCGGCGGCCACCGACGATCTGGCGAATACCGTCGATTACGGGGCGCTCGCGGAACTGGCCGTGCGGATCGTGGCCGGGCCGCCCCGGAATCTGATCGAAACCGTCGCCACCGAGATCGCCGAACGGGTCCGCGCAGTGCCCGGCGTCGCTGATGTCGAGGTGGTGTTGCACAAGCCCGCCGCACCCATTCCGCACAGTTTCGCCGATGTGCGGGTGGTTACCGCCGGTGGCCGTGGGCAGGGATCCCCATGACGCGGGCGGTGCTCTCGATCGGTTCGAACATGGGGGATCGGCTCGAACTGTTGCGCGGTGTCGTCACCGGGCTCGGTACCCGGGTGCGCGCCGTATCGCCCGTGTACACCACCGCGCCCTGGGGCGGCGTGGAGCAGGAGGATTTCCTCAATGCCGTGCTGGTGGCCGAGGACCCGGGTTACCGCTGCCGTGATTGGCTCAGGCACGGGCAGCGACTGGAAACGGCGGCCGGCCGCGAGCGGGCGGTGCGGTGGGGTGCCAGGACCCTCGATGTAGACATCGTCTCCTGCGCCGAGCCGGACGCCGGCGGCTTCCGTGCGCTGCACAGCACCGATCCCGAGCTCACGCTGCCGCATCCACAGGCGCACAACCGGGCGTTCGTCCTGATCCCTTGGCTCGATGTGGAACCCGATGCGACCCTGGCCGTCGAGGGGACTGAACGCAGTGCGCGAGAACTCCTGATGGAGCTGGACCCCGCCGAGCGCGCGGGTGTCCGGCGCACGGAATTGGCTCTCCTACCCGCTGCGGGGACGGTGCGGTGATGCGATACCTCCGCCTTCGCTGCGGCCTCCGCGGACCGCATGTACCCGGTACGAAGGATGTGTGGTGATGCGATACTTCCGCCTTCGCTGCGGCCTCCGCGGACCGCATGTACCCGGTACGAAAGAGGTGTGGTGGCTTTCGGGGGCAGCGGTATGAACAACAGTGGCGGCCAGGGCGGCGGAGACGACGGTGGGGGCATGAAGCTCAAACCCACCCGCGTCCGGGAGTTGCTGGCCAATATCCTGATCGCGGCGGTGATCGCATGGGTGGCGACTCGGCTGGCCTACGGGAGTTTCCCGCCTATCTCCACCATCGCCGGGGCTTCGCTGTATCCGGTGGCGCTTCTGGAGGCAGCCCTCGGTTTCTATATCCGGACCCGGGTGAGCAGCCGTCAGATCGGCGCCGATCTGCGCCAGCTGCATCCGATCACCGTCGCCCGCGCACTCGCGCTGGCAAAGGCTTCCGCTCAGGTGGGATCGCTGGTGGCCGGGGTGTGGCTCGGATTCCTGCTCTGGATCTTCCCGCAACGCGGCGATCTACGTGCGGCCGACGCGGACTATCCGGGCGCCCTCATCGGCTGCGGTGCCGGTATCGCACTCGCGGTGGCGGCGCTGTGGCTCGAATACTGTTGCCGCGCTCCCGACGACCCGACCGACGACCCGGCCCCCTCGTAGGCCTCGCGACCGTGATCCATCCCGCCCATTCCGACCTGGGCGGTGGTGAATATCGCGGCTACCCTTGCGGGCATGGTTTCACCGTCCCGCAGTAGTACTTCCTCGCGCGGCCGGGAAGATGTGGGCAAGCTCTTCCTCGGCGCACTCGTCCTACTGGGCCTGGTGGCCAGCGTGTTTCTCGTTTTCAGCGACAGCCTGGAATTCATCCGGGTGGGTTTGGTGGTCGCGCTGTGGGCCGCGGTGCTCGGTGCGTGGGCGTCCGGCAGATACCAGGCGCGGATGCGCGATCTGCGGCAGATCTACGAGCTGGAACTCGAGCGTGAGATCAGCGCCCGCCGTGAGCACGAAGTCGGTGTCGAATCGCGGGTGCGTTCGGAACTGGGCGCCGAGGCGACGGAAATGGCGGCATTGCGCGCCGAACTCACAGTGTTGCGGCGGCAGTTGGAGCGACTCTTCGACGGCGACCTGCCGGAGGAGCGGCCCGCACTGCGTGCGTCGGCTTTCCGGATCCAGGAACTGCCCGGCGCCGAGGACAAGGCGACGGGGCTTACGCCCGGCTGGCAGGGATCGGACGAGGGCGAGCGGCGGGCGGTGGATGCCTGGGCGAATGCCGCGGCGAGCTGGTCGCATGCCGCCGATGGCTGGGCCGAGGCCGAAGCGGAGGTCGGTGATATCACCGAGCCTGCCGGTGATATCACCGAATCCGGCGGCGATCACGGCGAGCGCAATTCGGTGACCCCGGTCTACGAAACCGACTATCCGGGCCGCCCGCGGTTCGCGAGCCCCGACGATGCCCCGGTCACCGCGGAGACGGCGATCGTTCGGCTCGACGACGATCCGCCCTATGAGCCGTCCGCCCCTGATATCTCCGGGCCGAGCTGGGCGGACGCCTTCACCGAGGTGTACGACGAAGCGGATACCGAAGGCGAGGACACCTACGGTCCGCGGCCCGATGAACCCTTCTACGGCCCGCCGTCGCCCGATACCGGCCCGCCGCTGTCCGATACCGGCCAGCCGATGAACGACAGCAGCGGGCCGGACTCCGACCCGCCGGTGACGGATGTATCCGAACCGCCCGTCGGCGACAAGTCCGTCGACCGAAAGCCCCGCGAATCGGCCGTGCGGGCGACGGTCGCTCTCTTCCCCCGATCGGCGAATTCGCGGCGTCGCCGCACCCAGACCGATCCCGGCGGGACCCGGCGCCTGTCGGTCGCCGAGATCATGGCGAATCTGCGTCAGGAAGAGGAGCAGCGCAGCTCCTGAAGTGCGGCGTATATCACCCGGGGCGCCCATGGCGCATCGGCCGGAGCTGGTCCTATCCTCGACTCATACCGTCCGGTACCCGCAATGCGGGACTGGAACGACTTCGAGAGGACACTGTTGACCTCGCCACGCGTGACTCCTGGCAACCCGGCCGCGAGTGGTGATCCGGCGCCCGCACGACTGACGGTAGGCATCGTCTCGGCGGGACGCGTGGGATCGGCACTCGGCGCCGCACTCGAGCGCGCCGGACACATCGTGTTCGGCGTGGCCGCCATCTCCGACGCCTCGGTGCGCCGGGCACAGTCCAGACTGCCCGAATCACGAATCCTCCCGGTCGAGGAGGTCGCAGCCAGCAGTGAACTGCTGCTCCTGGCCGTCCCCGACGCGGAGTTGGCCGGGCTGGTGCGCGGTCTGGCGAGTTCCGGGACAGTGCGTGCCGGCACGATCGTCGTCCACACTTCCGGCGCCAACGGGATCGGAGTACTCGCCCCACTACAGGAAGCCGGTGCGTTACCGCTGGCCGTCCATCCGGCCATGACCTTCACCGGTCACGACGAAGACGTGTCCCGGCTGGCCAACGCCTGTTTCGGAGTCACCGCCGCCGATGAGATCGGCTATGCCATCGCCCAGTCCCTGGTGATCGAGATGGGCGGCGAACCGGTCCGGGTGGCCGAGGAACACCGCACCCTCTATCACGCCGCGCTCGCACACGGCAGCAACCACCTCGTAACGCTGGTGCTGGACGCGGTGGATGCGCTGCGGCAGGCGCTGGCCGGCCCCGGTCTGCTCGGCCAGCAGACCATCGACGACCAGCCGGGCGGTCTGCCGGAACGGCTGCTCGCACCGCTGGCCTCCGCTGCGCTGGACAACGCGCTACGCCGCGGCCAGTCGGCGCTGACCGGCCCGGTGGCACGCGGGGACATCGCGGCGGTCGCTGCGCACCTCGACGCCCTCGCGGCGGCCGACCCAGAGGTGGCCGCCGGTTACCGGGCGCTGTCGCGGCGTACCGCCGAACGGGCGCAGGCCCCGGCCGAACTACGCGAGTTGCTGGAGGAGCCCCGATGATGCGATATCTCCGCCTTCGCCGCGGCTTCCGCGGATCGCATGGAGTGCCTTCGAAGGAGGCTCGATGACGGATTCGACGCTGCGCGGTGCCTACCGCGCCGGTGAACTGACGGTGCAGCACGATCCGGCCGTACTCGGCAAGGTGGTACGGGCGTTGCGCGGGACCGGGCGTACCGTCGGCTTCGTGCCCACCATGGGTGCTCTGCACGAAGGGCACCTCGAACTGGTGCGTCGTGCCAAGCGCACCAATCAGATCGTGGTGGTTTCCGTCTTCGTGAATCCGCTGCAGTTCGGTGCCGGTGAGGATCTGGACAGTTACCCGCGCACCCTCGACGCGGATGTGGAGATGCTGCGTGGCGAGGGAGTCGACTTGGTGTTCGCGCCGAGTGCGACGGATATGTATCCGGAGGGCCCGCGTACGACGGTGCAGCCCGGACCGGCCGGCGCCGATCTCGAGGGCGCGTCCCGGCCGACCCATTTCGCCGGGATGCTGACCGTGGTGGCCAAACTGTTGCAGATCGTGGGCCCGCACGAAGCTTTCTTCGGGGAGAAGGACTATCAGCAGCTCACACTGATCCGCCAGATGGTCCGCGACTTGAATTTCGATGTGAAGATCGTGGCGGTGCCGACCGTGCGCGAATCCGACGGTCTCGCTCTCTCCTCGCGCAACCGCAACCTCGACCCCGTCCAGCGCGAACTCGCGACCACACTTTCCGCCGCGCTGCTGGCCGGTGCGCGATCCGGTGCGGCCGGTGCCGACGCCGTACTGCGGGCCGCGCACGCCGTACTGGCCGCCGCCCCCGAAATCGAACTGGACTATCTCGAACTCCGATCCGCGAATCTGGATCCCGCCCCCGAGAACGGTAACGCCCGCCTGCTCGTCGCGGCTCGGTTCGGCGCCACCCGTTTGATCGACAACGCCCCGGTCCAACTGGGCGTAGAACTGGACGGTCACCCCGACGCCGATACCGTCGCCCCTCTCGCGAACGGCGTCTCACCGAGCACCCCCGGGACCGGGTCATGAGTACCCTCTCGATCCCCGGTGCACCGCATGGCGCGGCCACCCGCTTCAGAGCGGCCCGGAGGCGTGAATTTCCCATCCTTGCCGGATGGCCGACCTCAGTGGGCGGGGCCCGCCCCGGTTCTGGAGCGACGAAGCGAAGGAGCGCAGCGACTGAGCGCAGGAGTGAAGAACCGGGGTCACGAGGGCCCCGCCCCCGCGGCGCCGAAGGCGCCGCCATGAACACAGAAAGGCGACGATGATGTTGCGCACCATGATGAAATCGAAGATCCACCGGGCCACCGTGACCCATGCCGACCTGCACTATGTCGGTTCGGTGACCATCGATCAGGATCTGCTCGATGCCGCCGACCTGCTCGAGGGTGAGCAGGTCTGCATCGTCGATATCGATAACGGCGCCCGTCTGGAGACCTATGTGATCGCGGGCGAGCGTGGTTCCGGCGTGATCGGTATCAATGGTGCCGCCGCGCATCTGGTCAACCCAGGTGACCTGGTTATCCTCATCGCCTACGCCATGATGGACGAGGCCGAGTTGCGTGAGTACGACCCGAAGGTGGTGTTCGTGGACTCCCGTAATCGTCCGGTCGAGCTGGGGTCGGATCCGGCGCATGCGCCCGAGGGCTCGGATCTGATCAGCCCCCGCAATCTGACCTTCGCCTGAGCGGCGGCGGTGACCGCATGCTGTTGACCATCGACGTCCGCACGACCAGCACCGTTGTCGGGTTGGTCGCGGGTACGGGCCCGGAGGCCGAGCTGGTCCGGCACTGGCGGATCCACACGAATCCGTTGCATACCGCGGACGAGTTCGCGATGAGTCTGCGCGGGTTGGTGGGCTCCGATTTCGACGCGGTGACCGGGGTGGTGGGTCTGTCGACGATGCCGCCGGTGCTGCGCGAGTTGCGGTCGATGCTGGACAGGTACTGGCAGCAGGTGCCGCATCTGCTGGTGGAGCCCGGCGTGCGGACCGGAATTCCGCTGTTGGTGGACAATCCGAAAGAGGTCGGCGCCGACCGGATCGTGAACGGTCTCGCTGCCCATCATCAGTTCGGTGGCGCCGCGATCGTGGTCGATTTCGGTGTTTCGATCTGCGTCGATCTCGTATCGGCGAAGGGGGAGTTCCTCGGCGGGGTCATCGCGCCGGGAGTGGAAACCGCGACCGAGGCCCTGATCGAGCGGGCCGCGTTGCGCCGGGTGGAGTTGACTCGACCCCGGTCGGTGGTGGGTAAGAACAGCGTGGAATGTATCCAGTCGGGGGCGATTTTCGGCTTCGCCGGTCTGGTGGACGGTCTGGTGGACCGGATCCGCGATGATATCGACGGTTTCGCCGATGACGGTGTCGCGGTGGTGGCGACCGGTGCGGCCGCCCCGTTGATCGTGGGTGAATCCGAGACCGTCGAGCATCACGAGCCGAATCTCACGATCACCGGGCTGCGGCTGGTCTTCGAGCGCAATCAGCGCCGTAGTCGCGGCTGATTCCACCTGAGCGCCCGGCTGTGACGAATTCCGCCGAGTCGCATGTGGCCGTCGCGTCGGAGGCTTGCTAAGCTCACCGTGTGCTGATCCGCATGCGTACCCAGGAGTGTTGTCGAGGCTGATTCGCCTCGACCGTTCGAGGCATTCTGCAGTCCTCGACCGTTTCTTTACTTCCTGGAGATGCGCTGATGCATTCGCCTGCTCTTTCGTCCGTAGTGCGCCGGTCGGCTCGTGATGCTTCCGCTGCGGCCGCGAATCCGATTCCCGATCGTCCGATCGCCCCGGCGCTGCCTACTCGCTTGCGTCCGGCCGACCTCCTTCGGCTGACCGATGAGACCGGTGAGGATGTGCTCGCCGGCCGGTACGATCACCTGCTCCCCGCGGATGGATCGTGGCCTGCGGTGGACCGCTGGGCCGCCCGGCTGGTCTCCGACGACGAAGTCGATGTCTGGCTGATCAGCTGGACTCCGGACAAATCCACGAAATTGCACGATCACGCCGGTTCGCTCGGTGCGCTCACCGTGCTCAGCGGTGCTCTGGCCGAATACCGCTGGAACGGTACCGGACTCCGCCATCGGGTGCTGTCCGCCGGCGATCAGGCCGCCTTTCCGATCGGCTGGGTGCACGATGTCGTGCGAGCCCCCGACCGGATCGCGGTATCGGGATCTTCCGGTCCCGGACCGCTCGATCCCACGCTCAGCGTGCACGCCTACTCACCGCCGCTCACCGCTATGTCCTATTACGAAGTGACCGGACACGGCAGCCTGCGGCGCACCCACACCGTCCTCACCGACCAGCCCGAAGGTGATCTCTGATGTCGCGACTGACCATTGATCAGATGCTCGACCGAGCCCGTTCCCAGTTGCGACGGCTCCACCCCGTAGAACTGCCCGCCGCGCTCGCCCGGGGCGCGTTCCTGGTCGATATCCGGCCCGCGGCCCAGCGAGCCAGGGAAGGGGCGCTGCCCGGGGCCCTGGTCATCGAACGGAATGTGCTCGAGTGGCGGCTCGATCCCACCAGTTCGGCACGCTTGGCGCTGGCCGTCGATCACGATGTCGAATGGGTGGTGGTGTGCTCGGAGGGATACACCTCCAGTCTGGCCGCGGCGTCGTTGCGTCAATTGGGTCTGCATCGGGCGACCGATCTGGTCGGCGGTTATAAGGCACTGGAAGCGGCCGGTTTGCGATCTGTCGCCACCGGCGCCGCGCACTTCACCAGGGAAGTTCGTTCGCTCGCCGTTCTCTGAATTATCATCGTGGGCCGAATGCGGCCGGACGACAATGTATTTCCGACGCGCGCCGGTTCCCCGGGAAAATTCTAAGCAACCAAATGGTCTATTTCTCCCGGGGTGGTCCGGCGTACGTTCCGCGGGTGATTTCCGATCGCACCGTTGGGGCGGGCGGATGACGAATCGATTTGCCGTGCACGCTAGGGTGGTTCGCTGTGAGCAACCCGAACATCTCGTCATCCGGCGGCTCCGCGGGCGTTGTTCCCGCGGGGCGATCCAGCCGCTCCGCGGAGGTCGACGACGTCCCCGAGCAGATGCGGATCCGCCGGGAGAAGCGGGAGCGGCTGCTCGATTCGGGCGGGGAGGCCTATCCGGTTTCGGTGCCACGTACCCATGGCCTGGGTGAAATCCGTGCCGCCTATCCCGATCTCGCGGCCGATACCGCGACCGGTGAACTCGTCGGTGTGGCCGGCCGGGTCATCTTCATGCGTAATACCGGCAAATTGTGCTTCGCTCAGCTGCAGGAGGGCGACGGCACTACTTTGCAGGCCATGGTGAGCCTGAACGGTGTCGGCGCGGATGGACTGGCGGCCTGGAAGTCCGATGTGGATCTCGGCGATATGGTATTCGTGCACGGCGAGGTCATCTCGTCGCGTACGGGTGAATTGAGTGTCATGGCCGATTCGTGGTCCATGGCGGCCAAGGCGCTGCGCCCGCTACCTGTAGCGCACAAGGAGATGAGCGAGGAGACGCGGGTCCGGCAACGCTATGTCGATCTGATCGTGCGTCCGGAGGCTCGTGAAACGGCTCGTACCCGGGTGGCGGTCGTGCGTGCGTTGCGCAATGCGCTGGAGCATCGTGATTTCCTCGAGGTCGAGACGCCGATGCTGCAGACCCTGCACGGGGGCGCGGCCGCGCGACCTTTCCGTACGCACTCCAATGCCCTCGATATGGATCTCTACCTGCGCATTGCTCCGGAGTTGTTTCTGAAACGCTGCGTGGTCGGAGGGTTGGAGCGGGTCTTCGAGATCAATCGGAACTTCCGTAACGAAGGTGCCGATTCAACCCATTCGCCCGAGTTCGCGATGCTCGAAACTTATCAGGCGTACGGCACCTATGACGACTCCGCGCGCATGACCCGGGAATTGATCCAGGAAGTGGCACAGGAAGCGCTGGGAACTCAGGTCGTCACCCTTGCCGATGGTTCGGAATACGACTTGAGCGGTGAGTGGACAACGGTCGAGATGTATCCGTCGTTGTCCGAGTCGACGGGGGTCGAGGTGACCCCGGAAACAACTGTTCCGGAATTGCTCGAGCTGGCGGATCGGCTCGGTCTGGAAATTCCCGAGGGCAAGGGCTACGGCCACGGCAAACTGGTGGAGGAACTCTGGGAGCACAGCTACGGCGACAAGCTGTACGTGCCGACTTTCGTTCGTGATTTCCCGGTCGAGACTTCTCCGCTGACCAGGCAACACCGGTCGCGGGCCGGTGTCACCGAGAAGTGGGATCTGTATGTCCGCGGCTTCGAGTTGGCCACCGGCTATTCGGAGTTGGTGGATCCGGTGATCCAACGCGAACGGTTCATCGATCAGGCCCGTCTCGCTGCGGCAGGCGATGACGAGGCAATGGTGCTCGACGAAGACTTCCTGGCCGCTATGGAACACGGGATGCCGCCGACAACCGGAACCGGTATGGGAATCGATAGGTTGTTGATGGCACTCACCGGATTGGGAATCCGGGAAACGATACTGTTCCCAATAGTGCGGCCGGTAGGCCGTTGAGCGAACGGTTTGCATAGCAGGCCGCTCGCCTTGGAATTTTCCGAATTCGGGGTATTCTTGCCTCGGGTAATCGGCCTGATTTTTCGGGCCGCACGATTTCGAGAGGACGTTCATCTCATGGCAAAGAAGGTCACCGTTAGCCTGATCGACGATGTCGACGGTGAGTCCATCGCGGACGAGACCATCGAGTTTGCAATCGATGGGGTGTCGTACGAGATCGACCTGTCGTCGACGAATGCTTCGAAGCTTCGGGACGAGTTGGAGCAGTGGGTTTCCAGTGCCCGTCGGGTGAGCGGTCGGCGCCGGGTGAAGTCCGCGGTGGCGGCCGTCGGCAACACGAAGGCCCGCGCCACCATGGATCGCGAACAAAGTGCGGCTATTCGTGAGTGGGCGCGCCGCAATGGTCACAAGGTTTCCGCGCGTGGCCGTATCTCCGCCGATATCACCGACGCGTACAACAAGGCCGCGAAGGGGTAATTTTTCTTTCAACCGTCGCTCGCGGGCTTATTCGCAGAACGCGGCGACGGCGGGTCTTCTCGATAGCTATTTGGAATTACCGCTGGCCCCGGCGTCGATCGCCGGGGCCGCTGCGCCCGGCGGCGTTCCATCTTGCCCGAGCGGCCGACTGCCCGGCACCATGGATAGGATCGGCCGGGCCGCGCGCGCCGCAGTGCAAGAGGTCCGCAGTGCCCGGCAGTTGCTGCCGGTATGGAGAGGTGAGGTATCGGCGCAGTGACCGGATCCGTCGGTTCGTTCCTTCGATTCACCGATGACGAAGGCCGTAGGCGCGAAGTGATGTTGAGCCCCGATCGGCAGCGGATCACCATAGGCCGTTCCGCGGGTGCCGATCTGTCGCTGCGTTGGGACGCCGAGGTCTCCCGGCTGCACGCCGCGGTCGAATACCTCGCCGCACATTGGACCATCGTGGACGACGGCCTTTCCCGTAACGGCACGTTCGTCAACGGCGAACGTCTCAACGGCCGCCGTCGGCTGATGCCCGGTGACCGCATCCGGGTCGGCACCTCACTGGTGTCCTTCCACGATTTCAACGGCGTCGCCGACGATGCCACCCGTGCCTCCGGTGGCGGCATCCCCACCGTCCGCTCGCTGACCGAGGCCCAGCGCGCGGTGCTCGTCGCGCTGTGCCGTCCGTACAAAGGGGATGCGGGTTTCGCGGCCCCGGCCACCAACCAGCAGATCGCGGACGAGTTGTTCCTGAGCGTGGATGCCGTCAAGACCCATCTGCGCGCCCTGTTCGCCAAGTTCGGCGTCGAAGATCTGCCGCAGAACCAGAAGCGCGTTCGGCTCGCCGCGCTGGCGATGCGCAGCGGACTCATCGCCGACCGCGAACTGTGAGGCCGTGACCCGGCTGTCCCTCGCCCCGCGGTATCGGACTCCCCAGTTCTGGGAGCTGCTCTGTTCGCTCTGGGCAAAACCGAAGTGGGAAACCAATCGGGGGGTAGGGGCGTTATGAGTGAATAAGCCTGCCGTCGGCCGCACATCGTTAGGGTGGAGCGGCGGCGGCGGAATTCCCTGCCAACTAGAGTGGGAGGCGGGGGCCGCAACCCCTGGCCTACATGGCAGGCTGAGATCGACGGTTGTCCAGGACACACCACGGCATCAGCCGGCCATAGAGTCCGGAGCAGGAGAGTGAGGGAGCGATGTTCGAGAGGTTCACCGACCGCGCGAGGCGTGTCGTCGTCCTGGCCCAAGAAGAGGCCCGGATGCTCAACCACAACTACATCGGCACCGAGCACATCCTGCTGGGTCTGATCCACGAGGGTGAGGGTGTCGCGGCCAAGTCGCTGGAATCGCTCGGTATCTCGCTGGAGGGCGTGCGCAGCCAGGTCGAAGAGATCATCGGCCAGGGCCAGCAGGCCCCGTCCGGTCATATTCCGTTCACCCCCCGCGCCAAGAAGGTGCTGGAGCTGAGCCTGCGCGAGGCGCTGCAGCTCGGCCACAATTACATCGGCACCGAGCACATCCTGCTCGGCCTGATCCGCGAGGGCGAGGGTGTCGCGGCGCAGGTGCTGGTCAAACTCGGCGCGGACCTCAACCGGGTCCGCCAGCAGGTCATCCAGCTGCTGTCCGGATACCAGGGCAAGGAACCGGTCGAATCCGGTGCCCGCGGGGAGACCGGTACGCCGTCGACCTCGCTGGTGCTCGACCAGTTCGGCCGTAACCTCACCCAGGCCGCGCTGGAAGGCAAACTCGACCCTGTCATCGGCCGCTCGAAGGAGATCGAGCGGGTTATGCAGGTGCTGAGCCGCCGTACCAAGAACAACCCTGTCCTGATCGGTGAGCCCGGTGTCGGTAAGACCGCCGTGGTCGAGGGCCTGGCTCAGGCCATCGTCAACGGCGAGGTCCCGGAGACGCTCAAGGACAAACAGCTCTACACCCTCGACCTGGGTTCGCTGGTCGCGGGCAGCCGCTACCGGGGTGATTTCGAGGAGCGCCTCAAGAAGGTGCTGAAAGAGATCAACACCCGTGGCGACATCATCCTGTTCATCGACGAGCTGCATACGCTGGTCGGTGCGGGTGCCGCCGAAGGCGCCATCGACGCGGCCTCGATTCTGAAGCCGAAGCTGGCCCGCGGTGAGCTGCAGACCATCGGTGCCACCACTCTCGACGAGTACCGCAAGTACATCGAGAAGGACGCCGCCCTGGAACGCCGTTTCCAGCCGGTGCAGGTGGGCGAGCCGACCGTCGAGCACACGATCAATATCCTCAAGGGCTTGCGCGACCGCTACGAGGCGCACCACCGGGTGTCCATCACCGACGGTGCCCTGGTCGCCGCCGCCACCCTGGCCGACCGCTACATCAACGACCGGTTCCTGCCGGACAAGGCGATCGACCTGATCGACGAGGCCGGCGCCCGGATGCGTATCCGCCGGATGACCGCCCCGCCGGACCTGCGCGAGTTCGACGACAAGATCGCCGACGCGCGCCGGGAGAAGGAATCGGCGATCGACGCGCAGGACTTCGAAAAGGCCGCGCGACTGCGCGACAAAGAGAAGCAGCTCGTCGCCAAACGGGCCGAGCGCGAAAAGCAGTGGCGCTCCGGTGATCTGGACGTCGTGGCCGAGGTCGACGACGAGCAGATCGCCGAGGTACTGGCCAACTGGACTGGTATCCCGGTGTTCAAGCTCACCGAGGAGGAGACCACCCGTCTGCTCCGTATGGAGGACGAGCTGCACAAGCGGATCATCGGCCAGGAGGACGCGGTCAAGGCCGTCTCCAAGGCCATCCGCCGTACCCGCGCGGGTCTGAAGGATCCGAAGCGTCCGTCCGGTTCGTTCATCTTCGCCGGTCCGTCCGGTGTCGGTAAGACCGAGCTGTCCAAGGCGCTGGCGAACTTCCTGTTCGGCGACGACGACGCGCTCATCCAGATCGACATGGGCGAGTTCCACGACCGCTTCACCGCCTCGCGGCTCTTCGGTGCCCCTCCCGGGTACGTCGGCTACGAAGAGGGCGGCCAGCTCACCGAGAAGGTGCGGCGCAAGCCGTTCTCGGTCGTGCTGTTCGACGAAATCGAGAAGGCCCACCAGGAGATCTACAACACCCTGTTGCAGGTTCTCGAGGACGGTCGCCTCACCGACGGCCAGGGCCGGACCGTGGACTTCAAGAACACGGTGCTGATCTTCACCTCTAACCTCGGCACCTCCGATATTTCGAAGGCCGTGGGTCTGGGCTTCACCCAGAGCAACGCCGAGGGCTCGAACTACGAGCGGATGAAGCTCAAGGTCAACGACGAGCTGAAGAAGCATTTCCGGCCCGAGTTCCTCAACCGTATCGACGATGTGATCGTCTTCCACCAGCTCACCACGGATCAGATCGTGGAAATGGTGGACCTGATGATCAACCGGGTCGGCGTGCAGTTGAAGAACAAGGACATGGCGATGGAGCTCAGCGATAACGCCAAGAGCCTGCTGGCCAAGCGCGGCTTCGACCCCGTGCTCGGTGCCCGGCCGTTGCGCCGCACCATCCAGCGTGAGATCGAGGACCAGCTCTCGGAGAAGATCCTCTTCGGCGAGATCGGTGCGGGCCAGGTCGTGGTGGTGGACGTCGAGGGTTGGGACGGCGAAGGCTCCGGCGAGGACGCCAAGTTCACCTTCACCCCGAAGGCCAAACTCACCAAGGAAGACGGTGAGAAGAAGCCCGAGGTCGTGCTGACCGGCGCCTCCGAAGGTTCGACCGAGGCCGCTTCGGGCGAATAGTCGTACCGCAGTCAAGGCCTGCCCACTGGTATCCCGCCGGTGGGCAGGCCCTTTTCGTGGCGGTGCCGGCAAGTTGCCGCCGGTCGTCGTCGGTCTGCGGTCGGTGGACGCGAGTACGGTGGTGGCGTTCATTCGATACGAATCGAACGTTCCTATCGATGAGGTCCCAGCCCCGGTATTGCAACCACGTGGGGGAACCGCGCTCTACGACGCCATCGGCAAACTGATCACCGATCTCGGCGCCGAGTTGGCCGCTCGGCCGGAAGACGAGCGGCCCGGCACCGTGATCGTGGTCGTTCTGACCGACGGCCACGAGAATTCGAGCCGCGAATGGACACATGCCGCGGTGCGTTCGCTGATCGAACAGCAACAGAACGTGTACAGCTGGGACTTCTTGTTCCTGGGCGCCAATATGGACGCTGTCGCGATCGGCAGCGGGCTCGGTTTCGCGCCGCAGCAGTCCATCACCTATGGAGCGGCGCCGTCCGGCGTCGCGGGGGTGTTCCGGGCGGCCGGTGCTTATTCACGACGGTTGCAGGCGCCGTCGGGTTCGGCCCGGGCAACCGGCTTCACCGATGAGGAGCGGCGCGACGCGAACCCTGGCTGAGGCGCGGAATCATTGCGATGTGCCAGGGTCGGAACCGTCAGGGCCGAGCGCGTTCCGGCGCGGCTCGGCGGTCACCGCAACCGGGGCCGCGATTTCGCGAGAACCGTTGTCGCCGAGGCCTTTGCGGGTGCGCGGCCGGGCATCCGGGTCGATAGCTATCCGGAGCGGACGGCTCGGTAGCCGTGCTGCCACTCGAAAGCCGCCACTGGGTTTGGGACCCGCGGTCAGCGCTCCGCCGAGAGCGTGTGTGTGTTCGCGCATGGCGATGATCCCCATACCGCGAGTGGGCCCGGCGTATTCGGGTCTGCCGGTGGGACGGGTGTTGTCGACGGTGAGGTCCACGGAATCGGCGGTGTAGCGCACGGTCACGGTGGCTTCGGAGCCAGGGGCATGACGTACGACATTGGCGAGGGATTCCCGGACGATCTGGGTCGCGGCGTCGTCGATCGCCGCGGGCAGGGAATCGGGAGTCCCCAGCACTCGGGTGTGGACAGTCAAACCAGCCGTCCGCGGTTTGCGCAGCAGTTCGTCGAGATCGGACATGGTGGGATCGGGTTCACGGGGCGGTGGGCCCGGCGCGACCGCGGCGGCCGGTGGGTGCGCCCTGTCCTCCGCGCTCCGTGTCGAACGGTCACTGCCCGGCCGTTCTCGGCGTCCGAAACCACCACGACGGGACCGTTTTTCACGATCGGGTGGACGGTCTTCCCTGTCGCTCACGGCGCGATCCGCGGCGGTCTGCGCGGGGGCCCCGGGAGCGGGCTCCACGGCCTGGATCGCATGGCGCAGTGCCTGTACATCCTCGAGCGCGTTGCGGCTGGTCGATTTGATCTCGGCCACGGTGCCGGCGGCTTTGGCCGATTTGTTCTCCACCTGTTGGAGGGCCATCCCGGCCTGCACATTGATCAAGGACAGGTTGTGCCCCACCACATCGTGCAGTTCGCGTGCGATCAGCAGGCGCTCCGCGCGCGCCTCGAGTTCCCCCTGCTGCTGTGCGACAGTGCGTTCGGCGGTGTCCAGCGCCTGCCGGGCTCGGACGAGCATGCGGCGATGCCGCACCACCTCGACCAGTGCCACGGCCAATGCCGGCCAACCCAGTAGCAGGACCACCTGCCAGCTCGTCATCGCGAACTCTCCACTTGCACCACCCTATTCGCCTGTTGCGTTCGATCGTCGGTGCACACCCGGATTTCCGGTGCCGCAATGGTATTCCGGAGACCGATCCGCCGGTCCCGGGTGTACCGATCGGCGGCGGCGCGTGATCGCCGCATCTGCGGCGGCACCTGGCCCGACGCGGGTATGGTCCAGTGATGGTCGACCAGCAAGTGCGTGTACCGGACCTGTCCACACGGCCGCACGAACTCACCGTGGAGCGTGTGATGACCGCGTCACCCGATCTCCTGTATCTGGCGTGGACTCAGGGGTTCGATATCTGGTTCGCGGAGCCGTCTTCGGTCCGGATGCGGCCCGAGGTGAACGAACCGTTCTATTTCGAGACCCTGCACGAGGGGCGTATCCGCCCGCACTACGGCCGCTTTATCCGCTTGGAACCGGGACGACTGGTCGAAATGACCTGGGTAACCGGTGCCGGGGGTACCGAGGGTGCGGAAACCGTGGTCCGGGTGGAGTTCGTCAAACAGCCGCGCGGTATCCGGCTGCGGTTGCGGCACAGCGGTTTCACCGATGAGGCCGCACGCGACAGGCACCGGGAGGCGTGGCCCGCGGCACTGGCCCGTCTCGACGAACGCACCGCTGCGCCGGGCTGAGGGTACGAGTAGGTTCGAATCGAACTCACAACGAATCATCGTCGAAAGGATCGTGATGCCCACACGTACCGCGCGCACCGCATGGACCGGTGGTCTGCAGGACGGCTCCGGCCAGGTCGAGCTGGTCAGCTCGGGGGTCGGCAAGTACGAGGTGTCCTTCCCCAAGCGGTCGGCCGATGACGCCGACGGTACGACCAGCCCCGAAGAGTTGATCGCCGGTGCGCATTCGTCCTGCTACGCGATGGCGCTGTCGAACGAGATCGCCCAGGTCGGTGGTACGCCGCAGAGCCTGGACGTATCGGCCGCAGTCACCCTGGGCCCCGATCCGGCGGGCGGTTTCCGGATCAGCCGGATCGCGCTGACGGTGCGCGGCCGGGTGTCCGGGCTCGACGAAGCCGGTTTCGCGGCCGCGGCGGCCGCCGCGAAGGCAGGCTGCCCGATCAGCAAGGCGCTGAGCGGAGTGGACGACATCACACTCGACGCCGCCCTGGAATCCTGATCGCTGTCCCGGGCCCCGCACGGGGCCCGGGATCATGCCGCTTCGTATCGTTCGGCTCCGGGCCCGGCCCGGAACCAGCTGCGCGCGGCCGGTGTATACATGGCGGGGATCGCGACGAATACCGCACAGAGATGTCCGATTCGGGTGAGCGCTACAAGGACGGTCGTTGCGCTGAGGTCGGTGAACACGTCCGTGCCCGAAGCCGCGAACATGCGAATGGGCTCCACCACCAGTGAAGCCGTCCCGATCACTCCGATCCCGGCGGTGAGCAGGACCCGCGCCCACCGGTCACCCCGCGACATTCGCCAGGCGACAGCGAGCACCACCCCATAGACCACGCTCCTGAACAGCCAGTTGCCCGCGAGTGAGCCGATATCGGCCGCGTTGTCGGTCAACAGGCCCACGCTGTGTACGACAGTTTCGGCGACACCCCAGCCGACGGCCGCCATGAGCGCGACGAAGGCTGTGGTGACGGCCGCGGGCCGTGCGGCGATTGTGTTGTCCCGGTAAACGAGTGCGGTGTCGTTCATACACCGACCCTGCCCGGCCGCAGCTACGGCCGGGATCACCCGGGCGTAGCAGCGACCTCCGGTACCGCCGTACTACGGCGAGTGCTCCATTCGGTGAGTGCGGCGAAAGCGAGTCCGATACTCACCCACAACGTGGTGGATACCGCCAGCGAGGCGGCCCGGAACTCCCACAACAACGTCGCGGGGAAATCGGCGCCCACTTCGTTCACCCCGGGCAGTAGTACGTAACCGACTGTGACGACGAGTCCGAAACCCGCCACCGCGGCGATCAGCCGGAAGGATTCCGGCTGCGCCCGCAGCGCTTTCCAGAGGTAACCACCGACCGCGACGGCCACCAGACCCAGCACCACCGCGGCCACCCACAGCAGGGTTCGGTCGTTGATCGTCTCCGGATCGCCCACCGCCGGTGGGTTCGCCGGGTACTTGAAGAACGGCACCGCGACCACCGCGACCCACCCGGCCAGGCCGAGTCCCAACACGAGCCGCCCGCCGGACAACGAGCTGAACCGCCGGACGTAATGCGCCGCGGTCGCGACGATCACGCCGAACGCCATACCCGCCAGAGCGCTCGCGAGGAACTGCCCGAACCTCTGCCAGGGCCTGCTCACCACGGCCTCGTCCCCATGCGTATGTTCGGTGCTCACTTCGTGCGCGACGCCGGAATCGTGGGAATGCTCCGCGGGGGGAGCCGCCGCCTCCTCGATGGCGATGGCAGCGTCGACCGCGGGTTCACCGACGAAATTGCCGACGACCCCCGCGAGGAGACCGGCGATCAGACCGGCGAGCAGACCACGGAGCAACAGAGCACCGAAGGATCCGCTCAATGGCATGGAACACCCAGCAGATGGCGACCGTCGTGCATGAGCTCGTGCACGAACATTCCGCTGCGCGATACGGCACCTTGGTCGAACCCGACCAGATACAGCGTCAACAACGCCAGCAGGACGACTCCGACGGTGACGAGCACTGTCGCCGATGTGTCGGCGGCCCTGCTCGGGACATGGGCTATGGCCATGATCGATCCTCCTCATCCGGATGATCGCGTCCGGTTCGCGAGTTCTGCGCAGGTGCCGGTGTCTGGCTCTGCCCACCCGATGACGGCGTGGACATCACAGTGGCGCGACCGCTCCGGGTTCTCACCGGATTACCGCGTCACCTCCGCTTTCACCTCGAACCTTGACACCAGCAGCGACCGGTCGTCAATATGCCCGGGCATAAGCACTGGCCACGCCACTGTGTTCGGTGGCGTGGCCAGGTGGGTCCGGCAGGATCAGGAGGCGGGTTTACCCGCTACATCGAGCACTACCTCGAATTCCAGCAGTGAGGCGCCGGTGGCGACAGGTTTGTTCTGCTGCCCGGCGTGTGCCTCCTTGGCCGGGCCGTCGCGCCACGCCGCGAAGGACTCCTCGGAATCCCACTGGGTGACGACGAAGTACCGGTTCTCCCCGGCGGTGGGCCGCAACAACTGGAAGCCGAGGAACCCGGGGGAGTTCTCGACCGCGTGCGCGCGGTGGGCGAACCGCTTCTCCAGCTCCGGACCCGCGCCCTCGGGGATCTCGATCGCATTGATCTTCACAACAGCCATGCCCCGAGCTTAGGGCTGTGTTTATTTGCCCCGCCTTCGGCGGGGCGGTCGGGGCCCTCGTGACCCCGGTTCTTCACTCCGGCGCTCAGTCGCTGCGCTCCATCGCTCTGTCGCTCCAGAACCGGGGCGGGCCCCGACCACGAATGGTGACCGTCCGGAGTAGGCGAAGGTGCAGGAGTGCGCTTCGACCGGCCTGGAGAGGTTCACGGCATTGTCGGTGCTCTACAGTCGCCGATCGTTGTACGGCCTGCTGCACGCGCTCGGTCGCTGCGCTCGTTCGCTCTGATGCGCCTATAGATTTCAATCTGGTGGTGTGGGTTGGTTGGTCAGGGCGTGGTAGACGTCTCGGGCGATGAAGCGTTGAGGCGCGTCAGGGCCGACGCCGCTCCAGAACCCGGGGACTCGACTATGGAGGTGGTAATCGGGCAGAGCCACGGGCGATCTGGGCGCAGCGACGAACCCGGACCGGGGCGCGCGGTGGTTGTCGCTGTGCCGGCCTGTGGAGGGTTGTGAATAAACTCGGCCCGGTGTTGCACGACGAAGGTGGGGCCGGGGCCCCGATACTGCTGCTGCACGGACTGATGGGCAGTGCCCGGACCTGGCAGGACCAGGTCGTATGGCTGCGTGACCACGGCCGGGTGTTCACTTTCGACGCCGCCGGCCACGGGCGGCCTGCTCCGGACGAACTCGCCACCGACGCGTTCGTCGCCGATCTCGCCGAAGCCACCTCGGGTATCGCCGAGCCGATGACCGTGATCGGCCATTCGATGGGCGGCCTGCACGGATGGGTTTTCGCGGCCACGTATCCGAGCCGGGTGCGCGCGCTGGTGGTCGAGGATATGGCCGCCGATTTCACCGGGCGTACGGCCGCGCACTGGGCCGCGATGGTCGAAGCGTGGCCGCAGCCCTTCCCCGACGAGGAAGCGCTGCTGGCGCATTTCGGGCCGGTCGCGGGACGCTACTTCCTGAATTCGTTCGAGCGCGGCGCGGACGGCTATCGGTTACACGGGGAGGTGGCCACTTTCCGGGCTATCTCGGAGGAATGGGGCACCCGCTCGTTCTGGCCGGAATGGGGGCGGCTCACCGTGCCCACCCTGCTGCTCGAGGGCGAATACACGATCACCCCGGCGGGCCAGATGCGCCGGATGGCCGAACTGCATCCCGCTGCCGAGCACGTCTTGATACCCGAGGCCGGGCATTTGGTGCACGACGATCAGCCGGCGCGCTACCGGGTCGAGGTCGAGCGTTTCCTCGCCCGGCCCCGGCGGACCGCCGTCGAGAGATGAGCGGCCGTCCTCAGCCCTCGCCTGCCAGCGCGAACCGTCCGTCGTCGGTCTGTTCGATCAACCCGTCGACCAGCAGTGAATCCAGCGCGCGGTCGCGCTGGCCGGGGTCCCGAGTCCAGGCGAGGTCCAGCCGGACACGTTCCACCGGTGCGGGCGCGGCCCGCAGTACGTCGAGGAGCCGCCCGCGTGCCTGCCGGTCCGTGCCCTCGTACTTCTGCGTGCGGCGCGTCGATTCGGTGACCGGCCGGCCCGCGGCGACCCACGCACAGCGCGGCAGTGGACAGCGCGTGCAATCCGGGGTCCGCGCGGTGCACACCGTCGCGCCGAGTTCCATCAGCGCTGCCGAGAACACCGCCGCCCGATCGACCCGTCCCGGCAACAGCGCCTCGGTCTCCCGCAGATCGCGCGTGGCCGGATTACCGGCCTCACCGCGACCGTGCACGGCTCGCGCCACCACCCTGCGCACATTGGTGTCCACCACCGGTACCCGCTGTCCATAGGCGAAACAGGCGACCGCGCGCGCGGTGTACGCGCCGATCCCGGGCAGTCCGAGAAGTATCTCCACATCGTCGGGCACCGCGTCACCGTGCTCGGCGGCCAGCACCTGCGCGCATTCATGAAGTCGCAGGGCGCGGCGCGGATAGCCGAGTTTGCCCCAGGCCCGGAGTACCTCGCCCGCGCTCGCCGCCGCCATGGCCGAGGGCACCGGCCAGCGCTGCACCCACTCACGCCAGATCGGTTCCACTCGCGATACGGGTGTCTGCTGCAGCATGATCTCGCTCATCAGAATCTGCCAGGCGCTCACCTCGGGCCGCCGCCACGGCAGATCCCGGGCCGCGCGGGTGTACCAGTCGATCAGCGTGCCGGAGTCGATCGCGCCGGGTTCGATCCCACCGGCACGGCGCTCGCCCGCGTCCGGATTTCCGACGCTCGTACCGCTCACTCGACCCGCTCCGTTCAGCTCACCGTGCAGTTTCACCGGATGGGCGCGGATAGCCGCCGCGCTGTCACGGGACCGAAGCAAGCGAGCACACCAAATCGTGCAGAATGGACACCATGCCTCAATCCAACCCGGTAAGTGCCTGGAAGTCGCTGCGCGAGGGAAACGAGCGCTTCGTGAACGACACGCTGCTGCATCCTAGTCAGGGAGCCGCCGATCGAGCCAAGCTCGTCGGCGGCCAGAGTCCGTCCGCGGTGCTGTTCGGCTGCGGGGATTCGCGGGTCGCGGCGGAATTGATCTTCGACCAGGGCCTCGGCGATATGTTCGTGGTGCGCACCGCGGGCCACGTGATCGACGCGGCGGTGCTGGGGTCCATCGAATACGGCGTGGGTGTGCTGAACGTGCCGCTCATCGTGGTACTCGGACACGACAGTTGCGGCGCGGTCAAAGCGACGCTGAACGCGCTGGACGGCGGTGAGGTACCCGGCGGATTCATCCGCAGCATCGTCGAGAAGGTCACGCCCTCGATGCTGATCGGACGTCGCGAGGGCCTGAGCTCGGTGGACGAACTGGAAGCCCGCCACGTGGTGGAGACCAGCCGACTACTCATGGAACGATCGATGATCGTCTCCGAGCGCGTGAACGCCGGCGACTGCGCGATCGCCTGCGTCACCTACAAGCTGGTCGACGGCCGGGCGAAACTGCATCGGGTGGTCGGCAATATCGGTGAAGCCGTCTGATCTACCCGAGCGCGGCCGGGGATCGGCGATACCTTCGGGTGTGCCGTTGACGGATGCCGCCGCCCGATGCGCTTACCGTTGACACGTGTTGGAACCGACAGGACCGTTATCGCCGGAGATCTACTGGCGGCGCCGCGTGTTCGCCATCGGGGCGCTCGTGGTCGCGCTCGCGGTGGTGATCTGGCTGGTCGTCACCGTCTCCCGCGGCGGTGATTCACGCGATGCCGCCGCGGCGGCATCGACGTCCGAGACAGGCGAACCCACCACCCCGAGTTCCGCCTCGGCGTCCACTACGGGGAGCGCTACGCGCGCATCCACCACGACCTCCGGCCCGCGCAGTACCGAACCCGCCCCGGTGGTGTCCGGCCAATGCGCCGACCAGTCACTGGCGATCAAGGTTTCGGTGGGGCAGCCCACCTATCAGGTCGGCGAGGAACCGGTCTTCGGGATCGTGATCACGAATATCTCCGGCGAGCCGTGCACCCGGGATATGGGATCCGGCCTGCAACGGGTATCCGTGCACTCACTCGACGGCGGGCGTCAGCTCTGGGCGAGCACGGACTGCTATCCCGACGGCGAACCGGATGTCCGGAGTCTCGATCGCGGTGAGCAGGCTGCCTTCACGGTCACCTGGACCGGTGCCACCTCGCAGCCGGAATGCGCGGGCGAACGAGTCGAGGTGCCCGCGGGCGCCTACAACGTGGTGGCGCAGATGGGTTCGGTGCGCAGCGCGCCCGAACCCTTCAACATCGCGTGAGCGGAGTCATTTCTTCGTCAGCCCCGCCAGCCGCAACGCGCTGCGCAGGCTCGGCGCCTCGTGCAGGGTCATCGGTGTGGCCTTGCCGTCCGTACCCGGCGGAACCACCGCGGTGGTGAAGCCGAGTCGTTCGGCCTCGGCGAGCCGGCGGGTGGTGGAGGTGATCCGCCGGACCTCACCGGCCAGCCCGACCTCACCGAGGATCACCCAACCCGCCGGCAAGGCCGTATCCCGGGCGGCGCTGGCGATCGCCAGCGCGATGGCGAGATCCGCAGCCGGCTCGGTGAGTCGCATACCGCCCACGGTGGCCGCGTAGATGTCCTGCTTGCCGACATAGAGCCCGCACCGACTCTGGAGCACCGCCAGCACCATGGCGACCCGGTTGTAGTCCAAGCCGCTGACGGCGCGGCGCGGCGCCGGAACCTGCGTTTCGACAGTCAACCCCTGCACCTCGCCGACCAGCGGCCGCTTCCCGTCCATCGCGACCGTAACCGCCGTACCGGGTACGGAATCCGATCGATGATGCAGGAAAAGTCCGGAAGGATCTGTCACACAGGCGATTCCGTCGTCGTGCAGTTCGAAGCAACCCACCTCGTCGGCACTGCCGAACCGATTCTTGATCCCGCGCACCATCCGCAACGCCGTGTTCTTGTCGCCCTCGAACTGCAACACCACATCCACCAGATGCTCCAGGGTGCGCGGCCCCGCTACGGCACCGTCCTTCGTGACATGCCCCACCAGCAGCACCGCGATTCCGCTCGCCTTGGCCAGCGACGTCAGGGCCGAGGTCACCGCCCGCACCTGGGTGACACCCCCGATCACCCCGTCGGTATCGGCGGCCAGCATCGTCTGAACCGAATCGACCACCAGCAGTGTGGGTTTCACCTGATCGACATGCCCCAGCACCACCGAGAGGTCCGATTCGGCGGCCAGATACACCCGATCGTGGACCGCACCGGTCCGGTCGGCACGCAACCGCACCTGCCCCGCCGATTCCTCGGCGGTCACATAGAGGGCCCGCTCGTCGCGCTGCCGCGCCCAGCGATGCGCAACCTCGAGCAGCAACGTCGATTTGCCCACCCCCGGCTCCCCGGACAGCAACACCACCGACCCGGCGACGATTCCGCCCCCCAGCACCCGATCGAGCTCGGAAACCCCGGTGGGCCGCGCCGTGGTTGTATGCGAATCGATCCGGGAGATCGGTGCGGCGGCGGTCGTCGGCAACATCGCCTTACGCGCCGGCCCTGCCGCGGCAGTAGCCACCGGCATCGCCTCGTCCACGGTGCCCCAGGATCCGCACCCGGGGCATTTGCCGACCCATTTGGTGACTTCGTGCGCACACTCCGAACACCGGTAGACGGCTTTGTTCTTGGTCACTGCCACAGCCCGCACCCTACGCAGCTGCGGTGACAGTGTTTGTTTGCGGCGCCTTCGGCGCCGCGGGTCGAGGCCCCCGGACGGGCCTCGACCTCTGTGGGCCTCGTAAGACTCGGCGCCGGGTGCGTCATCGTTCGCAAGAGGGGGCGGATGCGAGGTTCGGCACGGTCGGGTGGGTGGGTGCGTCGCCAGCGAGCCTCCGGACGGCGGCGCAGCGCGCCGAGACCGGTGCACGGGGCGTCGACCAGGATCCGGTCGTAGCCGGGTCAGGCCCGGGGCGGACCGACCTGGGCACGCCGGCGTCGGCTGCGGTCCCACTTTCCCGGTGGTGAGCATTGATGGTCGGGGCAGCCCTGATTCCGGAGCGCGTGCAGTCGCCCGTCCAGAGAGTGGCGACCAGTGCACACTCACAGTGTCGTAACCCACCGCGGGCTGTTCGAGGAGCACACCAGGCCGCACCTTCCGTCGACTCCGAATGGTCGGCATTCGTGGTCGGGGCCCGCCCCGGTTCTGGAGCGACAGAGCGAAGGAGCGCAGCGACTGAGCGCCGGAGTGAAGAACCGGGGTCACGAGGGCCCCGACCGCCCCGCCGAAGGCGGGGCAGAAAACTCAGTGTCCGCCGGTGGAACCGGTGGTGCTCTTGGAGAGTTCGGATTCGTGGCGGGGGGCGTCGACGCCGGCGTCGACCGGGACCTGGACCACTATGGCGCCGTTCTCCTTGAAGTTGAACGAGATGTCGTAGGTGAGACCGGGGGTGATGTCGCGGGTCAGGCCGGTGATCTCGATGCGCGCGGGTTTCGTTTCGCCGCCTTCGGTTTTGATCGTTTCGCCGCTGGTGTGGGTTTCCGCTCCGGCCTGCGGCGTGGAGACCACGATGGTTTCGGCGGGGGCGATCGAGAGTTTGCCGCCTTCACCCGGGGTGATCTCGGCAGTGCCGAGGTCGGTGGTGACGCTGGTGAGTTCGTCGGTGACCACTTCGCCGGTGTTCACGATCGACAACGCGAGCGCGGCCCGGCTGCCGGTGGTGTTGGTGTCGGTGCCGTCGCCGGGGTAGACGATGTGCACGTTGCGCAGCGCGATATCGCCGGTATCGGCTGTATTGCCGTTGACGGCGGCGACCTGGTCGGCGGTTTGCGAGTGCTGGCCGGCGCTGCAGCCGGACAGGATGAGCGCGGCTCCGGCGGCGAGCGCGGCGGCCGCCACCATGCGGCGACGCCGGGTCGGGGCGACCGGGTCAGCGGCAGTCACAGCAGTCAGGGCAGTCACGGGTTGTCCTCCATGTCCGAGTGGGCGCACTCCAACTAGGCACTGTAGTAGTTGCATCGGAACATGCGGCGCACCGGGCGGCGTCAGGGGGGATTACGTGATGCAATGTGTGTGATTTGTCGCACGTCACGGTGTGTCCGATGGGTCGCGGATCGTAGTGTCTGCACCGCCCCTTTTGTCAGTGGTTCGCCGGCCCGACGGGCGGGTGTTCCGGTTATCGGGTGGTGTCGCGCTGACCGGTAACGATCCGGCTTTCGCCACTCACTTGCGCGCCTCCGCGGAGTGCGTTTTCATATGCGCTCGGTGGGCCCGTGTCCGACACCCGTTCGGGCACAACGTGATGCACACCAAACTCGTCCTGTCAAGCCCCAGTGCCTGGTCGTTGTGGCCCTGACCTGCGCAGTTGATCGCGCCGTTATCGAGTCGCGTGTTAAACTGTGAACATCGAAAGGGGCACGGGACACATGATTTTTAAGGTCGGAGATACCGTCGTTTATCCCCATCATGGGGCGGCTTTGATCGAAGCTATCGAGACCCGCACCATCAAGGGTGAGCAGAAAGAGTATCTGGTCCTGAAGGTCGCACAAGGTGACCTCACTGTTCGGGTTCCCGCGGAAAACGCGGAATATGTCGGCGTTCGCGATGTAGTGGGCCAGGAAGGTCTCGACAAAGTCTTCCAGGTACTGCGTGCGCCGCATACGGAAGAGCCCACCAATTGGTCCCGCCGTTACAAGGCCAACCTCGAGAAGCTCGCCTCCGGCGATGTGAACAAGGTGGCCGAGGTCGTTCGCGACCTGTGGCGCCGGGAACAGGATCGTGGTCTGTCCGCGGGCGAGAAGCGGATGCTGGCCAAGGCTCGGCAGATCCTCGTCGGGGAGCTCGCGCTCGCCGAGGGCACCGATGACGGCAAGGCCGAGACGCTCCTCGACGAGGTTCTCGCCGCGGCGTCCTGATCGTGCACAGAACAGACGGTCCCGGCCGTTCCGCCGGTCCCGTCACCGCATTGGTTCCTGCCGCCGGTCGTGGCGTGCGCTTGGGTGCAGATGAACCCAAGGCGTTCGTCCCGATCGGCGGCACTCCTATGCTCGGACTGACCGTGAACGGCCTGATAGCTGCCGGTGTTGTCGACGAGATCATTGTGATGGTGCCCGCCGAACATGTCGACCGGACGGCAGCTCTTCTACCGCCCGGTGCGCCGGTGCGGATCGTGGTCGGCGGCGCCGAGCGCACCGATTCGGTGCGTGCCGGTCTGGCGGCCGCCGGCGATTCAGCGTTCTTCCTCGTGCATGATGCTGCCCGCGCCCTCACCCCGCCCACATTGATCGTCCGGGTAGTCGGTGAACTCCGTGCCGGACATCCCGCAGTCGTGCCCGCGCTGCCGGTGGTGGATACGGTGAAGACCGTCGATTCCCGGGGAAATGTCACCGGTACGCCGGACAGGGGCGCGCTACGTGCCATTCAGACCCCGCAGGGTTTCGCCGCGGCGACGTTACGGGCCGCGTACGCCGAAGCGGAGACCGCGACCGATGATGCGGGCCTGGTGGAACGGCTGGGCACCGCGGTGCGCACCGTCCCCGGCGACCCCCTCGCTTTCAAGATCACGACCCCGCTCGACCTGCGGCTGGCCGAAACTCTGCTGGACCCGAGCCCGGCGGTGACCTCGTGCTGAACATGCGGGTCGGGATAGGCACCGATGTACATCCGATCGAACCGGGTCGCCCCTGCTGGATGGTCGGGTTGCTCTTCGACGGTGAGGACGGTTGCGCGGGACACTCCGACGGAGATGTCGCCGCGCACGCGCTCTGTGATGCGCTGCTGTCCGCGGCCGGCCTGGGGGATGTGGGCTCGGTGTTCGGCACGGGCCGCCCGGAATGGGCCGGGGTGTCCGGGGCCGCCATGCTGAAAGAAGTGCGGCGGCTGCTCGACGAGGCCGGATACGAAGTCGTGAACGCGGCCGTTCAGGTGATCGGCAACCGGCCGAGAATCGGTCCGCGCCGCGCCGAGGCGCAGCAGCTACTCGGCGACCTGCTGGATGCGCCCGTATCGGTCTCCGGTACCACCAGTGACGGCCTGGGCCTCACCGGGCGGGGTGAAGGGATCGCCGCGGTCGCCAACGCCCTGCTGCATTGTCCGGGGCGGCCGAGTGAAGAGCCCGGAGACGGTGGCGAGGTGCGACCGGCATAGGGCCCGCGAGGCCGCCCGTCCAGTTCTGCGGCCGGAGGCCGGGCCTGCGAATCGATACCGATCGGAAATCGATTCGCGCCGGTAGGGCCGCCGCCGCGACCACTGCCGAGCGTCGGCCGAGACGGTGGAACACCGACTTCCGCACGCCCGGCGCGAGCCGACTGCTCACACACCGGCTCGCACCGCTACCCTGCCCATATCCCCTGCACCAAATCCGAGTGCACTCCATACACACGAAACTAGGATCGACTGCCGTGACGCTGCGCCTGTTCGACACCGAGAAACGGACCCTGCGTGATTTCACGCCGTTGGTACCCGGCCGCGCCTCGATGTACCTGTGTGGGGCGACCGTGCAGGGACTACCCCACATCGGTCATGTGCGCAGCGGGGTGGCCTTCGACATTCTGCGCCGGTGGCTGACCGTCAACGGTCTCGATGTGGCGTTCATACGTAATGTCACCGATATCGAGGACAAGATCCTGACCAAGGCGGCCGCGGCCGGTCGGCCCTGGTGGGAATGGGCGGCGACGCACGAACGGGCCTTCGACGAAGCCTATCGGCAGCTCGGCGTCCTGCCGCCGTCCGCCGAACCACGTGCGACCGGCCATATCACCCAGATGGTCGAATTGATGCAGCGCCTGATCGATCGGGGGCATGCCTACGCCTCCGAAGGCAATGTGTATTTCGATGTCCGAAGCTACCCGGAGTACGGACAACTTTCCGGCCACCGGCTCGAGGATGTGCACCAGGGTGAGAGCGCGGGTCTCGGTAAACGCGATCCCCGTGATTTCACGCTGTGGAAAGCTGCGAAGCCGGGCGAGCCGACGTGGCCGTCGCCCTGGGGGCCGGGCCGTCCCGGGTGGCATCTCGAATGCTCCGCCATGGCCGAGTTCTATTTGGGACCGGAATTCGATATCCATTGCGGCGGTATGGATCTGGTCTTTCCGCATCACGAGAACGAAATTGCTCAATCCAAGGCCGCCGGTGACGGTTTCGCTCAGTACTGGCTGCACAACGGCTGGGTCACCCTGGGCGGCGAGAAGATGGCGAAATCGCTGGGCAATGTGCTCTCCATTCCGAATGTGCTGAAATCCGTGCGCGCGGTCGAATTGCGTTTCTATCTGGGCAGCGCGCACTACCGGTCCATGCTCGAGTATTCGGACAAGGCGCTGGCCGATGCCGCGCAGTCCTATCAGCGGATCGAAGCATTCGTGCAACGGGTGACCGAACGCGGCGGAGATATCCCGACGGGGAAATGGACCGACGGATTCGCCGCTGCTCTCGACGACGACCTCGGAGTTCCGAAGGCGCTCGCCGAGATCCACCGCGGTGTGCACGAGGGCAACCGGGCCCTGGACGCGGGCGTCCTCGACACCGCCCGGGAGCACGCCGGTCAGGTCCGGGCCATGCTCGAGGTGCTGGGTGTGGATCCGCTGGACCCGCACTGGCACGGTGGCGCGGACCATTCGGCGGCCGACAGTGCCCTGGACGTACTCGTGGGCGCCGAACTGGAGCGGCGGCAACAGGCCCGGGTCACGAAGGACTGGGCGACCGCCGACGCGGTACGCGATCGCCTGCAGGCGGCCGGAATCGAAGTAACTGATACACCCAACGGTGCCGAATGGTCGCTGGGCGCACCTACCCCTGGAAAGGCGGGCTGATGGCCGGCAATTCACAACGTCGCGGTGCAATCCGGAAGGGCGGCACCAAGAAAGGGGCCGTGGTCGGTTCCGGTGGCAAGCGCCGCCGCGGACTGGAGGGTCGCGGGCCGACACCGCCGGCCGAACAGCGGACGAAACATCCGGCCGCGCGCCGGTCGGCGGCGAAAGCCAAGGCCGCGCAGAACAACCCGGCGGGTCGCGGGCGCCCGGCCGGTCGTCGCAACGACGACGGACCCGAGTTGGTGCTCGGCCGCAACCCCGTGGTGGAGTGTCTGCGGGCCGGTGTTCCGGCCAGTGCGCTCTACGTCGCGGTGGGAATCGAGAACGACGAGCGGCTCACCGAGAGCGTGCGCATCGCCGCCGATACCGGGATCTCCATTCTCGAGGTGCCGCGCACCGATCTGGATCGAATGAGTTCCAACGGCCTGCACCAGGGCTTGGCCCTGCAGGTGCCGCCCTACCGGTACGCCCACCCCGATGATCTGCTGACCCGCGCCAGGGAGTCCACCGAGCCCGCGCTGCTGGTGGCGCTGGACAATATCTCCGATCCGCGCAACCTCGGCGCCGTCGTGCGCTCGGTCGCAGCCTTCGGCGGCCACGGCGTGGTGATCCCGCAGCGTCGCAGCGCCAGCGTGACGGCGGTCGCGTGGCGGACGAGTGCCGGCGCCGCGGCGCGGCTTCCGGTCGCACGTGCCACCAATCTCACACGCACTCTGAAGGATTGGGCCTCGAAGGGTGTCCAGATCGTGGGCTTGGACGCGGGCGGCGATTTGTCACTCGACGATTTCGACGGCGCCGCGCCGACGGTGCTCGTCGTCGGATCGGAGGGCAAAGGGTTGTCACGGCTGGTCCGCGAGAACTGCGACGCGGTGCTCAGCATCCCGATGGCGGGGCCGGTGGAATCACTGAACGCCTCCGTCGCCGCGGGTGTGGTGCTAGCCGAAATCGCCCGGCAACGACGCGCCTGAACGCACGATCCCACCGGCTCGCCCGGGCGCACGACGTCCGGGCAGTCGGCACCGGCCACGGTGATCAGGCGTGTCGGGCAGCGGTCAGCGGGCGGTTCGGACATGAATCCGCCGCGCCCGGACCGCAAATCCGGCACAGCACCGTAGAATTCGTCATGTGGTGATACCCAACGCGCCCATCGATAAGCCGGTAGAGCACCCGCATGCGACGACGGTGCTGTTCCTCGGCGCGGCCAGCCTGCTGTGTTGCGGACTGACCGGGCCGGTGGCCTGGGCGATGGGAAAACGTGCACTGGATCAGATCGAGGAGTCCGGCGGCGCCTACGGCGGACACACACAGGTGGTCGTCGGATTCATTCTGGGCGTGATCGGCACGATCCTGATGGTCGTGATGGCGTTGCTGTTCCTGGTGGTGCTGCTCGGCGGCGGCTGACCGGACTCAGTCCAGGCTCTGCTGTCCGGACCATTTCGTCCGCGCCCAGCTCGGCCATTCGTCGCTGATCGAACCCGACCAGGTGGGCTGGCGGCGCTCCCGGAAAGCTGCCATGGCCTCACCGGCATCCCGGCTGTCGTCGATATGTTCGTTCAGGTCGGTCTCCAACTGCCCGACGACCGCCGGTTCGAGACCGACGCCCTCCCACAACAGTCGTTTGGACAACGCCGCGGCCAGTGGTGCGGAACCGTTGGCGATATCGTGGGCGACCGCCATCGCGGTCGGCAGCACCTCGGCGGTGGGCAGACATGCATTGGCCAGGCCCATCGCCTGAGCTTCCGCACCGTCGAAGGTCCGCCCGGTGAGCAGGATATCGGCGGCATTGGCGAGCCCGGCGAGACGCGGCAGTGTCCAGTGCACGTAGCCGTCGGCGAGAACCCCGCGCCGGACCTGGCTCAATGCGTAGACCGCGTCATCGGCCAGATACCGCAGATCACACTGCAGCGCCAGCGCCAGCCCGACCCCCACCGCATGCCCGTTGACCGCCGCGATCACCGGCTTACGCACCCGGAACGGTGGTGGATCGATACTCGCGCTCACCTCACCCACCCGGTCCGAGAGATCGGCACCCGCGCAGAAGGCGGGCGGGGTTCCCGTGATCACCACGACTCGGATGGCATCCTCGGCGTCACAGCGTTTCAACGCGGCACCCAGCGCTTCGGTCATTGCAGGGTTGAAGGCATTCTGCTTCGCCGGCCGGTTCAATGTGAGGACGGCGATGCCCGCGGAGACATCGACGAGCAATTCCGAACTCATGGTCTGGATGGTAGCTCTGTTTATGGCCCCGCCTCCGGCGGGGCGGGGTCGTCACCATCCGATGGTGGGGTTGGGTGTGCTCGAGATGTCGACGCGCGGGGTGTACGGGGAGAGAGCTGTGTTCTCCGGCCGCCCACAGTGCCTGGTCGCGGGGCCGGGTTCGGCCCGAGCCGGGGACGGACGGCGTGGACACCCGCCACCAATGTCAGGAACGGGCTGAGCCGGATCATGACCGTCAGCGCCTAGATCCCGATACCGAACTCGCCCCTCGTGCGTGCCGAGAGTTTCTGGAGCGTAGCAGTGAAGAACCGGGGTCGATAGGGCGCAGAACTACCGCAGCACTTTGCGGCTGATCGCGTATTTGTGGACTTCGGTGGGGCCGTCGTAGAGGCGGAAGGGACGCATATCGCGGAAGATCATCTCGACCACCGTTTCGTCACTGACACCGATACCGCCCAGGATCTGAACGCAACGGTCGGCCACCTTGAACAGCTCTTCGGAGACGAAAGATTTGGCCATCGAGCTTTCGTGGCGGGCCTTCTCGCCCTGGTCCATCAACCAGCAGGCGTGCCAGATCGTCAGACGGCACTGGTGCAGCGCTATCTCGTTGTCGGCGATCATGAACGAGACGCCCTGGTGTTCGCCCAGGGTTTTGCCGAAGGCTGTGCGGGTTTTGGCATGGTCGACGGCGATGCTCTGCGCGCGTTCGGCGGCACCGAGCCACCGCATGCAGTGGGTGAGGCGGGCGGGGGTCAGGCGCAACTGGGCGTAGCGCAGGGCCTGGCCGGCTTCGCCGAGCAAGGCCGATTTCGGAAGGGTGAGTTTGTCGAAGCGGACCACGCAGTGCCCGGCCACATAGTTGCGGTCCATGGTGTTCATGGTGCGTTCGATGACGATGCCCGGCCGGTCACCGTCGGTGAGGAAAAGGGTCGGACCGCCGGGCAGGTGCGGGTTGTCGCCGAGCAGAGCCATGATGATCCAGGTCTTGGCACCGTTGGCGCCGGTGATCAGCCATTTGCGGCCTTCGATGGTGAAGTTCTCGCCGTCGAAGGTGGCGGTGGTGGTGAGCTGGCCGGGGTCGGAACCGGCGCCGTCGGGTTCGGTCATGGCGAATACCGAGCGCTGGTGGCCGTCGATCACCGGCTGTAGACAGCGTTCGGTCTGTTCGGGGTCGGCGATTTTGGAGAGCAGGAACATATTGCCCTCGTCCGGTGCGGCGCAGTTCATAGCGACCGGGCCCAGGGTCGACCAGCCGGCGGCTTCGTAGAGCACGGCCTGCTCGACGTGGGTGAGGCCGCGGCCGCCGAGTTCGGTGGGGGCCTGGATAGTCAGCAGGTTCTCGGCGCGGGCGAGCTCCACGAGTTCCTGGCGCAATTCGTCGGTGGGGCCGTGGGAGGTGAGCCGGGGGTCGCGCTCGTAGGGCACGATCTTGTCTGCGACGAATGCGCGGACCCGGTCACGTTCGGCGGCGAGCTCGGCGGGAATCGTGAAGTCGATCATGGGTGGTCACCTTCGTTCCGGGGGCGTTGGGGACGAGCATACGAAACCCCGCTACCTAGACTGAAGGCACCTGCCCGCAGGTGATCAGCGAACCCGGGCGACCTGTCGCTGCCGGGCGCCGATCACGCGGCAGACCAGGTAGATCACGAACGAGATCGTGGTGACGAAGGTGGAGACCGGCGCCCCCGGCGCCAGCGACAGCAGGATGCCGCCGACCGCGGACGTCTCCGCGAAGATCACTGCCAGCACGGTGGCCCGCACCGGATCGGCGGTCAGCTGGGCCGCGGCGGCCGCCGGGGTGATCAGCAAGGCGAGTACCAGTAGGGCGCCGACGATCTGGACGCCGAAAGCCGCGGTGATGCCGAGCATCACCGCGAAGAGGATGGACAACGCCCGCACCGGCACGCCCCGGGCCACCGCGACCTCGGGATCGGTGCTGGCGAACAACAGCGGGCGATAGACCACGGCCAGTACGGCCAGGACTGCGGCCGTGCAGGTGGCCAGCAGGGTGAGCCCACCGAAGCCGACGCTCACCACCTGGCCGGTGAGCAGCGAGAATTTCGAACCCGCGCGTTCGGGGCCGAGCCACAGGAACAGCACCGAAAGGCCGAGACCGAACGACAGCACCACCGCGATCACCGAATCGCGTTCCCGCGCCCGGGTACCGAGTACGCCGAACAGCACAGCGGCCACCACCGAACCGACGATCGCGCCGAGCCCGACCCCCGCGCCGACCAGTAGTGCGGCCGCCGCACCCGTGAGCGAGAGCTCGCTGGTGCCGTGGACCGCGAACGACATCTGCCGACTGATGATCAGCGGGCCGATGACCCCGGCGAGCAGTCCGAGCAGTGCCGCCGCGACCACGGCCTGCTGCACGAAGTCGTATCCGAGCAGGTGCACCGTGGTCTGCACATCGAAGATCTCGCCCAGTACATCGGAGAGCTTGTCCATCTATCCGTTCGCCTGTCCCGATCGCTGGGTGAGTTCGGCCAAGGCGTCACCGCCGTGCGGGGTGCCCGGTTCGCCGTGGCAGTGGGCCCCGGCGGTGCCGAGCGCGTCCATCGTGTCCCCGGTACCGACCACGACCAGCCGCCCCCGCACCCGCAGCACATCGACCTCGGTCTGGTACAGCTCCGACAGCACCGCCGAGGTCATGACCTCGTCCGGCGTGCCGATCCGGAACTTCCCACCGACCAGGTAGAGGACCCGGTCCACCAGCGGCAGGATCGGATTGATCTCGTGAGTGACGAAAAGTACCGAGGTGCCGTGCCGGCGCCGGCGGGCGTCGATGAGCCCGGAGACCAGCTGCTGACTGGCCAGGTCGAGGCTGAGTAGCGGTTCGTCGCAGAGCAGTACCGCGGGATCTCCGACCAGTGCCTGCGCCACCCGTAATCGCTGCTGTTCACCACCCGACAAGCTCTCCAGCGGAGCCTTCGCGAACCGCTCGGCGCCGACATCGGCGATCGCCGCGGTGACCTTGCGCCGCCGCTCGGCCCGCCCGCGCAGACCCAGACCCCAGCGATGTCCATCCACCCCGAGGCCGACCAGATCGCTACCGCGCAGTTGCACGCCCGCGTCGATGGTGCGCTGCTGCGGGATGTAACCGATGTCGGGATGGCCGGCTCGCGGCGCGGCGCCGGCGATCCGGGCCGTGCCCGAACTCAAGGCGAGCTGACCGAGCAGGACTCGGAGCAGCGAGGTCTTTCCGGAGCCGTTGGGGCCGAGCACGGCGATGAATTCGCCGCGCCCGACACTGAGGTCCAGCTCCCGCCACAGGACCCGGTCGCCGAAGGCCAGGGTTGCCGATTCGAGCCGGACGGCCGGTTCCGGTGCCGGGACGGCAGAGTCGTCTGGTGCCGGGACGGCAGAATCGTCTTGTGCCGGGACGGCAGAGTCGTCGACGGACTGGGCCACGAGGGTGCCGTCAGCGGCCGGAGCGGCGCGGTGAGCCGCCGGAGCGGTATCGCTCATTTCGATCCATCCGTTCGTCGCTTCGGGTGCCGTCAGCCGATGGCGTCGGCCAGTGCTCGGGCGTTCCGCGTCTGCCAGGTTACGAAATCCGTTCCGAGCGGCAGAGTTTCGGTGACCTCGACCACCGGAATACCGGCGGCTTCGGCTGCGTCCCGCAGATCTCGGCCGACCTTGTCCTCGGTCTGCACGTTGTAGACCAGAACCGCGATCTGTTTACCGGTGATCATGTCGCGGGTGGCGGCGACGGCCGCGGGTGAGGGATCGGTCTCCTGCTCGACCGCCTCCTGATAGTCGCGGGGCGTCCGGTCGACGGTACCGGCGTCCTGTAGCAGGTAGTACGCGAGCGGCTCGGTCTGCAGGACCGGCGTGCCGGCGTGGTCCGCCGCGATCCGGTCGGTGGTCGCGCCGACCTGTCCGATCCGGTCGGCCAGCTGCGCGGCCCGGTCGGTGTAACCCTGGGCGTGTGCCGGATCGATCTCGGCGAGCCGGTCACCGATCTGCCCGGCGACCAGCGCGACGGTTTCCATGTCGTACCAGACGTGCTCGTTCGAATCGTCCCGGATCGCCTCGTCCCGGACCGCGACGGCTTCGACTGTGTGCTTGTCGCGACCCTCGATCGCCTTCGCGACGAATTCGTCATAGTGGCCACCGTTGTAGACCACCAGATCAGCATCGCTGAGCTGCGCCGATTCCGTAGCCGAGGTTTCGTGCGAATGCGGGTCGGCCGCCGGATCGGAGATGATCGCGGATACGTCGGCATCGGGCCCCGCGACGGTGCTCGCGATATCGGCCCAGACATTGGTCGAGGCGATCACCGAGGGTTTACCGGAATCGGAGCCGGATCCGCCACAGGCGGTGAGCGCCGCCGCTGCCGCTACCCCCACGGCAACGATCAGGGCGCTACGGGCATAGTGAAGTGACAAGGGAAATACCTACCAGAGTTAATGGAAATCGTTTCCGTTTTACTTTAGCAGCCCCGACGAAACCCCCTGAACCGACCGCCCAGTTTCGAGACCGTCCACCACACCACCCCAAGGCCCACCCACCCACCCCGCCCCCGGATCTCCCCGTTCGCGAGCGGCCGCACACAGCCCCGGCCCCGCTACCTGTGATCACCGCCGAGTGCCTCTACGAGTACGGCGGGCCACCCCATCTCCTGGGGGCCCGCCGTACTCGCTTGTCGAGCGAACGGTCTATCTGCCGAGCAACTGTGCGCAGCGCAGCAGACCCAGGTGGCTGTAGGCCTGGGGATGATTGCCCAGGGATCGCTCCGCGACCGGGTCGTATTCCTCGCTCAGCAGTCCGGTGGGCCCAGCCACGTCGACCAGCTGCGCGAACAGCGCTTCCGCGTCCGATCGTTTACCGATGAGCAGGTAGGCCTCCACCAACCAGGCCGCGCACAAGTGGAATCCGCCTTCGCCCCCGGGCAGGCCGTCGTCGTGGTGATAGCGGTAGACCGTTGACCCACTGCGGAGTTCGGCTTCGGTGGCCACCACCGTGGCGGCGAAGCGCGGGTCGGTGGGGTCGATGAGGCCGCTGAGCCCGATGTGCAGGGTCGCCGCGTCCAGATCGGTGCCGTCGTAGGCGGCGGTGAAGGACTGGACTTCGTCGTTCCAGCCTTTGGCCTTGACCTCGGCGGCAATGGTTTCGCGCAGCGGACCCCAGTCGGCGTCGACCGGGCGGTCGAATTTCTCCGCAAGGGTGAGCGCGCGGTCGATGGTGAGCCAGCCCATCACCTTGGAGTAGACGTGGTGGCGGGGGTTGCCGCGGATCTCCCAGATGCCGTGGTCGGGTTCGGTCCAACGGCGCTGGACCGCGGAGACCATGGCGTGCACGAGTTCCCAGTCGGCGTCGGGCAGCACCTTGCGCGGGTCGGTGGTGCCCTGGTTCTCGCGGGCGTGCGCCAGGCTGGTGATGAGGTCGACGATCGGACCGAATACGTCCAGCTGGACCTGCATGTTCGCCGCGTTGCCGACGCGCACCGGGCGGGATCCGGCATAGCCGGGGAGCTCGTCGATCACGGCTTCCGGCGGCAGGGTTTCGCCGTAGATGGTGTAGAGCGGGTGCAGGCGTTCGGGGCCCGGCAGCGTTTCCAGGACCCGGTGCACCCATTCCAGATACTGTTCGGCTTCGCCGAGTGATCCCAGTGAGACCAGCGCGCTGGCGGTGAGCGCGGCGTCGCGCAGCCAGCAGTAGCGGTAGTCCCAGTTGCGGACGCCGCCGATATCTTCGGGCAGGGAGGTGGTGGCGGCGGCCAGGATCGATCCGGACGGCGCATGCACCAGACCGCGCAGGGTGAGCGCGGACCGTTTCATCAGATCGGGTTTGAGCGCCGGCAGGTCCAGGCCGATCGCCCACTCCGACCAGTACAGTTCCGCGATCCGCCGCCGCTCGGCCTCGCCGGTGGCGGCGGGGGTCAGATCGTTTGTACCGCAACGCAGTTCCAGTACGACGGGCCCATCGGACGGGTCGACTACGGCGGTGGCCGAATCGTGGGCGCCGTCGCTGTGTATCTGCCATTGGACGCCGGGGGAGCGCAGGACGACCGGGTCGTTGGTGCCCCAGACGCGCAGGCCGTCGGTCTCCACCTGGATCGATACCGGTACCTGTCCGAATTCCGGGCGCGGGGCGAAAGTGACCTCGGCGGGAGCCGAACCGGTGATCACCCGGGTGAGATCGGTGCGGTCGGGGTCGACATCGTGCGGAAGATAGTCGGTGACCTGCAATTTCGCCCAGCGGGTCTCGACGGTCATGGTGCCGTCGACGTACCGCTGGGAAAGGGGCAGGCCCGGGCGCTGGGGCGCCACCGAGAAGTGTCCGGCGTCGATCCCGCCCAGCAAGTGGGCGAAAACGGCGGCCGAATCCGGCTCGGGATGGCAGAACCAGGTCACGGTGGCGTCGGGCGTCACCAGCGCGACCGAACGCGGGCTGGCCAGCATGGTCAGTCGTTCGATCCGGGGGGCGCTGGCGCCGGCCAGCCAGGTGCGGCGTTCCTCGAGCAGGAAGGCCAGCGCGTGCGAGACCGCTTCGGTGCTGTCGACGCGGTATTTGGCCAGCGATTCGCCCTCACCGACCTTGATACCGATATCGGGCCCGGCCAGCGCGCGGAAGGCTTTCTCATCGGTGACGTCGTCGCCGAAGAAGACCGCCGCCGAGGCGCTCTCCTGGTGACGGACCGTACTCAGGGCCGAACCCTTGTCGGTCGGCACCACGGCCAGCTCGATCACGGCTTTACCTTCGGTGACCTGGACGCCGACCCAGCAGGCCGGACCCTTGCAGGCCTGGTCGAGGGCGCGGCGGCCGACCTCGGGCGCGGCATTGCGCACATGCAGCGCGACGCTGGCGGGTTTGGTCTCCACCGAGACGCCGGGATGGTCCGCGGCGATCTTGTTCAGGGCGGTTATCACTTCGGTCAGCAGCTGCTTGGCATCGTTGTCGATGGCATGCACGAAGCCCACATCGAATTCCGAGCCGTGGCTTCCGATCAATTGCACTTCGACCGGCAGTCGCGAGAGCGCGGCGAGGTCGCGCAGCGCTCTGCCGGATATGACGGCGGCCGTCGTGCCGGAAAGACCGGCCAGCGCGCGTAATGCCCGGACGGATTCTCCGTGCGGGTACGCCTTGGCCGGATCGGAGACGATGGGAGCGAGTGTCCCGTCGTAGTCCGATGCGACGAGCAGTCGAGGTACGCGTGCGACCGTCGACAGCGCTCGGCGGAGTTCCAGTGGCAGATCCTGTGCGCTCACACATCCAACCTATTGATCGGAGTTTTCGTTAAGAGGGGGCGCGCATGACAATACTGTGTCGCGTTCCCCGATCCGATTCGGCGGGAAGTGCGGGCGGGCGCCCCAGGTGTGAGGCGCCGCGGATGGGTGCCGAAAGCCGGAGCGCAGACCTCAGGAGCGGTTGCCGAGCAGCAGGTCGACGGTCAGTTCGAGCCGCTCGGAGACATCGGTCGCGGACGCGCGGCGGGTGAGCCAGGCGACCAGATTCGACAGCCACACATCGCTGATCACGCGAGCGATGGCGAGCTGACGGTCGGTGGGTTCGCCGTCGTTCATGGCCCGGGCGAACACTCGATCCATCACTTTGCCGACCCGGTCGACCTCGGCGGCAGCCGATGCGTCGGCGAACATGAACGCACGGGTCATGGCCTCGGTGAGCAGTGGGTCGCGCTGCATCATCCGGGTGATCTGGGAGAGCAGTGCGTGCATCCGCTCCTCCGGCGACTGGCCGGCCAGCGGTTTGCGTTTGCCCTCGAATTGCTCGAACTCCCTGGCCAGCGCTGAGACCAGCAGGTGCACCTTGGACGGGAAGTACCGGTACAGGGTGCCCACCGCGACATCGGCGCGCTCGGCCACCGCGCGCATCTGCACCGCGTCGTAACCACCCTTGGAGGCGAGCGCGAGGGTCGCGTCCAGGATCCGCTTACGGCGTTCGCGTTGCGCGGCCGAACTCAGTTCGTCCTCCCGCAGCGTGGTGACGGGCGCGGCCGCGGCCGCGCCCGAATCGCCGGGCTGGGAACGGGAGGGGCTGGCCATGGAGGGGAGTTCCTTTCCGAACGTCTTCGTAGCGCGTGGAGCAGTGCGGTGGGCGCGTGTCTTGACTTACGCCTACCGTGGATATTAGAACATGTTCTAGGTGTGGGAGTCACGCCGGAAAGGCGGTATGGACTGTGACCATCGCCACCACTGACGAGCATAAAGCCGTTCAACAGTCGATGAGCGGGTGGGCAGCAGCGGCGCAACCGATTGCAACAATGCGGGCCGACGCGACCGACTTCTGGCGTAAATACTGGCCAACGCTGACCGAGCTCGGAATCTTCCATGTGGCCGTCGCCGAGGAGGCGGGTGGTGCGGGCGGATCGGTCTCCGATCTGGCCGTATTCATCGAACAGGCTGCGTACGACATGGTCGGCGGCCCGGTGCTGACCACCGCGGTCGCCGGGCTGGTGACGGCCGGCCGACTACCGGAGGAACAGCCCTGCGGGGTCGCGCTGGACACTGTCACCGGGGCCGGGACCGCGTCCGGCGGCAGCCCGTCGGTGCCGGTACTCGACGGCGCCGGATCGCTCAGCGGGAGCTGGGAATCGGTGCTCGGCGCCGCGGCCGGGACAGCGGTGCTGCTGCCGGTGGACACTGCTGACGGCCGACGCTGGTGCTTGCTCGGACCGGATACGCCCGGACTGCGACTCGAGGCCCTGGACCCCCTCGACCTGACCACTGCGCTGGCACGGGTGCGCTGTACCGACGTGCGGGTCGACCCGGATGCGGTGTTCGCCCCCGAATACGCGGTAGAAGACCTGCTGGTGGCGCTTTTCGTGGCCGAGCTCGCCGGTGTGACGGGCTGGTGCCTGTCCACTGCGGTCGAGTACGCGAAGGTGCGTGAACAGTTCGGGCGCCGGATCGGGTCGTTCCAGGCGGTCAAACACATCTGCGCGTGGATGCTGTGCCGCACCGAGCTCATCCGGTCGGTGGCCGCCGACGCCGCGGCCGCCGTGGACTCCGGCGGTTCGGAACTGCCGATCGCGGCGGCGATCGCGGCGACCATCAGCCTGGACGCCGCGGTGGAAACCGCGAAGGACTGCATCCAGGTACTCGGCGGAATCGGCTTCACCTGGGAACACGACGCGCATCTGTACCTGCGCCGGGCGACGGCGCTACGCCAGCTCCTCGGCGGCGGCTCGTACTGGCGGGCCCGCGTCACGGAGCTGACCCGGGCGGGTAAGCGCCGTACCACCGGTGCCGACCGGGTGTTCGCCGACGCGGCGCTGGCCGGTGGTGAGACCGATACCGAGGTGGTCACCGACGAACTCGCCGCCGAGGTGGCGCGGATCGCGGCGCTGCCGGGCGACGAGCAGCGCGGTGCGCTCGCCGATGCGGGGCTGATCATGCCGCACTGGCCCGCGCCCTACGGTCGCGGCGCCGATCCGATGACCGGGCTGGTCATCTCGGAGGAACTGCGCCGGGCCGGGCCGGCCGTTCCCGATCTCACCATCGGCGGCTGGGCGGTGCCGACTCTGCTGGAACACGGCACGCCCGAGCAGATCGAACGATTCGCCTGGCCGACCCTGCGGGGCGAGGTGGTGTGGTGCCAGCTGTTCTCCGAACCGGGTGCCGGTTCCGATCTGGCGGCCCTGCGCACCACCGCCGAACGCACCGAGGGCGGTTGGGTGCTCAACGGTCAGAAAGTGTGGACCTCGCTGGCCAAGGAGGCGAACTGGGCCATCTGCCTGGCCCGCACCGACGCGAGCGCGCCCAAGCACAAGGGCATCAGCTATTTCCTGGTCGATATGCGCAGTCCCGGGATCGATATCCGGCCGTTGGTGCAGATCACCGGTGAGGCCCGGTTCAGCGAGGTCTTCCTGGACGGGGTGTTCGTACCCGACGACTGTGTGGTCGGCGCGCTGGGCAACGGTTGGAAGATCGCCCGGTCCACCTTGTCGGCCGAGCGGGTAGCCATGAGCGGTAACGGGATCGGTCCGGCGCTCGAGGAACTGATCGCCGAACTGCCCGCCACCGGCCGCGGTTCGGAGCTGCTGAACGATCGGCTGGGTGGTTTCGTCGCCGATGCCATCGCCGGGCTGCTGCTGGAACAGCGCGCGGCGATCCGGATCTTGGCCGGCGCCGACCCCGGGGCGCAGAGCAGTGTGCGCAAACTGGTGGGTGTGCGGCACCGACAGGCGGTCGCCGAGTTCGCCGTCGAGGTGGCCGGCTCGATCGGTGCGCGAACGACCGAGGACACCTCGGAATTCCTGCTCACCCGCTGCCTGTCGATCGCGGGCGGAACCGAGCAGATCTTGTTGACCGTGGCAGCCGAGCGGATTCTGGGACTACCCCGCGACGTGGCCGGTTAGTTCGTGCGACGACTGGAGAGCAGAACGTGGACTTCACCCGAGACGAGGCTCAAGAGGCGGTGGCCGAGGTCGTCGTCGGACTACTGGAGCGGGAGACGGCGCGTGACGCCGAGCTCTGGCCGAAATTGGTGGCTACCGGCTTGCTGTCGGTAGCGCTTCCCGAGCGGTTCGGTGGCGACGATATGGGCATCGACGCCGTATCGGTGCTGCTGACCGAACTGGCCATCGACGCGGTGGCCGCCCCGGCGCTACCTACCCTGGGCTTCGGGGTATTGCCCCTGCTGGGGTCGGTTCCCGAGGCGGTGGCCGCGGAGGTTTTCCCGGCGGTGGCCGAGGGCGCGGTGCTCACCGCCGCCATCAGCGAACCCGGGGCGCCGCTGACCACCGAACCCACCACCGAGGCCGAGGTGATCGGTGACGAAGTGCGGATCACCGGTTACAAGGTGGCGGTGCCGTGCGCGGATCAGGCGCGCTGGCTGCTGGTGACCACGGATTCCGGGGTCGCCGTGGTCGATTCGAACGCGCCGGGACTTGTCCTGACCCCATCGTCGGTCTCCGGTGAACTCGCCGAATTCTCGGTGAAACTGGACGGGGTCGTGATATCCGCCGACCGGCTGCTGCCGGACGCGGCTCCGCGACTGCACCGGTTCGTCCTCGCCGCCATCGGCGCGGCGGCCGACGGTTTACTCTCGGGTGCGGTGAAATTGACCGCCGCACACGTGGGAACGCGTCACCAGTTCAACCGGCCGCTCGCCGAGTTCCAGGCGGTGGCCCAGCAGATCGCCGACCTCTACGTGGTGTCCCGGACGCTACATGTGGCTGCGGTCTCCGCCAATTGGGCTCTCGGGCAAGATGATTCGACTCCGGAGCGGCAGCAGCGGATCGACGACGATCTGAATGTGCTCGCCTACACTGTGGCCGCGGAACTACCGCGGGCCATGCAGAAGTGTCACCACCTGCACGGCGGTATCGGAGTGGACGTCACCCACTCCATGCACCGCTACTACTCACAGTCCAAGGACCTCGCCCGCTGGCTGGGCGGCGCCGCCTTGCGGCTCGAACGATTGGGGGCAGGGTGTTCGTCGATCTGACCAGCGAACAGCGCAAACTACGCGACGACCTGCGCGTCTACTTCGCCGACCTCGTCACGCCCGAGGAAGCCACCGCGATGGAGGTGAACCGGCACGGCGACGCCTACCGCGAGGTGGTGCGCCGGATGGGCCGCGACGGCTGGCTGGGCGTCGGCTGGCCCAAGGAATACGGCGGCCAGGGTTTCGGCCCGGTCGAACAGCAGATCTTCTACAACGAGGCCTCCCGGGCCGATGTCCCGCTGCCACTGGTCACGCTGCTCACCGTCGGTCCGACGCTACAGCGTTACGGCACGCAGGAGCAGAAAGAGAAGTTCCTGCCCGGAATCCTTTCCGGCGATATCCATTTCGCCATCGGATACTCCGAGCCGGAAGCCGGTACCGACCTGGCGGCGCTGCGGACCAGCGCGTCCAAGGACGATTCGGGCGACTGGATCGTGAACGGCCAGAAGATCTTCACCACCGGCGCGCACGAGGCCGATTACATCTGGCTGGCCTGCCGTACCGGTTCGGTGGCGGATCGGCACCGCGCGATCACCATCCTGATCGCGGATACGAAGGATCCGGGCTATTCCTGGACACCGATCATCACCGCCGACGGTGCCCACCACACCAACGCCACCTATTTCGACAGCGTCAAGGTTCCGGCGAACATGCTGGTCGGCGAGGAGAACAAGGGCTGGCGCCTGATCACCACCCAGCTCAACCACGAGCGGGTGAGTCTGGGGCCGTCCGGCAAGATCGAACAGCTCTACGACAAGGTCCGTGATTGGGCCCGGCCGCGCGGGGTCCTCGACAACCCGGACGCGCAGCAGGCGCTCGGCAAGATCCATGCCATGACCAGGCTCAACGAACTGCTGAACTGGCAGGTGGCGGCCACCGCCGACGATCCGGACATCGATCCGGCCCAGGTCATCGCGGACGCTTCGGCGACCAAGATCTTCTCCACCGAATCGCTGCAGGAGGCGGGCCGGTTGGCCGAGGAGGTCATCGGCCGCTTCGGTGACCCGGCCGAACCCGCGACCGCCGAACTGATCACCTGGCTCGACCGGCGGACGAAGCAGAACCTGGTGGTGACCTTCGGTGGCGGCGTCAACGAGGTGATGCGCGAACTCGTCGCCTCCGCGGGCCTGAAACTGCCCCGCGTGCCGCGCTGAGCAAGTGGGCCCGCACCGAACCACCCGACCCTAAGGAGTAGGCGTGCCGGATATCGGTATTCCGGAAGAGATCATCGCCGCCGCGGAGAAGATCGAGGCGGCCGGGGCGAGTGCGCCCCGGCCCGGCCGGGACCCGGTGAACCAGCCGATGATCAACAACTGGGTGGAGGCGCTGGGCGATACGAACCCGGTATACGTCGACGAGGCGGCCGCGAAGGCTGCCGGTTTCGACGGGATCGTGGCCCCGCCGGCCATGGCCCAGGTGTGGACCATGCTCGGTCTGGGTGGCCGCCGTCCTTCCGACGACCCGATGGAAGCAACGAACGCGCTGCTCGACTCCGCCGGGTACACCTCGGTGGTCGGCACCAACTGCGAGCAGATCTACCACCGCTATCTGCGGCCCGGCGAAGAAGTGAGCATCACCAGCGCGCTGGACAGCATCAAGGGTCCCAAACGCACCGGACTGGGTGAGGGCTTCTTCCTGACCTACCGCACCAGCTGGTACGTCGGCGACGAACTCGTCACCGAGATGCTGTTCCGCATTCTGAAGTTCGCGCCGGGCACGGGCGCGGCGCCGAAATCCCCGCCTGCCGAACGGGTCCGGCCGCTGGTCTCGCACGACACCGAATTCTTCTGGGAGGGTACGAAAGCCGGCGAGCTGCGCATCCAACAGCTCCCGGACGGCACATTGCGCCATCCGCCGATCCCCGCCATCTGGCAGGACAAGGCCGAGCCGGTCGGCTATGTGGTGTCCTCCGGGAAGGGCACGGTATTCAGCTACGTCGTGCACCACGCGCCCAAGGTGCCGGGCCGCGACCTGCCGTTCGTGGTCGCGCTGGTGGAACTCGAGGAGGGGGTGCGGATGCTGGGCGAGTTGCGCGGTATCGAACCCGGGAAGGTCGAGGTCGGGCTGGAGGTCGTCGCCGGTTTCGAGAAGCTCGACGACGATACGGTGCTGCCGTTCTGGAAGGTGATCGCATGACCGCCACATTCGATCCGGCCGCCGTGCGGGTCGGGACCGAACTGCCCGAACTGTCGATCCACGCCGATCCGACTTTCGTGATCAGCACGGCCCTGGCCACCCGGGATTTCCAGGATGTGCACCACGACCGGGACAAGGCGATCGAACGCGGTTCCAAGGACATCTTCGTCAATATCCTCACCGATACGGGCCTGGTGCAGCGGTTCGTCACGGATTGGTCGGGGCCGAGGACCGTGGTGAAATCCATCGCACTGCGACTCGGGGTGCCGCTCTACGCCTACGACACCCTGACCCTCACCGGGAAGGTCACCGAACTCGACGGCGAGGATGTGCGGCTGGAGGTCGTCGGCAAGGACAGCCTGGGCGATCACATCGTCGCGACGGTCGTCGCCACCGTCCCGGGTGCCGGGGGCGGGGCGTGAGCGCGGCGACAACGCCCGGTTCCATCCAGCCCGCGGAATGAGGTTCGTATGAATACTTCGGAACATCCCCTGTCCGGCCGGGCCGCGATCGCGGGTATCGGCGCCACCGATTTCTCCAAGGAATCCGGCCGCAGTGAACTGCGGTTGGCCGCCGAGGCCGTGACCGCGGCCCTGGCCGACGCCGGGCTCACCCCGGCCGACGTGGACGGTCTGACCACCTTCACGATGGATACCAATCTGCAGATCGCCGTGGCGCGCGCGGTCGGTATTCCGCAGCTCAAGTTCTTCAGCCATATCGGCTACGGCGGCGGCGCGGCCTGTGCCACCGTGCAGCAGGCCGCGATGGCCGTGGCGACCGGGGTCGCCGATGTGGTGGTGGCGTATCGGGCGTTCAACGAGCGGTCGGTCTCCCGGTTCGGGCAGTTCTCGAGCTCGCTGGCCGCCACGCCGACCTCCTCGGGAATCGACGCCGGTTGGTCCTACCCACACGGCTTGGGCACCCCCGCCGCGCAGGTGGCGATGGTCGCCCGGCGGTATATGCACGTGTACGGAGCGACCAGCGCCGATTTCGGTCGGGTCGCGGTGGCCGACCGCAAACACGCGGCGGTGAACCCGAACGCCTTCTTCTACAACAAGCCGATAACCCTGGAAGATCACCAGAATTCGCGCTGGATCGCCGAACCGCTGCATCTGCTGGACTGCTGTCAGGAGTCCGACGGCGGCGTAGCGATCGTGGTGACCAGCGCGGAGCGGGCGCGGGACCTGCCCAACCCCGCCGCCGTGATCACCGCCGCGGCCCAGGGCAGCGGCGCCGACCAATATGTCATGACCAGCTACTACCGCGACGCGCTGACCGGTCTCCCGGAAATGGGCCTCGTCGGTGACCAGCTGTGGTCGCAGAGCGGTTTGCGGCCCGCCGATATGCAAGCCGCTATTCTGTACGACCACTTCACCCCGTTCGTCCTCATGCAGTTGGAGGAACTCGGATTCTGCCCGCGCGGTGAAGCCAAAGATTTCATTGCCGACGGGGCGATCGAAATCGGCGGAAAACTACCGATCAATACCCATGGTGGGCAGCTGGGAGAGGCCTATATCCACGGAATGAACGGTATCGCCGAAGCCGTCCGCCAGTTGCGCGGAACATCGGTGAATCAGGTCGACGATGTGGAGAATGTGCTGGTCACCGCGGGTACCGGCGTGCCGACCTCGGGGCTGGTGCTGAGCACGTACCGCGCCGCGTAACCGCCCTCGCCACTGGTTGCGCCGTCAACCACGATGGACGATGCTCGCGCCGCGTCCGGGTACTCGGGCGCGGTGCGGTATCCATTCGGCAGCCGAGCTGAGCGGGTGGAAACCGGGCTCCGGAATCGGTCAGTGTGTCGTGAAGAGGTTGTGAGTATTCACAGTCGGGAACAAGATATAACTGTCGATCGCGCAATAGTCGGAAGGTTTGCCGACAAGGGGCTGATAAAAGTGGAAAACTCGTCATTTCATATCGTCGATTCGCTTACGAACCGGCCGTCCGGCATGTAACCATGTGGCTGTTCTTGACAGTGAGCAGGTTCGAGGTATCGGGTTGGCCGGGTCGCGGGCGCTGATCGCGCGCATTGTGGCGGTGTTCGCGCTGTTGTTCTGCGCTGTCATCGCGCTGCGCGGGCATATTCCGGGTATGCCCGAGAGCAGTGATTCGGCCGGCAGCGGCCCCTCGGCTCTCACCGTCGCGCTGATGCCGGTGCTGCTCATGGTATCCATCGTGGTGTTGCTGGCCGGGGTCATCGCCAGCCAGCACCGGCTCTCGCCGGCCATGCCGGATCTCGACACCGACGAGACCGAATCGCATTGGCGGCTGGGTCACTTCGGGCTGGTCGTACTGTTCCTGCTCGCCGTCGTCGGCGTGCTCGCGGCGATCGTCTTCGCCGTCTACTTCATCGGATTCCAGCGCGTCGCCGAGCCCGTTCCGGCCGTGCCACCCGGCGTCCCCGCGCCCCAGCATCCCGCCGTACCGCCCGGAACCGAGCAGGACCAGCCGGTCCTCACCGGGACCGGGTTGATCCTGGCCACCGCCGCCGCCGGCACGCTGGTCGCGGTGGCCGTGACCGGTCTGGTCGTGGTCACCGTGAACACTCAGCGGCGAACGCGCGCCCAGGAACCCGAGGAAGCCGTGGCCGCCGGCGGAGAACCACCGGCCACCGATACCGATTCCCTGGTGAAGGCCGCCGAAATGGGGCTGGCCGCGATGAACGCGGCCGGTCAGGACGCGCGGACCGCCATCATCGCCTGCTATCTCGCGATGGAACGCGGCCTGATCTACGCGCGCGGCCTGGCCCCGCTGGCCTCCGACACACCGATGGAGGTGCTGGCGCGCGCGTTCGAACACGGGGCCCTGCACGAAGCCTCGGCCCGGGAACTGGTCGCGTTGTTCGAAGAAGCACGGTTCAGCCCGCATTCGATGATTTCCTGGCAGCGGATACGAGCCGAACAGCTACTGCGGGTGGCGCTTTCCGATCTGCAGGGCGGTTCGCCGGCCGATCCGGACCCCGGCGGCTACCCGCCTGCCGTACCGCCACCGGCCGGATCGCCGAGCGGGGTGAGTTCGAGATGAGCAGACCCTGGATCGTCGTGGCCGCCATCGTCGCGGTCGCCGGACTGGAGGTGGCCGCCTGTCTTCGGGCCCGGGAATTCGTGCTGATCGCCGCCGGAATACCGGTCGCGATCGCACTGTGCTGCTTCGTCTGGGTGCTGCTGCGCCCGGAGAAGAGAGAAAAGGAACTCGCCGACGATATGGAGAACGGGCCCGCCGAAATGCTGCGCCACTGGCATGCCCGGGCCGTAATGCTCGTCGACCGCGCCGACGGCAGCCGCGCCGACTGGGATCGGCATCTGCGGCCGCTGCTGGCCAAGGAGTTCCAACTGTCCGCCGGCCCGCGGGTCAGCAAGAACCGGCGGGCGCTGGAAAGTGCCGGAGTCCATCTGTTCGGCGCCGAACTGTGGCGCTGGGTGGATCCGGCCGATTCGGAGCTGCGTGACCAGAACACGCCGGCACCGGGCCGCGCGGCTCTGGACGAGATCCTGAGCCGCCTTCAGAGAATGTGAAACGGGTCGACCCATTGCGAGAAATGACATGACGATGCCTTTGGACATGACCGTCCAACGCACCGAAGCCGTGCTCCGGGAGGTTTCCCGGGTGGTGGTCGGCAAACGCGATGAGTTACAGCTCATCATGATCGCGATACTGGCCGGCGGCCATGTGCTCATCGAGGATCTGCCGGGCCTGGGCAAAACATTGATAGCCCGGTCGTTCGCGGCCGCTCTCGGCCTGGACTTCACCCGGGTGCAGTTCACCCCCGACCTGCTGCCGGCCGATCTGCTCGGCTCCACCATCTACGACATGTCCACCGGCCGCTTCACTTTCCGCCGGGGCCCGGTGTTCACCCATATGCTGCTCGCCGACGAGGTGAACCGCACCCCACCGAAAACGCAGGCGGCGCTGCTGGAGGCGATGGCGGAGGGCCAGGTCAGCATCGACGGTGAGACCTTCCCGCTGCCGCAGCCGTTCATCGTGCTCGCCACCGACAACCCCATCGAATACGAGGGAACCTATCCGCTGCCGGAAGCCCAGCTGGACCGGTTCGCCATCCAGCTGCGGCTCGGCTACCTGTCCGAGCAGGACGAGACCCAGATGATCCGGCGCCGGCTGGAACGCGGCGCCGTGCAGCCGCGGGTGAACCAGGTGGCCGACGCCAAGGGGCTGCTGGAGATGCGGCACGCGGTGGAGTTCGTCTCGGTGCACCCGGATGTGGTGAGTTACGTGGTGTCCCTGGCGAGCGCGACCCGGGCCCACGCGCAGGTCGAGGTCGGCGCGAGCCCGCGTTCGGAGCTGGACCTGGTGCAGATGGCTCGCGCTCGCGCGCTGTTGAACGGCCGCGATTTCGTGGTTCCCGAAGATGTGAAGGCGCTCGCGATTCCAGCCATGGCGCACCGGATCACCCTGCGGCCGGAGATGTGGGTGCGGCGCATCCGGGGCGAGGACGTGATCAGTGAACTGCTGCGCCGCCTGCCGGTCCCGCGCGCCGCCACGCCATGAAACACCGCGACGCCAGTGCCACGGTGGAGGCCCGCCTGCGCTGGCGGCCCGCCCCGCTGACCTATCTGCTGGCCATCGCCTCGGCCGTCGCGCTGCTCGGCGCGGTGGTCGCGGGGAGTTGGCAGCTGGTCGTATTCGCCGCGCCGATGCTCGGCGTGCTGGCCAGCGCGCCCTGGCAGGTGTCGCGGACCCGGATCCAGGTCGATGGTGGCGGTACGCACCGGTGTTTCGAGAACGAAGAGGTCACCGTCACCATCGCCGCCTTCGTCGACCAGGGGCAGGCGCTGCTGCGCTGTAAACCGGTCGCGGTCGACGGGATGACGGTGACGGTGGCGGAGTCCGCGGACTCCGGGACGGCCCCGGCCGGGCTGCGATTGACGGTGTCGGCGGCGCGCTGGGGTCGCTATCCGATAAAGGTCCGGGTCAAGGCATTGAGCCCGGCCGGAATGGCGCTGGCCACCGCGACCCTGCCCGCCGGGGAGATCTACGTCTACCCGATCACCGACCCACAGCGGATGCGGTTACCGCGCACCGAGCTTCCCGAACGCCTCGGCGTGCATCTCACCCGCCGGCACGGCCCCGGTGTGGAATACGCCGATATCCGCGCCTACGCCCCCGGCGACCAGTTGCGCATCGTGAACTGGCCGGTCAGCGCCCGCCGCGGCCGCCTGTACGTGACCGAACGCCTCACCAACCGTTCCGCCGATGTAGTCGTACTGGTGGACACCTCACAGCAGGCGCCCGGCCCGGCCACCGACGCGCTGGAGCTCTCGGTACGCGGGGCCGCGCAGGTCGTGCAGTCCACGTTGCAGGCCGGGGACCGCACCGCTGTCGTCTGTTTGGGCCGGTCGCCGCGCTGGCTGCGCCCCGATATCGGTCGCCGGCAGTTCTATCGGATCGTCGACACCGTGCTCGATGTCGGTGACGAGTTCATTCCCACGACCGGCACCCTGGCCCCCTACGCGGCGGTCCCGCTGGGCGCGGTCATCGTCGCGTTCACCACCCTGCTGGACACCCAGTTCGCGCTGGCGCTGATCGATCTGCGTAAACGCGGGCATGTGGTGGTCGCGGTGGATGTGCTGCGTGGCAGTCCTTTCGCAAGCGATCTCGACCCGACGTTGGAGAAGATGTGGCAGCTGGAGCGGATGTCGATGTACCGCGATATGAGCACGGTCGGGGTGGATATCGTCCCGTGGGCCGCTGACGCCCGCCTGGACCAGACGATGCGGCTGCTGCCCCAGCACCGCCGGATGATCCGAGTGCGCCGATGACCAAATTCCTCGCGCACCTGTCCGGCACGCTGCTGGTGCTGCTGGTCGCCCTGATCCAGCCGTGGGCGGCGCCCGCCGCGATCGTGCTGGTGGTGGTCGGCTGGTGGTGGCGCTGGGCCGCGATCGGCGCGGTACTGCTGGTGATCGGCATGCTCGCGCTCTCCGATACCGGCCTGGTCGCGGCGGCCGCGGCCGGTCTGGTGGCCACCACGTATCTGCTGAACATCGCGACCGTGACGGCTCCGCGCGGGGTCGTCCCGACCACACTCCCGTCGGTGGTGGGCGCGGTCCTGTGGACGGCGGCGGCAGCGTCGGCGGCGCTGCTCCCGGTCGAATTGGTATGGGCGCCGGTGGTCGCCCCGGTGCTGGTGATCCTGCTCTCGTCGATCCTCACCTACAGCATCACCACGGCGCGCCGGCGGCCGCCGGTGACATCGTCACCGCAGGCAGTGGTGGAAACAGGAGAGAAGCCGGCAACTCGCGCCGAACCGTGAAAGAAGCGTTGACCCGGGGCCTGGGTGGGCAGATCCTGCAACTACTGCACTGTCGCGGGCTGCCGCTTCCGCAGACGCGGCCGGAGGAGTTGCTCGCCGAGTGGGTGGAGGAACTCGGGTCCCCGAGGTTGCGGTTCACGGAGGTTGCGGTTCACGCACCCGCCGGTCACAGAATCGGCGGGTGCACACCGCGATCGAGGACATGGGTACCCGCCCACGGACACGGGCCACCGCCGTGGCGGCTGATCCGGCCACCGCCCGTCGACACGATCTCCCCGCAGCCCCGGCCGGGGCAGCCGACCGAACGGATCGCCCCATCGGGCCGCCCGCGCTCCCGGAGCACGATCCGTAGTTGTCGCGTGGTGATCGTGGGCCCACACCCGCATTCGGGATCGGTGTCCAATACCCGCACACCGATCCACGGGCAGATTCCCGTGACATTGCGGTCGTGATCACCGATCCGCCCGCCGAGCACCGGTGCCCCTTTCAAGCAGTAGAGAGATTCGGGGCACCGCACCCAGCGACGCGGGCACGTGCCACTTATCCACTCCAGCATCGCCGCGGTGACCCATGGGACCGGATGGGCGTCGCAAATCGGCCACGCCACTCGATCAGCGGACATGGCGATGCTGGGCCCGGTACCGGGCGATGACGGAGTCGATCTCGTGTTGCAGGTGCGGCCGGGACCCGGGTCGCTCCGCCCGCAGCCCCGCGGCGACCCGTTCGAGCAGCGCGAGATCGGTGCAGTGGTCGTCGTCCCAGAGCGTTCGGGCGAGTGCGATGGCCTGATTGCTGATCGGTCCTCTCAGCGGTAGCGATGGGACCGGTTCCTGTGCACTGCTCTCCATGAGGTTCCGCCTTCCTGAACTCGGCGCGCTTCCTGCGCTGTCCGGCTTCAGAGAACCGCCGATGAGATGAGCGCAGAAGGTGGCAAGTTGGGAGAAATCAGGGTTGCCATAACGGATGACGGGTCAGAATGGGCTCATGAGTGGGAGGGGAATCCGATGACCGGCCGGAGCGTACCGCCCGACGGTGAGGCGGCCGCGATCGCCGATCGGCTGGCACGGGAGATCAAACAGCACAGGCTCGACGCGGGGATGAGCCAGCGGGTTCTCGCTGGAAAGATCGGCTATTCGCGACAGTACGTTTCTATGGCGGAGTGGGCGGACGGTAATCTGCCGTCGCGGGAACTGGTCGCCGCAATAGATTCCGTGGTCGGTGCCGTCGGATCGTTGAATCGTCTGCGTAGCGTGGCGTCCGACACTCAACGCGCAATCCGCAGCACAACGCGGAGACTAGTGAATTCGCCCTCGTCGCAGGAAGTCACCGGCGCGGGGGATATCCATTCAATACGGTCGGGGGACAGCCAGAACACCAGTGAGCTGTTGGAGGTGCTGGGGAGGATCCAGAGACTGAGCAGATCGGTCGATCCAGAGGTTGTAACCGGATTGGCGGCACACATCCATCAGGTCATCGAATCCTACGAAACGGTAGACGCTGCAAAGCTTGTCGGCGGATTCGTAAACCAGAGAAGGTGGATAGAGGCCTTGTTGGAGGACTGTGGAAACACCGGGCAGCGGCAACAGCTGTTCGAAACAGCCGCGCAGACCTCGGGGCTGCTCGGCTTCATCTATGTGGGTTCGGGCGAGTTCACCTTGGCCCGTGCCTACAGTTCGGAGGCGTTTCAGCTGAGTGGTCTGGCGGAATCGCCGAATACCCAGGCATGGGCGCGCGGCATGCAGAGTTATTGCGAGTACTACGCGGGCCGATATGACGAAGCCTTGGGCTTCGCTCGAGATGGGCTGGGTCTGGCCCGAGGAGGTCCATAGAGCGTTCGTTTGCAGATGAACGGTGTGGCGAGGGCGTTGGGCAAGCTAGGGGATGTCCGGGGTGTGGATCGGGCGGTAGAGGAAGCCTACGAACTGATGGGCGGTGCCGATATGACTACGGAGGCACTCTCCAGCATTTCGATGCAGGGAAACAGTTCAGCGCAAGTAGCCGGTAACGCTGCAACGGCTTACCTTTCCTTGCGGATGCCGGATCGGGTAGAGGACTACGTGAGCAGGGCGTTGCGCGAGATGGACCGGTCCGAGTGTCCCTGGGGGCGGGCGCTGGTGCAGATCGATCTGGCACGTTCGGCAGTACTCCGCCCGGAAGAAGACCTGGAGCGCGCGGTATCACTCGTGATCGACGCACTCGATACTTTCCCTGGTGAGCCGATGGTTCCGGTGCGGACTCGCGCCGCCGAATTCGCCGACGATATCGCCTCGAGGTGGGGTGATTCGCCGCATCTGGAGACTGCACGCGCTGTGATTTCCGAGATGGGAGCAGTCAGTGGCACGAACTGACGAGGCGGCGAAGCCAGATCATGAGAACGATGTGCTCCGGAGCCACTGGGTAAAGCCGTCGGGCCCGGCCGGCTATTACTGGTTTCTGACGTTCGAGCACTCTGTGCCGTTGCATTCTCTGGTTGCAGAGAGCCAGCGCTCGATCGAACTTCCGTATTACGATCTGGTTCCCCTCCAGGCGCTTCATCTCACACTCGAGCGGATAGCCGGCCCAGGCGAAATATCGACCGAAGACCTCCGAGAAACGGAAGCCCTTGCGCAGGAGAACCTTCGCGCAATTCCGCCGTTCGACTTGCACGTTGGTGCCTTGCGACGGGTGCCGAGCGCGATCGTTTTCGATATCGCGCCGATCGCACGCGTCAACGAACTGCGTTCGGGATTGCGGGCGGCCACCGTTCAGGCTTCGGGCCCGCCGGTTCGAACATCGAACATCGAGCCGCACATAACTCTTGCCTATTGCAACTACGACGGGCCCGTCCCGCCGAAAGTCGTCACTGCTGTGGCCGGGCTCGATCGCAGCAAACGGACGGTGAGTACGAGAGTCGTGGATGCCGTCATGGTGCTGCTGCAGCGAGGCCGGACATCGTATTCGTGGGAACCGATCGCGCGAATCCCGCTTGCCGGCGACGTGTAGCAGGATCGTCACTGGCGTGGGTCCTCGGCCTGGACCCGATCGATCCTCGCCCACCAGGCCGGTGCTCCATGTTCGTGGAATCTCGTTTCGATCCGTTCCGGTTCGACCGAGGCGATATTCCATCCGGCCGAAGGGCTGAAGGCGTCGTTGAGGTCCTCCGGGCTCACCGGGTGCGGGCCGAGGTCGGTGCCCTCGTCGCTGAAGCACAACACGTACAGGACCGCGCCGGGTTCGGTCACCGAGGCCAGGCTCGAGACGTACGGGATTCGCTCGTCCCGGTCGAAGGTGTGGAACAGTCCGCAATCGAGGACCGTGTCGAAGGTGCGGTCGAGTCCTGCCGACTCGAGTGCGTCGGCGGTGACGAATTCGGCCTCGATACCACGGTCCGCCGCTTTCGCGCGTGCGGTTTCCAGGGCTGTCACGGCGACGTCGAAACCCAGAACCCGCAGCCCCAGCGCGGCGATGTGCAGGGCGTTCTCTCCGGTGCCGCAGCCCGCGTCGAGCACCGAGCCGGTGAAACCGCCCTCCGCCGCTGTTCGTACGACGGCGGGTTGTGGGCGGCCGGTGTCCCAGGGGGCGGGACCGTCCCGATAAGAGGCGTCCCAGGGGCGGCCGCTGCTGCGCTCGTGGCTGGTGGGCCGTCTGCTGCCCAGCCGATCGTCGGTGCGGTCCTCGGGTTGTTCGGGCAATGCCGCCACCTCCCTGTTCCCGGGTCTGGTAACCACATCGTGGCATGTCGAGCGGGGAATACCGGGAAGTGACGAGTATCTGTCGGACGAGTGCTGTTCAATGCATGCCGTGGACACTTCGGACTTCGCGCGGGTCGTAGCGGAATACGGGTCCGGCTCAGCGCTGCTCGTCGAACCGGGGAGTTCGGCCGCCGCTCATGTGCCCACGCAGTGGGCGGAGATCGCCGGCGCCGGCGATGCTCGCGTCCGCAGTGCGGCTGCGGTGGCGCTGTGGAACCTCGACCTGTTCGAGCTGGTGCCGCGGTTCGGTGCCGTGCTCGCCGAATGCCTCGACGATGTCCGTGTCTGTTTACTCCGTGGCGACTGGGTGCTGCTCTACGCACTTCGCAAGCCGTTCCAACCGCACGAATTCCGGATCGGCTGGGATCCGGCGACCTTCGGGGCCGATGTGCCGCCCTGCTGGGATGCGTTGCCGGAGTCGCTGCGGGTTTTTCTCAGCATGGTGCATGCCGGGTTCACCGATCTGGACGGTCTCTCCTTCGGCCCCACCCGTCCCCGCGATATGCGGACCTATGCCGAGCTCGCCATGGTCGAATCGGTGCGGAACTGGGATAGCGACGAGCGCATTCCGGGCGATCGAGCGATGCTGATAGCCAAGGGCCTGGGTGAAACCAACTATTTCGTCTCCGCCGATCTGCCGGACGGGACCGTCGGCTGGGAATTCGGCGGCGATATGGAGCGGCCCATGGACTTCGGTCGCACCTTCGACGATCTGATGGGTTGCGGTTTCGAGTTGGCGCGCGATCGTCCCCACGAGCCCCCGGCCTCCGAGACACCGCCGACCCCGGAGGAACTCCGGCAACAGGTCGCGGCCCTCTCGACGGTTCGCGCGGCGCGGGCGGTCATCTGGAATCCCGAACTCACCGAGGAGAGTGCCCGGGTGCGCATCGCCGGTCTCGTCGCGGAATTGCTCGAAGCGGTGGACGGCCAGCTGCGTATCAGCCCTCAGGACGGCCTGAACGGCGAGACCGTACTTCCGTTCGACGACGATGCGGGCAATGTCTACCAGGTGGATCGGCTCGAGAGCCGCTACTTCCTCGACCCACCATTCCCGGACCGCGCGCAGGCTTATCTGCCGCTGATCCTGCGGACCTGGGAGCAACTGGGCTGGGGGGTGACCACCTCCACCGGCATCGACGGTATCTCCGCGCAGGTTCGTACGCCGGATTGGTACGAACTCATCCTGTCCCATCGCGACGACGCCAGATTACGACTGGCCGTCGCTTCACCGGGATTCCACCGCCCGCTCTGACGGGGACCCGCAGCACGTCGGTACGCGTTCGCCGCCGCCTCATCTGCTGTGAGCAGATTTCGGACCGGGTACGACATCATGGGGCCCTCGCTATGCGACGGTTGTCAGCACGGACAGCGGTGCGGCCGAGCTCTGCCGACTCGAGGGCGTCGGCGGCGACGAATTCGGCTTCGATACCACGGTCGTTCAATCCGGATCCGTACCGGTCGGTGGGTGCGTCGTCAGTACAGGTCGACTTCGTCCCACAGATTCCGGACCGGGTACGGGTCGTCGACGAGAGTGGGGTGGAGGTCCAGTCGCATGGTGGTTCTGCGGGTGGGTTCGTAACGCGGCCAGTGCGTCAGACCGGTTCGGGCGAATCGGACCCAGGTGTTGTGCATCAGATCGGCCAGCTGCTGTGGTGGGTTCGGGCCGGTGATCCACTGCATTCGCTGGTCGTGCAGCCGGTCGAACACGAACGGGACTTCCAGGAAGTGGCAGGCGCCGAGTTGTCCGCCGAATTGAGTTGAGCGCCAAGCGAATTCGTACAGATAGGTGGGCGCTGATCCGCCGGCCCGGGCGTCGGCGAGCCGTAATCCGGGGATGGTGTAGAACCAGTCCGCCTGCAGGATCGCCAGCAGTGCACCGGGATCGGCGGCAGGATAGGCGGTGCGATAGGCGGGGAGGGCCCGGTCGACGGGCAGCCGGTACAGGTGCATCGCGGTGGTCAGTTCCGCCTCGGTGACCGAGCCGAGATCGCGGAACGGTACCAGCGACAGTCGGCCCTCCTCGCTGTTGTGGCCGAGCAGCAGATCCACCCCGGCACCGGCACCGGCGGTGATGGCGTCGATGGGTTTGGCGGGCAGGGTAGCGCCGTCGAGGGTGGGCCGCCACATGTTGACCCGGCATCCCGGCTCACCGCCCCAACGTTGCGGATCCGGTTGCCGGGCGAGGTCGCTCATCACCGCGGATTGGGCGGCGAGCACCCGCTCGACACCAGCCTCGGCGACCGCTTCGCGAATCGGTGGCACCGCGAGTTTCGCGGCGAGGCGCTGCCCGATCTCGTGGGCGGTGTGGGTGGAGTAGCAGAGATTGCCGGCACCGCTCTCCAGGATCGCGCGCCGGAACAGCCCCTGGGCCGACGGCATCGCCAGCAGGGTGCCGACGGCCATCGCGCCGGCGGATTGACCGAAGACAGTGACGTTTCCGGGATCGCCGCCGAAGGCCGCGATATTGTCGCGCACCCATTCCAGCGCGGCAATCTGATCCAGGAGCGCCACATTGGCCACGCCGTCGTCGAGGAACAGGAAGCCTTCGGCGCCGAGCCGGTAGTTGATCGCGACGAACACCACGCCGTCGCGGGCGAAGGCCCGGCCGTCGTAGAGACCGTTGCTGCCGGTGTCGAAACCGCCGCCGAAGATCCACACCAGCACCGGCAGGCGCGCCGAACCCGGTTCGGGGGTCCAGATATTCAGGTTGAGGTAGTCCGCGCCGGGGATTGCCGGGGCGAAGAAGTCCAATGGCGGCGGCGTCGGTGGTTGCGGTGGTGTGGGCCCGAGGGCCGACGCATCGCGCACCCCGGACCACGGCGGGACCGGTCGCGGTGGCAGATAGCGGTACACGCCCTGCGGTGGGGCGGCGTAAGGAACGCCCTTGAACACATGCACGCCTGCTTCCTGGGCGCCCCGAACCTGCCCGGCCGTGGTGGCGACGATCGATTCGGCGGTCTGTCCGCCACCGCAGGCGCTGGCGGACAGCGCGGCCGCGCTGAGGAGAAATGCCCGGCGGTTCACGACTGTTCGTCCTTTCGGCACACCGGTGGCCTGGGCCCGGTCATCGGGCGAGGCTCGCCCGGAGGAACTCGAGGATGTCCGCGCGTGCGGTCTCGGCCTGTGGCGTTACACCCGGCGTGGTGAGGAAGGCGTGGGTCGCTCCGGGGTATTCGAGCAGCTGAGTGGGTGTTCCGGCTGCCTGTAGCCGTTCGGCGTAGCGGCGGCCGTGGTCGGCTACCGGATCATGGGTCGGGACCACCACGAGCGCGGGCGCCAGTTCGCCGAGTGCGTCGGCATACAGCGGTGACAGCGCCCGTGCGTCGGTGCCCGCGGGAATCGCCAATCGCCGGAACAGCTCCAGTTGCGCGCGGAACTGCGCGGTCGCCACGGTGGGGGTATCGCCGTATTCGGTGATCGAGGGGTAGTCGAACATCGTCTCGGTGACATCGGTGGCGGGATTGACCAGCACCTGCGCGCGCAGCCGCAGGCCGTTGCGCTCGGCGCGGATCGCGGTCAGGGCACTGATCAGCGCGCCGCAGCTTTCGCCGAAGACGGCGGTCCGTCCTGGGTCGACGCCCCAGTGCGCGGCGTGCAACAGTACGTGCTCGAGCACGTCCCAGCCGTCGTCGGCGGCGGCCGGCAGCGGGGTGTCGGCGGTGAGGAGGCGGTGTTCGACCGAGACGATGACCGCGGGCAGGTGCGCGGCGAGGTAGCTGTTGGCCCAATCGCATTGCACGGCAGTGCCTACGAAACTGCCGCCGTGCACATGGATTACGAGCGGCAGCTCGTCCGTGCTGCCACGCTCGGGCTGATACACCCGAACGGGGAGCTCGCGGCCGGGTAGTGATACCTGCTGCCAGGTGATCGCGGCAGCGGGGTCGGGTGTGCCGATCAGCGCTCGCGCCGCCTTCGAGGCGCGGAATCGGTTCTCCGCCGTGCGGTAGGCGGCCAGTTCATCGGCCGTGACCGTCGAATAGTCCGGTTGGTGTGGCCGTTCGATGCTGACGGCTTCGCTCATCGCTACTCCTCGATCCTGAAACCTACATCGTAGGTTTAGGCCGACGGTATATCCTACGGTGTAGGTTTGACAAGGGAGAGGAGTGAGCGTGGCCAAGCGTGCACAGGGCACATCGGCCGGGCTGACCCGCGAGCGCATCGCAGGCGCCGCCGTCGCGCTCGTCGACCGCGACGGTCTGGAACGCTTCGGGGTACGGCGGCTCGCCGACGAGCTCGGGGTCGACCCGATGTCGATCTACAACCACATCAAGGGCAAAGCCGGGCTACTGGACGCGGTCTCCGAGGCCGTGCTCGCCGAGATGTCGGCCGAGGCCGACGAGGCGCCCGATACCTGGGAAGAGATCGCGCGCTGGACGGCACACCGCTATCGGACGATCGCCTACCGGCACCCCCACGTGGTCCCCTTGCTGGCCACACGGCCGCAGATCTCGCCGCCGGCTCTGGCCGCGTTGGAGCGGCTGGTCATCGCGATGCGCGCCGACGGTCTGCCCGACCGGGTCATCTCGGACACGCCGATGATTCTGTTCGGCTTCCTCAACGGATATCTACTCGCGGTCCTGAGCGGCGGAAACGACGCTACCGCAACCGTTCCCGCGATCGACCCCGAGCTCTACCCGGCCTTGGCCGCTCACGCACCCGAGATGGCCGACTTCGGATCCGTGACCGAATTCGACCGGACCTTCGACACCATCCTCGGCGGGATCCGGGAGCGGGCCGCAGGCCTGGGCCGGCCGTGACGACGCTCTGCGCCTGGTTGTAGTGTAGCCGGGCCTCCGCTACCGCGACCCGCCCGGCGCGCGCATCGCGGACAACTGATCGAGTGTTTCGTCGAGTAGCGTGCCGAAATCGAGGTCCGGGTTGTCCGGCACCGCCAGAACCGCCGCGAAAGCCGCCCCGACCACCGCACCGATATCATGTATATTCAATCTGAATATCCTATATATACAGGGGGTGGTCATGTCCAAATTGCTGATCGAAGTAGATGACGAAGCACTGGCGGAAGCGCAACGTCTGCTGGGAACCGGGACCAAGAAGGACACGGTCAATGCGGCATTGATCGAGGTATCGAAACGGCTCAAGCGGGTCCACGCGCTGAACGCGCTCGGCGAGATGGCCGAGCAGGGGGACTTCGACCTCCTGCTGGACAAGGATGCCTACCGCCCGTGATCGGCTACCTGATCGACACCTCGGCTGCGGTCCGGGTACTGCGCGACCCGGCACTGCGCAAGACCTGGCACGAAGCGTTCACTGCCGGAGTAGTCGCAATGTGCGACCCCGTGGAACTGGAGCTTCTCTTCGCGGCCCGATCGCTGGCCGATCGATTGCGGAAGAAGGAGTTGCTCACCGAACTGTTCGGCTGGGTGGTGACCCCGGACAATGTGTGGACGCGAGCGCATCGGGTCCAGCAACTTCTCACCGAACAGGGGAGTCACCGTAGTGCCGGCGTGGCCGACCTGGCGATCGCGGCAACAGCGGAAGCGCACCGGCTCACGATGCTCCACTACGACCGCGACTTCGAGACGGTCGCCGCGGCGACCGGTCAGCCGACTCAGTGGATCGCTCCACCGGGAACGATCAGCTGAACACCTGTGGCGGGTGGTCGATGCGCAGGGTGAACCCGTCGCGCCTACCCGGCTCGGCGCGATCACCGCGCTAGCATCCTGGCCGTCGGTCGACGCTGTTCGCGGTCCGGGGTGACGGCGAGCGGTCACTCACCTCCGGAAAGCAGGTCTATGAAAACGGCGCTCGCGGTGCTCGCCCGATTCGCTGTCGTCGTCGTATCACTGGGCGGCCTTGCGGCGGCCCTCCCGGGTGGCTTTGCCCGAGCCGACCCCGCACCGTTGAATCCAGTTCTGGTCATCGGTGGTTTCGATGCCGACCGCGGCATTCTGGAGAACCTGCGATCGGAATTGGCCGATCGTGGTTATCTCGCCTACTCCATGGTGCTGTCCGCGATGCCCGCTGGTTCCTCGGGGACCGCGGGGATCGCCGAATCGGCGACAGTGGTCGCCGGCAAAGTCGCCGAGATCCGGCGGTCCACCGGTGCCCGGCGGGTCGACCTGGTCGGGCACTCCATGGGTGGGCTGGCGCAGCGGCACTATGTGAAATTTCTCGGCGGAGCCGACTCGGTGGGAACCTATCTCGATTTCGGTACGCCGAATTACGGTGAGCCGCTGGGGTTTCTCTGCGCGCCTGTTTTCCCCGGATGTCGGGATATCGCACCCGCTTCGGAGTTCCTCCAACAGCTGAACACCCCGCCGGCGCTACCGCTCGGGATTCCGGCCTATCACCTGTATTCGGAGAACGAGGGGCCCGAGCGCCTCCATCTACCCGGGGCGGTCAATGCGAGTGTCCAGCAGTACTGCTCCGGTCGCCATGTCACCCACCGTGAAGAGCCTCAGGACGCGGCGTTCCAGAACCTGATCGATTCGGCACTGCGCGGTGGGCCGCTCGCCACCGACTGCCCGCGGCAATTCTTCCTCAGTTCGCGGCCGTAGGAAAGACTGTGCCCGGCGGATCCCCTGGGATCCGTCGGGCACAGCGGCAGTCACCTGCCGACTTCAGTCGGCGTAGGTGAGCACTACATCTCCCAGCACCGGGGCGTCGTCGCGTTCGACGGCGGTGGCGCTGATGATCAGCTGACCAGGTTCCTGCCAGATCCGCGACCGCAGCGTCTCCCCGGGGAACAGCACACCCGCGAACCTCGCCTTGAAACCGGTCACTCGGCCGGCGACCAGGTCCAGCACTGTGTCGGTGGCGGTTTTACAGATGATCCCGTAGGTGCACAGTCCGTGCAGGATCGGCGCCGGAAACCCCGCGCCCTTCGCGAACTCCGGATCGGAATGCAGCGGGTTGCGGTCACCGCAGAGGCGATAGAGCAGAGCCTGCTGCGGCAGGGTCGCGGTGGTGACATCGAAATCTGGATCCCGTTCGGGGAGTTCGGCTCTGCCGCTCGGGCCGCGTTCGCCGCCGAATCCGCCTTCGCCGCGGGCGAAGATGGAGGAGCGTTCGGTCCACAGTGCTTCGCCCTCGGAATCGGTGACGGTGAACTCCTGCACGATCACCGCGTTGGAACCCTTGTCCCACAGTTCGCTGATCCGGCCGGTGCGGGTCGCTTTACCCGAGGCGGGCAGCGGCCGGTGCACCTGCACCTCCTGCGAACCGTGCACCACCTTGGCCAGGTCGATATCGACGCCGGGGAATTTCACCTTCGGCGGGTCGGTATCGCGCAGGGTGTGGGCGACGGTGGCGAAAGTGGGCAGGACCTGCGGTTCCCGGTCGGCGAGGTAGCGCAGTTCGGCGGGGTCGGTCCAGCGGTGGCCCGCACCGATACCCAGGTGGTAGAGCTGGATATCGGAGGCGGTCCAGGAGAATTCCTTGCTCGGGAGCTCGGCCCCCAGCGCGGCTTTCGGATCGATCGGCATACGAGATCTCCTCGGATCGGCTCAGGCCGCGGTTTTCTTGCGGTCGATGATGTCGTGGACCGCGAGGTAGCCGAAGGCGATCGCGGGTCCGATGGTGGCGCCGGGGCCCGCGTAAGTGTGGCCCATCACCGGGGTCGAGACGTTTCCGGACGCGTACAGGCCCTCGATCGGAGTGCCGTCCTCGCGCAGTACGCGCGCGGCGGTATCGGCGACCAGTCCGCCTTTGGTGCCGAGATCGCCCGGGACCATCTTGGCCGCGTAGAACGGGCCCTGGACCAGCGAGGCGAGGCACGGGTTCGGTTTGACGGTCGGATCGCCGTAGTACCGGTCGTACTGACTGTCGCCGCGGCCGTAATCCTCGTCCTTCCCGGTTTCGGCGAAGGTGTTGAACCGCTCCACCGTGGCGGCCAGTTTATCGGCGGGGACACCGATCTTCTCGGCCAGTTCGTCCAGGGTCGCGGCCTTGACGATGAGGTCGTTCTCCATCCAACGTGACGGGAACTTCAGGCCCGGCTGGAGGCTGGCGAACATGTACCGGTTGCGGTAGCGCTGGTCGAAGACGAGCCAGGTGGGGATGTTCTCGCCCGGGCCCTCTCCCTGCCCGTACTCACCGCCGTACATGGTGTGCACGGCCTCGACGTAGGGCGCGGATTCGTTGCCGAACCGCTCGCCCTTCGGGTTGATCATGATCGACCCGGGCAGGTTGCGCTCGGATAGTGCGAACCAGGGCTTACCGCCCTTGAAGATGGTCGGACCCCACCAGGCGTCCTCCATGAAGCCGATAGCGGCGCCCGCGTCCATACCCGCGACGATGCCATCGCCGGTGTTGGTGGCGGCACCGGTTGTCCATTCAGTGGTGATCGGCTCGCGCTGGTACTTGGCGCGCATCTCCGCGTTGTGCTCGAAACCGCCACTGCCCAGGATCACGCCGTGGCGGGCGGTGAAGATGACGGTTTCACCCTTGTGGGTGGCTTCGACACCGGTGATCTTGCCGTCGGTGACGACGAGTTTCGTCATGGGGGTGTCGAGCAGCACGGGCACGTTCGCGTCCATCAGGCCCTTGCGCATACCGGCGATCACCGCCTGGCCCATCACCATCAGATGTTTGTTGGTGAATTTGGCCCAGTAGGTGCGCACGCCGACCCGCAGGGCCCGCAGTGCGCCCTTGGGGTGGCGGCGGATCAGGTTCAGCCGGACGAAATCGGCCTGGGTGACCGCCACGTTCAGCGGGGCCTTCGAGTAGGGCGGGTGAATATTGAACCGCTCCTCGCCGAGGATCTTGGCGTTGAAGGGCTTCGGTTCACAGGATCGGCCGCCCGCCCGGCCGCCGGGAGCCTCGGGGTAGTAGTCCGAGTAGCCCTTGACCCAGGTCATCTTCAGCGGTGAATGGGCGAGGACGAAATCCATGGCCTCCGCGCCGCGGTCGATATAGGTATCGATCCGTTCGGCGGGGACCACGTCCCCGATGATGCTGTGCAGGTACCTGCGCGCTTCCTCGCGGTCGTCGGGGCCGCCCGACTCGCGCAGAGCCTTGTTGCCGGGGATCCACACCCCGCCGCCCGAGCGCGCGGTGGATCCGCCGTAGTACGGCGCCTTCTCCAGGAGCACCACACTCAGCCCGTTGTGCGCGGCGGTGAGGGCGGCGGTCATCCCGGCGGCGCCGCTGCCGACCACCACCACGTCGTATTCCCGATCGTTCATGTAGAACACGTTATAGAATGAGGGCGCTGTTGGTCTATGTTGTGTGGCAGATGACTTGATCTGTGGTGTAAACAGCAGGGAAACTCGTTTCAGTTTCTGGTGGAGTGGTAGATGACGCACGAATGGGACCTGGCCGCGGACGTGGTGGTCGTCGGATACGGCGCGGCGGGCGCGGCCACCGCCTTGCAGGCCACGGAGGACGGAGCCCAGGTCCTGGTACTGGACCGTTTCACCGGCGGGGGAGCGACCGCCCTGTCCGGCGGCATCATCTACGCGGGTGGCGGTACCTGGGTGCAGCGCGCGGGTGGGGTCGAGGACACCCCGGAACTGATGCTCGCCTACCTCGAACGCGAGGTCGGCGACGCTGTCTCCCCGGCGACTCTGCGCCGCTTCGTCGACGACAGTCCCGCCATGATCGACTGGCTGACCGGGCACGGGGTGCCGTTCGAAGCGTCGCTGTGCCCGTACAAGACCTCCTACCCGAACAACGACTACTACCTCTACTACTCCGGTAGCGAGATCTCCGGCGCGTTCGCCGATATCACCCCTGCTCAGCGCGGTCATCGGGTCAAAGGTTGGGGTACTTCCGGCAAGAAACTGTTCGCGCCGCTGGCCCGCTCGGCAGAGCTCGCGGGGGTGCGGGTCGAATCGCTCACCACCGCCACTGCCCTGGTCACCGATGACACCGGCGCGGTCGTGGGAGTCGAATGCCGGACCCTGCGCGACGCCCCCGCGCGCGTCAAGACCCGTTACATACGGATGGCCGCGGTCGCCGCCAAACCCGGTATCTACTACCCGCCGCTGCGCCGGGCTCTGGAGAAGCAGCTGGCCCGGCTGGATCGGCGGTACGGAACCACCATCCGGGTCCTCGCCCGGCGCGGGGTGGTGCTGACAGCGGGCGGTTTCATCGCCAACCGCGAGATGCTGCACGCCTACGCGCCCGCCTACAAGAACGGACTGGCCCTCGGCAGCTCCGGTGACGACGGCAGCGGGATCGAACTGGGTCGCAGTGTCGGCGCCGCGACCGACCGGATGAGCAATGTATCGGCCTGGCGATTCCTGCTGCCGCCGAGCTCGTTCGCGGGCGCGATGCTGGTCGACGGCAAAGGACAGCGGGTCATCGACGAGACCCGCTACGGTGCCGCGGTCGGCGATGCCCTGATCAACCGGCACGACGGTATCGGCTGGTTGCTCGCCGACGACGCCCTCATGCGGACGGCGATCTCCCAGATCGGGCCGCAGGCGGCCTGGTTCCAGCGGATGCAGTTCGAGGTGATGCGGCGCAAGGCCGAGCGGGGGAAGACCCTCGACGAGGTGGCAGCCGCCGCCGGTGTGGACCCGACGGGCCTGCGGGAGACCGTCGCCGCGCACAACAGCGCCTTCGCGACCGGCGCACCCGACCCGGTGGGTAAGCCCGCCGAGTACGTCCGCCCGGTAGGTGCGGGCCCGTACTGGATGCTCGACGTCTCCATCGCACCGAGCCTGACCAATCCGTGCCCGATGTTCACCGTCGGCGGTCTCGCGGTCGACGAGCAGACCGGTGCGGTCCGCGATACCCGCGGCGGCGTGATACCGGGTCTGTACGCGGCGGGCCGGACGGCAGCGGGGATCTGCGTGAACTCCTACGTCAGCGGACTTTCCCTGTCGGACTGCGTTTTCTCCGGCCGGCGCGCGGGCCGGAGTGTGGCGGGGGGATCGGCCGTTGGGGAAGGTACGCCCGGAGCGGAGACATCCCAGGGGAGATAGACCCTCGCCGCGTTCAGCCTTCTTCCCAAGGGTTGACGAAGGCGACTCCCATCGGCCGGAAGTCGGCCTCGTTGCGCGTGGCGAGGGTCAGGCCGTACGCGGTGGCCGTGGCAGCGATCAAGGCGTCGTGAGCCGGCCGCCGGTGGGGGACGTGCATGCGGGCCGCGATCTCCGCGATTTTCTGATCGATATCGAGCACCCTGCCTGCGTAGGCCGGCAGCACTCCTTCGTTCAGCCAGTGATCGAGCGCTCGGGCCTGCGCCACATCGCAGCGGCGTTTATTTTCGATCCCGGCCCGGAGTTCGAGCAGAGTGATCACCGAGAGGTACGTGTCCGAGGGCGATAGATTTCGTGCCCATCGGTCGACGTTCCGGTCCCTCCGATCTTCTCCTTTTCGCAGCTCGGAGACGACGTTGGTGTCCAGAAGAAAACTCACAGATCGACCTCGCGGAGCGAGTCCGAGGGCCGCACCGGCTCGAAGTCGATGTGATCGTTCATTGTGAAGGCGTCCGCCAGTGAAAGTCCGGTCCGAGTGAGCTCCTGGTAGTCGGCGAAGGTCAGAAGCACATGAGACGGTCGGCCGTGGTCTGTGATGATCACCGGCCCGCGGCCGGCCGCCCGCTTCGCGGCAGTCACATCGTGGTTGAAGTCGCGGGAAGTTACGATACTCATCGAACACCTCTTTGTAGGTATGTAGTTACATTACCGCCTGATGGTGCTGGAGGCTACCCGTCCGATGTGGCTGCTGACCGGCGGGCACGGACCGCATCTGCCCCCGCGCCCGTTATCTCGACAGGTCATCGCCGGGATCAATCCCGCGGTCGGTGTGGTGGAACCGGTGGACGAGAACTCGTGTCTGCTGCTCACCGGCGCGGACGCGATGGAGACGATCGCCATCTACTGAGCATGCTCATGATGGATTTCCGGATCGACGGTCCGCCCGAGCTGGTGGAACACATCCGCACGCTGGTACGGCGTTACCGGAACGCGGTCGCCCATCTCTGACCCGTTCTCGGATCGGTCCCGGAATTCCGGGCGAGGCACGGCAGCCGGGGGAGCTCACGCTTGCGCGAGCGTCGGATAGTCGGTGTAGCCCTCGGCACCACCCACATACATCAGGTGCGCGTCCCGTATCGCGTTCAAGGGCGCACCGATACGCAGACGTTCGACCAGGTCGGGGTTGGCCAGGAAGGAGCGGCCCAGGGCGATATGGTCGGCTCCGGCGGCGAGCAGGCGCTCGGCCTCGACTGTGAGGGCACGGGGGTCGCGGGTATCGCCCGATTTCGCCGGGTTGGCGACGAGGCTGCCGGGCCAGATCTCCCGGATCTGCCGCAGCAACGGGTCCTCCGGATCGATCCGGACGATATGCAGGTAGGCCAGGCCCAGGCCGGCGAGTGCGGTGACGAGTGCCGGATAGATGGCGCCGGTATCACCTTCGGCTATCCCGTTGGCGGGGTTCGCCGGGGAAATACGCAACCCCACCCGCTTCGGGCCGATGGCCGCCGCCACCGCCCGCACGACCTCGACTGTGAAACGGATCCGGTTCTCGACCGGGCCACCATAGGCATCGGTTCGCCGGTTGGTGTTCTCGGCCAGGAACTGATGCAGCAGGTAGCCGTTGGCGCTGTGCACTTCCACCCCGGCGAACCCGGCCTCGACGGCGTTGTGCGCGGCGGCGACGAAATCGGCGACCGTCGAGCCGATCTCGGCGACCGAGAGTTCGCGCGGTGTCACGGCGGGTTGACGGCCCGACGGAGTGTGCACGGTCTCGGGGAGCGGAATCGGTGAGGGAGCCACCGGGACCAGGCCGCTGTTGTCGGGATGGCCGACCCGGCCGCCGTGCTGGAGTTGCAGGAACATCCGGCCGCCCGCGGCGTGGACCGCGTCGGTGACGCGGCGCCAGCCGACGATGTGCTCGGCCCGGTGGATACCGGGGATATTGGCGTAGGTCTGGCCCACCTGGTTGGGGGTCGCGGCCTCGGCGATGATCAGACCTGCTCCGGCCCGCTGGGCGTAATAGGCCGCCATCAGCTCGGAGGGGGTCCCGTCGGCTTCGGCGCGGTTACGGGTCAACGGGGCCATGACCAGGCGATGCGGCAATTCGAGTCCGGCCAGGCGGGTGGGAGCGAATAGATCGGGGGCTGCTGTGGTTGTCATGCCTGGACGGTAAGACCTCACATTGATGTGAGATTCAAGTCCTGGAGCGGAACAGCGAGGTGAGAATGCGCATCGGGGAACTGGCGCAGCGGACCGGAGTCAGTGAACGGTCATTGCGTTACTACGAGGAGCAGCGGCTGCTCACGGCCGAACGTACACCGGGTGGGCATCGCGACTACCCCGAGCAGGCAGTGGATCAGGTCGTGCAGATCCAGGAGCTGTTCGCCGCCGGACTGTGCAGTAAGAAGATCGTGCAGATCCTGCCCTGCATGCCCGATACCGACGGCGGCGCGAACGAATACGCGACACCGGAACTGGTCGGAGAACTGGAGGTCGAGCGCAAGCGCATCGACGGGATGATCGCCGATCTGCTCCGCTCCCGCGGGGTACTCGACGAGGTGATCGAACGGGCGGGCGCGGGTTTCACGACCACAGCCGAGTGAGAGCCGCCGGGTAGGAGCGGGCTGCCCGGGACGACGACGCGCTACCGTCGCGCGGTCGATCGGTTCCGGGGCGCGTCCGGTCCCGGATCACTCCGGCGGTTCTGCCGATTTCGCGACCTATCCGGCCTACACTCGGGCCCACTGTCCCCGAGTCAGGTGGTGACTCATGGCGTTCGCGGTGTGGGTACGGTCGGTACCGGTCTTCTCGGCGCTGCTGGTGGCGGCGCTGAGTGGTTGCGCGTCACCGAGCGGAGGTGACCCCGGCTCAGTGGTTTCGGTGACCGCCCCACCAGGAGCGGTTCAATCGTCCCCGGTCGCAGCGACTTCGGAACAGGAGCGGCCGGACCCGCCGCCGACCGCGATGGTCTCGCTGGTGGCTGTCGACGCATCCGGTCAGCCGTCCGACGGTTTCGTCGTATCCGGTACCGCTCCCGCCGGCGAAATCGACTGCGATGAAAGCACGTCCAGTCGCTCGGCGACCAGTCCCGGGATCTACCACTGCGGTGCCTCGGCCGACGCCGCGGATGTGTGCTGGGTCCGACCCGCCCGGAGCGAAGTGCTCTGCGCCGATGACCCCTGGAACCGTGAACTGCGCTGGTATACCGTGGATCCCCGGCTGGAACCGATCGGAAAGATCGCGGACCCCGAGCCGTGGGCGCTCGAACTCGCCGATGGTCGCAAATGCCGTATCCGGGTCGGCGGGGCGTGGGGCGGCCGCGCCGACGGTCTGGTCGGCGCCTATTCGTGCACCGGCGGAGCCGAAGTCGTCCTGCAACCTTCCGACGCCCGCACCGCCATCGACACATCCGCCCCCACCTGGCATGTCGCCATAGGCGAACTCGGTGCCGGTTCCCCCGACCTGCCACCGCCGACGATCGTGGACGTGCGCACGGCCTATTTCGCGGCCGCGCCCTGACCGTCGGTCTCGCTATGCGGATGGATCCGGTCGGCGCCTATTCGCTCGATGCGTATACGCCCCCACATGCGGCCGCCTACATCACCGCTATGGCCGAGCTGTTGCCCGCCGATGCCGACGGCCGGGCCGGAGCGGGGCCGGAAAGGATCGTCGAGGAACTGGCGGGAAACCGGGGGTAGTTCGCTGGATGTTCCGGCGGCGGGGATCCGACGGGCTGCTACCGAAGCGGAATGTCCACCTCGTATTCGTGCTCGGCTCGCGGCCCGTGGATCCTTCGGTCGGTTTCGGCGATCGCGACATCGTTGATGCTCGCTTCCCGGCGCCGCATCAGCCCGTGATCGTCGAACTCCCACAGTTCGTTGCCGTAGCTGCGCCACCACTGACCCGTGGTGTCGTGCCATTCGTACTGGAAGCGGACCGCGATGTGGTTCTCGTTGAAACTCCACAGCTGCTTGCGGAGTGCGTAGTCCAGCTCTCGCTCCCACTTGGCAGTCAGGAACGCGACGATCTCATCGCGCCCGGTGACGAACTGATCGCGATTCCGCCAGACCGAGTCCGGGGTGTACGCCAGGGCGACCCGCTGTGGGTCCCGGGTGTTCCACGCGTTCTCCGCGGCGCGGACCTTCTGGAGCGCGGTGGCCGCGGTGAACGGAGGGTACGGTGGTCGCGTATCGGTCATGGCAGCCTTTCATGGTGTGTTGTGACGGCGCGATCGGTCACGATGACGGTGGACCGGTGGCGCTGCTCCGATGTGCGGCCAGCTCCGACTCGAGTTGGCTGATCCGTTCTCGTAGTGGTTCGGTGGCGGCCCGCATTTCGTCGGCGGTGAAGCGCGGAGTGATGAACTTGGGGCAGTTCCAGTCGAATGCGACGACCTCGACGGTCAGAAGGCCTTCGAGTCGGCCGTTCGTCCCGAGTTGTTCGAGTAGTTCGGGTGCGGGATCCGGATCGAATCGCGCGTGACCGAGGACCTTGAGCCGTTTCCGATTCGGATAGTCCACCGCGATGATCGCGACCCGGTCGTCGTGGTCGAGGTGGCCGGCGGTGATGTACTGGCGGTTGCCGAGGCTCTCACCCCAGACCAGCTGCGTGGGGCCGGTTACTTTCACGAAGCCCGCCGGCCCACCGCGGTGTTGCACGTAGGGCCAGCCGTTGCTGCCGGTGGAGGCGATGTAGAAACTGTCGCGGCGCTGTAGGAACTCGGCTTCCGCCGCGCCCATACCGGTCGGCGTGGGCGCGGCGGAAATCGCGTGTTCGTAGCGGTCGAACGAGCCCCGTCGGCGCTGATGCGCCTGCTCATCCGCTCCGAAAGTCAGTGCGAAGAAATGTTCCATGGTCAGAACGACAGGATCGAGTATCCGTTGTCGACGAGGGCGCGCAAGCTGGCCAGACCCGAGGTACCCGGCAGCGGGTTGTCCTTGATCAGGTCGAGCCCGGAAGCCTGAGCGCCTTCCTTGCCGCCGAAGAAGTCGGTGCATCCGCAGGAGACACCGGCGATCGTATGGCGCACTGCCTGGTAGACGTCGTAGGCGGGGTGCTCGGGCGAGTTCAGAAGCTCGGGCCAGCGGGTGCCCGCACCCTGGAATTGCAGCCGCACCTCGTCGCCGGCCTGGTCGAAGTCATAGGCGGCGGCGAGGGCATTGAACACGCGGCCGAGTGCTTCGTCGCCGCCGTTGGGGTCGCTCATCACGAGAACCGCGGTTTTGGTCGAGGTGTTGCGACTCATTGCTTTTCTCCAGGGGGTAGACGAGCCCGGGACCGATCGGCCCCGGACCTTCTTGCTGTGAATTCTCGAGCTGGACCGGGTGTCACCGGGTCGCCGTGTCGAGTGGCCGGAAATCTGGTGAGAACGACCGTTCTCGATCGTGTCGATAGTATAGGAGAACGAAGGTTCTCAACGCAAGGGAGGCCGCTGTGCCGGATGAAACCGACGCGCTACAGGTACTCGCCGCAGCCGACCGGTTGTTCAATGACCGAGGTGTGCAGGCGGTCGGGATGGACAGCATTCGCGACGCCGCGAACGTGCCGTTGAAGCGCCTCTACCAGCACTACCCCTCCAAAGCCGATCTGGTGTGTGCGGTATTGGCGCAGCGCGACCGTGACGTGCGTAGTGCGATTGCCGAATTTGTGGACGCGCGGACCCGCACGCCGCGGGAGCGGGTCCTCGCGGTGTTCGACTTCTTGCTCGACTGGTTCGAAGAACCCGGTTTCCGGGGCTGCCTGTTCATCAACACCGTCGGGGAACTGGGCGGTACCTCCGACGAGGTCGGCCGGATCGCACGCAGTCACAAACTCGCTGTGCGTGACTATCTGGCCGACCTCGTCGCCGAATGCTCACTTCCCGTGGGCCTGGCCGATCAGCTCATGATTCTCGCCAACGGCGCCATGGTGACCGCCGCTCTGCACGATGAGCCGCAGGCAGCGCGCCAAGCGCGCGCCGCGGCCGAGGTCTTGCTCGCCGCGGCCGAAGAACGTGACGGATCGTCGGCCTGATCCCGATCGTGCCGCCGGGAGGCGTTCACCCCTTGATGATGAGCTCCCTTACCTCGGAGGTAATCGTCTCGGCCGGACAGCGCGGGCTACGTTGGTGATCTCGCCGCATGAGCGGGGACGCGCACCATACGGAGGGCCGATCATGTCCATAACCACATCGACGAGCACAAGGGCCGCGGTCGAGGAGCTACTGCGCGCGATCGGGGCGGGCGATCCCGAGCTCATCGCCGAGCTGTACGCCGAGCGTGGCGATTGGAAGCTGAACTGGCCGGAGGCCGAGCACGGTCGCGCCGCCACGCCCTGGATCCGTCACCGGGCCACCCGGGCCGACGCGGCCGCCCACTATCGCGAAATCGCCGAGCACCACGTGCCGGAGCAGGTGGCGACGGAGGTCGAGCGCATTCTGGTCGACGGAAACGACGCGGTCGTGATCGGCGAGATTCGCCAGACTGCTCGGTCCACCGGACGTGCGTACCGCGCACGGTTCGCTATGCACCTCACCTTCGAAGACGGCTTGGTCACCCGGCACCATATCTACGAGGACAGCCTCGCTGTCGCCCAGGCATTCGACGCCGACGGCCGGTAAAAGCCGTCAGAGCCAGGTGTCCAAGGTCGTGGTGGTGAGGAAATGGTCCAGGTCGGCGCGCCAGGGGGCCGGGGTGGTCTTCTCCGGCTCGATGGCGGTGTACTGGCCCCGGTAGAACAGCAGCGGGCGGCCGTTCGAGGTAGCGGGGGTCTCCGACATCGCCAGGACCCGGCCGATCACGATGAAATGGTCGCCGCCGTCGACCACGCTGTCCACCCGGCATTCGATGGTGGCCAGCGAGTTGTCGAGCCGGGGCAGGCCCAGTTCGGAGGTGTGCCAATCGGTTCCGCCGAACTTGTCCGGTTCGCGGGAACCGAATTTCGCGCAGACCGGTTGCTGCTCCTCGGCCAGTACGTTGACACAGAAACGCCCGTCGGCCTCGATCGCGGCCCATGAACGGGACCCTTTGGTCGGGCAGAACAGCACCAGGGGTGGTTCCAGGGAGAGCGCGGCGAAGGACTGGCAGGCGAAACCGATGGGGGTATCACCGTCGGTGACCGTGGTGATCACCGTGATACCGGTGCAGAACTGCCCGAGGATATTGCGGAACTGCCGGGGATCGATGGGGGCCTGCGCCGCGGCCGCTTCCCCCGTGCTGTCCGCCGGATCCGCTGGTGCCGTCACGTTCATACCGTCCTCGCCTCGTTCACGGAGCTGCCGGCGGACGGACCGCCGGATTCAGCCGGGCCCGGTGCGAGTATCGCACCGGGCCCGGCCGGAGATCACTTGAAACCCACCGAGAAATCGTGACCCCACAGGCTCACCGCGGTGGATTCCCGGGCGGTCCAGCTGTGGTCGTCGACTTCCAGTCCCTCACAGCCGAATTCGATATCGAATCCGCCCGGAGTCTTCATATAGAACGACAGCATTTTGTCGTTGATATGCCGGCCCAGCGTGGCCGACATCTTCACCTTCTTGCGCAGCGCCCGATCCAAGGCCAGGCCGACATCGTCGGAGTTCTCCACCTCGACCATGAGATGGACGATGCCGGTCGGGTTGGGCAGCGGCAGGAAGGCCAGCGCGTGATGGCGTGGGTTGCAGCCGTAGAACCGCAGCCAGGCCGGATCGCCGTCCTCCGGGCGGCCCACCAGCTGCGGCGGCAACCGCATCGAGTCACGCAGCCGGAATCCCAGTACGTCCTGGTAGAACGCCTGTGCCGCGGCATCGTCGGAGCAGGTCAGGACCACATGTCCCAGGCCCTGCTCGGCGGTGACGAATTTGTGGCCGTACGGGCTGACGAACCGCCGTCCGAGGTACTGCGCGCCGTAGAACGCCTCGAGGGTGTTGTCGGAGGGATCGGAGAACCGGATCATGCCCTCGACCCGGCGCTCGGCCAGTTCCTCCTTGGTGCCCTCTTCGAACGCCACCCCGGCTTTATCCAGCGTCTCGCGCAGGCGTTGCAGCGCGGGGGCGTCGGTGACCTCCCAGCCGGAGACCAGCAGCCGGTCCTTACTACCGGGCTCGATCACGAGCCGGGCGGCGAAATCGTCCATGCGCAGGTAGAGCGCATCGGGATTCGCTCCGTCGCCCTCCATCATGCCGAGCACTTTCAAGCCGTACTCGCGCCAGGCCGCCATATCGGTGGCCTCGATGCGCATGTACCCGAGTGCCTTGATACTCATTGTCATTTCTCCTTGACGCCGAGCAGGAAATCGGTGGCCAGCCGGTTGAACTCGGCGAACTTCTCCAGCTGCGCCCAGTGTCCGCAGCCGCCGAAGACGTGCAGCTGGGCCCGGGGAATGCTCTTGAGCGCCACCAGCGCGCCGTCGAGCGGGTTCACCCGGTCCTCACGACCCCATATCAGCAGTACCGGCTGCCGCAGTTGGTAGGCATCGCGCCAGAGCATCCCCTTCTCGAAATCGGCGCTCGCGAAGGATTTACCCATGGCGCGGGTGGCCGCGAGCGCCTCGGGGGTGCTCGCGGACGCGAACCGTTCGCCGATCAGTTCCTCGGTGACCAGGGCCTGGTCGAACACCATGATCCGCAGGAACGCCTCGAGATTCTCCCGGGTGGGTTCGTAATTGAACTTGCCCAGCAGTTTGACGCCCTCGGTGGGGTCGGCGGCGAACAGGTTGGTGCTCAGCCCGCCCGGTCCCATCAGGACCAGTTTTCCGGCCCGATCGGGGTAGTCGAGCGCGAATCGCACCGCGGCGCCGCCGCCGAGCGAGTTGCCCAGTAGGTGGACGCGGTCGGTGATCTCCAGGGTGTCGAGCAGATCCTTCAGCGCCGAGGAGCTGTGCACGAAGTACTGCGGATGCTCGGTCGGCTTGTCGGACTGTCCGTAGCCGGGCTGGTCGACCGCGATCACATGGAAATCGCGGGCCAGCACCGGGATATTGCGAGAGAAATTCGACCACGACGAAGCGCCCGGCCCGCCGCCGTGCAGCAGCACGATGGTGGGACCGTTACCGACCCCGGCCTCGTGGTAGTGCAGTTTCAGATCCGGACGAACCTGCGCGAACCGCGAAGTGGACTCGTAGGTGAGTTCGGCGGTCGAGGTCATCACACCATCCCGTCGGAAACCGGGAGCCCGAACTCGTGGGTGCCGTACATGACGTAGGCCCGCTCGGGATCGTTGGAGGCGTGCACGCGGCCGGCGTGCGCGTCGCGCCAGAACCGCTGTAGCGGGGTGCCGTTGACCAGGGCGGTGGCACCGGAGCTCTCGAAGAGTTTGTCGATCGAGGCGATGGCCCGGCCGGTCGCGCGAACCTGGTCGCGCCGGGCGCGCACCCGCAGGTCGAACGGGATCTCCTTGCCTTCCAGCAAGAGCGCGTACTCGTCGGCGACATTGCCCGACAGCTGCCGCCAGGCGGCGTCGATATCGCTGGACGCCTCGGCGATCCGGACCTTGGTGAACGGATCCTCCTTGGCTTTCTCGCCGGCGTAGGCCGCGCGCAGCCGCTTGCCCTGGTGCTCGACATGGGCCTCGTAGGCGCCGTAGGCCATACCGACGATCGGCGCGGAGATGGTGGTGGGGTGGATGGTGCCCCACGGCATCCTGTAGACCGGGTCGGTGTTGCGTTCCAGACCCGGCGATTTCAGATCGTTCATGGTCTTGTAGCTGAGGAACCGGTGCGTGGGGACGAAAACGTCCTTCACCACGAGGGTGTTCGAACCGGTACCGCGCAGGCCGACCACGTTCCAGACGTCGTCGATCTCGTATTCGGAGCGCGGGACCAGGAAGCTGCCGAAATCGACCGGTTTACCGTTCTTGATCACCGGTCCGCCGACGAAGGTCCAGTCGGCGTGCCCGGAACCCGAGGACCAGGCCCACGAGCCGCTGACCCGGTAGCCGCCGTCGACCACAGTGCCGGCGCCCATCGGCGCGTAGGACGAGGAGATCCGCACATCGGTGTTATCGCCCCACACCTCTTCCTGCGCCTCCTGGCCGAACAGCGCCAGATGCCAGTTGTGCACGCCGATGATCCCGGCCACCCAGCCGGTGGACCCGCACGCGCTGGCGATCTTGCGGACCGTGTCGTAGAAGACGACCGGATTTGCGGCGTGCCCGCCCCACTGCTTCGGCTGCAGGAGTCGGAAGAAACCGGCTTCCTGCAGGTCCTTGATGGATTCCTCGGGAATCTGCCGAAGGTCTTCCGCCTCCTGCGCGCGGGCGCGCAGTGTGGGCAATAGCGCTTCGACCCGCTCCGTCACTTCTCGCGTCATCTCCGGCCCTGCTCCTGCCTGGTCGTTTTGCTAACCGGTAGTCATCTGCTCACCGCAGAATTTACTTCTGAGACTAGAACAGGTTCTCGTTCATGTCGAGAACCGGTGTCTGGGTGCTGCGGATATGCGACATGTGCAGGATGTAGCGCGAATCGCTGGCATTCGGGACGCCAGTTTTGTAACGTGTTCTAGTACAGCAAGAGGAGGAATTGCGATGGCAGCAACCACGCCGGGCGGTGCGAAGGTCCGCGAGCTCGACGTCGGCTCGGTTCCCACCCGATACGCCCGCGGATGGCATTGCCTGGGGTTGGCGCAGAATTTCCGGGACGGCAAACCGCATTCGGTACAGGCGTTCGGGACCAAGCTCGTGGTGTGGGCCGACAGTGCCGACGAGTTGCACATACTCGACGCCTACTGCCGCCATATGGGCGGCGACCTCAGCATGGGCGAGGTGAAGGGCGACGATATCGCCTGCCCGTTCCACGACTGGCGCTGGGGCGCGAACGGCAAGTGCACCTCGATTCCCTACGCCCGGCGCGTACCGCCGCTGGCGCGGACTCGGCGGTGGACCACCCTCGAACGCAACGGTCAGCTCTTCGTCTGGCACGACCACGAGGGCAATCAGCCGCCACCGGAGGTCACCATCCCGCATATCGAGGGCCCCTACACCGATGCCGACGGTAACCCGGTCGAGGAGCTCGAAAGCGGCTGGACCGAGTGGACCTGGAACAATCTGCTGATCGAGGGCGCGAACTGCCGCGAGATCATCGACAACGTGGTCGATATGGCCCACTTCTTCTACATCCACTTCGCGTTCCCCACCTACTTCAAGAACGTCTTCGAGGGGCATGTCGCCACTCAGTTCCTGGAGACCAAGGGTCGCCCGGACGTCGGTGCGGGCGCCAAGTACGCCGGTGAGCAGCTGTTGAAATCGGAGGCGTCGTACTTCGGCCCCTCCTACATGATCAACCCCCTGATCAACAGCTACGGCGGCTACGAGATCAAGGTCCAGCTGATCAACTGCCACTACCCGGTGTCGCAGGACTCGTTCATGTTGCAGTGGGGTCTGACCGTCGAGAAGCCCAAGGGCCTCGACGACGCGACCGCACAGAATCTCGCGCGGACCATGGCCGATTTCTTCGGCGACGGGTTCCTGCAGGATGTCGAGATCTGGAAGCACAAGTCCAAGGTCGAGAATCCGTTGCTCTGCGAGGAGGACGGCCCGGTCTACCAGCTGCGGCGCTGGTACGACCAGTTCTACGTCGATATCGCCGAGGTGACCGAGAAGATGACCCAGCGGTTCGAATTCGAGGTCGACACCACGAAGGCGAACGAGGCATGGGAAGCCGAGGTCGAAGAGAACCTGCGGCGCAAACGCGAACAAGAAGCGGACGCCGACCAGGCGGAGGCGGGAGTCTGATATGACCAGCTGGGCGAAAGCACCCGATTTCGCCGACCAGCCCGCCCGGCGGGCCGAGGTGCGGGCCCAGACGGTCGTGGACCAGGAACGGTATCTGGAGGACGGCCTGACACCGCTGCGGTGTCAGGCCTGCCATACCGAGGTGCGGGTCCGTAAGAGCAGCGCCCGGCAGACCTCGGTGCAGTGGACCGAGAACCCGGCCGAACGCTGCCCGGTCTTCGCCGAGCTCAGTGCCAAGGGGCACGGGCCCGGTCGGCCGGACACGTGCGAACGTTTACAGAAGACCATCAAGTGGGCGGTCGACGAGGGTGTGCTCGAAGTGCCGGAGTAGCCGGCGAGCTCGACGAACCTCTGGATAGGCCGGGAGATGCGGTGAGGGGCGTGTCCCCTGTGACGCTGTGGGACGAAGCCTCAGTGGGCTAACCTGTTAGCTAAGGAGGTGGCCATGGCCGGCAACGCGGCGGAACAGTTCAATATCCACGAGGCGAAGACCAATCTGTCACGCATCGTGGAACGCGTCGAGCGCGGCGAGGAGATCGTGATCAGCCGTGCCGGGCACCCTGTGGCCAAGGTCGTGCCGCTGGTCCGACGGGCAGACCGCACCGGCCGTGGATCGCTGCGTGGAACGCTCACCCTCGAAGCGGACTGGGACTCCGAGGAGACGAACGAGGCAATAGCCGACGAGTTCGGCATCCCGCGGTGAGCTTGCTGCTGGATACCCATGTGGTGTTGTGGTGGCTCGCGGACGACCCGACGCTCACCGACGAGGTCAAGGATCGGCTCGACCGCGATCCGGATGTGTTCGTGAGCGCCGCTTCGGTATGGGAGGTGGCGATCAAGCATGCGGGTAGAAAACTGCACGGACCGGCCGATCTTCCAGAGCGGGTGCGTGACAGCGGTTTCACCCTGTTGCAGATCAATGCAGAACACGCGATCGCGGCCGGCCGGTTGCCGCTGATCCACCGCGACCCGTTCGACCGCATGCTGTTGGCGCAGGCGAGCTCGGAAGATTTGGTGCTCGCCACCCGCGACCCCTGGTGCCGCAAATACGAGATACCGACACTGGTGGTCTGACGTAACGGGTTCGCACCGAGGCGCGGCGGCGGGTGCGTCGGTCACTTTGGCACGGCTCCCCACGCCGCGCAATTGTTTTTCGTACGGTCAGATCGCCGACGCCCTCAGTGATCGACCAGCGGCCGGCGGGGGACGCCGAAGAGCTCGGCGTCGCCGTGGGCGCGTTTGAAGTACAGGTGCGCGTCGTGTTCCCAGGTGATGGCGATACCGCCGTGCAGCTGAACGGTTTCGGCGGCGATCGCCGAGAACGATTCGGAGCACTGCCGCCGGGCCACCCAGACATCCTCGGCCGCCGAAGCGGTATTCCCGGCCACCGCGAAGGTGGCGGCGAGGGAAGCGGATTTCGCCGACTCGGCGAGCACGTACATATCCGCCATCCGGTGTTTGAGGGCCTGGAAACTGCCGATTGCCCGGCCGAACTGCACCCGTGACTTCGTGTACTCCACGGTTGCTTCGAGGCAGTACTCGGCCGCGCCGACCTGTTCGGCGGCCACCGCGGCCCACGCGATCCGGTGCAGCTGTTCGATGATCGGGCCCGGATCCGCGTCGCCCAGCCGTCGCGCGGGCACAGCGGTGAAGGAGATCTCGGACAGACCGCGGGAGGGATCCATGGCGGCGACCCGGCGCCGCTCGACCCCGGCGGCGGCCGGATCCACCTCGAACAGACCGGATTCGGTGACCACGATCAAGGTATCGGCGGCGGTCCCGTCGAGGACGTAGTGCGCCGTCCCGTCGAGGACATAGTGCGCCGTCCCGTCGCGGACGTAGTGCGCCGTCCCGTCGCGGCTCTCCCCATCGGCCCGCACTCCGAAATCGTCCCAGCCGCGGGCCGAGGCCCAGCAGACAGCGAGGGTGCTACGTCCCTCGGCGACGCCGGGCAGCAGTCGCGCACAGGCCTCGACGTCCCCGGAGAGCAGTACCGCCTGCACACCCAGCACGGCGGATCCGAGCATCGGCACATCGGCGAGTGTCCGGCCGATTTCGCCCACCACCAGCAGGGATTCGGCCAGGCCCGCGCCGAACCCACCGAACTCCTCGGGTATCGCCAGTGCGGCCACTCCGACCTGTTCGCACAGCTGTGCCCACAGCCGCGGGTCGTAGCCCAGTTCGGTATCCATGGCCTTGCGGATTCCGGCCCGGGCGTCCCGTTTGGCCAGCAGGCCTCGGACCGCTGTCACCAACTCCTGCTGTTCCTCGCTGATCATCTCTTCTCCCGTGTGTTTCCGACGGTCACCGGCAGCGCATCCGTGCGCATCCGCCGCTGCCTGCTGTTTCTGGTCAGGTGAGCGCGCCGGACGGGTCGGCCGCGGCCGGGGCGCGCAAGGCGTCGGCCACCCGGCCGCGATGCAGATCCGGGGTGCCCCAGGCGGAGCGTAGGGCGGTGACCCGGGTCAGCCACAGCGACAGGTCGTATTCGGCGGTGTAGCCGATGGCGCCGTGCACCTGCAGAGCGCTGCGGGCGGCCCGGTAGGCGGCGTCGGCGCAGGCCACGGCTGCCGCGGAGGTGTCGCGGGCCCGGTTGGGGGTCGCGGTGGTGAGCGCCGCCCGGTACAGCAGCGGTTCGGCCAGGTCGAGGCCGATGAAGACATCCGCGAGTTTCTGTTTGAGGGCCTGGAACTCACCGATCGGGCGACCGAACTGTTTGCGCTGTTTCACATAGTCGGTGGACGCGTCGAGCAGAGCCTTGCCGGCGCCGAGCAACTGCGCGGCGTTGGCCAGGACCCCGGCATCGAAACCGGCCGCGGCGGCCGCGGCCACGTGCGGTCCCTCGGCGACCAGCTCATCGGCTTCGACAACGAACAGGCGGCGCGCGGGGTCCACCGAGCGAACCGCTTCGCCGACCCGGCCGGTGCTCACGCGGTCACCGTCGATCACGAGCACGAGATCGACCCGGTCGGCGTCCACCGCTACCGCGCGACCACCATGCCCGGTGAAGGCGGCGGTGGCCGAGAGTGCGCCCTCGGAAATACCCGGTAGCCAGCGCCGGGCCGGTTCGGGGTCGGTGCTCGCCAGCGATTGCAGCAGCGCGGGTACGACGGCGGCCGATTCCACCAGCGGTCCGGGTGCCGCGGCTCGGCCGATCTCGACGAAGGCGACCAACTGGTCCAGCGGTTCGGCGTCGAGACCGCCGAACTCGTCGGTGATGGTCAAGCCGAATGCTCCGGCGGCGGCCAGCTGTTCGATCAGTGCGCGACCGGCCGCCGGATCATCGGTGCTCCACGCCCGCACCGCGGCGGTGGTGGAACCGGATTCGAAGAGCTTGCGGATACTGGCGCCGAAGTCCAGGTGTTCCGGGCTGAGCGCGAATTTCATCGGCTGGATCCCCTCGGTAGGCCGAGGAGCCGCTCGGCGATGATGTTGCGTTGGATTTCGTTGGTGCCGGCGTAGATCGGACCGGACAGTGAGAACAGATAACCGTCGGTCCAGCGACTCTCCTGTTCGGCCTCGGCGCCCAACAGGTCCAGCGCGGTTTCGTGCATGGAGATATCGAGCTCGGACCAGAACACCTTGGTGATGGACGATTCGGCGCCGAGCTTGCCGCCCTCGTTCAATCGCGTGACGGTGCCGAAAGTGTGCAGGCGGTACGCCTCGCTGCCGATCCAGGCGTCCACCACCGCGTCCCGTGCGGCAGCGCCGGTATCACCGCGTTCGGTCCACAGCTCGATCAGCCGTTGTGCGGTCGCGCTGAACCGGCCGGGACTGCGTAGCGAGAGACCGCGTTCGTTGCTGGAGGTGCTCATCGCGACCCGCCAGCCCTCGTCGGGGGCGCCGATCACATCGCTGTCGGGGACGAAGACATCGTCGAGGAAGATCTCCGCGAAGCCCGGTTCGCCGTCGAGCTGGGGGATGGGACGCACGGTGACGCCCTCGGCGGTGAGCGGGAACATCAGATAGGTGAGGCCGCGGTGCCGCTCGGCGGTGGGGTCGCTGCGGAACAGGCCGAAGGCCCAGTCGGCGAATGTCGCCCGCGAACTCCAGGTCTTCTGACCGCTCAGCAGCCAGCCACCGTCGGTGCGCGTTGCCGTCGACCGGATACCGGCCAGATCGCTACCGGCTTCCGGTTCCGACCATGCCTGCGCCCAGATATCGTCGCCCCGTGCCATCCGCGGCATGATCCGCGCCAGCTGTTCGGGTGTGCCGTGCTCGAACAGGGTGGGGGCCAGCAGGAAGATCCCGTTCTGGCTCACTCGGCCGGGCGCGCCCGCCGCGTAGTACTCCTGTTCGAAGAGCACCCATTCCAGCAACGACGCGTCGCGGCCGCCGAACTCGCCCGGCCACGACACCACCGACAATCGGGCGTCGGCCAGGGTGCTCTCCCAGGCGCGATGGGCTTCGAACCCGGCTGCGGTGTCCATCGACGGCAGCGGTTCCGAGGGAACGCATCCGGCCAGGAATTCGCGGACTTCCCGCTGGAATTCCCGGGTACCTTCGTCGAGATCGAGGTCCATTCAGTCTTTCCCGTCCGTATTCTTCGCGTCGGCCGAACTCGCCTGCGCTTTCATCGATTCGGCGTTCATACCGCCCAGGGAATCGGCGCCGACCTCGGCATTGTGCGCATGCGCGAAATGGTGGAGGCCGAATACCGAGTCCATACCGGCGCGCATGCCCATGAGGTCTTCGGACTGGTTGACCGCTTTCTTGGTCAACGCCAGCCCGAACTGCGGCATGGTGGAGATCTTCTCGGCCAGCGCCATGGTCTCGCTTTCCAATTCGGCGCGCGGTACGACCCGGTTGACCATGCCCCATTCCTTGGCCTGGTCGGCGCCGAACCGGTCACCGGTGAACAGGAATTCCTTGGCGGCGCGCGGACCCATCACCCACGGGTGGGCGAAGTATTCGACACCCGGAATTCCCATCCGCACGACGGGGTCGGAGAAGAACGCGTCGTCGGCGGCGATGATCATGTCGCAGACCCAGGCCAGCATGAGCCCACCCGCGATACAGGCGCCCTGCACCATGGCGATGGTCGGCTTGGGGATCTCTCGCCACCGGCGGCACATCCCCAGGTAGACCTCCGTCTCGCGGGCGAAACGCTGGTCGCCGCCGGGGCGGTCCACATGGTCCCACCAGAGCGCGGCCTTGTTCGGGTACTTCACATGATGGTCGCGACCGGGAGTGCCCAGATCGTGACCGGCGCTGAAGTGTTTTCCGTTTCCGGCCAGCACGATGACCTTGACCTCGGGATCCGCCACTGCCCGCTCGAACGCGGCGTCGATGGCGTAGGTCATCACGGAGTTCTGCGCATTGCGGTAGTCCGGCCGGTTCAAGGTAACCACGGCGATCGGGCCGCGGCGCTCGTAGGTCACCACATCCGGCTCGTAGGGGACACTCCCCGCGGTGCCGTCGGCCCCGTTTTCCGTCATTGCGAATTCTCCTCACGTAGCTGGCGTTTGAGCACCTTGCCGCTGGCGTTGTAGGGCAGTTCGTCGCGGAATTCGACGAAGCGCGGCACCTTGAAATTGGCCAGTGTCTCGGTGGCGTAGGAGAACACCTGGTCCTCGGTGAGCGCGGCGCCCGGTTTACGGACGATGTAGGCCTTGCCCACTTCGCCCATCCGGGTATCGGGCACGCCGATCACCGTGGATACGGCGACCCCGTCCAATCGGGCCAGAGCCTGTTCTATCTCGGCGGGATACACATTGAAGCCGCCGCTGACATACATATCCTTGAGGCGGTCGGTGATCTTCAGATATCCACGATCGTCGACCACACCGATATCGCCGGTGTGCAGCCAGCCGTCGGCGTCGACGGTTTTCGCGGTGCTCTCCGGATCGTCCAGGTAGCCGAGCATGACATTCGGTCCGCGCAGCAGGACCTCGCCGGCGTCACTGAGTTTCAGTTCGAAACCGGCCATGGGCCGGCCGCTGGTGCCCGAGATCGTCTCGGCATCGTCCTCGACCCGGCACATGGTGCCGAAACCGGAGGATTCCGAGAGTCCGTACGCGGTGAGGACCACGTCGAAATCGAGTTCCTCGCGCATCCGCTCCACCAGGACGACCGGTACCGGTGCCGCCCCGGTGATCGCCACCCGCAGGCTGCCCAACCGGTACTCGCCGCGGTCCGGGAAATCCAGGATCGACTGGTAGATGGTGGGCGGGCCGGGCAGGACGGTGATCTTCTCCTGGTCGATGAGCCGCATCGTGGTCGGTACATCGAAGACGATCTGCGGGACCATGGTCGCCCCGGTGAGCAGGCAGGCGATGATTCCGGCCTTGTAGCCGAAGCTGTGGAAGAACGGGTTGACGATCAGGTAGTTGTCGTCGCTGTTGAGGGTCGCGCATTCGGTCCAGCCGCGGACCGCGGACAGGGTCTGCCGGTGTGCGATCAGCACGCCTTTGCTGCGGCCGGTGGTGCCCGAGGTGAACAGGATGTCGGACAGATCCTCGGGGCTGATCGACTCGGCGTGTTCGCGCGCCTGGTCGCGGCTGACTCCGGCGCCGGCCGCGACCAGTTCCGACCAGTTCAGCGCGTCGTCGACCGGTTCCTCGGTGCCTTCGACCGGGAGTACGACGACGGTTCCTATCCGCAGGTCCGGCGCGGCCGCGCGCAGCTCGGCGAGCCGGTCGCGTTTCAGGAAGGTGCCGGCGATGAAGAGCGCCTCGGCGTCGACCCGCCGCAGTACGTCGGCGACCTCGTCGGCGACGTAGCGGGTGTTGAGCGGGACCAGCGTCGCGCCCGCGTAGTGCGCGCCCAGGGCGGCGATCACCCAGTGATGGGTGTTGGGCGACCAGATACCGACGCGGTCTCCGGTGCGGATACCGCGGGCGAGCAGCGCGCGTGCCACGTCCTGTACCTGTTCGAGCAGCTGGGTCCAGTCGAGCCGGACGGGGCCGTCGGCCAGTGCCGGGGCCGCGCCGTAGGTCTGGGCGGCGGCGTGCAGGGCCAGTGGTGTGGTCCGGTCCGTCGGTGGGGTGTGCGCAGGGGGTGTCACGGGTGTCCTCGATGTCGTGCGGCCGTGGGCGGTGCGCGGTCTGCGAGTTGCGGTCTACAAAGCAAGTGCTTGGTAGGTTATCCTACCGTCGTGGGTGCTATCCAGACCTCAGAATCCGGTACCGGTCGCGACGGCGGACGGCTTTCGGCCGAACACGCCGCCAGAGCGCGTCCGACGGCCGAGCGGACCAGCGTCGCCGCCCTGAACGACGGCGAATTCGCCGATCAGGTGCGAAGTTGGCTCGAAGAGCAGCTCAACGGTGAATTCCGGGAGTTGCGCGGCCTCGGCGGACCCGGTCGCGAACACGAGGCCTTCGACGAACGCCTGGAATGGGACCGTGCGCTGGCTGCCGCGGGCTGGACCTGCCTGGGCTGGCCGGTGGAGTACGGCGGTCGCGACGCGAGCGTCGCGCAGCAGATCATCTTCCACGAGGAATACGCGAAGGCGAACGCGCCCGCGCGGGTCTCCCATGTGGGCGAGGAACTGCTCGGCCCGACGCTGCTGGCCTTCGGTACCGACGCCCAGCGCGACCGCTTCCTGCCGGGTATCCGCACCGTCACCGAACTGTGGTGCCAGGGATACTCGGAACCGGGCGCCGGCTCCGATCTCGCGGCGGTCTCCACCTCGGCCCGGCTCGACGGCGATCAGTGGTCGATCAACGGGCAGAAGATCTGGACCTCGCTCGCGCATGTGGCCGACTGGTGTTTCGCGGTCTGCCGCACCGAACCGGGTTCCAAACGTCACAAGGGTCTTTCGTACCTGCTGGTGCCGATGGATCAGCCGGGTATCGAGGTCCGGCCGATCGTCCAGCTCACCGGCACCTCGGAATTCAACGAGGTGTTCTTTGACAACGCGCGCACCGACGCCGACCTGGTCGTCGGTGCACCGGGGGACGGCTGGCGCGTCGCCATGGGCACCCTCAATGTCGAACGCGGGATCTCCACACTCGGCCAGCAGATCCGCTTCGCCCGGGAACTCGCGGCGATCGAAGAACTGGCCCGCGAATCCGGCGCCCTCGACGATCCGCTGCTCGCGGACAAGATGGATCGCGCCTGGGTGGGGCTGCGGGTGCTGCGTGCCCACGCACAGCGCACCATGGCCGAGACAGCGGACGACGGCGGTCAGGCCTCGGTGGGCAAACTGCTCTGGGCCAATTGGCATCGCGGACTCGGCGAACTCGCCATGGCGGTCCGCGGCGCCGCCGGACTCGTCGCCGCAGACGGTGATCTCGACGAATGGCAGCGGCTGTATCTGTTCACCCGCGCCGATACGATCTACGGAGGTTCGAACGAAGTGCAGCGCAACATCATCTCCGAGCGGGTGCTCGGCCTGCCGCGCGAGGCCCGGCAGTGAGCGGGCCGCTGTCGGTCGCGCCGCAGCAGACCCCGGCCCACGGACTGCTCACCGGCCGCCGCGCCGTGGTCACCGCGGCCGCCGGTACCGGGATCGGATCCGCGACAGCGCGCCGGTTGCTCGCCGAGGGCGCCGATGTGGTGGTCTCGGACTGGCACGAACGCCGGCTGGAGGCCACCCGGGCCGAACTGTCCGAGGAATTCGCCGATCGTGCGGTCGCCGCGATCGTCTGCGATGTGACCAGCACCGAGCAGGTCGACGAACTGGTGCGCGGCGCGGCCGCCGCCCTGGGCGGGGTCGATATCCTCGTCAACAATGCCGGGCTGGGCGGTGAGACGCCGGTGGTCGATATGACCGACGAACAATGGGATCGCGTTCTCGATATCACCCTCAACGGCACTTTCCGCTGTACGCGCGCCGCGCTCAACTATTTCCGTGACGCGAAACACGGCGGGGTGATCGTCAACAACGCGAGCGTGCTCGGCTGGCGGGCCCAGTACGGTCAGGCGCACTACGCCGCTGCCAAGGCCGGGGTGATGGCGCTGACCAGGTGCAGTGCGGTGGAAGCGGCCGAACTCGGGGTCCGGATCAACGCGGTCTCGCCGAGCATCGCCCGGCACGCCTTCCTCGACAAGACCAGTTCCACCGAACTGCTCGACCGGCTCTCCGAGCGGGAGGCATTCGGCCGCGCCGCCGAACCGTGGGAGGTCGCGGCCACCATCGCGATGCTCGCCAGCGATTACACCACCTACCTCACGGGTGAGGTCGTCTCGATCAGCAGTCAGCGGGCCTGACTCGGCCGGCCCGGGGATCAGGCGCGGGTGAGTGCGAATATGCGCAGTTCGCGGTCGGTGCGGTCCCGGTAGGCGGCGTAGGCGCCGGTGATCTCGACGAACCGCTCGAACACCGATTCCGCGGCCGTGCCCTCGACCCGAGTGGCGGTGACCGGAATGCGTTCGCCCGCAATGGATACCGTCGCGTTCGGGTCGGCGAGAAGATTGGCTGTCCAAGAGGGGTGGTGGGTGCCACCGAAATTGCTGCCGATGACATATACGGTGGTGCCGTCGTGTACGCACAGCAGCGGCTGGGTACGTGACTGTCCGGATCTGCGACCCGTCGTGGTCAACAGGATCACCGGTGCACCGATCGGTCCGAGCACGGTATACCGGGCGTCGGTGCGTTCCAGCACCCAGCGATCCAGCGGGGTGAGGGCGCGGATCACCCGGGAGCCGATCTTCGTGCCGGCGAACCTGTTCGCCACGCGGGCCGGCGGGCTCTTCGGGGAACCCCACTGTCGCTGCGGGAACGGCGTCGTCATGGGCCGGAATATACCGGCGCCGTCGTCGAGTTCCGGTAGGCAGCTGCCCTCGGTTATCGGCCGAGACCTGTTGTACTCGGCCGGCCGGATCGGTGCGGCGGTCCGCTCTCGGTACGCGATCGAGAAAGTCGCGCTGCGGTGGAACCGGTTCCGGCGGCCTCGCGTCCAAATGATCGGAAGCAGTGCGGGATTCGAACTTCTTCCGAGATGTGGGCCCGAGGGGTCCGGCTCCGATAGGAGGGGGGAGCCGGAACCTTCGGGCCCGCTTCGTTTGCCCACCACCATAGACCAAGCAAACGCTTGGTTGTATTATGTCGGGGTGAGCGCACCCGACCCCTCGAAATCGGCCCGGCGAAACGAACTACTCGATCTGGCGGCCGACCTGTTCGCCGAACGCGGCGTGCGCGCCACCACGGTGCGTGATATCGCCGACGCGGCCGGCATCCTCTCCGGCAGTCTGTACCACCATTTTTCCTCGAAAGAGGGCATGGTGGACGAGATCCTGCGAGGTTTCCTGGACGAGCTGTTCGGACGCTACCGCGAGATCGTCGCCGCCGGGCTGAGTTCGCGTGCCACGTTGGAAGCTCTGGTGCTCGCCTCCTATGAATCCTTCGACCGCTCGCACGCCGCCGTCGCCATCTACCAGTCCGAAGCCAAACGCCTGCTCGCCGCCGAGCGGTTCGCCTATATCGACGACTACAACCGCGAATTCCGGGAGCTCTGGCGCCGCGTCCTCACCAGCGGTATCGCCGACGGTAGCTTCCGTCCCGAACTCGATATCGATCTGGCCTACCGCTTCCTGCGTGACACGGTCTGGGTCGCGGTCCGCTGGTATCAGCCGGGCGGCGGCTCGGTCACCGTCGAAACTCTCGCGAAGCAGTACCTCACCATCGTGCTCGACGGGCTCACCGTGCCGGGCCACACCGATTAGGAGAAATCCATGGCAACAGCTGCCCGCCGCCCCTATACGCCCCTGAGCGAAGCGTATGTGATCGATGCGGTGCGTACCCCGGTCGGTAAGCGCAACGGTGCGCTGGCGCGGGTTCACCCGGCCGATCTCGGTGCGGCCGCGCTCCAGGGCTTGTTCGGGCGCAATTCGATCGACCCGGCGCGAGTCGACGATGTGATCGTCGGCTGTGTCGACAATGTCGGCCCGCAGGCCGGCAATATCGGCCGCACCATCTGGCTGGCCGCCGGGTACCCGGAAGAGGTTCCGGGAGTCACCGTGGACCGGCAGTGCGGGTCCAGCCAGCAGGCCGTCAACTTCGGTGCCCAGGCGATCATGAGCGGTACCGCCGAGGTGATCGTGGCCGGGGGCGTGCAGAACATGAGTGCCATCCCGATTTCCGCGGCCATGATCGCGGGCAAGGAGTACGGCTTCGATTCGCCGTTCGTCGGCGCCGAGGGCTGGGATCACCGTTACGGCACCGGGGAGGTGTCGCAGTTCCGCGGCGCGCAGATGATCGCCGAGAAGTGGGGAATCAGCCGCGCGGATATGGAGCAGTGGGCGCTGCGCAGCCATGAGCGCGCCCGCGCGGCCATCAAAGCCGGCCGGTTCGACAACGAGATCGTGCCGGTGGGCGATTTCTGGATCGACCAGGGCCCGCGCGAGACCAGCCTGGAGAAGATGGCCTCGCTGCCCGCGCTGGAGGAGGGCAGCCCGCTCACCGCCGCGGTGGCCTCGCAGATCTCCGACGGCGCCAGCGCCACCCTGCTCGCCTCGGACTGGGCGGTCCAGGAATACGGCTTGACTCCCCGTGCCCGGATCATCCATGTGAGCGCCCGCGGAGCCGACCCGCTGTACATGCTCACCGCGCCCATCCCGGCCACCAAGTGGGCGCTGGAGAAGACCGGCCTGACCATCGACGATATCGACGTGGTCGAGATCAACGAGGCGTTCGCCCCCGTGGTGCTGGCCTGGTTGAAGGAGACCGGCGCCGATCCGGAGAAGGTGAACGTGAACGGCGGCGCGATCGCCCTGGGCCATCCGCTCGGCGCGACGGGCGCGAAACTCTTCGCATCGCTGCTCAACGAACTCGAGCGGATCAACGGCCGCTACGGCCTGCTCACCATCTGCGAGGGCGGCGGCACCGCCAACGCCACCATTATCGAGCGCTGTGTTTGATTTGCGCCGCCTCCGGCGTCGCGGGGTCGAAGCCCCCTGACGTCGGTGACCGTCGCCCGGCGCATGCCTGCCTGTGGCGGGTATCCCGTCGGACGGCCTGGAAATAGATAGTTAGCCTATGTAATAATATCTGGGTGCAGCCGAACCCGGGGACCGATGTGGACGACACCGTCGTCGATCTGCTGGTCACCGCGGGTCGGCTCACGCGTGCGGCGGGAGCACTCAGCGTCGACGACCTGCCGCGCGCCACCGTGCGCGCACTGGCAGTGCTCGACGAGCACGGTTCGCTGCGGGTCAGCGAATTCGCTGGTATCGATCGCACATCGCAACCCACGGCGACCGCGCTCATCGCCCGGCTGGTGGGGGAGGGATACGCCTCCCGGCACCGCGATCCAGGCGATTCCCGCGCCGTCGTCGTCCAACTCACACCGGCCGGGCGTGCCCGGCTCGCCGCCACCCGCGCATCCATGCGCGAAGCGCTGTCCGGCCCGCTACCCGGCTTCGACACCGAACGTCTCGCCGGACTCGCCGCCGATCTGCGGGAACTACTGGCGGTGATCCGGGAATCGGCCGGGAACCACACGCAATCGAGGAAACACCGATGAGCACCACGACCAGGACGACCACCGGGCCGGACGGTACGAGCGCGTCCGGCCCGGCGGCGGTAGCGCGGGGAAACCACGCAAGGCCCGCGCACACACGCGATCGACACAGCACATCGACCGGACAGCCCAAAGCTGTCTGGGCTGTAGCCTTCGCCAGCGTTATCGCCTTCATGGGTATCGGCCTGGTCGATCCGATTCTCAAGCCCATCGGTGAACAGCTGAACGCCTCGCCCTCGCAGGTATCGCTGCTGTTCACCAGCTATATGCTGGTCACCGGGGTGGCCATGCTGGTCACGGGCGTGGTCTCCAGCCGCTTCGGTGCCAAGAAGACACTGCTGGCCGGTCTGGCATTGATCATCGTCTTCGCGGCGCTGGCGGGCTGTTCGGACACTGTCGAGCAGATCGTCGGATTCCGCGCGGGCTGGGGACTGGGCAACGCACTGTTCATCGCGACCGCGCTGGCGACCATCGTCGGCGCCGCCAGCGGTGGGGTCGCCCGCGCCATCATCCTCTACGAGGCCGCGCTGGGTATCGGTATCGCCACCGGACCGCTGCTGGGCGGTGTGCTCGGCGGAATCAGCTGGCGCGGCCCCTTCTTCGGTGTATCCGTCCTGATGGCCGTCGCGTTCATCGCGATCGTCGTCCTGTTGCCCGAGAGCCCGAAGACCGCCCACCCGACCTCACTGGCCGCACCGTTCAAAGCGCTGCGCCACCGCGGATTGCTGGTCGTGAGCATGACAGCCCTGCTGTACAACTTCGGCTTCTTCACCCTGCTCGCCTACACCCCGTTCCCACTGGATATGGGCACCTACGCGATCGGCTTCATCTTCTGCGGCTGGGGCATTCTGCTCGCGATATCCTCGGTGTTCCTCGCCCCGAAACTGCAGGCGCGATTCGGCACCCTGCCGATGATCGCGCTCGCGGTCGGACTGTTCGCGGCCGATCTGGCGGTGATGGCGCTGTTCGCCGAGCACAAGCCGGTGCTGATCGTCGGCGTGGTCATCTCGGGACTGTTCCTGGGCGTCAACAACACCCTGATCACCGAGGCCGTCATGATCTCCGCGCCGGTGGAACGTTCCACCGCCGCCGCGGCCTACAGTTTCGTACGGTTCGCCGGCGGCGCGGCCGCACCGTGGCTGGCCGGCAAGCTGGGGGAGACCAGCATCTCGCTCCCGTTCTGGGTGGGGGCCGCGTGTACCGCCCTGGGCGTGGTGGTTCTGCTGGCCGGTCGTTCCGCTCTCGCCCATATCGACGACCACGACCCCGCCCCGCACAGCGTGGCGGAAGCGCAGGCGGTCACGGTCGGAGACTGACCTTCAGAAGAGGTCACCCGCGGGTCCCGCCCACAGGCGGGGCCCGCTTTTTCTCGCCCGCCCGATGAAACCGGCCCGGCGTAGGGTCGAGAGGTATGACCGATGCACAGCCGGACGAGGTCCGCGTCGAGACGATCCAGAAGCGGGTACGGGTCTACCTCGGCGGACATCTGGTCGCCGATACTGTACGACCGGCGCTGGTCTGGGAGAACCCCTACTACCCGGCCTACTACATACCTGTCGCCGACCTGCACGCGAAGCTCGAACTCGACGGCAGTACCCGCACCTCGGCGAGCCGCGGGGAAGGGTCCGCATACGACGTGGTCGTCGACGGGAACACGGCCCGCGGCGCGGCGCTGCGCTACCCGGAATCGCCGAAGTTGAGTGAACTGGTGCGGTTGGATTGGGACGCGATGGACGAATGGTTCGAGGAGGACGAGCCGATCTATGTCCACCCGCGCAGCCCCTATTCGCGGGTGGACATCCTGGCGAGTTCCCGGCATGTACGAGTAGAACTCGACGGTGTCACCCTGGCCGATTCACGGTCCCCGCGGATCCTGTTCGAAACCGGCCTGCCCGCCCGCTTCTACCTGCCGCTCACCGATATCCGGATGGATCTGCTGCGGCCCTCCGAGACCCACACCAGCTGCCCGTACAAGGGCAATGCCGACTACTGGAGTGTCCGCGTCAGCGAAACCGAGCACCCGGATCTGGTGTGGATCTATCGCACCCCTACGCCGGAGAGCCAGAAGGTCGCAGGGTTGGCGTGCTTCTACAACGAGAAGGTCGATATCTACATCGATGGGGAGTTGGCGCCGCGGCCACGGACTCCGTTCAGCTGAGGCAACGGTGGCGGCCGGACCTGTGCGACTTCTGTCAGCTGTTCGATTCGGCGCCCTGGGGGAGCGCGGCGATGCTGCCGATCCGGCCGACCGCATCCGTCACGATCCGGTCGATCAACTCCTGGCAGGTCGGCAGGTCGTCCAGGATACCGCTCACCTGTCCCGCCGCCAGCACGCCGGCTTCGGTATTGCCCTCGACCAGCCCGGCGCGCAACAGCATCGGGGTATTGGCCGCCATCACGACCTGCGACCAGGTGAGTTCTTTGGCCTTGCGCATGGCCAGGCCGTCCTTGACCAGCGTGGACCATTTCATCCCGGTCATGCTCTTGAACCGTGCCGCGTTGCCGACGGCCGCGCTGAGCCCGCGGATACGCCCGGAGTTCTCCAGTTTCTGGACGAGTTCGGTGTTCAGCACCCGGTGCGGCATCCCGTCGACCTTGGTGGACACCACCGTTTCGCCGAGTTGGCGGCGTAGGTACTCCTGTTTCACCGAATCCGGGACGCTGCTCTCCTGGGTGAGCAGGAAGCGGGTGCCCATGGCGACTCCGGCCGCACCGTAGGCCAGGGCCGCGGCCAGACCGCGTCCGTCGTAGAAACCGCCCGCCGCGATCACGGGGATATCCACTGCGTCCAGCACCGACGGGAGCAGCAGGGTGGTGGCCACCGGGCCGGTGTGTCCACCGCCTTCACCGCCCTGCACCACCACCGCGTCGGCCCCCCAGGACGCGACCTTCACCGCGTGCTTGGCGGCGCCGATGGACGGGACCACCACCACGCCCGCGTCCTTGAGCTTCGCGATGAGGTCTTTCTTCGGAGCCAGGGCGAACGACGCGACCTTCACGTTCTCGCGGATCAGCAGATCGATCCGCTCGGGTGCGTCGGAGGCATCGGCGCGGATGTTCACGCCGAACGGTTTGTCGGTCTGCGTCTTGGTTTTGGCGATGGCCGTTTCCAGCTCTGCGTAGGTCATCGTGGCCGAGGCCAGAATGCCCAGACCGCCCGCGTTGGAGGTGGCCGAGACCAGGCTCGGTCCCGCCACCCATCCCATACCGGTCTGCACGACGGGATGTTCGATCCCGACGAGCTCGGTGAGCGGGGTCCGTAACCGGGGGGTCATTGCGGGACCTCCCGGTCGCGGATCTTCTTCGGGTCCAGGACCTCGCGAATGATCCGCAGTTCTTCGGCGGTCGGCAATCGGGTTTCTCCGGCGGTGCCCAGATCCGCGATCTCGAACGAGGTGTTCTCGGCGACCTCCTCGGCGGTGACCCCGGGATGCAGGCTCAGTGCCCGCATCGTGTGGTCCGGGCCGCCGAAATCGAAAACGCCCAGATTGCTGACCACGCGATGGATGTGGTGGAAGCGGAAGGCGGGGTTGTCGGGGTCGACCTTGTCGTAGCCGACGCCGGCGACGATATCGACCTTCTCGCCGAATACCCGCTTGGTGTGGCGTCCGATCCAGTAACTGGTCGGATGGTTGATGGTGTTGCCGGGCGCGCCGCGCACCCCGAACATCTGCCGGGTCGGCTGTTGGAGCGGGCCGAAGGCGGAGAGGTTCTGGTTACCGTAGCGGTCGATCTGGTTGGCGCCCATGACCACATGGCGGCGGCCCGAGGCCAGTACATCGAAGACTCTGCGGAACGGGATCCAGCCCTCGACCGGCGCTTTGCCACCGATAGGCGGCGTTTCGGCGAGGAAGAACGCCTCGCCGTCGGAGATCAGCAGATCGGGTTCGAAGGTGAGTTTCGCCAGCCGCGCGCCCAGCTGCGCCATCGGCGACATGGGGCTGGCGAAGATCTCGCCGGCGTCGCGGAAGATCTCGGCGCACGCGATCGCGCACACCTCGGCCCGGGTGCTGGTTTCGGTGCTGGTCACTGCTCCTCCTCGAATCGCACGACGGCAGCCTGATAGTCCGCTTCGGAACCGCTGAGGTAGGTATCGACGAAGGTCTGCCAGGTCTCCGGTGACCCCGCTGCCTCGACGTAGTGCCGTTGGAACTTCTCGTCTCGGCCGTAGCTCTCACCGCCGAGGGTGAAATGCGCGCCGTTCGGTGCCTCGGCCACCGCGTCGACCATCATGCGGTTGAGCAGCAGCGACTGTGGCGGAACCGATTTCACCAGTTCCTCGGTCTCCACGACCCGCTCCACCGACAGGTATCGCTTCTCGGCGGCCAGACAGAAGAGGTCGTCCATATAGGGGTCCACGCCCTGGTAGGCGGCGTTACCGTGTGCGTCACCGATGTTCAGGTGTACCAGCGCCGCGTCGAGATTCAGCGCGGGCATGGCGATCAGGGATTCGGACCGGCCGTCCGGGCTCGGATACGGCGAGGTGACGGTTCGCAGTTCGCCGTCCCAGAAGTTCGGTACATCCGACCCCAGCCCCGCGCGGATCGGCAGGAACGGCAGTCGCGCAGCGGCCGCCTCGAGTCCGCATTTGAGCATGCCCTCGTCCATCTCCCGGGCCACGATCTGCCCGGAGGTCCGCGCCTTCGCGAACCATGGGTCGTAGAACGGGGCCGAATCGAGGGAGACGAAACCGTAGTAGGCCTTACGGACCTTTCCGGCCGAGAGCAGCAGGCCCAGATCCGGTCCGCCGTAGGTGACCACCGTCAGATCGGTGACATCGGTGCGCAACAGGGCGCGTACCAGAGCCATCGGCTTACGCCGTGAACCCCAGCCGCCGATACCGATCGTCATACCGCTTCGCAGTTCACCGACGATCTCGTCCAGTGATTTCCGTTTGTCTCGCATGGGTTTCCGTTCCATGTCAGTTCTCGTCCTTCTGCGCCGCCAGGTCTTCGTCGAAGCGTTCGCGTATTTCGTCGGATGCCCCGGAGAGGTTCAGTTCGAAGGTGAACCCCTGTTCGAAGCGGTAGCTGCGGTGCACGTCCTGCAGGTCGATACCGTTGAGCGCGCGTTTCGCGGCCCGGATGACCCGGCCGTCCTTGGCGGCGATGTCCTTGGCGACCTCGAGCGCGGCGGCGTCGAGTTCGGCGCGGGGGACCACCTTCAGCACGGAACCGAAATGATGCAGCTGCTGGGCGGTGGCGGTGCTCGCGGTGAAGAAGAGCGCGCGCATGAGGTGCTGGGGAACCAGCCGGGCGAGGTGGGTGGCGGCGCCGAGGGCGCCGCGGTCGACCTCGGGCAGGCCGAAGGTCGCGTCCTCGGAGGCGATGATGATGTCGGAATTGCCGACCAGGCCGATACCGCCGCCGAGGCAGAAGCCCTGGACCGCGGTGACCACCGGGACCGGGCAGTCGTAGACCGCGCCGAATGCCTCGAAACATCCGTGGTTCGCATCGATCAGCGCTTGATGTCCGGGTTTGCGCTGGATCTCCTTGATGTCGACGCCCGCGTTGAAGCCACGGTTCTCCGCGCGCAGCACGACCACCCGGGTCTGCGGGTCGCGCCCGGCGGCGCGGATCTCGTCGGCGAGGGTGAACCAGCCGTCCGAGGGTATGGCGTTGACCGGCGGATAGTCGACCGTGATCACGGCGATACCGGCGGATTCCGAATGGCGCTTGATCCCCATCGCGTATCCCATCTCGCATCTCGAGCATCTTGGCTAAGCAAGCAATTGCTTGGTAGGTTAACACGGTGGCACTCGAAATCGACCTGTCCGACCGCGTCGTTCTGGTAACCGGGGGCGTCCGCGGCGTCGGCGCCGGAATCAGCCGGGTCCTGCTGACCGCCGGTGCGACGGTGGTGGCGTGCGCCCGCCGCCCCGGCGATACCCCGGTCGAGGTGAACGGGCGGGAAATCGACTTCCTACCGTGCGATGTCCGCGACCCCGAGGCGGTGCGGGAGATGATCGCCGAGATCGTCCGGCGCCACGGCCGACTCGACCACGCGGTCAACAATGCCGGGGGAGCGCCCTACGCGCTGGCGCAGGACGCCAGCCCCAAATTCCACACCAAGATCATCGAGCTGAACCTGCTGTCGGCCCTGCACGTCGCACAGGCGGCGCACGCGGTGATCAGCCGGCAGGAAGAAGGCGGCTCGATCGTCAACATCTCCAGCCTCAGCGGCCACCGGCCCTCGCCCGGCACCGCCGCCTACGGTGCCGCGAAAGCCGGGGTCGACGCACTCACCGTTTCTCTCGCCGCCGAATGGGCGCCGAAGGTCCGGATCAACTCGGTGGTGGTCGGCGCGGTGGAAACCGAACTGAGCACCCTCCACTACGGCGACGCCGCCGGCGTGGCCGCGGTCGGGAAGACCATCCCGATGGGCCGGCTGGCCCGGCCCGAAGACGTCGGCAACGGGGTCGCCTTCCTACTCTCCCCGCTGGCCGGATACATCTCCGGAGCGACCCTGCAGATCCACGGCGGCGGTGAGCCCCCGGCCTTCCTGTCGGTCGCGACCGCCACTCATTCCGGTGAAACGGCCGAAGCCTGACCAGCTCGAACAGATATCGACCATCGACGATAGGAACGGACATGGCAACCGAGGGCATCTGCGCCGGACGGATCGTCATCATCACCGGCGCCGGTCGGGGAATCGGCCGGGCACACGCACTGGCTTTCGCCGCCGAGGGCGCCAAGGTCGTGGTGAACGATCTCGGCTCGACCCTGAGCGGCGAGTCGACCGCGGAAACCCCTGCCGAGCAAGTGGTCTCGGAGATCCGCGCGGCCGGCGGCGAGGCAATCGCCAACGGTGACGACGTGGCGAGCTGGGAGGGTGCACAGCACCTGGTCCAGCAGGCCGTGGACACCTTCGGCGGCCTGGACGTCCTGGTCAACAATGCCGGATTCGTCCGGGACCGGATGCTGGTCAACCTCGCCGAGGACGAATGGGATTCGGTGGTCCGCGTCCACCTCAAGGGACATTTCGCCACTATGCGGCACGCCGCGGCCTACTGGCGCGCGGAATCGAAGGCCGGACGCGCGGTGAACGCCCGGATCATCAACACCAGCTCCGGCGCGGGTCTGCAGGGCAGTGTCGGACAGGGCAACTACGGCGCCGCGAAAGCGGGTATCGCCGGGCTCACCCTGACCGCCGCTGCCGAATTCGGCCGGTACGGGGTCACGGTGAACGCGATCGCCCCGTCCGCGCGTACTCGGATGACCGAGACCGTTTTCGCCGACATGATGGCCGCACCGGAAGACGGTTTCGACGCCATGGCGCCGGAGAACATCTCGCCGATCGTGGTGTGGCTGGGCAGCATCGAATCGGCCGGCGTCACCGGCCGGATGTTCGAAGTCGAGGGTGGCCGTCTCGCGCTGGGCGAGGGCTGGCGGCATGGGGTGCCGGTCGACCGGGGCGCTCGGTGGAGCCCCGCCGAACTCGGCACCGTGGTCTCGGAGCTGATCGCGAAGGGCACGACCCCGGAACCCGTATACGGAGCATAAGGGGCTCGCGCAGCCCCGACGGGCCCGTCCTGCTGCCGACCGGTGGCGGGACGGGCCTTTTCCGTGCCTGCGAGGGTCCAGCTACTGGAACAGCTGTCGGTCGAATGTGACCGACTCCATGGTTCAGCGGTCGCCGGCCGCGATGTACTGCCGCTCGAACAGCGCATGGACATTACCGGTTGATCGGGGTTGTCGCTTTGTTATGCACCGGTGAGTCGGCTGGTTTACCATGGGCAACCATCTGTTCGTTCGGCCCGGAGGGCGGCAATGCCGGGCGAATCCACACTATCGATCTAGGGGTTGACTGGCGCATGGCCGTGGGTCGCATCAAGCGATTGCTCGCAGTAGCCGGAGCGGCCGGATGTCTGGGTCTACTCGGGGGGCCGGCGCTCGCCCAAGCGAACCCGGGCCGGGGACCGGTGCCCGAGCAGGTGCCGACCGGGAGCGGTGGCATCGCCCCACCGGGACCGCCCGGGGGAGAACCCGCCGACAGCGGTGGCCCACTTTCGATCCCGGAAACATCGCCACCCACAGGCCTCGGTGCCGGAACGGACAGTAGTGCCCCCGCACCGGCGGGTGATCCCGCGGCGGGGGGCACCGGGACCGGCAGCAGCGGGCAGGATTCGGGTCAGCTCGCGCAGTGGCAGCGTCTGGGTATTCCCGGCCGTGGCGCGGAGACCGAAACAGTCGATACCGCCGAGTCGACGGAGATTGCGGCCCCGCAACCTGATCCGGCTCCGATCGCCGAACCAGTGGGCCTGGGAACCGCTTTCGGCAGCATTCTCGCGACCGGCTCGGCTGCGGTGGGTTCGGCCGCCGCGCCCCTGGGGGCCACCGGCTCCGCGGCGCTCGGGACGGGGTCGGCAGCGCTGGGTACCGGTTCGGCCGCTGTCGGTTCGGCCGGTATCGGTGTGGGTGTGACCGGTTCGGCAGCGCTGGGTACGGGTTCGGCCGCTGTCGGTTCGGCCGGTATCGGTGTGGGTGTGACCGGTTCGGCAGCGCTGGGTACGGGGTCGGCCGCGCTGGGTTCGACCGGTGTCGGCGTGCTCGGTACCGGCTCTGCTGTAACGGGTTCCGCTGGTTCAGGGGTCCTGGGCACGGGTTCGGCTGCCCTCGGTTCGGCCGCTGTCGGCTCCGCGGCCACCGGTTCTGCCGCGGTGGGTTCGGCGGCCACTGGTTCGGCGGCGCTGGGTTCGGCCGGGGTGGGTTCGGCGGCACCGCTCCTTCTGCTTCTGCTGCCGGTACCCCCGTTACCGGCGCCTCCGGTGGGGCCACCGCTGGCCTTGCCGGCGCCCGGGGTCGGTGGCGGCGTGCCCGCGCTCGGTGTCGCGGCTCCGGTGCCCGCGGTCGCACCGCTCGGTGTACCCGGGGTGCCCGCGCCCCGCGCCGCCGCGCCTTCGATCGCCGCCGTGCCTTCGATCGCCGCCGCGCCGCCGAATCACGCAGTGCGACCGACGAATGCCGAGGGGCTACTGCCCGAGCCCAAGGTCCTGTCGGTGATCGGCGGGCTGATCGCATTGGCCATGGCGGGGACGGGTTCGGCCGTGATGAGTTACCAGACCGCCGCGCAGGCGCAGGCTCGGGTCGATGCCGCGCGCGCCGAATTCTTCGGAACGGGTGCGTGATCGCGATGACGCAGAGCCGGACACAGAGCGCCCGGGCATATCGCCGGGTCGCCGCGGCGGTCGACGCGGTATGCGCGGTCGCCGCCGACGCCGACGCCACCACTCTCGAACAGGTCGTGGACGCGGTCGCCGTCGAACGTGGCCGTCCGATCGAGATCGCCGACGCCGACCTCGGTCCCGGGGTCTGTGGCCAGCGCCGTTACTACCCGGCCAAGGACATCATCGTGCTGGCCAGTGCGCTGCCGAGTCGCGACCATACGCTGGCCCACGAACTGGGGCATATCGTCTTCGACCATGAAGGTGCCCCGGCCCCCGAGGTGACTTTGGAGGTGAGCGATGAGCTCATCGCCTACATGCTGAGCCAGCGTGCCCATCAGACCGCGCTCGAGGACGGCGAGGACGATCAGGCCGAATGGGAGGCCGAAACTTTCGCCGCCATGCTGATGACGCGGCTGCGCGTATTCAACAGCCGGGGCGCGGGCGTCTCGGTCCTTCGATTCGATGAGGCTCTGGGATGACGTTCTGGTTGACCGCCCTGATCGTCTGGGTCGCCGCGGGCGCGCGGGTAGGACGCGTACTCGTCAAACCCGCGACCACCGCGCGGGTGGCGATAGTGGTGGCCGTTTCGGCGGTCGCGCTGGCCTGCACCGCCGCCGTTCCCGATGTGGCCCTGGCCATCGACAATGTGCTGCCCGGTGGGCTGCGGCCGGGCCGGCTCTCGGAAGGGCTGGTGGTCGCCGCCTGGCTCTTCTTCGCCGCCGCGACCTCGGTGGTCGCCTCGGCGGCCTGGCCCGTGGTATCGCGCCGCAATCTGCGCCAGATCGCCGGGGGCATATACGGAACCGGGCTGTTCGCCGTCGCCGCAACGTTGAGCACATCGTTCACCACCGGCTGGGTGGTGACCGGGCTGGCCGGGATATTCGTCGTGGTGACCGGTCTGCGTAATCTGAGCTGGACCGCGCTCGGCCGTGGTATCGCCGTCTACGTCACCGGCACAGCTCTGGTGGTCGCTTCGGCTGCCGGTCAGGTGCAGCGCGGTGTCACCGGCGCTACTCGGCCCGGTCCGGGTGAGCCGGGCTGGGCCTGGCCGTTCTGGCAGATCGCCGCGCTGCTCATCGCTTTCGGCGCGGTGTGGATCGTGGTGGAGATGTGGGTGCGCGCTCGGCTGCTGCTGCGCCGGGTACATACGCTGCACACAGTGCTGGTGAAGCGTTTCCCGGAGGTCGTTCAGGAGGAGACCGGGACATCGACCCAGCTCAAGGCATCCGATCGAGTGGCTCAGATCATGGATGCGCTGTATCTGCAGTCCGGTGGCGGTGTCGAGATCGCCGCTGCTGGAGAACCTCCCACTGCCGTGGCCGCGCGTGCCGAACGGGTGGCGCAGTGGGCACGTCATCCACTCGGCCGGACTGTGGTGGATTCGCGGTGGATCGCGCCGCCCGAGGGCGTCAGCCCGCGGGGCTGGGTCCAAGCGATCGCGGCAGCCTTCGAAGCACAGCCGAAAAGCACCGAACGGCCAGAGGCTTCGATTCGTTAGTTGCCCGGGGTGTGCGGTATGTCCGTTACGTCACTGTGATTGTGACCGATGCCTGCTCCAGAATCATGCCGAGCGGTCGGTCTGGATTCTTTCGAACCGCACATGTTCAGGCGCGGTGATACCTTCGCCGAAGAATTCATGGCTTCCGCGGGAACGCGGTGCACGGATTTCTATCGCACAGGCGTCGGCGCGGTGCGACCCCGATCGGGATCGCACCGCGCCGACAGTGCCTGCTATTCGGTGCCGTCCGGAGGAATTTCGGGCAAGCCCTCGCTCGCACGCAGTTTCTCCGCCATGGAGGTGAGCAGATTCTGCGACTCCTCCGACAGGTCGAACGCCCGGCTGGACAGCCGGCGCAGACCGTAACCCTGTAGCTGCGAGAGGAGTTCCAGATCGTGGTCGATCTTCGCGGCGTAGATGTCGTTGAAGAAGTAGTCGGGCTTCACCTTGAAGAACTTTGCCAGCGCCGCAACCGTCTCATCGGAAGGATTCGTGCGCTGGCCCGACCGTAACTGCGACAGATACGGTTTGGAGATCGGATGACCGGATGCCGTCAGTGCTGCCGCTACCTCTGCATTGGTGTGCGGCTTTCGCCCCGGGGGATGCACGGTTTCGAACAGCTTGTTCAGCCGCGCCGCGAAATCAGCCATTATGAGCCGCCCAATTCCCTTCACTGTACTAACAGTCGTTATCTCGGATACCTATCATTGATATTAGCGGCTCAGTAACTGAAAACCTACGCCTGAATCAGGATTTCCTTGAAGCTTCCAGGCATGTATCAGGAGAAGTGGACCGTGGTATCGCGTTTGCGGGTTGCCCGCACCGGAGTTGTGGACCTCTGATACGGCCAGGTAGCCGCCCGTCGCAGGGGTCTTCCCGGACCGGCGGCGAGTAGCCTCTGGATAGCTGGTACCCCTTCCGTAGTCGTGCCGAAGCCGTTGTGTGGCGTACGACACGTCTGCCGAAAGTTGAGATGAACGTTCAACCTACCGGGTGGAATTTGTGGTGGTTGAGGGGCTCGTGCAGTGTGGCGGCCTCCCGTGCGGGCCACGATGTGCTGTTGCAATAGGGAATTCGGCCGTTTTGCTACAGCCGTTCGATGATTGTTCCTGTCGCGAGTGCGCCACCGGCGCACATGAGAACCATTGCGATGTTCCGATCGGAACGTTCGAGTTCATGCAGAGCCGTGGTGATCAGGCGAGACCCGGTGGACCCGACCGGATGGCCCAGGGCGATCGCCCCGCCGTTCACGTTCACCCGGTCGAAATCGGGCTCGTGCACCTGTGCCCAGGACAATGCTACGGAAGCGAACGCCTCGTTGATCTCGAACAGGTCGATATCACCGATACCCATCCCGGACCGCTCCAGCAGGCGGCTGCACGCCTGTACCGGGCCGTCGAGATGGAACTCCGGTTCAGAGCCGACCAGGCACTGGGTCACCACCCGGGCTCGCGGCCGCAAACCCTCGCGCCGGGCTGCCTCCTCGTCCATGAGCAGGACGGCCGCGGCGCCGTCGGAGATCTGTGAAGACGTTCCGGCAGTGTGGATTCCGCCCTCCAGTACCGGCTTCAGCTCGGCGAGGCTCTCCGCGGAGGTCTCCCGCAGACCCTGGTCCCGGCTCACCTCCTGCTTCTCCCCGGTCGGATTGCCCTCTTTGTCGACCACCGGTGCGGTGAGGGTGAGCACCTCGCGGTCGAACCGGCCCTCGGCCCAGGCTTGTGCGGCCAGACGCTGAGACCGTACGCCGAGCGCGTCCACGTCCTCGCGAGTGATACCGCGCCGCTTGGCGATCCGCTCGGCGGCCTCGAATTGGTTGGGCATATCGATATCCCAGGAGTCGGGCCGGCGCGGGCCGGCCTGGTCTCCGACATTGGCACCCAGGGGCACCTGGCTCATCGCCTCGACGCCGCATGCCACACCGATATCGATGGCGCCGGTGGCGATCAGGCCGGCGATGAGATGGTTGGCCTGCTGGGCGGAGCCGCATTGGGCGTCGATGGTCGTGGCGCCCACCTGCCACGGCAGGCCGGCGGCCAGCCAGGCTGTGCGGGTGATGTTGTTGGACTGTGCGCCCGCCTGGGTGACGCAGCCGCCGATGATCTGTTCGACCTTCGCGGGGTCGAGGTGGGCGCGGTCCAGGAGCCCGCGCTGGGCGAGGCCGAGGATCTCGGCGGCGTGCAGCCCGGACAGTCGGCCGTTGCGTTTGCCGATGGGGGTGCGAGCTGCCTCGACGATAACGGGTGTGCCCATCTTGAACCTTTCGTTTTGGACATAAAACTGTAACGTGTTCCGCGCACGGCTCGAGGCTGGTTCGGACCGGTTTCTTTCCTCGTTCTTCTGCCTGTGCTTCAATGATTGTAGAACGTGTTTCAGTTTGTCGAAGGAGACATCTGGTGGTGGATACGCGCATGGCCCGGCCGAACCTGCCGGCCGGGTTCGACGTCACGGACCCCGACATGTACGTGCAGCGGATTCCGGTCGAGGAGTTCGCCGAACTCCGGCGCACCGCGCCGATCTGGTGGCAGGAGAAATCGCCGGAGGTCGGCGGCTTCCAGGATGACGGCTTCTGGGTCGTCAGCAAGCACGCCGATGTCAAGGAGGTCTCGCGGCGCAGCGATGTGTTCTCGACCTTCGAGAACACCGCGCTGCCGCGCTTCAACGACGATATCGAGCGTGAGCAGATCGAACTGCAGCGTTTCATTCTGCTGAACATGGACCCGCCCGAGCACACTCGGATGCGCAAGATCATCTCGCGCGGGTTCACCCCCCGCGCGATCAACTCGCTGCGGGACGAGCTGTCGAAGCGGACCGAAGCCATCGTCAAGGCCGCCGCCGAGGCCGGGTCCGGCGATTTCGTCACCCAGATCGCCTGCGAACTGCCCCTGCAGGCGATCGCCGAACTGATCGGTGTCCCGCAGGAAGACCGGATGAAGGTGTTCACCTGGTCCAACGAGATGACCGGCTACGACGATCCGGAAATCGATGTGGACCCGGTGCAGGCCTCCACCGAACTGCTCGGTTACGCCTACATGATGGCCGAGGCCCGCAAGGCCTGTCCGGCCGACGATATCGTCACCACCCTGGTCGAAGCCGATATCGACGGCGAATCCCTCAAGTCCGAGGAATTCGGCTTCTTCGTGATGCTGCTGGCGGTCGCGGGTAACGAGACCACCCGCAACGCCATCACCCACGGCATGATCGCCTTCCTGGAGAACCCGGACCAGTGGGAGCTCTACAAGAAGGAACGCCCCAAGACCGCGGCGGACGAGATCATCCGCTGGGCCAGCCCCATCACCACCTTCCAGCGCACCGCGCTCGAGGACACCGAACTCGGCGGCGTCCAGATCAAGAAGGGTCAGCGGGTCCTGATGCTCTACCGGTCGGCGAACTTCGACGAGGATGTCTTCGACAACCCGATGAAGTTCGACATCATGCGCGAGGACAACCAGCATGTGGCATTCGGTGGTACCGGTGCGCACTACTGCATCGGCGCCAACCTGGCCAAACTGGAGATCGACCTGATCTTCAACGCGATCGCCGACCATATGCCCGATATCACCAAACTGGGCGACCCCAAGCGGCTGCGTTCGGGCTGGTTGAACGGCATCAAGGAGTTCGAGGTCGACTACAAGACCTGCCCGGTCACCGGTAAGACCGCCGGCTGACGGTCCCCCGCGAGCGACCCGTCCGGCCCCGCACCTCCACAGGTGTGGGGCCGGACCCTTCCGGGCCCGCGGCGACCCTGCCAGGTTGGGCGACTGCGCCGGGAGCGTTCGCCACAGACTCCGGACGGGCCGCGACGACCCGCTGAGGCCGGAGGCCCGAAAAGTTCTGCCCCACAGAATGCTTGCGGGGCAGAACCGAACAGATGATCATCAAGTCGCACGCCCGAGCGTATCTTCCGTCCACTCCGTGTGGTCGGCATTCGCAGTCGGGGCGCACCCCGGTTCCTTCCGGATGGTCGCCCTCCGTGGTCGGGGCCCGCCCCGGTTCTGGAGCGACGTAGCGATGGAGCGAAGCGACTGAGCGCAGGAGTGAAGAACCGGGGTTAATAGGGCCCCGACCCGCCCCGCCGCAGGCGGGGCAAATAAACACAGCCCCGCCCCGCCGAAGGCGGGGCAGAAAAAACTGAAGCGGCCGCGCCGGGAGGGACACCGGCCGGCCGCCGCTCAGGTGGCCGGTGCGGCCGTGGCCATGGCCCGGTCGACCTCCCAGAACGCGCGGAGGGCGAGGATCTTGCCCGCGTCGTCGACCTTGTAGGTGAACACACCTTCCGCATCGATCCGGTGGCCACCGATAACGCTGCGGATGGTGCCGGTGAACGCGACCTCGGCGCCGCAGGCGAACGAATCATCGAACAGGAAATCGATCGAATCGGTCGCGGCGATCGCTTTGTCCCAGAACGCCGCGATGGCCTCCGGTCCACGGTGCCCCTTGCCTTCGGGGTCGAAACCGGACGGGCCGATGGGGTCCTCCACGATGCCGTCCGCAGCGAACAACGCGAGCCAGGCATCCTTGTCCCGGGCTCGGACGGCGGCCTGGGAAGCCAGCCCGGCCGCGCGGGCGGGGTGTTCCTCGCTGCTCATAGGGGTTCCTCTCGGCATGCCGGGGCGCCGCCGCATTCGCGGCGACGCCCGCGGTAGTCAGTTGATCGGGTTCTGGATGTGCTCTTCGGCGAATTCGCGCAGCGCGTCCTTCTTCGCCTCGAGTTCACCGTCGAATCCGATTCCGGCGGCCAGCCAGGGCACCACGATCGCATCGGTGACACCGGCGTCGTACTGCTGCTGGTAACCGTCGCGGCCGAACTTGTCGATGCAGACCGCCTGGATCTCGAACGGCATGTCGGCGCGTCCGTATTCGGTGCGGAGCTCACTCAGCCGAGCGATGGTGGTCTGCAGATCTTCGAACTTCATCATGGCCGAGGTCCAGCCGTCGCCGACCTCGGCCGCGCGGCGCAACGCCACATCGGTGTGACCACCGATATAGAACGGAACCGGTTCACTCGGCGGCGGGCTCATCTGTAGTTCGTCGAAATCGAAGAACTCGCCGTGGTATTCGACCATGCCGCCGTCGAGGACCTTCTTGATGACCTCGATCATCTCGTCGACTCGCGCACCCCGGCGCGCATACGGCACCCCGCACCACTCGAATTCCTCCGGCGCCCAGCCGATACCCACACCGAACCCGAATCGGTTACCGGACAGGTTCGCCACCGATCCGACCTGACGGGCGAGCAGCAGCGGATTACGGGAACCGAGTTTGAGCACATTGGTGTAGAAACGCAGCCGTGTGGTCACCGCGGCCATAGCGGTCGCGGCGATCAGCGGATCAACCCACGGCGTCTCCGGGCCCCAGAAGCGGCTGCCGTCCGGGGTGTACGGATATTTCGCCGCCTGGGATTTCATGTAGAACAGCGAATCCGGCAGGGCGATCGAGGTGAACCCGACCTCCTCGGCGGTGCGGGCGAGCTCGGGCAGTTGGTCCAGGGGGCTCAGCGCGATCCCGAGACTGAATTTCAGTGTCATCGGCGTTCCGATCCGACGACCCACATGGAGAAGTACTGGGAGCCACCACCGTAGGCGTGTCCCAGCGCTTTGCGGGCATTGTCGACCTGGTAGTCCCCGGCCCGGCCCATGACCTGCTTGGCGGCCTCGGCGAAGCGGATCATGCCGGAGGCGCCGATCGGGTTCGAGGAGAGCACCCCGCCCGACGGGTTCACCGGCAGGGCGCCGCCGATCTCGGTTTCGCCCTTGTCGGTGAGCTTCCAGCCGTCGCCCTGGGCTGCGAAACCGAGGTTCTCCAGCCACATCGGTTCGAACCAGGAGAACGGGACGTAGATCTCGGCGGCGTCGATCTCGGCCAGCGGGTCGGTGATCCCGGCCTGCGCCCACAGTGCCTTCGCGGCTTCCTGGCCTGCCTGCGGGTTCACCTGGTCGCGACCGGCGTAGGCCAGCGGTTCGGTGCGCATCGCGGTCGCGTGGATCCAGCCGACCTTCTTACCGGCGGCCTCCACCGCGGCCGCCGATTTCTCGCCACCGATGACCACAGCGCAGGCGCCGTCGGAGGAGGGGCAGGTCTCGTCGAACCGGATGGGATCCCACAGCATCTGGGACGACAGCACCTCTTCGACGGTTTTGTCGCCCTGTTTGAGATGAGCGTGCGGGTTCTTGGCCCCGTTGCGCCGATCCTTGGCCGCCACCATCGCGCCGACGTGCAGGGGGGCGTTGGCGCGCCGGATATAGGAGCGCACATGAGGTGCGAAATAACCGCCCGCGCCCGCCCCGACCGGCATGGTGAACGGCACCGGAATCGACAACGCCCACATGGCATTCGATTCCGACTGCTTCTCCCAGGCGATGGCGAGCACCCGTTCGTGCACTCCGCCCTGCACCATGCTGGCGGCCACACAGGCGGTGGATCCGCCGACCGAGCCCGCGGTGTGCACGCGCAACAGCGGTTTCCCGGGTGCGCCCAGGGCATCGGCCATGTACAGCTCGGGCATCATCATGCCCTCGAACATGTCCGGGGCCTTGCCGATGACGATCGCGTCGATATCGGCCATGGTCAGGTCGGCGTCGGCCAGTGCCCGGTCGATCGCCTCGCGGCACATCCCGGCCATGGAGACATCGCTGCGTTTGGCAACGTGGTGGGTTTGTCCGGTGCCCAGCACCGCGGCGGGGAAACTCATCGGCGGGCCTCCGAATCCAGGACGGTCACAAGGTTCTGCTGCAGGGCCGGGCCGCTGGTGGCATGTGCCAGGGTGCGGTTCGCGGTCCCCGAAATGATGGGCAGCGCGGCGTAGCCGATGCGCTCCAGCCCGGTCGCGAACATGGGGTTGCCGGCCAGCGCGCCGCCGGACGGGTTGACCTTCGTCTCCGGTTTCAGGCCGAGCGCCTCTGCCAGGATGAGCTGCTGGTGGCTGAAGGGCGCGTGCAGTTCGGCGACGTCGAGACCGCTGGTGTCGCCGGTGGTCACCGCCTGACCCGCGGCCGCCGCCGAGGGGGAGGTGGTGAGGTCGCGGGCGCCCAGCACACTGGAATCGATCCGGTGCGCCATCCCGGTGATCCACGCGGGTCGTTCGGTCAGTTCGCGGGCCCTGTCCCCGACCGCCAGCACGATGGCCGCCGCCCCGTCGGTGATCGGCGCGCAGTCGTGCGCCCGGAGCGGGTCGGCGACGTAGGGGGAGGCCAGCAGATCGTCGACCGAGGTGCCGTCGACGGTATGCGCGGCCGAGGCGGCCGCCATATCGCGTTCGGTCCAGCGACCGGCGTCGATCCCGGCTCGGGCCTGCAGCCCGGCGACGGCCAGCGAATCGGGCCACAACGGAGCCACCAGGTAGGGATCGAGTTGGGTGGTCAGCACCTGGCGCAGCGTGCTCGCGGAAGATTTACCGAAGCCGTATACGAGGGCGGTCTGCGCTTGTCCGGAGCGCAGTTTCACCCAGGCCTCGTAGAGGGCCCAGGCGGCGTCCATCTCCACATGGGATTCGTTGATCGGGGGTACGGCGCCGATCGAATCGATCGCGGAGATGAACGAGAAGGACCGTCCGGCCAGGTAGTCCGACGATCCGGAGCACCAGAAGTCGATATCGGACTTGGTGATGCCGAGCTGGTCGTAGAGCTGCTGGAAACAGGGCACCAGCATCTCCACACCGTTGGTGGTGCCGTAGGTCTCCGACACATGCGGTGCGTGCGCGAAGCCGACGACGGCGATCTCGGTGGCGTTGTCGATGGAACGCTCGGTGATGGTCACGCGGGGAGCCCTCTCACAGGTGATGCTTGTAGGTGTCGTAGTCGGCATCCGGCTCGCCGGTCGGGGTGAAGTGGTCGATATTGGCCATCGTGTAGCCCCACTCCTCCCGGGGCTTCCACACGGCCTTGACCCGCATACCCATCCGCACCTCACTGGCATCGCAGCCGAGTACGAGATGAAGGAACGGGATATCGGCGCCGTCGATCAGTACGTAGGCACCCACATAGGGCGGTTTGATCCGCTGGCCGAGGAAGGGCACGTTCACGATGCAGAAGGTGGTGACGATGCCGGTATCGGCGAGCTCGACCGTATCCCCGGTGGAACGGCCGTCCATGGGGTCCACACCGCGCGGCGGGAAGTACACCTTGCTGTTCGCATCGGCCCGCGCGCCGATGAGCTTGCCTTCTTTCAGGCCGCGCAGGAAGGTGCTCTCCTCCGGGGAAGCAGTGTGCTTGTAGTCCATCCCGATCGGCGTGGTGATCATGGTGACCGGTTCGGCGTCGGACGCCGGAGCCGGTTCGGCCGTCGGGGTCTCGCCCGGCTCGAAGCAGGCGATGTCGTGGATGGTCCCGGTGAGTTCGGCGGCCCAGCGGGCGGTCACTCGCATACCGGTGCTGATCTGTTCCGGGCTCTCGACGTCGACCGCGTGCAGCAGAGCGGTGTCGGCGCCGTCGAGCTGGATCAGCGCATAGGCGAACGGCCGATCGAAGGGCTGGCCGGGTAGGGGTTCGCGGACCCAGGTCCACGATTTCACCGTCCCGGTGGGGGCGACCTCGACGAATTCAGACAGCGGTTCGGAGGTCACCGGGTCGAATTCGGCCGGTGGTACGAGTACCCGGCCGTCCGAGCCCCGGTTACCGAAGACGCGTCGCTCGCGTAGGCCGGTAAGGAACTTGCCGATGATGGGTCCCACGGAACGCGTGTAATCGAACTCCATCCGCAGGGGCGCGCTGAGCACATCGCTCGGTTTCAGTCCCGGCGGGCGTTCCTGCGTAATTACCGTGGGTGCACTATTCCCCTGAGTCACGATATCGAGTAGAACAGGTTCTTATTCTGCTGGCAAGCAGTAGGCCGGAAAGGGGTCGGATGTGAAGTTCGGATTGCAGCTCGGATATTGGAGCGCGGGGCCGCCCGAGCATGCCGCCGAGGTCGTGGTCGCGGCCGAGGAAGCCGGGTTCGACGCGGTGTTCGCCGCCGAGTCCTGGGGGTCGGACGCCTTCACACCGCTGGCCTGGTGGGGTTCGGCGACCGAGCGGGTGCGGCTGGGCACCTCGGTGGTGCAGCTGTCCGCTCGGACCCCCACCGCGACGGCGATGCACGCGCTGACCCTCGATCACCTCAGCGGCGGTCGCGCGATTCTCGGACTCGGTGTTTCGGGTCCGCAGGTGGTGGAGGGTTGGTACGGCCAGCCGTTCGCCAAACCATTGCAGCGCACTCGCGAATACGTCGAGATCGTACGCAAGGTGCTGGCCCGGGAGGGGCCGGTGGTAAATGACGGGCCGAACTACCCGCTGCCCTACAACGGGGCGGGCGCGACAGGTCTGGGTAAGCCGCTCAAGCCGATAACTCACCCGCTACGTGCGGATCTGCCGATCTGGCTGGGTGCGGAAGGGCCGAAGAATGTGGCGCTGACCGCCGAGATCGCCGACGGCTGGCTGGCCATCTACTACACGCCCCGCATGGCGAATGTGTACAACGAATGGCTGGACGAGGGGTTCGCGCGGCCGGGTGCCCGGCGTTCGCGGGAGGATTTCGAAATCGCCGCGACGGCACAGGTGATCGTCACCGACGATCCGGCGGCCGAGATCGAACGGATGCGCTGGATCACCTCGCTCTACATCGGCGGGATGGGTGCACCCGAACTCAACTTCCACGCCCAGGTGTACCGGCGCATGGGTTACGAGAAGGAGGTCGACGAGATCGGCCGCCTTTTTCAGGCGGGTCGTAAGGCCGAAGCCGCCGCGGTCGTACCGGACGAACTGGTACTGGAGACCGCGATCATCGGCAACGAGTCCCAGGTCCGCGAGCAGATCGGTGTCTGGGAGGCCGCGGGTGTCACCATGTTGCTCGTCTCGGTGCCGGATGTAGCCCAGCTGAAGCGATTGGCGCCACTGCTCGACGTCCGGTGAACTTGTTCCAGAGTCTGTCGGCGGCCGGGCCGAATTCGGAACGGCTCGTCCGCCGGCTACTCCCGGCGACCACGCACCGAGCATGGACCACCCGGCGATCACCGGTGCGGTCGGCTCGTCGACGCCGAATTCGGTTCGGTCGCGCCCTGGTGATCGGCGGACGTCTCGAGCGTGCTCAGGTCGGGAGTGTGAACCCTTCGGGCGGCGAGCCCTCGGCGAACAACATCTGCACCCGAACTTTGCCTTCCCGTATCTGCCGGGCCTGCCGATATTCGGGCGAGTCGTACCAATGCCGAATCCGATCCATGTCGGGGAACTCGATGACCAGGATTCGAGGTGAATCCCAGGTGCCCTCAACTGGGTCGGGTGTGGGGCCCGCGACCAGGTAGCGGCCACCGTGGCTGAGGATCGACTTCTGGGCCACGGGGGCGTAGGCCCAGCCGGCCTCCTCGTCGAGAACTTCGGCGTTGACTATTACGTAAGCGGGCATTCGATTTCCGATCTTGGACACGGCGTGTAGTAATGGCACGCATAAGAGTATTGACACTCTGTATCCTGTCAAGGTGGGCGAGATCGATAACGAATCCGGTACGAAGGTGCTGAGCCGTCGGGAGCGACTGCGCGCGGAGACCAGTCGAGAGATCGAGGTCATCGCGCTGCGGCAGATGGCCGATGCGGGACCCGGCGCGATCTCGCTGCGCGGCATCGCCCGTGAGATGGGGATGACCGCACGCGCGATCTACAGTTACTTTCCCACCCGAGACGACTTGATCACTGCCTTGATCAGCGGAATCGGCGCATCGCTTGCGGAGGCGCTGGAGACCGCCACCCAGGCTGTGCCCGCCACCGACCCCGGCGGCAGGCTGGTGGCATGGGGTCAGGCTCTGCGGGAATGGGCGCTGGCGAACCCGGAGAGCTTCCGGCTCTTCTACGGTCACCCCGTCCCCGGCTATCAGCCCCCCGAAGGCGGGCCGGTGGACCACACCGCACGCCGTGTATGCCGCCACCTCACCTTCCTGGTGGCCGCCGTATGGCTCGACGCCCCGTACGACCGGCCCGAGAAAACCTCCTGGTCCGACCTGCACCCCGACTACGTCGCCAAAATCCGAGAAGACCTCCCGGACGTGCCACCCGCCGCGGCCGCGCTCGCGTTACGTGTCTGGGGCCGCATGCACGGCTTGGTGGCGCTGGAGATCGACGGCCATATTCATCCGGTCGCACGCGACCCCGCCGCGCTGCATCATGCCGAGATGCTGGACCTGGTCAGATCATTGAATCTGGCCTAGACGCAGATTCCACCGTGGCCGACCGGTCTCGGGCGGGATGGTCCGCCGACTACTCGGTCCACTCCGGTGGCAGCCCGAAAAGCGGGAACAGCCGGTCGGTATCGAGGAAGAAATTGAGACCGGTGATCACACCGTCGCGCGTTTCCAGCACCGTGATCGACCACGGCGACCAGACGCCGGGCTGCCCGCTCGGCTTGTAGTGCCCGAAAGCGGGATGGCCGTTTGCCCCGGCCAGCGGAACCAACCGGGAATCGCGGCAGGACGCGCCGGTACCGAGCATGAAGGCTGCCACGTTCTCCGGGCCGGATACCCAGAGATCGAACGGCGGCATGGACAGTGCCACGTCGCTTTTCAGCAGTGCGGTGAGCGCATCCATATCGTAGGACTCGAACGCCGCCACGAAGTTCTCGACCAGCGTGCGCTGCCCTTCGTCGGCAGCGTCGTAGCTGTCGGAATCGTCGGGTCGGACCTTGTTCATGGTCGCGCGCGCTCGCTGTAGGGCGCTGTTCACCGACGCGGTGCTCATGGTGAGAGCCTCGGCGGTCTCGTTGGCGGAGAAGCGGAGCACCTCGCGCATGATCAGGATGGCGCGCTGGGTGGCGGGCAGATGCTGGCAGGCGGCGACGAAGGCCAGGCGCAGGGAATCCTTGGCGGTGGCGTACTCGGCGGGGTCGGAGCCGAAGGCGAGCGAGTTGGGGATGGGCTCCACCCAGACGTAGTCCGGTTGCGGTGGCGGCAGCGGTCTGTCCGGTGTGGAGGCACCGGACAGATCCATCGGCCGGGCCCGGCGCTGCGGGCCGTCGAGCATATCGAGGCAGATGTTGGTGGTGATCTTGTAGAGCCAGGACCGCAGGCTCGCTCGCCCCTCGAAGGAATCGTAGGACTTCCAGGCCCGGGTGAACGCGTCCTGGACGGCGTCCTCGGCCTCGAAGGATGACCCCAGCATGCGGTAGGCGTAGGCACACAGTTCCCGTCTGTGTGCCTCGAAGGATCTCAGGACATCGGCGTCGGCAGTGCCGGTCTGCTCGCTCATGGGTGCCACTGTGGCACAGCGGACCGACATGTGAACAGAGGATGAAACACGTTGTTTTCGCCTCGGCGGCACAGGTGTCTCACCAGGCCCGGAAGCCACATTTCGCGTCCGTCGGGGAGGCTCGCGGCGGCAGCGCGGTGCAGCTCGATGATGCCGTAGTGTCCCGCCGATGATTTCCGGTCGCCGTCGACGTCTGAATCTTTGCGGCCGGCGAACACAGACCACTACTCCGAGAGGACCGAAACCGTGACCAGCAAGATGATTTTCGTGAACCTACCCGTCACCGATCTGGGTCGTTCCAAGAATTTCTACGAAGGGCTCGGGTGGAAGGTCAACGACGATTTCACCGACGACAATGCCGCTTGCATCGTGGTCGATGACAATATCTGCCTGATGCTGCTCACCCATGAGCACTTCGGTGTCTTCAGCCGGCGCCCGATCGCCGATACCCGGGCCGCCACCGGTGCCGCCTATGCGCTGTCGCTGGGCAGTGCCGAGGAGGTCGACCGGCTGACCGCGGCAGCGGTGGCCGCGGGTGGAACCGAGGAGGTCAATACCGATAAGCAGGCGCAGGAGGCGCAGGTCGGGATGCACGGCCGGACCTTCCTGGACCCCGACGGGCACCAGTGGGAGCCGTTCTACATGAATTACCCCGGCGCGTAGGCGCACCGAACTCACGCGAAAGCCCCGGTCGGCGATCCTCGAAACTTCGAGATCGCCGACCGGGGCTTTCGTGGCTTCGGGTGGGTGGTACGACCGGGATACCCACCGGCTCGCCATTGCCGAACGGGGCGTACCGGACGCGCCACCCCCCCGAATCCGTCTCCTACTTGCCGCTGAAGTTCGGCTTGCGCTTCTCCTTGAATGCCTTCGGGCCCTCCTTGGCGTCCGCCGACTGGAAGACCGCCATACCGAGTTTCGCGTCGATCTGGAAGGCCTCTTCCTCGGGAAGGCATTCGCTGTCGCGGATGGTCTGCAGGATCGCCTGTACCGCGAGCGGACCGTTGGCTGCGATGAGGTCGGCGAGTTCGAGTGCTTTGTCGAGTGCCTGCCCGTCGGGCACCACATGGCCGATGAGGCCGATGTCCTTGGCTTCGGCGGCGCTCAGATGCCGGCCGGTCAGCAGGATATCGGCGGCGACTGTATAGGGGACCTGGCGGACGAGCCGGACCGCGGAGCCGCCCAGCGGGAACAGGCCCCAGCGCGCCTCGGAAACGCCGAACTTCGCGCTTTCGCCCGCGACCCGGATATCGGTGCCCTGCAGGATCTCGGTTCCGCCGGCGATCGCCGCGCCCTCGACGGCGGCGATCAGTGGTTTGGTGAGCCGCCGGCCCTTCAGTAACGCCTCGATCTTGGACAGATCCCAGCCCCCGCCCGCGAACGAATCACCAGGATGCTGCTGGGTCATGCCCTTCAGATCGGCGCCCGCGCAGAAGGCCCCGCCCGCGCCGGTCAGGATCGCGACCCGGATATCCGGATCGCTGTCGACCTGATCCCAGGCATCGCGCATGATCGCCATCATCTCGGCGGAGAGCGCGTTACGCGCCTCGGGGCGGTTCATGGTGACGATGAGGACATGGCCGCGCTTCTCGACGAGGCATTGAGGCATCGTTGTTTCTCCTGTTACTCGGACCCTTGCCAGAAACAGTAACACGTTCTATTTTTAACCTTGTGACGTACAACATAGCCGACCTCGTCGAACACACCATCGACCTCGTGCCGGACCGTGTTGCGCTGGCTGACGACCACCGCTCGGTAACCTTCGCCCAGTTGGAGGACCGAGCGAACCGGCTGGCGCACTACCTGCTGGAACACGGTGTCCAGCCGGGCGACAAGGTCGGTATCTACTCACGCAACACCATCGAGGCCGTGGAGGCCATGGTGGCGGTTTTCAAAGCGCGGGCGGTGATGGTCAACGTCAACTTCCGCTACGTCGAGAACGAGTTGCAGTACATCTTCGAGAATTCGGACATGGTGGCGCTCATCCACGAGCGCCGCTACACCGACAAGGTGGTGAACGTCCGGTCCAAGGTTCCGCATCTGAAAGCGGTGCTGATCGTCGACGACGAAACCGATACAGCGACGCCCGCGGACGCGGTGGATTACGAAGCTGCACTGGCGGAGTCGTCGGGCGAACGCGATTTCGGCGATCGATCCGGCGACGATATCTTCATGCTCTACACCGGCGGCACCACCGGACTGCCCAAGGGCGTGATGTGGCGGCACGAGGACTGGTGGCGGGTTCTCGGCGGCGGTATCAACTTCATGACCGGCGAATACATCCAGGACGAATGGCACCAGGCGAAGACCGGCGCCGCCGGCGGGCAGATGGTGCGCTATCCGATTCCGCCGCTGATCCACGGCGGTTCGCAGACGGCGGTCTTCCACGGCCTGTTCGACGGTGGAAAGACCGTCATGCTCCCGGAATTCAGTGGGCACGGTGTCTGGCAGGCCGTCGACCGCCACAGCATCAACTTGATCTTCATAACCGGTGACGCCATGGCCCGGCCCATGATGGACGCGCTCGAGGCCGGTAACCCCGAAACCGGTGAGCCCTACCAGCACACGAACCTGTGGGCCATGGCCAGCAGCGCCGCATTGTTCTCCCCGACGCTCAAGGACAAGTTCATCGATCTGCTGCCCAACACCGTCATCACCGACTCCATCGGATCATCGGAGACCGGTTTCGGCGGCATCTCCATCGCGGCCAAGGGTGCCACCCACACCGGTGGTCCCCGGGTGAAGATCGACGCCTCCACCGCGGTGATCGACGAGGACGGCAAGCCGGTCGTCCCGGGATCCGGTCAGACCGGTGTGCTCGCCCGCAAGGGCCATATCCCGATCGGGTACTACAACGACCCGGTGAAAACCGCGGCGACGTTCAAGGAGTACGGCGGCGTCCGCTACTCCATCCCCGGTGACTGGGCGCGCGTCGAGGAGGACGGCACCGTCACCATGCTCGGCCGCGGGTCGGTCAGCATCAACAGCGGTGGCGAGAAGATCTATCCGGAGGAGGTCGAGGGCGCGCTGAAATGCCACCCCGAGATCTTCGACGCGCTGGTGGTCGGCGTCCCGGACGAGCGTTGGGGTCAGCGGGTGGCGGCTGTGGTGCAGTGTCGCGGCGGGAACCGCCCCACTCTCGACGAACTGCGGCCGGTGCTGACCCAGGAGATCTCCTCCTACAAGCTGCCGCGCAGTCTGTGGTTCGTCGACGAGATCAAGCGCTCGCCGGCGGGCAAGCCCGACTACAAATGGGCCAAGGCGCAGACCGAGGAGCGCGAAGCCGACGAGCACGGGTCGACGGGTAACGGTTCCTGACAGATCGGTCGACCGAGGGCCTGCCGTCGTGAAAATTCGGCAGGCCCTCCGTCGTGCGGGTGCCGAATCTGTGAGTTCGGGCCTATTCGGTCGAATCCGCGGGCGATCTGCCGATTGCTTTTCCGAGCTGCTCCGCGATATCCGGGACTTCGTCGAGCTCACTCGTCGCTACGGCGATCATGAGGTCGTACGCGAGATCTTCGTCCAGACCGTCGATGTCCACGCCGTTACGTGCCAGAAAAATTGCCGCGGCGGCTATTGCGAGACGCTTGTTGCCGTCGATCAACGGGTGGTTCTTGGCCACCGAGTGCAGCAGCGCGGCGGCCTTCTCCCAGATCGTCGGATACGCGTCGACGCCGAACACGGTAGTGCGGGGCCGAGCGGCGGCCGATTCGAGAAGGCCGGGATCTCGGACTGCGAAACCGGGGGCCACGTCTGCGGCGATCGCGCGCAGATCGGCTGCGGACAGGTAGTAGAGGCCGTCCACTATTCGGCCAATCTGTCGAGCAGCGCTCGGTGTCTGGTGGTGAACCGTTGCGACAACTCACGGACCTGGTGGTCTGCGGTCTCGGCCATTGCTTCGGGGACGACTGCCGCGACCCGCCGACCATGGCGGGTGAGGTGGACGACCCGTCCGCCTTCGGCCGCTGCGATCACCTCAGCGAGTTTTTCGCGTGCCTCGCTGACCGGTAGTTCCCAGGGATCGGATTCGGGCAGTGCAGTCATGCGGAGAATTGTACGGATCAGATAGAGATACATACAGAAATTCTGATTGCATCCGGAAGTCTCCACGCGACCACTGGCAGGCGCTTCTCTGGACGCAAGGCAACCGGTGCTGACCCAGGATATCTATGCTGGTTGGAAACAGCTCTGGGACGGAGGGCGGAGTATGAAGCAATTCGCCGGCGACGCGGTGCCGAATACTGCAGACGAGCGCTCGCGGCTGTTCGATCGGGCGGCTGATCATGTGCTGGCGGTCGGTGCCGAGCTGAATCGAAGGCTCGCCTGAGCGCAGTACCGTTCTCGCTCACCGCTTCGGAACGACCAGGTCCACGGTGGGGAAGTAACCCTTGAAGCGTTGCTCGTCCCGAGTCAGTAGCCGGTAGCCTGCTATTGCGGCATGCGCACCGATATAGAAGTCGGGCATGGGCGAGCGCTTCGTACCATCGTTTCGCCGATAGCGTTGATAGGCCTTGCCGGCCAGGAAGCCGGCCCGGTAGGGAAGTGGCTCCCGAACGAAATCCTCGGTCGGAAGCAAACTGTCCAGCACTTCGACTGTTTCGTATCCAACCGATACTTCGGCGTACACGATCGGATTGATCACTACGCGGCCGGAGTCGACTGCCTCGCTGAGTCTTTCGGCCGACCACTGCGACCAGTTCTCGTCGTCGGTCAGTATGTCGAGCAGAACGCAGGAGTCGACCAGGGTCGTCGGGCCTCCGATCGGGCGCAAGTTAGTCGCCACGAAGCAATTCCATGATTTCGTCGGTGCTCATACCCTCGATCTCTTTGCTGTCGGCCGTGCCACGCATTCGATCGACCAGTCTCTGGCCGCGGGTGGGGGCGTTATCGCTGCGCACGATCCGAAGCGCACCATCGACCTCGATCACCTCGACGTCGTCTCCTTCGCGGAGATTGAACTTCGCGCGTAACGACGAGGGGATGGTGACCTGGCCTTTGCTGTTGAGTATCACGGCTACTCCCGTCTTACGTATTACGTGTACTACGTAATACTACGCGATTCTACGGCTCGGCGAAGTCGCTGATCAGGAAGATTCCGGGTGGAGCTGGGTCGGATCGATTGCCGAACATCGCGGCACTGCCGACGGAGTTCGAGCAGTAGCGCCGGGTACTCGAAGTGGCGGACCTGACGACTCGGCGGGTGCGGTCTGTCGGTCGATCGGTCTATCGCGGGGCCTGTTGTCGTAGGCGTCGGCGAAGGTGCGGCGGGCGGTGGCGATATCTCCGGCATTGTCCACGGCCCAGCCGGCGAGGGCCGAGAGTGGATCGAGCAGCGTTTCGCCCAGGGGAGTGAGGCCGTATTCGACGAAGGGCGGGACAGTCGGATGAACCGCGAAATCCCGGCGGCAGCTCAGCCGCCACAGCCGACCGATTCACGCCCACGCGGACTTCCACCGCTGCGTTGGACCATCGGTGCCGGCCGGCCGGTGAAGTCCGTCGACCGGCACCGGGAATCTAGGCCGATTCGGGTACGAACTGCGCCAGGGGGAGCAGGTGGTTCGTGGCCCCGCCGAGGGCGAATTCGTTGCGGGTGGCGGCGGTGAAGTAGTTGTGCGCGATGTGGTCGCGGTCGATACCGACGCCACCGTGCACGTGAACCAGCGTGTGGGCGACCTGGTGACCCGCTTCCGCGGCCCAGAACTTCGCCGTGTGCACCGCCCCGGTCGCGTCCAGGCCCTCGGCGAGTTGCCAGGCGGCCTGGGTGACGGTCAGTCGCAGGCCCTGGAGACTGATGTAGCTGTCCGACAGCCGTTGGGCCACCGCCTGGAAGCTGCCGACCGCGCGGCCGAACTGTTCACGCTCGCGGGCGTAACCGGCGACCAGGTCCAGGGACCGTTCCAGGGTGCCGAGCTGGAAGGCGGCCAGGCCGAGCCAGGCGCGGTCGAGTAGCCAGTCCAGGATCCGGGCTCCGTCGTCGACGGAGCCGATCAGTTCTGCCGGGGCATCGGTGAATTCGACGAGGGATTCCGCGCTGCGATCGGTCACCTGCTGGGCGGTCACAGTGACGGATTCGGCCGATGGGTCGACCAGGAAGACCGCCGCGACTCCGGATACCGAGGCGGGCACCAGGATTCGTGCGGCGCGGTCGGCCACCGGGACCGTGGTTTTGGTGCCGGTGACGCGCCAGCCGCCGTCCGCTTCGGTGGCGGTCGTGGTGGGGCGGGCCGGTTCCCAGTTGTGTTCCTCGGCCAGCGCCACGGTCAGGATCGCCGATCCCGCACCGGCGTCGGCCGCGAGCTTCTTCTGGTCGGCCGACCCGAACTCAGCCAGCGCGCCCGCGCCCAGCACGATCGACCACAGGTAGGGCACCGCCGCGACAGCTTTGCCGAGTTCGCGCAGGATCGCGGTCTGTTCGAGCGAGCCGAAGCCGCTGCCGCCCACATCCTCGGGCAGGGCGGCGGCGAGCACGCCGGTCTCGCCGAGCGATTTCCACAGCGGTTCGTCGAATTTGGCGGTGCCGCGGTCCAGTTCGCGCAGGCGATCGGCGGTGACCAGTTTGTCGCAGACCTCGCCGGTGAGCCGGGCCAGGTCCGACTGGGCTTCGGTGGGGGTGAAATCCATGATGAACTCCTGGAGTGGGGCTGAGGTCAGCGGCCGGAGGCGGGCTGCTTCAGGGCGGTCATGGCGATGATGTCGCGCTGCACCTCGTTGGTGCCGCCGCCGAAAGTGAGGATCAGGGCGGCCCGGTGCATCCGCTCGAGCCGGCCGCGTAGCACCGAACCGGGGGAGTCCTGCCGCAGCGAGGCCTGGGGCCCGAGGACCTCCATGAGCAGCCGGTAGGCCTCGGTCGACAGTTCGGTGCCGTAGACCTTGCACGCCGACGCGTCCCAGGGCCGGGGCGCGGCGTCGCCACCGGCATCGGCGCGGCTGGCGATCTCCCAGTTCATGAGCTTGAGGTATTCGACCTTGGCGTGTACCCGGGCCAGGTTCAGCTGGACCCATTCGCGGTCGAAGATCCGGGAGCCGTCGGCGGCCTTCGTTTCCTTCGCCCACGCGGTCGTCTGGGCCAGTGCCAGCTGGAGCGCGGCGGCGGAGGTCAGTGCGACGCGTTCGTGGTTGAGCTGATTGGTGACCAGCGGCCAGCCGCCGTTCTCCGGGCCGACGAGCGAGGTCGCCGGGACGCGTACGTCCTGGTAGTAGGTGGCGCTGGTATCGGGCCCGGCCATGGTGTGGACCGGGGTCCAGGAGAAACCCTCGGCGGTCGTGGGCACGATCAGCATGCTGATGCCCTTGTGTTTCTTGGCGGCGGGATCGGTGCGCACCGCCAGCCAGACGTAGTCGGCGTAGGCGATGAGGCTGGTCCACATCTTCTGACCGTTGATCACATAGTCGTCGCCGTCGCGTACCGCGGTGGTGCGCAGACTGGCCAGGTCGGTGCCCGCGCCGGGTTCGGAGTAACCGATGGCGAAGTGCAGCTCACCGGCGGCGATCTTGGGCAGGAAGAAGTTCTTCTGCTCCTCGCTGCCGTAGTGCATGATCGTCGGCGCGACCGAGTTGACGGTCAGGAACGGTACCGGAGCCCCCGCGATGGCGGCTTCGTCGGTGAAGATCAGCTGGTCCAGCATCGGCCGGTTCTGGCCGCCGAATTCCTCCGGCCAGCCCAGTGCCAGCCAGCCGTCGCGACCCATTTGCGCGACGACCTCGCGGTACACATTGCCCTCGCCGTACTCGCCGGTCTGTGAGCTCAGTGCCGCTCGCCGTTCGGGGGTGATCAACCGTGCGAAGTAATCGCGCAACTCGGCGCGTAGCTGAACATGTTCCGGGGTATACGCAATGCGCATAGCGGTACCTCGAGCCTTCGGTCTACGGGTTGGAGATGGGGCCTGGATGTGGGATCGCGCCGCGCTCACCCGCCGGGAGTGCGGAATGGATCTCCGATACCTTGCTCCGATCATTGCATATGCACTGAAACATGTTCCAGTATTGAAGGGTAATCAGCCTATGTAGCCCGTCTCGGCGGCTGTCGCTTGTTAGGCTTTCGCCACAGGGCGGGAAAAGGAGTTTCGATGAAGGTCAGCGTTGACTTCGATCAGTGCGAAGCGAACGGAATCTGTGCGGGAATCGCTCCCGACGTCTTTGAACTCGATGACGAGGACATGCTGCACGTCGCCGAGGGCGAGGTCGCGCCGGATCAGGAGTCGCAAGTGGCCGAGGCGGTCGCGCAATGCCCGAAAGCGGCATTGCGTTTGCTGTGAATCGGCTCTTGCCGTGAATAAGAACACGTTCTAGAGTCGGCCCGGTGAGCGATACAGATACCAGCCTTGCCGGGCGAGTTGCGATCGTGACCGGAGCGGGTGCGGGCCTGGGTAAGGCCGAAGCGCTCGCCCTGGCCGCAGCCGGAGCCTCGGTCGTGATCAACGATCTGGCCGAGTCCGACGCCGTGGCCCAGACGCTGGAGCAGGTGCGGGCACTCGGCGCCAAGGCCGAGTTCGTGGCCGGAAGTGTCGCCGAGCGGTCCACCGCCGACGCATTGATCACCGCCGCCACCGAATCCTTCGGTGGCCTGGACATCGTGGTCAACAACGCGGGTATCACCCGCGACAAAATGCTGTTCAACCTGTCCGATGAGGACTGGGACGCGGTCCTCGCGGTCCACCTGCGCGGACATTTCCTGCTGACCCGCAATGCCGGGGCCTACTGGCGGGCGAAATCCAAGGAAGCCGGCGCGCCGGTCTACGGCCGGATCGTCAATACCTCTTCCGAAGCCGGGCTCCTCGGTCCGGAGGGGCAGGCCAACTACGCGGCCGCCAAGGCCGGTATCACCGCCCTCACTCTTTCCGCCTCACGCGCACTGAACCGATTCGGTGTCCGGGCCAATGCCATCTGCCCGCGGGCGCGTACCGCTATGACCGAACAGGTGTTCAGCGCGGCTCCCGAAGGCGAGGTGGATCCGCTCTCGCCCGACCATGTCGCGCGGCTGGTGGCCTATCTGGCCTCACCTGCGGCGGAGGCGGTCAACGGGCAGGTGTTCGTGGTGTACGGGCCCATGGTGGCGTTGATGGCCGCACCGGTGGTCGAGCAGCGGTTCGACGCGGCGGGTTCGCTTTGGTCAGGTGACGATCTGGCCACCACGCTGACCGGTTACTTCGCCGGACGCGAAGAAGGTCGTACCTTCTCTGCAACGGCTCTGCACGAACTGGGTTGAGTGATATCGCCGGAGCGGGTCGCGGGATTCGGTCCCGGGGCTCGCACCAGGAGAGTTGAACAACCGTCCAGTCATTGGTAAACAGAGGGGTCGACTGTGCCCGGCCTCACACAATGATGCCCAAGGCGTATGAATCGTGTTCCAATCCCGCTGTCTGGGATTGCAACAAGCTTCCAGTTCAGAAGCCTCAAAATGGCCCCAATTAGGAAATGAACGTGTTCTACTTAGCGGGGCGTGCGCCGGGGTGTACCCCGAGCTGCCGCCAGCGGGACCAGTAGTCGGGCAAGGAGGATCAGGATGAACAAGGTCCTTACCGTGCCATTGGGGGCCGTCGGCGGATTCTTCGAACTCGCCGCATCGGTGGCCCGGGCGAGTTTTCGCCGGCCGTTCCAGATGCGCGAGTTCATCGACCAGTCGTGGTTCGTCGCGCGAGTGTCGATCGTGCCGACACTTCTGGTGGCCATACCCTTCACCGTGCTGGTGAGCTTCACGCTGAACATCCTGCTGCGCGAAATCGGCGCCGCGGACCTCAGCGGCGCGGGCGCGGCCTTCGGCGCGGTGACCCAGGTGGGGCCGATCGTCACCGTCCTCATCGTGGCCGGCGCCGGAGCCACCGCCATCTGCGCGGATCTCGGCGCCCGGACCATCCGCGAAGAGATCGACGCCATGAAAGTGCTCGGTATCGACCCCATCCATCGGTTGGTGGTACCGCGCGTCCTGGCATCGATGTTCGTCGCGCTGCTGCTGAACAGCCTGGTCTGCACCATCGGCATCGTGGGCGGGTTCCTGTTCTCGGTCTATCTACAGGATGTGAACCCCGGTGCCTTCGTCAACGGCATCACGCTGCTGACCCATCTCCCCGAACTGCTCATTTCCGCGGTCAAAGCAGGTCTTTTCGGTTTGATCGCCGGAATGGTGGCCTGTTATCTGGGTTTGAACGTTAAAGGTGGTCCCAAAAGTGTCGGTGATGCGGTGAACCAGACAGTGGTTTTCGCCTTCATGGCGCTGTTCGTGGTGAACGTCGTGGTCACCGCCGTCGGTCTCAAATTCGCGGTGCGGTGATCGATGTCGGCCTCGGTGATCATCCAGTCCCGTTTTCCCAGAGTCACCCGTCGTTTCCGCCGCTGGTCGACCTCCCTCGACAATCTCGGCAAACACGCGGTGTTCTACGGCAAGGCGATCGGCTCCATGCCGCGCGCACTCGTGCACTACCGCACCGAGACGATCCGGCTCATCGCCGAGATCAGCATGGGTAGCGGCGCGTTGGCGGTGATCGGCGGCACCGTGGTGATCGTCGGCTTCCTGACGCTGTTCTCCGGCGGCACCATCGCCGTACAGGGCTACAGCTCCCTCGGCAATATCGGGGTCGAGGCGCTGACCGGCTTCTTCGCCGCCTTCCTCAATGTTCGGATCGCCGCCCCGGTGATCTCCGGAATCGGCCTGGCGGCCACCATCGGGGCGGGATCCACCGCCCAGCTGGGCGCCATGCGGGTGGCCGAGGAAATCGATGCCCTGGAAGCGATGGCGATCCGGCCGGTGCCCTATTTGGTCGGCACCCGGGTACTCGCCGGGATGATCGCCATCGTGCCGCTCTACGCGTTGGCCGTGATCGCGTCGTTCGTCGCCAGCCGGTTCGCCACCGTGGTCATCTACGGCCAGTCGGCCGGTGTGTACGACCACTACTTCTCCACATTCCTTATTCCGAGCGACATTCTTTGGTCGTTCGCCCAAGCCATCCTCATGGCGCTGGCGGTGATGATGATCCATACGTATCACGGCTACAACGCGGCCGGCGGCCCGGTCGGGGTGGGTATCGCGGTGGGTAACGCGGTACGCAGCTCGCTGGTCGCGGTGGTCACGGTGACCCTGTTGGTATCCCTGGCGGTATACGGCACCTCCGGCAACTTCAACCTTTCCGGATAGCCGCGATGACGGAACTGATGCGAGCGAAGAACAAGAGGGCAGCGGCGTCGAACGCCACCGCGGATGGGTCGTCCCGCGGTGGCGAAGATCCCTGGGCCCCCGTCGGAGCGAACCGCTGGACGGCGTTCCGGGCGACAGCCGGGTTGAAACTGGCCGGGATCGGCATGGTGCTGGCCGCGGTGGCAGCCGTAACCGTCTCGCTGACCATGTTCTTCGGCGGTTTCACCCCGAGCGTCGAGGTGACGGTGTCCGCGCCGCGCAGCGGCCTGGTGCTGGACCCCGACGCCAAGGTCAAGGTGCGCGGGGTGCAGATCGGCCGGGTCGCCGGAATCGACCGCACAGTCGACGGCACCGATCTGCGACTGGCCCTGAATCCGGACCTGCTGCATCTGGTCCCGGCCAACTCGACTGTGGACATCCGCTCGACCACGGTGTTCGGCGCCAAGTACATCAACTTCGTGATCCCGCAGCAGCCGGACGCGCAATCGCTGCAACCGGGCGCGCTGCTGGCGGCCGACCAGGTGACCGTCGAGTTCAATACGATCTTCCAGCATCTCAGCGATGTGCTCGCCGATGTGCAGCCGGAGAAGCTGAACGCCACGCTGGCCGCGCTGGGCACCGCCCTGGAGGGTCGAGGGGAAAGTCTCGGCCAACTACTCGCCGACAGCGACTCCTACCTGCGCGAGATCAACCCGATGCTGCCCACCCTGCAGCGCGACCTGAACACCACGGCCGCGGTGACCAACCTCTACGCCGATACCTCCGGGGATCTGCTGCGTGCCGTGGACGGCGCGACGGTCAGCAGCCGGACCCTCACCGAATCGGAATCCGATGTCGATTCGCTGCTGGCGAATCTCACCGGTCTGGCCGACACCACCGGCGCGGTGCTGCGCGATAACGAAGGGCAGATCGATACCGCTCTGGACCTGCTCCGCCCGACCGGTGAGCTGTTGAACGGCTACAAGGAAGCGTTGTTCTGCCTGATCGGCGGTAGCGCCAAGGCCCTGCCCCTGGGTGAAGCGGTCTTCGGCGGCGGACAGGAAGGTGTCGCCCTGAACACGGGATTCATGTACGGGTCTCCGCCCTACACCTATCCGAACGATCTACCGAAGGTGAACGCCACGGGTGGGCCACAGTGCGCGGGTCTGCTCGATCGAGTGCCGGACAGCCATTCCAACTATGTCGTCACCGACACCTCGGAAGGGCATCCCTACACACCGGTGACGAAGTTGCAGCTGAACGCACCCAAGGTCTTCCAGGTACTGTTCGCCGGACTCCCGGGGGTGGGTCAGTGAAGAACACCGGCACCACCGTAAAACTCGCCGTCTTCACATTGGTGATGAGCCTGATCTTCGCCGGTCTGGCAGTGGTCTTCTCGCAGATGCGTTTTTCCCGGGAAACCGGATACAACGCGGTTTTCACCAGCGCCTCGGGCATGCTGCCCGGCGACAAGGTCCGGATCGCCGGTGTCCCGGTCGGGTCCATCTCCTCGGTGAAGGTCGACGACGAATACCACGCCCACGTGAAATTCGATGTCGACACCGAGTACCGGCTGCTGACCAGTACCCGCGCCACCATCCGCTACGAGAACCTGGTCGGCGACCGCTACCTCGAGCTGCTCGAGGGCCCCGGTGCGGCCACCGCCTTGAACAAGGGCGGCACCATCGGCCTGGACAAGACCGCGCCCGCACTGGATCTGGACATGCTGCTGGGCGGGTTCAAACCGCTGCTGCGCGGACTGGACCCGGCGCAGGTCAACGATCTGACCAATGCGCTGCTGCAGATCTTCCAGGGCCAGGGCGGAACCCTGGTCGAACTGCTCAACAGCGGCGGATCGTTCACCAAGACTCTCGCCGACCGGGACGCACTCATCGGCAGTGTCATCGACAATTTGAACTCGGTGCTGAAAACGATCGACGATCGCGGCGACCAGTTCGCCACCACCATCGACGAACTGCGTCGCCTGGTGAGCGGGCTGGCCGCGGATCGTGACCCCATCGGCGCCGCATTGCCGCGCATCGCCGACGCCACCGCCGCGACCACCGATCTGCTGGCCCAGGCCCGCCCCGATCTGGCGGCGACCATCGCGCAGACCGGGCGGTTGGCCACCAACCTCGACAACGGTTCGGACACCGTGCAGTGGGTGCTCGACAAACTGCCGGCCACCTACCGCAAGCTGATCCGCATCGGTTCCTACGGTTCGTTCCTGCAGCTCTACGTGTGCCGGACGAACTTCCTGATCGACGGTCCGGGCGGGAAACCGCTGCTGCTCGAGCTACCCGGTGAGCAGACGACCGGAAGGTGTACCAGCGAATGAAAGAGCAATCGCGCGCGGTGACCATCGGCATCGTCGGGTTGGTCCTCGCCGTGGCGGTCGCGCTGTCGGCCCTGCAGTTCGAACGGCTGCCGTTCATTCGCAGTGGTGCGACCTACACCGCCTACTTCGCCGACGCCGGCGGTCTGGTGACCGGTGACGATGTGGAGGTCGCGGGGGTCCGGTCGGGCAAGGTCGAGGACGTGGAGCTCGACGGTGCGCAGGTGCTGGTGCGCTTCAGCCTCGACGAATCGATCGTGCTCGGTGACAAGACCTCGGCCGCCATCAAGACCAACACCGTGCTCGGCCGTAAATCGCTGTCCGTCGCCCCGGACGGGGACGGTGCCCTGAAGGTCGCCGACACCATTCCGCTGACCCGCACCACCTCGCCGTACTCGCTGAACGAAGCGCTCGGTGATCTCGCCGGGACCGTGGGCGGCCTCGACCTGCAGAAGGTGGATCAGACGCTGGACGCGTTGTCCTCCGCGTTCGCTGACACTCCGGCGCCGCTGCGTTCGGCACTGGACGGGGTCACCGCGTTGTCGCGGACCATCAACGCCCGCGACCAGGCGCTGTCGGATCTGCTGCGCCGGGCCCAGGATGTCACCAAGATCCTGGCCGACCGTGCCGATTCCATCAACGCGCTGTTGGTGGACGGTAATCAGCTGCTCGGCGAACTGGATCGGCGGCGCACCGCCATCAGCCAGATGATCGTCTATGTGAACGCACTGGCCCAGCAGCTGTCCGGGCTGGTGCACGATAACGAGGCTCAGCTGAAACCGGCGCTGGACAAACTCAACTCGGTGCTCGACCTGTTGCAGCGCAACCGGGACAACATCAACGGCGCGCTCGACGGACTGGGTCCGTTCGCCGCCGCGCTCGGTGAACAGGTCGGCAGCGGACCGTACTTCAACGCATACGTCGTCAACGCCAGCAGTGAGACGCTGCACCCGCTGGTGGACGCGCTGGTGTGGCCGCAGCACCTGCCCGAATCGCTGCGCGCTTATCTCCTCGAACCCGGTCCCAAGATCGGCCCGGCCGCAGAGGAGCCGCCGCGATGAGGCGATACTGCGATCCCTTCGCCTTCGCTCCGGGCTCCGCGGGCCGTATGTCCCTTCTTCGAGGGAGGATTCGATGAGGCGATACTGCGATCCCTCCGCCTTCGCTTCGGCCTCCGCGGACTGCATGTACCCGCGTCGAGGAAGCGTGATACGGCGATACTTTGGTGCCCGCCGACCGCATGTACCTGCGCTGAGGAGTATTCGATGAGCGCTCTGAAGGACAAGGTCGGGGCTGTTCCCGGTAAGTGGGTGGCGATCGTCGCGGGTGTCGTGGTGGTGGCGCTGGTCGCCTTCGGCGGGTACACGGCGTTCCAGCGGATCACCAAGAACGAGATCACCGCCTACTTCACCTCCACCAGCGGCCTCTACGCGGGCGACGACGTGCGAGTGCTCGGGGTGCCGATCGGCAAGATCGACAGCATCGAACCGGGCAAGGACCAGGTGAAGGTCACCATGTCGCTCGACGGCAGCGTCGATCTGCCCGCCGACGCGCGGGCCGTGATCATCGCACCGTCGCTGGTATCGGCCCGATTCATCCAGATCGCGCCCGCCTACACCGGCGGCGACACACTCACCGACGGTGCCGAGATCCCGCTCGAGCACACCGCGGTCCCGGTCGAATGGGACGACATCAAAACCGAACTGAACAAACTCTCGACCGCGCTCGGCCCGGTCGGTGACGACCCCCAGGGCTCCTTCGGCCGGTTCGTCGACACCGCGGCCGACAACCTGGACGGCAACGGCGACAGTTTCCGCGCCACTCTGCACGAGCTCTCGGCCACGCTGACCACTCTGTCCGACGGTCGCACCGATCTGTTCGGCACCATCCGGAACCTGCAGAAGTTCGTGGACGTGCTCTCCAAGAGCAACGATCAGATCGTCGAATTCGGCGGCCGGTTGGCGTCGGTATCGGGGGTGCTGGCGGGGGTTTCCCAGGATCTCGGAGCGGGTCTGGACAATCTGGATCTCGCGCTCGGTGATGTGCACCGGTTCCTCGACGGCAGCGGCACCGAACTCACCGAGGGCGTGCAGCGGCTCGCCGACGTCACCCAGATCCTGGTCGACAAACGACCGGAACTCGAACAGGCCCTGCATTCCGGCCCGACCGCGCTGGTGAACTTCTACCAGATCTACAAGCCCGCCCAGGGCACGCTGACCGGCGCCGTCTCACTGAACAACTTCGCCGATCCGGTGAGCTTCCTGTGCGGTTCGGTGCGCGCGCTCGAACAGAACGAGAGCAGCACCAGTGCTGATCTGTGCGCCCAGTACCTCGCCCCGGTGCTCAGCTCGCTGGCCATGAACTACCTGCCCCTCATGACCAACCCCGCCACCGGTGTGACGGCGTTCCCGAACCAGTTGCAGTACACGACACCGGATCTGGCGGGAAAGGTGGATCCGCAGAAGGTCGGCCCGCCGGCCGCGCCCGAGCCCGCGCCGATCACCGTACCGGCGGGGATCGCGGGCCTGGCCATTCCCGGCGTGCAACTTCCCCATATTCCCGGCCTGCCCGGAGGAGGACGATGATGCGCCGGCCCGAGTTGCGGCTGCCGGGCGCCCGGCACCGGATCGCGGCGGTGGCCGTCGGGCTGGCGTTGGCGCTGTCGGCCACCGGCTGCCAGTACGACGGACTCAACTCGTTGCCGATGCCCGGTACCGAGGGCACCGGCGAGGGCTCCTATCAGGTCCGGATCCAGATGCCGAACGTGACGACGCTGACCCGGAACTCACCCGTGCGGGTCGACGATGTCGCGGTCGGCACGGTCACCGATATCGAGGTGGAGGACTGGCACGCGCTGGTCACCGTCTCGCTTAACCCCGATGTGATGCTGCCGGCCAATGCGACCGCCAAGATCGGTCAGACGAGTCTCCTGGGCAGTAACCACGTCGAGCTGGCCCCGCCCGCCGATGTGGCACCACAGGGCCGGCTCGCCGCAGGCGATGTCATCCCGCTGGACCGCGCCGGGGTCTACCCGACGACCGAGCAGGTGTTGTCCTCGCTGTCGGTGGTGCTCAACGGCGGCGGTATCTCGCAGCTGGAGAACATCACCGGCGAACTCAACAAAGCGCTCGTCGGCAACGAGGACGAGGTACGTGATCTGATCCCGCAGATGAACGATCTGATCCGCAATCTCGACGGGCAGCGCAACGACATCATCGCCGCGATGGAAGGTTTGGACCGGGTCAGCGGACAATTCGTTCAGCAGACCGATGTGGTGGCCGCCGCCATCGAGGAGATCCATCCGGCGCTGACCGTGCTCGCCGACCGTCGGCAGAACATCACCACCACCATCACGAAACTGGGTGAGCTCAGTGATGTGGTGAACCGCCTGATCGCCGCCAGCGGTGACGATCTGAAGGCGAACCTGGCGAACCTGGCTCCGGTCCTACAGACCCTCGCCGACACCGGCGCCGATCTCACCGAATCGCTCAAGATCATCGCCTCTTTTCCGTTCCCGCTGAAGAATCTGGACAAAGCGATCAAGGGCGACTACCTGAACCTCTTCATGACCGTCGATCTCACCGGCGCCCGGCTGGATTCCAACTTCCTCACCGGCACCGGGCTCGGCGGCATGTTCGGCGGCGTCGAAGTGGCACTCGGTCAGGTGGCCGGAGCCGCCGGCCAGCAGGGCAACCCGCTGACCGCACCGCTGGCGCCTCCGCCCGGCGCGCCCGCCGCCGGTGCACAGCCGCAACCCACTATTCCGGGGCTACCGCCGATTCCCGGCCTGCCCGCCATTCCCGGATTGACCGTGCCGATGCCCGGGCAGCAGCCGCAAGGGGGCGAGGGCCGGTGACGCTCACCCGATTCGTTCGTATCCAGCTGACGATCTTCGCGATCCTCACCGTGGTCGGTCTCGCCGTCATGGGCGGCACCTATGTGGGTGTTCCGGCGATGCTCGGGATCGGTCGCTATGACGTCACGGTGGAACTGGCCGCCACCGGCGGCCTCTACCAGAACGCCAATGTCGCCTTCCGCGGCACCAACGTCGGTGTGGTCCACGAAGTGCGGCTCACCAGCGAGGGCGTCGAAGCGAAGTTGTCGGTCGACAGCGACTACAAGATCCCCGCCGATTCCTCGGCGCTGGTCCGCAGTGTGTCGGCAATCGGTGAGCAGTACGTCGATCTGGTTCCGCCGCCGGATCCCGGTGATGCCAACCTGTACGACGGCAGTGTGATCCCGGTGGACCGGACCGAGCTCCCACAGGATGTGGGCGCACTGCTGGACCAGGCCGACCGGTTGCTGGCCAGTGTCGCCGACACCCGGCTGCGGCAGGTCATCGACGAGGCGTTCCGGGCATTCAACGGCGCCGGGCCGGATCTGCAGCGTTTCCTCGACTCCGCCTCGCTGCTGGTCCAAGAAGCCAACGACAATGTCGGGCCGACCAAACAGCTGATCGAGCAGATCGGCCCGTTGCTGGACACTCAGGTGACCTCCGATGCCGCGATCCGTTCGTGGACCCGGGACCTGGCGACCGTCACCGATACCCTGCGCGCTCACGATCCAGCGCTGCGCAGCATCCTCGCCAACGGTCCGGCGGCGCTGGAGCGAGTGACTCGGCAGTTCGACGACCTGCGGCCGACGCTGCCGCTGCTGCTGAACAATCTGGTGAGCCTGGGGCAAGTCGGCGTCACCTACCACTCCGGTCTGGAACAGATCCTGGTGGTGTATCCGCCGCTGATCGCCGCCCTGCTCACCGCAGTGCGCGGGCCGATGGAATACGGCGCGCTGGTCGACTTCATGACCGTGCTCAACGATCCGCCGCCCTGCACCACCGGCTTCCTGCCGCCGGACCAGCGTCGTGATCCGTCCGAACTCGACACCCCCGACACGCCGAAGGGCCTGTACTGCAAGGTGCCGCAGGACGATAAGACCGCAGTGCGCGGCATCCGCAATACGCCGTGTATGGAATATCCCGGTCGCCGGGCGCCGTCGCCCGAATTGTGCCGCACCGGTTACGTTCCGATGGGGACCAACCCGCCGTTCGGGCCGCCGCAGCCGGTGGCCCCGACCGAACCGCCCGGACCGGTGGCGCCCGCTTCCGCGCCCGATGCGCCGCCGGGGGTTGCGGGAGTACCCGCGGCACCTGCTAGTTTCTCGGGCGCAAGCACCCCCGCCGCCGCTCTCTCCTACGATCCGGCCAGCGGGGTCTACACCGGCACCGATGGAGGCAGCTACCGTCAGGGCGATATCGCCCCCGGCGGTTCGGGCACCGTGCCCGCGGATTGGCAGGCAATGTTCGAGGAGCAGCAACGATGAGCGAGACCAAGGACCCCGGCCGTACCCGCAGGCGGGCCAGCCGGACGGCGGGCCCACCGCCGGCCGAAGCCGCGGCAACCGAGAAACTCGAGACCGGCGCCGCTGGTACCAGGCCGGATTCCGGTACCGAGGCCACTACCGGGAAGATCGTCGCCGGCGAAACCACGGTAGATGGCGCAGCGGATTCCCCGGCCGAAACCGTACGGCTGGACAAGGCCGACGGCGAGGAGAATGCCGCGGTCGACGACGCCGATCCGAGCGAACCGGAAGTCGCCGCGACCCGGTCCTGGAAGCGGATCGCCGCGCTCACCGCGGCCGCGGTGCTGGTGCTCGGCCTGGTCGGCGCGGCCGTGGTCTCGGTGCTGGCCGTACAGTCCACCCAGCAGCGCGACGAGCGCCGCTCCGAATACGTGGCGACCGCACGGCAGACGGTGCTCAACCTGACCACCATCCGGGCCGATACCGCCAAGGAAGATATCGACCGCATCCTCACCATGGCCTCCGGTGATTTCAGAACCGAGTTCGACGGCCGGGTGGACCCGTTCACCGAAATCGTCAAACAGGCCAAGGTCGTCTCCACCGGCGAGGTCGTCGAGGCGGCGGTCGAAAGCGATGACGAGAAATCCGCGGTGATCCTGGTCGCGGCGAAGCAGACGCTCACCAACGCGGGATCACAGGACCAGCAGCAGCGGTTCTATCGGTTCCGGGTGACCGTGCAGCGGGCCGACGACGGCACGCTGACCGCTTCGGACGTGAAGTTCGTGGCATGAACGGAACAACTCTTCATGCCGAGAGGACACGAGTATGAGCGTGCGTAACAAGATCCTGTTCGGGCTCACCGCGGTGGTGGTGGTCGCGGCGGCGGTGGTGGCCGGTATCGGCGGCTACCGGTACTGGGATTACCGGCAGTCCGAACAGTCCCGCACCGACGCGGTGGCCGCGGCGACCCGCACGGTGTCGGCCATGTTCAGCTACGAATTCCAGACGGTGGACAAAGAGCTACCCAAGACCGCCGAGGACCTCGCCCCCGATTTCAAGGCCGACTACCTCGAGCTGATCGACAAGGCGATCGTCCCCGGTGCCAAGGAGAAGGAACTGACGGTCAAGGCGACCAGTCAGGCCGGGGGAGTCGTCTCCGCCGACCGCGCGCACGCCGTAGTACTGCTCTTCCTGAACCAGGTGACCACCAGCAAGGAGAGCCCGCAGGGCACCACCACGGGCAGCCGCGTCCGGGTTGCGCTGGACAAATCCGACGACCGGTGGCTGGTGGCTTCGGTCAACCCGATCTGACCGCTGTCAGCATTTCCCGCGCGGCCCGACCCTGATCAGTAGGACTGGCCGCGTGCATAGCGTGTTCGCCGCAAGTGCCGGCCCCGGCCGCGATTACGGCTCTTGTAGGTCGGCAGCTGTGAGTCGCAGTTCGGGCAGATCAGGCGCAGATTCTCCCTCCGGTGGGTGGTTGGGTCGCCGTCGATGTGATCGAGTACGAATGCGAGCGGCTTTCCGTGCCACTCGTCGCCGATCCCACAGACCGCGCAGCGACCGTCCTGCGCCTGCGCTAGATACTCGCGTATGTAGTGACCCTGATAGCTGCCCACTTCGGCCTCGCCTGTAGCCAGCCACAGCCGGGTCTTCTCCGCACGTTGCACGGCTTGCTGGCATTTGGTCGTGCAGTACAACTTCTGGCTGCGCTTGATCAACTGCGCTGAACACCCCCGGCAGTGCCTCATGGCGCGAAAAGTACTCCGGCCCACCGACAGTTCGGTGAGCCGGAGTGCGACGGAGCCGCCTGTGGGACTCGAACCCACAACCTACGCATTACAAGTACGTTGCGCTGCCAGTTGCGCCAAGGCGGCGGAGCGAACCGCGTATGCAGCCGCTCGGCAGCCGATCATACGGTGCGCTTCCCGAGTTCGCGAAATGTAAAAGCCCGGCCACCGGGCTCGAACATCCGTTGTGCGTCAGCCCCGGAGGGATGTCGCACGAGAATGTCGAGCACTGCCGACCGGGCCCGTGGAGAATCGGCCTACTTGCGGGCCGCTTCGTCCGCCGCCATGGCGTCACGCAGGCTCTTGGGCCGCATATCGGTCCAGTTCTGCTCCACGTACTCCACACAGGCGGCACGACTGTCCTCACCGAAGACCACCCGCCAGCCGGCGGGGACTTCAGCGAAGGCGGGCCACAGGGAGTGCTGTTCTTCGTCGTTGACCAGAACGAAGAAGCGGCCGTCCTCGTCGTCGAACGGGTTGGTGCTCATTTCACCTCACTGGGGTACTCGTGGCTTGTGGGTTTCGGATCTGTGTGGGCCCGCCCCGGCGGCTCGGGTCTGGATATCCGGCTGCCGCGTCGCGAACCCAAACAATGTGTCGACACTAGCAAGCTCGGTGTTAGCCGTGGGCCCTCCCCTCACGACGCGAAGAATTCCCGCAAGATCTTGTTGACCGCGTCCGGGCGCTCCAGGTAGCCGTAATGCCCGGCGTCGGGCACCTCCTGGTAGCGGCCGCCCGGAATAGCGTCGGCGACCTCTCTGGCCAGGTACGGCGGGATCATCCGATCGTCGGCGAAACCGACGGCCAGACACGGCACGGTGATACCGCGGTAGGCGTGCAGCCGATCGAAATCGTGGTCCATCCGGCGTTGCGCGCGGATACCCGGGGGGACCGGACCGCCGGTGAACTCGAACAGATCCAGCCAGTCCCGCGCCTTGTTCGTATCGGCCATGGTGGCCGGCGAGAGATTCATCACTGCCGTGAGCGCGGCGTCGTACTTCGCCGGGAGCCGGACATCGCCGGTATCCATCTCGTGCTCGCCCAGCGACAGCGTCTTCTGGAACTGGTCCAACCGGCCGTGCCCGGCCAGGAACACCGCCTTGCGCACCAGTTCGGGCCGGGCGAGGGCGAGTTCCTGCGCCACCCGGGCGCCCATCGACGTACCGGCCACATGCGCGGGCCCTTCGTCCAGGAACTCGATCAGGGCTGCCGTATCGGCCACCAGCTCGTGGATGGTCATCCCGTCGGCGGCCTCGTAGGTGGGTGCGATACCCCGGTTGTCGAATGTGCACACCCGGTATCCCGCGGCCAGCAATGCCGGCACCTGGTGCAGTTCCCACACCCGGCCGGGACTACCGGTGCCCATGATCAGCACCACCAGCGGGCCGCCGCCTCGGACGTCGGTGCCCTTGGCGCGGTCTCCCTTGACCTGATAGTTGAGCGATATTCCGTTCACCGTGGCCAACGGCATGCTGCGGGCCCCTTCCTCATCGTTTCTGTTGCCAACGGTATAGCCCCTCCGGACCCCGCCACGTTACCCGCGGCGGGAGCGACCTCTTCCCCGGGCAGATACCATTGTCATTTCACATACAAGCGCACCTGCCGGGAGGATCGAGATGGCCGCGAAGAGCAGCGCCAACGGTATCGCCGACGACGAACTGGAACCCCTCGCCGACGAGACCGCTCGTCAGGCGCAGCGGGTCGTGGCCGCCTATGCCGCCGATGCCGATGAATGCCGGATGCTCCTGTCGATGCTCGGTATCGGCCCGGGAATCCGCACCGAGTAAACAGTCGCCGGCGCCAACGGCGACGTCGGCGGACCCACACACAACTACATGGCGTTCAGCGCCGCGCAAAGGATGCGTGAGTGGATCAGATGACCGATCAGCCGTCCAGCGATTCCACCCCTGAGGATGAAACCGCCGCGTCCACGGACCGGCTCGGCGACCACAACGGTTCCGGGCCGGTAGAGAGCCCGATCGATCCGGCCGAGGCTCTTCCCGAAGCGGTGGACGCCGAACCTCTGCGCGAGCGCGGGGCCGGTTCCGGCTTCGTGGTCGTGGCCAACCGGCTACCGGTCGATCTGGAGAAGCTGCCCGACGGCAGCACTCGCTGGAAGCGCAGTCCCGGTGGCCTGGTGACCGCACTCGAACCGGTGCTGCGCAGCAATCGGGGCGCCTGGGTCGGCTGGGCCGGTGTACCGGACGTCGACGTCGAACCCATCGTCGAGGACGGACTGGAACTGTTTCCGGTACCGCTGTCGGCGCAGGAGGTCGCCCACTACTACGAGGGTTTCTCCAACGCCACCCTGTGGCCGTTGTACCACGACGTTATCGTCCGTCCGGTCTACAACCGAGCCTGGTGGTCGGCCTACGTGCAGGTGAATCGGCGTTTCGCCGAGGAGACCGCGAAAGTCGCCGCCGAGGGGGCGACAGTCTGGGTGCAGGACTATCAGCTCCAGCTCGTACCCAAGATGCTGCGGATGCTGCGCCCCGATCTCACCATCGGGTTCTTCCTGCACATTCCCTTCCCGCCCGTGGAACTGTTCATGCAGATGCCGTGGCGCACCGAGATCGTGGAAGGGCTGCTCGGCGCCGACCTGATCGGCTTCCACTTGCCCGGCGGCGCGCAGAACTTCCTCTACCTGGCCCGGCGCCTGGCCGGACAGCCCACCTCCCGCGGCACCATCGGTGTTCGATCGAAGATGGGTGTCGTCCAGGTCGGGTTCCGGACGGTGCGGGTCGGCGCCTTCCCGATCTCCATCGACTCGGCCGGTCTCGACGAACACTCCCGCCGCCGCTCTGTCCGTGAACGTGCCGCCCGTATCCGCGCCGAACTCGGCAGTCCCAAGAACATCCTGCTCGGCGTCGACCGCCTCGACTACACCAAAGGCATCGACATCAGGCTCAACGCCCTCGAGGAGCTGCTGGCCGAAGGCCGTATCGACCCGTCCGAAACCGTGGTGGTGCAGCTGGCCACCCCCAGCCGGGAGCGGGTCGAGAGCTATATCCAGATGCGCGGCGATATCGAACGGCAGGTCGGCCGCATCAACGGTGAGTTCGCCCGGGTCGGCTACCCGGTCGTGCACTATCTGCACCGCCCCATCGCCCGCGAAGAACTCATCTCCTTCTTCGTCGCCGCGGACGTCATGCTGGTGACTCCCCTGCGCGACGGGATGAACCTGGTCGCCAAGGAATATGTGGCCTGCCACTCCGGCCTCAACGGCACTCTGGTGCTCAGCGAATTCACCGGTGCCGCTGCCGAACTCCGCCAGTCCTACCTGTGCAACCCGCACGACCTCGACAGCGTGAAGGACGCCATAGTCGACGCCCTCACCGACGACCGTGAAACCCGCCGCCGCCGGATGCGTTCCTTGCGCAGGCAGGTCCTGGCCCATGACGTGGATCGGTGGGCGCGGGCGTTCCTGGACGCGCTGGCGCAGGGGCAGGTGGCGGGGAGGGCGTTGATGGCCGATGCGAACGACGAATACGAGGATTCCGACCCGGACGAGTAATTTGCGGCAGTGAATGTCCGGCAGTGATCGGCGAACAGGCCTGTAACGGCCCAGGATACGTGCGCGATGGTCAAGCGATGCTCGAGAATCCCTGACCGATCGGACACCGAATGAAAAAGGCGACAGTCGCCGCCGCACGGATCGCCGTCGCCGCTGCCTCGACGGCAGCCTTCGCTACCGTGCTCGGCTCAGGTGCGGCGCAAGCCGCGCCGCAGGATTGTGTCGTCACTCGGGATCTGGTCGGCGCGACGGCGGCGTGCCACGACGACGACGCACCCGTCGGGCGGGAATACGCTCTGGTCGTCGAATGTTTCGGCCTGCACGGCGTGCCCAACGCCTTCCCACTCATGGCCGTCGGTCCCTACCAGGGTTCGTGGAGTGGTTCCTTCGGTCCGTCCGGTCACGGTACGGCCTCCTGCCTGGGCGCCATGAGTATCGGGACGACTACGAACGCTTACGTAGCGATCTATCGGGACTGATCCATCGTGCACAGCGCGAGACCACGACGCATGTAATTCGCGTACGCACAGTTGTTCTAGAAGCGCTGCCCTGAGGGTGGCCCCAGCATGGAGACAATATGACCCGATCTGTTCTATTCGCCGCCGCAGCGGCCACCATCGCGTTAGCTGTTGCGGGATGCGGTGGCGAGAGTGCTTCCGATGCCGGTCCATCGGCGTCGGGTACCACCTCCCGGTCTGTCGCGACCAAGGCGACCGCTGCCGAGACCCCAGCGTCCCCTGCGCCTGCGGACGGTAGCGGCGACGCTGTTTCACCGCCGGCCGCCGGTTCGCCTGCTGAGCCGCCGGCTGCTGGTTCGCCTGCTGAGCCGCCGGCCGCTGGTTCGCCTGCTGAGCCGCCCGCGGGTCCGCCGGCTGCTGAACCGCCGGTCACTGCACCACCGGTGGCCGAACCTTGCGCTGAGGTGAACAACGAGTACCTGATAACCACGTTGAGGATGACAGGGATGCCCCGGTATCCCCTGGCCGATCTCCAGCAAGCACGATGCAGCGGCACCTTCGCGTCGGCTATGTCCCACCCGGAGGGCACTCTCCACCCGGTCATGTACCTGTTCGAGTACTCCGAGCAGGACGGACACACCCACTGGCGCGTGATCGATGTCGGCGAGGGCCTCGACTGCGTGAACAGGCACGGTGTTCCCGCCGACGTAGGCAGCGCAATCGGCTGCGCTTCCTGACAGATATATCCACTCATCGCCCGATCGGGGCCACCGCCGTGGCGGTGGCCCCGATCGCGCTATGGCCACCGCGATGGACACAGCGTGTTCACAGCGAGTGCGCAGGGGGATGCCAGGGGTGTGGGCCACTATGAGGCTATGAGTGGTGCGCAGAGCGCAGCACCGGAGGCACGGGTGCTGGTCGTCGACGACGAGGCGATGATCGTCGAACTGCTGACCGTGAGTTTACGGTTCCAGGGGTTCGAGGTGGCGTCCGCGGCCGACGGCGCGCAGGCCTTGGATGTGGCGCGCGGGTTCCGGCCCGACGCGTTGATCGTCGATGTGATGATGCCGGGGATGGATGGGTTCGGGCTGCTGCGGCGATTGCGGGCCGACGGTATCGATGCGCCTGTGTTGTTCCTGACCGCCCGCGACGATATCCAGGACAAGGTGACCGGTTTGACGCTGGGCGCCGACGACTACGTCACCAAGCCGTTCAGTTTGGAAGAGGTCGTGGCGCGGTTGCGGGTCATCCTGCGCCGGGCGTTGGGGAGTGCTCCGGCACGCGAGCCGTCCCGTATCCGGTTCGCCGATATCGAGTTGGACGACGATACGCACGAGGTGTTCAAGGCCGGGGCGTCGGTGGCGTTGTCGCCCACCGAGTTCACGCTGCTGCGATATTTCATGGTGAACGCGGGGACGGTGCTGAGCAAGCCGCGGATTCTGGATCATGTCTGGCGTTACGACTTCGGCGGGGAGGTCGGGGTGGTGGAAACGTATGTGTCGTATCTGCGGAAGAAGGTCGATACCGGTCCGCACCGGCTGATCCACACCTTGCGCGGGGTCGGCTACGTGCTGCGCGAATCCGCCGGCCGGTCGTGAACACCGAGGATCCGCCGGTCGCTTCGCCGTCGGCTCCCGCTCGCCGCCGGGGCGTGACCGGGCGGCTGGCGGCGGTACCGCTGCGGGTGACGCTGGTACTGGCCCTGGTCGCGCTGGCCGCCGCCGGGTTGCTGGCGTCGGGGGTGGCGGTGACTTCCGCCCTGCGTGCCGCCTTGATCGACCGGGTGGATCAGCAGCTGCAGGAGCAGGCGCAGACCTGGGCGCGGCCCGGTAACCGGCCGCCGCCGCTGCCGGGTGAACCAGGTCGTGAGCGACCGCCCGTGCCGTATTACGCGCGGGTCGTGGACGATTCCGGCAGGTTGTATCTGCAATCCGATATCGGCGACTTCGGGCCCGACCTGCCGCAGAACATGCGGCCGGGAACCTTCACCACCGGGACGGCCGGCGGCGGTTCCGGGCAGTGGCGGGTGCGGTACACGGAGAATTCCCGGGGCACCAGCGTGGTGGCGCAGCGGCTGGACGAGACCGAGGAGATCGTCGAGCGGCTGGTGGTCCTGCAGTTGGTGATCGGGGCATTGGTGCTGGCGATGCTGGCGGTCGCCGCCTATTTCGTGATCAGACGTAGTCTGCGCCGCCTGGTCGAAGTGGAAGAGACCGCCGCGGATATCGCGGCCGGGGATCTGCATCGGCGGGTGCCGATGGGTGGTACCAACACCGAGGTCGACCGATTGGCGCAATCGCTGAATTCGATGCTGGCACAGATCCAACGCGGGTTCGCCGCCACCGAGGCATCGGAGGAGGCGGCGCGGCGGTCCGAGGAGAAGATGCGCCGTTTCGTCGCCGACGCCAGCCACGAGTTGCGGACGCCGCTGACCACCATCAAGGGTTTCGCCGAGTTGTACCGGCAGGGCGCCACCGGTGATACGGATATGCTGCTCGACCGGATCGAACGCGAGTCGAAGCGGATGGGGCTGCTGGTCGAGGATCTGCTCATGCTGGCCCGTCTCGACGCCGAGCGTCCGGTGGAATACGCCCCGGTCGACCTGCTGGCCTTGACCAGCGACGCCGTCCACAGTGCGCGTGCGGTCGCGACAGCGCAGGGCCGGCGGGACCCGGAACATACGATCCGTTTCGAGGTGCAACCCGGTACCGGTACCGCGGAGGTACCGGGCGATGCCGCTCGGATCCGGCAGGTGCTGGCGAATCTGCTGAACAACGCGCTCGTGCACACACCGCTCGATGCCACGGTGACCGTCCGGCTGACTCCTGACCGCGATTACGTCCAGCTCGACGTGTCCGATACCGGCCCGGGGATGGCACCGGATCAGGCATCGCGGGTTTTCGAGCGGTTCTATCGGGCCGACGATTCCCGCAGCCGCGGTAGCGGCGGTTCCGGGCTGGGCCTGTCGATCGTGCAAGCGCTGGTGGCCGCCCACGGCGGCTCCGTGGACGTGCACAGCGAGCCCGGGGCGGGCGCCACCTTCACGGTGTGGCTACCGCGCGACCGGCCGGAACCGAACGCCGCGGCTTCCGGCCACCCCGACGAGGCTTGACTCAGTCGGGTACGTTCTCGCCGTAGCCGAGGTCGCGCAATGCCTGCTTGATCCGCGCCTGGGCGTCGTCGAGGGATTCCGGCGCCGGGTTCGGATCGGCTCCGGAGATATCGAAATTGCCCATGGTGAACGCCGGGAACACATGGACGTGCAGATGCGGGACCTCGAGCCCCGCGATCAGCAGCCCCGCACGCGGCGCGTCCCAAGCCGCCCGCACGGCCTGCCCGACCTTCTGTGCCACGCCGTTGAGGCGCGCGAAGACCTCGGGCTCGAGGTCCTGCCACTGGTCGATCTCCTGACGGGGCACCACGAGGGTGTGCCCGGGGGTCACCGGCGCGATGGTGAGGAACCCGACGAATTCGTCGTCTTCCCAGACGAACCGCCCCGGCAGGTCACCCGCGATGATCGCACTGAAAACAGAAGCCATGCCGCGAGACTAGTGTTCGCCTGCCGATCGTGGCGTTACGGGGCGGCCGGGTTCGCGGTATCGCATCATGCTCCGACGAAGTGGGAGAGGATGCCCTGCACCTCGTAGATGTCGACCTGGCGGTTGAACTTCTTCTGCAGGGGTGTGTCGGTGCCGGCGATCCACAGCACCAGCTCCGCGTCCAGATCGAAGGTGCCCGCCGTTTCCACCGCGAAATGGGTGATCGAGCGGTACGGGATGCTGTGATAACTCACCTTCCGGCCGGACAGGCCCTGTTTGTCGATCAGGATGAGGCGCCGGTCGGTGAACAGCATGGCGTCGCGGACCAGGATGTAGGCGGAATAGACCTGTTCGCCGTTGCCGAGTAGCCGCTGGTATTCCTGTTGGGCACGGGCCGGCTCCACCTGTCCGGCATTCCCCATGATTCCGTCCATCAGCCCCATGACACGTCCTCCCGTATGCGCTCACCGGCGGCTCTGGGTCCCGGCGCGCGGGTTGCCCACCCGTTCAGGGTGTTTCCACCATCATCCACAGCCGGCCGTCGTTGTGGTGAACTCGCTGGTACGGGACGGGAGTCGGGGCGAACCTGCCCCGACGGAAGCCGATACCGCACCTATAAGCTGTCCGGGTGCGAGTACTCGTCATCGGTTCCGGAGCCCGTGAACACGCCCTCGTCCTTGCGCTGCGCCGTGATCCGGCGGTGAGCGCGATAGTCGCCGCGCCCGGTAACGCCGGTATCGCACAGCACGCGCAGGTGCGGCCGGTGGACCCGGGCTCCGGGGAGTCGGTGGCTGCTCTGGCCCGGGAGGTGGCCGCGGATCTGGTGGTGATCGGCCCGGAGGTGCCGCTGGTACTGGGTGTGGCCGACGCGGTGCGCGCGGCCGGGATCGTCTGCTTCGGTCCGTCGGCCGCGGCCGCCCGGATCGAGGGGTCGAAGGCGTTCGCCAAGGATGTGATGGCGGCGGCGGGCGTGCGTACCGCGCGCAGCGAGATCGTGGATACCCCCGCTGAATTGGATGCGGCCCTGGACCGTTTCGGCCCGACCTGGGTGGTCAAGGACGACGGGCTGGCCGCCGGTAAGGGGGTGGTGGTCACCCCGGATCGTTCGGAGGCCCGGGGGCATGCCGCGGACCTGCTCGAACATGGGCATCCGGTGCTGCTGGAGTCGTTCCTGGACGGACCGGAGGTATCGCTGTTCTGCCTGGTCGACGGGGAGACGGTGGTGCCGCTGTTGCCCGCGCAGGATCATAAGCGGGTCGGTGACGGCGATACCGGGCCGAATACCGGCGGTATGGGCGCCTACACTCCGCTGCCGTGGCTGCCGGAGGGCGAGGTAGCCCGGATCGTCGACGAGGTGGTCGCGCCGGTGGCCGCCGAATTGGTCCGGCGCGGAGACTCTTTCAGCGGACTCCTGTACGCCGGGCTGGCGATGGGGGAGGCAGGCCCCGCGGTGGTGGAGTTCAACTGCCGGTTCGGTGATCCGGAGACACAGGCAGTGCTGTCGCTGCTGGAGAGCCCGCTCGGAGAACTGTTGTACGCCACCGCGACCGGGACACTGGCCGAGGTGGCGGCGCCGCGCTGGCGCGGTGGCGCCGCGGTGACCGTGGTGCTGGCCGCGGAATACTATCCGGCCCGGCCCCGCTCCGGCGACGTCATCACCGGCGCCGCGGACGCGGCGACCGACGACGCGGCCACAGTGCTGCACGCCGGAACGGCGTTGCGTGCGGACGGCGCGCTGGTGTCCGCTGGTGGCCGGGTACTCAGTGTCGTCGGTACCGGTACCGATCTGGTCGCGGCCCGGGAGGCCGCTTACGACCGGCTGGCCGGGATCAAACTGACCGGCGGCCACTATCGTTCGGATATCGGTCTCGCCGCCGTCGAAGGCCGGATCGGCTGCTGAGAACCCGCGACGGGCGGCGCGTGCGCACGCACCGCCCGCGTGGGAGGTTCACCCGGCTCGACGGATCAGTACGCCCCGAAGACGTTATCGATCGAGCCGTAGCGGTGGGCCGCGTAATTGCAGGCAGCCGCGATATTCGCGACCGGGTCGTAGATATCCCACGAGGTGCCGTCCACGTGATATGCGGCGAAGGTGGGATCGATGACCTGCATGAGCCCCTTGGACGGGATACCTGCTGCGGCGTTGGAGTCCCAGAGGTTGATCGCGCGCGGATTACCACCGGATTCGCGGAGGGCGTTGCGGTGGATGCCCTCGTAGCTGGCCGGGATACCGCGCTGGCCGAGAACATGCAGTGCGTTGCGGATCCAGCCGTCCAGGTCGTTGGAGAAGATCGGGGGCAGCAGGAGTTCGGGCAGTGGCTGCGGCAGCGGCTGGACGAATTGTGCCAGCTGGTCCTGCTGCGGCCGGGGCAGCTGCTGCTGCCATTGGAACGCTTGCTGCTGCACCTGCCGCGCGGGATCCTGCAACTCCGCGGGAACGCCCGAGATGGCGGCGTCCGCGTGTGCCTGTGTCGGGACCACGACGGCGGCGGCAATGGCGACGAGGGGCAACAGTTTTCGTAAATGCATGGGGAGGGCTCCGACAGCGCGAAGATACTGACGCCGTCGCGTGTCAGGGCCGTCGACGGCGTTGTTGCGCTGCTTCTTTTGTGATTCGTGTTGTGAAAAGGAAATTCAGTTGTCCGCGCTCGGTGGCGCGGTGCATCGAACCCCGGTCCGAGGGCCGGTGCCGAGGCGTAAGCCGTTCGCGTCGGAATATTCGAATGAAGGCGATAACCGTGCGGAAACGAACTTGCGATCTGTTGTCTGGCGAATCACAGAATGGTTGCGAAAGGTTAACAAAAGGTGAACGTAAACATAATTGCAGGTTCTATTCTGCTGAGAGAAATCGATTTACCTGCTGTTACGGAGTCATGTATCACATCCGGGTCCGGAGGCCGGGCGAACTCGTAGCCGGATTCTGTGTATTTGCCCCGATGGCTGGATCGGCTCAGTTGTACGAGACTCCGTGCAGGGCAAGCCACTGCTGTGGGTCCACATGCTGTCCGTTCGAAATGATCTCGAAATGCAGGTGCGGACCGGTGGAATCGCCACGATTTCCCATACGTGCGATCTGCATTCCGGCCGGGACGCGTTCGCCGACCGAAACGAAGAAGTCGTACATATGGCCATAGACGGAGATCGCGCCGTCGTCGTGTCGGATCCGTACCCACAGGCCGAAACCGGATGCGGGACCGGCATCGATCACGGTGCCGCTCGCGACGGCGTAGATCGGAGTACCGATCGGGCCGGCGATATCGATTCCTCGATGGAAGGTGCCCCATCGGCTCCCGAAGCCGGAGGTGAACGTGCCCGGAGCGGGCAGGACATAACCACCCGCGCCCGGTGGCACGGCACCCGGCGGAATGATGCCGCCCTCCGGGCCACCCGGAGCGGGCGCGCTGTTGATCCACGGCTGCTCCTGCCCCGCGACCGCCGCCGCGGCCTCCGCTTTGGCCCGCAACAGGGTGGCCCGCGCGGCTGCGGCGACCACCGCCTGTTCACGCAGGCGCTCGCCGTTGTCGATGGCGTCGAGATAGCGGCGGACCGACGGGATCGGGGTGGACAGTCGCAGCGGATGGGCGACCGGCACGCGATAGGCGACACCCGGAGCCGGTGGACGGTCGGTGACCAGTAGGCCCGCGGAACCGTCGCCCGCCGCCGAGAGCACGATGAGCAGCAGGATGCCGATGAGAACCCGGTGCCGCCGGGCCGCGGTGGTGATCTCCCCGGTTGTCGGGCGGCGCGCGATCAGTTCGGCGATATCGGCGGGAGTGGGGTGGCGGCGCACGAGCTCGCCGGCCGATCGCCGGAGCCGCCGGTATGCCGTGCGCAGCCGACGACCCGGCGCACGGGGGGTTGCGGCCGCGCGTTCCCGCCAGCCCGGTGCGATGACGAGACCGCCGCCGGTCGCGGCCGCGCGATTCAGGGATATCCGCTGGTCGTCGGGGTCGTCGGCGGTCGAGTTGTCGCCGGGATCGCCGGACTCCGGTTCGATATCCAGGACATCCGGGCGGCGTTCCCCGGGGTCCCGCCTCGGACCCGATCGGGTCGCCGGGCGCCTGCCCGAATGAGCGACACTGCCGTGGTCGGCCGAATCGGCGCGCCGCGGCTGGGCCTCATCCGCTGCTCCCGTCGAGCGTCCGCCGCGCCGAACCGCCACGGACAGCGGGTGCACCGCCCGATTCCAGTGTCGGCGGAGGAACCCGGTACCGCGTCCGGACGCGGTGGAACCGGGGTCCCCTGTCGGCGGACCGTCGGCCTGCTGGCCGGCCTTGTCGAGCATCAGAGCAGACCATAGCTGTCGAAGCGCTCGAAGCGGTGTTCTACCGTCGGTCGGGTGTCCACTGAATCTCGGCGCTCGACCATCCCACCTTTTTACGTGATGGATGTCTGGAAAGCCGCCGCCGAACGCGCCAGAACGCACGGCGATGTACTGAGTCTCGCGGCCGGTCAGCCCTCGACACCGGCACCCGCGCCGGTGCTACGCGCCACCAAGGCTGCGATAGACGCCGAACTATTGGGGTACACAGAGACTTTCGGCATACTTCCGCTACGTCAGGCCATCGCCGGACATCATCACCGGGCCTACGGTTATCCGGTGGATCCCGACGACGTCGTCGTCACCACCGGCTCCTCCGGCGCGTTCACCCTGATCTTCCTGGCGGCCTTCGATCCCGGGGACACCGTGGTCGTGGCGCGGCCGGGCTACCCGGCCTACCGCAACACGCTGGCCGCGCTCGGCTGCCGGGTTGTCGAACTGGACTGCCGAGCCGAGACCAGGTTCCAGCCGACGGTCGCGATGCTCGAAGAGCTGCCGCAACCGCCGAAGGGCCTGATCGTGGCCAGCCCCGCCAATCCCACCGGCACCATGATCGACCCGGACGAACTCGCCGCGGTGGCGCGATGGTGCGACGCGCACGGCACGCTACTGATCTCCGACGAGATCTATCACGGCATCACCTACGGCGGTGAGCGCACCGCGTCTTCCTGGGAAACCTCGCGTTCGAGCGTGGTGATCGGGTCGGTTTCGAAGTACTTCTCGATGACCGGCTGGCGACTGGGCTGGATGCTGGCCCCGCCCGAACTGCGCCCGGCACTGCAGCGGCTGGCGTCGAATATGACCGTCTGCCCACCGGCGATCTCGCAGTACGCGGCGGTGCACGCGTTCGGGGACGAGGCGCGGACCGAACTCGACGCGCATGTGCACCGGTACGCGATCAATCGGGCCATCCTGCTCGAGGGGCTGGCGGGGCTCGGTATCACCGACCTCGCGCCCGCCGACGGCGCCTTCTACGCCTACGCCGATATCGGCCACCTCACCGGCGACTCGATGGCCTGGTGTGCGGAGGTGCTCGCGAATACCGGGGTGGCGCTGGCGCCGGGCCTGGATTTCGACACCGTGAACGGACATCGCACAATCCGGCTGTCCTTCGCCGGGGCGACCGCCGAAATCGAAGCCACGCTCACCAGACTCGGCGACTACCTCCGACCGACCACAAACGAACCCCCTGCCCGGCAATAACTTTGCACAGTACGACAACATCACCGCGCGGATGCGGTAGAAACATCGATGGTTGTTTCCCCTTATCCCTGATTCCGCACGGATGTAATGATGAAGACTGGCACGATGGCACGGTGATAACCGCGACGACTCCGAAGGGTGAACGGCGTCGCCAGGCGCTGGTGGCTGCTGCCGCCGAGTTACTGCTCGAAGGCGGTTTCGACGCGGTGCGGCATCGCTCTGTCGCGACCCGCGCCGAACTGCCGCTGGCCTCCACGACCTACTACTTCGAGTCCCTCGAGGATCTGATCGCGCGAGCGGTCGAGTTCAGCGGTAACGCCGAGCTCGAGGCCATGCGGCGGCGGATCGGCGAGGTGACCCACCGCCGTCGCGGTGCGGAGGCGACCGTCGACCTGGTGCTCGACCTGCTCATCGGTCCCGAAGGTGTGGACGAGGGAGCCCGTGGCCGGTTGATCGCCCGTTACGAACGCACCGTCGCCTCGGCCCGGCATCCCGAACTGCGAGAGGTCCAGCTCCGACTACGCGGGCAGCTGGACGAGCTGCTCTCCGATGTACTACGCCGATCCGACCGGATGGTGCGGCCCGAACAATTGCGCAGACTGGTCGCGGTGGTCGACGGCGCTGTAGTCGCCGCCCTCTCCGAATCCGATCCGCAACCCCGGCGGCTGGCCCGCGGCGCCCTGCTGGAGGTCATCGATATCGTCGCTCCGGCGACGCACCAGCCGATCGACCGCTACCGGTCACTAGACTGACCGGACGTGACCTCAGACCTGATCCCCAACGTCCTCGCCACCCGCTACGCCAGTCCGCAGCTGGTGCATCTGTGGTCTCCCGAGCAGAAGATCGTGCTCGAACGGCGGCTGTGGCTCGAGGTGCTGCGCGCCCAGGCCGAACTCGGAATAGATGTGCCGGCCGGGGTGGTCGACGACTATCAGCGGGTCGTCGGACAAGTCGACCTGGCCGCCATCGCCGAACGCGAACGCGTCACCCGCCACGATGTGAAAGCCCGCATCGAGGAATTCAACGCCCTCGCCGGGCACGAGCACGTCCACAAGGGCATGACCAGTCGCGATCTCACCGAGAACGTGGAGCAGTTGCAGATCCGGCTGTCACTCGAACATATCCACGGGCACGGTGTCGCGGTGGCCGCCCGCCTCGCCGAACGGGCCGTCGAATACCAGACGCTGGTGATGGCAGGGCGCTCGCACAATGTCGCCGCCCAGGCCACCACCCTCGGCAAACGTTTCGCCTCGGCCGCCGACGAAATGCTCATCGGCCTGACCCGGCTACGCGAACTCATCGACCGCTACCCGCTACGCGGGATCAAAGGCCCGATGGGTACAGCGCAGGACATGCTGGACCTGCTCGGTGGCGACGCCGCGAAACTCACCGCGCTCGAACAGCAGGTCTCCCGGCACCTGGGTTTCACCAGTGTGCTGACCAGCGTGGGCCAGGTCTACCCGCGGTCCCTGGACCACGATGTGCTGTCCGCGCTGGTGCAGATCGGCGCCGCCCAATCCTCGCTTGCCCACACCATCCGGCTGATGGCGGGCCACGAACTGGTGACCGAAGGGTTCCAGCCGGGCCAGGTCGGCAGCTCGGCCATGCCGCACAAGATGAACACCCGCTCCTGCGAACGGGTCAACGGCCTGCAAGTGGTGCTCCGGGGGTACGGGTCGATGGCCGCCGAACTCGCGGGCGCACAGTGGAACGAGGGCGATGTCTTCTGCTCGGTGGTGCGCCGGGTCGCGCTGCCGGACGCCTTCTTCGCGATCGACGGAATGATGGAGACCTTCCTGACCGTGCTCGCCGAATTCGGCGCCTACCCGGCGGTGATCGCCCGCGAACTGGACCGCTACCTGCCGTTCCTGGCCACCACTCGCATCCTCATGGCCGCGGTCCGCGCCGGGGTCGGACGCGAGGCCGCACACGAAGTGATCAAGGAACACGCGGTCGCGGTAGCCCTGGCCATGCGGGAACAGGGGCGCGAACCGGACCTGCTGGACCGGCTGGCCGCCGACGCACGGATGCCTCTGGACCGCACCGCCCTGGATGCCGCGCTGGCGGACAAGGCGGCGTTCATCGGTGCGGCCGACGCACAGGTGGCAGACGTTGCGGCCCAGGTGGGCAAGCTGGTCGCCGCCTATCCCGAGGCGGCCCGGTATACGCCGTCACCAATCCTCTGAAGGTGAGGTGTTTTCGGCGCCGCCGCAGGCGGCGCCAAAATTACAGCTATGGATTCGATTTTCGCCGAGATCATCGCGGGGCGGGCGCCGTCCAGCAAGGTCTACGAGGATGACGATGTGCTGGCCTTCATGGATATCCGGCCGATGACGCCGGGGCATCTGCTGGTGGTGCCGAAGACTCCGGCGCGGGAGCTGGCCGAGCTCGATCCGGTGCTGGGCGGGAAGTTGTTCCAGGTGGGGCAGCGGCTGGCGGCGGCGCTGCGGGACAGTGAGGTGGCCTGCGACGGGGTGAACTTTTTCCTGGCCGATGGGGTGACCGCCGGGCAGGAGGTATTCCATGTCCACCTGCACGTTATCCCGCGCACTCCAGGGGACGGGTTCGGTCTGCGGGGGCGGCCGCGGACGCCGCCGCGGGCGGATCTGGATTATCTGGCCGGTTCCGTCCGGGGTGCTTTGCAGCGCGGGGCGTGATCGGCGGGTTTTCAACCGGGGGAGTCGTTTCACGGATCGGGAACAAATGGATACGTAGGCTCGGCTGTCGACTATAGTCAGCATGTTTGCTGCGAATATGCTGCATGTGCGCTGTTGTCGGGTCGAAATGGTGAGCATGGGCATGAGCTAGTTTCCGGGGTGGGCTAGGAGGTGCGAACGTGCGATATTTTCGGATAGCTGTACTGATGCTGGGGGTGGTCGGTTTGGCTGCCGGGCTCCCCGTTCTCCGGCCCGCTCCGGCCGCCGCGGCGGAAGTCGTGCGGATCGACGAGCTCAGCCCGACGCGGTCGGCGGTGTTCATCGCTTCCCCCGCCATGAACCAGGTCGTACAGGTGCAGGTCCTGCATCCGGCGGGCGGCGGGAGCCGGTCCAGTTACTACCTGCTGGACGGGCTCGATCCGGGCGTCGGCCAGAGCACCTGGACCAACGCCACCGAGGCCGAGCGGTTCTTCCTCGGCAAGAACGTCAACGTGGTTCTGCCGGTCGGCGGGAAGGCCAGTTACTTCACCGACTGGCAGCGCGATGACCCGACGCTCGGCCACTACCGGTGGGAGACCTTCCTGACCCAGGAACTGCCGGCGATCATCGACGGCGAATTCGCGGGTAACGGGCAGAACGCGATCGGGGGTCTGTCGATGGGCGGGCATGCCGCCTACATCCTCGCGGCCCGGCACCCTGGTCTGTACACGGCCGTCGCCGGGTACAGTGCCTGTCCCGATACCGGGCTGGCGACCGTGGCGGTGCAGTTCTCCATCATGACCAGGGGCGGTAACCCCGACAACATGTGGGGTCCGGGCGGCAGCCCGGAATGGGCGGCCCACAACCCGGCCCTCATGTTGGACCGACTGCGCGGGAAAACCCTGTTCCTGTCCACCGGTAGCGGCCTGCCCGGTCCGCACGAGCTGGAACTGAAACCGCAGCTGCCGGAGAACATCGTGCTCGGCGGGCCGATCGAGTTCGCGGTCGATACCTGTGTGATCTCATTCGAACGCCGGGCGCGCGCGGCGGGTCTGCCGATCCGGGTCGACTACAGCCCGGTGGGTACGCATTCCTGGTCGTATTGGAACGACCATCTGCAAGCGTCCTGGCCGACCATCGGGCCCGCGATCGGCGCCTGAGCGGATCGGCCGGCACGCTCGGGCCCGTCGTTGCCGGTGGTCTCCCCGGCCGCCCGGGGCGGGCCGCTACGGTGGTGGCCATGGCTGACAGTGGTAGTCCGGTAACCGACGCGGTGGCCGCGCCCACGGCGAAGACGGTGCCGTTCGAGCGCGTACACCACGGCGATCTGTTCGTCGACGAATACGAGTGGCTGCGGGACAAGGAGAACCCGGAGGTCATCGCTCACCTCGAGTCCGAGAACGCCTATACGGAGGCCCGGACGGCGCATCTGGCACCGCTGCGCGAGAAGATCTTCGACGAGATCAAGAGCCGCACCCAGGAGACCGATCTGTCGGTGCCGACCAGGCTCGGCGACCACTGGTACTACTCGCGCAGTTATGAGGGCAAACAGTACGGAGTGCATTGCCGGTGCCCGATCGACGCGGACGCCATCGGAATCGACGCCTGGACCCCGCCGCAGTTGGAGGCCGGGACAGAGATCCCGGGCGAACAGGTCCTGCTGGACAGTAATGTGCTGGCCGAAGGTCACGATTTCTTCGCACTCGGCGCGTTCTCGGTGAGTCACGACGGAAACCTGCTGGCCTTCTCGGTGGATACCGCCGGCGACGAGCGCTACACGCTCCGGTTCATGGATCTGCGCTCCGGTGAACTGCTCGGGGACGAGATCCCCCGGACCGCGCCCGGGGCGACCTGGTCGCTGGACGGTACCCACGTCTTCTATCAGACCGTCGACGAATCCTGGCGACCCGATACCGTGTGGCGGCACCGGCTCGGCGACACCTCGGCCGCGGATGCGCAGGTCTTCCACGAGCCGGACGAGCGTTACTGGGTGAGTGTCGGTGCCACCAGGTCGGAAAAATTCCTGATGATCTGGGTGGGATCCAAGATCACCACCGAGGGCTGGGTACTGGAATCCGACGATCCGACCGGCGAGTTCCGGGTGCTGCTGCCCCGCCGCGAGGGGGTCGAGTACTCGGCGGAGCACGCGGTGGTGGCAGGACAGGACCGGTTCCTGATCCTGCACAACGATGTGATCGACGGGGTGAAGGCGGAGAACTTCGTCCTGGCCGAGGCCCCGGCCGACGACCCCGCGCGGCTGCGCACCCTCATCGGGCACCGCGACGATGTGCGGCTGGAGGATATCGACGCCTTCGCCGGGCAACTGGTGCTCAGCTATCGCCGGGAAGCGCTGACCCGGGTCGCGGTGTGGCCGCTGACCGCGGACGGCTACGGCGAACTGCGGGAACTGGATTTCGAGCTGGAGCTCTACAGCGCGGGGCTCGGTTCCTGCCCGGAATGGGATCAGCCCACGCTGCGGCTCGGCCTCACCTCGTTCATCACTCCGACCCAGGTGTTCGACTATGTGGTGGAGACGGGTGCGCTGCTGCTGCGCAAGGAACAGCCGGTGCTCGGTGGTTACGACGCCGACGACTATGTGCAGCATCGGGATTGGGCGGTCGCCGAGGACGGCACCCGCATCCCCATCTCGATCGTGGCCCGCCGCGATACCGATCGGGTCGCGGGTCCGAAACCCCTGCTGCTCTACGGATACGGCTCTTACGAGGCGAGCATGGATCCGGGTTTCTCGGTATCTCGGCTCTCGCTGCTCGATCGCGGCATGGTTTTCGCTATCGCCCATGTGCGGGGCGGCGGTGAGATGGGCCGACTCTGGTACGAGAACGGAAAGACTCTCAGCAAGAAGAACACCTTCACCGATTTCGTCGCCTGCGCAAGGCATCTCGTCGACAGCGGGGCGACGGCGCCCGATCGGATGATCGCCGACGGTGGCAGCGCGGGCGGACTCCTGGTGGGTGCCGTGGCCAATATCGCGCCGGAACTCTTCGCGGGCGTGCTGGCCAACGTGCCGTTCGTCGACCCGCTCACGTCCATCCTCGACCCGTCACTGCCGCTGACAGTGATCGAATGGGACGAGTGGGGAAATCCGCTGGCGGACAAGGACGTCTACGAGTACATGAAATCGTATTCGCCCTATGAGAACGTCGCGGCGAAGGAATACCCGGCGATTCTGGCTATCACCAGCATCAACGACACCCGCGTGCTGTACGTGGAACCGGCGAAATGGGTCGCTAAACTGCGCGCCACCAAGACCGGCGACGCGCCGCTGCTCCTGAAAACGGAGATGAGTGCCGGGCACGGCGGGGTCAGTGGCCGGTACGAGAAATGGCGTGAGGTCGCGTTCGAGTACGCGTGGGTGCTGGACACCGTCGGTCTCGGAGAGAAATAGGCCGCGCCGGGCGGCGATCCGATCGTGTTCCGATGTTCGCCGCCCGGCCATACGCACCGCACGGGCTGGTCACCGGACCTGCATGCGCAGGTCACCGGCACTGCACGCTACGGACATCTGTGCGTGCCATTGTCGATACATGAACGCTGAGCTGCTCGTTTCGGTGTCGGGCGTCCGGGAAGCCACCCGGGACGCGGCTATCGGTTTCGCCGAGGAGATGGATCAGCGCGGGGTGCGGTTGTCGGTGCTGGTGGCGCCGCGGCTGAAGGGCGGCTATCGGCTGGCCGACGACTCCACGACCCAGACCTGGTTGCGCGGCCGCCGGGGCCGTGGCGATGCGGTGGTGTTGCACGGGTACGACCAGGCGGCCACTCAACGGCGCCGGGCCGAATTCGCGACCTTGCCCAGGCATGAGGCATTGCTGCGCCTGACCGCCGCCGACCGGATCATGGAGCAGGTCGGTCTGCGCACCCGATTGTTCGCCGCGCCCCGCTGGGATGTTTCCGCCGGTGCGATCTCGGCACTGCCCGAAGTCGGGTTCCGGCTGTCGCTCGGTTTGACCGGTATTCACGACCTCGAACGCAATACGGTGCAGAAAGCGCGGGTTTTCGGCATCGGCGAGGGTTTCCGCGCCGAGCCCTGGTGGTGCCGCGCGCTGGTCCTGGGCGCCGCGCGCACCGCGCGGCGTGGAGGAGTGCTGCGGCTGGCCGTCTCGGCCGCGCAGTTGGGGCTGCCGGGTCCCCGGCAGGCGGTGCTCGATGCCGTGGATCTCGCGCTCTACCACGGTGCGCGCAGCGAGGTGTACCGCTGGGAACCGGTGCGTGCCGTCCGCGCGGCCTGAGACTCCGCCGCCCCATTCGGCGATAGGGGCGGCGGTTTCACTTCCGGATCAGAGTTCGGCGTCGTTCTCCGGCCGCAGGATCGTGAATTCGGTATCGGCCTTGCGCATCTCGTCGAGCCGGCCGAAATACACACCCCACGCCTGCTCGGCGATGATCCCGTAGTGGATCGGGAAAGCCAGCCGCGGCGCCACCGCCCGCAGATAGTCCACCGCCTCGCTGATCTTCATCCACGGAGCCGCGGCCGGGACGGCGAGCACATCGACCGGAGTGGACGGAACCCACAGCGAATCGCCGGGATGGACGAACCGAGTCGGGTGCGCGGCGGTACCCAGCTGGAAGACGGTGTTGTCGACGACCGGCATCTCGGGATGAATCACCGCGTGCCGCCCGCCGCCGCCGGTGATGCGCAGACCGTCGAGATCGACGATATTGCCCGCGTGCAGTGCTTCCCAGGCCCCACCCCGGAGCTCGGCGGTCTGCGGATCGGACAGCAGTCGTGCCCCGGGATTCGCCTCGATCAGCGGGTCGATCCGGTTCGGATCGATATGGTCGGCGTGCTGATGGGTGACGGCGATCGCGTCGAGTCCGGTGAGGCCCTCGAAACCGTGGGAGAACGTACCGGGATCGAAGAGGATCTTCTTCCCGTCCAGTTCGACGAGTACGCAGGAGTGACCGAAGTGGGCTACACGCATGCACGCAAGGCTAGTACTGCATATGTTCGGTTACCCGCCGCGACCGTCCGCTCACCGGGCAATTAGGCTGCTCAGGTAACCCATCCGCGTCCCGGCGCCGACGCCGGGCGCAGCTCATCCCCTTTTTTTGTGAGGAGCAACCCGTGGCACGTGTCGTGGTCGAGGTGATGCCGAAGGCCGAGATCCTGGATCCGCAAGGGCAGGCCATAGCCGGTGCCCTGCCGCGCCTGGGATTCGAGGGCGTCACCGACGTCCGGCAGGGCAAACGCTTCGAACTCGAGGTCGGTGACGACGTCAGCGACGACCAACTCGCCTCGATCGCCGAATCACTGCTGGCCAACACGGTGATCGAAGACTGGAAGGTGGTGCGCGTCTCGTGACCGCCCGCATCGGGGTCATCACCTTCCCCGGCACCCTCGACGATGTGGACGCCGCCCGCGCGGTCCGGCTGGCCGGCGCCGAAGCCGTGAGCCTGTGGCACGGTGACGCCGACCTCAAAGGAGTCGACGCGGTAGTCGTGCCCGGCGGATTCTCCTACGGCGACTACCTGCGCTGCGGTGCCATCGCTCGATTCGCCCCCGTGATGGGCGCAGTCGTCGAAGCGGCCGGTAAAGGTATGCCCGTACTCGGAATCTGCAACGGCTTCCAGGTGCTGTGCGAGGCGGGCCTGCTGCCGGGCGCCCTCACCCGAAACGAAGGCCTGCACTTCATCTGCCGCGACGAGTGGCTGAGCGTCGAAGCCACCGATACCGCGTGGACCTCACGCTACGAACCGGGCGCGCAGATCCTGGTCCCGCTGAAATCCGGGGAGGGCCGCTACCAGGCTCCACAATCGGTACTCGACGAACTCGAAGGCGAGGGCCGGGTGGTCTTCCGCTACGCGGGCGACAACCCCAACGGCTCACAGCGTTCGATCGCGGGCATCGCCTCGGAGAACAAGCGAGTCGTCGGTCTGATGCCGCATCCGGAACACGCGACCGAAGCGTTGACCGGGCCCAGTGACGACGGGCTGGGGTTGTTCCTTTCGGTGCTGGACGCGCTGGTCACTTCCTGAGCCGAGTGGAGACTCGCCGCCGGTATCCGGGGTAGTCGGTATCCGGGGTAGTCACAGAGGTGGACCTGGAGGTTCGCGGGGACTTCCAGGGCCTCGGCCCCGCGCCGCCGCGGGCGGTGCCGAAAACACACGCACTCGCGCATAGGGTCACAGCATGCCGAGTTCTGCTGTTGCGGCTTCGGCCGCCGGGTTGTGTGAGTTCATCGACGCGTCCCCCTCGCCGTTTCATGTCTGCCGGACCATGGCCGAGGATCTCGAAGCCCACGGGTTCGTCCGTCTCGACGAGACCCGGTCGTGGCCCGATACCGGGGGCCGGTACTACATCGTGCGTGGCGGGTCTCTCGTCGCTTGGGCGGATCCGGAGCAGGCGGGGCCTTTCCGGGTGGTGGGTGCGCATACCGACAGTCCGAATCTGCGGGTCAAGCAGCATCCCGATCTGAGTGTCGCGGGCTGGCAGCTGGTACGTATGGAACCGTACGGCGGTGCGTGGTTGAACTCGTGGCTGGACCGTGAACTGGGGATCTCCGGTCGGATCAGCGTGCGCGAGGGGTCGGGGCTGGCCGAGCGGCTGGTGCGGATCGACGAACCGATTCTGCGGGTGCCGCAGCTGGCCATCCATCTGTCCGAAGATCGGCGCGGGGTGACGCTGGATCCGCAGCGGCACGTGAACGCGATCTGGGGTGTGGGTAGTGGACCTGCCTCGTTCCTGGACTATGTGGCCGAGGCCGCGGGGGTCGACCCGGGGGCGGTGCTGGGCTGGGAACTGATGACCCACGATCTGGCGCCGAGCCGAGTGATCGGCGCCGGCCGGGATCTGGTCAGTGCACCGCGGCTGGACAACCAGGGCACCTGCTACGCGGGACTGCGCGCTTTTCACGCTGCGGTCGAAGATCCGGGGGCCGCTGTCCCGGTCCTCGCTGTTTTCGACCACGAGGAGGTCGGCAGTCAATCCGACCGGGGCGCGCAGTCGGAGTTGCTGCCCACGGTGCTGGAGCGGATCGTGCTGGCCCGCGGTGGCGGTCGTGCCGAATTCCTGGCCGCGGTCGCGGGGTCGGTGTGCGCTTCGGGCGATATGGCACACGCCACCCACCCGAACTATCCGGACCGACACGAACCCTCGCACGGGATCGCGGTCAACGGCGGCCCGGTGCTGAAGATCAACCAGAACCTTCGTTACGCCACCGACGCTGTCGGTGCCGGGGCGTTCGCTCTGGCGTGTGACCGGGCGGGGGTGCCGATGCAGCGTTATGTGCATCGCGCCGATCTGCCGTGTGGTTCCACCATCGGTCCGATGACCGCCGCACGCACCGGCATGCCGACGGTGGACGTGGGAGCACCGCAGCTGGCGATGCATTCGGCGCGGGAGATGATGGGTGCCGCGGATATCACTGCCTACGCGGCAGCGCTGGCAGCTTTCCTCGCCCCGTAGCCCCGGGTCCGGCGGTTCGGGTCCGGACCGCCGGACGGGGGTTTTCCGGCGGTAGGGTCGGTAATCGGTGCGGCGCAGGTGGACGTAGGATTCGTCCTGGATCAACTCTGTCGGGGCCCCGCCGTCGAGGCCCCCGTTCCGACCGAACCGTGGCACCGATGCCACCTGCCGCGGCTGCGGCGGGAGACCGGAGGGCCGGAGCTCGCGCGCGCCGGCGCGCCAACCTACGAAAGGATCCTGGTACCCCCGTGACTGAGCAGGTCGATACGGTCGTCACCGCCGCCGCCACCCCGGATACGCCGCAGCCGTACGCCGAGCTCGGCCTCAAGGACGACGAATACGCCCGGATCAAGGACATTCTGGGGCGCCGGCCCACCGATGCCGAGCTCGCCATGTATTCGGTGATGTGGAGCGAGCACTGTTCCTACAAGTCCTCGAAGGTGCATCTGCGCTATTTCGGTGAGACGACCACCGAGGAGATGCGTTCGGCCATGCTGGCCGGTATCGGTGAGAACGCGGGCGTGGTCGATATCGGCGACGGCTGGGCGGTCACCTTCAAGGTGGAGAGCCACAACCATCCGTCCTATGTCGAGCCGTATCAGGGTGCGGCCACCGGTGTCGGCGGGATCGTCCGCGACATCATGGCCATGGGCGCGCGTCCGATCGCGGTGATGGACCAGTTGCGTTTCGGCGCGGCCGATGCCGCCGATACTCGCCGGGTGGTGGACGGCGTGGTGCGCGGGGTCGGCGGCTACGGCAACTCCCTGGGCCTGCCCAATATCGGCGGTGAGACCGTCTTCGACGCGTCATATCAGGGGAATCCGCTGGTGAACGCGCTGTGCGCGGGGGTCATGCGGGTGGAGGACCTGCATCTGGCCTTTGCCTCCGGCACCGGCAACAAGATCATTCTCTTCGGCGCGCGTACCGGGCTCGACGGGATCGGCGGCGTCTCGGTGCTCGCGTCGGACACCTTCTCCGGCGACGATTCCGGGACCGGTCGCAAGAAGCTGCCGAGCGTCCAGGTGGGCGACCCGTTCACCGAGAAGGTCCTGATCGAATGCTGTCTGGACCTGTATCACGCCGGACTGGTCGTGGGGATCCAGGACCTCGGCGGTGCCGGACTGTCCTGCGCGACCTCCGAACTGGCCGCGGCCGGGGACGGCGGGATGCGGATCGAGCTCGACCGGGTACCGCTGCGGGCCGCCGATATGACCCCCGCGGAGGTGCTGTCCAGTGAATCGCAGGAGCGGATGTGCGCGGTGGTCACGCCGGAGAACGTGGACGCCTTCCTCGCGGTCTGCGCGAAATGGGATGTACTCGCCACGGTGATCGGTGAGGTGACCGACGGTGAGCGCTTGGAGGTCACCTGGCACGGCGAGACCGTGGTGGATGTACCGCCGCGCACCGTCGCCCACGAGGGCCCGGTGTACGAACGCCCGGTGCGCCGGCCCGCCGATCAGGACGCGCTCAACGCCGACACTCCCGACACCCTGCCTCGGCCCAAGACTGCCGAGGAACTGCGCGACACGCTGCTGAAGATGGTGGCCAGCCCACAGTTGTGCAGCCGCCGCTGGATCACCGAACAGTACGACCGCTACGTCCGCGGTAACACCGTGCTCGCCGAGCAGGCCGACGCCGGCGTGATCCGTATCGACGAGGAGACCGGTCGCGGTATAGCGCTGGCCACCGACGCGTCCGGCCACTACACCAAGCTCGACCCGTATACCGGTGCGCGCCTGGCCCTGGCCGAGGCCTACCGGAACGTGGCCGTCACCGGTGCCACTCCGAAAGCGGTCACCAACTGCCTGAACTTCGGATCCCCGGAGGATCCCGGCGTGATGTGGCAGTTCCAGCAGGCCGTGCGCGGCCTGGCCGACGGCTGCGTGGAGCTGGGGATCCCGGTGACCGGCGGCAACGTCAGCTTCTACAACCAGACCGGCGAGAACGCCATCCTCCCGACCCCGGTGGTCGGTGTCCTGGGTGTCATCGACGACGTCCACCGCCGGATCCCGACCGGGCTCGGTCTGGAACCGGGGGAGACGCTGATCCTGTTGGGCGACACTCGCGACGAATTCGGCGGTTCGGTCTGGTCGCAGGTGGCCCACGGGCATCTGGGCGGGCTGCCGCCGCAAGTCGATTTCGACCGGGAGAAACTGCTTGCCGATGTGCTGACCGCGGGCTCGCGTGACGGCATGATCAGTGCCGCCCACGACCTGTCCGAGGGTGGGCTGGCGCAGACCGTCGTCGAGGCCGCCCTGGCCGGTGAGACCGGCTGCCGGATCCTGCTGCCCGAAGACGCCGACCCGTTCGTCGCGCTGTTCTCCGAATCGGCCGGCCGCGTACTTGTCGCGGTGCCGCGTTCGGAGGAGACCCGCTTCACTCGCATGTGCACCGCGCGGGAGCTGCCCTGGGCGCGCGTCGGTGTGGTGGATCAGGGTTCGGACTCGGTCGAGATACAGGGTCAGTTCTCGGTCACCATGGCCGAGTTGCGGGCCGCGCACGAGGGCACCCTGCCCGCGCTCTTCGGCGGCCACGCCTGATCCGGACCCGCGGCGGCCACGCCGGAGGTGACCCGGGCCACCCTCCGGCGCCGGTGCCGCCCGCCATACTGGACAGGTGCTGGAAACCGCCGATTCCGTGACGAGATTGCGGCGGCGGTGTGTCAGCCTGGTCCGGCGGGCCGAGCGGATCATCGACCTGAACTATGTGGGTCTGGTGTTCGCGACCGTGTTCTTCGCGGCGTCGGTCTCACCGTCCTTGCTTCCGCGTGACTGGATGTTCCAGGGCTTGATCAGCGGGATCAACGCCGCCATCGGGTACGGCGTGGGCTGTCTGCTGGAATGGCTGTTCCGCCTGTGGGTGCGGCCGCGGCTCACCCGGATCCCGTCCGCGCCCACCTGGGCTCGGTATGCCCTGAAGTCCGCCGTATTGATCACGGCCGCCCTGAGCGCGGGCTACATGCTGGTGCAGTCGGCGAACTGGCAGCGCGAGATCACCGCGCTGATGGGGATGGAGGGCACCACCACGCCCGCGTATCTGCGGACCGGCGGCCTGAGCGTCATGGTCGGGGTACTGGTGGTCGCGTGTTATCGCACCGCACGGGAGCTCATCCTGTACCTGGCCCGTCAGCTCAACCGCTGGGTGAAGATTCCGCGTGAACTGGCTCCCTCGGCGGGATTTCTGGTTCTGGTGCTGCTGGTGGTGACCCTGTTCAACGGAGTCGCCTCCCGCGCCTTCTTCGCCGCCGCCAACTCGGCGTTCAGCGTGCGCAACGACCACACTTCCGAATACGCCGTGCAACCCCGCCTGCCCGAACGCTCGGGCAGCCCGGAATCCCTGGCCGCCTGGGAGACCCTCGGGTTCGAGGGCCGCTGGTTCGTCTCGCACGGCCCGAGCGCCCAGCGCATCTCCAGGGTCACCGGCCGGCCCGCGAAGGAACCGATCCGCGCCTATGTCGGGCTGGAATCGGTCGAGGATACGAAGCTGAGCCAAGCCGACCTCGCGGTCGCCGAATTGGAACGAACCGGTGCCTTCGATCGGGAGGCACTGGTCGTGATCACCACCACCGGCACGGGCTGGGTCAATTCCATGGCCGCCAACGCGATCGAATACATGTACGGGGGAGATTCGGCTTTGGTGGCCACTCAGTACTCGTACCTGCCCAGCGCGCTGTCGTTCCTGGCCGATCGCGATAAAGTCGCCGCGTCGGGCCGGGAACTGTTCGAGGCGGTGTATCGCCGTACCCTCACCCGCCCGGCCGAGGACCGGCCGAAGCTCCTGGTGTACGGAGAAAGTCTCGGCTCCCAGGGGTCCGAGGGCGCATTCGACGGGCTGGCCGACCTGCGCGAGAAGGTGGACGGCGCGCTGTGGGTGGGTCCACCGAACTCCAATCGCCTCTGGCAGCAGTTCGTGAGCCGGCGTGATCCGGGGTCGCCGGAGACCGAACCGGTCTACGCGGACGGCCTGGTTATCCGATTCGCCGGGGACCGCGACGATCTGGCCCGTCCCGGCCCGGAATGGCGGGCGCCGCGCATCGCCTATCTGCAGCACGCCTCCGACCCGATCGTCTGGTGGTCACCGGATCTCGTCTTCACCCAGCCGGATTGGCTGTCGGAACCGCGTGGTCCCGATGTCTCGCCGCGGATGCGCTGGGTGCCGCTGGTCACCTTCTGGCAGGTCAGTGCGGATCTCACCAATGCGCAGGGCGTCCGGGACGGCCACGGCCACCGGTACGGCAGTCTGGTACTGGACGGCTGGGCCGCGGTCGCCCGCCCACCGGGCTGGAATCCCGAACTGGCGGAGCGGATCAGGCTCGAGATCGAAGCGTACGAAGCCTATGAGCGGGAATTGAAGTGAAAGCCCGGACACTCGCCGCGGTGACAGCGCCGCTGCTCTGGAACAACTGGCTGCTGCCTCGTCTCGCACTCGATCGCCGTGGGCGGACTCTGGCGAATGCTGTGGCCGCCAGTGGATATGCGCTGGTATGCGACGGTCGTCCGAATTGGATATCCGCACGAGGATTCCGCTACGGGACAGCGTGCGCCGGTATCGTCGCAGTGGGATATGCGGCGGCTCTACAGATTCCGCCGGTCCGCCGGGCACTAGGTGGTCCCGGCGACCGTGCTCCGGACGTGAGCACAGCGGAATGGGTCGCCGTACACATTCCGCTCGGCACCGTCTACCCCGAGGAACTGATCTTCCGGGCCACACTGGACCCCTTGATGAAAAGACAATTCGGGAGCAGGGCCGGTGCGGTCGCGGGGGCGGCGGTCTTCGGGCTGTGGCATATCCATCCGGCTCACGTCGCGGGCGACAACGTCGCGGGCACGGTTGTGTTCACGGCGTTCTCGGGTCTGCTCTTCGGCGCTCTGGCCGGGCACGCGGGCAGTGTTTCCGCGTCCGCACTGCTGCACTGGGCGGTAAACGCGGGCGGTGCCGTGCTGTCCCGCCGAGCGCCGCTCGCTGCCGCCGTAAGCCCGGCCACCCTGTCGGGGCGCACTGAATCCCTTTCGGGGCCCACTGAATCCTTGTCGGGGCGCACTGAATAGCGACAACGTCGCGTCACCGGCGCCGACCCCGGGCGCGATCGCCCCGATGATGAAACACTTCGCCGGTGAGATTGATCGACAGCGATGGATACGGTGTGGAACTCACCATTGCCGGATACCAGTTTCCGGACCATATCGATCCGCGAATCCGGTACAGCTGGCTGGTGATCGCCGGCACAGCGAACTGCCCCGAGGGGAACTGGACCTTCCGCTGGCAGGCGTTGAGTCTGGACGACACGGTCGAGCTGGCGGACTGGCTAGGGCGGATCGCCACCGAGGCCGGGCCGAGCGGTGAAGGGGTGGCCGGGCCGAGCGGTGAAGGGGTGGCCGGGCCGAGCGGTGAAGGGGTGGCCGGGCCGAGCGGTGAAGGGGTGGCCGAGCCGAGCAGTGCAGCGGTGGTCGGGCCGGCTCGGCTGACCTTCACCGAACCCAACCTGAGTCTCACCGCCACCCGCAGCGGCGGTGAGGTCGAGCTGGCGATAGGTCTGGATCTCGAGTTCTCCCCACCATGGGACAGGCGCGCCGCCGCGGGCTCACCCTTCATCGTCACAACCCGGCTCCCACCCGCGGATATCGCCACCGCCGCCAAGGATCTGGGGGCCGAAGTCGACAGTTATCTGCCGCCCGGCGGGCGGCTGCTCGGCCGCGCCAGATGAGCGGAGCGCGGCGGCTGCGCGTGAGTGCCACGCCAGGTGATATCGCCCACGTTGCGCCGGGCGGTGTGGGGGGCTTATGGCCCGGCGGTGTCCGAGAGCGTATCGAAGGGTCGGTGAGGAACCTCGAAAGGCCCGACACTCGCCGTTTCAGCAGGTGAAAGGTGGGTTAACTGGGTGCCGCGGTTTGCTGGCGCGGCTTGCCGCCGGTCAGCGAAGCCGGTGGTGGCCGACGTGGCGGCGTTTGCTGCCGGAGTACTGATCCGGTGACGCGCAAGCGCGACACACCCGTAGAATGTCGAGTGCCCCCACACCCGCCCTACCAGGGAGCGCACGGTGACCCACGCCGACCAACCGGCTGTCAGCAATCCCACCGCAACCGACGAGACCGAGAATCCGCCCCGCGAGGAATGCGGAGTCTTCGGAGTCTGGGCTCCCGGGGAGGATGTGGCCAAACTCAGCTACTACGGCCTCTACGCCCTGCAACACCGCGGGCAGGAAGCCGCGGGTATCGCGGTCTCCGACGGCTCGCAGGTGCTGGTCTTCAAGGATCTGGGTCTCGTCAGCCAGGTCTTCGACGAGCAGACCCTGGCCGCCATGCCCGGCCACGTCGCCATCGGCCACTGCAGATACTCCACCACCGGAGCCACCACCTGGGAGAACGCCCAGCCGATCTTCCGCACCACCGCCGTCGGCTCCGGGCTCGCGCTCGGACACAACGGCAACCTGGTCAATACCGCCGAACTGGCCGAGCGGGCGCGTGAACTGGGCCTGGTCGCGGGCCCCGGCCGCCCCGGAACGGTCTCGGCGACCTCCGACTCCGATGTGATGACCGCGCTGCTGGCGCACGCGTCCGCGGATTCGAGTATCGAACAGGCCGCCATGGAGTTGCTGCCCACGGTGCGTGGCGCCTTCTGCCTGACTTTCATGGACGAGCACACCCTGTACGCCGCCCGCGACCCGCACGGGGTCCGCCCGCTGGTCCTGGGCCGGCTGGAACGTGGCTGGGTGGTCGCCAGCGAAACCGCCGCCCTCGATATCGTCGGCGCCTCTTTCGTCCGCGAGATCGAACCGGGTGAATTGCTGGCCATCGACGCCGACGGAGTCCGCTCGTCACGATTCGCCAATCCCGAACCCAAGGGCTGCGTTTTCGAGTACGTGTACTTGGCCCGCCCCGACAGCGCCATCTCCGGACGCTCGATCCATGCCACCCGGGTCGATATCGGCCGTCGGCTCGCCGCCGAACATCCGATCGACGCCGACCTGGTGATCCCGGTCCCCGAATCCGGTACCCCCGCCGCCGTCGGTTACGCACAGGGCTCCGGACTGCCCTACGGGCAGGGCCTGATGAAGAACGCCTACGTCGGCCGCACCTTCATCCAGCCCAGCCAAACCATCCGCCAGCTCGGAATCCGGTTGAAACTCAACCCGCTGCGCGAAGTGATCCGCGGCAAACGCCTCATCGTGGTGGATGATTCGATCGTCCGCGGCAACACCCAGCGCGCACTCATCCGGATGCTGCGCGAAGCCGGCGCCCTGGAGATCCATGTCCGGATCGCCTCCCCGCCGGTGAAATGGCCGTGCTTCTACGGTATCGATTTCGCCTCCCGCGCCGAACTGGTCGCCAACAACGCCGGTATCGATCCCGACGGTGTCGACGGCCTGCCCACCGACCCGGACGCGATGCACGACATGGTGGAGGGTGTACGCCGCTCCATCGGCGCCGACACCCTCGGCTACATCTCGATCGACGGCATGGTCGCCGCCACCGAACAGCCCCGCACCCGGCTGTGCTGTGCCTGCTTCGACGGGAACTACCCGATCCCACTGCCCACCGAGGCGGCGATCGGCAAGAACCTGCTGGAATTCGGCGGCCGTTCTCAGTCGCGGGTCCTCACCCAGAACGCCAACGCCAGCGCCCTCAGCCGCCCCTGAAGGCTGTGTTTTCGGCGCGCTGGCGCGCGCGGGGGTTGAGGCCCTGAGGTCTCGCCGTTCAGGCCTCGAGACTCGCGCTTCGCGCATGCGCTTCGAGGCCTGAACGGCGAGACGGCCTCAACCCTTTGGGGTGTCTCGTAATACTCGACTCATTGGGTTGCGTCGGGATTGCGGTCGCGGTCGGCATGCGGACCCGAGAGCATTGTGCGGGTGGGTGTAGGGTGCCCGTGCCCGTGCCCGTGCCCGTGCCCGTGCCCGGTCGGTCGGTCGGTCGGTCGGGGGTTGTGTGTGTCTGTCACTTGGTTTCGGTGGCCGTTCGCCGGTGAGCTCGCCTTTGTTCCGGCGGGTTTGGCGGGTTTCTCGGAACTCGTATCGCCGGCAAACCTCGTGGGTGTTGCTTTCGTGGACGGTCGCGCTTGCCCGGTGCCGAGTCTTACGAGGCCCACAAAGGTCGAGGCCCGTCCCGCCGCTGCGCCCTCGAAAGCGTATGCGCGAAGCGCGAGTCTCGAGGGCGCAGCGGCGGGACTTCCAGGGGCCTCGACCCGCGGCGCCGCAGGCGCCGCAAAATAAACACAGCCCGGCACTCCGCCGTCCGAGGCGACGCCATAAACTCTGAGCAGGCAATTATCCACGGATTCGGTTTGGAGCTTTCCCCGACAATGACTGAGCAGAACCCCACCGGTGCCGGTGCGTCCTATGCCGCAGCTGGAGTGGATATCGAGGCCGGTGACCGGGCTGTCGAGTTGTTCGCCCCGCTGGCGCGTAAGGCGAGCCGCCCTGAGGTGCAGGGCGGGATCGGTGGTTTCGCCGGATTGTTCGCGCTGAAGAAGAGCTATCGGGAGCCGCTGCTGGCTTCGTCGACCGACGGGGTCGGGACGAAGATCGCGGTGGCCCAGGCTCTGGACAAGCACGACACCGTGGGTTTGGACCTGGTGGCGATGGTTGTCGACGATCTGGTGGTGTGCGGGGCGGAGCCGCTGTTCCTGCAGGATTACATCGCGGTCGGCAAGGTTGTGCCGGAGCGGGTGGCCGAGCTGGTGGCGGGTATCGCCGACGGGTGTGTGCGTGCCGGGTGCGCGCTGCTGGGTGGTGAGACTGCCGAGCATCCGGGGATGATGGGTGCCGAGGATTACGATCTGTCGGCGACCGGGGTGGGTGTGGTCGAGGCCGATGATCTGCTCGGGCCCGATCGGGTGCGTCCCGGTGATGTGGTGATCGCCATGGGTTCGTCCGGACTGCATTCCAACGGCTACAGCTTGGCGCGCAAGGTGCTGCTGGAGATCGACCGGATGGCGCTGACGGGGCATGTGGAGGAGTTCGGCCGCACTCTCGGTGAAGAGTTGCTGGAGCCGACCCGGATCTATGCCAAGGATTGCCTGGCGTTGATCGCCGAGACCGATGTCCGGACCTTCTCGCATATCACCGGTGGTGGCTTGGCGGCGAACCTTGCTCGGGTGTTGCCCGCGGGGCTGGTGGCCGAACTGGATCGCGGAACCTGGAATCCGGCGCCGGTTTTCAAGATGATCGCGCAGCGCGGCCGGGTGGAGCGCGTGGAGATGGAGAAGACGTTCAATATGGGCGTCGGGATGGTCGCCGTGGTGGCACCCGAGGATGTCGATCGGGCGCTGGCGGTGCTGACCGCGCGCCATATCGAATGCTGGACGCTGGGCACCGTGAAGAAGGCCAAGGACGCGGACGCCCCGCGTGCTGTGCTGCTGGGTGATCATCCGCGTTTCTGATCCGGTGGATACGGCAACGGCCGGCTCGTCTTCGATGCGAAGGCGTTCCGGCCGTTGGGTTTCCGCGGAGCATTCCGACGCGTGAATCATGTTCGCTCGCGCGTTGTGCATCGGAGTTCGAAGACCACCCGGGCGAACTGGGGCGGGCGGGATATCGACGCCGACCGGACGAGCCGACTGCCCGATGGGCCTACCGCTCGTCCTGCGCCGATGTCGTGATCAGATGCTGCGTTCCGGACCGGGTCGCCGGTTCACGTCATCTACTGCCGGGCCAACCCGGCAGGAAACGGCGCGAACCGGCGTCAACGGCCGAGGGGAGGCCCTACAGCCTCCCCAGAGCGTATTCATCTGGTCAGCGGCGCCAGCTGTCGTAGCTGTCGTCGTCGTCCCACTTGGGCAACGAGTCGTCGGCGTCGTGCTCATCCGAGAGGACACCACCACGATGGGCGTTGTCACTACCGGAAAGCTCGCGCTGAAGGCTCGCCAAGTCGGTCGACGGCGAGCTGTACTTCAGCTCGCGTGCAACCTTGGTCTGCTTTGCCTTAGCCCGGCCACGGCCCATGGCTGACCCCCTCGCGTCACAGCGGGGCGGCCTGGGGATTGGTGGCGGCCCCGTTCGAATTAATATCTTCCTGACAGACACTTTAGCGCGTGTCCGGCCGTCGTGCTTCCACGAGTCGGCTATCCGCCGGATCAACCGACCGGTTTGCCGATGTTTCGCCGCTCAGTCGCCAGGCGGGACAGAGCCTGGTATGGCGCGGATCACACCGACTCGGGTTCCGCCGCCCAGAACGGGCGGGGCCGCGAGGGCCGCCAGTTCGTCCGACCAGGCGACACCCATACGCTGCAGGACTGCCATGGTCAGCGGGATTCTGGCGCGGTCGGCGCCATCGTCGATTTTGTAGGCGAAGGCGCTGCCGTCCGGTAGCGCTCCCGCGTGCACACCGTCGGCGCCGATCTTGCAGATCAGTTCCGGGATCGCGTCCATCGTCAGGAGATCGGGGCCGTTGGTGCCGGAGATCACCCGCGGATGCGCGCGCAGCGCTCCGGCGATTCGGCGTTCGGGTGTGCCTTCCGGGGCGGTGGCCAGGGTCGCGAAGGCGCGGGCCAGGTTCGTCAGGGATACCGGGACGATGGGCAGTCCGCAGCCGTCGATGCCGAGATCGGTTTCCGGCTCACCGGTGACATCGGTGATCTGGGCGATTACTGCCCGCTGGAGCGGGTGGGTGGTATCGGTGTAGCCGGTGACCGGCCAGTCGTTCAGCGCGCAGGTCGCCAGCATGGCGGCATGTTTGCCGGAACAGTTCATATACCGCTTCGCGGGTTTCTCCCCGCGATACAGCACCCCGGCCCGGGTCTGTTCGTCGCCGGGTAGGTCGGGTGGGCAGGCGAGGTCGTCTTCGCCGAATCCGAAACGGCTCAGCAATCGTTCGACCAGTTCGACATGTTCGGGTTCGCCGGTGTGCGAAGCGGTCGCGATGGCCAGTTCCGCGTCGTCGAGCGGGTCGAATCCGAGTTTCAGCAGGGTGAGCGCCTGTAGCGGTTTGTTGGTGGAACGCGGGTAGATCGGCACGTGTACCGAGCCGGCTTCGAAGGTCGGTTCGCCGTCGGGTCCGAGGATCACCACCGAGCCACGGTGCACACACTCCCGGAATCCGGAGCGCACCACCTCGACCAGATCGACGCTCATCCGATCGCCTCCTGCTCGGCGGCCGGGTCGTTCGCCGCGGTGGCCGCGCGGCGCCTGGTGTGCCGGGCGACCTGGGCCCGGATCTCATCGGAGACGGTGGGTTCGGCGGTGAGCAGGTATTCGAGCCGTTCGGGGTCGGTGCCGGTGAAAACATCACGGACGGTGATGCCGTGGTCGGGGACATGGACGACCTCGACCGGATCGCCGGTGCCCACCTCGCCCTCGGTCACGACCCGGAAATAGCAGCCGGTGTTCGCCGCCAGGGTGAAGCGGCGCACCCATTGGCGTTCGCCGGACCAGTGCCCGAAGGTGGCGCACGGCACCCGGGGCGCGCTGACCTCGAACACCGCGCCACCGATGGCGCAGCGAGCGCCGAGAACCGCGTCGCTGAGCGGGAGGCCGGATATCCGCAGGTTCTCCCCGAACCAGCCGGGTGCGAGGGTACGTCCGAGCTCGACCGACCAGCGCAGCGCGTCTTCCTCGGCGTAGCCGTAGACCGCCTGGTGGACGCCGCCGTGGTCGCGGGTGTTGCACACATGGTCGCCGTCGAGGCCGAGCCGGCCGGCCCGAACCCGCCCGGGCGCCGGTCGTTTGTCGATCGCGCTGCGCCCGACCCGGCCCGGGACCGTCAGATCGGTGTGCACGACGCATGCGGCGAGTACCCGCCCGGTGGCGCCGACCCGCATGACCTTCTCCTCTCGGCTCATCGTCGAGGGCCGGTCAGCGGCCACGGAGCCGATCGACAGCGCGGCGTCCGGCCTGCGGGGCATCGTCGGCGGCCACCGAATCGGGGTCGATGGCAGCGGCCGTATCGCCCACGGTGAGCTGGGTGTCGGCGGGAACCGATCGCTTGATCAGGGCCAGTGCAATGGGGCCGAGCTCGTAGTGATCGATCGTCGTACCGAGGACACCGACCGCACGGCCGCCCGCAGTGACCGATTCGCCCGGTGCGGGCCGCTCGTCGGTAGAGCCGTCCAGGTGCAACAGGACCAGGCGGCGCGGGGGTTTGCCGAGGTTGTGCACCCGGGCCACGGTTTCCTGACCGCGATAGCAACCCTTGTCGAGGTGGACGGCCCCGTATTCGGCAGGCCCGCCGATCCAGTTCACCTCGTGCGGAATGGTGCGGTCATCGGTGTCCAGCCCGATCCGCGGCCGGACGGCGGCGACCCGCAGGGCTTCGTAGGCCCACGAACCGGCCGGCTCGGCCCCGGCGGCGGTGAGTTCGCCCCACCGTGACATGAGCTGGTCGCGGGGCACGATCAGATCGAATGAGTCGGCGGTCGGCCAGGGCATGCGGCGCAGGAACCCACCCCCGGACACCGCGAGCGCCTCGTAGGTTTCGGGTAGCCGGTCGATACCCAGGGCGCCGGTCAGCGTGTGGGTGCGCGGACCGATCAGGCTCAGCACCGCGTAATCGGCCGGTCGCGGCTGCGCGTCGGCCCAGAACACCATTTTGGTGAGGAATTCCAGCAACCCCGGACCCCGGCCGGCTTCCGTATCGATCCACACCGTCGCGTCCAGCTCCGTGAGGACGAAATGGTGCAGAACCCGGCCGTTGAGGTCGAGGTCCAGATTCTCCGCGGAGCGACCGTCGCCCAGTTCGGTGATGTGCTGGCTGGTGATGGTGTGCAACCAGCTGAGCCGCTCGGCGCCGGTGACGGTGAGCACGAAACGGTGGGAACGATCCACGATCGCGACCCGCTCGGCGGCGGCACGCTGTTCACCCAACGGATCACCGTAATGCCAGGGAACGGACTCGTCCGGGGAACCGGGCGGGGCCGCGACGGCTCCCGGTACTGCGAGGACAGGGCTGGGTGCGGCGAGCACGGACACGACTCCCACTCTAGGAGCTGATCGCCCCCTCGCGCATCAGCGGGGGGTTGACCAGGCGATTCGGCTCAGGAAATGTCGTCGCCGGGACGCACGGGGACCAGCGGAAGCCAGCGGCCGATCTCGGGGGCTCGGCTGCCGGAGGCCTCCACCGAACCCGCGGCGACGGCCTCGGCGAAACTTTGGAGTCCGGTCGCCAGTAGCAGCCAGGTCCGTGGATCGGTCTCCACGACGTTGGGCGGGGTGCCGCGAGTGTGCCGGGGCCCTTCTATGCATTGCACCGCCACGAAGGGTGGGACCCGTACCTCTACCGAGTGTCCGGGTGCCGCCGTCGCCAGCGCTCGCGCGGTGCCGCGTACCGCGGCCGCCAGTTCGGTACGTGGCGGAGCCGGACGGGATGCGTCGAGCAGCCAATCCCGGACCGCCGTCACCGCGGCTCGCACCACGCCCGGGTCGATATCCGTCCGTTGGGCCATTGCCCGACCTTAGGCGTACCTCCGCGTAGTGCGGCATCCAGGAGACATTGTCCGGACTGCCTGGCTTTCCGTCCCTCATAGCGAGCGGTGTTGGCCTACGCTCGTGCGCATGGTGGATCGAGTTCTAGTAACACTCGACGGCGAGGTCCGCGACGCGGACCAGCCGTTGCTGTATGCCGACGATATCGGCGTCCTGCGGGGCGACGGGATTTTCGAAACCGCTCTGGTCCGCGGTGGCACGGTCTGCGCGCTCGATTTCCATCTCGCCCGGCTGCGCCGCTCCGCCAAGGCGCTCGATCTACCCGAGCCCGATCTGGCCCGGTGGCGGAACGCGACCGAGACCGCGGCCAAGGAGTGGGGTAGCGAAGAAGAAGGGGTCATGCGTCTGGTGCTGACCCGTGGGCGGGAGAGCGCGCTCGGCAGCCCCAAGGCCGGGCTGCGTTCGGGTGAACTGTCCGAGGCGGTTCCGGTTCCCACGACCTTCGTCATGGTGACGGGTCTGGCGGAGCGGGTGGCCGCGGCGAGATCCGAGGGTGTCGCGGTGGTCACGTTGACCCGGGGTATCTCGGTCGACCTCGCTCAGGCGGCACCCTGGCAACTGCTCGGCGCGAAAACTCTTTCCTATGCGACCAATATGGCCGCGTTGCGGTTCGCCGCCCGGATGGGCGCCGACGATGTGATCTTCACCAGTACCGAACATCGCGTTCTGGAGGGCCCGCGTTCGACGGTGGTGATCGCCAGGGGCAAGCAGTTGATCACTCCGCCGGCGAAAAACGGTGTGCTGCCGGGGGTCACCCAGCGGGCTCTGTATGCCGAGGCCGAGCGCCGCGGTTACGACTGCCGCTATGAACCGTTTTTCACCGCCGATCTGTTCGACTGCGACAGTATCTGGATGCTCAGCAGTGTGACCCTCGCCGCACGGGTGAATTCGCTTGACGGCGTACGGATGTCGGCATCGGACTCGGCTTCGGAGATCATCGAGATGGTCGACCGGGGTATCGATCGGGCCGGGACCATCGCCGATTGGTGACATTTCGCGCGCCCGTGTGACCGGGCCGTGCCCGAATGTGACCGAGACCGTTGCTCGATCGTGTGCGTATCGCTCGGCAAGTCGTGTCCGCCGACACATTGATCGGCTGCCGGGGCCGCGTAGTGTGTGTCTACGACACGTCGTAGTAACAGGAGGCCCGGTGTGGACGCCTTGGATGTCTCGCGATGGCAATTCGGCATCACGACCGTCTACCACTTCTTGTTCGTACCCCTGACGATCGGTCTGGCGCCGATCGTCGCGGGAATGCAGACGGCGTGGGTCGTCACCGGCAAGGAGCATTGGTACCGGCTCACGAAATTCTTCGGGAAACTGTTCCTGATCAATTTCGCGCTCGGTGTCGCCACCGGGATCGTGCAGGAATTCCAGTTCGGGATGAACTGGAGCGAATACTCCCGATTCGTCGGTGACGTTTTCGGCGCACCCCTGGCCCTGGAAGGCCTGGTCGCCTTCTTCATGGAGTCCACCTTCATCGGGCTCTGGATATTCGGCTGGTCCCGGCTACCCAAACTCGTCCACCTGGGCACCATCTGGATGGTGGCGATCGGCGTCAATGCCTCCGCGTACTTCATCATCGCGGCCAATTCCTTCATGCAGCACCCGGTCGGGGCCCGGTACAACCCGGAAACCGGGCGAGCCGAATTGACCAGCATCGTCGAACTGCTCACCAACAACACGGCGCTGGCCGCCTTCCCCCATGTGGTCGCGGGGTCATTTCTCACCGCGGGCACCTTCGTCGCCGGGATCGCCGGCTGGTGGATGGTGCGCAACGCACGCAGCGGTGATCCGGGCAAACTCGCCGAGGCTCGCACCATGTGGCGCCCGGCCGCGCGGGTTTCATTGCTGGTGGTGGTGATCTCCGGGGTCGCCCTGATCTATACCGGTGATGTCCAGGGCAAGCTGATGTTCGAGCAGCAGCCCATGAAGATGGCCTCGGCGGAATCGTTGTGCCACACCCGGACCGACCCGGATTTCTCGATCCTCACCGTCGGCACACACAACAACTGCGACAGCGTGACGCATGTGCTCGAGGTGCCGTTCGTGCTGTCCTGGCTGGCCGAAGGCAAGTTCACCGGGGTGGAACTGGAAGGCGTCGTCGATCTCCAGCAGGCCTTCAACGAGAAATTCGGCCCCGGCGACTACCGGCCCAACCTCTTCGTCACCTACTGGTCGTTCCGCGCCATGATCGGCCTCGCCGCCGGATCCGCGCTGCTGGTGTTCGCCGGATTCTGGATGACCAGGCGGGGCCGGGTACCCGACCAGCGCTGGTTCTCCTGGTTGAGCCTGCTCGTGATCCCGACCCCGTTCCTGGCCAATGCGGCCGGCTGGGTGTTCACCGAGATGGGCCGTCAGCCCTGGGTCGTGGTACCCAACCCGACCGGCGACCAAGATCTGCGGTTGATGGTGCAGCAGGGGGTCTCCGACCATTCGGCCGCCACGGTGTGGATCTCGCTCGTCACCTTCACGGTGCTCTACGGGTTGCTGGCGGTCGTCTGGTTCTACCTGATGCGGCGCTATGTGCTGGAGGGCCCGGAACGACCGCCGGGTGCACCCACGGACGGGTCTGCGGAAAAACCTGTCGCCGAACAGCTTTCGTTCGCCTACTAGGAGCCGGGCATGGGACTGCAGGAATTCTGGTTCGTACTGATCGGAGTGCTCTTCACCGGGTACTTCGTGCTCGAGGGCTTCGATTTCGGAGTCGGGATGCTCATGCCGATCCTCGGCCGGCGATCCGACACCCGCCGCCGAGTGGTGCTCAACACCATCGGCCCGGTGTGGGACGGCAACGAGGTCTGGCTCATCACCGCCGGTGGCGCGCTGTTCGCGGCGTTCCCGGAGTGGTACGCGAGCATGTTCTCCGGGTTCTACTTCGCTCTGCTGCTGCTCCTGGTGGCGTTGATCCTACGTATCTGCGCGATCGAATACCGGGGCAAGATCGATGACCCGCGCTGGCGGGCACGCTGCGATATCGGGATCGGAATCGGTTCCTGGGTGCCCGCACTGGCCTGGGGCTGGGTGTTCGCCAATATCGTGCGCGGGGTTCCGCTGGACGCCGATAAACAGTTCACCGGTGCCTTCGGCGAACTGTTCGGCCCGTACGCCCTGCTGGGCGGGCTCACCACCGGACTGCTCTTCGCCCTGCACGGGGCGGTGTTCCTGGCGCTCAAGACCGCCGGTGAGGTCCGCGACGACGCGCATCGGGCCGCCCGGCTACTGCTGGTGCCGACGGCACTGGCGGTGGGCGGCTTCGGTCTGTGGACTCAGTTCGCTTACGGGACCGGCTGGACCTGGATCCTGGTGGCACTGGTGGTGTTCGGCTTGCTCGGTGGTGCCGCGGCGCTGCTGGCCGGGCGCGACGGCTGGTCCTTCGCCGGGACCGCGCTCACCGTCCTCGCCGCGACCGGTTTGCTGTTCGGCGCGTTGTTCCCGGATGTGCTGCCGTCCACTATCGACCCGGCGTTCAGCCTGACCGTCGACAATGCTTCCTCGACCCCGTACACGTTGAAGGTCATGAGTTGGGCCGCAGTGATCGTGACACCGGTGGTGCTGGGTTATCAGGCCTGGACCTATTGGGTGTTCCGCAAACGCATCAGTGCCGAGCACATCCCACCCGGAATCGGACTTCCACCTCGCGTTGTGATCGAGGAGTGACCCATGGCCCGCCCGCCTGTCGACCCACGCCTGTGGCGGTATGCGCGTTCGGCGCGCCGCTATCTCGCACTGAGCGTCGCCCTTTCGCTGGTGACCACAGTGAGCATCGCCTGCGCGGCGGTGCTGCTGGGACGGGTGCTTGCCGGGGTGATCACCGATCCCGCCCGCAGGTCGCTCGGTTCGTGGACTGCGGAGCTGGTATTCCTCGCGATCGCGCTCGGTGTGCGGGCACTGGCGGCGTGGTGGCAGTCGCGGATAGCGCATCGGGCCGGCGCTGCGGTTGTCGCCGAACTCGAACAGGCAGTCCTGGCAGCGGGCGCCGAACTCCCGCCGCGGGAACTGGAGTCACGGCGGACCGAACTAGCGGTGGTGGTGGGCAGCGGGCTCAACGGCCTGCGCGCCTACCTGACCGGGTACGTACCCGCACTACTGCTCGCGGTGCTCGTACCGCCGGTCGTGCTGACGGTGATCGCGGTGCACGACCTCACCTCGGCGGTGATCGTGCTGATCACGCTGCCGCTGATCCCAGCCTTCATGATCCTCATCGGCCTGCTCACCGAAGGCCGGGCGCGGGAAACGCTGGCGGCCACCACCCGGCTGTCGGATCAGCTCCTGGACCTGTTCGCCGGAATGCCCACGCTGCGCGCCCTCGGCCGGGAGACCGGGGCTGCGACCGATATCCCGGGACGCACGATGAGCGGGCGGGTACGTGGACTGGGCGAAGCGCTGCATCGCCGCACCATGAGCGCACTGCGGCTCGCGTTCCTCTCCTCGATGGTCCTCGAACTGCTGGCCACTCTCTCGGTCGCGCTGGTCGCAGTGGCGATCGGGATGCGCCTGGTGCACGGCGATATGAGCCTCTACGCCGGGATCGTGGCCCTGGTGCTCGCCCCGGAGGTCTACCTGCCGCTGCGTACGGTAGGGGAACGTTTCCATGCCGCACAGGACGGAATGGCGGCGGCGGACCGCGCTTTCGCGGTTCTGGACCCCACGTCCGGCGACGACGCGGTGATCGACCGGGAATCGGTACCCGGAGCCGGCGACAGTGGAGCGCGACCCCGCCGTAACGGCGCTGTGGGTGCCGGTGTCATCGAACTCCGGGATCTCACGGTGGATTCCAGGGACGGCGCCGCCCCCGAAGGTCTGCGCGCTGTCTTCGCGCCTGGCACCGTCACCGCGCTGACCGGGCCCAACGGCTGCGGGAAATCGACCGCACTGCAGGCGATCCTGGGTTTGATCGAGCCCACCCGGGGCGCCGTGCTCGTCGACGACGTCGATATCCGCGAGATTCCCGCCGAACAGTGGTGGTCGCGCCTGGCCTGGCTCCCGCAGCGGCCGGTACTCGTACCGGGAACGCTCCGGGAGAATCTCGAACTGCTCGGCGCCACCGTCGCCGGACCGGAGCGCCGGGGGGCGGCCCGGGTTCTCGGCGAACTGGACGCCGCCTGTGCCGTAACCGGTTTCGACGCTGTGCTCGAGGGGCTGCCCGCCGGATGGGATACCGTGGTCGGGTCCGGGGGGATCGGACTATCCCTCGGCCAACGGCAGCGGCTCGCGCTGACCCGGGTCCTGGCCGCGGACCGCCCGATCCTGTTGCTGGACGAACCGACCGCCCATCTGGATCCCGACAGCGAAGTCGCGGTGGCGGCGGCACTCACCACACTGGCGCGTACCGGCGTGACTGTGGTCGTGGTCGCCCACCGTCCGGCACTACTGTCCGCAGCCGACGAGATCGTCGCGGTACCGACGACGTCCCCCCGAATGTCGCGATGAGCTCTCGAACCGAATCCACTCGTCCTCCGCACTTCTGGACCCGCCCGGGACGCCGCTGGTCCCGGATCCGGCTCCTGCTGCGCGATACCCGGCAGATGTGGGGTTTGCTGGAGATCCCGCGTCGGCGGCTGGCGATCTCGATCGGATGGGGAGTGCTGGCCCTGGGCAGCGCGCTGGGCCTGGCCGCGCTCGCCGCCTGGCTGATCGCCCGGGCCTGGCAGATGCCGCCGGTACTGGATCTCACCGTCGCCGTGGTGGCGGTGCGGGCGCTGGGAATCTCGCGCGGAGTATGCCGGTACCTGGAGCGACTCGCCACCCACGATGTCGCCCTGCGCTCGATGACCGCCGCCCGTACCTCGGTGTACCGCGCGCTGGCCGGGACGCCCCTGTGGCTGACTCGCCGGGCAGCTACCCCGGATATCGCGCAGGGAACCGGTACACCCACCGCACCGGGCGGACCCGGTGTCCCCGGGCGGTTGCGACGCGGTGATGTGCTGGTCCGGGTCGGCACCGATATCGACGATCTCGGTGCGGTGGTAGTCCGGACCTTCGTTCCCGTCGCGGTGGCGCTGGTGCTGGCCGTGGCGGCGGTCGCGATGCTGGCCTTCATCTCGGTGCCGGCCGCGGCGGTGCTGGCCGCAGCGCTGGCGTTCGCCGGGATCGTCGCGCCCTGGCTCTCCGGCCGCGCCGCGGCCGCCGCCGAACGGTCGGCGCGAGCCGACCGAGCCGAATTCGCCGCCCATGCGCTCACCGTGCTCGACCACGCCGCCGAACTGCGGGTCGCCGGAAAGCTCGGGTCCGCGCTGGACACCGCGGCTGCCGCGAACCGTCGAGCGCTGACGGCCGAGGACCGGGCCGCCGGCCGGAATGCCTGGGCGTCGGCCGCGATCCCGCTCGCGACCGGGGTGACCGTCCTCGCCGCACTGCTGATCGGGATCATCGTCTACGGCCTCGACGGCGGCAGCCCGGGTGCGATGACACCGATGGCACTGACCGTTCTGGTCCTGTTGCCACTGTCGGCGTTCGAAGCGACAGGTCCGCTGCCGGCCGCCGCACAGACCCTCACCGTCGCGCGGGCGGCGCTGCACCGACTGCGTGCGGTATCGCCCGACCACCGTCCGGGGGGCACCGGCCGTGTCGACTCCTCCGTGGTCGACTCCTCCGTGGTCGCCGCCGCCGAGTTCCCGGCCCACATCGGGTCGGTATCGGCGGATACGCGGAAGCGGTTCGGCACCGGCGGATACCCACATCCGTACCCCTACGCGGACAGTCGCGCCGACGGGGTCGTGATCGGCTGGGTCGGCGACGGGCAGTGGCAGATCCCCGAGCGTCCACAAGCATCGCGTGTGGTGGTGGTCGGACCCAGCGGTGCCGGAAAAACCGCCCTGCTGATGGCGTGGGCCGGTCTCTTCGACCATCCGGACGAAGAGGTGCGATTCTTCGCCGAGGACGCCCACCTGTTCGGTACCAGCGTGCTGGAGAACCTGCGGGTGGCCCGCGGCGACCTCGACGCCGAGACCGCCGAGCGCGCACTGCGCACGGCGGGCCTGGGAGACTGGCTGGACGCGCTGCCCGACGGTGTGCACACCGACCTCCCCGGCGGTGCGGCGGCGGTCTCCGGTGGTCAACGTCGGCGGATCCTGCTTGCCCGGGCCCTGGTCTCCCCGGCCCGGGTGTTGCTACTGGACGAACCGACCGAACACCTCGACGCCGCGACCGGGGCAGAGCTGCTGCGCGCATTGCTCGATATGGACAGCGGCCTCGTGGCGGCCGATCGGGACGTGGTGGTGGTCACGCATCAGCTACCGGCCGGGCACCGCGCCGGCCTGGTCATCACCGTCGATGCATCCGGCCAGGTACGGGCCGCTTTCGCGGACGGCGTGACCACTCGTTACGCGCTCGACGAAATTCCGTTGCCGACCACCGCTGGTGGTCGCTAAGTTCGGAGGTACACAAGGAAGGAGGTGATCCCAAGAATGAAAATTCTCAGGACGCGTGAGGTGGCTACCAGCTGACGCTGTAGCCGGCTGTCCCCTGGATTCCGATCGCTTCAGCGCTCAGCGAATCCACGGTAGCCACCCGGCCCCCGAGTCCCCGGTCCGTCCGATCGGGATCGGCCGCGAGACCCCCGTATTCACACCGGAGTCCGCGCCGATATGGCTCGGGGGCCGTTCTGTGCCCGGGCCGACCATCGCCCACGGGGACCGGGGTATTCTCGCCGACCCGGGCGCCCCGCCGACGGATCCGCGGGTCAGCCGATATAGCGCTGCAGCCGGGCGGAAAGGCGTGGCTGCAGCGGACCGTCGGCCACTACACGCTCTTCCACATAGGCGAGATCGCCGCCCTCGACGATCCCGTACAAGCGTTTGGCGCCACCCACCACCGCGCCGGTCTGGCTGCGGATCACCACATCGGTGGCCAGTTCCCAGGAAGACTGGGTCAGTGCCGTGCCGTAGAACAGTTCGACGATCCCGGTGCTGTGAGTGAGCAGCAGCTCCAGGACCTCGTCGTTGCCCTCGACGCCGACCCGCCAGAAGCCGCTCTCACGCAGATCCGGCCCGCCGTAGCCGCCGTCGGATTCGACGAACCAGGATCGCGAATCCCAACTCAGATAGTCGCCACCGTCATGAGAGACCACGATCTGCTGGCCGAAGCGGTAGTCACCCCGCTCGGGGTTGTTTCCCTCGCCCTCACCGCGCCACACACCGACCATCGGCAACAGCGCCAGCATGGCCGGGTTCAAGTCCGGGCCCAGGCGCAGATTCGCCGTATCGTCGGGAATCGGGAGGTCCGGGAGCACCGGAATATTGCGGCCGCTGGTCGCCTTTGCACGTTCGGCCGCGTGGGCCACCGCCCGATCGCCGCTCAGCGACGACTCGGTCTCGGCCGAACGGCCGTGACCGTTGCGGTCGTGATCGACGCCCGGAGGCTTTCCGTTGCTGCTGTCGCTCGCTCGCTCGGACGGATCGGAACCCTCGCTCGCGAGATCGCTCATGACTCGGTGAACAGCCGGTAGAAGACGTACAGGCCGAACCATCCGATGAGGATCGATACGGCGACCAGCAGAATCTCGAAGAAGAGGACCACGCTGTAATTCTATGCTGTGTTTATTTGCCCCGCCTTCGGCGGGGCGGGTCGGGGCCCTATTAACCCCGGTTCTTCACTCCGGCGCTCAGTCGCTGCGCTCCTTCGCTTCGTCGCTCCAGAACCGGGGCGGGCCCCGACTGTGTTGTTTGCCCCGCCTGCGGCGGGGCGGTCGGGGCCCTCGTGACCCCGGTTCTTCACTCCGGCGCTCAGTCGCTGCGCTCCTTCGCTCTGTCGCTCCAGAACCGGGGCGGGCCCCGACTATGGAGGGTGACCATCCGGAGTAGACGAAAGGTATGGGTATACAGGGTTCTCGACCGGCCTGGATAGGTTCACGGCACTGTGAGTGCTCGATGGTGGCCGTTCGTTCTGTGGATGGTCGGCCGCGTCGGAAAGCGATGATCCGGAAACTGCGATGGCGGGCTCAGCGTGTGGTCGGTGGAAACGGAACGGGCCCAGGGCCGGCTCGTGCGAGGCGGTCCTGGGCCCGTGAGGTCCCGGTGTGTCTACTTCGAGACGGCGACGTCCAGGTTGTGGATGCCCGGGCCGTCGGGACGGAGTTCTGCTGTGCCGTTGCCCGCGGAGGAGAGCGCGCGCAGCGTCCAGTTGCCCGGCGCCGCGAAGAAACGGAAGTCACCGGTGCCCGAGGCGACGACCTCGGCGGTGAAATCCCCGTTGCCGTCCAGTAGCCGCACGAATGCGCCTGCCACCGGCTCGCCGTCCGTGGCGAGAACCCGGCCGGTGATGACCGTTTCCTTCTCCACATCGACCCCGGCCGGGATGGCCTGGCCCTGGGTAGGTGCTGCACACATTGTGGTTATTCTCCCAACTCGATAGGGGCGCCGACGAGCGAGCCGTATTCGGTCCAGCTGCCATCGTAGTTCTTGACGTTCTGGTGTCCGAGCAGCTCCTGCAGCACGAACCAGGTGTGCGAGGAACGCTCGCCGATACGGCAGTAGGCGATGGTCTCCTTGCCGCCGTCCAGACCGGCCTCACCGTAGATGTCGGTGAGTTCGGCGTCGGAACGGAAGGTGCCGTCCTCGTTCGCGGCCTTGCTCCACGGCACGTTGATCGCGCCGGGGATGTGGCCGGGACGCTGGCTCTGTTCCTGCGGCAGATGCGCGGGGGCCAGGATCTTGCCCGAGAACTCGTCGGGGGAACGCACATCGACGAGATTCTTGGTGCCGATGGCCGCGATGACCTCGTCACGGAAGGCGCGGATGGTGGTGTCCGGCTCGCCCGCCTTGTACTGGGTCGCCGGGCGGCTGACGGTATCGCCGGACAGCGGGCGCCCGTCGAGCTCCCACTTCTTGCGGCCGCCGTCGAGCAGCTTGACGTCGTTGTGGCCGTACAGCTTGAAGTACCAGTAGGCGTAGGCGGCGAACCAGTTGTTGTTGCCTCCGTACAGGATCACCTGGTCGTCGTTCGCGATCCCGCGCTCGGAGAGCAGCGCGGAGAACTGCTCCTGGTTCACGAAGTCGCGCCGAACCTGATCCTGCAGGTCCTTCTTCCAGTCGAGCCGCACAGCGCCCTCGATGTGTCCGCCTTCATAGGCGGTGGTGTCCTCGTCGACCTCGACGAAGACGACGCCGGGGGTTTTGAGGTTCTCTTCGGCCCAGTCGACGGAGACCAGGACATCGGAGCGAGCCATGTTTTCCCTTTCAGTGGTGACAGCGGATTTATTCATGCGGGGGATTCGGACGGGGGAGCCGGGCGTAGCCGGGTGACCAGTGGATACAGCTTGCAACCGAGACAGATCCCGAATGCGGCGTTCAGGAAGGCCGCGAACAGGGCGAACCCGGCGAACAGCGCGCCCACGAGTGTGGCGCCGACCAGGAAACCCAGCAGGCTGACCGCGGCGAACACGAAACCGAGCAGCTGGGCGAACCGTAGCGGCGCTGCCGGTTCGGTTTCGGCGACCGGGCCCAGGCGCGGCCCGACGAATCGTGCGTAGACCAGGCCGTACGGGTGCCGGCGCGGTCCGAGCCAGGTGCCGAGAGCGAAGACCACCGCCTGCACGGCGATCAGCGCGGCAGCGGCGGCCGGAGCGAACGCGGCGAGCGACAACACCAGTACGAGGACGCCGGTGGTCACCCAGGCCACGAAACGCGGGCCGCGGACATCGACCCGATCCGGAACGGTGGTGGTAGTGGACATAGACGAAACTCCTGCGCTCGAACTTTTCGGCGGAATAGGCCGGTTCTCCGGGGGATCGGTTCTCCGGGGGATCGAGATCGCTCGCGCGGGGGAACCGTGGTCGGCGTCAGGAAATCGAGACCCGACCGCTCAGCGGCACAGGCAGCAACAACCACCGAGGCGGCACAGATCGACTGTGCGGCGACGGGTGAGCATCAGCTCGTGGTGGTTTTGCACACCGGGCAGTCTACCCAATCCCGGAAGATCCCGAGCGGGTAGGGGGTGATCGGCTGGTCAGGGGGCCTTACGCGGCCGTGAGCGGGCTCAGCGCGCTACGCAGATCGCTGGTCTTGGGGACACCGGAGATCCGGAACCGTTCCCGGCCCTCGGCGTCGAACACGAAGGTGGTGGGTAGCGACAGGACGTTCAGCGCCCTGGCCAGCGCCGGGTCGGTGTCGATATCGACCTCGATATCGCGCGGCGGTTGGGGTGAATCGGCCAGGTCGCGGGTGGCGTCGGCGACCACGCGGCGGACGGCCGCGCACGGCCCGCACCAGTCGGCGGAGAAATGCAGGACCGCGGGGCCGGACCCGGTCACACCCGCGGCCACGAGCAGATCGTCGCGTGCGTCGGTATCGCGGTCCAGCGTGACCGGCGCGGACCGCACCGCGCCGTCGCGCCGGCGCAGGTACAGGCCGACGGCCAGCCCGGCCAGCAGCATTACCGCCAGAATGGTGATCTCGATCATGGGCGCCGCAATCTGTTCAAATCGATCGTCACATCTGTGCCCCGGCCCTCGACCACGATATGGCCGCCCAGGGCGGTGACCTCGGTGGGTCGGATTCCGAAAGGAAGCTCTTTCGTATCAATGGTACGGGTGAACATCGCCAGCACCGCCGGGATATCGGCTTCGTCGACCACCGGTTGAGACGGGACCGGCGAGATCTCCTCGGAGTACAGACCTGTCGCCACGATCCGCACCTGATCGCCGTCGAGCAGCAGATCGGCCGCGACGCTCACCCGTTCGCCGGCGAAGCTCGCCCCCTGCTGTCCGCTCGGTGCCGAGGGCAGGGTCCCGGTCAGTACCAGCGCGCCCGCCGTGGTCATCCCCGAACCGCCCGAACCGCCGGTGCCGTCGGATTTGTCGGCCGGCCGGGAATGGACTTCCAGATCGGGGATGCCGAAGAGGCGGCCGAGTTCGGTCGGCGCGACCCGCATCCGGACATCCACCTGCTCGACCGGGACATTGCGCACCCGCCCGTCGACCAGATCACCCAGTGGGAGGTCCATCCCCAGCAGGGTGGCCTCCAGCCCGATCTCGCCCGGGATATCGGGCCGGACACTGTCGGCCTTGATCTCGATATTGTCGTAGCGGCCGTCGAGTGCCTGCCGCAGAAACGGGAAACCGTGGAAGGTGACCTCGGGGTCGGCGCTGAGTTCGGCACCCACCTTCAGTGATCGCGATACGCGGTACTCCGAATATGCGGCCGCACCGAAATCGACAACCACTGCCAGCCCCGCCAGGCACAGCAGTCCGATGATCAGCTTCCGCATGGCAAGCACCATAGTGGACACGCCCCCGGCGGCCCGGGGCTATGTGCAACAACAGTCAGGGCCCGCCCCGGTTCTGGAGCGCGGGCAACAACCATCGTCGGGACGACGTCGCTTCCCCCGCGACGAGCCGACACCTCCATAACCGGCATACCGGCGACCACGAACGCTGGCAGTGCCGAGGCCTCCCCAGATCGATCGAGGCGCACGTCCACACAGTCCTTCTCGTCCATTCCGGACGGTCGGTATCCGTGGTCGGGGCCCGCCCCGGTTCTGGAGCGACAGAGCGAAGGAGCGCAGCGACTGAGCGCCGGAGTGAAGAACCGGGGTTAATAGGGCCCCGACCCCGCCCCGCCGCAGGCGGGGCGAATAAACACAGCTCGACGCGCTAATCTTGCAGCGATTGCATATGGATGAGCAACGTGGCGACGGCGACGAAGCTGGCTTTCGCGTAGCTACGAGATGGGAGGAGTGCTTGTGGAGCTGCTCCTGCTGACCTCCGACCCCGACCCCGAATCGGTTCTGCCCTCACTGTCGCTGCTCGCGCACAATGTGCGCCCCGCACCGACCGAGGTGGCGTCGTTGCTCGAGGCGGGTACCGCGGATGTCGCGCTGGTGGACGCACGCACCGAGCTGGCGGCCGCGCGTGGGCTGTGCCGGCTGCTCGGCAGTACCGGGTCCTCGGTCCCGGTGGTGGCCGTGCTCACCGAGGGCGGTCTGGTCGCGGTGAACGCCGACTGGGGTCTCGACGATATTCTGTTGCCCGGTACCGGCCCGGCGGAGTTGGATGCCCGGCTGCGCTTGCTCGTCGGCCGCACCGGCGGTTCGGCCGACGCGGAGAACTCCGGGAAGATCACTTTGGGCGAACTGGTGATCGATGAGGGCACCTACACCGCGCGCCTGCGTGGCCGCCCCCTCGACCTGACCTACAAGGAATTCGAACTCTTGAAGTACCTCGCGCAGCACGCGGGCCGGGTGTTCACTCGGGCGCAGCTGCTGCAGGAGGTGTGGGGCTACGACTTCTTCGGCGGCACCCGGACCGTTGATGTGCATGTCCGGCGTCTGCGCGCGAAGCTGGGCAGTGAGTACGAATCGCTGATCGGCACCGTCCGCAATGTCGGTTACAAGGCGGTGCGTCCGGCTCGTTCGTCGAACAAGAACGACCCCGATGCCCGTTCCGCCAACGGCGGCAAGGGTGAGGCCGAGGAGGATTCGATGGCACCGGTCAACGGCACCGTTCAGTGAGTCCGGCCGATATGGGCGAGTATGAGCTCCAGTGGTGCGACCTGCCCTCCGCCGATCGCGCGGACAGGGTGAGCGCGTTGCTCGCCGCCGCCACCGCTACCGACGGTGTGGCGCCGGTTTCCGAACAGTCTGTGCTGGGTCTGCGGCGGGCTTCCTCCTCTCGCCATCTGCTGGCGGTGGCGGGGGACGAGGTGGCCGGTTATGCGAGCCTGACTCCGGCGCACGGCGAGCACCCGGCCATGGCGGAGGCCGCGGTGGCGCCGGAATGGCGGAGGCGCGGTATCGGCCGTGACCTGGTGGCCGCCACGCTGGCGGCCGGTGGGCCGGCGGCGCGGATCTGGGCGCACGGGAAGTTACCCGCCGCCGAGTCGGTCGCCCGGCGGTTGGGCTTGGCCGCCGCGCGGGAGCTCTGGCAGATGCGCCGGATGCTGGCAAACTCTGAGATACCGGAAGTGGAGGTGCCCGCCGATATCGTGGTCCGCACCTACGGCGGCCCGAGTGACGACGCCGAGCTTCTCCGGGTCAACAATGCGGCCTTCGATTGGCATCCTGAGCAGGGCGGCTGGTCCGGCAGCGAGCTGGCGGAGCGGCGTGCCGAATCGTGGTTCGATCCCGCCGGACTGTTCTTGGCCTTCGACGCACGGCAGCCGAAACGGTTGCTCGGATTCCACTGGACCAAGGTTCACCACGACGAGAACCCCCCAGCCGGTGAGGTGTACGTGGTCGGTATCGACCCGGCTGCCCAGGGCCGCGGGCTCGGCCGGCTGCTCACGCTCATCGGGCTGCATCATCTGCGGGACGCGGGTCTGGGCGATGTCCTGCTGTATACCGAGGCGGACAACACGGCCGCGGTTCGCACCTATCGCGGGCTGGGGTTCGCTCCGGCGCATATCGATATCGCCTACTCGCTGCCGGATTGAGATATCGGGTCGGCCGCCGGTCACCGTTCGGTGCCCGGCGTTCGCTTACGGCGTTCGAATGCCGCGTTCCGGTATGTATCGAGTAACAGCGCGGCAAATATCACACATATCGGACCTGTTGGCGCCGCCCTGTTCACCTTCCGTTCACTCGCCCTGGTCCAGCTGTCCACCGGCGCGCCCTAGTTTGATTCTGGGCGGCAGTAGATCGCCTGGTGTGCAAGTTCCCCGCGAACGGCCGCACCACCACACGCGCCCGGGCCGGTGAGGGACCGGGCGAGTAGGACGTATCCGGAGGACTGGAGTGAAGTTCAAGCGCAGCAGCGCCCTCGTCGGTGTGATCGCGGCCGTGACCCTGCCGCTGGCCGCCTGCGGTAGTGACGACAACGCGTCCGCCACCGGTATCGAGGCCAACGCCGACGTCACCTGCGGTGGCAAGGAGGCCCTCAAGGCCAGCGGATCGTCGGCGCAGAAGAACGCCGTGGAGCGTTTCACCGCCGCCTTCGAAACCAACTGCGACGGCCAGACCCTCAACTACACGTCGAGCGGCTCCGGCGCCGGTGTCAAGGAATTCCTCGGCGGCCAGACCGATTTCGCCGGTAGCGACTCCCCGCTGAGCGAGAAGAAGGGTGAGCCCGCCGCCGCCGAGCAGCGTTGCGCTTCCCCGGCGTGGAACCTGCCCACCGTGTTCGGCCCGATCGCCATTACCTACAACATCGCCGGCGTCACCGATCTCGCGCTCGACGGCCCGACCCTGGCCAAGATCTTCAACGGCACCGTCAAGACCTGGGACGCTCCCGAGATCAAGGCGCTCAACGAGGGCAAGCAGCTGCCCGCCGAGCCGATCAAGGTCGTCTACCGGTCCGACGAGTCCGGTACCACCGACAACTTCCAGCTCTACCTGGACGCTGCCTCCGAAGGCGCCTGGGGCAAGGGCGCCGGCAAGGTGTTCAACGGCGGCGTCGGTGAAGGCACCCAGGGCAACGAGGGCACCTCGGCCGCGGTGAAGAACACCGAGAACTCCATCTCCTACAACGAGTGGTCGTTCGCCAAATCGCAGAATCTGTCGGTCACCCGGATCGTCACCTCGGCCGGTCCCGATCCGGTCGAACTGACCTCCGAAACCGCCGCCAAGGCGATCAACGGTGTGGAGATCAAGGGCGAGGGCAACGACTTGGTGCTCGACACCTCCTCGTTCTACAAGCCGACCGAGACCGGTTCCTACCCGATCATCTTGCCGACCTATGAGATCGTGTGCTCGAAGTACGCAGACGGGGCGACCGCGACCGCTGTCAAGGCATTCCTGACCTCCGCCGTCACCAACGGCCAGGGCGGGCTGGCGGACAACGGCTACGTTCCGATCCCGGACGAGTTCAAGACCAAGCTGACCACGGCGATCAACGCCATCTCCTGATAGCGCGAATATGACAGTCAACCCAGAGGTAGCCGCGGCGGTCCCGTCCAGCGAGACGGGCCTGCCGAAGGCAGGAGTCCCCGCATCAATGTCGAGCCATCCGAGTAAGTCGCCACTAGGCGGTGGGAGTCGCGGCCAGGGCAGGCGAGCCGAGTTGGTGTTCAAATCGCTCGCGACCACCGCCGCGGCGATCATCGTGGCCTCCATCGCGCTGATCGCATTGTTCCTGCTGATTCGTGCGGTGCCATCGCTGCGGGCTGACCAGGTGAACTTCTTCACCAGTGCGGAGTTCAACACCGGTGACGCGGACAATCTCCGCTTCGGTATCCGTGACCTGTTCATGGTGACGGTGTTGAGCTCCGCGTTCGCGTTGGTCATCGCGGTACCGATCGGCGTCGGTATCGCGTTGTTCCTCACCCGCTACGCTCCGAAGCGGCTCGCGAAGCCGTTCTCCATGCTGACCGATCTGCTGGCCGCGGTGCCCTCGATCGTGTACGGCCTCTGGGGTCTGCTGGTTCTGGCGGAGTACCTGAAACCGTTGCAGGAATTCCTCAACGAGAATCTCGGCTGGTTCTTCCTGTTCTCCGACGGCAATGTCTCGATCGGCGGGGGCGGCACGATCTTCACCGCCGGTGTGGTCCTCGCGGTGATGATCCTGCCGATCATCACCTCGGTATCGCGTGAGGTATTCGCACTGACCCCGCCGGCGCATATCGAGGCTGCCCAGGCACTCGGCGCGACCAAATGGGAGGTCGTGCGGATGACCGTCCTGCCCTACGGCCGCAGCGGCGTCATCGCCGGATCCATGCTCGGTCTCGGCCGCGCGCTCGGTGAGACCATCGCGGTTCTGCTCATTCTGAAGATCTCGTCGACCCCCGGGACCTGGTCGCTGTTCGACGGCGGCTTCACCTTCGCGTCCAAGATCGCCTCGGCCGCCGCCGAATTCAGCGCACCGTTGCCGACCGGCGCCTATATCGCGGCGGGCTTCGTGCTCTTCGCGCTGACCTTCGTCGTCAACGCGCTGGCCCGGCTCGCGGCAGGCGGAAAGGTGAACGGCTGATGACCACCACGACCAGCCTCGACAAGCCGATCAAGGCGCCGACCTTTCGCGACGTCAGCACGGCCCGCAAGATCAAGAACAACCTGGCTACCGGGGTGTTCGCGCTCTGCTTCCTCATCGCGCTCATCCCGCTGAGCTGGGTGCTGTGGATGGTGGTCAGCAACGGTATCGGTGTCGTCCTGTCGCTCGACTGGTGGCAGAACTCGCAGAAAGGCGTACTGCCCGACCAGTCCGGCGGTGGTGTGTACCACGCCATCTACGGCACCATCGTGCAGTCGGCCGTCGCGGCGGTCATCGCCGTACCACTCGGCATCATGGCGGCCGTCTACCTGATCGAATACGGCACCGGCCGGTTCGCCAAGGTGACCACCTTCATGGTCGATATCCTGGCGGGCGTCCCCTCGATCGTCGCGGCCCTGTTCATCTTCGCTTTGTGGATCGCGACCCTGGGATTTCCGCAGAGCTCGTTCGCCGTGGCCCTGGCCCTGGTGCTGCTGATGCTTCCGGTGGTCGTACGCAATACCGAGGAGATGCTCAAATTAGTTCCGGACGAGCTGCGTGAAGCCTCCTACGCACTCGGCATCCCGAAGTGGAAGACGATCGTGCGGATCGTCATCCCGACCGCGCTGCCCGGCATGATCTCCGGGATCCTGCTCGCGTTGGCGCGCGTGATGGGCGAGACGGCGCCGGTGCTGGTGCTGGTCGGGTACAGCAAGGCGATCAACATGAATATCTTCGACGGCAATATGGCCTCGCTGCCGCTGCTGATCTTCCAGGAACTCAAGAGCGCCGAGGACGCGGGCCGGCAGCGGGTGTGGGGTGCCGCGCTGACTCTGATCCTCATGATCGCGGTGCTCTACCTGGCGGCCGCGGCTGTCAACAAGCTCCTCACGCGGAACCGATAAGGGCGGAAACGGAAAACAGATGGCCAAGCGGATCGACATCAAAGACCTGAACATCTTCTACGGCAAGTTCCACGCCGTCGCCGATGTGGCGCTCAACGTCTTGCCGCGCAGCGTGACCGCCTTCATCGGTCCGTCGGGTTGCGGGAAGTCCACTGTGCTGCGGTCGTTGAACCGGATGCACGAGGTGACCCCGAACGCCAGCGTATCGGGCTCGGTCATGCTCGACGGCGAGGATATCTACGCCTCCCAGGTGGACCCCGTCGGTGTGCGCCGCACCATCGGCATGGTGTTCCAGCGGCCGAACCCGTTCCCCACCATGACCATTCGCGACAATGTCGTGGCCGGTCTCAAACTGCAGGGCGTGCGCAACAAGGGCGAACTCGACGAGGTCGCCGAGCGCTCGCTGCGCGGCGCGAACCTGTGGAACGAGGTGAAGGATCGCTTGGACAAGCCGGGCGGCGGTCTGTCCGGCGGTCAGCAGCAGCGACTGTGCATCGCGCGCGCCATCGCGGTCTCCCCGGATGTGCTGCTGATGGATGAGCCCTGTTCGGCCCTGGACCCGATCTCCACGCTGGCGATCGAGGATCTGATCACCGAACTGAAGAAGGAATACACGATTGTCATCGTCACCCACAATATGCAGCAGGCTGCGCGGGTGAGCGATAAGACCGGTTTCTTCAACCTGGAGGCCCAGGGCAAGCCGGGCCGGTTGGTCGAAATCGACGATACCGAGAAAATTTTCTCCAACCCGGGCGAAAAGGCCACCGAGGATTACATCTCCGGTCGTTTCGGCTGACGATACGACCGAATGGACATGGCCCGCCCAAGCCGGCCACCGGATACAAAACTGCGGGACCGATCGGATCGGTCCCGCAGTTCGTTTCGTATTTCGAATTATCCGATCAGTTCTCTGTGTCCTCGTCCCCCGGCAGAACGCCGGTCACCAGGAAGATCACCCGGCGGCCGATTTCGACCGCGTGATCGGCGAAACGCTCGTAGTAGCGGCCCAGCAGCGTTATGTCGACGGCCGCGGCCACGCCGTACTTCCACTCGCGGTCCATCAGCAGCGTGAACAGATGGCGATGCAGATCGTCCATCGCCTCGTCGTCCTGGTTCAGCTGGGCCGCGCGTTCGGGATCCCGGCTGTCGAGCACTTCCTGAGCGCCGTTGCCCATGCTGACCGCGATCCGGCCCATTTCGGCGAAATAGCCGTTCACCGCCTCGGGCAGGGCATGGTTGGGATGCCGGCGCCGCGCGACCTTGGCCACATGCAGAGCCAGGGTGCCCATCCGGTTCACATCGTTGACGATCTGGATCGCGCTGACCACCTGCCGGAGGTCACCAGCGACCGGGGCCTGCAAGGCCAGCAGTGCGAACGACTTCTCCTCGGCGTCGGCGATCATCTCCGCGATACGGTCGCCCTCGCTGATCACCTGCTCGGCGAGCGGGAGGTCTGCCTGCAGCAGAGCTTGCGTGGCGCGATCCATGGCCGAACCGGCGATACCGGCCATCTCGCCCAACAGGTGGGCAAGATCGGCCATTTGCTCGTTGTAGATGACACGCATGAGAAAAGACACTAGTTGGCACTGCTGACCAAGTCACCAACAAGCGGTGAATGGGTGGTGCTGGATGGTGCCTGCCGCTGTTACCGCAGTTGGGGCCCCGACTATGTATAGGGCGCCTCGGTGACGCCCCGACCGCAGTCGGTCGAACTCCCTAACGCCCGGGTCAGGCGGCGCAGAGGTCGTCACCGGCGTTCACATGCTCGAGATCGGTGGGCAACTCCGCTGGGGCGCTGCTCGTGGCGGGCACATCGGTGATCGCGCTGCCGACGGGCGTGGGCTCGTTGATCACCTGCTGATAGTTCTCACCCAGAACCAGTTCGACGATGCTGTCCAGCGATTCGTCCAGTTCCATGGTCGCCCCGGGAACAGCACTGGCCACCGTCGCCGCTTCGGCCTCGTGACCGGGGGAGTAGCGAACTTTGGTCTCCGTGGAGTTGCCCTCGGTGTAGTTGCCGGAGTTGTAGATGTTGAAACCGACATTGGCCATTTGGCTTGCCGTCTGATTGGCGAGACCCGCGATGCCCGATCCGTTGGACACCAGCAGGGACAGCGTGCTGGGATCGACCGCGGTCAGCGACGGAGGTATCGGCGCCTCAGAGGTCGGCGGTGGTGCGGGCGCCGTCTTCTCGCCCGGCAACGGTTGATCATCGCGGATGGCCCGGAAGATGGCCTGGATATCGGCGGTCCGAGGAATCTCGTTGCCGTAGGAGGTGGTGCCCGCGGTCGGCACGGTAAGGAAGGTGACCGCGCCGGATTCCAGGTCTTGCAGTGAACGGCCCAGCATGAGCAGGTCGTTCGGCTGGACATTGTCGACGAAGGTCGCGTTCTTGAACGCTCCGATGAAACCGTTCAACTTACCCGGATCCAGCAGGATCTTGCCCGCCAGGGCTCCCCGCAACAGCGACGCGAGGAACTTCTGCTGCCTGTTGATCCGGTCGTAGTCGCTGCGCTCTTCGCCGTACACATGGCGGGCGCGCACATAGTTCAGCGCGGTTTTGCCGTCGATGCGATGGCGGCCGGCCTCCGGGATGATCGTGCCGAGCACCCCGTCCTCGAGCGGTTCGGAGACGCATACCTCGACGCCGTCGACCTTGTCCACCATCTGTTCGAAACCGGCGAAATCGATCCCGATGAAGTGGTTGATGGTGCTACCGGTCAGCCGCTGGATGGTCGACAGGAGGCAGCGGGGCCCGCCCAGCGCGTAGACGGCATTGAGCTTGTCGCCCATGGCCGAGTCGAAGACCTCTTCGGTGTAGTCCCACTTCTCTTCGTCGAAGCCGTTGCATTCGGGCCGGGTGACATCGAGGTCTCGCGGGAAGGACATGACGACCACTCGCGACCGGTCCTTGGGGATGTGCACCAACATGGTGGTGTCTGCGCGGGCGCCCTCGGCGTCTTCCACGGTGCCCGCGCCGACATCGCCGTTGGCCCCGGCCCGGGTATCGGTGCCGACGATCAGATAGTTCTCGTCACCGAGCTGGGCCTGGGCATCGATCACGTCGTCCTCGTTCTCGGCCAGCGCGGACACCTGGGTGAAGCTGTTGCCGGTGGCGCGCAGGTAGCTCCAGCCACCGCCGGTGATCAACAACGCGAGGACGGAGAAGAAGGCCACCGCAGCACGGCCGGCGATCCGCAACCGCCTGTTGCGTCGGCTTTCGGGGGACTGCCGTCGTTTAGGCCTGCCGACAGTTTCCGGGGCGGCCGGTCCGGAGGTCGGCCAGCCGGCGGTATCGGTCCGGCCGCTGATCCGGGCATCGTTCTCGTCGAGCGGATCGAGGATATCGGTGACTGTTTCGGGGGGTTCGGTGGCCGACACAGCGGCAGCTTTCGCGGTTTTGCCTCGCCGAGGTGTGCTGGATGATTGCCGGGACCGTTTCGGTGCCGCTTCGCGACCCGGCCGCAGGCCCGCGCGGGCCGGGTCGGGTTGTTGTGGAACGACAGTGGTCGGATCGCCGGATTCGATGGGCTGCGCGGCGGGACGCTGTCCGGTCGGCGGGCGTTTCGACGGATCCGGTGCGGGCTTCGCCGGTGGCGGTACCGCAGCTCGGTTGCCGGTCGGCGGACGGGACGCGTTCGGGCCGGGCGGCATCTCGCCGACGGGCCGGCGTCCAGGTCCGGGCTGATCCGGGCCGGGACGCTGCTGAGGCGCGGTCGGCTGGTTCCGGACAGCAGGGGGCTGCGGACGATCGGGTCGCTGTGGAGGCGGCCCCGCGGGCCGTCCGTCCGCCGGACCGGGCTGCGCTGCCGGCGTCGAGCCGGTGGGCGGCCGTCCCGGCGCGGGCGCGCTGGGACGTTGCGGGGGAGCGTGCGGCCGGTTGGGCCGTGCGGCCGACGGACCCTCGGGGCTCTGCTGTTCGGGCCGAGGGCGTTGCTCGGCAGGTGGTCGTGGGCCCGGTGCCGGGGGTCGCGGAGCGCGCTCCGGGGGCGGGCCGTCCGGTACCCCGTGGCGGGGCGCGTCGCCTTCGCGACGCCGGACTGTCCGTTCGCTGTCCACCCGGTCGACCAGATCCTGAACCGTCAGCGGCCCGGGGTTGGCGGGCGGTTCCGGCTGCCGTGGCCGACGGGACTCCCTCGGGCCGTCCATTTCGGGGGACTCTTCCGTGGGATATCGCTCCCACGGTGCGCGACCTCCGGGCCGTGGTGATCGCCCGTGCCGATCGTCACCCACTAATGAACCTCGCTTTTCCGCAACTCACTGCCGACACAGCCGTGCTCGAAAGGCTGCGCGGGATTCCGCAATGATAACGATTTCGCCACTGAGAGCCACTCGGACATTACGAGAGGGCAGCAAAAGCGGTAAATGCTGGAAAGTTGCCCGTGGTTATGTTTGCACGCGCATGCGACCATTTACCGGCGTGGCGCCCCGGCGTGTCGAATTATTCAGCCGCCGCTGAGTACGGTCAGCCGCCGCTGTGCATCACATCGGCCCCCGCCGGGACGGTCCCGTCTTCCGGATCGTCGAGCCAGCCGTGCGGGAGCGCGACCTTGCCCGGTGAACCCTGTCTCCCGCGCGGTCCTTCGGCATCCTGCGGGAACGGGACAGTGGGATCGAGCTGGTCGATGAGCGTGCCGAGTTCGGCCAGCGAGGACACGGTCGCGAAACTACGCCGCAGGTCGGCGCCCAGTGGGAAGCCCATGAAGTACCAGGCCATATGTTTTCGCAGATCACGCATACCCTTGTCCTCGCCGTGGTGTTCGGCGAGCAGCCCGGCATGACGCGCCAGGATAGTGCCGACTTCGCCGAGGGTGGGCGGCACCGGGGCGGGCTCGCCGCGCAGGGCGGCGCTGAGTTCGCCGAACAGCCAGGGCCGGCCCAGGCAGCCGCGCCCCACTACGACCCCGTCGCATCCGGTCTGCGCCATCATCGCGACGGCGTCGGTGGCGCTGAAGATATCGCCGTTGCCGAGCACCGGAATTGTGGTGACCGCCTCTTTCAGGCGCGCGATAGCCGACCAGTCGGCAGTTCCGGAGTAACGCTGTGCCGCGGTCCGCGCGTGCAATGCGACAGCGGCCGCCCCTTCGCTTTCCGCGATGCGCCCGGTGTCCAGGTGAGTCCGATGATCGTCGTCGATCCCGATCCGGAACTTCATGGTCACCGGGACTCCCGCCGGTTCGGCCGCCCGGACCATTTCCCGGACGATCCGGGCGAACAGGTTCCGCTTATAAGGAAGGGCGGCGCCGCCACCGAGCCGGGTGACCTTGGGCACCGGGCAGCCGAGGTTCATATCGATATGGTCGGCCCAGCCCTCGCCGACGATGATCCGCACGGCTTCCCCCAGTGTGGCCGGATCCACGCCGTACAGCTGCATCGACCGTGGGGATTCGCCGGCGTCGAACGACATCATGTGCAGCGTCTTCTCGTTGCGTTCCACCACCGCGCGGGCGGTGATCATCTCGCAGACGTAGATCGCGGTCGGGCTGCCGAACTCCCGGCAGAGTTTGCGGAAGGCGAGGTTGGTGATCCCGGCCATCGGGGCGAGGACGACCGGCGGGTCGACCGGGTAGGGGCCGATCCGCAAACGTGTCTCCTGCTCCAGCTGTGTTTGCACAGTGTTCTATCTTCCCTCCGATACCGCGTCCGGTCACTATCGGGTACCTCACCGCCGCAGGTCGCGGCCGGGGTTCGCGCTCGCTACCTGCGTGGGCTACCGGTCCGTGCCGCGCCGCCCGGGCCCCGGGGTAGTTGCCGGTTCGGTCCGGACCGGGCGCTAGCCTCGTGTGCGCCGGACCGCCGGCCGCCCGATTTCCGCTGGATACACTGCCGGAGCGCCTCGCCCCGGATCGGGAGCAATCGAAAGAGGACGACACCGCCATGGCCGAGAACACCGATGACACCGTTCGCGAGCCGGACGAGACCGCCGAATCCGGCGATACGGTCCGCACCTCCGCGAATACGGCGCCGGCCGGCTCCGGCCCGGGCATCGTCTCGGTCCGGGTATCCAGTCTGGTGCGGGGCGCGGTCGTCGCGGTGCTCGCGGTGGCGGCGATCGTGTTCGCCGTCCTGTATTCCACGGCGCGCGGTGAGCTGGCCGACCGCGACGAACAGGCTGCCGCCGACAGCCGTGCCGAACAGCTGGCCACCGACTACGCCGTCGGCGCGGCCAGTGTGAACTTCGAGAACCTCGACGCCTGGATCGCCGCACTGAAGATGAACACCAGCCCGCAGCTGTCCGGCAAGTTCGACGACACCGCCCCGAAACTGGAACAGATTCTGGTGCCGCTGCGGTGGACCTCGACGGCCACCCCCATCACGGCGAAGGTGATGTCGGAACAGGACGGCGTCTACCAGGTGAATGTCTTCGTGAATGTGACCTCGACCAATGCCCAGAACCCGGACGGTACGCAGACCACGGTGACCTACACGGTGACGGTCGACGAGAACGCCGGCTGGCAGATCACGGATGTGGGCGGTGTGGACGGCGCCCTGCCGATGAAATGAGCTGAGACGACGAGACCGCCGGGGATCAACCGGCGGTCTCGTCGCTTTCTGTTCGGCCGACGGAACTCAGCTGTCGGCCGTGGCGAATGCCTTCTCGCGTTTCGCGGCCTCGCGGGCGAGCATCCGGTCGCGCTGTTCCTCGAACTTCACCACGTCCTTGGACAGCTTGTCCAGGAAATTGCCGAGACGTTCCCGGGTCGCCTCACCGCGTGCGGTGAAGTCGTTGCGGCCGAAGATATCCCACTTCTTGAGGACCGGCTGGACGACCTCTTCGAGATGCTGACGCAGATCGTAGATGCCGTGTTTGGCCATCAGTACGCCGTTGCGCCGGAAATTCGGCATACCGGCGCCCGGCATCTGGAAATTCTCCAGAATCAGGGCGATGGCATCCAGTGCCTGGTCCGGGGACAGGTCCAGGGCCGCGCCACACATATTGCGGTAGAAGATCATGTGCAGGTTCTCGTCGGCCGCGATGCGCTGCAGCATCCGGTCGGCGATCGCGTCGTCGCACACCTTGCCGGTGTTCCGGTGCGAAACCCGAGTGGCCAGTTCCTGGAATGTCACATAGGCCACCGAATGCAGAAAGCCGGCGTCGGCTTCGGCGGGCGAGGCGAAGCCGTTGGTCATATGAACCATGCGCGCCTGCTCCAACGCCACAGGGTCGACGCCGCGGGTGACCACCAGGTAGTCGCGGATCGCGATCCCGTGGCGGTTCTCCTCGGCGGTCCAGCGACCGACCCAGGTTCCCCAGGCACCGTCCTGTGAGAAGTTCTCGGCGATTTCGCGATGGTAGGAGGGCAGATTGTCCTCCGTCAGCAGGTTGGTGATCATGGCCGCCTTGGCGACCTCGTTGAGCTTGGATTGGTCGGGGTCCCAGTCCTGTCCGCCGAGTGCGGCGAAGTTGCGACCCTCGTCCCACGGGACGTAGTCGTGCGGATGCCACTCTTTTGCCAGGGAGAGGTGCCGGTTGACGTTCTGCTCGGCAACCGTCTCCAACTCCGTGAGCAGCTCGAGTTGAGTCAGATCCCTTGCCATGTAATCAAGCCCTTCATATGTTGCGTTCGTGCGGGTCACCTGATGTGGACCGATCCCGATGCGGCCCTACCTTACGGCACCGTAGGTGTGATGCGAAACGCATCCGACCGAGAAAGGTGCACGTTGGCGCAGGTGTCCCTGGCACGGGCGGTCATACCCGAGTGTATGGCCGAATTCGCTGTTATGGGCCTATCGCCACATGTCCCGATTGCGTTAGCGGGCGTCGGCAATGGCACACCGGTCGGGTGCGGCGCGCGACCGTCCGGACGTTTTCGCACTGATCAGCCCGCTCTGCCTTCCTCCCGCTCATGGGAAGGTGGATCCGAGCGGTCCTGCGCCGTGGTCGCATCACTCGGCTCGGGTCACAGCGCGGCCGGGTCGAGGCTGGGCGAACTCACAGGAGAGGGGGAGTGAACCCGCAAGAGATAAGGAATGGGCGGGTGGTCGGGGAAGAGGTGGATGCCCGGCCGTAGGCCGGGCATCCGTTGTGCCCCCACCAGGGCTCGAACCTGGGACCTGCGGATTAAAAGTCCGTAGCTCTACCAACTGAGCTATAGGGGCGCGGGCGCAAGTGTAATGGGAGAGTCCGGATTTCTCGTAATCGGGTGGCTATGCTGGTGCTTTCCGTCACCCCGGCCGGCGTGCCCCCTGCTCATGGGCCGTAACTCCGCCCGGGCGACGGTGGCGGGAGGGTGAGGTCGGGCCGGTTCGGGCGGGGCCGGCGGGCCGAAAACCATACCTATGGGTTCTGTATCACGGTACCTGCGGCATTGTTGATACAACGGGTAGCACGATACGATCCAAATATGTTGGATACCAATGCCTTTGGATCTGTAAAGGCAGAATTCTCGCAGATATGGGGTCCGGGGGCTCGCCCCCCGGAGTGTCGCGGGCTCATCGCCAGGCGTGAGCGGGACGGTATGCATCGAGAGGTCGGGGCGGCCGGCTGAGTACTGGTCCAGGGTCCGGCCGGGTGGTCGAACATCCTGCGCTGCCGGGGGATTCGCTCGGCTGTTCGGTATCCATCGATCGTGTCGCGTTCACGAAATCCGCGTACCGAAATGGTAGCCCGCTACATCGGTTTACCGCATGCCGGTACGAGATTCCGAGTACCGTTACGAATCAGCGAATTCGGAGTGTCGCTCGGGACGACGCCGCGGGAGGCGGATGGGGGACCAGGAACGGCGCGACGGAATGCCCGGATGCGCACCCCCTGCGGCGCACCCGGGCCATCGAATTATACCAGCCGGTGTGTTTCCGCTGCGGAGTGGGTTTCGTACCAAAGGTTCGGTACAGGTCAATAAACCGACCGAAGGTCGGCATACAACAGGATAAGTTCGCGACGCCGGCCCGCCCGTCAAAGGCGGATGAACGGTCGCGAGCATTCCGCGGGTGGAAATCCCGGGGATTGCACAAGGCTTCGGAGGCGTTTCGAGCATGGCACGGCAGCAAGAGCGGGCCCGTCGGACACGGGCAGCAATTATCCGGTCCGCCGCCGTTGAGTTCGGGAAGAGCGGCTATGCCGCGGCTTCGCTCAACCGCATATTGGAGGGATCGCGGGCGACCAAGGGCGCCATGTACTTCCATTTCGATTCGAAGGAAGATCTGGCGCGGGCCGTACTCGATTCGGCGATCGAGCGGTACGGCATCACGATCGATCGCTGGCTCGCCCGTACGGACCTGGGGCCGCTCGATCTTGTGCACGGTGTCTTCGACGAGCTGGCACTGCGGCTCGATCACGACATCATCGTGCAGGCCGAATTCCGACTCGTCATAGATCCGGGCTTTCATCGCCGGGGTCACGGCGGCTGTCCGATGCTCTCCGCGGCTATCCGCGACCTGACCGTCGGGGCGATCGAACGGGGCCAGTTGCGTCCCGAAACCGACCCCGACCGATTCACCCGTACCCTCGCCGGCGCGCTGATCGGTCAGTGCTACATGGCCGACGCCCACGGCGGCGACCCCGATCTGCGCACCCGTTTCCGGGAGTCGCTGGAGGTTCTGGTTCAGGCCACGTGTACACAGGAATGGGCCGAGGAGTTCGGTCGTTCCGGATGGCGGGCGAGCGCCCGTTTGGAAGAGCTGGATTCGCCCGGTTGACCAGCAGATTTGGGAATTACAGGCACCCTGTCATAAGCTATGCGAGCTCCCAACGGACAGCCGTTGAAAGCCGGTCCGGAGAAATCCGGGACGAGCCCCCTTCGTCTAGCGGCCTAGGACGCCGCCCTTTCAAGGCGGTAGCGCGGGTTCGAATCCCGTAGGGGGTACCACTTACGTAAGTAGGTGGCACACAGCAAGGCCCTGTGGCGCAGTTGGTTAGCGCGCCGCCCTGTCACGGCGGAGGTCGCGGGTTCGAGTCCCGTCAGGGTCGCCAGTGGTTGCCGGAGTAATCCGGCTTCCATCGGATGGCATTCGTTCCGGGTGCCTGCGGCCAGGTAGCTCAGTTGGTACGAGCGTTCGCCTGAAAAGCGAAAGGTCGCCGGTTCGATCCCGGCCCTGGCCACATTCAACCCCCTGATCGCTGTGATCGGGGGGTTTCTGCTGTTTCGGATCCCGGTCGGGTGGAATGCTGTGACCATGGCCGAACGGTGGTACTACTGCTTGAAACATCAGCGCGCCGAGCGGGGGCGTCAGTGCTGGTTCCGGGACCGGATGGGGCCCTATCCGGACCGGGCAACGGCCGAACGCGCGCTCGAGATCGTGCACCAGCGCAACGCCTCGCAGGACGCGGCGGACCAGGCGTGGCGCGAGGGCGATTGAATCCCCGGGAAACCCCCTGGTGGCCTTGTCCGGTGACGCTATGACCGGTGCGCTGCATCCCCTGGTCGGCGGTTGGGCTACCGTTCACGGGTAATTCGTAGCGACGCTCGCGGCCTGCTCCACCGGCCGCCGGGCGAGACCAGGTGAGCAGGGAGGGCGACCCTTGAGGGTTACCGTTGTTGTGCCGACCTACAACGAGCGGGACAATCTGCCGGTAGCGGTGGAACGGCTGACCGCGCTACCCGTGCCCGACCTGCGCGTACTGGTAGTCGACGACAATTCTCCGGACGGCACCGGTGAGGTCGCGGAGAAACTGGCCGTCGAATTGCCGAACGTGGTCTCGGTGCTGCACCGGACCGAGAAGGACGGACTGGGCCGGGCCTACATCGCCGGGATCACCCGCGCGCTGGAGGAGGGCGCGGATGTGGTGATCCAGATGGACGCCGATCTGTCCCATCCCGCCGAAGTCATCCCGGCCATGCTGGAGGAGCTGAACCGGCCGGGTACGGGCGTGGTGCTCGGATCCCGATATGTGCCCGGCGGCTCCACGGCGGCGGAATGGAAGTGGTACCGCAAGGCGCTGTCCGCGTGGGCGAACTTCTATGTCAATGCCATCCTCCGACTCGGGATCAGGGACGCGACCGCCGGTTTCAAGGCCTGGCAGGCCGATACGCTGCGCGCCATCGATATCGGCACCATCCGCAGCAACGGCTACTCGTTCCAGGTCGAGATGAACTATCGGGCCAAGAAACAGGGCGTCGAGATCGCCGAGGTACCCATCCGCTTCGAGGAGCGGACTCTGGGAGATTCCAAGATGAGCCTCAAGGTGCAGCTGGAATCGGCGCTGATGCCGTGGAAGCTGCTGCTGGGCCGCGCTCTCTGACGACAGCCCGGCAGGCGGGCCCGCCGGTTACCGCGGCCAGTCGCGCAGGGTGTCGAGGTAGCGCTGCCGGACCTCGGCGACCTTCTCCTCCAGCTCGCCCGTACCCATATGGATCGGCGGCAGGATCGCTACGTCGACCACGCCCGAGCGCGCGATCATCGAATCCCGTCTGCCGATATCGGCGGCATTGCGGATCACCACCGGGATCACCGGCACCCCGGCCTGTTCGGCCATATGGAACGCGCCCTTCTTGAACCGGCCCGGCTGCGCAGTGTAGGAGCGGGTGCCCTCCGGAGCGATCGCGACGGAGAGACCGGCGCGCAGGGTGTCCACGACGGGGGCCAGGGACGCCCTGGCGAGATCGGTGTTCGACCGGTCGATGAAGGTGACGCCGACGAATCTCATCAGGGGCCCGAAGATCGGATGTCGGATGAGTTCCTTCTTACCGACTCCGGTGACATTGCCGCCGAGTACCGCGGGGACGATGAGCACGTCGAACTGGCTCTGATGGTTGAACAGGAACACCGCCGGGCGTGGCCCCCGGGCGTTCTCCGTACCGGTGACCCGGAGCCGGATCCCGCAGAGCCACAGTGGCCAGGCCGTGCCGTACTTCATGAGCGCATCGGCCATGGCTCGGCGGTCGCGGGTGTAGGACTTGCGCAGCACCCCGTAGAGCGCACCGCCGAGCAGCGCGAAAAGCCCCAGCAGCGTCCGCAGATAGTCGGCCGGGCGCGGGCCGGTCCGCGCGGCGACGACGGGAGCGACCCAGCCGTACTCGGCGGCGGTCGCGGCGAGAACCGGGTCGGGTGCGACCGGGACCTGTGTTCCGGCGCGGGACAGCAGCAGCAGGTCGCCCGCGCTACCGCTGTAGACGTGGGAACGCCCGAGATCCATCCCGTGGACCGCCGCGAATTCCGAAACCGCCGCGGCTTTCTCGGGGCCGTAGGCCACTTCGCCCTCGATCAGCCCGGTCAACCCATCCGGAGCCACCGCGGGCCGGGTGCCGACCACATGGGGGATACCCAGCGCGGTGGCGGCGGGGCGTAACTGGAATTCGGCCGAATCCCCGGTCATCACCACTGTGTGCCCGGCGGCGATATGTTCCCGGACCAGTCGCAGCAACTCCGGGCGCAGCCGGTCGTACCAGCCGCGTTCGAACAGTCGTTCGCCCAGCGTGGTCAATTCGTCCGGGGTACGCCCGGCGGCGTCGCGCACGGCGCGTTCGAGGATATCGGCCGCCGAACTCTCACCGGTATGGCGCAACTGGTCGAACAGGGTGCCGGCCAGGCCGCGATCGGGCCCGCGCCACCGTGGCGCCGGCGCCGACCGCAGTTCAGCGAGAGCCGTCAGATCGAACACCGCTCCGATTCCGGCGCCCCTGGGCCCGGAGCGGATGGCCGCGATCATCTCGTCGATGGTCGCTGTCGAGGGGGCCGGGGCAGGGGTGCCCCGGGTTCCGGTGTCCCGGGTGCTCATCGGATCCGTCCTGCGGGGAGATTGGAGGGGTCGAGGGTGGCGGCGCGTGAGATCCGGAAACCGATCGTGCGCAGCCGTTCGGCGAATTCGTCGCGCCGCCGCGCGAGTTCGGCCATCGATTCCGGCGATTCCGGATCGGCGGAATCGAGCAACCCTCGGTTGGCGGCGAGTTTCAGGGCACTGCCGAACAGTTCGGTGGAGACCGACTCGGTACTGTGCAGCCGCTGCTGCAGCAGCATCTGCCGGCCGACCGAGACGCATTCGTCGATGAACTCCTTGCGGTCGATCTGTGCGGCCGGGTCCCGGGCGGCCAGCCGTTCGGCCACCACCAGCTGCGCGTCGAAGAAGGAGCGCAGCACCCGGTGGGCCATCATGAAGCCGGTACCGGTGAGCGCCGCCAGGATCTCGCTGCCGAGGGTGTCGCGCGATCGGGTGCGCCAGCCGGGGTCCAGCAGCAGCATCTCCGCGGTGATCCGGTCGGCGAATTCGGCCCGGTCCGGGAAGAAGAACTCGAACTTGAGCAGATCTCGCAACCGGTAGGCCTCTTCCCAGCCGAAGTCCAGCGCGTCGGCATCCGGTCCGACGGCATCGCCGGCCGGATCCTCGGGTGCGGCTTCCACCGCGGCCAGGATCGCCAGTTCCACGATGGCGCGGTCGACGAACCAGTGCACGGCGCTGTTGCGGTAGAACGCGGCCTCGAGATGGGCGCCGGCCTCGATCGAATACACCGGTTCCACACCGCTGCGATAGACCGTGACCACCTTCGCGAGCGACAACTGTTCCAGGACGACGGCCAGGCTCTGCTCATCACGCAGTTTCGCGATCTCGCCGCGCGGTAGATCGCGCTGTTCGATGTAGTCCAGTACGGGTGCGAGGACCTCGCAGACCTCGGCCCGGGTCAGCGCCCGTTGGTGGACCCCCAGCAGCGCCAGCGCCACCAGGGCGTTGACCGTGATCGGGGTGACGGAGTTGATACCCACGGCCACATCGAACGCGAGTCGCTGGACTGCCAGGCGTTCGCTTTCCCCGGCCGAATCGCGCGGATCGACCGGGTGCGCATCGTTGCGGTCGGCCGGGGAGGTGCGATGCAGCGGGATGGTGACCGGTCGGGGGGCGAGCGGATCACCGTGCGCGGCGAGACGTTCCCGCGTCGAGATCGGATCGCCGAACCGGACATAGACGTGTCCGGCTGAATGCTGTTGATTACGGACGTAACGGGCGAGCCAGCCGAGCCCCTCGGGCTGTTTGCGACCGCCCATCTGTTCGTCGGCGATGGCACCGAGTTCGTTGAGCCGTTCGTAGGTGATCGATACGGGCACCAGCAGTGCGTCGGCGATTCGTTCCTGCCGGACGGCCGCGGCGAGATAGTTGAGCAGCCCGTAGCGGGGCGGGCGGAGTTTCCCGGTCCGGGTGCGGCCGCCCTCGAAGTACCACTCCAGGTTGAACCGCCGTGCCATCAGGTAGCCGAAGTACTCCTCGACCACCGCCTGGTACACCGTATCGCCGCCGAAACTGCGCCGGATGAAGATCGTGCCGGTGCGCCGGGCGATCGGACCCATCGGCCAGAACCGCAGATTCGCGCCGCCGACCACGTGGTTCGGTGGGAAATCGTTGCGGGCCAGTACATCGCCCAGTACGAACGCGTCCACATAGGACCGATGAGAGGGCAGGAAGACCAGCGGATAGCGCCGGTTGAGCTCGGCCAGCGCGGCGAGCCCGGATTCGTCGCAGTCCACCTTCCAGGTCGACGCGTGGACCGGGCGCATGGCCTGGGTGAAAAGATCCGAGACCGTACGGCTCTGGGCGGCGACCAGTTCGTTGAGTGCTTTCTCGGCGCGCCGGTGCACATCCTGCGGATCGGACCCGGATTCGTCGGCGATCAGTTCGAGCCGCCGCAGGAACTCCGGCGAGTCCAGGATCTCCTCGGTGACCAGGCGGGGCACTTTGTATCGGTCCCCGATCACGCCGCGTTCGGCGCGTTCGAGCGCGACCACCGCGGCACGCACCACCGCGCGGGCGAACGGTTCGGCGGTGCCGGCGCGGTGGAGCGCCGCGGCCTCGGGATTGTTGGCACGCAGTTCGCCGAGCCGGGCCGGGCTGCCGGTGCGGATCAGATGCCGGTCCGGGGAACGTTCGACCAAGCGGCGCTGGGCGAGCCGGTTCGGGCGGCGCGGGTTGGTGAGCAGCGCGAGGTCGCCGAAGGTCACCCGCCGGACGCCGTCGCGTTCGGGCGGGAGCCACAGCACCCGGACCGGGACCACCAGCGGATCGTCGGTGCGACCGGTGAGCCGGTCGGCGATGGCTCCGGCGTCCAGGTCGAGCTGGGTCACCGGGGCGTCCACCCCCAGTTCGGCCGCCAACCCGCCGTCGGCGATCCATCGACCGATCAGCTCGCGTTCGGTAGCCGAGGCCGAATCCACCAGCGCGACCACCGATTCCAGCGGTAGATCGGAGGCGGCCGGGGCTCCACTGCGGTGCTCGATCATGGTGTGGATCCTCTGCTCGGATGGGGCGGTCGGCCCCGCGTCTGGGCGAACTCCGCGCGACTCCTACGGCAGAGCCCGATCGTGGTCGGCTGTTGAAATTACTCCTTGTCGACCACTATGGACGGCTCTCGCGCCGTTGGGGTTGTTTGGCTCGTTTCCGGTGATTTCCACACCTCCGGATGTGAAACTCCCACACCTCCCAATGTGGAGAGGTAATGCTAACCTTACTTTCTGGTGTGGCCGGTTAGCCTTGGAGGATCGTTGTCGACCACGGACGAACGTTTACGTGCCGAGTATGTGACCGACCCGGCGGCAGCGATGTCACGCCTGGCGGCCGAAGACCATTTCGGCGATTATGTGGTCTACGAGCGCGGCGGCGAATGGGTGTTCGCCGCCGACCCGATCGGCACGGTCGAACTCGACGCCGACGAACTGCGGATCACCTGGGCCGCCGAGACCACTGCCCGGCGCTGGGCCGGAAGCCCGGCCCAGGTGATGAACACTGTGCTCGCCGAACTGCCGATGACCGGGCGTAACGCCTACGGCTGGATCGGATTCGAATTCTGCGCGTGGTCGCTGGGCGCCACCGAACATCTGCGCCCCGGCACCCCGCTGGTCCATCTCATGGTTCCGCGGGTGGAGGTGCGCATCGATACCTCCGGTGCGTTGTGGATAACAGGCGCCGGGTCGGAGGAGGCCGCCGCCCTGGCCGCCACCGTCGCGCGTTCGCAGGACAGCGCGCTGCCGCAGCCCTATCCGGTGGACGTGCGTATCGATCGCTCCGGTTACCGCGAGCGCGTCGCCGAGGCCGTCGCGGAGATCAATGCCGGGCGGTACCAGAAGGTCATCCTGTCGCGAAAGGTCGAACTGCCGTTCGCGGTGGACATCCCCGCCACCTACCGGCTCGGCCGGGCGAACAACACACCGGCGCGATCTTTCCTGCTGAGCCTGGGCGGGCTGGAGGCGGCCGGGTTCAGCCCGGAACTGGTGCTCTCGGTGGACGACGACCGGATGGTCAGCACCGAACCCCTCGCGGGTACGCGGGCCTTCGGTCAGGGTGCCGAGATGGACAGCGCGGCTCGGGCGGATCTGATCACCGACCCGAAGGAGATCGTCGAACACGCCCTCTCCGTCCAGACCTGTTTCGCCGAGATCGGTACGGTCGCCGAGCCCGGCACGGCCTCGGTATCGGATTTCATGGCGGTCCGTGAGCGCGGAAGTGTGCAGCATCTCGCCTCCACCGTGCGGGGCCGCCTGGCGGCCGGACGCACGGCCTGGGACGCGCTGGACGCCATCTTCCCCTCGGTGACCGCGTCGGGTATTCCCAAGCGGCCCGGAGTCGATTCGGTGTTCCGGCACGACCGGCCGCGTGGCCTGTACTCCGGTGCGGTGCTGATGGTTTCACCGACCGGTGCGCTGGAGGCCGCGCTGGTCCTGCGCGCGGTGTACCAGACCGAGGAGGGCGCGTGGTTGCGCGCGGGTGCCGGGGTCGTCGCGCAGTCGCACCCCGATCGCGAGTTCGAGGAGACCTGCGAAAAACTGGGCAGCGTGGCGCCCTATGTGGTGCAGGCGTAGGGCGCGGTTCTCCCGTGCGCAGACGGTCGCGGGCCCGGCCCGCGACCGTCTCCGGCTAACCCTGAGCGCGCAGCGCCTTCTTGTCGATCTTGCCCACGGCGGTCAGCGGCAGGGTGTCCGCTCGGCGCAGTACATCCGGGAGTTTGTAGGTGGCCAGGCCGCGGCCGGTGAGGAACTCTTTGATCTCGGCCAGGGTCGGCATATCACCGGTCACGACCAGTACCGCGCAGACCTTCTCGCCGAGACCGGGGTCGGGCAGCCCGATCGCGGCCGCGTGCCGGACCGCGGGGTGGGCGAGCAGATGCTCCTCGAGTTCGTCGCAGGAGACGTTCTCCCCGCCCCGGTTGATCACATCCTTGATCCGGCCCGACACCACCAGATGGCCGCTGGGTAACTGCCGGACCAGATCGCCGCTGCGGTAGAAGCCGTCGGGAGTGAAAGCGCGGGCATTGTGCTCCGGCGCGCGGTAGTACCCGCGCAACGTGTACGGACCGCGGGTGAGCAGCTCGCCTTCCGCGCCCGGTGCGACATCGGCGCCCTCCGCGTCCACCACTCGGATCTCGTCGGCCGGGCACAGCGGGCGGCCCTGGGTGGTGCAGATGATGTCCGGATCGTCGTCGAGTCGGGTGAAGTTCAGCAATCCCTCGGCCATACCGAACACCTGCTGCAAGGTGACGTTCAGCGCCGGTGCCACTTCGCGTGCGTTCACCTCGGCCAGCTTCGCGCCACCTACCTGTAGCAGCCGTAGCGAGGAGATATCGGCGTCCTCCCATTCGACGGCGGCCGACCACAGCTGAGCCAGCGGTGGCACCACGGCAGTGACGGTGACTCCGTATCGTTCGATCACCGCGAACGCGCTCTCCGGGCTGGGATCGGCGGCGAAGGCCAGCGCGCCGCCGGTCGCCACCGTGCCGAGGAGGCCCGGGCAGGCCAGCGGGAAGTTGTGTGCGGCGGGCAGGGTGGCCAGGTAGACATCCTGCTCGCCGAGTCCGCATACGGCCGCGCTGGCGGTCGCGTTGTAGACGTAGTCGTCGTGGGTACGGGCGATGAGTTTGGGGAGTCCGGTGGTGCCTCCGGACACCAGCATGAGTGCGATATCGCCGGGATCGATCGCCGGCAACGCTCCGGTGTCGGCGGCGATCGACATCAGCTCGGTGAATTCACCGGCCTCGCCCGATACCAGGACGTGGCGCAGAGTCGCGACGGTTGTCAGGAGAGTGGCAGCCAGTTGCCGGTAGTCGAAATCGCCCTGGCTGTCGGCGACCAGGTACGCGACTGCGCCGGACAGGCGGGCCAGGTGCTCGATCTCGGCCCGGCGGTGCGCGGGCAGGGTGAGCACCGGAATGATGCCGGCGCGCAGCAGGCCGAACAACACGATGGCGAAGTCGGGAGTATTGAGCAGCTGCACGATCACCCGGTCACCCGGCGCGATACCGAGGTCCAGGAATCCGTACGCCATCCGGTCGGCCTCGCCGTCCAGTTCGGCATAGGTCAGCGTCCGGTCGCCGAGGAGAGCGGGGCGATCCGGGCCGCGGCGGGCGGTATCACGCAGCAGATCACCCACGGTGGTGCCGGACCAGTAGCCGGCGGCACGATAGGAGTCGGCCAGGTCCGTGGGAAAGGGAACGTAGCCGTCACGATGGGTGCCGGCAGCGGTGGAAGTCACGATATGCCTCATAGGAAAACAGGGACTCGAAAGCGTGTGCGGCGCGATTCCGGTCCGGTATAGGTTAGGCAAACCTATATCGTTTTGGAAAGGCCGGGTAGTTTCTACGCAGGTACCGGCGTTGGGGGGCGGTCAGGATCCGCGCCGCGATCCCGGTCCGTCGTGCCCTGTGTACATAGCCCCAGCGCATTAGACTCGCCCCATGAGTGGTTGGGGCGTCGGGGACATCCCCGATCAGCAGGGTCGAACCGTCATCATCACCGGTGCCAACAGCGGACTCGGCGCGGTCGCCGCACGCGCCCTGGCCGGCGCCGGAGCGCAGGTGATCCTGGCCTGCCGGAACGTCGGCAAAGGTCAGTCGATCGCCGACGAGATCGGGGAGCGGGCGCAGGTCCGGCAGCTGGATCTGGCCGATCTGTCCTCGATCCGGGAGTTCGCCGCCGGAGTGGAGAACGCGGATGTGCTGATCAACAATGCGGGGGTGATGGCGGTACCGCTGCGGCGGACCGCCGACGGCTTCGAAATGCAGATCGGCACCAACCACCTCGGCCATTTCGCACTGACCGGGCTGCTGCTGGGCAAGATCGGTGAGCGGATCGTCACCCTGTCCAGCGGCGCCCACACGGCGGGGGTCATCGACCTCGACGATCTCAACTGGGAACGGCGGCCCTACAAGCGCTGGTCGGCCTACGGGCAGTCGAAGCTGGCCAATCTGCTGTTCGCTTTCGAGCTGCAGCGCAGGCTCGCCGCGGCCGGGTCGGCGAAACTCTCGCTCGCGGCCCATCCGGGATACGCGGCCACCGACCTGCAGTCACACACCGAGACTGCGCTCGACTCGGTGATGAGCATCGGCAACAAGGTGTTCGCGCAGAGCGCGGAGATGGGCGCGCTGCCCGAACTGTTCGCCGCGACCGCCACCGTCGAGCCGGGCGCGTACTACGGGCCGACCGGCCTGGGCGGTATGCGCGGACACCCGGGTCGTTCGGGTTGCTCGAAGCGGGCGAAAGACCAGCTCACCGCCCGTTCGCTATGGGAGCTCTCGGAGCGGCTGACCGACGTGAAGTTCGATTTCTCGGCCTGATCCGGTAGTCCGCACCCGGTGGTTCCCCGCGGAATGTCACATCTGCGTTCGGTATCCCGTCTTCTCTTCGACAAGGCAGGAACGAAAGGAATCCGGACATGGAACCCCGTGTGAATCTCTTCGAGAACAAGGTCACCGCGAGCTACGTCAAGCGGCTGACCACCGCCGGCAAGGTCGCCGAGAGCTCAGGTCTACCCGCCGCCACCTACGAGCTGGTGAAGATCCGCGCCAGCCAGATCAACGGCTGCGCGATGTGCCTGGACATGCACACCAAGGACGCCCTGCACGCCGGGGAGACCGCGCTGCGGATCAACCTGATCGCCGCATGGCGGGAAGCTCCGGTGTTCACCGAGGCCGAACGCGCCGCGCTCGAACTCACCGAGGCGGGCACCCGGCTGGCCGACGGCGGCGGGGTGAGCGAGGAGACCTGGCAGCGCGTGCGTAAACACTACGACGACGACCAGATCGGCGGCCTGCTGGTCGCCGTCGCCACCATCAACGCATGGAATCGGCTCAACGCCATCGCCCACACCCCGGCCGGGAACTACGAACCCGGCATGTTCTGAAACGGCACGGGGGCGGAATTGTGTTGAGCATCACTTTCTCTCAGGCTATTTCGCCCCGGATCGACATCTGCGGGCAACCGGCTGGTAGCGTGGCCAATCGTGCAGCGCGTGTATTTCTGGTTTAGCAAGCCGGCCCGGGGTGGGTCGGTCTGCCGCTATCCCGCGCGCTGACCAGTTCACCCCGAGCCGGATAAGACCGGCTCGACGGGTAGATGTTTCCGTGGGTCGGCCCGAACGAGAAGGACACCACCCACGATGACAACCGCAGTCGATATCGACGCCCATCATTGCGATCTGGACGATCAGCGCACCCTCAGTGTGAGCCCGTTACGATCCCCGGCCGAAGTGCGCCGGGTGCACGCCATCACCGACGACCACGCCGCCATCGTCCGGGCCGGCCGCAAATCCACCATCGAGGTCCTCAACGGGCTCGACGACCGCCTCATGGTGGTAGTCGGCCCCTGCTCGGTTCACGACCCCGCAGCCGCCCTCGACTACGCACGCCGCCTGGCCGCCGCCTCGGCCGAACTTTCCGACCGGCTGCATCTGGTCATGCGCGTCTATTTCGAGAAGCCGCGCACCACGCTGGGCTGGAAGGGCCTGATCAACGATCCGCATCTCAACGGCAGCTTCGACGTCAACACCGGGCTGGGCATCGGTCGCCAGCTGCTGCTCGACATCACCGCGCTGGGCCTGCCGGTGGCCTGCGAGTTCCTCGACCCCATCACTCCGCAGTACATCTCGGATCTGGTCTCCTACGGTGCGATCGGCGCCCGTACCGCGGCCAGCCAGGTGCACCGGCAGCTGAGCAGCGCGCTGTCCATGCCGGTCGGGATCAAGAACGGCACCGACGGTGATGTACAGGTCGCGGTGGACGGAGTCCGGGCGGCTGCGGCCAGCCACGTGTTCCCGGGCACCGATCTCGACGGACGCTCCGCCCTCATCCGCACGGCAGGTAACGAGGACTGCCATGTGATCCTGCGCGGCGGGTCCAACGGCACCAACTATGACGCGGCCTCGGTGGCCGACGCGTGCGTGCGATTGGAGAAGTCGAAACTGCCGCAGCGCATTGTCGTCGACGCAAGCCACGGCAACAGCAACAAGGACCACCGGCGCCAGCCGGTCGTCGTCGCCGATATCGCCGAGCGGCTGGCCGCCGGGGAACCCGGCGTGGTCGGCGTGATGCTGGAGAGCTTCCTGGTCGAGGGACGCCAAGACCTCACCTTGGGCCGGTCGGCCGACCTCACCTACGGCCAGTCCATCACCGACGGCTGCATGGACTGGGACACCACCGCTGTCCAGCTGAACCGGCTGGCCGAGGCCGTCGCCCAGCGCCGCCGGGACTGACGATCGGGCCGCAGCGCCGTACGGACCCTGGTTCCGCGGCGCGGGCGGCGGGCCGCGGTGGGGGAAACCTCGGACACTCCGCCGACGCGCCGAACTCCCCGGATCAGATCCCGGCCGGCCATCCGTCCGCCGGACCGGGTGGATCGGTGTCGAGTCGGGCGGCCATCCAATGGTCGCGGCGGCTTCCGCGCAGCACACTGCCGAGCCGGGCCAGACCCTCATAGCGGAAACCGTGCTTGCGGGCCGCGGCGGCGGACGGGTGATTGCCGACGAAAGCGCGCCACTGGATACGGGTCAGGCCCATCCCGTCCGGGTCGAAACCGAAATCGCACGCGAGCTCGATGGCCCGGGACATCAGCCCCTGCCGGCGGTGCTCGGCAGCGATCCAGTAGCCGATTTCGGCGGAGCCCTGGTCCTGCGGCTGGACACCCAGGCCCACGGTTCCGACGAGGCGCCCGTGCTCGCCTAGCCGGATAGCCCAGGTGGGGCTGTTACCGGCCCATCCCTCGGCCGATCTGGTGCGGACGAAGTACTCGGCGTCGGTACGGCCGTAGGGCACCGGGATCGTCACCCATTCGGCGATCGACGAATCCTGGCAGCATTCGAGGATCGTCTCGATATCGGAGTCCACCGGCCGGTTCAGCCACACGGTTCCGTCGGTCAATATGCGCTCCTCCACCCCACGATAATGGCAGCCCGAGTCGGTTTCGGGCATCCGATTTCTCATGCCCCCGCACCGGGGCGCCGCCTGGCTCGGCACTCGCGCTCCGTAGAATTCCGGCGGTGGTAGCCGCGCTTCTCGCCGACCTGTTCGAGTCCCATCGCGGGCATCTGCTGGCGGTGGCCTACCGGCTGACCGGCAGCGTGGCGGATGCGGAGGACGCTGTTCAGGAGAGCTGGCTGCGGCTGGCCGGAGCCGCACAGTCGGAGATCGAGGATCTGCGCGCGTGGTTGACCACGGTGGTCTCCCGGCTCTGCCTGGACCGATTGCGCAGTGCCGCGGTCCGCCGGGAAAGCTATGTGGGCCAGTGGCTCCCGGAACCCGTGGTGACGCCGCTGGCCGGTGTCCCGGGTTCGGACCCACTCGCCTCGGTGGTGCTGCGGCAAGAGTTCCGGATGGCCGCGCTGGTGGTACTGGACCAGCTCACCCCGCCACAGCGCGTGGCGTTCGTATTGCACGAGGGCCTGGCGGTTCCCTACGGCGAGATCGCCGGGATTCTCGATATCACCGCCGAGGCCGCCCGGCAGCTGGCCGCCCGCGCGCGCAAGGTCGTTCGCGAACAGACACCGCCGGTAACCGCCGACGACGAGCACGAGGCCGCCGTACAGAAGCTGCTGGTCGCGCTGAGTGCCGGAGATGCCCGGGCGGTGGCGGCGGTACTGCACCCCGAGGCGGTGATGATCGGTGATTCCGGCGGTACCACGCAGACCGCGCGCAATATGATCTTCGGCCCGGACAAGGTCGCCCGACTGTTCCTCGGTCTCATCCGCCGCTACGGCCTGGACCGGCCCGGGGTCGATTTCGTCGCCGAGAGTATGGAGTTCGTGCGGGTCAACGGGCAGCTCGGCGTGCTCGTCCACGCTCGTCCGGGCGACGGCGACCATCCCGGCTTCCCGTCGCGGGTCGTGGGGTTCACTGTGGTGGACGGGGTGGTCCGGGGCGCTTACGACCATGCCAACCCGGCGAAACTGCGCGGTGTCCGGTTGAGCTGACCGGACTGGTCAGGCGGGAGCCGGTCGGGTCCGGTCGGTGAGTAGCAGCACCGCCATCGTCCCCAGCACCGAACCCATCAGCAGTCGCTGTACCCGTAACCAGAGCGGCCGCCCACTCAGGAATCCGGCCACCGTTCCCGCCGTGCACACGATGAGGGCGTTGACGGCGAGCGCGACCGTGATCTGCACTGCTCCGAGGCCCAGACTCTGCGCCCACACCGGTCCCGAATCGGGCGCGACGAACTGCGGGATCAGCGCCAGATACATGACGGCGATCTTCGGGTTGAGCAGATTGGTGACCAGCCCCATCGTGAACAGCCGCCCGGCGGGATCGCGGGGCAGCGGCTCCGGGGTGAACACCGATACCGCGCCCGGCCGTATCGCTTGCCAGGCCAGCCACAGGAGATACGCGGCCCCGGCCACCTTCAGCGCTGTGTACAGCGCTGGAACCAGGGTGAACACGGCGGTGATACCGGTTGCGGCGGCGGCCAGGTAGACCCCGAAACCGGCGGCCACGCCGGTCAGCGAGATCATTCCGGCGCGTCGGCCCTGCGAAATCGTGCGGGAAACCAGATACATCATGTTCGGGCCGGGAGTGAGGACAAGCCCGAGCGCGGCCACCGCCACCCCGGCCGCCGCCGCGATCTCTATCATGGCTCCCATACTGGCGATGTCGGGTAGCCACTGTCTCGGGCCAGTTGATACATACTGGACCGGGCATCGAATGCCGACGCAACCACCCGAGTCGGGTTTTACGAGACCCACCCGCGCCGGATGCGAGTCCCGAGGCCTGAACGGCGAGACTTCAGGGCCTCAACCCCCGCGCCGCCGAAACACCGGCCCTCGCGCGCGACAGCGCGCCGAAAACACCCCCCGGCGCGCTGTCGGTGGCTTCGGGGACAATGGGCGACAGCCGAGGTGAGGAGGTGTTCCGTGGCGAACGGGCCGCTGATCGTGCAGAGCGATAAAACAGTCCTGTTGGAGGTCGATCACGAACTCGCGGATGTGGCGCGGCAAGCGATCGCCCCGTTCGCGGAGCTGGAGCGAGCACCCGAACACGTGCACACCTACCGGGTGACACCGCTGGCCCTGTGGAACGCCCGGGCCGCGGGGCACGACGCGGAGCAGGTCGTGGACGCGCTGGTCGGCCACTCCCGTTTCCCGGTACCGCAGCCGTTGCTCGTCGATATCGTCGAGACGATGGCCCGCTACGGGCGGCTGCAACTGGTCAAGCATCCGGCGCACGGACTGACTCTGGTCAGCCTCGATCGCGCGGTGCTGGCCGAGGTGCTGCGGCACAAGAAGATCGCCCCCATGCTCGGCGAACGTATCGACGACGACACGGTGGTCGTGCACGGGTCCGAGCGGGGGCACATCAAACAGCAGCTGCTCAAGATCGGCTGGCCCGCCGAGGACCTGGCCGGGTACGTCGACGGTGAAGCCCACCCGATCGATCTGGACTTCCAGGGCGCGAGCTGGCAGCTGCGCGACTACCAGGAGATGGCCGCCGACTCGTTCTGGGCGGGCGGATCCGGTGTGGTGGTGCTGCCGTGTGGTGCCGGTAAGACGATGGTGGGGGCGGCGGCGATGGCACGCGCCAAGGCCACCACCCTGATCCTGGTGACCAATACCGTCGCCGGTCGGCAGTGGCGGCGGGAACTGCTCGCGCGCACCTCGCTCACCGAGGAGGAGATCGGCGAGTACTCCGGGGAACGCAAGGAGGTCCGCCCGGTCACCATCGCGACCTACCAGGTGATCACCCGCAAATCGAAGGGTGAGTACAAGCATCTCGAATTGTTCGACAGCCGGGACTGGGGCCTGGTGATCTACGACGAGGTGCATCTGCTGCCCGCCCCGGTTTTCCGGATGACGGCCGATCTGCAGTCACGGCGGCGGCTCGGTCTCACTGCCACGCTGGTCCGCGAGGACGGCCGCGAGGGCGATGTGTTCTCGCTGATCGGTCCCAAGCGCTACGACGCGCCGTGGAAGGATATCGAGGCCCAGGGCTGGATCGCCCCGGCCGAATGTATCGAGGTCCGGGTCACGCTGACCGATGCCGAGCGGATGTCCTACGCGACCGCCGAACCCGAGGAACGCTACAAGCTCTGCTCCACCGCCCATACCAAGATCGCCGTGGTGAAATCCATTCTGGCCCGGCACCGCACTGCGCCCACCCTGGTTATCGGCGCTTACCTGGACCAGTTGGAGGAATTGGGCGCCGCCCTGGACGCCCCGGTGATCCAGGGGTCGACGAAGAACAAGGAACGCGAGGCTCTTTTCGACGCTTTCCGCCGTGGCGAGATCCCGGTACTCGTAGTCAGCAAGGTCGCGAATTTCTCCATCGACCTGCCGGAGGCGTCGGTGGCTGTGCAGGTTTCCGGTACCTTCGGGTCGCGCCAGGAAGAAGCCCAGCGGTTGGGCCGGTTGCTGCGTCCGAAACACGACGGCGGTCAGGCCCATTTCTATTCCGTTGTGGCCCGCGACACTCTGGACGCGGATTACGCTGCGCATCGGCAACGTTTTCTCGCCGAACAGGGTTATGCCTATCGGATAACGGATGCCGATGATCTGCTGGGCCCTGCCATAGGACCCGGCGAGCAATAACGGCGTTCCGAACTCGACGAATTGTGTTAGGAATGGCGACGTGCGACGCTTCCGATTCGTGGTGGACCGCAGGCACGCCCACGCGGTCAACGAAGTAGTCGCCGGACGCCGCCGGGTGCGGCTCGCCGCGGTCCCCGCCGCTCTCGGTGCCGCGGCCGCCACCGCCTACCTGGTGTGGCTGGGCCATCCCTGGTCCTATCCACTGGCGCTGGCCGGTGCACTGGGCACGGCGACGGCACTGTGGGTGGCGCTGTGGGCACCGCGCCGGACCGGTATCGATCGGCTCTACGCGGAAGGGGAACTGGCGCCGGCGGTGGTCGCGCCGATCCGGTCGCGTGGCGCGGTGCTGCTCGCGCTGGTCAATGTGGCCCGTAGCGATACCGGGGAGTCGCGGTACGCACTGGTCACCCGGAAGGTGCGACAGTTGCCCGGGCATCGGTTGACCGAAGGGGAGCGGGTTCCCGTCATCGCGGTCCGCGGTGATCGCACCAGTCGTTCGATCGGGGAGCGCTGGCTGCCGGTCGAGGCGATGCCGATCGCCTGGGGAACCACCGATACCGCCGTGATCGAGCGGGCCTGCGCGGCGATCACCGAGATCGAATGGCGTTTACTCGCGGACAATCTCGCCCTCGCCGAACAGGTTCACCGCAGCGCGGCCAAACGATTGCTGCTCGATCCGGGCCAGTTGCCGGAGGGGCTCGGCGCCTGAGCCGCGGCGCGCGGTGCCGACCGTTGGTCCACGCGGGCCGGGAAACGCTCGCGCGCCGCGTTTTCCGGGGTACCGGCATCCGGGGTCGATAGCGACTAACGTCGTCGAGCGGGTGACGAGGAGAACCTGAGTCGATCACGGAAGGTGGAATCGTATGAGGCCGACCCGCTGGCTGAGCGCCGCGGTGATCGCGTTGTCGAGTCCGGCCCTGGTTCCGGCAGCCGCGCAGGCACCGTCCGCGTCGTTGGCGGGTTCGGCGGGATTGGGCGATTCCTACTTTCCCATGGACGGTAACGGCGGTTACGACGTCGCGCACTACGACGTGACCCTCGGCTACGACCCGGCCGATCACCAGCTCACCGGGTCGACCCGGATCGATGCCGCCGCCACCCAGCCGCTGACATCGTTCAACCTCGATTACAGCGGCCCCCCGGTGCGAACAGTGCGGGTGAACAATGTGGCCGCCGGATTCGAATGGCGGAAACCGCACGAACTGGTCGTGCATCCGGCGCTGCCGTTGCTGCCCGGTCTGCCGTTCACCGTCACCGTCGACTACGCGGGCACGGCCACCGATACTCGCGGCGAGGGCTGGACCTACGCGCCGACCGGCGGCGCATTCGCCACAGGGCAACCGCATTCGGCATCCACCTGGTATCCGCTCAACGATTCCCCGCGGGACAAGGCCACCTTCACCCTGCACACGACCGTTCCGGAGGAATGGCAGGTGATGTCGGGCGGTGTCCGGGTACGCGATGAAGTGCGCGACGGGTTCCGCACGGTGAGCTGGGAACAGCGGCACCCGGTGATCGGTTACCTCACCACTGTCGCCATCGACCGGTTCGAATTCCTGGAACAGCGCCGCGCGAACGGCACCCCGCTGCTGAGCGCTTTCGCGCCGGGTGCCGAGAAGTTGCGGCAGTACGAGGAAAGGCTGCCGCAGGTCCTCGATTTCACCGAAAGTCTGTACGGCCCGTATCCGTTCGATGCCGGCGGTGGGATATTCCTGGCCGCCGATATCCCGTTTTCCTTGGAAACCCAGACCCGGCCCACCTACGCGTCGTGGGCCGATCTGAATACCGTGGTGCACGAGACGGCCCACCAGTGGTGGGGTGATTCGGTGTCGGTGCAGAACTGGTCCGATATCTGTCTCAACGAATGTGTCGCCAGCTATACCGCCGACTATCTCTGGCCGGAGCGGACGGACGGTGTCGATGTGGACGCGAAATACCGTGACACGATTCGGAAGATGCTGGCGAAGCCGAAATTCTGGGAAGTGCCGCTGGAGGATCCCGGGCCGGAAAAGATGTTCACCTCCGTCTACTATCGAGGGCCGCTGTTCATGCATGCATTGCGTAAACAGCTGGGGGACAACGTTTTCTTCGACGCATTGCGAGAATTCGCGGCAGTTCACGCCTACGGCAATGCCTCGATGCCGGAATTCCGCGCATTCATCCAGTCCGAATCGCCGACCGATCTGACGGGTTTCTTCGACGCTTGGCTGCGCGGCACCACCCCGCCACCGGACCAGTACCTCTATCCGGGTTCGCTGCGCGGCTGAGCGCTGGGGCGGAACCGCTATTCGAGCAGCGCGACCGACGAGATCCGGTGCAGGGTGAACTGCCGGACCGTTCCGGTGACCGGGTCCAGCGCGTCGAGCTGACCGTTGCCGACGCGCACCGGTTCGACGACACGTTGGATCGCGGTGCCTTTGGCGTCGACATAGCCGATATGTACCTGCCGTCGTACCCGGGCCGCCAGTTGGAGCAGCGCCAGCGCGGCGGCGGTGCTCGTGCGGGTGCCGTCGCTGCGCACCGCCTGCCCGGAGGTGGCGGTGGCGGCCCGCTCGCCGGCACGTAGTTCGGTGACCAGTAGCTGCAGTTGATCAGTTGTCGGCGGGGACGGCCGGTACGGCTGCCGGGCCAGCGGTCGTACGCTGACCCGCGCCCCGCGCTGCCGCAGATCCACGATCGCGCCGGAGGCGTCCTCACCGGCGGGCGCGAAACCCGCCGCGCGCAATTGCTCGAACAACTCGCCCAGCGGCGCCTGCGATATCGCCACCGTCGGCGCGATACCGCGCAGCGCCAGGGTTTCGGCAACGGGGGAGGCCAGCACCTGCGCCAGGAGAGCGGGATCCTCACTGCGCACGAACGACTGCGCCATCCCGGCCCGCAACCGGCCGTGCCGCCGCGCCACATCGTCGATCAGATAGGTGAGCGTCTGCGGGACGGGGGTTCGGGAGTGACGGTCGAAGAGGCTGTGCAGCTCAGCAGCGGTGAGGCCGGCGTCGAGCGCGCGGCGCAGCGTGGGCTCCCCGATCCGGTAGACGGTGGCGGCCCCGGCCGATTCCACATCGGCGACCAGTTCGATCCGGCGCTGCAGGTCGGCGGTGAGCGGTCCCGGCGCCACCACCGTCAGGTCGGCCTGGACCAGGACATGGTCCACTGGGTCGGGGAGCGCGGCCTCCAGTGCGGCTTCCGCGGCCGCGAGGGCATTTGTCAGCAAGGTCCGGGCGGCGGTGGTGAGCGCACCGCGTCCCACCAGACCCACCGCGGCGGCCTCGTCGAGGGTGTTGTCGACGACTTGGCGCCGGAAGTGCCGGCGGCGTCGCGGGGTGCGCCATGCCAGCAGGCGGGCGAGGTCTCCGGGATCGAGATCGGTGCCGGGAGGTTGCTCGGCCAGTGTCTCCAGCACGATGCGCCGATCCCGCACGGCGTAGGGTGCCCGGAGTTCGTGCGCGAGCGCCGCCAGCGGCTTGTCCGCGGCATCGCGCAAGCCGATCATCCACGGATTCCGGTCCAGTTCCAGCCAGGCGTGTGCGAGCGGGACCCAGCGGCGCGCCGACGGTGCTTCCAGCCAGGAGTCCGCGGCGGGGGTCGGCGCCCAGAAATCGTCGGCGTCGGCCTCCGGTGCCGGATCGGGGAAACCTTTCTCGATCAGCTTCGCCGCCGCGAGCAGTTCCACCAGCAGACCGGCCCGGGTTTCGTCGATCCCGGCGGATTTGGCGATGCGGCGCAATTCCCGTACTCCCAGCCCGCCCGCCCGCAGTGCCGGAGCGGGAAGTTGCCCGAGTACGTCGAGGATGGCGGCGCAGTGCCGGAGCAGTTCGCCGACCTCGCCCGCGCCGACGCCGTCGACTTCGGCGATCCGGTGCGGAGTCGTCCGCGGTTCGGGCTCGGTCAGTCGGTACACGTCGGTAACCGGTTCGCCGCGCAGCAGCTGACCCACGGCGGGGGGAAGTTCCACTGTCTCGTCGTCGATCCGGCGCAGCAGCCCCGCGGCCAGCAGTCGGGGTACCGGACGGTCCACCGGCGCGTCCGGTGCGGCATCGCGGGTGCGGCCGCGCGGCCCGGTCGCGGCGAGTTTGTCCAGAAGCGCGCGTTGGGCGGGATGGAGATCGGCGAGCGCCACGGTGAGTTCCGGTTCGGACAGGCCACCGGCAGGGTCGGTTCCGCTCCCCAGGGGCCACGGCAACGCTTCCGCGGTCGCCGGCACCAACCTGATCCGGTCGCCGTCGAACCAGAGCAGCGCCCGATCGGCCAGTTCGGTGACGGCCGCGTCCACTGTCGCCGCCTTGGCTCGAGGACGCAGCGTGCGTTTGAGTTCGGTGCGGGTGAGTGGCTCACCGCCGCTTGCGGTATGCAGTGCCAGAACTTCCACGATCGCGAAGGGCACGGTGCCCAGCTCATCGGCCGCGCGCAGGACCGAGGCACGTTGTTCGGCGCGGGCGGCGAGTACTCCCATGGAGGACGGCAACGGCACCGCGAGATCGGGCCGACGTTCGAGCAGAGCCACCAGCTGTGCGTCGGAGCGGGCACCGAGCCAGGCGGTGAACGAGTCTTGGCCGGTCATCCGGTCCAGACTAGCCGGGGGCTGCGGGTCCGGTGGGGTGCGGTCCGGTGACCGTCATCGAGGGGCCCGGCCTGCGAACTGCGGTACCGAGGCGATTGGCGCGCGGACCCGCGGCGCGGCCGTGCCAGAATGAGAAGGTGGTGAACAAATCGAAGAAACCCTACGTCGACAACGGCTGGCCCGAGGTGGCCGATGGTGATCACGCTGTCACCGAGTTGTCTGCGTCCCGCTCCGGTAACCTCTCGCCTTTCGGCGAGGACACCGAGTTCCCGTTGGCTGCCGACCAGCTGCCGTATCTGCACCCGCACACAGTGATCAACCGCTGAGCGGACGAACGAACGAACCCCGCATCACCTGACGGTGAGGCGGGGTTCTTTCGTAGCCGGGATGCCCGATCAGGAGGGCAGCAGGCCTTTGTTCGCTTCGAAGACGTTGAGCAGGCCGGAATCGAGCTGGGGGTTGCCGGCCTTGACGGCCTGGAACAGATCCAGCGCGGGCTGCGGAACCTGCACGCCCTGTGCCTGGACGGCGGCGAGCGCGCGGTCCACGGCGGTGTAGACCTCTTGGGTCTGAGTCTGGGGTTGGGCCTGCGCCTGAGTCGGGGTGCCCGGCGCGGCCTGGGTGCTGGGGGTTTCGGTCTCGGTCTGCACGGCCGGAGTATCGGCCGGGGTTTCCCGCGGGGTCGAGCCGCTGCTCAGGCCCAGCGACGACGAGCAGGAAGGCCAGGCGCCCCAGCCCTGCGAGGCGAGTACGTTTTCGGCGACATCGATCTGCTGTTCGCGACTGGCCTGGTTCGCGGTCGGCGCGTAATCTCCGCCGCCGTTGGCCTGCCAGGTGCTCTGCGAGAACTGCAGTCCGCCGTGATAGCCGTTACCGGTGTTGATGGCCCAGTTGCCGCCGGCTTCGCACTGTGCGAGTCGATCCCAGTCGGCGTCGGGTGCCGCGCTGGCGGTACCGGCGAGGGCTACACCCGCACCGCTGATCATGGCGCCGGTGACGGCGACCTTGGCCACAGTGCGACCGGCATTGGTGGGCTTGCGATGGCGTCCACTCATTCGGTTTCGTCTTCCTCTCGTACGCACCTGCGAGGTATTCGCTCGGGTCCAGGCTGAGAGGGTGCCCGTCCCGCCCTTGCCCCTGTGGTTTCCGTTGGGTTCCGGTTTCCGCGGGGCGAGGTTCGGTGCGGCGGACCGGTGGGCCGGAGTGCCCGGCTGGGGTAGACGGTACGACGTTCCCCGCGAAAAATCACTATTTGGTAACCGGCGTGTGCGGATGGGTTGCGGAGCGGTCACGACGCGCGCTCGCGGTCTCTGCGCAGCTAGTAGAGCCATATTGCGGATCGGCGGCGGGACACGCCGCGCCGTTATCGGGCCGTTATGTGATTATCATCACGTAACGCATAGGTCACGGCGCGGCCGGGTATTGAACAGTGGTCACTTGGATCGGCGACCGGAGCGCAGCGCGAAGATCAGCGCCGCGACGAAACCGACCGGAGCCAGCATCGCGCCGAGATACAACCACAGCCCTGGTTCACCGTCGGTGAGGACCGGAGTGAGGAAGATCGCCACCACGGACAACAGCCCGAGGGCGAACAGTCCGAGCGCGAGTTGTAGTAACCAATTGCCGGGGGTGCGCCCGGGCGGCGGGCCCGAGGGCCCCGGATCGGCGGAATTCGTCACCGTTCGACCGTAAAACTGATGTGCTGGCGCTGTACCCACCGGGGTAGACTCGGAGCGATCTCGCGTCCTGCATGCCTGTGGGGCGCGTTTTTCGAGTAGTGGACAAGACCTGCCACCAGCGGGTTTCAGCGGACGAGTGTGACCGGGCCCGGTGTCCGGGCGCCGAACAGACGAACGGGTGAGCGCAGTGCCGACCGGCAAGGTGAAGTGGTACGACGTGGAAAAGGGCTTCGGTTTCCTTTCCCAGGACGAGGGTGAGGACGTCTACGTCCGCTCGTCCGCGCTGCCCCAGGGTGTCGAGACGCTCAAACCCGGCCAGCGGGTCGAATTCGGGATGGCTGCCGGGCGGCGCGGGCCGCAGGCACTGACTTTGAAACTGGTGGAGGCGCCGCCTTCGGTACGGCAGAACCAGGAGCGCAACACCCGCAAGGAGCCGGTCGCGCGCAAGCACAACCCCGACGAACTGCACGGCATGGTCGAGGACATGATCACGTTGCTGGAGGCGAAGGTGCAGCCGGATCTGCGCAAGGGTCGCTACCCGGATCGCAAGACCGCTCAGCGTATCTCGGAGGTCGTGCGCGCGGTGGCGCGGGAACTCGACAGCTGATCCTCCAGCGCGAGAACATTCGCGGGCCGGGCGGATGATCCCGCCGGCCCGCTGTCGTATCAGGCCGTTTTGATCGACCACACCGCGTGCGGGATGGGGAATTCGTTACCGACCTCGTCGATCGCGATGATCATCACCTGCAACTCCACTCCGACCAGTTCCAATCCCGGTTCGGGCCGCGACGGGACGGTCAGCGCGCGGGTGTCCGCCGGATGATCCCGGTAGGAGCTCGGCTGCTCGACGAGTTCGCCGTTCTCACGGGCGTACAGCGGCAACAGTTCCCACGGGCTGTCCACGAGCGCGTCGGGCAGGGAGATCTGCAGCGGATCACCGGCCGGCACCTCCAAGAAGACGGTTTCGCCCTGCCGGCAGTCCTCCATCCGCACCGTGCAGTAGCGGAACGGCGGCACCGTGACACTGGTGCCGTGCGCGTACGCGGTGAGTTCCGGGTCCTTCGATTCGGCGTCCCGTGCCAGCAGCCAGACCACGCCGGCGGTGGCGGCCACCAGTACCAGGATCCCGGTCAGGGCCAGCGCGAGGGTCCTGCGGATTGTGTTCGTACTCACCGGGCGGCTTCTCCTCGTGGGGGATGGTAGTGCGGAACCTCTTGTTCGGCGTGCAGCGGGCGGCGACCGCCCAGACCGGGCAGCAGGCTGAACCCGCGATAGCTCAGCACAGTCTGGACGAGCCCCCCGACCAGCACCGCACTGACCACAGCGAAACCCTTCCAATAGTCGGTCGGGAGCAGAACCCCGCCCGCGCCGCCGATCACCCAGCTGAGCTGCAACACGGTTTCGGAGCGACCGAACCCGGAGGCGATCGACTCGGGCGGTAGATCGTCCTGGATAGCGGCATCGAGGGATACCTTGGCCAGCGCGCTCGCTCCCGCGGCGACCAGGGCGGCCACCGCCGCACCGAACAGGTTGTTCGTCAGTACGGCCAAGACGGCCACGGCTGTGCATCCGATCGTGCAGTTCACCACGACCAGCGAGGGCCTGCCCAGCCGCAGCCGCGCCCCGGTGGCGTTGCCCGCGAAATTTCCGATGGCGGCCGCCGCGCCGACCAGACCCAGCATCGCTGCCTGCTGTACCGGGCGATGTTCGGTCGCCTTGGCCACGAACGCGATATAGAAGGTCAGGAATCCGGTGAGCACGCGAATACTGCCGTTACCCCACAGCCCGGTGACCACCGCGCGGCCGAGTGGCTGGCGGCGTTTGCGGGCCGGTATCGCGGATCCCGTGGTGGGGTCGAACGCCTCGGTTTCCGTATCGCGGGCGTGGTAGCCGAGGGTGGTCGGGACCTCGCCTTCGGTGATCTCCACCCAGCGCGGGATCTTCCAGCTCAGATACGCCCCGCCGACGGCGATTCCGGCCGCCAGGACCAGCGCGCCGGTCGAGCCGGCGATCGCGGCGGTCGCGGCGGCGATCCCTCCGGCGCCGAGCGTGCCCCCGACCAGTCCGAAGACGGTGAGGCGAGAGTTCGTGCGAACCAGGTCGATATCGGGGGGCAGGACTCTGGGAGTGACCGCGCTCTTGAGCACCGCGAACGATTTGCTGAGCACCATCATGCACAGTGCCAGCGGGTAGAGCACCCAACTGCCGAAACTGAAGATCAACACCACCGCCAGTACCGCGCGTACGGCGAACGAACTGGCCAGCGCCAACCGGCGGCCGCGCTGCAGCCGGTCCAGGGCGGGGCCGATCAGCGGCGCGATGATCGCGAACGGCGCGATCGTGATCAGCAGATACAGCGCGACCTTCGTCTTGCTCTCCGCGGTCGCGCTGGCGAAGAACAGCGTATTGGCCAGGGCGACCGCTATCGCGGCGTCCAGGGCGAAGTTCGCCATGGTGGCGTAAGTGAGCGCTGTCAGACCGGATTTGCCCGCACCGTCGGCTTCGGCCGCCCGCCGGAAAGTGGCGATACCTTTTTCGGTGATCTCCCGCCCGCGCATCGCCGCGACCCGCGTGACAGTGAGTTTGCGGGGGACGCGGCGGTCCTCGGTGCCGGATTCCGCACCGGCTTCGGCGCGCGGGTACTCCTCGGTCGCCGCCGGCTCTTTGTAACCGCCGTCGTTCGCATCCTTCTGCCGGCCGCCCGCGCCACTCGGTTCGGTTCGATACCGCGCGCCGGCGGCGCCCGGAGTCGGCCGGTCCGGGGGCTCACGGCGGTCCTCACCGGGAGGTGGGCGCCGACCGCCGGCCTCGAATCCGACCGGGTCCCGCCGCGTGCCGAGACCCGGGGCGAGGTCCGGACCGGTGGGGGTGCGGTGCCCGGCAGGCGGGCCCTGCCGGTAACTTCCGCGCTCGGTCTCCGACGGCGGTATTCCGTCCCTGTGAGAGAACGGAGTGCCGCTCGGCTCGCCGGTCCGACGGCCGGCCGTTCCCCGCTCATCCGGTGGGTCCATATCGACCGACCCCGCCGACCCGCGTGACCCGCTCAACGAGCCCAATATGCGAGCGAAGCGGCCCTCCCGCCCCGTCGAGCGTTCCCGGTTCTCCACTACCGGTGGGACCGGATGGCCACTACGCGCCGACCGGGACGAGTGGTCGTCCGGCCCCGCGGCGTCGGACTCGGCGGTGGGCAGGGGGCGGGTCGACGGCGGGGCCGGTCGAGTGTTGCCGGGGTCGGGTTCATGATTGCGGTGTGGCACGTTCGGCGGGGGGTAGCGGTCGAAACCTGGATGCCGCTGCGGTGGCGGTGACTCGCCGGCGGGCCACTGACCGCGATCGGAACCGGAGGGCTCGCGGGAAGTGGGCACATCTCAATTCTGGCCCACGGCGACGGCCCGCAAACGCCGCCCTGCTCACGACGGCCGGAAAGTGAGATGTGTCGCTGCGCCACCGCGCGGGTCAGGCCGGGACGAAACGGACTTCGAACACCGTGGGCCAGTACTTTCCGGTGATCAGGAAATGGTCGGTGCCCGGGATCTGGGCGATACCGTTGAGCACGTCGGTCTGCGCGCGTTCGGTGGCCGGAAGCAGTCCGGCGGCATCGACGACGGCCAGGACACGCCCGGTCTCCGGATCGATCCGGAGAATCTCGTCGGTGGGCCAGGAGTTGGCGTAGACCGAACCGTCCTCGGCGCATTCGAGTTCGTTCAGCCGAGCGCCGGTGTGGCTGGTCAGCGCCACCGATCCAGTGGGTGCGAAAGTCACCGGATCGCGGAAAGTCAGCCCGGCCGAGCCGTCGCTCATGACGAGTCGTCCGTCGCGGGTACACAGACCCCAGCCCTCACCCGGGTAGTTCACCCGATGCTTCTCGGCCAGCGTCCGCGGGTCCCGAGCGAAGGCGACCCCTTCTTTCCAGGTGATCTGCCACAGCGTGTCGCCGGCCAGCGTGATGCCCTCACCGAAGAAAGGCGGCGGCAGCGCGACCCGGACCAGTTCCTTGCCGGTGGCGCGGTCGGTGGTGCGGATACCGGAGAACCCGACCATCCCGGTGCTCTCGTACAGCACGTCGTCGTCGATTTCCAGGCCCTGGGTGAACGCGCCCAGATCGTGCCGGTGGGTCGCCAGCACCTCGATATTCAGCCGCGGCACCGCGTCATCGGTGCCCCGGCAGGCGGCCGCAGCGAGCAAGCAGAGCAGCGTGGCACCGACCCAGGTACGCCGAGTGCGCTTCATACGGCAAAATGTAGTCCGTGAGCGCAGTATCTGTTTCGGAGACCGAGGTGCGGACGATCCTGGCCGGGGCCGTCGACCTGGCTCGTCGTGCGCTCGTGGACCTGGAGCCGACCGGGGTCGGAGTGCATCTGGGCGTCCGCGCCGAGGACGAATGTTCGGCCACGCACCGCTTCGAGGCCACGTTGCCCGGCTACCACGGGTGGCAGTGGGCGGTGGTGGTGGCCGCCGCACCGGACACCGACCGGGTGACCGTGAGCGAGTCGGCGCTGCTGCCCGGGCCCGACGCGCTGATCGCGCCGGACTTCGTGCCCTGGGATCAGCGCATCCGCCCCGGCGACCTGGCACCCGGCGATCTGCTGGCCCCGCCCGCCGGCGACTCGCGACTCGCGCCGGGCTACACCGCCACCGGCGACCCCGAGGTCGACGAATTGGCCGGTCAGGTGGGGCTGGGCCGGAAACAGGTACTCAGCCGGGAGGGCCGGGAGGATGCGGCCGAACGCTGGTACGCCGAGTTCGGCCCCGATACCGAGATGGCCAAGGCCGCACCCGGCGCGTGTGAGAGCTGTGGTTTCTATGTCCCGCTGGCGGGCGCGCTGCGCGCCTGTTTCGGAGTCTGTGCGAACGCGATGGGCGCCGACGGGCATGTGGTGCACATGGGGTACGGCTGCGGTGCCCATTCGGATACCCAGTTGCCGACCGGTGCCGGATCACCGATCTATCAGGCCTACGACGATGCGGCGATCGAGGTGGTCGCGGTGGCGCCCGAGGCTACCGTAGCCGAGAGCGCCGATCTCCCTCGGCCGGATTCGGCGCCCACAGAAGCGGACGATTCCACAACCTCGTCGGATACTCCGTAGCCGGCGGGGCGCGAGCACCTCGTCGCGAACACTCGACCGCGATCGATACGTCCGTCCGGAGGGGAGCCGAGCCCGGTCTCGGAACCGCGCGGACCGCTACCGGTAAGGGGCCTGCGGGCCGTACCGTGGCGGCGCGACCGGTGGACCCGGACACGTACGCTGGCTCGGGTGAGCGAGACCGGTGCGGTGGGCGAAACGTTCGGGCCAGTGGGTACGGACGTCGGTACCGCGGATCCCTTCGGCACCGCGGGGTTGCGCGCCGCGGTGCTGGCCGCCTGGCGTGATTCGCCGACCCGGCTGCGGGAGGACGCGGCCACCGAGGCCGATCTGGTGCGCGCCGGCTACCGCGATCGGCTGCTGACCGAATTGGCGCAGAACGCCGCGGACGCGGCCGTGAAGGCGGGAGTGGCGGGCCGGATCACCGTGCGGTGCACAGGCCGGACGCTGTCGGTGGCCAATACAGGCGCACCACTGGATATATCCGGAGTGCACGCGCTGACTGCCCTGCGGGCTTCCGGGAAATCCGGGAGCGGTGGCGAGACCGGGCGTTTCGGTGTCGGATTCACCGCCGTGCTGACGGCGAGCGAGGAGCTCGAATTCCGGTCCACCAGTGGATCGCTCTGTTTCTCTCGGGAACGCACCCGCGCAGCACTGGAAGACGCCGGGGTGGTCGTACCGGAAGCCGAGAACGAGTTTGTGCCACCGGTCCTGCGGCTGGCCTGGCCCGTGGCCACCGCCCCCCTCACCGGCGCCGAGACCGAGATCGTGCTGACGCTGCGCGAAGATGTCGACCCCAGCGCACTGCTGGAATCCATGCGGGCCGAGGCCGTCGATCTGCTGTTGGAGTTGCCGGCGCTGCGGGAGATCCGGATCGGTGACGATATCGTGCGCGCGGAGACCGGAGATTCGGGGCTCGCGGGAGTGAGCGAGTTACGTATCAGCGGCCCCGGAACCGAGCAGAAGTGGTGGCAGTTCCAGACCGCGCGGGCCCGCTGGCTGCTGCCGTTGCGTGACGGCGTACCGGTGCCCGCCGGTCCCGATGTGCTGCGGGCTCCGACCCGTTCGGATGAGGAACTGTCGCTCCCGGCGGTGCTCATCGCCGATATTCCGATGCAACCGGACCGCCGCCGGGTGCTGCCCGGGAACCATCCGGCCGAACTGGCCGCGGGATACGCCGATTTCGCTCGTGCGCTGCCCCGGCGGTCGCGCTCGGTACTGGTGCCCATGCCGGCATTCGCCCGCAGCGAGACCGACGGTCTGTTACGCGAGGCGATCCTGCACGAACTGCGAACCGGGGCATGGCTCCCGGTGGTCGCGGCGCCGCCGGACGCCGGAAGCGACGAGGTGACCGGGGCCGGGGAGACCGACGGGGACGGCCGGGTGGCGGTACCCACGCGGGCGAGCGTATATCCCGACCTCACTCCCGAACTGGCCGGACTACTGGGTGGGGTGCTCGATCCGCTGGTGATCCCGGACCTGTCCGGCGCCCGGTACGCGGAAGCGCTCGCCGCGCTGGAAGTGCACCGGCTCGGCCCGGCCCGGCTGGCGGAACTCTGCGTAGGGCTGGAACGGTCTCCCTCCTGGTGGTTCACGTTCTATTCCGCGCTGGAACCATTCGTCACCGATCCGCTGACGGTGGAGGAACTCGGTGCCCTGCCGGTGCCGCTCGCCGACGGGCGGCTGGTGACAGGCCCGCGGACGGTGGTGTTGGACGATGAACTCACGGCCCTGCCCACCGCGGTGCCGGTGCACTGGGCCCGACTGGTGCACCCGGAAGCGGCGCATCCGCTGCTGGCGCGGCTCGGCGCACAGCGAGCCGGGATAGCGGACCTGCTGTCGGACCCCGCATTACGGGCGGAACTGACCGAGCACCCCGCCGATCCGGAGACGATCGAGGCGGTACTGCGACTGGCCGCGGCCGCCGCGGCTGCCGAACTGCCCGATTGGCTCGGCATGCTCGAACTGGCCGATGGCTCCGGTGGCGCTCGACCGGCCGACGAACTGTTGCTCCCGGATGCACCGTTGATCGAACTGCTGGTCCCGGATTCGCCGTTCGGGGTCGTCGCCGGGGAAGTGGTCGCGGAGTACGGTGCCGAGGCTTTGCGGGCTATCGGGGTCGGCTGGGACTTCGGGGTGGTCACCGAATCCGATCCGACCGGACCCGACCACCATCTCGATGACGAGGAAACGTGGTGGGCAGGGCTTTCCGAGGATCCTGCGGAGTTGGTCGCGGTACGCGATCTGGACCTGGTCGACGACGCGGCCTGGCCGGAGGCGCTGTGGCGGTTACTGACCACGGAACGCACCCGGCCGCTGCTCGGCAAGCCGGACGGATACACGGCGTGGTGGCTGCGTCATTACGCGCGGATCGATGGAGTCGCGTTGGGCGGCTACCGGCATCCCGCGGATACCGAATTCACCGGACTGCTGCCGGAACTCCCGATCACCGGATTGTCCGCCGTCGATCTCGACGCGCTGCGCGGCTGCCTCGCTGATCCCGGTGAGCTGGGTATCGCGCTGGTCGAAACGTTGCTGGAAGCGCTGGCCGACAGCGGGAAGTCGCCCGCTCCCGAAGTGGTGTCGGCGGTGCACACCCGGCTGGGTGCGGCTGTGCCGCGACTGGATCTCACTGCGCTCGGCCCGCCCGATCGGGTGCGGGCCCTGTCCGGGGCGGTGATCGACGCCGGCGACGCGCTGGTTCTGGATCAGCCGTGGTTCGGTCTCGCTGTGCCCGCGGACCGGCTGGTGGTCGCGGATCCGGCGAACGCCGCCGACCTCGCCGTTCTACTGGATCTGCCGTTGGTTTCCGAACAGGTCGACGCCGAAGTTCTCGGTGAGGGCCGGGAAACCGATTGGGCGCAGGAGCCGCTGGGTGTGGTGCTGAGCCGGCTCTTCACGCTGCCACCGCAAGAGGGGCCCCTGATCTTGCACGATGAACTGCGTATTCGGCTGACCGGTGCGGTGACCAGGACGGTGACCGTACCGTGGTGGCGCGCCGGTACCACGACCCACGTGCTGCGGCCGGGCCGTCCGGGCTGAACACCGGGCAGTGGACATCACGACTGGTCCGCGTGCCCGGCCAGGGCCTGGGCGAGCAGATCCAGTTGTGTGCGAACGCTTTCGCTGTCGTTGTCGACCAGCCAGCGCAGCACGATGCCGTCGATCACGCTGAGTGTGAAGCGCGAGAGCTGTGGCACCGGAACCTTCCAGGTGCTGCCGGTGGCATCGCGGGCGTGGTCGAGGATATCGGCGACCGTGGAATCGTTGAAGTTGTATTGTTCCCGGGCGATCGCCAGTTTGGCGGGGGTTTGCTCGCCCTCACGTAGCGCGTAGGTGGTGGTTTCGTAGGTGAGCAGCTGGCGTTCGGGTGTGGCTTCGATATTGAGCCACATGAGTTCCAGTCCGGCGCGCAGCAGATCGCGCAACGCGGTGGTACCGCTGCCCGCTTTCTGCCAGACCGACTCGTTGGCGTCCACCGAATCGCGCAACTCCATCGACAACGCCTTGACCAGTTCGGTCATCAAGGCGTCCTTGTTCTCGAAGCAGTAGTGCACCACGCCTAGTGATACGCCCGCGGCCTGAGCGACATCGCGGGTGGTCACCCCCGCGACTCCCTTTTTCTCGGCAAGGCCGATCGCGGCCTCGATAAGGTGGGCCCGTCGTTCTTCGACACTCAATCGAGAGGACACCTGAGCGAGTTTGGCCCGCTGGGCCCGAACAGTCAATTCCCTGCGGCGTGCTCCGGGCACCGAGCGGCCCGGGCTTCTTTCACGCCGCTGCCTCGGACAATGTGTCCGTTGTGCCGGACAGCTCTCACAATCCGGTCTGGGCGCCCTTGGCGCCGCGGCGCGCGCCACGCCGCTGGACGGCGAAGATCATGTACCCGAGTAGACCGACCGCCAAACCCATCAGGCATACCAGGCGGGCCGATTCCCAGCGCTGCCCGCTGAGCCAGACCACCACGGTGGCGACGGCGAACAGCGCGCAGCCGAGGGCGAGGACCGGTCGGGGGTCGGTCAGCCACGAGGGAAACTGCGGGAGCTGCGGGGCCATTCGATCAGCGTATCCGCTGTACGCACGCCGATCCGACGTGTGTCACGTATGGTTCACTTTGTGACTACCCACTCGGATGTGCGGGCGCTGGCCAGCGACCTCTCGCTGGCGGTGGTGCGTTTGACGCGGCATCTACGGGGGCGGCGTGCGGAATCGCAGATTACGCTGACCCAGCTTTCGGTCCTGGCCACTCTCGGTAACGAAGGTGCGATGACGCCCGGTGCACTGGCGGCCAAGGAGCGGGTTCAGCCCCCATCGATGACCCGGGTGATCGCCTCGCTCACCGATCTGGGTCTGGTGGAGCGTAATCCGCACCCGACCGACGGTCGGCAGATCATCGTTTCGTTGTCCGCGGCCGGGCAGACGCTGCTCGCCGATGAGCGCAGTGCCCGCGAAGCCTGGATGAGCGCACAGCTCGCGGGCCTGGAACCGGAACAGCTCGAGGATCTGGAACGTGCGGTGGCGATCATGAATCAGATCGTCGCCGACTCGGAATGAGCCGGTAGCGATACCCGCTCTACGCCGAGAACTCAGCGCGCTCCGAACGGCTGGTCGCTGTCCACGATTTCGCGGCCCAGCGGGAACAATGCGAGCGGAATCAGCTTGAGGTTCGCCCAGGCGAACGGAATACCGATGATCGTGCAGGCCAGGACGATACTGGTGCCGAGATGGCCCAGCGCCAGCCACCAGCCCGCGACCACGAACCAGATGATGTTGCCCAGCAGCGCGCCCGCCCCGGCGCCGGGTTTCTCGACGGTGGTGCGGCCGAACGGCCACAGCATATATACGCCGTTGCGCAGCGCGGCGACCCCGAACGGGATCGTGATGATGAGGACGAAGCAGATCAGCGCTGCCACGAAATAGCCGAGCGCCATCCAGAACCCTGCGAAGATGAGCCACAGGATATTGAGCAGGAGCTGGATCGGCTTCATACCACGAGCATGCCCTAAAGCGGCACCGCGCGCACCCACCACCAACGGTCTCCCGCGCGCTTGGCAGGATGGACGCCGTGGCCGTGGTTCTCGAGGTGGACAGTATCGGCGATCCGCGGGTCGACGATTTCCGGGACCTGAAGGCGGCCGACCGCCGACCCGACCGGCCCGGCGGGAAAGGTCTGGTCATCGCGGAGGGGACCGTGGTGGTGCGGCGCATGCTGGATTCGCCGTTCCGTCCGCACGCGCTGCTCGGCGTCGACAAGCGGTGGCAGGAACTCGAGCCCGACCTCGCGGCCGTCGACGTCCCCTTCTATCGCGCTTCGGCCGAAGTGATGGCCGAGGTCGTCGGGTTCCATCTGAACCGCGGAGTACTGGCGGTGGCGAACCGGCCGGCCGAACGCGATTTCGATGAAGTCGTCGCCGATGCCGCCACGGTGGCAGTACTCGAAGGGCTCAACGATCACGAGAACCTCGGTTCGATGTTCCGCAACGCGGCCGGTCTGGGTGTCGACGCGATCCTGTTCGGCGACCGCTGCGCCGATCCGCTGTACCGTCGATCCGTGCGGGTTTCGATGGGACATGTGCTACGGGTGCCGTTCGCCCGGGTACCGGACTGGCCGGGCGGACTCGATCTGCTGCGACATCGTGGATTCCAGGTGGTCGCACTGACCCCCGACCCGGCAGCCCCCACGCTGGCCACGGCGCTCACCGGCGATCGGGTGGCGCTGCTGCTGGGCGCCGAGGGGCCCGGTCTGACCGAGGAAGCCATGACCGCGTCGGATGTGCGGGCGCGGATACCGATGTCGGCGAACACCGATTCGCTGAACGTGGCGACCGCTGCGGCGATGGCTTTCTACGAGCGGGTGCGGGCCTCGTGACTTCGGCACTCGGCGGCGCGGCCGCGGCCCGCATGCCCTGCCCGCCCAGCGAGCCCACGCCCTGGGCGGCGGGTCTCACGGTCGCCGCCCTGGTGGCCGCCTTGACCGCAGTCGGTGTGTACGCCTTCGGGGCGGCGCTGGCCCAGGTCCATCCCCTGCTTTCGCTGGCGGTCAACGTGGTCGCGGTCGGCGGAATCGCGCCCACCGTATGGCGCTGGCGGACCCGGCCGGTGACTCGCTGGGTGCTGGCCGGGGCGAGTACGGGCGTGGCGCTGGCCTGGATCGGGCTGTTGTTCTCCGTGTGAACCGCGGTGAGAGCGCCGCTTATTGATCGGCGCCCACCGCGGCGTCGTGCCCGCGAAACCAGGACAGCAGACCTTTACGTTCGTGCGCGAACCGGTTGTGCGGCGGCGGGGGCTGTTCCGGCTCGCCGGAATCGTTCCCGCGGGGCCGCAACCGGAAACCGCAGACCCGGATGTCCTTGGGGTCGACCGCGCGGGCTCGCTCTCCGGCGGTGGCCTCGTCGTCGCTCTCCGCTCCGGCGAGCGGGAAATACCGGAATCCCAGCCACTCGTGATTTGCGGTATCGGCGAAACCGGGTGGATCGAACGGCAGCACCAGCGGGTCGGGGAGTTCACCGGGACTCCACAGGATCGGGTGTTCGCCCGCCCAGTGCGGCCGCTCCCAGATATGTGGCAGACCGTGGTCCTGCATGATATTGAGCCGGGTCGAGCTGAACGCCCGGCGCAGTTCGCCGCGTTCCCAGTGCGCGAACGCGCCCCAGCCGTATTCCAGATCGAACGACACCAGGTAGGTGTGTTCTTCGGCGAGCGGCCGCACCAACAGGTCGGGTATGGCGGTCGGCTGCACCCGGGCCGCATAGGAACTGCACAGCAGAGTGAGTCCGGGATAGCTGCCGATATAGACCTCGTCGGCGTCTGGACCGTCGGTGTCGCCGAGGGTGACCGACGTGGTCGGCTCCACCACCAGGTCAGGATGCAGCTGCCGGGCCAGCGCGTAGGCCGCGTCGGGATCTGGGTCGGGGTCGGTGCGGAGTACCGCCGACGGGTCGAGGGTATCGACGTACCACACCGATGAAACCTTGGACAGCATCGGTCCACCTCCGATAGCGCACGAAACGAGGTCGCGAACTTCTCGGCGCAACTGCTGTCGTTATCCGGGTTGGCCCCGGAATCATCGGACCGCGTCGCCGTATACGCCCGAACTTACCCGCGCGAACGGGTGACTCGGGTGGTTGTGCGAGGTAACACGCCGGTCCGCGCCGGGTCAGTGACCCGAACTGCGAACCCCGAGCAGTACGTCCTCCCATGACGGCATGGGTGCCTTGCCGCGCTTGGTCCGGGCCGCCGATTTCGTGGCTTTGGCGGGAGGCTTCTTGAGGGCCGGCTTCGCCGCGGCAGGTTCGGTGTCCGGTGTTTCGGCAACCGGCTGGGGAGTGAGCTCCTGGGCCGGCGCACTCGGCTCAGCCGGCGTACTCGGCGCTTCGGCTTCCACAGGTGCCGGGGACCCGGCGGTCTCGTCGACTGTCGGCGTGGCGGTTTCGTCTGGTGATTCCGCAGGCTCGGCGGCCGGGACGGCGTCGGACGGCGTGGTCTCCGCAGGCGCGGTTGTCACCGGTGCGGCCTCGACGGGCGTAACAGCTGCGACCGGGGGAGCTGCAGCAGGGGTGGCCTCGATAGAGACAGCCGCGACCGAATCGGCTGCCACGGGAGCAGCAGCCGCGACAGGATCCGGCACGGATACGGCGGGAGCCGCTTCGGGTGTGACGGCTGCGGGTTCGGATGCGACTGCCGCGGGCTCGGGTACAGCCGGGCCGGGTTCGGGCGCCGTGGCTTCGGCCGGGGCGGGCGGCAATTCGGCCGCCGGGGCCGGAGTCGGCATCGGCGGATCCGGAGTCGGTGCCGGAGCATAGGTCGCGGTGGGTGCGGGCCGTGGGGCCGCCGCGGGACGAGCAGGCTCGGCGGGAACCGGATAGGTCTCGGCCGGTGGCCGGTAGGTTTCCGCCGGCGGCCGATAGCTTTCCACCGGCGGCCGATAGCTTTCCGCCGGTGGCCGGTAGGTTTCGGCGGGCGCGCTCGCTGCGGGAGTTCCGGCAGGCAGTCCGGTGCCACCCGGCCGAGCGGAACCGGGCGAGAGCGGAGTAGCGCCGGCGGGTAGCGGTGTCGTACCGCCGGCGGCGACCGCGCGCTGCTCGTAGTAGTCGTCCATCGCGGCCGGCCGGGCAGGCTCACGTCGCGGCTCGGCCACCGGTTCGGGTGTGGTGGCGGGTTCGGGCTCGACGGGGAGGATCGAAGCGAGACCGCGCAGCGCGCGACCGAAATCGGGATCGATGAGATCGGTGGCCGGATCGTCGAGCGGGGAAACACTGCCGCCGTGCGCGTCCGGCTGATAGCGCCAGTGCGCGGCGATCTCGGAACGGCCGTTCTGCCACTGCAACTGGGCGACCCAGAAACCCTTCTCGTCCTTCCACGCATCCCATTCGGCATTGTCGAGCGTATGGCCGCGCGCGGTGAAAGCCGCGGTCACCACATCGATCAAGATTTCCACGGCGGGACCGTCCGGACGGATCGGGTGGGCCTTCTGCGCGAGTTCGGCCGCGCGGGCCCGTTCCAGCAGCACCGGATAGGCGAACCGCTCCACCCGGCTCACCGGCATGCCGGATTCTTGCATCACCTGTTCCACGGACGCACCGGCCCGGATTCGAGCCTGGATATCGCGAGGACGCATAGTAGCTTCCATTTCGATCTCGATCTGGCCGAATCGGGCAAGGTCGCCGCGGGCGGCGGCACGAAGTTTGTCGTCGGCGGGAAGCCGGAATTTCTGACCACTTTCAGTGTCGACGCACACGATATGAGCGGAGTCGGGCGTCACCCCGATCACTCGAAGTTCACGCACCGTAACCTCCTTATCGCGTCGCTCGCGATACCGCCCACGTTCTGGAACAGTAGTGCACTTCTGGGATTCGTGTGGCAAGACACGCGGCATCGAAATGTACCCTGCGGGCGCGATCTACCGCTAATCTGCTCTATTCCCTTGTGTATCAAGTCGATTCCCCGAGACAGCGGCGGGCCCGTCGCACGACACGCGCGACGGGCCCGAACTCGCAGGTGATCTCGTCTCAGCCGAGGCTCGCGACCACCCAGTCGATGCAGCGGGTCAGCTGGGACACGTCCTCGGGGTCGATCGCGGGGAACATCCCGACGCGCAACTGGTTGCGGCCCAATTTACGGTAGGGCTCGGTGTCGACGATGCCGTTGGCCCGCAGCGTCTGGGCTACCGCGGCGGCGTCCACCGAATCCGCGAAATCGATGGTGCCGACCACCTGGGACCGGTGCGCCGGGTCGGTGACGAACGGGGTGGCGAACTCGCTGGCCTCGGCCCACGAGTACAGGCGCGACGAAGAATCGAGGGTCCGTTTCACTGCCCAGTCCAGGCCACCGTTGCGGTTGAGCCAATCGATCTGGTCGGCGAACAGCAACAATGTCGCCAGCGCCGGGGTGTTGTAGGTCTGGTCCTTGACGCTGTTCTCGATGGCGATCGGCAGCGAGAGGAAATCCGGGGTCCAGCGACCGGATTTCTTGATCTCCTCCACCCGGGCCAGCGCGGCCGGGCTCATCAATGCGATCCACAGGCCACCGTCGGCGGCGAAACATTTCTGCGGCGCGAAATAGTAGACGTCGGCGTCGGCGATGTTCACCGGCAGCCCGCCCGCGCCGGAGGTGGCATCGATAGCGATGAGCGCGTTCTCCGACCCCGCCGGCCGCCGGACCGGAACGGAAACACCGGTAGAGGTCTCGTTGTGAGCCCATCCGATGAGATCGGCCGACGGGTCCGCGGTGGGTTCCGGCGCACTACCCGGATCGGCGGAGACGACGATCGGGTCGCCGATGAACGGGTTCTTCTTGGTGACACCGGCGAACTTGGAACTGAACTCGCCGTAGGTGAGGTGCAAGGAACGTTCGCGGACCAGGCCGAACGCGGCGGCGTCCCAGAACGCGGTGGTGCCGCCGTTGCCGAGGACGACCTCGTAGCCCTCGGGGAGGGCGAACAGGTCCCGTAACCCGGACCGCACCCGGGCCACCACATCCTTGACCGGTTTCTGCCGGTGGCTGGTGCCGAATACCGAGGCACCCACCTCCACCAGGGACTGCAGCTGCTCCGGGCGAACCTTTGACGGACCGCAGCCGAAACGACCGTCGGCGGGCTTCAGGTCTTCAGGGATGGTCGGGAACGCACTGGTCATGGCGAACAGCGTAACCGCGCCGTTGCTGTGCCGCGTACCACACTCCGGCTAACGTGAACCGGTATGAGCATGCGGTCGTCCGGGGGCACTGCCGGGGGTCGATCCGGTGACAGCCGTGCGCGCGGCCGGAACGAACTCCCGAGTTCGCCCGGCCCGCTCTATCGATTGCGCGACCTGCTCCCACGCCGTTTCCGCCGACGCGGTGAAGCGCCCACCGGCCCCGACCGCCGGGCCCTGCTGACGACCGGAACCGCCGGTTCGGCGACCGTCCTGTCGACCCGGACCCGCCGCACCGAACCCGGCTACACCTTCCGGGTCCGCGTCCGCCTGCCCGGGCTTCCGCCCTACGAATCGCAGGTCCGGCAGCGGGTCTCCGGCGCCGAACTGGACCGGATGCGCCCGGGCGATCTGGTCTGCTGCCGGGTCGACCCGGAAGACCGCGACCGCATGGTGCTGTATCTCCCCGGCGATACCGACCCCGGCCGCGCCGGCCTGGTCAAGATCCTCGCCGAGGGCCGTCGCGCCGAGGCAACGGTTCTGGCGGTGACTCCGATCGATGCCGACTACTGCGGCTGTGACGATCCGGTCCTGCGCCTGGATCTGGAACTACGCGCCTGGGACGAACCCGACCCGTGGCGGGTCAGAGTGGTCCAGTCGGTCCCCCTGGCAACCATCGGCCTCTTGGACCTGGGCGCCAAACTCCAGGCCGCCTTCTTCTCCGTGGACACCGGAGAATCGGTGGCCATCGACTGGGAAGCCGAGCCCGAACGAACCTGACCCCCGAAGCCGGACTCGCGGGTCTGTGACGGAGCCGTGAAGTTACCCGGCACCCATCGGCCGACTCTCTCTCCCTCCCCTGGGCAAACCGCCCGGCCCCCCGGCGCCGAGTTTTTACGAGGCCCACAAAGGTCGAGGTCCGTCCCGCCCTTGGCCGGAGGTGCTCAGCAGATCACATTCCACGGACGGCCGACCGCACGTCGCATGCGCCGCAGGCGCGAGTCTCGGGCGCTGAACGGCGGGACTCCCAGGGGCCTCGACCCCGCGCCGCCGCCGGCGGCGCCAATAAACACAGCACCTTCACGAATAAGCCCACACTCCACTTTTACGGGCGAGCTGCCTGCGGACCATTCAGGTGTGTTCGCTCGTGACGGTGGGGCAGTCGTACTTGCTGACTGGGTGTATTCGCTTGCGTGGGTGAGCGGCCGCCCGGTCCTGGAAGACCCTCGTGAGGGTGGGAAGTGGGGTTGCTCGTGAAGGTGAGGGGTGGGCTTGCTCGTGAAGGTGGTAGGTGAGCTCGCTCGTGAAGGTGCTGTCGCTGGTGGAGGGGGCACGGTTTTTGCTTTTGGGGGTTTGTCTTGGCTATGCGGTGTGTACTGCGTCCCAACCGGTGACATCCTGCGGCTTCCTTGGGCCCGGTCCCGTGTAGATCGCCGCGGGGCGGACCAGTTTGCCCAGTTTCTTCTGTTCCATGATGTGTGCGCACCAGCCGGCCGTCCGGCCGCAGGTGAACATGGCGGGCATCATGTGGGCGGGTACTTCGGCGAAGTCGAGGATCACCGCAGCCCAGAATTCGACATTGGTTTCGATGGCGCGGTCGGGCCGGCGCTCGCGGAGTTCGGCAAGGGCCGCCTGTTCGAGGGCGGCGGCCACCTCGTAGCGGGGTGCGGCCAGGCGGGCGGCGGTATCGCGCAGGACCCGGGCGCGCGGGTCCTGGGCCCGGTACACCCGGTGGCCGAAACCCATCAGTTTTTCCTTGCGGTCCAGGATGCCCTTGACCAGTGCGCGGGCGTCGCCGGTGCGTTCCACTTCTTCGATCATGGGCAGGACCCGGGCGGGGGCGCCGCCGTGCAGGGGGCCGGACATGGCGCCGATGGCTCCGGAGAGGGAGGCGGCGACGTCGGCGCCCGTCGAGGCGATGACGCGGGCGGTGAAGGTGGAGGCATTCATACCGTGTTCGGCCGCCGATACCCAGTAGGCGTCGATGGCCTCGGTATGCCGAGGGTCGGGGTCGCCCTTCCAGCGGGTCATGAACCGGTCGGTGACCGTGGTGCATTCGTCGATACGGCGTTGCGGTACCGCGGGCTGGTAGATACCGCGCGCGGATTGCGCCACGTAGGAAAGAGCCATCACCGAGGCCCGGGCCAGGTTTTCCCGCGCGGTCGCGTCGTCGATGTCGAGCAGCGGCTGATAGCCCCAGATAGGAGCGAGCATCGCCAGCCCGGCCTGTACGTCTACGCGCACGTCGCCGGTGTGTACCGGGAGCGGGAAGGGTTCGGCCGGGGGCAGGCCGTGGCCGAATTCGCCGTCGACCAGGAGGGCCCAGGCATCGCCGAAGGTGACCCGGTTCCCGACCAGGTCTTCGATGTCCACGCCCCGGTAGCGCAGCGCGCCACCGTCCTTATCGGGTTCGGCGATCTCGGTGGTGAACGCGACCACCCCCTCCAGGCCGCTGACGAAGTCGTCCGGCACCCCGCCGGACCCCGATACCGCGGAATTGGTGGTCATACCGACTCTCCTTTCAACAGGACTCTATCGCCGACCTACTCGGGAGTAACGTCTGGCCCATGGCAGATGTGGAGCAGACCGGTGCCGATTTCGGTGCGATGCGCGCCGAATACGGTGCTGCCCATCCGGGTTCGGCGGACTCCGGTCCGTTACTGGGTGTGCACGACACGGAACTCGATGAACTCTCGGTGGCCGGGGGCTGGGAGCCGCTGCTGCGACTGTGGATAGAACAGGCGACCGTCGCCGAGATCGCCGAACCCAACGCCATGGTGCTCGGAACCGTCGTGGGGACCGGCGCGACCGCCCGGCCGGTGACTCGTACGGTGCTCTGTAAGGGACTCTCGCCGGAGGGTGTCATCTTCTACACGAACTACGGCTCCGCCAAGGGTGCCCAGCTCGCGATTACACCTTATGCCTCGGCGACCTTCCTCTGGCCGCAACTGGCCCGGCAGGCCCATGTACGCGGCCGAGTCGAACGGGTCGGCGTGGAGGTAACCGAACGGTACTGGCGGTCGCGCCCCCGGGAATCCCAGCTCGGCGCGTGGGCCTCACAGCAGTCCGAGCCGATCGGCTCGCGCGCGGAACTGGACCGGCAGCTGGCTCGAACCGTGGACCGATTCAATGGGGTCGACGAGATCCCGGTGCCACCACACTGGGGTGGTTATCTGCTGATTCCCGACGAAGTGGAGTTCTGGCAGGGGCAACGCGGGCGACTGCACAACCGGATCGTGGTCCGCATCGGCGCCGCCGGGATGACGGCATCCCGCCTGCAGCCGTGAGTGCGAGCCGGGTCGCGAAGCCCTGTCCAGGCCCGTTACCTCCGATTCGGTGATGTTCGGCACGGTTTCGGATGTGAGGTGGTGGGTACGTTCAGTGGGCGGTGGAGAGCGCCGGTTTCTCCTCTGGCTCGCGGGGGTTGCGTCCAGAATCGGCCCACGCCGTTTCCGGGGGGTAATTGCCCCGGTCACAGCATTACCGGCCGGTAGGTGAACCCTGATTCTCACACCCGTGCGAGCCGATTGTGAGATCAGGGTGGGCGGGACCCTCCCCTCCGGTCTCGCCGGAGCAAGGACTAGCGTCTACCGATAACGCACCGTGTGTCGTCCGCACACGATGCCGACGGTCATAAGCCTGAGAGGGAACCTTCCGTGCCCGAGAATCACATCAATGACGCCAAACCGGTTCTCACCTACCCCGGTGGCGAATACCCGATGACCATCGCCCAGGCCGCCGAAGGAAACGACGGTATCGATCTCGGCAAGCTGCTGGCGAGCACGGGATATACGACCTATGACCCGGGTTTCGTCAACACCGCGTCGACCAAATCGGCCATCACCTATATCGACGGTGAAGAAGGTATTCTGCGTTACCGCGGTTACCCGATCGAGCAGCTCGCCGACAACTCGACTTTCATCGAGGTCAGCTATCTGCTCATCTACGGCGAACTACCCACCCAGGACCAGCTCGAGGATTTCACCGATAGGATCCGTCGGCACACCCTGCTGCACGAGGATCTGAAGCGCTTCTTCGACGGCTTCCCCCGTAACGCGCATCCGATGCCCGTGCTCTCCTCGGCGGTCAACGCGCTCTCGGCCTACTACCAGGACTCGCTGGACCCCCGCGACCCCGAACAGGTCGAACTCTCCACCATCCGGCTGCTGGCCAAACTGCCCACCATCGCCGCGTACTCGTACAAGAAGTCGGTGGGCCAGCCGTTCCTCTACCCGGACAACTCACTGTCGCTGGTGGAGAACTTCCTGCGGATGACCTTCGGTTTCCCGGCCGAGCCCTACCAGGTCGACCCGGAAATCGCCTCGGCGTTGGACATGCTGCTGATCCTGCACGCCGACCACGAGCAGAACTGCTCCACCTCCACGGTCCGGCTGGTCGGCTCCTCCGACGCGAACCTGTTCACCTCCGTATCCGGCGGTATCAACGCGCTGTGGGGCCCGCTGCACGGCGGCGCGAACCAGGCCGTGCTGGAAATGCTGGACGGTATTCTCGCCGACGGCGGGGACGTCAAAGAATTCATCCGTAAGGTCAAAGCCAAAGAAGACGGTGTGAAGCTCATGGGCTTCGGGCACCGGGTCTACCGCAACTACGACCCGCGCGCCGCCATCGCCAAGAAACACGCCGACACCATTCTGAGCAAACTCGGTAGCGATCCGCTCTTCGATATCGCTCAGGCGCTGGAAGAGGCCGCACTCACCGACGAGTACTTCGTCGAACGCAAGCTGTACCCGAACGTCGACTTCTACACCGGTGTCATCTACAAGGCCATGGGCTTCCCGACGCGAATGTTCACGGTACTGTTCGCCATGGGCCGACTGCCGGGCTGGATCGCGCACTGGCGGGAAATGCACAGCGAAGCGATCAAGATCGGCCGTCCGCGACAGATCTACACCGGCTACGGTGCACGTGACTACAACGAAATCGCCAAACGCTGAAACCGATTGAATCGAAGGGGATTCAAGGCATGAGCAAACCGGAAATCGAATTCCAGGCGGGCCCCCCGCCCACCGAACTGGTCATCAAGGACATCACTGTCGGTGAGGGTGCCGAAGCGGTGCCCGGCGGCACGGTCGAAGTGCACTACGTCGGCGTGGAATTCGATACCGGCGAGGAGTTCGACTCGTCGTGGAACCGCGGTGAAGCGATCAACTTCCCGCTGCGCGGCCTCATCCAGGGCTGGCAGGACGGTATCCCCGGTATGAAGGTCGGCGGCCGTCGTCAGCTGACCATCCCGCCGGAACTGGCCTACGGCGCGGCGGGCGGCGGACACCCTCTGTCGGGAAAGACCCTGGTCTTCGTCATCGACCTGCTGGACGCCAAGTAGTTTCGTGCGTGGGGTGAGCCCCTGAACATCGTCTCGGCCCCCGAAGCCCCGCTTCGGGGGCCGAGCTGTCGGCGGCACCGGCCGGCCGAGCCGGTTCGCTCCTGCGAACTGCGGGATCTCACGCTCGGTGCGGAAGTCTCAATGCCCCTGTGCCGAGACCTGCGCGGCGGTGCGGTCGACCGATCGGTGGGGGAGAACCAACACCAAACGGACCCCGCCCAGCACGCCGTCGTCGAAATAGGCCCGCCCGCCGTGCAGCTGGGCCTGCTGAGCGACCAGGGCCAGACCCAGGCCGGAACCGCCTTTGCTGGCCCGGCTCCCTCGAGCGAAGCGGGCGAAAACAGTTTCCCGTTCCTCGGGCGGGAGCCCATAGCCGTTGTCGTCGATCGAGAGGACGATGGTGCCGTCGGGGGCGCGATGGGCCGAGAGCAGCGCCTCGGTGGCCCCGCCGTGCTTGACGGAATTCTTCAAGGCGTTGTCCACTGCCAGCCGCAATCCCGCGGGCAGGCCGCGGGTGACCACTTCCGGATCGGTGTCGATACCGACGGTCAGGCCGGGATAATGGCGCATGGCGTCATGGGCGGCCTGATCGCACAATTCCGCTATATCGGTGTCGATATGGTCGCGTTCGGAGGTCAGATCCCCCGAGGCGAGGCGTTCCAGCGCGGCCAGTGTCGTTTCCACCCGGCCCTGGCTGCGTTGCAGATCGCCGAGAATCTCGGTGCGCTGTGCTTCGTCGAGATCGAGGGTCGCCAGTACCTCCAGATCTGTTCGCATAGCAGTGAGAGGTGTGCGCAGTTCGTGCGCGGACACCGCGGCGAAATCCCGGGCGGTCTCCAGCGCCGCCGCTGTTTCGGTCTGCGCTCGAGCGACCCGGCGCAGCATGGTGTTCACCGCGTCCGCCAACTGCTCTGCCTCCATGACACCGGAGCTGTCGACCGGCTCGGGCGTACCATCGCCGTAGCCGGTACGCGCACCGACCTGGCGGGTGAGCACCACGATGGGCCGGACCGCGCGCCCGCCGAACAACCAGCCGAGTCCGGCCGCCGCCGCGATCGCGAGCAGGCCGCCGAACACCACCCAGCGCTGTTGTCCGGCGGTCATCTCGGCCGCCTCCGCCGCAGGGATCCCGAGCGAAACCGAGCGGCCCGCAGGCTGGTTCTCCGTCGTGGTGAGCACCCGATACGGGGTTTCGTTCACGGTGACCGTCTTCTCACCCGGCTCGAGCTCCGGCAACTCCACCGAACTCGACGCGAGGACCCGATCGTCGTCCCGGACGGTCAATGCCATATCGCGGTCGGGTCCGAGCAGGTTCACCACCCCGACCGCGACCACCGGCTCGATCAGCACGAGCCGCGAAGCGATCCGCAACTGCTGATCGGTCTGTTGCAGATTGTTGTGTTCGATGGCGGGAATCGCGATCGCGCTGACCACTGCCACAATGAGCACCGCCCCGGCCGCGGCCGCCCCCGCGACCCGGGTGCGCAGCGAATACGACCGCCGGCGTCGTCTTCGCCCAGGACCGCCGACGTTCACTTCGTTTCCCGCAGCACAAACCCGACACCGCGAATGGTGTGCAGCAGCCGCGGGGTGCCGTCGGTCTCCAATTTGCGACGCAGATAGCCGACGAAAACGTCCACCACATTGGTATCGGCCGCGAAATCGTAGCCCCACACCAATTCCAGCAGCCGCTCCCGGCTCAGCACCACACCCGCGTTGCGCGCCAGAGTCGACAGCAGCTCGAACTCTCGTTTGGTCAGCTCGATCTCCCGGCCGCTCAGCAACGCCCGATAACCGGCCGTATCCACCTGCAACGGCCCGACCGAAATGACATCGGGGCCGCCGGGAGCGACGGCGGAATCGGTGCGCCGCCGCAACAGCGCCTTGATCCGAGCCACCAGCTCGGCCAGAACGAACGGTTTCACCAGGTAGTCGTCGGCGCCCGATTCGAGACCGGCTATCCGATCACCGACGGAACTGCGTGCGCTCAGCACACAGATCGGCACATCGTTACCCATCGCACGCAGCGCCGTCACCACGCCTGCCCCGTCCAGGACAGGCATGTTCATATCCAAGACGATCGCATCGGGTGCCTCCTCCGATACCGCACGCAGCGCCGCCGCCCCGTCCCTCGCGATATTCACCCGGAACCCGGATAAACGCAGCCCCCGCTCGACCGATGCGAGAACATCCTCGTCGTCGTCGACAACGAGCACCGCCGGGTTGCTGGTCCGCTCCGTCACATCGTCCATTCTGCCTACCTACCATCGGATTCCTTCGACCCGGAGCTGTGTTTATTTGCGCCGCCTCCGGCGCCGCGGGGGTCGAGGCCCCTGCAGCATCTGCGCGGTCGGGAGAATCGGAGCAGGACAGGCCGGGGTACCCGAGACAGACATGACGCCGGGGACCGAAGCAGACATGAACCGGCGCGGACGACCGATCGGGCGAAGTCCGCAGTCGGACGCGGCGCCGATGGTGCGACACCCGCACCGGGAAGCGGGCAGCGACGACCCTTGACCGGCAGGCGGCCGACCCGAAGGGTTGAGGCCGTCTCGCCGTTCAGGCCTCGAAGCGCATGCGACGTGCGGTCGGCCATCCGATGGACCGACCGTTGAGCACCTTCGGCCGAGGTGAACCCACCCAGGCCAGGGTGCGAGTCCCGAGGCCTGAACGGCGAGACTTCCAGGGCCTCAACCCCCGCGCCGCCGCGGGCGGCGCCAAAGACTCAGTAGTTCTGGCAGGTGTCCGCTACGCCCTGGAGGGTTGCTCGGAGCTGCTGCGAGCGCGGGTCGTTCTCGGCTTGCTGTGCTTGTTCGGGGTTCTGTTCGATGTACTGCTGCAGTTCGGCGCGGCGCTGTTCGACCGGCTGGTCGAACTTGCTCTGTAATTGCGCCTTCATGTCGGGGTTGTTGTCCAGCATCGCTGCCAGTTCCGGGGCTTGGTCGTGGAGCGCGGCATCGACCTGCGCGAAGGAGCAGTCGCTGGTGATCAGCGGTTCGGCGAAATCCGTCGGCGCCGCAGAAGCGACGGCGGGGCTCAGGAAGGCGGTGACCGCGGCTGCCGCACCCAGGGTGAGGGTGGTCAGGCCGACTTTGCCGCGAAACCGTGTCGTGGAGTGTGCCATGGGGGTTACTGCCTCCTACTGTCTCGTGTCGAGCCGGGGCTCGTGGACTGCCTCAGACCGTATTGCCCCGTCATGGCCGGCCTATGAGGTTTTCTTAAGAGGAGTTTGAGTTTTGCGCGGGTCGCACGATTCGGGCGAGTTCGTCCAGGACCGTGGGATCTTCGATGGTGGAGGGTATTTCGTAGTTCTCACCCGCTGTCATCTGGCGCAAGGTTTTACGCAGGATCTTCCCGGAGCGGGTTTTGGGCAGGGCGGGGACGGCGACGGCGTCGTAGAGGCCGGCGACCGGGCCTATCTGTTTCCGGACGCATTCGCTCAATTCGTCGCGCAGACTTTCGGGGTCGACGTCGGCGTCGGCTTTGAGAACTACATAAGCGATGGGACGTTGCCCTTTGAGTTCGTCGGGTAGCCCGATCACCGCGCATTCGGCGACGGCGTCGTGTCCGGCGACGGCGGCTTCGATACTGCCCGCGGAAAGGCGGTGCCCGGCCATATTGATCACATCGTCACTGCGGCCGAGGACGAACAGGTAACCGTCCTCGTCGAAATAGCCGGAGTCGCCGGTGAGGAAATGCCCGGGATATGCGGATAGGTAGGACCGCTGGTAGCGCTCTTCCCCGCGCCACAGTCCGGTGAGTACGCCGGGTGGCAGCGGCAGGCCGATGACGATATTGCCCTCGGCGCCGGCGGCCACCGGGTTGCCGGAGGAGTCCAGTACCCGCAGCCGGTAGCCGGGTACGGGGACCGCCGCCGAGCCGGGTTTGATCGGCAGCTGTTGCAGGCCGAGTGGATTGGCGCAGATGGGCCAGCCGGTTTCGGTCTGCCACCAGTGATCGATCACCGGGCAGTCCTCGCGGTCTGCCAGCAGGGTGTCGGCGGCCCACCGGTAGGTGGCCGGATCGAGCCGCTCACCTGCACAGAACAGCGAGCGCAACGAACTCAGATCGTAATCGTGGGCGATGTTGGCGGCAGGATCTGCGCGGCGGATGGCCCGCAGTGCGGTGGGGGCGGTGAACAGGGTGTGTACCCGGTGCTCCGCTACTACACGCCAGAAGGCACCGGCGTCCGGGGTGCCCACCGGTTTGCCCTCGTAGAGCAGCGTTGTCGCGCCTACCAGTAGGGGCGCGTAGACGATGTAGGAATGGCCGACGACCCAGCCGACATCGGAGGCCGCCCAGATGACCTGTCCTGGACCGACGTCGTAGATATTGCGCATAGACCAGGTCAGGGCGACCGCATGACCGCCGTTGTCGCGGACTACGCCCTTGGGCTTACCGGTCGTACCCGAGGTGTACAGAATATATAAGGGGTCGGTCGCCGCGACCGAAACAGGTTCGGCGGGTTCGGTATCGCTGACCGCTGCATCCCAGTCCAGCCACCGTACCGAGCTGTCGACGGGAGAATTCCCGTTGTGGCCGGGAAAGTCGGCACGCTGTTTCACCAGGACAGTTCGCGGAGCGGTGGTGCCTGCCGATTCCAGTGCTTCGGCCACGATGGGCGGATAGGCGATGACGCGGTTCGGTTCCAGCCCCCCTGACGCTGTCACGATCAGGACGGGTTCGGCATCGTCGAGACGGGCGGCCAGTTCGGGAGCTGCGAATCCACCGAAAACCACCGAGTGCACGGCGCCGATTCGGGCGCAGGCCAGCATCGCGATCACCGCTTCGGGAATCATCGGCATGTAGATCACGACCCGATCACCGGCGGTTACGCCGAGGTCGCGCATGGCGCCGGCGAAACGGGCCACCTCGTCGCGGAGTTCGGTGTAGCTGTAAACCTGTTTTACGCCGGTCATGGCGGAGTCGTAGATCAGTGCCGGCTGCTCGGCGCGGCCGGCTTCGATATGCCGGTCCAGGGCGTTGTAGCACGTGTTGAGACGGGCCCCCGGGAACCATCGTGACGTTCGTCTATCGGTGTCGAGGGCCTGTTCAGGGGGTAGATCCCAATGGACGGCCGCGGCTGCCCGGGTCCAGAACTCGGCCGGATCGACCAGACTGGTCTGATAGACCGGTCGATACTCGTTCCTCGCGTTCACCCGTGCTCCTAGCTTCGCAGCAATCCTCGCCTCGATAGATCAGCACGATTGTGGCAGACTTCACGCGACCTCCCGTCGGGTGTCGCGACCATGGCTTATGTCTGTAACCGGCTGGTCAATGTGCGTGAACCCGGGCTGAGTACACCAAGAAGTTATTGATCCGTTAGAATCTGATGACACAAATTCGGTCCGTCGTAGACGCAATTTCTCGGCCAGCCGCGACCCACGGGCAGCTCCACCCGTCGAGCCACTATGCGAGTGTGGAGTTCCGCTGATGGTGCATGGCTGGGGCCAGGTTGGAAAGTGAGTGGGAATGCGTGACGCCGCTAGGTCCGGCACGAAGCGCTGGGCGCTGAGTAACTGGGACCTTCGCTGGAAGGTTACGGCCGTACTGGCTGTGCCATTGGCGGTCGCGGTCGGGCTCGGCGTGTCCAGGATTTCGGCGGAGTGGAGCAACGCGAACCGGCTCGGTTCCGCTTCCGAGAACGTCGGCATCGTTCCTTCCGTCCTCGATCTCAGTACCGCGACGTCCGCGACGGCGGGTTCCCAGGTGATCGCCATTGCGCCGGGCCGGTCGATGGTCACCGAGGACAACCTGGCCTCCCTGGACAAGTCGATCGCAGCGGCCGAATCCGCGCTGGCCGAACTCGACGACCTACCGCCGGCGCGGCAGGCGCTCGTGGAGATGATCGATCAGGCCAAGGGAGTCCGCGCCGGCGGTATGGCACCGTCGAACCTGCCTCCGGATGAGGCTGTGCAGGTTCTCGACAAAGCGCGTAACGCGGGTGTCCGGGCCGTCGAGTCGATTCTCGGGGAGATCGGTGACGCGTCGATCGACCCGGCGAAACTCCGGCTCGTGGACGCGCTGAACCTGCGTTCCACCATGGTCGGTGAGATCACCGCGGCAGCCGAACTCATGCGTAACCAGGAATCCGGTGAACAGGCCTACCGGACCGCGACCAATACCGAACGTGCGCTGCTGAACATCCTGAGCCAGCGCTACAACGCCGAAGATCCCGATATCGCGATCCTGCGCCAGGGCATCGACAATCGCTCCGGAATGCTCGAGACCCCCGAAGCGCAGGCCGGTCGGCTGCCACTGGGCGAGGCTCGGCAATCCCTGCTGGACAGCACCGCGACCACCGACAAACTGATCGCCGAGGCCACCTCGTCGATCGACGACGGTGTGCGGACGATGGCCGACAAGGCCTTGTCCGACGCGGTCGTCTACTCGATCGTCGTGCTGCTGACGATCCTCGCCGCGCTGCTGCTCGCCGTGTTCGTGGCCCGGTCGATGATCGTGCCGCTGCATCGGCTGCGCCTGGCCGCCCTGCGGGTGGCCGAAAGCGATCTGCCCGACGAAGTCGCCCAGCTCCGTACCGGCGCCTCCCCGGAGGAAGTGCCGCTCGAACCGATGCCCATCCGGTCCGAGGAGGAGATCGGTCAGCTCGCGCGCGCGATCGACGATATCCACGGCCAGGCCCTGCGTTTGGCCAGCGATCAGGCGCAGATGCGTTCCCAGGTCAACGATATGTTCGAGACCTTGGCCCGGCGCAGTAAATCGCTCGTCGACCATCAGCTCAGTCTCATCGAGGCGATGGAGTACGACGAGAAGGATCCACGCCTGCTGGAGAACCTCTTCCGGCTGGACCACCTCGCCGCGCGTATGCGTCGTAACGGTGACAACCTCCTGATTCTCGCCGGGACCAAACAGCGTCGCGCCAAATCCGCGCCCGTCGAGATCGCCGATGTGCTGCGCGCCGCGATCTCCGAGGTCGAGGACTACGAGCGGGTCAAGCTCGGCGCCACCCCGCGTGGTGCGCTGATCGAACCGGCCGCCTCCGATATGGCGCACCTGTTCGCCGAACTCCTGGACAACGCGCTGCGTGCTTCGCCTCCGGAGACGGATGTGAAGTTCACCTTCGCGCAGGCACACGATCAGGGTCTGCTCATCGAGGTCGCCGATCGCGGTATCGGTATGCCGCCGAGTGAGATGGCCGAGATCAACCGCCGCCTGGAGAGCACCGCCGAGCCCGGGCCGGATACCGCACGCCACATGGGTCTTTTCGTGGTGGGTCGGCTCGCGGAACGGCACGGTCTCAACGTGCGCCTGCGGCCGACCTTCGACACCGCCCGCGATCCGGGTGTGACCGTCACCGTGCACGTGCCGATGAGTTTGATCGTCGCCGGGGAGACCCAGATCCTCCCGCTGGCGACCGGTTCCGGTCCGCAGCCGCTGGTCGCCAACGACGCCGGGAAGAAGAAGCCCGAGGACTCTCCCGACGAGGCTGCCGCAGCCGCACTGCGCGGCGGGCCGTCCATGCAGACCCGTGGGATCAGCCGCACCGCGGCCGGCAACATGATGGTCACCGTCGATCCCGGTATGAGCGGTCCGCTGCCGGTTGTCGAGCGGCCCAAACCACCGGAGCGTCCGGCAAGCCCCACGCCGCTGGGTGCGGGTGGGTTGCCGCAGCGGCAACCGGGCAATGCCATGGCCGGTGGCTCCCGCGAGGGTGAGCAGGGCACCACCAGTCTCCGGGAGGCCAGCGCGGGCAGTACCGCGCAGCGCGGCAAACTGGCCGCGGCCAGTCTGCCCAAACGCAATGTGGGTCCGGGCGGCGCCACCCCGACTCTGCCGCCGCGCGGTACGAATGAAGGCGCCACCCCGACTCTGCCGCCGCGTACTCCGGGCGGTCCGGCCGCGGGCGGCCCGCCGCCGCGGGAGCCCAAGATCGGTTCCGGTGGGCTGCCGCAACGGCAGCCCGGTACCGCTGGTGCGCCGCAGCCGGGTTCGGGCGGATTGCCGCAGCGCCAGCCCGGCGTCAACGGGGCACCCGGCGGCAGTCGGGAGGCCACACCGGCTCGCCCGGAGGACGAACGCCCGATCGAATCCGCAGCCGAAACCGCGACGCCTCCGCGCAGCGCCGGATCGCTGCCTCCGCGCCAGCCGGACCAGCAGCGTCCGAACGGTCTGCCGCAACGGGATCCGGGCACCAACGGTGCGCCGGCTCGTGAGAACGGCGCGTCGGGTCTGCCGCAGCGCGGTTCGGCACGGCCTGAACCTGAGCCTCGTCCCATCGCGGAATCCGGGTCCGGCGGGCTACTGCCCCGGCGCGAGTCGGGCTCCACAGGGCTGCCGCAGCGTGATACCTCGGGTGAACTGCCTACGCAGCGGGGTCCGGCGTCCGGCGGTCGTTTACCGCAGCGTGATACCTCGGGTGAACTGCCCACGCAGCGGGGTCCGGCGTCCGGCGGTCGCTTGCCGCAGCGTGATACCTCGGGTGAACTGCCCACGCAGCGGGGTCCGGCGTCCGGCGGTCGTTTACCGCAGCGTGATACCTCGGGTGAACTGCCCACGCAGCGGGGTCCGGCGTCCGGCGGTCGTTTACCGCAGCGTGATACCTCCGGTGAACTGCCCACACAGCGCCCGGCCACGTCCGGTGGGCTGCCGTCCCGCCGGGAAGCATCGGGTAACGGCCTGCCGCAGCGTCCGGCGTCCGGCGGCGGTCTGCCGCAGCGTGGGGCTCCGGCCGAGAACGGCCGACCGGGACGGGAAAACTCGAATCCCCTGCCGCAGCGGGACATCGCGGCGCAGGGGGGCCTGCCCCGGCGGGAACCGGGCGGTTACACCGCTGAACGGTTCGACAACCCGCCCGGCGTCGCGTTGCCACGGGAACCCGAACCCGCCGAAGACTCCGCGGCCGCCCGGGAACCCGGTCGGCACAGTTACAAGTCCAACCCGGCGAAGACCGCCTCCTTCTTCCAGACCCGGCTGCAGCCGGCGGAGGAGACCGACAGTGTGCTGGGTGGGACGCCGATCTTCGCGGAGATGATGTCTGCATGGCTGTCGGATTCGGATACCGACCGCTCTCAGGCCGTCGCATCCTTCGATTCACCGGGCGACGAGGGTTGGACCGCGGCCCGGCGAGCCAGTGAAGCCGAGCCCGAGACCCGCACCGCGGCCGGTCTGCCACAGCGTAATCCGGGTAACCGGTTGGTACCCGGCGCCATCAACGGGGCCCAGGAGCGTACGCCGAGTCGCAATCCCGACACGATCCGGTCTAGTTTGAGTCGGCACCAGCAAGGTGTTCGGGATGGCCGTGCAATGAGAGCAATGAACCTAACCGGAGACAAAGGAGACCGATGAACCCCGAACTAGGTGGTACGAACCGTCAGTTGGATTGGCTGGTTTCGAACTTCGCAGGCGAGGTTCCTGGCGTAGCCCATGCCGTCCTGGTCTCGGCCGACGGCCTGCTGATGGCGGCGAGTGCCCAACTACCGGTCGATCGGGCCGAGCAGCTCTCGGCGGTCACGGCCGGACTGGCGAGTCTCTCGGTGGGTGTGTCCAATCTGTTCGAAGGCGGCACGGTACTGCAGTCCGTCGTCGAAATGGAGCACGGCTACCTACTCCTGATGGCAGTGGGCGACGGGTCATATCTCGCGGTGCTGACCAATACGTCCTGTGATATCGGACAGGTCGGCTACGAGATGGCTCTGTTGGTCGAACGCGTAGGCCAGACAGTTCAGGCCACTCCACGCGTCACGATGGGTTCCTGATGGTGGGATGGACATAGAGGATCACCGCGTGGGAGGCTCCGAGCCCAGTCTCGTGCGTCCGTACTCGCTGACCGCCGGTCGTACCCGACCGAAGGTGGAGTTGGCGCTCGAGGCTCTTGTCGCGTCCCATCCCATATCGCTCGAACGCCAGTACGAACTGAGCAATATCGAAAACTCGATAGTCGAGTTGTGCAGGGAGTCGCCGTCGGTCGCCGAACTAGCGGCTCGACTGGGTATACCGATCGGGGTGGCGCGTGTACTTGTAGCGGACCTGATCGAAGCCGGGCATGTCCGCGTTTCGGCGACATTGAAAGACGATTCCAGCGACGATGAACGTCGCGAGCTGATCGAAAGGGTTCTCAGTGGACTCCGGCGTATATGATTCGACGGCACAGGTCGATACCCGCCAGACCAAGCCGACTTCGGCGAAGATCGTGGTCGCAGGTGGGTTCGGCGTGGGCAAAACGACGCTGGTGGGGGCAGTTTCGGAAATCGTCCCGTTGAGAACCGAGGCTTTGGTGACCAACGCCAGCGCCGGAATCGACAGTCTCGCGGGTATCGAGAGCAAATCCACCACCACGGTGGCCATGGACTTCGGCCGGATCAGCCTGGCCGAGGACCTGGTGCTGTACCTGTTCGGCACCCCGGGCCAGTACCGCTTCTGGTTCATGTGGGACGACCTCATCCGCGGTGCGATCGGTGCGGTAGTGCTGATCGACACCCGGCGGCTCGAGGACAGTTTCGCGGCGGTCGACTACTTCGAGGCGCGCAACCTACCGTTCCTCGTGGCGCTCAACCAGTTCGACGATGCCCCGATGTATCCGATCGAGGATATCCGGCAGGCGCTGGCCGTCCCGGCCGATGTGCCTATCATGCCGATCGACGCGCGGCGCCGGGAACCCGCCAAGGAAGCGCTGGTCCGGTTGACCGAATACGCGTTGCAGAAGGTCACCCAGGGCTACTGATCCGGCTGCCCGGCATACTGGTCGGCGTGCCGGTGTGGAAAGACGCGGTGCCGGGCGCACCGGGGCGGCTCCGATGACGCCGCCGCGGATCGGTTCCCGGCAACTGCTCGAAACGCTGCTGGATCCGGATTCCTTCGTGAGCTGGGATTCTGCGCCATTGGACGTAGCGCGGACCGGTACCTACCGGTCCGCGCTCACTCGCGCGAGCGAGGCGGCGGGCACCGACGAATCGGTGCTCACCGGTGAGGGTCTGTTGCGCGGGCGGCGGGTCGCTGTCATCGCGTGCGAGTTCGGATTCCTGGCCGGGTCGGTGGGTGTCGCCGCGGCCGAACGGGTCGTCACCGCCGTGGAGCGCGCTACCGAACTGGGGCTGCCGCTGGTCGCCTCGCCCACCTCGGGCGGTACCAGGATGCAGGAGGGCACCCTCGCCTTCGTGCAGATGGTGAAGATCGCCGGGGCGGTGACGGTCCACAAAGCGGCCGGTCACCCCTATGTGGTGTATTTGCGAAACCCGACCATGGGCGGCGTATTCGCCTCATGGGGGTCGCTCGGGCATATCACCTTCGCGGAGCCGGGCGCGCTCATCGGGTTTCTCGGGCCGCGGGTGTACGAGGCGCTCTACGGTCATCCGTTTCCCGAAGGGGTGCAGACCGCGGAGAACCTGTACCGCAACGGGGTGATCGACGGTGTCGTCGAGGTCCGCGTGTTCCGTCGGATCGCGCATCGGGCACTGAGCGTCTTCAGTGGAATCCCACGGCTGTCGGATGAGACGAAATACGCTGCCGCCCTGGCGGTCCGGTCCGCCGTCCCTGCCGTCGGCGCCTGGGAATCGGTGCTCGCGTCCCGGCGGCCGGATCGGCCGGGGCTGCGTGAACTGTTACGCCGGACGACGCAGCGGGTGCCACTCAGCGGCACCGGTCAGGGTGAGACGGATCGGACCGTGGTTCTTGCGCTGGCACGCTTCCACGGTCGGCCGTGTGTGGTGTTCGGGCACGATCGTGCCCATCAGGATCCCGAGCACACCATGGGACCGGCGGCGCTGCGCGAAGCGCGCCGCAGTATGCAGCTCGCCGCCGAACTCGGGCTACCGCTGGTGCTTGTGATCGATACGATCGGCGCCGCACTGTCCAAGGAAGCCGAGGAACGCGGTCTGGCTCCCGAGATCGCGCGGTGCCTGGCCGATCTGGTGACATTGCCGACGCCGACGATTTCGGTTCTGCTCGGCCAGGGGACCGGTGGCGGTGCGCTCGCGCTGTTGCCCGCGGACCGGGTGCTGGCCGCGGCACACGGGTGGCTCGCTCCGCTTCCGCCGGAAGGCGCCAGCGCCATCGTCCATCGTGATACCGCGCACGCACCGGAACTGGCTGCGGTGCAACGTATCCGGTCGGCGGATCTGCTGGCCGACGGCATCGTGGACCATATCGTGCCCGAATATCCCGATGCCGCGGCCGAACCGGACGATTTCGCTCGCCGGATGGTCGCGGCGATCGCCGGGGAGCTCGCCGTGCTGAGCGCGCGGTCGTCGGCCGAACTGCGGGCGACCCGGCACCGTCGTTATCGGCGGCTGGGCGTGGACGCTCGAGCCGATGGACTCGGTCGAGGGTGAGCTCGCCGGATTCGTCTCCGATGGATCCGACGCTCAGTTCTCCGGTTCGGGGTCGGACCTGGTCCAGGCGAGGATCATGGCGGGCGCGCCGCCACCGGCCAGCAGAGTTGCCAGAATCATCACTCCGCCCGCGTAGGCGGTGCGGGACGCATCGGCCTCCGGGAACAGCGCGCCGCTCCAGACGAGATACATCATGGGAAAGATCGACAGGACCTGGGTGATGGTCAGGCCGAGCGATCGGGCGCGCTCGCGCTGGGCGAATTCCAGTTCGTCCAGGGTTTCGGCCGGTGCGTTGTCCTGGGCCTCGGCGACGATCCGCACCATCGTCCAGGAGGGCAGGAAGACCAGGATGCTCACGCCACCCAGCAGCGGGGCCCATCCGAGCCCGAAGGCGGACAGGACGCCGGCCGTGAACACCAGGGTCAATGCCGCGATCACGGTGATCACCAGAGCTCGGCGGCGCCGGGTGGTGCGCCAGCCGGGGAGCATTCCGGCGATCTGCTTCTCCCGCACCAGCCAGCGTCGGATTCGATAGGCCTCGTAGCGCTCGAGCAGCGATTTCGGTTCGGTGGCAGCGGTCATGGCTGCTGTCCTTTCTCGCGGGAGTACACCTCGGCCGACAGGGGTGTGAACTCGGTTCTGGAGAACACCGCCTCCACCGGCAGCCGGAACACCTCGCAGATCCGCAACGCCAGGTCGAGGCTCGGATAGTGGTTGCCGCGTTCCAGCGCACCGATTGTCTGAGGGTTGACGTTCACCGCGTCGGCCAGGGCCGCCCGGGACATCCGGTGTTCGGCCCGCAGTACGGCGATTCGGTTGAATATCGGTAGCGTTTCCCCGCGTCTTACTGGGCTCACCTAATGAAGTGTTGTAAAAACACAATGATCTGTCAAGTAGTTCTGTCTCCGAACTTCGACCGGACACGGGGCGGGCGTTCGTTGACCTGCCGTCGAAGCGCTTCTACCGTCGAGGCGGTGACCACTAGACGTCAGACGGGTGTAGTTCCTCCGATCGTGTTGAACGACGGGAGCCTGATCCCACAGCTCGGCTTCGGGGTGTTCCAGGTTCCGGCGGACCAGGTGTTCGATACCGTCACCGCCGCGCTGAACGCTGGCTACCGCAGCATCGACACTGCGGCGATCTACGAGAACGAAGAGGGCACCGGCCGTGCCATCCGGCAATTCGGGCTACCCCGCGACGAGGTCTTCGTCACGACGAAACTCTGGAACGCCGACCAAGGCTACGACTCCACGCTGCGCGCGTTCGACGCGAGCCTGAAGCGGCTGGGACTGGACTATCTGGACCTCTACCTCGTCCACTGGCCGGTACCGGCCGCGGACCGCTTCGTGGACACCTTCCGGGCCTTCCAGCGGCTGAAGACCGACGGCCGGGTCCGATCCATCGGCGTCTCCAATTTCCGCATCCCCGACCTGGACCGCGTCATCACCGAAACCGGCGAGACCCCCTCGGTGAACCAAATCGAATTGCATCCCAGACTGACTCAACGCGAACTGCGCGATTATCACGCCGAACACGCCATCGCCACGGAGGCGTGGAGCCCGCTCGGCCAGGGCACGGTCCTCGACGATCCGGTGATCACCCGGATCGCCGACGCGGTGGACCGCACCCCGGCGCAGGTGATCATCCGCTGGCACCTGCAACTCGGCAATGTGGTGATCCCGAAATCGGTGACACCGTCCCGGATCGCCGAGAACTTCGATGTTCTCCGCTTCGAACTATCGGCCGAGCAGGTCCAGGCGATCTCGGCCCTGGACTCCGGCAGCCGCACCGGTGCCGACCCGGAAACCTTCGCCTTCGGCCTGGAGAACTGAGCTGTATCTTCTGCGCCGCCTCCGGCGTCGCGGGTCGGGGCCCTATTAACCCCGGTTCTTCACTCCGGCGCTCAGTCGCTGCGCTCCTTCGCTCTGTCGCTCCAGAACCGGGGCGGGCCCCGACTGGGTTGTTTGCCCCGCCTTCGGCGGGGCGGTCGGGGCCCTCGTGACCCCGGTTCTTCACTCCTGCGCTCAGTCGCTGCGCTCCATCGCTTCGTCGCTCCAGAACCGGGGCGGGCCCCGACGATGGAGGGTGGGCAGCCAGAGGGGACGAGAAGGAGTGTGCTCGGGTGGGCCTTGATCGGCCTGGGTAGGCCGACGACTTGGTAAGTGCTCGAACGGTCGCTGGACTGCTTCCCATCGGGGCTCCCCCGAGCAGGGGCGGGCCCCTGCCGGGCGCCGCTCGGTCGCTGCCCGCTCCGAACCGGAGCGGGTCCGACTGCCTCGGTTGAGCAGCCGGAGCTTCCCGGAGCAGGTCACCTTCCTGTGGCAGAGTGGGCAGCAACGCATCCGTATCGGCGGTCTGTATCGGTATTCGTTCAGTGGGGAAGGACAAACATGCTCGGGGTCAGCCGTGACGGCGATGTCGTCACCATCGAACTACAGCGCGAAGAACGGCGAAACGCGCTGAACCTGGACCTGGTCACCCAGCTCCGGGAGGCGCTGTCCAACGCCCGCCGCGGATCCCGGGTGATTGTGCTCACCGGTCGCGGTCCGGTGTTCAGCGCCGGCGCGGATCTCGACGGTGTGTACTCCACGGAGTTCCTCGATGCCCTGCTGGATATGTTGCACGAGGTCGAGGCCATGCCGGTGCCGGTGATCGCCGCGTTGAACGGCCCCGCGCTCGGCGCGGGTGTGCAACTGGCGATGGCGGCGGATCTGCGGGTCATGGCTCAGGAGTCCTATCTCGCTATACCGGCCGCGAAACTCGGTATCTCCGTGGACCGTTGGACCACGCGCCGGCTGGTCTCGCTGATCGGCGGCGGTCCGGCCCGTACCGTACTGCTCGGCGCCGAGCCGATCTCGGCGTCCGACGCCTACGATTTCGGTTTCGCCAATCGGATCGGCACCCTGGCCGACGCCCAGGGCTGGGCGAAGTCCATCGCCGAACTGGCGCCGCTGTCACTGCGCCATCTGAAACTGGAACTCAACGACGACGGCACGCGGGAGCCTGCCAACAACGAACAGCAGGCCGCATTGGAGGCAGCATGGTCCAGCGCGGACGCGGAAGAGGGCAGGCAGGCCCGACAGGAGAAGCGCCCCGCGAAGTTCGTGGGCAAATGATGAGGCCGCGCAGTGTCGCCGCGGCGGCGGCCGGACTGGCCGGGCTGACCGTATTCGGCTGGGTGGCGCGAGCCCTGGACGGGTTACCGGCCGCGCTGGGGGCCTCGGTCTCCACGATCGCACCCACCGCCTCCGGTGCCCGCAGTTATCGCGACCGCCAGTTCCACAACACCGAACCCGCGTCACCCATCGTCGTGCGCGAGAACCCGGCCGGCCTGCTGTCGATACTGGCCGGAATGCGGGCGGGCCGCCCGAAGAGCGCGGTGCCGCTGGCCGAATCCCGGCAGCCGGGCGCGGCGGCGGACCTCGCGGTCACCTGGTACGGGCACGCCAGTGCGCTGATCGAGGTCGACGGGTACCGGGTGCTCACCGACCCGGTGTGGAGCGAGCGGGTCTCACCCTCCCGGCTGATCGGCCCGTCCCGGATCCACCCTGTTCCGGTCGCGCTGGACGAATTGCCCCGGGTGGACGCCGTGGTCATCTCGCACGACCACTACGACCACCTCGACGCGGACACCATCACCACGCTGGTGCGTACCCAGCAGTCTGTTTTTGTGGTGCCCATCGGGGTCGGCGCGCATCTGCGGCACTGGGGTGTGCCGGAGGCGCGGATCATCGAACTGGACTGGGGCTGCTCTTATTCGCTGTCCACACCCGGCGACGATCGTCCCGAACTCACCATCCTCTGCGCCGAGGCCCGGCACTTCTCGGGACGTGGGCTGGTCCGCAACACCACACTCTGGGCGGGCTGGGCGCTTGTGGGCCCGAAGCACCGGGCGTATTTCGGTGGCGACACCGGATTCACCAAGGCGTTCGCGGCGACAGGGGCGCAGTGGGGTCCGTTCGATCTGACCCTGCTGCCGATCGGCGCCTACGACCCGCACTGGGCCGATATCCATATGAATCCGGAGGAGGCGGTGCGCGCCCACGCCGATCTCTGCCTGGGTGAACCGGAACACGGCGTACTGGTGCCCATCCACTGGGCGACGTTCAACCTCGCACCCCATCCCTGGGCCGAACCCGTCCGCCGACTGGTGGACGCGGCCGCCGCGGCGGGCACCGAGATCGCGGTTCCGCTGCCCGGTCAGCGGCTCGAAATTCGTGACCTCCCGCCCGGGCGCCCCTGGTGGGAAGATATGGAGTGAACACTTCCGCACGGTGACAGGAAGGAATCGGTTATGAGCTTGATGGACAACCTGAAGAATCTGGTCGGCAAAGGGCAGGAAACGGCCGCGAAGAACTCGGACAAGATCAACCAGGCGGTCGACAAGGCCGGGGACTTCCTCGACCAGAAGACCAAGGGCAAGTACTCGGACAAGATCCAGAAGGGTAAAGAGGCCGCCCGCAAGGTGGTCCCTCCGGAGCAGCCCGGCAGCCCCGGACATCCCGGTGGCCCCGGCCCGGGCCCGGATCCGCGTCCGTGATCCGCGGCGCGACGCCGGACGGGGATGTCCGCGCGCGGATGTGATCCGGGGTGCGCCGGAATTTCGGAGGTGAGCCCGGGCAGCCGGAAATCGAAGTCCGGCTGAGCAACCCGGACAAGGTGCTGTATCCGGAGACCGGGACCACCAAGGGCGAGGTGATCGAGTACTACGCCGATATCGCCCCGGCCATGCTGCCCCACCTGGCCGACCGCCCGGTCACCCGTAAACGCTGGCCCGACGGTGTCGCCGCGCCCTCGTTCTTCGAGAAGAACCTCGCCGCGGGAACCCCCTCCTGGGTGCCGCGCCGCACCCAGCGGCATTCCGATCGCGAGGTGACCTACCCCGTCATATCCTCCCAGGCCGGACTGGTCTGGCTGGGCCAGCAGGCGGCGCTGGAGATCCACGTGCCGCAGTGGCGCTTCGACGGTGACGAGCGAGGCCCGGCGACCCGGCTGGTGTTCGACCTGGACCCCGGCCCGGGTGCCGGGCTGCCCGAATGCGCGCGGGTGGCGGTCGGTATCCGGGATATGGTCGCCGAGATCGGGATGCGCGCCTACCCACTCACCAGCGGAAGCAAAGGTATTCACCTCTACGTTCCGTTGGATCGGGCGCTGAGCCCGGGCGGGGCGTCCACGGTGGCCAAGCAGGTGGCGGAGAATCTGGAGAAACTGCTGCCCGAACTGGTAACTGCCACCATGGCGAAGAAGGTCCGCACCGGCAAGGTGTTCCTGGACTGGAGCCAGAACAATCCGTCGAAGACCACGATCGCGCCGTATTCACTACGTGGCCGCCCGGAACCGAACGCCGCGGCGCCGCGTAGCTGGGACGAGATCGAGGACGGCGCGGGCCTGCGACAGCTGCGTTTCGACGAGGTACTGCGCCGGTACCGGTCCGACGGCGATCTGCTCGCGGGCCTGGACCCGCCGCTCGACGATGCCCTGACGAAATACCGGTCGATGCGGGATCCGGCGCGGACCCCCGAACCCGTACCCGCCGCGACACCACAGCCCGGTACCGGCGACCGGTTCGTCGTCCACGAACACCATGCCCGCCGCCTGCACTGGGATGTCCGGCTGGAACGCGCGGGTGTCCTGGTCTCCTGGGCGGTCCCCAAGGGGCCACCGGACAGTCCGCGCCAGAACCGGCTCGCTGTGCACACCGAGGACCATCCACTGGAATACCTGGATTTCCACGGCACCATCCCGGCGGGTGAGTACGGCGGCGGCGAGATGTCGATCTGGGACGCCGGCACCTACCGCACCGAGAAATGGCGGGATGACGAGGTGATCGTGGTACTGCGCGGTAACCGGCTGAACGGACGGTACGTGCTGATCCGCACCGAGGGCGATCAGTGGCTCATGCATCTGATGAAGGACCAGCCCGCCCCCGCGGCCGAGCTGCCCCGCGGAGTGCCGCCCATGCTGGCCGGCAGCGGCGAGGTGGCCGGACTCCCGGAATCGGAGTGGGTGTTCGAACGCAAATGGGACGGCTTCCGGCTCATCGTCGAGATCGACTCCGGTGAGCTCCGTTTGCGCAGTCGGGCGGGCAATGATGTCACCGCGCGCTACCCGCAGCTCGCCGAACTGGCCGCCGACCTGAAAAGCCATCAGGTCGTGCTGGACGGGGAGATCATCGTGCGCGATCCGGACGGCGCGGTGAACATCGCACTGTTGAAGGCGAATCCGCGCCGCGCGGAATTCGTGGCGTTCGATCTGCTCTACCTCGACGGCACCTCGCTACTGCGCAAACGCTACCGGGATCGCCGCCGGGTTCTCGAAGCGCTCGCCGCGACCGCGCCCGCGCTCCGAGTACCGGCGCCGTACGAGGGCAGCGGTGCGGACGCGGTGCGGCGCAGCGAACAGGACGGGGTGGAGGGAGTCGTCGCCAAGCGGCTGGATTCGGTGTACCTGCCCGGAACCCGAGGACGCGCCTGGGTGAAGCAGCGCAACTGGCGGACCCAGCGGGTCGTGGTGGGCGGTATGCGGCGCAGCCGTGCCCGCCCGTTCGCGTCACTACTGGTGGGGATTCCGGCCGAAGATGGTCTGGTGTACGCGGGTCGGGTCGGTACGGGGTTCGGCGATGCGGGTATGCGCGAGCTGGCCGCGCGGCTGCACCGGCTGGAACGGAAGACGAGCCCGTTCGTCAACGACATGTCCGCCGACGAACGCCGCGACACCATCTGGGTGACGCCGAAAGTGGAAGGAACTGTCCGGTACATGGATTGGACCGACACCGGTCGGTTCTGGCATCCGGTGTGGCTGGGCGAACTGTGAGCACCGTCGCCGTCGGTGCTGCGCCTCGTGTCCGGAATTCGCTGGGTACTGTGATGTTCGAGCGAGTCCGAACAAGGAGCAGACGATGGATTTCAAGGGCCTGGCGAACAAGGCATTGGGTTTGGCACGTAAAAACGCGGACAAGGTGGATCCGCTGATCGAAAAGG